>NZ_VWXL01000001.1 GCF_009746625.1 Caproicibacter fermentans
TTTACCGGTGTGCTATTTTCCCCTATGAGGTTTCCCCCTCAGGTAAGCCGGTTGATGACGGGCGAATGAGCTTTTACCCGCTGGATTGCCAAATCCAGAATTATTACATCGCCGTTACGGGCGCACAATCAAAATAAGCCGTGCCTAATTTAGCAAAGAAAAACACCGCCAGAATCAGGTCAATGGCGGGGAACACCACCTTGTTGACCACGGTTTTGATCTGCTGGGAGGCCGTTGTCCACGTTCCCTCAATGGCTCCGGCTACATCCCCGGTTCCCGCTGCATAGGCCGTTGTACTGAACATCAGACACAGCAGTAAGCTTATGCACAGGAGCATTGCAATTCGTTTCGATTTCATTGATTTTCCACCTTTCTTCATAGGATTGAGAATGGCAAGACCGCAGCTTTTGATTGGCTGCGGTCTTGTTTTTTTCTCTGTTTTTAATGGGGTTTCTGCGGCGCAATATGCCAGTCCGTCCATAAATTATCCCGGATGGTGACGGTGTCCGTGAGATTCATGGAGAGCATCCCAGCGGGTGACCAGCAATCAATCAGCCATGTGTAGGGGGTATAGCTTCCATCCGGGAACCAGATGGGTGAAAAATGCGTCCTGCGGTTATACGTGCTGTAGGGATTTTTCTGAAACTCAAACCGGGCGCTGTAACCGGAACTCATGCGCTCCAGCAGCCTCCAGTAGGTCTGATACCCGAATTCCGGGAAGTAGGTCACCGCCGTCTGCGCCCCGGTTACCGCCGAGGATTGGTTGGTGCTGACTCTGGCAGAAATCATTTCATTGATCCCATAGCCGGACTTCATGACCGTTCCGCTGGCGGTTGGGCTTTTATCATCGGGCTTGATTGCCATGCTTGCCGACAGGCTGGCCTGATAGCGGTCGAGGTCAAACATCCACCAGCCCTCGTCGACCCATTCACCGTCATCCTCCCAATGACCGCCTCCGTCACCATCGCTGTACCAGTTCCAGTCACTGTGCCAGACCCAATGCTCCTGCCACCAAGGACGCCACACCGTCCAACTGGCGGAGGTCTGCTGTGGCTTGTTGGGAACAGCGGATTTTCTAAAGCTGTCATTGCGGTCATCTGCCACAGGATTGGGAGGAGGATTCTTATCAAGGTCAACGATATTTACGTTAATTGTCGCCTTGCTGGAGCTGCCGCCTCCGGACACAGAAACCGTAATGGTCATATGCTGCGGAGTATTCGGCGTTGTCCAGCGTATCCATGCCAGCTGGCTGTCGCCATCGGGATAGTAGATGTTGCTGACCCGGTGGCTTCTGCCATTCACATAAAAGGTTGCCGATACCGGATGATCCGGATCGCTCTGACCGCCGCTGACGGTGATTGCTGTGATGACCTCGGTGTTCACCCGGTATTCGTAGTCATACACAGAAACCTCCGGAGGCTCGGCAGGCTTATCCTTAAACCGCACGATGCCAAGACCAAGAGAGGACTTGATTTCTGCATTGGATGCGGCTTTGCTTCGGCTGCCTGACCATGCCGAGTATCCGAGATCAGCCACCTCCAAGAACATGGACAGTGGCAGATTCTTATGGGATAGAGATACCATTTTCTTTCTCAGGAGACCGCCGACTTGCTCGTCATACATGGCGGCTTCTGTGGCTGTGGTGGCAATCATCACACCCTCGAATTTGTAATAGGCGATGGGTTCTAAAAGTAACTTGTACTCGCCGCCGATTAACACTTCGAAGTCCATTCCAGTGAGACCGGCAATGCTTCGAATTACCTGTTCATCCGTAAAATAGCTTTTGATGGCGGCAATATTGTTACTACCATTGGTACTGACGATGCGAGGCAACGATTGTGCAGGATTATGAAAAGAGTAACTCTACCCACTTGGATTTAATGAAGGCACACTTGAATATGAAAGTTTACTGACTTTACCAAAGTGCAGCCTAATATTAGTAGGTTTTTTATTTGAAAGATCAATTGGTGTTGTAGCCACCGCATGATCACTTGCCCGAACCACTGTCACCCGCACACCCTCGTTGCCCGGAGTCCATGAGTTGGTGCTGGTGCCATCGCCCATGCCGCCGCCACCGCCATCTATGTTCCCATCCCCAACCGCATAAGCTGGTACAGCACACAGGGAGGAACATAGCAGGGCAAGCACAAGTAAAACGCTGTAAATCCGCTTCATATAACGCCTCCTTTGCAAAAGAAAAAGCACAGCATTTCTGCCGTGCAATTCCCTAAAAGTTTCTACTTCTAATTCATATTTTATCTTTAGCAGGCGGATGTCTAACATGATGCGATTGCCGATTGTAACAGGAAAGTTTACTCATTTGACACCGCCTGACGTCTAACACGTTGCGATAATCTTACGAATCTGTTCGTAAATATCC
>NZ_VWXL01000010.1 GCF_009746625.1 Caproicibacter fermentans
TGGTTGGAACCTTTCAAAAACCATCTGGTGGTAGGAGGACTTAACCAATCCACAACATCCCTTACAGTGTAGCACATAGCCCTTGGAGAGGGGCTCTAATAACTACTACTCTATAATACAAGGAGGAGTTAAATGGCTGACAATACGGAAGACATCGCCTTGTCTTATCAAATGAACACGGATTCTCTGTTGGCGGAAGCCGCTCAGGCGGGCAAAGAAGCGGCAGAGCAGCTAAATACAAGCTTAACGGCCGCGCTTTCGGGTCTGGGAGACAGAATTGCGGGCAGTTTACAAAATGAAATCGGCACTGCCTTTCGCCAGGTTCTGCCCGTGTTTTCTTCCGCGACGCAAACAATCAATGGCTCTTTGAACCAGATCATCGTGTCCTTGCAGTCGCTCGGAGCCGCCGTTAGTCAAAATTTGGGTGCTGCGCAGGGGCAGAAGGCGCAGGGCTTCTCAAGTGCATTGCAATCTGCGTTTGCGTCGGTTCCCGGGGTCGTTCAAAACGTCGTTGACCAGTTGGGAAACTTCAATACGGTTCATCAGGCATTCGAAACCCTAAAGAGTCTGAAAATCAACTTTGAACCACTGAAAAAGGCTTTTATAGGAATCTCATCCGTAGTAAGCGGTTCCGCTTTGCCTATTCTGGCGTTTGCCGCGGCCGTCACGGCAATTGCTTTGATCGCGACGTTAATCATGAAAAATTGGGAACCCATCAGTGCTTTTTTCAAAAACCTGTGGAACGATCTGGTTACGGGGATGACCAATCTGTGGAACACCATTACCGGCATTGTGAAGAAAGTCGTTCAGCCTTTGATCCAGGCAATTATGACCCCGTTCGACGGGCTTCAGGCGAGTTTCTCCCGGATTTTCGCCGGAATCCAGAAGATTTTTACGGGCGCGTTCACGGTTTTAAAAAATGTGCTGATGGCCCCGATTCTGGTCATCTGCGACCTGATCACCGGGAATTTCGGGAAGATCGGGCCTGACCTGCAGAAAATCTGGGCGAATATTACGAAGGGCATCCGACAGGTATGGACCGGCATTCAGCAGTATTTTACAGGACTTCTGACGGCAATCGCAACGATCTTTAAAAACACCTGGAACGGATTCATTTCGGTTGTAACTACAATCGGGGCCAAAATTAAAACCAGCATCACGACGCTGTGGAACTCGATCATCAGCTGGTTCAGTTCCCTGCCGGAAACCCTAAAAAATATTGGCGCAAACATGTTTAACTCGATGAAAAACGGAGTGGAGAGCACGGTTCACACGGTGGTCGATTCCGTGAAATCAGGAATCGGAGCAGCTATTGACTGGATTAAGAATCTTCCAAAAGAGGCGATTCAGTGGGGCAGGGACATCATCGGCGGAATCGCCGACGGGATCAGGAACGCGGCAAAAGCGGTTGGGGATGCGGTGAACGGCGTCGCGAAGGACATTCGCAAGTTTCTGCATTTCAGTGTTCCGGACGAAGGACCTTTGGTCGATTTTCCTGACTGGATGCCCGACATGATGAAGGGACTTGCTTCCGGAATTCGGGAAAACAAATCTCTGGTTACCGCCGCTTTGCAGGACCTGACCGGCACGATGACGCTGAGCCTGAGCGCGGTTCCGGCCGGTGCGTATTCCGGTTCGCAGCAGCCCGGCGCGGTGTCTGCCTCCGGACGGACCGGTCCAACGATTGATTATCACCCGGTCTTTCAAAGCCCCAAGGCACTCAGCTATGGGGAGGTCGCCCGGCAGGAGCGGATGAACGCGCAAAGACTTTCACTCTGTCTTCGGAGGCGCTGAATGGAACTGATTTGTGAAAATGGAAAAGGCGTGAGGCTGGCATTCGGCGAGTCGGCGCCCTTCTGGCTGATTGCCGCGCACGGCCTTGGGTCGGATTTTAACGTCTACACCTCCAAAAGCAGCGGACAGGACGGAGAAAACTACAATGGGTCGGACGCGCAGAAGCGGAACATCGTCCTGACGCTGGAACTGGGTCTGAGGGACTACGACAAACAGATCGAGAAGCTGTACAGCTTTTTTCAGAAGGATTCGCCCGGCACGCTGATCTTTTCGGGCGACGAACACCGGAAAATCCGCTATTATGCGGAAAAGGTGGAGCCGGAAGCGGAAAGCTTCTCGCCCGCAGGCGGCTCACCGTACGAAACGCGGAACGTTACGATTTCCCTGATCTGTCCCGACCCGAAGTTTTACTCGGCCGAAGACCGGCTGACACAGCTTGCCGCCTGGAACGGGCTGATCGAGTGGAGCCTGGAGATCACGGGCGAACCGTTTGCCCTGACGGAAAAAACGAATACCCTGATCGGCAATGTCTGGAACGGCAGCGCGGTTCCCATGGGACTTACCGTGAGGTTTGCCGCATCCGGCGAGGTCGTCGGTCCGTCGCTGTACGATGTAAACCGCCATGAGCTCATGAAAATCAACGCAACCATGCATACCGGCGACCAGGTTGTCATCACGACCGGGACGGGCGGGAAGCGGGTTCGCATGACTTCCGGCGGCGTGACAAAGAACATCAATAATCTGATGACGTATCCGCCCGTGTGGCTTCAGGCGTATGAAGGCGACAATCTTTTCCGGTACGACGCCGATTCCGGAATCGACAACCTGAGCGTGTCCATCCTCAGCACACAGGCTTATTGGGGGGTGTGATCGACGGAACTGTACGTGTATAACGCCGCGCTGGAACAGCAGGGCGTGCTCGACGGGTTTACTTCCCTGCGATGGAGAAGGCGGTTTTTTGAGCCCGGAGAATTTGAACTCCATGCTCCGGCAAATCAGGATACCCTGTCCCTCCTGACAGCCGGGAATATTCTGCACCGCCTGGACCGTCAGGAAGCCGGAATCATTGAAAGCGTCAGAATCACCTCAAGCAGCGAAACCGGCGATGAAATCGAGGCGGCGGGACGGATGGCCTCTTCCCTGCTGAGCAGGAGGGTAATCCAGCCGGCGGTTAGTTTTTCCGGAACGGTGGAAGACGCCATGCGGAAAATCGTCGCGGATAACGCGATTTCCTCGCGCCCGATCGATTTTCTCACCCTGGGAGAATCCGGCGGATTCGCGCCCCTGTGCAGCTTTCAGACATCCGGCAAGAATCTTCTGACGGTTCTGAAAGCACTGGGAAAATCGGCCCCGCTCGGCTTTCGGCTCCGTCCGGATGTGCAGAACCGGAAGTGGGTTTTCGAAGTGTATTCCGGCGCTGACCGGACGGTTGCGCAAACCTTGAATCCCTACATTTTGTTCAGCGACGGCTTTTCCAACATCAGCGGGTCTTCCTACACGCTGGACACCACCGGCTTCTGCAATTTTGCCTATGTCTGCGCGGCGGAGGAGGACGGTACCGTTGTCCTTGCGGAAGCGGACCTGACAAACGGCGAACCGCGCCGGGAGCTTTGGGTCGACGCGGGGGACCTTCAGAAAGGCAGCCTGACGGACGAGGAATACCGGGAGCAGCTTCGGCAGCGGGGAATCCAAAGTCTGGCGGAGGCCGCAAAAGCGGAAAATTTCGAGGCGTCGGCGGTTGATACGGAGAATTTCCGCTATCGGACGGACTGGGACCTCGGCGATATTATCAGCTTCGAAAAGTGGGGGCTGCGCCTTGACCAACGAGTCACGGAGGTCGAGGAAGTTTATGAAAACGGAACGGCAACAATCACACCGGTATGCGGGACCCCGCTGCCGGAAACTTTGGACTTAGGGAGTGAAGGATAAATGGCTGAATCGAGCGGATTTTTTCGCAGCGTCGGCGGCGACAGAAAATACACGGTGGATTTCCTCGCGGAATGGGTCGCGAGTTTTCTGAGCAACGGCGTCTACACAGACGCCCTTGCGGTAACCGCGGACGCAAACATGCAGGTGCTTGTCCCATCGGGGCAGGCGTGGATCAACGGGTACTATTACCGCAGCGACGCGGACATTCCGTTTCAAATCCGGAACGCCGACGGCGTTTTGAACCGGAAAGACACGGTCGTGCTGCGGTGGGATTTAAACAAGCGGAGCATCTCGGCGCAGATATTGACCGGCGCGCCCGCCAGCAATCCCGTCGCCCCGGCGATTGTCCGCACGGCGGAGCAGTATGATTTGAAGCTGGCGGAAATCAGCGTCCCGGCCGGCACGACGGCGATCACGCAAAGCCTGATTACCGACACTCGGCTGGATAACAATGTCTGCGGCATCGTTCACGCGGTCGTGGACCGCATCGATACAACGACGTTTTACAATCAGATTGCCGCGGACCTTGCGGAATTTAAAAGTACGAATGAATCTGACTTCACGGCGTGGTTTAACGGTATTAAAAATATTCTGGACGAAAATGCTGCCGGGAATCTGCTCGCAAAAATCAACGATCTTGCGGGAGACGGCAGGACGACGGAGACGGTTAAGGCGAATGCCGACACAATCGCCGCGCATGTCGCCCGCACAGACAATCCACATGGAGTAACGGCGGAGCAGGCGGGGGCCGTAAAGGGAAATACAGCCTCTTATCGTGCGACAGCGGTAACGTCAACCGATGCGTGGTCACAAACATTGACAATACCAAATTTTATATTCTCCGAAGGATGCCAGGTAACATTTAAGGCGGTTCAGACCCCGAAAGACGATAGCACGCCGGACGCAACAAGGGTCATTATAAACGGGAAGGGATACTGCCTTCTTGACACAAAGCGCGGGACCTTGCCGAGTGACGCATGGGTCATAGGTGCAGCCGTAACAGTCACTTTGTCAAATGATGCGCCGCTTGGGTGGGGTGCAGCGAACGGGTGCGGAACTGCTTTTTTTAAGCAGGGCGGCTATGGAACGTTGGCCGCCCAAATCAATAATTTTTATGCGACCATCGGGGACGCTTCTGTCCGGCTGACGTGGAGTAATCCGGCAGATGGAAATTACGCAGGCGTCGTGATTATCCGCAAGACCGGAGGCTATCCGTCAAAGGTGCTGGACGGAACGAAAATCTATGACGGGACCGGGACCTCATTTACCGATACCGGCCTGACGAATGGCACGCAGTATTATTACCGGGCGTTCTCTTATAACTCGAAAAAGGAATATCAAACCGAGTATTGCGTAGCCACAATGACGCCTCTGCATGGATACCAGCTCGGGACCTTCCCGGTCGGCACAAAGCTGAAATTCGGGTCGATTTTCGGAAATCCGATTGTGATGAAGATCGCCAACAAATCAGGGAGCGACATTACCTTAATAGCTGATGGGGTCTTGGCTCGGTATGCGTTCGACGCGAAAGAACCATCGAACAGCGTCACGGACCGGAAGAATTACGGGAACAACCGGTACACACTTTCCAATATTCATCAATGGCTCAACTCCGAGGCGGGGGCCGGTTCATGGTACGTCGCGCAGCACTCGGTAGATCAGGCCCCGGACAGTACAAGTGTTGTTTCGGCAAACCCGTACAAATCAGTGGCGGGTTTCCTGAATGGGTTCTCGGTAAAAGAAAAGAACTATCTCAAAACCAAAACAATCACAGTCGGGAGGCCAAACACAGACGGCGGCGGGACCGAAACGCTCAACGCAAGGATATGTCTGCCGAGCGGAACGGAAGTCGGCTTGTCAACGGATTATACGGAAGGCTCGCAGCTTCAAGCGTTTTCAGACAATAATTCCAGAATCGCATATGAGACAGCGGATTGCGCGGCAAACACAGGAGGAACGGCAGGAGCGGCGCAATACTACTGGCTTCGCACTCCGTATGCTTCCCGCGCGTACAGCGTCCGGGTCGTCTGCTCCGATGGCACGCTGGGCGACTACGACGCCTATAGCGGCACGGGTGGGGTCCGTCCGCTTTGCTTTCTTGATTCTTCCGTCTTAATATCTTTGACGCCCGACGCATCGGGGGCGTACACAGTGCTATGACTTGCAGAAAGGGGATCGAAAATGACCTGCACCACAAATAAGATTCAGATTAACGGTGAGTGGCGGGATATTCTGGTTATTCAAAGTGACGTGCCGGTAACGTTTGCAAATCCGGGCTGCATAGCCGACGGGAATACGCTTTATTTTACCGACGGGGCTGTGTTCCGCAGCGAACAGCAGGACGGCAAGTATTATTACTGGTTCGTCATCAATTCGACTTCGACGATACCGGGTCTGTCGGCGCAAATCAGTGATTTGCAAAATCAGATCGATGCGCTGACGTTATCTACACTGGGGGTGGCATAATGTACGCGACACTAAAACGGCTTTACGACTCCGGTCGGCTCCCGGAAGAGAATTTGAAAAAAGCGATTCCGCTTGGCTGGATCACCGCCGACGACTACAAGACGATCACCGGCGAAAATTACCGCGCGGATTAAGCTCATCGAGCTTTAACGTGTAAAAATTGTTATCAAACAACACATAAAAAGCCGGGGCACTCATACCAAACGGTATTGGGCTGCCCCGGCTTTTTGCCGTGTATCTGAAAGGAATCGCCGGCTGACCGGCTCAATGGATGACGGTTTTGCAAAAAGGTCCGCCTGTTTTTTACACGGATTGGTTTAAGAGGGGATTTCCTGTTCAGCAGAGGGTTACATGTTCTTTTTCTGGTCGTACTGCGGGTTGAACGCATAGAAATTCTTGGAGTCGAGACTGTCGGTGATAATCCGTAACCCTTCGCCGAAGCGCTGGTAATGTACGACCTCGCGCTCGCGCAGAAAACGGATCGCGTCGCGCACCTCGGGGTCGTCGTCGCAGTAACGCAGAATGTTGTCGTAGGTCAGGCGGGCTTTTTGCTCGGCGGCCAAGTCCTCGTGAATATCCGCCAGAGAATCCCCGGTGGAAGCGAATGTTGCGGCGTTGAACGGCACGCCGGAAGCGTCGGCAGGATAAATGCCGGTTGTATGGTCGATAAAATAGGCGTCGAAGCCGGCTTTTTTGATTTGCTCCGGGGTTTGGTTGCGGGTCAGCTGATAAACAATGGCTCCCACCATCTCCAAATGCGCAAGCTCTTCGGTGCCGACATCGGTCAGAATCGCCTTGAGCTCCGGGTTCGGCATGGTGTATCGCTGGCTCAGATACCGCAGCGACGCCCCCATCTCTCCATGCGGTCCGCCGAATGGCCTACCGCGATGATTTTTACCTGTAATACAGGCTGATTCGGTTTTGCGCGCGGTCAAATATGATCTTTCGGACCAGACACCGCAGCAGGGCGTTTTTTTGGTCGGGGGGAAAAGCGCCGTCGCGAAGGAATAGAATCAGGTCCGACGCAACGGCGTTCTGGTTTTCGCCGGACAGGCGGTTTAAATCCGTTTCCAGCGCATGGCAGGCGCGTTCGATCTCACCGCGTTCCTTTAAGTATTCCGCCAAATGCTCCGCGCCGCCCAGATAGGCCTCCCGCAGCCTTGAAAGGCGGAGGCGCTCTTTCCTCAGCCGCAGGCGAAGCAGCCCGCGCTCCTCGCTTTCCTCCCCGGAAAAGTGGGGAGAAATCCGCAGGGCGGTTGTTTGCAGGTCGTTTTCCAGCAGGGAAACCACCATGGCTTCCAGCTTCCGCGTGGAAATCGAGTGGGATTCCTGACAGGTCCCATGACTGTATCCGCCGCACTGCATGCTGCCCGAGGAGGAAGGAATCAGAAGCGATCCGCAGCCGGAACAAAAGACCAACCCCCTCAGCGTGCACGGCGGCGCGCCGCGCCTGCGGACCGCGCCGGGGCGCAGACGGCTCTGGGCTTCCTCCCAAAGTGTTTCCGGAACGATCGGTTCATGGCAGCCCCGCGTCAGAAGCGTATCGGTTTCCGGGGAGCCCCGGCCCAGCGGCCCGCCGGGGTTCCACCTGAGCGCCCCGCAGTAGACCGGGTTTTTCAAAAGGTAGCGCACGGCGCGCGGTTCCCACTTTCCGCCGCGCCGTGTGCGAAGGCCCGTTGAGTTGAGCTTTTCCGCAATTTCGCCCGGGGACGCGCCGCGGAGGAAATCGGCGAAGACCAGCCGGACCGCGGCGGCCTCCTCCGCGTCGGGCACAAAGCGCTTCTCCGCCATCCGGTATCCGAACGGGGGGCCGGCGACCGGTTCGCCCCGAGCAATTTTTTCCCGCATGCCTCGGCGGACCTCTTCGGCGAGATTCACGCTGTAATACTCGTCCATCGCCTCAATCATCGCTTCCACCAGAATGGAGGTCTTTTCGTCGCCGAGCGGCTCGCTGACCGAGATCACCTCGATGCCCCGGCGCCGCAGCAGGGTCTTGTAAAGGACGCTGTCCGCCCTGCTGCGCGCGAAACGGCTGAATTTCCACAGAAGGATGCAGTCGAACGGGCGCGGCCTGCGCTGCGCCTCGGCGATCATGCGCTGAAATTCCGTGCGCTTTTTCGCTCCGCGGCCGCTCACGCCGTCGTCCTCGCGGAAGATGTATTGGTCCGGCAGCAGATAACCGTTGCTCTTTGCGTAGTCACGGATGCAGCTGAGCTGGCTGTCCGGGCTGTATTCCAGCTGGTCGCTGGTGGAAACGCGGATATAGGCCGCCGCAGTTTTCATGGAAAGTCACCCTTTGCGCGGGAATCGGCGGGGGATAGGACGGGCCGACGCCCCGTATAAATAGAAACGGGGTGAGTAAAATGAAAAAGAAGCCGTTTCGGTTTACGGGCGAGTGCTATTCGGCGGACCGGTCCGGGGCTTTTTCGCTCAGAAGCCGCGCCGAATTTGAACAGCTTTCCGGGCCCGGCAGCGGCGGGTTCAGGGTGGTCGGCCGCCGGGAATATCTGCCGCGGGAAGAACAGCTCCGGCAGGACCGGGAACGGATGGAACGCGCGGAGCGGGAAATGAACGCGCGTCCGTAGACGGTTTCGGCCTATTTCCATTTTCGCGCTCCGGCAATATGCAGATAGCGGACCTGTGAGAAAAAATAACGGTCCAGCGGTTTCATGTAAACGTCATAGGTGTGCGCCGCAACATAGATTCCGTCTTTTTCCACGGCGACCACGACGGGAGTATGGTAAAAACGCGCTCCGTTGCCCAGTTGGACCAGGTCGCCCGGCCGGATCCCGGAAGGGTCGGTTTCGACGGCGAAGGGTCCCGGCCCGTGGTTTCCGACCAGAAAGTCGTGCAGGTATTCGACTCCGCTCCAGGAGGCGGTCCGGTCGCCGGGACTGTTGTAGTACCAGCCGGTGTCTTTTTGATAGTTCATCACGCCGCATCCGGCAAATACGCACTGGGAGGCGAAATTGGTGCAGTCTCCGCCCATCCCGTCGAAGCTGTAGTATTTTGGGTTTCGGCTCGTTGCCCACTGTCTGGCGTAGGCGACCGTTTTTTCCCGGTCGTAGGAAATTTCGTTCAGCATTTGGATCCCTCCGGTTTCATGGCGGCTTTCCTATCATCCTATGCTGCGAAACAGGAAAGTATCCCTTTTCCATCATACCGAAGGGCCATTCGGCCCGCCATACTGCGATATGATCAGTTTGGCGAGCGCGGGATTCGGTGTTTTGATTTTTACCGGGTATTGCAGCCTTTTCTCATAAATCCACATTTATTTTCCCTCCTCGCTCAGTTCCCAGGGCCATGGCTCCGCGATCCAGGCCCAGCGGTTGGTATTCTGTGAAGTTTCGTTGATCGGTCCGTAAGCGGCCTCGTATTTCGCAACAAGGTCGTCGGTGATTTTTCGGTATTCCTCCATTTTGGCGGCCGCGGTGCAGTCGCCCGGGTGTGTATCAAGGTAGATGTGGAGCTCCCACATTGCGAAGTGATTCGCGTTGATTTTTCTCATCAGTTGTTCTTGTTCGCTCATTTTGCCATCCCTCCGCCTAAAAATGGTTTGTTCAGTTCCGGAAAAATCGTCCCGTAAACAAGCCCGCGCTCCGCGGGATAGGTGGTATCAAAGTGCTGGAACGGGACATAGGCCATTGCTACCGGCGTTTCCGCCGGAAAACTCGTCCGGTTCGGCAGGCAGCCCTGGCCGCCCATATAGTTGCTCTTCACACCGCCTTTGGATTCCGTCTGCACCGGCGACACCGCGGCGTTCATTTTATTCTGCGCGTCGGAGGGTGCGGAAAGCATTGCCTTGTTGCCGGAAGCCGACGGGGATACGGTCTGATTTGTCATGGGGTTTTTGCCGGAATACTCTGAAACAGCACCGTTGCCCGATGTTGCCGTTCCGGTTTTGGGATTCTGTCCGCTGGAATATTCCGAAATGACTCCTCCGCTGCTGCCGTGCGTTTTGACGGTGTTGCTTTTTGCGGCCGATTCCGGCGAAACCGAGGGGGAGGATTTCGCATTTTGTGCGCTGTTATATTCAGCCATCATATTATTTGAAGGATTTCCATAGTCAAGCATGATGTTTCTCCTTTCGCGAAACTGGATGTTTCTCATCTCATATTATGCAATAGATGAAAGACGGTGTTATTGCTTTTATCATTTTATCGGATTTATTGACATATTAGAAAAATGTAATTTGACGCTTTTTGGCGTTTTCATTTGTATTTTCAGTTTCGCCACCGGATTTTTCGGCGCAAAACCGCGGCCGGTCCGGGTTTGCCCGTGCCGGCCGCGGGCTCCGCGGAGGGATTAATGCGGATTTTACTTGTATAATCGGGCGGGATGTTATAGAATATATAAGTTATAGTTAAAAAAGACATTGAATTCTGGAGTTGAAGTATGGCGGAAGAAAAGAGAAAATTCGGTAAAAATCTTTTTGTAATCATTACGTTGATTCTTTCCGTCGGCATTCTGCTGTATTTTCTGTTCACAACGGGCGGAGGAATTGAAACACTCGCCCGCATTGCGAAAACCCTGCGCCGAACGTGGCTGCTCGCCGCGGTTCTGGCGGCGGTGGCCTGCTGGCTGCTGGAAGGGTTTGAAATTAACCTGCTGTGCCGGCACATGAAACCGAACTGGAAGTTTTCACGCTCCTTTTCCGCGGGGATGATCGGCTTTTTGTACAGCGCCGTTACCCCGTTTGCCACCGGCGGACAGCCGATGCAGATGTACACGCTCAGCAACATGGGCATGGATACCGGTATGGCCGGCTCCGTCGTCGCGGTGAAAACCCTGGTCTATCAGGTCGTGATGGTTCTGTACGCGCTCCTGATGGTGGCCACAAAGCTCCATTATTTTCAGACAAACGTGACCAATTTCGCGTTTTTAACCATAGTCGGCCTGTTCACCAACTGTATTTTTATCGCGTTGGTCGTGCTGTTTATGCTCAGTGAAAAAACAACGGACCGAATCCTCCGGTCCACGCTTCTCTTGCTCCACCGGTTCAAACTGTGCCGGCATCCGAAAGCGCGTTATGAAAAAATCCACAGCCAGCTGCAGGTTTTCCACGACGCCTCTAAAATGATGGGAAATTCCGCGCCGCTTTATTTGAGCGTCATGGCTTCCGCGGCGGTTCAGATTACTCTCAACAGCCTGATCCCGTTTTTTATCTACCGCAGCTTTAATATGCGCGGGGCTTCGGTTACCGCCATGATCGCGGCGCAGGTTTTTGTGGCGATGGTTTCGGCGTTTGTGCCGCTGCCCGGCAGCTCCGGCGGGGCGGAAAGCAGCTTCTATCTGTTTTTCGGGCTGTATTTCAAATCGGCGATTTTTCCGGCGATTTTGCTCTGGCGATTGATCACCTATTACGCCAATATCGTGTTCGGCGGGATTTTCGCTTATATCGGCAGTAAGATGAATATGGAAAGGGATTCCCAATAGCATCTTTTTATTGACAAATAAAACGCGGGATGCTATACTGCGACTGTACTAATAAACATAATACGGTAAATACAGTGAGGTGAACAGGATGTTCGTGCTGGATTACAAAAGCAGGCTGCCGATTTACGAACAGCTTTACCGGTCGATGACCCGCATGGCGGCGATGGGCGCGATGGAACCGGGAGAAGCCCTGCCGAGCGTCCGCGCTCTTGCACAGGAACTCGGAGTAAATCCGAATACGGTGCAGAAAGCGTACCAGATGCTGGAGCGGGACGGGATCATTTTTTCGGTGCAGGGAAAGGGTTCTTTCCTGGCGGGGGATGAATCCGCCGTTGACCGCAGAAAAAGCCTCGCGCTGGAAAAAGTGCGGGACGCGGCGGCGGAAGCGGTTTTCTGCGGCGTGACAAAGGAAGAAATTCTGGCGCAGATATCCGGTGTGTTCGACGGGAGGGCGGATCAACATGATTGAGGTTCAAAATCTGACGAAAAAATTCGGCGCCAAGGCTGCGCTGGACAATGTGAATTTTACGATCGGCGGGGGGTCCGTCTTCGGGCTGGTCGGTTCCAACGGAGCGGGAAAATCAACATTTCTCCGCACCTGCGCCGGCATCTATTTTCCGGACGGCGGGAATGTTCTGGTGGACGGAAAAGCTCCGTTTGAAAATGCGGAAGTAAAATCAAAAATATGTTTTATTCCGGACTACCCGTATTTTCTGCCACAGGCGACGCTGTCCGATATGGCGAAATTTTACTCGGGGATATACCCCAAATGGGACGCCGCGAGGTTTGAAGACCTGTGCAAGCTGTTTCCGGTTGGGAAAAAAGAACGGATTACAAACTTTTCCAAGGGGATGCAGCGCCAGGCCGCGCTGATCTGCGCGTTTGCCGCCCGCCCGGAGTACCTTCTCATGGACGAAATCTTCGACGGGCTTGACCCGGTCATGCGCCAGCTGCTCAAGAAACTGATCTGCGAGGAGGTTTCGGAGCATAACCTGACCGTCATCATCGCGTCGCATAACCTGCGGGAGCTGGAAGATTTGTGCGACCACGTCGGGCTGTTCCACAAGGGCGGGATTCTTTTTGAAAAAGACATTGACGCGCTGCGGCTCGGCGTGTGCAAGGTTCAGGCGGCTTTCCGCCCGATGCCGGAAAGAAGCGCGTTTGAACCGATGGAGATTCTCGAGTGGGAAACGCGCGGTTCTCTTTTAAACCTTGTGGTCCGCGGCGGCCGGGACGAAGTTCTGGAAAAGCTTAATTCCTTGAACCCCATCTTCGCGGAAGCGCTTCCGCTGACGCTTGAAGAAGTATTTATCAGTGAAATGGAGGTGGCGGGCTATGACATCAACAACATCCTGTCTTAACCGTTTCTCTCAATTCCGGCGGACCTATTTCTGGTCGCTGAGAAAGAACATCGGTATGGCGGTGCTGCTCGCGCTGCTGCTGTTTCTGGCAAATCCGCTGATTTTGCTGATTTCCCTGCCGGGTGAGGCGGCCGCCATCGCGCGGAACACGGACCTGACCCAGGCGGAAAGGACGGAGAGCCTTTCCAGAAGCTACACCAATATGGTCGGCGGCTTGCTGCCGGCGTTCGCGGTTGCGATCGTCCTGCTGTTCTGCGCGATTTTGTGCGTTCTGCTGTTCGGCTATCTGCAGAAGAAGCGGAGCGTGGATCTGTATCACGCCATGCCGGTCGGCCGCGAGGCCCTTCTGCTCGGGCGCTGGTGCGCGGGAATCACCGTATTGTTTGTGCCGGTGCTGCTGGACTTTATTTCCATGCGGATGATCGGCGCGGCCTACGGCGTTTCGGTGACGGACGGGGCGAAGTCGCCGCTTATCTCAATGCTTTGGGTCCTGCTGATGGGCGCGGCGGCATTTACCTTCTGCCTCTTCATGATGGTCTGCGCCGGAACCACGCTGGATGCGGTGCTTTCGGCGCTTGGGGTCAACGTCGGCTATCCGCTCCTGATTCTGTGCGTCTATACCGTCGCGGGGATGCTCCTGCCGGGATTCAGCGCGAATATTGCGGATCATTTGACGGTTGCCACCGCCTTTGCTCCGTTCGCAGCGGCGTTTGTCGCGGTTTTGCGGATCGGCTCCGCCTGGTTTTTGCTTTGGTGGGTTGCGTTGACGGCCGTGCTGCTGGCGGGTTCCGTCCTGCTGTACCGCAGGCGCAGGAGCGAATCGGCGGAAGACAATTTCGCCTTTCCTCTTCCGAAGCTTCTGGTCCGCTTCCTTTTGACAGCGGTCGGCGGGCTGGGGTTCGGGCTGGTTCTGAACGGCGCTTCGGATACCGCGTTCTTCATCGGCGTGCTTTGCGGGTCTCTCGCAACGCATGTGATCGTTGAGGTCATCTACTCCCGCGGGTTTCATCAGATGAAAAAGAGTTTCGCGTGGTACGGCGTTTTCGCCGTTGTGTTCGTCGCCTTTTTCGGCGCGCTCTGCACCGGGCTGTTCGGTTACGACACGCGGGTTCCGGACGCTTCGCAGGTGGAAAGCGTCTCCATCGACGCGGACAGCTACTGGAGCGGCTCCGGCAGTCAGACGGTTTACGACGAGAGCTTCGGAAACCGGATCTTGGCTCTGTCCCCGACCATCCGTCAGGAAGAAAACATCAAGGCGGTCGTCGGGATTCAGCAGGAGCTGATCAAGAAATACCGCGCCCGGTATCCCTACTGCTTAAAAACCAATCAGGGCAACGGGCTGACCCTTTCCTACCGGATGAAAGACGGGAGCGTCTTCAAAAGAACATACAGAAGCTATACCGACCAGATGAATCTGGAATCAATGCTGAAACCGGCCTATGACAAGCTGAACGGCATGAAGGAATTCGTGGAAAGCGAAGACCTTGTTTTCTACCTGTCGCCGGAGAATTTCAAGAGCATTGAAATCTATAACGGCAAGTCGAGCAGCAAGACCTTTGTTCCTGACGCGCAGCAGGCGGCGCAGTTCCAGAACGCTTTGGAACAGGATTTCCTCGACGGGAAGGTCAACCGCAGATATGAGATGACGCAGGAGCCGGAAAAGTACCTGGATATCAGCCTTGACTACCAAGAAAAGATCGAGCCAGGAGAGAAAATGAGAACCCTGCTCGGCGGGTACAAGGGGAAAATCAACCTGAACGGCGGCAATTACAGTTTTACGGATGAAAGCGCGGCGACGTGGAAGCTTCTGAAGCAGTGGGGCTGGGTTGAATGATAGGAGTATAAGGTTGTATTGCATCATATAAAAACAGGAAGGGCCGCGGGCATTTGCCCGCGGCCCTTCCGCATGCCCGGAGGTCCGGTTTCATAGATGGAGCGCGTATTGAACCCCAAGCGAGGTCAGAGACAGGACGACCCAGCAGATAAAACCGAGCAGAATCGGTTTCGCGCCGCTTTTCACCAGTTTGATCAGATTGGTGTTCAGGCCGATGGCCGCCATTGCCATCACAATCATGAATTTGCCGGCCTGGGACAGAAATCCGCAAAGAGCTGCCGGAAGGGGAAGAAACGTGTAGGCAACGGACGCGGCGACGAACCCAAGCACGAACCAGGGGAATATTTTTTTAAAATCATAGCTGCCTTTGCCGGAAGCCGCGTTTTTACGGGAGGTGTAAAAAGCCAGCACCAGTGTGACCGGAACAATCATCAGCGTTCGGGTCAGCTTTACGATCACGGCGAGATTGCCCGCGGCGTTGCTGTAAGTATAGCCCGCCGCCACCACGGATGAGGTGTCGTTGACGGCGGTGCCCGCCCAAAGGCCGAAGCTGTGGTCGCTCATGCCCATCAGATGGCCCAGGAACGGAAACAGGAAGGCCGCGATCACGTTGAACAGAAAGATGGTGGAAATCGAATGCGCGACGTCTTCATCGTCGGCTTTGATGACCGGCGCGGTCGCGGCGATGGCGGAGCCGCCGCAAATGGCCGAGCCGACGCCGATCAGCGTTTTTGTATTCGAATCCAGCCCCAATGCCCTGCCGGCAAAATAGGCGGTCACGAACGCGGCGGTCAGCGTGAACGCCATTAAAATCAGCGTCTGGCCGCCGACTTCAAAAACATGGAACAGGTTCATTTCAAATCCGAGCAGAATGATGGAATACTGAAGCAGTTTTTTCGACGTATACCGGATTCCGTCGTCGAACAGCGCGGGCCTTTTCAAAAAGGCGAGCAGCATGCCGAACAGGATTCCCAGGACGGGGCTGCCGACGACGGGGAACGCGCTCCCCAGCAGCCAGGCGGGAACCGCAATCAGGGCTGTCAGGGCAATCCCCGGTATTTTTGAGGTGATTTGTTTCAAATGATCTTCTCCTTTCTTTTTTTCATCATACTCCTTGACTTATAATAAGTAAAATATTATTATCTTATTATATCGATAAGTAAAAAGGATGGGATCGTTTGACACTTCGGCATTTTAAAATCTTTGTCGCCGTCTGCGACCGGCTGAATATGACCGCGGCGGCGAAATCGCTGTTTATGTCGCAGTCCGCCGTCAGTCAGGCGATCGCGGAACTGGAAAAATATTACGGAGTCCGGCTGTTTGAACGGCTGACGAAAAAGCTGTACCTGACTTCGGCGGGGGAAAATCTGCTTGGGTATGCGCGCCACATGGTGCGGATGAACGAAGAAATTGAAAACAGCATGAAAACGCTCGCCGGCAGCGGCAGCGTGCGCGTCGGGGCGAGCGTTACGGTCGGGGCAAGCGTTCTGCCGCACCTGATCCTCCGGTACCGGCAGGCAAACCCGGCGGTTGAGGTGGAAGTGTTTGAGGACAACACGGCTCGGATTGAAAAAAGGATTCTGAGGGACACGACGGACATCGGCCTGGTCGAGGGGGAGACCGCGTCGCAGGATCTGATCACTCTGCCGTTTCTCACGGATGAACTGGTGCTGGTCTGCGGCAGGGAGCACCGATTTGCGGCACTTCGCTCCGTTGCGCCGGACGAGTTGGAGCGCGAACCCTTTATTATCCGGGAGGAGGGCAGCGGAACCCGAAAGACGTTTGAGGACGGGATGAAGGCGAAGGGCCTTTCTTTCCATGCCGGCTGGGTCTGCAATAATGCGGATACGATCAAAGCGGCCGTCGCGGAGGGGCTGGGGGTTACCGTGATTTCACGCCGCGCGGTCGAATCCGAGGTGAACCGCGGGCTTCTCTGCATCAGGGAGATCGAGGGGATCCGTTTTTTCAGGCAGTTTCGGATGATTGTGCATAAAAACAAATATCTGACCGCGGCGATGAGAAGGTTTATGGACCTGTGCCTGAATCAGGATGGCCTGCGGGAAAGTCCGGATGAGGCCGGCGTCAAAAAACGCCCGGTGCAAAACACCGGGCGAACGAAAGATTAAGATTTAATTTGCGCCGCAACCTCGCCGGCGTATTGCCTCATAGCGGCCAGATCGTCGTCGGTCGGCATGAAGTTTACCCTCATCCCGTCACCGACAAAGCGGAATTTCAGGTGTTCCAACCGGCTCTTCACCATCGGAACAGCTTCTCCGCTCCAGCCGAAGGAGCCGAATGCGCCCGCCGGTTTTGCGCGGGTATTGATCGGGTCGACGCTTGCCAAAACGTCCCATACAATCTTCGGGGCGTCCCGGTTAATCGTGCAGGAACCAACCAGAAGGGCGTCCGCCCGGTTGACCAGTTCCGCGGCCTTTTCAAACGGTTCAAAAACAATATTGATCAGTCTAACGTCAAGGGCATCGTTTTTGCCGAGCTCTTCCGCAGCGGCGCGAGCCAGTTTTTCGGTGTATCCGTATGAGGATGCGTAAAGGATGCCGAAAGTCTTTTTCGGCCGGAGCGCCGGGGTACTCCAGCTCCGATAAAGCTCTTTGCATTTCCGAATATTATCAGTCAGGCAAGGCCCGTGGCTTGTGCAGATGACCTCAGCGGGGAGTTCTTCGATTTTGTCCAGTCCGGACAGAACGTACGGACCGAACGGCGCCATAATGCACCGATAGTAATTTTCAAATTCATCCCAGTACTTTTCCGGATAGTGAACCGAAGTGTCCGTCATGGTTGGCTCACAGAAATGGCATCCCAAAAAGTCGCAGGTGAACAGGATCTTTTCAGAAGGCATCCAAGTAAACATGGTGTCCGGCCAGTGCAGCAGCGGGGCGACGATAAATTCAAGTTCACGCTCGCCGAGGTCCAGCCTGTCCCCTTGTTTGACAACGACGCTTTGAAACTCACGGTTCATAATCGCGCTAAGATTCTTTTTCGCAGCAAAGGTGGAATAAATTACAAGATTTGGGTTCAATTCCAACAGCTTCGCGATGGAGCCTGAATGATCAGGTTCCGTGTGGTTGACGATCAAGTAGTCGATTTTGGAAATGTCCACAATGCTCCGGATGTTCTCGAGGTATTCGTCAAAAAAGGATTCGAGAACCGTGTCGACCAGAACATTTTTTTCGCCTGTAATCAGGTAGGCGTTGTAGCTTGTCCCATATTCCGCATGCATGATAATGTCAAAAACACGCATGCCGGGATTCAAAACGCCGACGGAGTAGACATGGTCCGCTAATTTTTTCATGCTCATGGAAAACTTCTTTCTTAATCTTCGGGTGAGAACATGTCTTTGCCCACGCCGCATTCCGGGCAGGTCCAGTCGTCCGGAAGGTCTTCAAACGCGGTGCCGGGTTTCGCTCCGTGCTCAGGGTCGCCCTTTGCGGGGTCGTAAACATAACCGCATGCACTGCAAACATATTTTTTCATTTTTCCCACTCCTTATCAGATGTTTTCTATTAGTATAGTGGAGCAAAATAGTTTTGTCAATCAGAGCGGCTGTCGTACTTCAGGTCATCGATGATTTCACAAAGGTTCTCCGGAAACACTTTACAGCGGCAGAACTGGCTGGCAAGGTCCAGAACCCTTAAGAGATTTCTTGAAACATACTGGTCTGTGTAATCATTGTCTGAACGAAGAATTTTAATTCCATACCCTTTTCTGCGATTCCCAAATACATAGTATTTCAGGCAGACCCCCGGGATATCTGCGCAACCAATAAATCTGAACATTAACCACCATCCTCTCTGTGAATTTTAATCACATTTTACCTGATTACGGTAATATCATAATTCACAAAAAGGAATTTTTCAAGCGAAAAAGCGCGGATTTTGGTGCTAATCTGACAATAACGCAAGATGTCGCGAAGATTATTCAGAAGCAAAATAGATATTGTATGTAGGAATTAGAATTATTTTTCTACAATTTGTATAAGTATATTACAACAAACGCACATAATACGCCAAGTAATGATCCGAGGATTGTGTCGGACGGATAATGCACAAACAGAAAGACTCTCGAAAAAGCAATTAATAAGGCGAGTATCAGCGCGGCTGTGCCGAACCGGCTGTTAAAAAGCAGAATCACCGTCGCGGCCGCGAAGGATGACGCCGAGTGCCCGGATGGGCAGGAATAGCCGCCCGGGGTGTGAATCAGAAGGGATACGCCCGGATTGGCCATAAACGGCCTGGGGCGCCCGATAATCGGTTTTAAAATCTGGCTGATAATATGCGCGAGCGCCAGTGAAAAAAATAGCATGAACGCGAAAGTGCGGGTATGCCTGTTGTAGCCGAGGAAGACTGCGGCGGTCAGCCAAACCGCACCCGCATTGCCGATTCTGGAAAGAAGCGGGAAAATAAAATCGGTAAATCGGTTATGGCAGTGCGTTTGAACATAACTGATGATCCTGACATCCATTCCTGTTCCTCCGGTCAGAGTTGTTTCCCGATTATTATACCATATTTTTAATGCCTTGCGAATATACTTATATTAAAAAACAGGAGATGATACGGATTGGAATGGCAGAGCCTGACAAAAGAAGACTGTGCAAAAAAGCTCAGAACCAGCCTGCGCGACGGGCTGACGCCGCAGCAGGCAGCCGAACGGCTGCGAAAATACGGCGGCAACGAACTGGCCCGTCCTAAGAAAAAAAGCCTGATTCTTCGTTTTGCGGCTCAGCTGTCGGACTTTATGGTCATTGTCCTGCTGATTGCGGCAGGCATTTCCTTTCTCACATCCTATCTTCAGCAGGACAGCGACTATATCGATTCCATTATTATTCTGGTCATCGTCGCGGTTGACGCGGTAACGGGACTGATTCAGGAAAGCCGCGCGGAACGGGCGATCGAGGCGCTGCAGAGGCTTTCCAGCCCCAGGGCGCGCGTCGTCCGTTCGGGCAAGGAACTGGAAATACCGGCGGAAAAGCTGGTTCCCGGCGACTTGGTCGCGGTGGAAACAGGCGATCTGGTGCCGGCGGACCTTCGATTGACCGAAGCGATCGATCTAAAAGCGGAGGAAAGCGCGCTGACCGGGGAGAGTCTTCCCGGGGCCAAGGACGCCGACTCCGTATATCCGGCCGGAACGCCGCTGGGCGACCGGCATAATTTTTTGTATTCCACCAGCTCGGTCGCGGCGGGCCGCGGGCGGGGAATTGTGGTGGCGACCGGCATGCACACGCAGGTTGGAAGAATTGCTCACATGATCGGCAGCCAGTCGGCGCCGCAGACGCCCCTTCAGCGAAAGCTCGCGCAGACGGGGCGCATGCTGGGGGCGGGGGCGCTCGTCATTTGCCTGCTGATTTTTATCATGGGGCTGATCCAGAGAATCGACCCGCTGGATATGTTCCTGATTGCCATCAGTCTGGCCGTCGCCGCGATTCCGGAGGGGCTGCCCGCGGTCGTTACCGTCACGCTGGCCGTTGGGGTGCGGCGCATGGCGGCAAAACGGGCGATTGTACGCAGAATGCCGGCGGTGGAAACGCTCGGAAGCGCCAGCGTGATCTGTTCCGATAAAACGGGAACGCTGACGCAGAACCGGATGACGGTTGTGGAGCTGCAGGACGCGGCGGGAAAAATCGAGGCGGGTTCCGCGGCGGGCAGAAGACTTCTGGAGGCGGCCGCGCTTTGCACAAACTGCGCGGAAAACGGCGGGCGGCTCTGCGGCGATCCCACCGAAACCGCGTTGGTCCGCGCGGCGGCGGCCGACAAGGGCCGGCTGGAAAGACAATTTCCGCGAATCGGCGAGTTTCCGTTTTCCAGCGAGCGCAAAAGAATGACCACCGTGCACCGGCTGCCGGGCGGGCGCTTTCGAATCATCACAAAGGGTGCGCCGGATATCCTGCTTCAATACTGCGCCTCCGGGGGGGCCAAGGAGCGAATCGCGCACAGAAACGAGGAAATGGCTTCGCGGGCGCTGCGGGTGCTCGGCGTGGCGTACCGTGACGCCGACCGTCCCCCGAGAAGCGCCGAGGAGGCCGAACGGGGCCTTGTTTTCCTGGGGCTGGTGGGAATGATCGATCCGCCCCGCCCGGAGGCCGAGAGAGCCGTCAGGATGTGCAGGCAGGCGGGAATCCGTCCGGTCATGATTACCGGAGACCACGCAGCGACGGCGGCGGCGATCGCCGTGAGGCTGGGGATTGCGGAAAGCGCCGCAAACGTGGCGACCGGGCCGGAGCTGGACCGCATGACGGATGAGAAGCTGCGCCGCTGCATCAGCCGGTATTCCGTGTTCGCCCGCGTTTCACCGGAGCATAAGGTCCGTATCGTGAGGGCGTTCCAGTCGCGGGGAGAAGTCGTTGCGATGACCGGGGACGGCGTAAACGACGCGCCGGCCCTGCGGGCGGCGGACATCGGCTGCGCGATGGGGGTTTCCGGCACCGACGTCGCCAAGGCCGCCTCCGATATGATTCTGACGGACGACAACTTCGCCACCATTGTTTCCGCGGTCCGCGAGGGCCGCGGAATTTACCAGAATATCCGCAAGACGGTGCATTTCCTGATCAGCTGCAATATCGGCGAGCTGCTGACGGTTTTCGTCGGCTTTCTGCTCAGGCTGCCAAGCCCTCTGCTCGCCATTCAGCTGCTGTGGGTGAATCTGGTCACCGATTCGCTGCCGGCGCTGGCACTCGGCATGGAACCGATTGCCGGCGACGTGATGAACCAAAAACCCGTGCGGCGCGGGGAAAACATCTTTTCCGGAGGAATGGGATACAACATTATGGTGGAAGGATGCCTGATCGGGTCGCTTTCGCTGTTGGCTTACAGTATTGGAAGAGCGTTTTTCGATGTGGACCCGGCGTCCCCGTTTATTGGGCGGACCATGGCGTTTGCCGTATTGAGCCTTTCGCAGGTTGTACACACCTTTAATATGCGCTCCGACAGCTCCGCGTTCCGGGCGGGACTGTTTGCCAACCCTCAGTTGGTCCTGGCGGCCGTCGCCTGCGTGATTCTTCAGGCCTCCGTCATTGTTATTCCGCCGCTCGCGGCCGTTTTTAAGACCGCCGTCCTGACGGGCAGACAGTGGCTGGTCGTGGCGGCCCTGTCGCTTACGCCGCTTTTTGTGGTGGAGGCGGAGAAGGCCGCGCGGCATGTTAAGCCCGCGCGTACGCCCGCCGTGCGGCGCCTCGAAAAAGGCAGGGCCCCGTCGGACGGGGCGGAGGGTAGAAGAAAAGGGCCCGCCGGTTGATTCCGGCAGGCCCTTTTCGATGTGTGTTTATGCCTTGCGATTAATATCGGCGGGCTCTTCAAAACCGCCGCAGCTTCCGCAGTCGCCGCCGCAGCCTCCGTGCCCGAGGGAATCCACCGAATGGAATCCCAAAAACGCCAGCGCGGCGATAATCAGGCTGATCAGAATCCATGCCGCCATTCCATCACCTCCCGGGGAAAATGCGGTTCTATGAATGGAAAATTTCGGTAGTTTACGCTGATCTTGCTGGACCAGTTTAACACCTTTTTGCAGGACTGTCAACTTCGGCGCAGGGCTTTCCGAATTTCTGAAGAGACGCCGTGCCGTTTCCCTTTTAAAGCGTTTTGCCGCCGGAAGCGGGACCGCCGCGATCAAATAGGGTCGGAAGCTTTCCGGATTTTGTCAGCGTGGTATAGAGGATCATCAGAAGCGGAATATAAATCAGAATCCAGAAATTTTTAGCGATCAGGGCAAAGTAAATGGCGGCAAGCATCGAAAGCGGATGAATATCAATGGAGGAAGAAACGATCTTCGGCTCAATGATCTGGCGGATGGCGGTAATAATCATCCAGCTGACGAGGAGCATTCCGGCGGTAAAGATGTTTCCGGTGCAGAGATAGATGAGGGCGAGGGGGATATAAATCGTGCCGGGGCCCAGCACGGGAAGAATGTCCGCGACGCCGGTTACAATGCTTACGACCAGCGGGTAGGGGATGCCGAGGGCGATAAAGACGATCAGGGTTTCTAAAAATGTGATAAAATATATCAGCAGGTAGGAGCCGATATATTTTCCGCTCAGGCTGCGGCCGTTGCGGGAATAGCTGCGCAGGTCGTCCGCGCCTCCGGCGGTGAAAAGGCCCAGCAGGCAGTCCTTGATCTTTCTCATGTCTTTCGAAAAGAAGTAGGTGGAGAAAATCATCACGATGAACATGGTGAAAATTGCCGGGAGGGAGGTCAGAAATCCGAGCGTGGTGCTGAGGGCTTTGGTTGCAAGCGACAGCCCCGTCTGAGCCAGGTTCAGCATTTTTTCCTGATTCTGCTGAATAAACCCGGCGTCGATATGATTGATATAATCGCCTACCTGTTTCATGAGGTTGTCAAACGGAAGCGTCAGAATGCCCATGTCGGACGGGGACAGACTGGAAATGTAGGCGATCAGGTTGCTGATTTCACGGATCAGGAACAGCCCGATCAGGAACAGCAGGCCGAACAATACGGCGTAGACCAGCAGAGTCGCCGCTGCGGCGGCCGCAGCCGGGTGGAAATGCAGCCGGTCGCGGAGCCACTCAATCAGCGGCTGGGCGAGCAAAGCCAGAAGGAACCCGGCCAAGAACGGAAAGGTATATTTTAAAGTTACGGCGAACAGGACGAATCCGGCGGAATAACAGACGAAAAACACGATAAGAGGCAAAATGCGGATGAACTGGCGCTTGTCGAACAATGAAAAACCCCCTTGTCAATTTTCATGGAAAAGAGTATGATTCATTATAACGTGTATGGGAAGAAAAAGAAAGAAAAAAAAGAGTGTCCCGCTCAAGAATAGCGGAACACTCCTTCATCGGAACTTATTTCTCTCTGCCCAAAAGCCAATCCACAGAAACGTTGAGGATGTTGGCAAGTGCTGAAAGTTCAAAATCCGTTACATAGCGGATCTGCCCTTCAAGTTTGGACAGGCCGGAAGCGTTCATGTCGACTCCGTTCACTTGGAGCTGAGCTAAAAGCTCTTTTTGCTTCATGCCTTGATTCTTACGTGCCATTTCGACACGAGCTCCCACCAAGTTGCGGGTTCCGAGTGCTTGTTTGCGCAATCTCAATTCATTCATCTCCTCGTAGCAAATTTGGTTTCGCATACACTTCTTTTTCACAAGACTGTGCTTGCCGGCAGGATTCGGCAATACAGCTGATTTTCCGGGACCGAATCTACCCTTAATACCGACAGAGATTAGTATAATAGCTTTTTGTGATTATTGCAATAAAAAAATGGATTATTTTCACGTAGTTCGCAGTATTATTTAGAAAAAGTTTATAATTTTGACAAAGATGTCAACATACATTTATTATTTTATCACGACAAAATAAAATTATTCTTTTTTGAGAACTCCGAATCACTTTTTTACAAATGGGAATTTTTATTAAACCGCCGCTTGCAAAGGCGGCGCGGAGGTCGGTGCTGCGGGTATTATTTTTTTGCAGCGGCCGAAAATGCCTGAATTCATCTTTCGGTGCTGCCTGAGTGACACGCTGCATTATGCATCAATCAATAATTTCGTGTCAGTCTATAATATGTCGGCTTGAGGATTGGAAGTCACAGTATTTTTGAATCTTATAATACAGGAGATGTTTTTCTTGGAAAATAACAGCGAAATGAAGACAAATCTGACCATGCTGACCGATTTTTATGAAATAACCATGGCGAATGGTTATTTCACAAACGGTCACCGGGACACCGTGGTTTATTTTGACATGTTTTTCCGCGAGATACCGGACAACGGCGGCTATGCGATTATGGCGGGCGTTCAACAGCTTGTGGATTACCTGGAAAACCTGAAATTCACGCCGGAGGATCTTGAATATCTCCGCGGCTGCAAGATTTTCAGCGAAGAGTTTATCGGGTATCTGCGGGATTTCCGCTTTTGCTGCGACGTCTGGTCGGTACCGGAGGGAATGCCGATTTTTCCGGGAGAGCCGATCCTAACCGTGCGCGGCCCGGTGATACAGGCTCAGTTTATTGAAACAATGATTCTGCTGACCGTGAATCATCAGAGCCTGATCGCGACAAAGGCAAACCGTATCTGCCGCGCCGCGCAGGGCAGACCGGTCATGGAATTCGGTTCCCGGCGAGCTCAGGGCGCCGACGGGGCCATCCTGGGGGCGCGAGCCGCGTATATTGGCGGCTGCTGCGGCACGGCCTGCACGATTTGCGACCGTGAATACGGGGTTCCGGCTCTGGGAACCATGGCGCACAGCTGGATTCAGCTCTTTGATTCCGAATTGGAAGCCTTCCGCGCCTATGCGCGGGAATATCCACGGAACTGTACGCTGCTGGTCGATACTTATAATGTTTTAAAGTCCGGCGTCCCCCATGCGATTCAGGTGTTCCGCGAAGAAATCCTGCCGCGCGGGTTTCGGCCCGGGGGAATCCGGATAGACAGCGGCGACATCACCTATCTTTCCAAAAAGGCCAGAAAAATGCTGGATGACGCGGGTTTCCCCGATTGTAAAATCTGTGCTTCCAACTCGCTCGATGAATATATCATCCGCGATATGCTGATGCAGGGGGCGAAGGTGGACAGCTTCGGCGTCGGAGAACGGATGATTACCTCCTCAAGCCATCCGGTATTCGGCGGCGTTTACAAGCTCAGCGGGGTGGAAGGAAAAGACGGCGTGGTCACGCCGAAAATTAAAATCAGCGAAAATGTATCGAAAATCACTACGCCCGGCTTCAAAAAACTCTGGAGGCTTTACGACCGATCGAGCGGTAAGGCGCTCGCGGACGTGATCACCCTCTCCGACGAGGTGATCGACGACACGCGGCCCTATGAAATTTTTGACCCGAATTTCGTATGGAAGCGCAAGACGCTCACGAATTTCCGCGCGGAGGATATCCGCGTTCAGCTGTTCCAAAACGGGCGCTGCCTGACGCGGAAGCAGCCCCTGAAAGAGCTGCAGTCATACTGCTGCGAACAGGTGGACACGCTCTGGGACGAAGTCAAACGGTTTGAAAATCCCCACAAGTATTATGTCGACCTGTCCCAGAAGCTGTGGGACGTGAAGAGCCGGCTGATTTCCGAATATTCCTTCGGCCCGAACGCTTGACATTTTGTCCGAAATCGTTTAGAATACAGAATACTATGCGAGCAGGCCGGGCAGCCGCGGGCGCAGCGCGAAAGCGCGCGCGCGAGGAAAGTCCGAGCTCCACAGGGCGGAATAACGGCTAACGGCCGCCGGGGGCGACCCCAGGGAAAGTGCAACAGAGAAATACCGCCGCGTTTTTTCGCGGTAAGGGTGGAAAGGCGGGGTAAGAGCCCACCAGCGCGCGGGAGACCGCGCGGCTCTGCAAACCCTATTCGGAGCAACACCGCAGAGGGACATCATGCGCCTGCCCGGCGCGTCCCGAGAAGGTGGCACTGAGCCGCGGTGGCAACACCCGGCCAAGATAGATGGCTGCTTAAGACAGAACTCGGCTTACAGACCTGGTCGCATGCAACAAAACGGCGCGCTGATTTCAGCGCGCCGTTTTTGTTTCTATAAGGGGAACGGCCCGCCTTTTCCGGCGGGCCGTTCCCCTTATATAGGAAGATATGGTAAGAATCTTGTAATTGAATAAAATTGATTATACAAGTGCGAAAAGAGAACTGAAGAAACTGGTCAGGTTACGAATGCAGATCAACAGCGTGACGGCAATCACGACCGAACCCAGAATGTTTTGAAGCGCTCCGTTTTTGTAACGGCCCAGCCCGCGGTGATTCATGCAATACATCAGGAACAGAGCGACGACGGGAAGAATGATCGCGTTCGCCGCCTGCGCGAGCAGAATGATCTGGGTCGGGCTGGATTTCCCCAGTGCGGAAAGAACCATGCCGAACGCCAGAACAACAATCCAAAGGCCTTTAAATTTCAGGTCCTTCATGTTTTTCCCGAAACCGAGAACGCCGGAGGTAGCAAAGGCCGCCGCGAGCGGCGCCGTGATCGCCGAGGTAAATCCTGAGGCGAAAAGGCCGATGCCCAGGCACAACCCGGACCAGCTGCCCAGAATCGGATTAAAGGCCTTGGCCATATCCGCGCCGTTTGCAACCTGATTGCCGGTTCCGTAAAGATTTGCGGAAGCGGCAACGACAATCGCCATGGAGATGAGACCGCCCAGCCCGATGGAGACCACGGTGTCGATCCGGGCGCTTTTCAAGTCCTCAACATTTTTCCATCGCTCGGAAGCGGAGGAGGCGTGCAAAAACAAATTGTACGGTACGACGGTCGTTCCGATCAGGCCGATTACGGTCATCCAGCCGGTTTTGCCCGTGGCGGGTACAAAAAGCCCTTTCAAAACCGCGCCCCAGTCAGGACGGGACATCAGCGCCGTGACAAGGAAAACGACGCTCATGATCAGGACCAGAGCGATCAATACCTTTTCAATTCTATTGTAGCTGCCGGACCAGAGCAGAAGAAACGCCAGCGCCGCGAGAATCGGCGCCCAGACGGTAACGGGAACAGACGGCACGATCGTGTTAATTCCAAGCGCGCCCCCGACAAGATTGCCGGTTTCATAGGCGATATTGCCGACAAACACGGCAAGAATGATGATCACCACTGTGATCGATTTTAAAACGGGAGAAAGAACCTTTTCACGGATATTTTCGCCCAGCCCTTTTTGAGAGATGATTCCAAGCCGCGCCGACATTTCCTGAAGGATCATCGTTGCGATGGTGGAGAAGAGCAGAGCCCAGAGCAGTGTGTAGCCGTACCCGGCTCCCGCTTTGATGCAGGTTGTGACCGTTCCGGGACCGATGAAAGCCGCGGCGACCAGGGCCCCCGGGCCGATATTTTTGATGCGATACTTCAGTTTTTCCATTGATTACCCTGCCTTAGATAACGGAGATCCGCTAGTATTTTTTCGTTATTTTGGCAGAGCGGCACCCGGCGCCGCACTTTCCGCCTTTTAAACGAGGGGTACAAAAGCGTGCAATCCCCCGCTTCAGGTGGAAAACACGCCTTTGTATTTAACGGTGATATTTCATTGTATTTTTCTGTTTGATTAAACCACGCTGAACAGCAGTTCGCCGTAGGTCGGGTACGGCAGATAGTCGGAACCGAGCAGCGGCTCCAGCTTGTCGGCGACTGTGCGGGTTTTCGCCATTTTTGCGAACACGGTGTTGCGGAAATACTGCGCCTGTTCCAGCGTATCCTTGAATTCCCGATCCGTATTGACGGCGGAGTCCAGAGCCTCAACCTTTTCATACAGCTCGGAAGAAAGCTCCGAAAGCTTTTTCAGCAGGGCTTCTTCGTAACCGCAGCACAGATCCGGGCAAAGCTGCTTTTTGCCGTTGGCTGTCTCGCTCAGGTCTTTCATGTAGGAAGCGGCCGCGGGGAGCAGATCCTTGCGAATCATGTCGACCATGGTAAACGCTTCAATGCCGACCTGCTTATAGTAGTTTTCCAGCTGGATTTCATAGCGGGAGACGACTTCCGTCTTGGTCAGAACGCCGTGCTTTTCAAACAGCGCGATGTTTTCAGGCTTAATATAGTAAGGCAGCGCCTCAACGGTGGAGTGGAGGTTCAGCAGTCCGCGCTTCGCGGCTTCATCGATCCATTCCGGCGCGTAGTTGTTGCCGTTGAAGATGATGCGTTTGTGCTCTTTGATTGTTTTCTGAATCAGAGTGTTCAGCGTGCCCTTGAAGTCGTCCGCCTTTTCCAGCTGGTCGGCAAACTCGCACAGGGCGTCGGCAATAATGGTGTTCAGCATCATGTTCGGGCAGGCGATGGAATCGGAAGAGCCGGCCATGCGGAACTCGAATTTGTTGCCGGTAAACGCAAACGGAGAGGTGCGGTTGCGGTCGGTTGTGTCCTTCGGGGTTTTCGGCAGAACGTCGGTGCCGATTTCCATGAAGACGCGGTCCTTTTTCACGCAGGGCTTGCCGGCTTCAATCGCGTCCAGAATTTCCTTCAGGTCTTCGCCGACAAACATGGAAACAATGGCCGGAGGCGCCTCGTTCGCGCCGAGGCGGTGGTCGTTTGCCGCGCTGGCCACGCTGATGCGGAGAAGATCCTGATGCTCGTCGACCGCTTTGATGACGGCTGCGAGGAAGAGCAGGAACTGTGCGTTTTCACTCGGGGTTTCGCCCGGTTCCAAAAGGTTTTCGCCCTTGTCGGTGGACATGCTCCAGTTGTTGTGCTTGCCGTTGCCGTTGATGCCCGCGAAGGGTTTTTCATGCAGAAGGCAGGTCAGTCCGTGTTTGATCGCGACTTTTTTCATCACTTCCATGACAAGCTGGTTATGGTCGGTTGCAATATTGCTGGAAGTGAAAATAGGCGCGAGCTCATGCTGAGACGGGGCAACCTCGTTATGTTCGGTTTTGGCCAGGATGCCGAGCTTCCACAGCTCTTCGTTCAGGTCCGCCATGAAAGAGGCGACGCGGGGCTTGAGCGCTCCGAAGTAATGATCGTCCAGCTCCTGTCCCTTCGGCGGTTTTGCGCCGATCAGCGTGCGGCCGGTGTAGATCAGATCTTTTCTCTTTTCATAGAGAGCCTTGTCGATGAGGAAGTATTCCTGTTCGGGGCCGACGGTGGTTGTAACGCGAACCGCTTCGGTGTTGCCGAACAGGCGGAGAATGCGCAGAGCCTGTTTGTTGACGGCGTCCATCGAGCGCAGCAGCGGGGTCTTTTTGTCCAGAGCCTCTCCGCCGTAGGAATAGAAGGCGGTGGGGATGCACAGGGAATTTTCCTTTATAAAAGCGTCGCTGGTCGGGTCCCATGCGGTGTAGCCTCTTGCCTCAAAAGTAGCCCTCAGCCCGCCGGACGGAAAGCTGGAAGCGTCCGGTTCGCCCTTGATGAGCTCTTTACCGGAAAATTCCATGATCACCCTTTCTCCGTCGATGGGGGAAATGAAGCTGTCGTGCTTTTCCGCCGTGATGCCGGTCATCGGTTGGAACCAGTGGGTAAAGTGGGTCGCTCCCTTTTCCAAAGCCCATTCCTTCATGGCGTTTGCGACCACGTCGGCTACTTTGGGGTCCAGCGTTTTACCCTGCTCTCTTGTTTCCTTGAGGGCCTTGTATGCTGATTTGGGAAGCCTAGCCTTCATTACGGTGTCGTTGAACACCATACTTCCGAACAATTCTGGAATATTGCTCATCAGAAATTCACTCCCTATATAAAATACGGTTGAAATGAAAAAAGATGCTGTCGGCCCCTTGGTATAAGAGCCCAACAACACCTTTGTTGCATGTTTTCATTATATTGCGATTTCGAAGGGAAGTCAATATTTAATTGCAGCCAAATGCAGAAATTAAAAGAAAAAAAGCCAATATGCTGTTTGGAATCATCCAATATGAATTTTACATTACAAATTCCTCCATTTTCTCAAATCTCAGTAAAACTATTGACTTTATCGGGTAAACAATATATCATGTAAAAACATACAAAAGAAAGTTTTTTTAAAAATTAGTTTACATTGTTAAGGAGACCTTCCGATGAACCGGGGCATTTTACTTCGACGGAATTTAGTCGGCAAACGAAAATTTCTTTTCTTGCAGGGAGGCTGATGGGAATATGCAAAATGAGGGGGAAATCAGAATCCCGTCCGGGTGCGCGATCACGGGCGTGATTTCAAAAAGCGGAGAGCGGTTCAGCGGCGAAACGGCCATCCGTTCCATTGAACCGATGCACGACCGTTCCAACGGGCTGGGCGGCGGGTTTGCCGCTTACGGGATTTATCCGCAGAACCGCGACCTTTACGCGTTCCATGTTTTTTATGACAGCGCGCGCGCGAAAGAGGAGTGCGAGCAGGTCCTTCAGACCAGCTTCGACGTTACGGTCGCGGAAAAGATTCCGACGAGGAAGATGCCGCAGATTACGGACGAACCGGCCATCTGGCGCTATTTCTGCCTTCCGTACGAAAAGCTGCTGCAAAGCACCGGCCTGGACGAAAGGGAATTCGTCTCCCGCTTTGTCGTGAAGATCAACACGCAGATTCGCGGGGCGTATGTGTTCAGCAGCGGAAAGAACATGGGTGTGTTCAAGGCGGTCGGCTTTCCGGAGGACGTGGGCCGGTACTACCGCCTGGAGGATTACGAGGGCTACTGCTGGACGGCGCACGGGCGCTACCCGACGAACACGCCGGGCTGGTGGGGCGGCGCGCATCCGTTTAACCTGCTGGATTACACGGTGGTTCATAACGGGGAGATTTCCTCTTATGATGCGAACCGACGGTTTATCGAAATGTTCGGCTACCGCTGCACGCTGCTGACCGACACGGAGGTCATTACATATATTATCGACTACCTGAACCGCAGGCAGGGCATGAGCCTGGAGGAAACCGCCGACGTTATCGCCGCTCCGTTCTGGAGCGAGATCGACGCGATGGACGAGGCGGACCGGAAAAAATTCACTTATTTAAGAAACGTGTATTCCAGCATGCTGATTACGGGCCCGTTCTCCATTCTGCTCGGATTTACCGGCGGCATGATGGCGCTGAACGACCGTCTGAAGCTGCGCAGCATGGTGGTCGGCGAAAAAGGCGACCGCGTTTACGTGGCCAGTGAAGAGTGTGCGATTCGCACGGTGGCGCCGGAGCTGGACCGCCTGTGGTCGCCGCGCGGCGGCGAGCCGGTCATTATTCAAGTCAACGAGGGGGTGCGGATCTGACATGGCGATCAACTATAATATCCCGGAATACGACGTTCTCCGCGACCCGCAGCGCTGCATCGCCTGCCGTGTCTGCGAGCGCCAGTGCGCAAACGAGGTGCACTCCTTCGACCCGGATTCCGGCACGATGAAAAGCGACGAAAGCAAATGCGTCAACTGTCACCGCTGCGTCGCGCTCTGCCCGACGCACGCGTTGAAAATTGTGAAGAATCCGGATACGTTCCGCCTGAACGCCTACTGGGGGCAGAACGACATCAGCGAAATTTACAGGCAGGCGGAAACCGGCGGAATGCTGCTTTCCTCCATGGGCAATCCGAAGCCATACCCGATTTACTGGGATAAAATCCTGATTAACGCCTCCCAGGTGACAAACCCGTCCATCGATCCGCTGCGCGAGCCGATGGAGACCCGCACGTTCCTCGGCAAAAAGCCGGGCGCCATTGAACGGAATCCGGACGGAAGCATCAAGACCGACAGCCTTCCGCCCCAGCTGAAGCTGGAGGTCCCGATTCTGTTCTCCGCCATGAGCTACGGCTCCATCAGCTACAACGCGCATCAAAGCCTCGCGAGGGCGGCACAGGAGCTGGGAACCTATTATAATACGGGCGAAGGCGGGCTCCACGAGGACTTTTACAAATACGGCCCAAACACCATCGTTCAGGTCGCGTCCGGCCGGTTCGGCGTTCATCACGACTATCTGGAAGCCGGCGCGGCGATTGAGATCAAAATCGGGCAGGGCGCGAAGCCCGGCATCGGCGGGCACCTGACGGGGGCGAAAATCACGGACGCGGTTTCCCGCACCCGCATGATCCCGAAGGGCACCGACGCAATTTCCCCGGCGCCGCACCATGATATTTATTCGATTGAGGACCTGCGCCAGCTGGTTTACTCCCTGAAAGAGGCGACGGAGTACAAAAAGCCGATCATCGTCAAAATCGCGGCGGTTCACAACGTGGCGGCGATTGCGAGCGGAATCGCCCGCAGCGGGGCGGACATCATCGCGATCGACGGTTTCCGCGGCGGCACCGGCGCGGCGCCGACCAGAATCCGCGACAACGTCGGCATTCCGATCGAGCTTGCGCTCGCGGCGGTGGACGAACGCCTCCGGCAGGAGCAGATCCGCAGCAACGTCTCACTGATTGTCGCGGGCGGCATCCGCAATTCCGCGGACGTGGTCAAGGCGATTGCGCTCGGCGCGGACGCGGTCTACATCGCGACCCCGGCGCTGATCGCGCTGGGCTGCCACCTGTGCCGCACCTGCCAGATCGGCAAGTGCAACTGGGGGATCGCGACCCAGCGGCCGGACCTGGTCAAGCGCCTGAATCCGGATATCGGCTACAAGCGTCTTATGAACCTCGTTTCCGCCTGGCAGCACGAGATCATGGAAATGATGGGCGGCATGGGCATTAACTCGATTGAGGCGATGCGCGGAAACCGTTTGATGCTGCGCGGCGTCGGCTTGAACGAAAAAGAGCTTGAAATTCTTGGAATCAAGCATGCGGGGGAATGAGTGATGAAACGGGTTTATGTGAATGAAGAATGGTGCCTGGGGTGCCATTTGTGCGAATACAACTGCGCGTTTGCCGCGACCGGCGAAACCGATATGGCAAAGGCGCTCAAGGGTGTTACGATTCACCCGAAAATCCAGATTGAGGAAAACAACCGGATCAGCTTTGCTGTTTCGTGCCGCCACTGCGACGACCCGATCTGTGTGAAAAGCTGCATCGCGGGCGCAATTTCCAAGACGGACGGCGTGGTTCATGTCGACAAGAGCAAGTGCGTCGGGTGCTACACCTGCATTCTGGTCTGCCCTTACGGCGCGGTGATGCCCGCCCCGGACGGCCACGCGATTCAGAAATGCGAGCTGTGCACCGACAACGCGTGCGGAGAACCCGCCTGCGTCAAAGGCTGCCCGAACGGCGCCATTGTGTTTGAAGAGAGGTGAATCGACTTGAATTATGTAATTCTCGGAAACTCCACCGCGGCCGTCGGCTGCATTGAGGGAATCCGTTCCGTGGATCCGCAGGGGACAATCACGGTGATCTCCGACGAACCGTACGCGGCTTATTCCCGCCCGCTGATTTCCTACCTGCTGTACGGCAGCACGACGGAGGAAAAGATGCGGATCCGTCCGGACGATTTCTATGAAAAGATGAAAGTAAAGACTTTTCTGGGGAAGAAAGCGGTTCGGGTCGATTCCGGCCGTAAAGCGGTTGCGCTTGACAGCGGAGAATCGATTCCGTTCGACAGGCTTCTCATTGCGACAGGCTCCCGGCCGTTTGTTCCGCCGATGCAGGGGCTTGATAAAGTCGGAAAAAAGTTTTCCTTCCTGACGCTGAACGACGCGAAGGCGCTGGAATCCGTTTTAACCTCCGAAAGCCGGGTCCTGATCGTCGGAGCGGGCCTGATCGGACTGAAATGCGCGGAGGGGATCCGCGGCCGCGTCGGCTCCATCACGGTGGTGGACCTTGCGGACCGGATTCTGCCGAGCATTCTGGACGAAGCGGGTTCCGAAATGGTGAAGAAGCACATCGGGCAAAACGGCATCAAGTTTCTGCTGGGCGACAGCGTCGCTGAGTTTGAGGAAAACCGCGCTCACTTAAAAAGCGGCGGCGCGGTGGACTTCGACGTGCTGGTGGTCGCCGTCGGCGTACGCCCGAACACGGAGCTGGCGGCGGAGGCCGGATGCGAGGTCGGGCGCGGCGTCGCGATTGACGAAGCTTCCGCGACGAGCGTGCCGGGAATCTACGCGGCGGGCGACTGCTGCGAATGCCGGGACATTACGACAGGACAGCGGCGCGTGCTGGCGATTCTGCCGAACGCCTATCTTCAGGGCGAAACGGCGGGAGTGAATATGGCGGGCGGCGAAAAGTCGTTCGCGAACGCCGTGCCGATGAACGCCATCGGATTTTTCGGGCTGCATGTTCTGACCGCGGGCAGCTACGACGGGGAAGAGATCGTCGAGACGAAACCCGGCGTTTACAAAAAGCTGATTGTCAAGGATCATTTGCTCAAGGGCTTTATTCTGATCGGCGAAATCGCCCGGGCGGGGATTTACACTTCGCTGATTCGGGAGCAGACCCCGCTGGATACCGTCGATTTTGAGCTTTTGAAACAGAAGCCGCAGCTGATGGCGTTTACGGCGGAGCGCAGGGCGGTCAAACTCGGAGGTGCGAAATGAACCGGATTGATGCAAACGGCAGGGATTTCCGCGCGCTGAACGAGGAAATCCGGGCGGCGGGACAGGAAATTCTGATAGAAAACTGCATGGGACAGCGGTATATCGCGGCCGGGATGAGCGGGGTCAGCCTGACGATTCAAGGGATTCCCGGCAACGCTCTGGGGTGCTACCTGAACGGCGGAACCATCCGGGTGCACGGCAACGCGCAGGACCAGACCGGGGATACCATGAACAGCGGAACCATTGTGGTCGACGGTTCCTGCGGGGACGCGACCGGGTATTCGATGCGCGGCGGGAAAATTCTGGTGCGCGGCAACGCGGGCTACCGCGTCGGAATCCACATGAAGGCATACCGGGAACAGCAGCCGCTGATTGTGGTCGGCGGCGAAACGGGAAGTTTTCTGGGCGAATACCAGGCGGGCGGAACCATTATCGTGCTGGGAATCGGTTCAGAAAAAAAGGCTCCGGTCGGAAACCTGTGCGGCACCGGGATGCACGGCGGGAAGATGTTTCTGCGGGCGGAAGAACTCCCCGCGGACTTACCGCCTCAGGTGGCGGCTTCGAAAGCGACCGAAGAAGATATGGCGGAAATCGACGGGTATCTGGAAGAATTCTGCGCGGCGTTCTCCATGGAGAAGCAGAGCCTGTTTGACCGCCCGTTCTACGTGCTGCGGCCGAATTCCGCAAACCCTTATCAAAACCTGTATACGTTCAATTAAATATTCTGATTGCGATAGAAAGAGCCGGGTGCTTCGAAAGAAACATCCGGCTGTTTGCAGTTATGTTTTCTAAACGGCTTTGTACAAATCGTCCAGCAGAGCTTCGATCCTTTGATGCGCGTTGATACAGTCGTAGTAATCGGCCGAAGGGTCGATTCCGTAATTTTCTTTGATATAATCGGCACCCTCCTGTTCCCCCTGAATGATCTTTTGGTAATATCCCGCGTAATTGCCGGAGGTTTTTCCTGAAGGAAAAGGAGTGCCTAAGGGAAAGACAGCGCCTGAGGGCAAGAGAGCGCACACGCGTATATGGGCTCTCCGGTAATCCTGATAAGACAAAGCGCCGTCGTTGGTCAGGTCGGCCAGAAGGCTGTTTAATTGGGAATCAGACAGGCCGGAAGAATCCGCCAAATGATATTTTTCCCGCAGATACTGTTTTTGAGCGGCAGTCAAAGTTTTTGTTCCGGTCGAGTTCCGCCCCGCCTCCGTGATGTTTGCCGATTGCCCGGATTGGTTTGCGGAAAGCTGTACGGTATCCTGATTGCTTTTTGAAGCGCTGTTCAGTTTCTCTGCGAAAGAAGCGGAGCTTGTCCCTTGCTTCGGTTTGCTCTTGGAATCGATGAGGGAAGCTGTTTGCGTGGCGGATAACGGGTTGATTGTCATGTTATAACACTCCATTTAGAATTCATTTGTGGATGGGGCTATGGTTCCCGAACCGACCATTTTTAATAACAGATTAGAATCATAATTTCATACTATCACAATGACATTTTTTGTCAATCTGTTTTCGCAAAAATGATCGGTTGCTTTTTTCGGGCCATTTTTCGCAAATCCTTATCAGAACCTTATACGTTCAATTAAGAGCGCTCCTTATTTTCCTTTTCTGATACAAAGAGGGACTCCGGAAATCCGGGGTCCCTCTTATCAAAATATGTAATTTTCGGGATTACCCGTTCCCCAAGTCCTTCATCCCCGCAAAATGCGCCGCGACGACGCGGTCGCACCACGCGTCGAATTCCGGGTCCGGCGTTTGCAGCTCCGGGTGGGAACGAAGGTACTCCACGCTGCGCCGCACGCCGTCGGAAAACCGGATTTCAGCCTGGAACCCCGGAACCAGGCGCTTGAGCTTGGAATTGTCGAACACGCCGCAATACGCTTTGTCGCCCAGCAGCTTGCCGAGCAGCTCCGGGTCGAACGCCGCGAGGAAATCGGACGGAATGTGAACCAGGTTCGGCTTAACGCCGAGAGCCGCGCCGATCGCCTCGTAGGCGTCGTTCCAGGTAATCGATTCGTCGCTTGTAATGTGAACCGCTTCGCCGATCGCGTGCGGGTTGCCGAGCAGGCCGCAGAACCCTTTCGCAAAATCGTCCGCGTGCGTAAACGTCCACAGCGTCAGCCCGTCGCCGTGGACGATGACGGGTTTCCCCGAAAGGATTCTTTGAAGAACCTGCCAGGAACCGTTTTCCCCGTGAACGGCAAGCGGAACGCTTCGTTCACTATAAGTGTGGCTGGGGCGTATGATGGTAACAGGGAAACCCTCGGAGCGGTACGCCGCCGTAAACAGCTCTTCGCAGGCGATTTTGTTTCTGGAATAGCTCCAGAAAGGGTTGCGGAGCGGCGTGCTTTCCGTGATCGGATAGCGGACGGGCGGCTTTTGATAAGCGGACGCGGAGCTGATAAAAATAAACTGGCCGGTGTTTCCGGTAAACAGTGAAACATCCCTCGCGGCCTGCTCGGGCGTCATGACGGTGAAGTCCGCCACCGCGTCGAACGCTCTGCCGGAAAGAAGCTTCCGGACCTTTTCCTCATCGGCAATATCCGCGCGGATACATTCGGCGCCGTCGGGAACAAGCTCCGGGTGCGTGCCGCGCGTCAGCAAAGCGACCTCCGCTCCTCGGGAAAGAGCCAGTTTTACCGCGGCGGAGCTGATGGTACCCGTTCCGCCGATCAACAATACTTTCATCTTGCACACTCCGTTCTTCTGTATTATAATAAGATTATCGTATCTTTTGTCGGTTTGTCGCATAATGATTACAATACTCAAAAGTTCGTGGAAAGGAAGTGACCGCAATGCTGAAGAATTTGTCCTTTCTGAACATGCTGGTCTGGAACCTTGTGATCGTCGGATTGTGGCATGTCGTTGTCTTTTTAATTTGCATCAAGCTGCCGAAATCTTCCTTTGATCCTGCCAAAGAGCGTTATGCCCCCAAGGAGTGGGAGCATGGCGGCCGCTGGTACCGGGATACTTTAAAAATTCAGGTTTGGAAAGACAGAGTTCCGCAGCATATCGGGAAAAACGGTTTTTCCAAAAGGCATCTGACGGAAATGTCGGTCGAGTATCTGGATGAATTTATTCTGGAAACCTGCCGCGGCGAGTGGATGCATCTGAAAAACTGCATCTGCGCCGTCGTCGCGCTGATTATAAACCCGCTGCTTGTCGGAATCATCATGTCTTTCCTGATCATGCTGGCCAACGCGCCCTTTGCGGCGGTTCAGAGATATAACCGGTTCCGCCTGCTGATTCTGCGCAAAAGGCGTTTAAGGGAGAGCCGCGCTTCCGGAGTGGAGCAGAACACCGTCACCGCTTAACCAGAACATCGGTTGATTGGACAGCCCTGTCGTTTGCGGCACGGCTGTTTTTGATTGCGGGAAGGGTAATGGGATGGAAAAAAAACTGTGCCTTGCAGCCGCTTTTACCTGCTTTTTTCTGATGCGGCTGCTGCCGGCGTCCGCCGCTGCCGCGTCGCCAACCTATTTTTCCTATTCGCTGGACCCCGTTTCCGCTTCCGGGGAAGAACTGGTGCGCCTGAATGTGACGGCATACAAAACCGAAGAAACCGCCGCCGGCTTTCGGCTCAAGATCCATTATGACGAGGACAAGCTTGACTTTATCAGTACGGAAACCTCGGGGGCCGTTAAAAGCGGAACCATGCAAACCAGCGCGGACTCCGGCCTGATCAGCAGCGTGTATGTCTGCAATACGGAAAACGGCAGCGCGCCCCGGCTTTCCGGAACGATTGCTTCTTTCCTGTTTCAGGTTGCGGCGGACGCGCCGACGGGGAACACCGCTCTGACGGTTTCCGCGGACCAGATCTGCGATTATGACGGGGATTCTTTGGAAGCGGACAACACAGAGGCAAAGCTGAATCTGAAGATTCAACGGTCTCTTTCTTCGGAAGCCCGCCTGACCGAACTGACTCCGTCGGCCGGCTCGCTGGAACCGGAATTTGCGCCTTCCGTTCGCAATTATATTTTAAAAGTCGGCAGCGATGTCGGCAGCGTGGATTTCCAGACCGGCGCGGCGGGCGGCGGCAGCGTCCGTGTCAGCCGAAAAACACTCAACGGCGCGGGAAAAGAAACACAGATTGCCGTAACCGTTACTTCGGAGGACCGGACGCAAAACGCGCAGTACCTGATTACGGTTGAACGCGCGGCGAAAGACGCTGCTGGGTCTTCCATCACCGAGGGCAAGGCGGCGGGCGGAGGCCCCGGCCCTTCGCGGGAAACGGAAAGCGCCGCGCGGGAGGCTTCCGGCGGGAACCGGAGCGGACCCGGCTCCGGTTCGAAGAGCTCCCCGGGCTTTGCGGCGGGCGGCGCGGGGGAGAGCGCTTCCGGTTCCGGAGGAGACACGCGGCAATCGGAAGCACTGCAGGCGGCCGGCGACAGGACTTTGATTTTGGTCGGCGACCGGATGCCCACCTTTTTAACCGGGATGCTGCTTGCGGTTCTCTGCGCTCTGGTCGGGATTCTTCTCAGTCTGTGGCTGCCCATTCGACGCAAACAGGATTAAGGCTCATGTCTTTTTGACAAATTCCGTATGGCAGACCGGACAGGTAATGACGATTTTTCCTTTGCCTTTCGGCACCCGGAGCGTATTATTGCATTTGGGGCACCGGTAGTACCGGTGCGTTTTTTTATCGTTCATGCGGTACAGGGTTTTGCTTCGCCAGCTTTCAAACCGGGAGGAGCTGGTCCGGAACCACTGAAGAATCCGGTTCCAGAACCGCAGGAACACGGCGTTTTCCTGGTGCCGCTTCGAGATGTTTCGGGAAAAAATCCGGTAGAGCCCCCACACCAGAAGCGCGAGCGCCAGATAGGAAAGAAGCGGCAGCCGGAGAAGATTGGCGATAAAGATCAGCAGAAGATAAGCGGCCATCAGGCCGATGCTCAGCTGGTCGGAGCCGTACCGTCCCGCCATCATCCGATTGTACCAGTAGGTAAAGCGCATCAGCCAGTTCAAATTTTCACATCCTTTTGCCTTGCGGCGATTCTATTGTCATCATAGCATAGAATTTCCCAAAAGAATTGAATAAACTGTAAAAACAAAAATCCCCGCCGTGCGGCGGGGAAAAATCGGGAATTATTGAACGACTACCGTGGTTCCTTCCGGAATATTGTCGTAAATCCATTTTGCGTTTGCCGTTTCCAGCCGGATGCAGCCGTGGGAAGCCGGAGTGCCCAGCTTTGCCGCTTCCTGCGGTTCCATTTTCTGGTTCTCGTCGAACGGCACGCTGTGAAACAGGAAGGTCTTATAAAAACGGGTCCAGTAATAGGCTCCCTCTTTGACCGCGGGGTTGTAAAAAGACTTTCCGCGGTCCGTGACGGTAAAGGTGCCGGTCGGCGTATCGTTGCCGGCTTCCCCGGAAGAACACACATATTCCTGCACCAGGCGGTCCTTCGCGTCCAGAATAGAAACCTTCTGATCCTTGAGCGAAACATTGATTTTCAGCGGCTTGGCCGCCTCATCCAGCGAGATTTTTTCCGCCTCGGAGGAGGAGGGTTCCTCAGACGTTTGGCTTTGCGGGGCCGCGGAAGACGCCGGCGCGGAAGGAACCGGCGCGGACGAGACGGCCGTGCCCGACGGCGGCGCGGAGGAGGAGTCCTTTTTGGCCGCTTCGGCGATCATATCAAATTTCATCCAGTCCACGACGGCGGTCATTCCCGCGCGGAACTGTACCGGCCTGAGCGAAGCGTACGTCGCGCCCGCACCGACAAACAGAATCAGGGCTGCGAGCAGTATGCGGTTTAACGGTCTTTTTCCGAAATCCTTCATCGGGAATCGGCACGTCCTTTCTATTTTTAACGGATCCCTGTCGTTTCGTGAGGAAAAGGGTCGTTTTCCTTTTTTTATTATTATAAATCAAAAGGACGTGTTTTGCCAACCTCCGGGAAAGAATTCACAATAAATTTATAGAATAAGGAAATATTGGATTTCCGTCAGGCGGCGGGGTCCGCGACCACGCCGAGGAACAGGGGCAGATTCGTCGAGGTGTCGACGACGGCGATGACGAACGGCCGGTCGAATACGACCGAACGGGGCCGCTGAGAGGATGAGGATCCCGCGTCCAGGATGACGGCGGTTGCCGCGCCGGCTTTTAAACCTGCCTCGTCAACCTGAAGAAAGGTTTTTTGCAGCACGCTGCCGATATAAAGATTTCCCGCGGGGGAAGAGCCCATCGCGGAAAAATCGGCTTTGCCGCTGTTGAACGCGTCGGTAAGGCCAAGCGACTGCAGCGCGTCGTTCAGGCTCAGCGCGCAGCTGAATTTGAATTTCGGCAGAGTCCCAATCGCCGTTCCGTCACCCCCGGAGCGCAGCAGGCTTAAAAACTTCCGGCCGGTCAGCGATTGAACATAGTCGTTGACGGAGGTTCCGCTTTTCGGCAGAATCGCCGCGAACGCGTAACGCGGATCTTTGAGCGGCTTGAGGATTCCCTCCGCTTCGCCGTCGTGCAGGTACGTTTCCGTCGACTCCATCATTTTCACGGTTTTGTCGCCTTCCGGCGCGTGAAACGTGCCGTCCCGGCTGTTGATGTAGGGGGATCTCCATTCCTGTTCCAGATACAGCGCGTTGATCAGGATCATCATTTCTTCCGGTTCGATCCGCCCGACCATCTTTTTGATGGTTCCGCCGGTGTTTTTGTCGACCCAGCTGTTGATTTTTCCCACGGCTGCGGGGTCGCCGAAGTCGAGCCTGTATGCGTCCGCGCCGAAGAAATCGGCGTTGCTTTGCAGAAACGGCTTTTTGATCGAAAGGCCCTGGTTCCGGTACCAGATCGAGTTGGCGAGCAGAGCTTTCCCGCTTGTGACGGCTTTCAGCGCGCTCTGTTCGGCGGCAAAGTTTTGGTTCAGCGCGGAAAGATCCATCCCGCCGCCCAGCAGGGCTTCAAACTGGGAAAGCGTGCCGCCCTTCGCTCCGTTTGCCGTCATGCCGAGCGCCAGGGCGGCGGAAGTCGGGGAGACAAGCGAGTTTTTGCCCGCGTCGGCTGTTTTTTGAAACAGTTGTACCGCGAAATCCGCCTGCGCTGAGATAAAGTCCTGACCGGGCGCGGCGGGAACCTGCTGCTTTTGCGCACGGATGTTTTCCATCAGGTTTTCCTTTGCTTCCACGGTGACGGTCGCCGGTTTTAAAAGCGGCGAAAAAACCAGCGCGCAGACCAGAGCGGCGGCAAGCGCGCCGGGAAAGACCCATTTTGCGGTGCGCGGGCGCCGCGGCTGCTGCTGCATCCGGGAAGCGGCCGCATGCCTCCATGTTTCCGAGGCCCGAATCCGTTCGCATTCCTCACGGTACTGTTCTTTATGATTCATCGTCAAAACCTCCTGTCAAAGAGTTTTTCAGCGCGGCGCGCGCCCGGAACAGCCAGGAGGACACCGTGTTTTCCCTCCTGCGCAGGATGTGTGAAATCTCCCTGACGCTGTACCCTTCGTAATAATAAAGGTAAATCACGTTCCGGTACGGAACGGGAAGGCACAGCACCGCGTCCAGTACTTCCGTGCTGTGCGGGGAATCGGGGACCGACTCCTCCAGCGCGACGGTCGGCCGGTTCCGCGCCGATTTCAGAAAATCCCGGCACTGATTGACGGTGACGCGGATCATCCAGGCTTTTTCGTGTTCCGGGGAAGCGAACGAACGGCGCGCGGTGATCCGTTTCAGGAAAACCTCCTGCGCGATGTCCTCGGCGTCCGCTCTGGCTTTCACATTGTGAAGGGCAATCCGAAGCACCATGTCGGAATAGCGGTTTAAAAGCTCCTCCGCTTCTCCGCTAGGCTCTGCTGCTTTCATCCATTTCTCCCCTTTCAAATAGAATACGATTGAGGCGCCGATTTCCTTGCGCCCGGGTAAAAAATTTCCGCCGTTTTCCACTCCGGCCCGCATACCCCGCAAATTCAGAAATAATTTTCAGTTCGTTCATATTTGGGCTTGCAACAAGGTATCTCTATGGTATAAAATAAGGATGTAAAACAGTATGCGAAGATTACAATGAATGGGCAACGGGGTCCGACACGCTGTGCCGGGTTTTTTTTGACTTTATTTAAAATCTTACCGTCGGGAGGTATGCGGAATGGGCCATTACAGCAAAGAGGATATCTACAAGCTGATGGATGAAAACGACGTTACGTTCATTCGTCTGCAGTTTACGGATATTACGGGAATGATGAAGAACGTCGCGATCACCAAAAATCAGCTGAAAAAAGCGCTGAACAACCAGTGCGTGTTCGACGGCTCGTCTCTTGACGGTTTCGCGCGCGACGCGGAATCGGACATGTGCCTGCACCCGGACCGGGACACGTTTACCATGCTTCCCTGGCGGCCGACTCACGACGGGGTCGCGCGTTTTATCTGCGACGTCTATTCCCCGGACGGCGAGCCCTATGACGGCGACCCCCGGCGGATCCTGAAAAAAGAAATGAAAAAGGCAGAGGAACTCGGGATCGAGTTTAATGTTGGTCCGGAATGCGAATTCTTCCTGTTCGAAATGGACGATTACGGCAGGCCGACCACGCAGACGCGCGACACCGCGGGCTATTTCGACCTCGGCTCCATTGATATCGGCGGCGATATCCGCCGCGAAATCTGCCTGACGCTGGAAAGCATGGGCTTTGAGGTGGAGGCCTCTCACCACGAAGCGGCGGTCGGGCAGCATGAAATTGACTTCAAATACGATACGGCGCTCAAAACGGCCGACAATATCATGACGTTTAAAATGGCGGTTAAATCGATGGCGAAGGCTTCCGGCGGTTACGCGACCTTTATGCCGAAACCCCGTTCGGATGTGAGCGGCTCCGGAATGCATCTTCACATGTCGCTGATGCGCGACGGAAAAAATCTGTTCGACGGCCCTGACGATCCGTCCGGCAACGGCCTGAGCGAGACGGCCTACCGGTTTATGGCCGGGCTTCTCGCGCATGCCAGGGCGCTGACCGCGGTCTGCAATCCGACCGTCAATTCCTACAAGCGCCTTGCTTCCGGTTACGAGGCGCCCGTTCACATCACGTGGTCCTGCCGCAACCGCAGCCCGCTCGTACGCATCCCCTCTTCCCGGGGAAAAGGGGCCCGCATTGAATTCCGTTCCCCGGACCCTTCCGCGAACCCGTACCTGATGCTTGCATGCTGCCTGGCGGCCGGACTGGACGGCGTTGAGAAGAAGATGACGCCGCCGCCCGCGACGGACTGCGACCTGTTCGACCTGCCGGAGGAAAAAATCAATGAAATGGGGATTGAAACGCTTCCGCTCAGCCTGATTGACGCCATGGAAGCGCTGAAAAGCGATCCGGTAATTGCGAATGTGCTTGGGGGGCACGCCCTGCATAATTTCCTGCTGGAAAAAGAGCGGGAATGGGCTCGCTACACCCGCGCGGTGACCGACTGGGAAATTGAAAATTACTTGCAGAAATATTAAGCCGGGGCCGTCTGTATGGCCCTGAACGGCCGTACCCCGCCGCTGCGGCAGCAGCGGCGGGACTTTTTTCGTCCGGTCTTGAATTCGTTTCTGCGGAGAGCTAAAATAGGAACATTATTTGATACGGAAGGCGATGAGATGCCGTTGCAAAAAAACGTTCTGGCCGTACACGATATTTCCTGCGTCGGGAAATGCTCGCTGACGGTGGCGCTGCCGATCCTATCCGCGGCGGGCTGCACCGTCAGCGTTCTGCCGACGGCGGTGCTTTCGACGCATACAGGGGGATTCACGGGGTTTACGTTCCGGGACCTGACCGAGGATATTCCGAAAATCGCGGACCATTGGAAATCACTGGGACTGCGGTTCGACGCGTTTTACACCGGATACCTTGGCTCGTTTGACCAGCTCCGGCTGGTTTCCGGGCTGATTGACGAATTGGCCGCGCCGGGGGCGATGGTGTGCGTTGATCCGGTCATGGCGGACAACGGCAGTCTGTACGCTTCTTTTGGCCCTGAATTCCCGCAGGGGATGGCGGCTCTCTGCCGGAAGGCGGACCTGATTTTGCCGAACCGGACGGAGGCTGCGCTGCTGCTGGGGGAGCCGTACCGGGAGGGCCGGCAGGACCGGAGGACTGCGGAGGAAATGCTTCGGCGGCTGTCGGAGCTTGGCCCCCGCCGCGTGGTCTTGACGGGCGTTTCTTTCAGCGCGGAACAAACCGGATGCGCCGCGTACGACCGCGAGACGGGTGAATTCCGCTTCGCGTTCGCTCCGAAAATCGAAGGGAATTACCACGGCACGGGCGACGTGTTTGCCAGCGCGCTGATCGGCGCGCTGATGAACGGCTTCTCCCTCGGCGCGGCTGCTCAAGAGGCCGTCGACTTTACGCAGCGTGCGATTGCCCGGACTCATCTGGCGGGGACGGACGTGCGCTACGGCGTAAATTTTGAAGAGGGAATCCCTTCCTATGCGCAAAGACTGGCTCCGGACCCGGAGGCTTTGTAACGGAACCGTGAAAAAAAGGAAAATCTTGGCTGCCGGAAATTTCCGGCTCGTATTCAATAGAGAAAGGCGACTGGAATGAAACATAAAATCCGTACGGAAGCATTTGACCTGATGCAGTATTTTTATACTTCGGCGCACAATCCGCTGATCCGCGCGATAATCCGCTTTTCGGGGCGTCTGGACCCGGATGTGCTCAGACGCGCGGTTGAGCTTTCGGTTTCCGCGGTTCCCGTTTTCCGGTGCGTCTTTTCATCGGAAACGCACGGCTGGGAAGACAAGGGATTCGGGGCGGACCGGATCGTGAGCGTGTCGGAAAACACGGAGGGCGCCGCGGCGGAAGAACGCCTGCTGCTGGATACGATCAGGCTGGATTCGGAGCCGCAGCTGAAAATCCATTTGGTGCGCGGGCCGGAATCCGACACCCTCTGCGTGATTATCAGCCATCTTGTGGCGGATGGGGCCGGGTTTAAGGAGTACCTGTACCTGCTGGCGTCCCTTTACCGCCGCTGTTTGGAAAATCCCGGCTTTATTGTACCGCCTGAGCCGCTGGACCGCGACGTCGGACAGGTTTTCAGGGGGATGGGCGCGGCGGAGCGAATCAGGGTCCTGCGTTCCCCTGTTAAAATTGAAAAACAGGAGCCGGAAATGTTTCTGCCGATGGAAAAAGAGGAGGGGGAGCCGGTCACCGTTCTGCGCCGCGTCGAAAGCGAGCTTCTCACGGAGCTGAAGCGGTATGCAAAAAAGAGGGGAGCAACCTTCAATGACCTTATGCTGACGGCATACGGACGCGCGCACCATGCGATCACGGGGTGCGCGGAATTCTCGATTCCCTGTCCGGTTGATTTGCGCAAGTACCTTTCCGAAAGCGAAAAGTGCGGAATCTGCAACCTGACGAGCAATTACATTTGCCGCTTTTCGATGAAAAAAAACGAGCCGTTTGAAGAGACCCTCGGGAAAACCGCCGCCCAGATGTCCTCACAGAAGGAAAACCGGAACTGCCTGAAAGGCCCGCTTGTTCTGGATTTTCTGTTCGCCGTTCTGCCTTATTCCGCCGCGAAAAAACTTTTTGACAAGAAATTTTCAATTCCGGTTGTCTCCTTTACGAATCTTGGGGTTTTGGATTGGCGCAGGCTCGATTTCGGCAACGGAAAAATCAATGACGCCTACCTTGCGACGGCGGTCAAGCACCCGCCCAGTTTTCAGGTTTCGGTTTCCACGTTCGGCGGCCGCTGCGCGCTTTGCAGCAGCCTGTACGCAACGGAGAAAAACAGGCGCGTCGCCGAACGGTTTCTGGACGGGATGATTCAGGAACTGGAGAGCGCTGTTTCGCCTTCTTCGCATAAAGCTCCGGCGAAAAGCCAAAATAATGCCGGAGGTGGTTCCAGTGCCCAAAGACAGCCAGCCGGACAACAAGAAGGACCGGATTCGAAAGGCGAACGGGCAGACGCCCGTGACAAGGGAAAATCAAAATCAAAACCGAAACGCAAAAAAACAGTCCATCAAAAATAACGATGTATAAAAGAGGGTGCCTCAATGGCGAAAGCGGGAATGCGGCGCCCCGATTCCGGAGAGCCGACGCAAAGCAGTAAAAAAGCGCATATGCCGAGGAACACGCGTCCGGTGCCGGAGCTGCAGGGCAAAGCAAAACACGGGGAAAAACGCGCGCGGCCGACGTAACGGGCAGGGGAAAAAGCGGTTTTCGCTTTTTCCCCTGCGCCTTTTCCCCTCCGGACAGCCGGGGCATGCGCGCGGGCGTGGCCTGCTCAGGGGCGGAGATAGGCGTATCAAATCCATATCATCACTATAATACCAAATTCCGGACTTTGTAAGGCTTTTTTGCAAAATTCGGATCTGGGCATCGCAGGGCAAAGACAGATTTGCGCGGGCATGCTATACTATTACAAAATGATTGATCGGGGGAGCTGCCGTAATGGGCGAAATCATCACCATCTATAAAATCAACTGCTATTCCGCGCCGGAACCGGAGCAGGAGGGGGAAAGCTGCTCCCTGCTTCCGTGGAGGAATCAGCCGGGCGTAACCGGCCGTGACGACGGCGGAAGGGACTATGTTCTGCCGGAGGAGTACGGCGCGGGCATCGCGCCGGGCGGCGACCCTGCCGTGTTCAGCGCGGAGGGCGGCCTTTGCGGGCTGATGCTGCACAACGGCTGCCCGCTTTTGATCGATGAAAAAAAACGGCGGGCTTATCTTTTGGAGCCGGTCAAAAAAATCGCGTCATACCGGCAGGCAACCGGCATGACGCTCGCCGAGCTTGCAGAACGGCTTTCCGTTACGCCTCAGCTGCTGTATCAGTGGGAAAACCTCGAGCGTGAGCCGGATGAGGAAATCCTGCTTCAAATCGCGTCGATTCTGGGCTGTAATCCGTCGGATTTGCGATAAAAAATTTCTTCCGCGGCTTGCAAAGTAGACCGTTTCCGTCTATAATGTAAATGCACATCAATTTAGTATACATTAAGGGCAAATGCCCGTTTCATTGTAAAAAGTCGGAGAGGTGGAAAAGTCAGTGCAACTTTTGGAAATCAGGGATCTTGCGGTCAGCGTGGAGGGCAATCAGATTCTCAGCGGGCTGAACCTTACCGTGGGAAAAGGAGAAGTCCATGTTCTGATGGGCCCGAACGGCGCGGGAAAGTCCACACTGGTCAACACCGTGATGGGACATCCTCAGTACCATGTGGACGGCGGCTCGATTCTGTTTGACGGACAAGACATTACAAACGCGCCGGCGAATGAACGAGCGAAAGCCGGGCTGTTTCTTTCATTCCAGAATCCGGAGGAAGTGCCGGGAATTTCGCTGGAAAATTTCATGCGCACGTCGCGCTATGCCGTAACGGGGAAGCCGGTAAAGCTGTTTGCCTATAAAAAAGAGCTGGCGCAGAAGATGGAGGAGCTCCACATGGATGAGGAGTATGCCTCCCGCTATTTAAACGTCGGGTTTTCCGGCGGGGAAAAGAAAAAGTCGGAAATTTTGCAGATGCTGATGCTGAACCCGAAGCTCGCAATTCTGGACGAAACGGATTCCGGCCTGGACGTGGACGCGGTCAAAATCGTCTCGAAGGGCGTCGAAAAATTCAGAAACGGAGAGAATTCCCTGCTGATTATTACGCACAATACGAAGATACTTGATTTCCTGCCGGTGGACGCCGTGCATATCCTGATGGGCGGCAGAATCCAACAAACGGGCGACAGAACTCTGATCGACAGGATCAACGAATCGGGATTTCAGGGGCTTGAGGCCGTCTGAGAACGCGGAGGGAAATAAGAGTTGAACGCTTTGCATAAAAGAAAAACACAGGTGGAGGACATCGACCGCACGGTTTACGATATACGCGACCGTGTCAACGCCTCCTATCAGGTCGGACAGGGTCTGACGGCGAAAATTGTCAATGAGATTTCCGCCGCGAAAAACGATCCGGAGTGGATGCGCCTGTTCCGGCTCAAATCGCTTCAGATCTACAACCGCCTGCGGCTGCCGGGCTGGGGGCCGCCGCTCGACGAACTGAATATGGATGAGATCGTCACCTACATCCGTCCGAACACCCAACTGAAAGCCAAATGGAACGAGGTGCCGGACGACATTAAAAATACGTTTGAGCGCCTGGGAATTCCGGAAGCGGAACGCAAGTCGCTCGCGGGCGTCGGGGCGCAGTACGACTCTGAGGTCGTTTACCACAACGTGCGCGAGGAAGTCCGCCGTCAGGGCGTTATCTATACCGATATGGAAAGCGCGGTCCGGGACCCGGAATACGGCCCGATGGTTAAAAAGCATTTCATGAAGCTCGTCCCGCCGGAGGACCATAAATTCGTCGCCCTGCACGGGGCGGTCTGGTCGGGCGGTTCGTTTGTTTATGTTCCGCCGGGCGTCAATGTGGAAATTCCGCTTCAGTCCTATTTCCGGCTGAACGCGCCGGGCGCGGGCCAGTTCGAGCACACGCTGATTATCGTCGGCGAGGGCGCGAACCTCCACTTTATCGAGGGCTGCTCCGCGCCGAAATACAACGTTGCGAACCTGCACGCCGGGTGCGTCGAACTGTATGTGGGCAAAAACGCGCGCCTGCGTTACTCCACCATTGAAAACTGGTCGAAGAACATGTTCAACCTGAACACCAAGCGCGCGGTGGTCGAAGAGGGCGGGACCATCGAATGGGTGTCCGGCTCGTTCGGCTCCCATATTTCGAATTTGTACCCGATGAGCATTTTAAAGGGCGAAGGCTCCCGCATGGAATTTACCGGCATCACCTTCGCCGGCCGCGGCCAGTCGCTCGACACGGGCGCGAAGGTGGTTCACGCGGCGCCGCATACCTATTCAAGCATCAACACCAAGTCGATTTCGAAAGACGGCGGCTGGTGCACCTACCGCAGCTCGGTCAGCGTCCTGCCGCAGGCGTACGGCTGCAAATCGTCCGTTTCGTGCGAATCCTTGATGCTGGACGACCGCTCCCGCTCCGACACGATTCCGGTTATGGACATCCGCAACGACGACGTGGACGTCGGACACGAAGCAAAGATCGGCCGCATCAGCGACGACGCGATTTTTTACCTGATGAGCCGCGGCATTTCCGAAGAGGACGCCAAGGCGATGATCGTGACCGGCTTTGCGGAGCCGATCGCCAAGGAACTCCCGGTGGAATACGCCGTGGAGATGAACAATCTGATTAAGCTGGAAATGGAGGGCTCCATCGGTTAAGGCCGGTGAAAGGGATTAAAATGAATCTGGAACTGGAACATGTCAATTCCCTGCCGGCGCCCACCTGGTTCCGGCTGGGAATCAACGAAATCAAAATCGGGGAAACAATTCCCGAAATTCATCCGTACGACGGGCGGTATCTTTCCACAGAATTGCCGCGGAATGTTGAAATCTCTGCGGAACCGCTTCCCGCGCCGGAGCTTTCGACCGGCATGGGGGACGCGGTCAGGAATTTTACGGAGGACAACCGGACCTGCGGCGTCACGGTTCGCGTGCCGGACGGCGTGAAGGCGGAGCGACCGGTGCATCTGACTTACCGCGTGGACGAAAAGAATCCTTCCGTACTGGACGTCACGACGGTTGTCGCCGGGGAGAACAGCGAAGTGACCGTCGTCATGAGCTACACATCGGCGGCGGATTTCCCCGGCTTCCACGGGGGGCTGACAAAGCTTTACGCGGGCAAGAACGCGGTGATCCGGCTGATTCAGGTGCAGATGCTCGGCGACAAATGCCTGCATTACGACGATGTGGGCGCGCAGTGCGCCGAAAACGGCGAAGTCAGCGTGATTCAGGCGGAGCTTGGCGGGAAAAGCGCGGCGGCCGGCCTGAAAGCCGCCCTGAAGGGCCGGAAAAGTCTGCTGAATCTGAATACCATCTATTTTGGCGACCGCAGCCGTTCCATTGATATTAATTATTTGGCGGAGCATACCGGCCGCGCGACACACAGTGAAATCCACGCGAGCGGCGCGCTGCTGGATGAAAGCCGCAAAACGTTCCGCGGAACCATCGATTTTGTTCGCGGCTCCAAACGCGCGGTCGGGCACGAAAGCGAGTACAGCCTGTTGTTCAGCCCGAAAGTCGTGAATCGCTCCGCACCGCTGATTTTGTGCGCGGAAGAGGATGTGGAGGGCCAGCACGCGGCCTCCGCCGGCAAGATCGACAGCAACCGCCTGTTTTACCTCATGTCCCGCGGATTAAGCGAGCTGGATGCGAGAAAACTGCTGATCGAGGCGCAGTTCCGTCCGGTGACCGACCGGATTCCGGACCCGGCGCTGCGGGACGCGGTTTCCGAGTATGTGAAAGAGAGGCTGGAAGCCATTGAATCCGTATCTTAACGATTTTCCGATTCTGAAAGAAGAACACAACGGCAAACGCCTTGTTTACCTGGACAACGCCGCCACAACGCAGAAGCCGCTTTCCGTCATCCGGGCCGTGGACGAATACTACCGCAGCTCCAACGCGAATCCGCACCGCGGTCTTTATGAGCTGAGCATTCGCGCCACACAGATGTACGAGGACTCCCGCGCCGCGGTTCGTGAATTCATTCACGCGGAGAAGGACTGCGAGGTCCTGTTTACCCGCAACGCGTCCGAATCCCTGAACCTTGTGGCGTACAGTTACGGGCTGAACTTCATGAAAGAAGGGGACGAAATCGCCCTGCCGGTTTCCGAACACCACAGCAATGTTCTGCCGTGGCAGATGGTGGCAAGGGCGAAGGGCGCGAAGCTGGTCTTTCTGTATCCGGACAAAAACGGCCGCCTGCCTCAGGCGGAGCTGGACAAAATCGGCCCCAAAACGAAGCTGGTCGCGGTCGCTCATGTTTCCAATGTTTTGGGCACGGTGTACCCCGTGGAGGAAATCGTCCGCAGGGCGCACAAAGCCGGCGCGGTGGTTGTGCTGGACTGCGCGCAGAGCATTCCGCATTACCCGGTCGATGTTAAAAAGCTGGATGTGGATTTCGCCGCGTTTTCCGGTCATAAGATGCTGGCGCCGATGGGCGTCGGCGTGCTGTACGGAAAAGAAGAGCTGCTGAATCAAATGCCGCCGTTTTTAACCGGCGGCGAGATGATCGAATCTGTCAGCGAGCAGGACGCGACGTTCGCGCCGCTGCCGCAGAAGTTTGAAGCCGGGACGCAGAACGTCGGGGGAGCGGTTGGCTTGGCCGCCGCAATCGACTACCTCAAACAGATCGGCTACGACACAATCATTAAAACGGAAGAGGAACTGCTTTCCTATGCGCTCGACGGTATGGCGAAGATTCCGCATGTGACGGTGTACGGTGACACCAGAGCGGGCGAGCAGCGCTGCGGCGTGATCTCGTTTAACGTGGACGGAGTCCATCCGCACGACGTTTCCTCCATCCTGGATTCCGACGGGGTGGCAATCCGCGCCGGGCATCACTGCGCGCAGCCGCTCATGCAGTACCTTGGCGTGAACGCAACCTGCCGCGCAAGCCTGTATTTTTACAATACGAAAGAAGATATTGATATTTTTCTTGCAAGCCTGAAAAAAGTCAGGGGGTGGCTCGGCCTTGGGGATTGAAAACATCTACACGCAGATTCTGACGGAACACAATAACTCCAGCCGCAACAAGCACCATATTGAGAATCCCACCGCGGTGCTCAAAGGCGTCAACCCGAGCTGCGGCGATGAAATTGAGCTGGAGCTGCGCGAAAAGGACGGCGTGATTGAGGACGCCGGCTTTACCGGCATCGGCTGCGCGATTTCACAGGCTTCGGCCTCCATTATGATCGACCTGATCAAGGGGCAGACCAAAGAGGAAGCGCTTCGTTTGGCGAATCTGTTTTTCGGCATGATCAAGAACGAAGTAACGGATGAATCGCAGCTGGAAGACCTTGACGAAGCGATTGCGCTCAAGGACATTTCCCACATGCCCGCCCGCGTCAAATGCGCCGTGCTGGGGTGGCACACGCTGGAAAACGCGATTCACGGGGAGCGAAACCCAGAAAAATCGTAAGGAAGCGGTTTTCATGAAAACGGTTACCTTTTCTCCGAATCCGAACAGCGCTGCCCGCGCGGCAGGCTTTTTGCACGAACCGAACGGTGAAATGCCCGACCGCGCGAAGCGGCCCTGTGTCGTAATCTGCCCGGGCGGCGGCTACGCCATGCTGTCGGAGCGGGAAACTGCCCCGCCTGCGGCTGCTTTTTTCGCAAAGGGATATCAGGTTTTTGTTCTGTATTACTCCATTCGGGAAAACGCGAAAAATTTGCAGCCTCTCATAGAACTGTCAAATACCGTTCTGACGATTCGGGAAAACAGCGCTGAATGGGGAATCGTTCCCAACAAAATCGCGGTTTGCGGTTTTTCCGCCGGCGGGCATGTGGCGGCTTGCCTCGGCACCTTATGGGACAGCCCGGAGCTGAAGGCGAAAACGGACACGCAAGAAGGCGGCAACAGGCCGGATGCCATGATTTTGTGCTATCCGGTTCTCACCGCAGGGGAATTCACTCACAGCGAGTCCGCGGCCTTTGTGTGCGGCGGGGAGCCGACGGCGGAGCAGGTCGGGCTTTTCTCCCTGGAAAATCAGGTGAGCATGAAAACGCCGCCTGCTTTTTTGTGGCATACGTTTGAAGACGACTGTGTTCCGCTGGAAAATACGCTGTTTTTCGCCGCGGCTCTTCGGCGATTCCGGATTCCGTTTGAATACCACGTTTTTCAGAAAGGCGGGCACGGCCTTTCCATGTGCAGCGAAGAGGTCGGCACGCCGAATCCGCACTGCGCGGAATGGTTTCCGCTCTGCACGCAATGGCTGGGCGACCTGTTTGAGTTTAAGGAATAAAGCAAAACAGAAGCGGGAGGAATCCTGAGATCGGCATGCTGAGTCATTTCGGTTCTGACCCATCCCGGAAGGAATTGGACGAAGAACGTATTTTGCGTACGGGTACAGAGACGGTTTACAAATTTTTAATGACCTGAAAAGGAAACAGGGTTGAATGAGTGCAAACTCATTGAACCCTGTTTTTTTATGCCCTTTAAACCCCCCGGCTATGCCGGGGGGTTCAGAAGAGCTTTAGCGCTGAGCAGAAAATGCGCATCGAACCTACCCCAAACCCCTCCCATTCTAATTTCGAAGCGAAAGCAAGGCAGCCTCCATGAAATGGGAGGTGCTATGGCAGGGAGGGGGCAGGGGGTGAGAAGTACCGTTGCAAGCGTAAGAAAGCTCAAAGCGCCTTGAGGCGCTGCCGGTAAAACAGGGCTTCGCCGGGGGTTAACTGTTCAGATTGTTATCGAACGGTATGGCTCCGGAAGCTACGATTCGTCTAAATTTCCATCGTGCCGACTAAACTCTTCATCGCGTCGATGGTGCGGCTCATCAGGTCGTCGAGGCTCCAGCCGAGCATGTCCGCGCCCTTCAGAATGACGTCCCGGGAACAGCCCGCGGCAAAGGCGGGAGTCTTGAATTTCTTTTTCACGGATTTTAACTGCATGTCCGAAACGCTTTTGGAGGGGTGCATCAGCGCGACGGCGCCGATCAGCCCGGTTAATTCGTCGGTGGCAAACAGGATTTTTTCCATGATGTGTTCCGGCTTGACGTCGACCGTCAGGCCGTAGCCGTGGCTGACTACTGCGTGGATCAGCTTTTCGTCGATCCCGCGTTCCCGCATGATTTCCTGTTCTTTGATGCAGTGCTGTTCCGGGAACTGCTCAAAGTCCAGGTCGTGCAGCAGGCCGACCGCTTTCCAGAATTCCACGTTTTCCGGGTCGTATTCCTGTGCGAAATATCCCATCACGCCGGAAACCACTTTTCCGTGATGCAGGTGGAACGGATCTTTGTTGTATTCCTCCAGCAGCTTCTGCGCCTCTTCCAGACTCGGTATTTTTCCCATTTGAACCCCCCGATTTCCATTTTGTTATTCCAGTAATTTCTGCATATCCTTAACCCATATCCTAGCCGATTCGGTTTCATTTGTCAAGAATCGCGGGTCTCCGCCGCGGGCTTGTACGCGGCGCTTGGGGGGGATATAATAGAAGCAGCGGATCAGATACAGCGGGGAGGAGAGCCTGTCTTATGCGGATTTCACATCAGGACGCGATGCGGATTGTCACGGAAATGAGCGGGATTATCGATTATCCCGTCAATATGATGAACGACAGGGGCACAATCATCGCAAGCACGGACCCGAAGCGGATCGGGCAGTTCCACGAGGGCGCAAGCCAGATCGTGGAACGGAATCTCGACCGGATGAACGTGGAGAACGACAATGAGTACGCGGGGGCGCGGGAGGGAGTGAACTTCCCGATTTTGTTTCAAAATACGATCGTCGGGGTTGTTGGGATAACCGGAAAACGGGCGGAAGTGGCAAAATACGGTGAAATCATCAAGAAGATGACGGAGATTCTGTTGCTGGACAGTTACCTGAAGGAACAGAAATTACGGGACGAGACCATCCGGAACCGTTTTCTGGAGGAATGGATCTTTACGGAGAACGCGGAGCAGGACCCGTCTTTTCCGGAGCGCGGAAAATCCATCGGGATTGATGTTGAAAAGGCGCGCCGGGTGTTCATTTTGTCGCCGGAGGGAATGACGGACTGCGATGAAACCGCGGAGGGACGGCGTTTGGCGGAGCAGATGGAAAAGGCCGTCAGGGGGCGGCTGAAAAGGGAGCAGGGTTGTCTGGTGCTGCGCAGCGGCGACAAAATGTTCTGCATCGCGTCGCGCAGGACGGACGAACAGATGAAGCGGCTTGCCGCAGCTGTTCAAGGAGAGGCGGAGGAGGAATTCGAAATTCCGTTTTTCGCGGGGATCGACGGCAGCCAAGCCGGCCTTTTTTCTGTTTATGCCGCTTGCCGGCAAGCCGAAAAAGCGCTCCGGGCGGCACGGTCCCGCCGGGGTTCAAGACTGCGGCTGTACGACGAAGTAACGGTCGATATTTTTTTGAACGAAATTTCAGACGCGCGCAAGAAAGAGTATATCCGCAGAATCTTCCGCGGCTGCGGGGACGAGGAAGTCAAAGAATGGGTGCGTCTCCTGGAGGTTTTTTTCCGCGCGAACGACTCCATCTCAAAGGCTGCAGAGGAGCTTTTTATGCACAAAAACACGCTTCAGTACCGGCTGAAAAAGCTCGTCGAAGAAACGGGACTGGACGCGCGAACCATGCCGCCGCGCTCTTCTACCTTGCGGTGCTGTTTTACCGCGAGCTGCATCCGGAGGAGAGCACATAGCGAAACTGACAAGGGTCTGTTTTTGAGAACAGAAAACCGGGCCGGATTCTGTCGCCCGTAACATATACGATTCCGCCGCGTCAGGATAAAATGGAAGCATACTCCGCTTTCAGGCGGGGATCCTGATTGAAAAGGTGTGGATTGCAATGAAAAAGTTTGTTTTGATTCCGGATTCCTTTAAAGGCACGATGAGTTCCGCGGAGGTCTGCCGGATTATGGCGGAGCAGATCGGACGATTTTACTCCGACGCCGAAATCGTCTCCATTCCCGTTGCGGACGGCGGAGAAGGCAGCGTGGACGCTTTTCTGGCTGCGGCGGGCGGTGAAAAGGTTTTCTGCAGGGTCAGCGGGCCTTTCGGAGAAGAAATGGAAAGCTTTTACGGCCTTCTGCCCGGCGGCACGGCGGTGATCGAGATGGCGGCCTGCGCGGGCTTCGCCCTTTCGGAGGGACGGCGCAGGCCGGATCTGGCGACCACCTTCGGGGTGGGTCAGCTGATGAGAAACGCGGCCTCGCGCGGGTGCCGAAAAATTATTGTCGGTCTGGGCGGAAGCTGTACGAACGACGCGGGGGCGGGCGCCGCAGCGGGCGCGGGCGTTAAGTTTTTTAACGCGGACGGAAAAGAGTTCGTCCCGACGGGCGGAACGCTGTCGCGGGTCAGCCGGATCGACGTTTCAGGACTTGACCCCAGACTAAAAGAGGCTGAAATCACAGCGATGTGCGACATCGACAATCCGCTTTACGGGGAAATGGGCGCAGCCTATGTGTTTGCTCCGCAAAAGGGCGCGGACCCTGAAATGGTGCGCGGGCTGGACGGGGAATTGCGGTGCTTTGCCGAAACGGTTCAGCGCGAGCTGCGGCTCGACATTGCTGATATTCCGGGCGCGGGCGCGGCCGGAGGCATGGGCGCGGGGATGGCGGCTTTTTTTGGGGCGGAGCTGAAAATGGGGATTGAAACGGTGCTGGATACCGTTGCCTTTGACCGTATCGCACAGGACGCCGACCTGGTTTTCAGCGGAGAGGGAAGGCTGGATTCCCAAAGCCTGCGCGGCAAAGTAGTCGCAGGTGTGGCCGCGCGGACCAAAAAGCTCGGCGTCCGGCTGATCGCGGTTGTCGGGGACATCGGCGACGACATTCAGCCGGTCTATGACAGGGGGGTGTCGGCCGTGTTCAGCATCAACCGCGTGGCGGTAGATTTCAGCAAGGCGAAAAAAAGGAGCACAAACGACCTTGCTCTGACCATGGAAAACCTGATGCGTCTGTTCAGCCAAATGAAACTTTAATGCGCTGAACGCAGTTTTCGCAAAAGGGTGCCGCCCCTCGAAACCGGGGGGCGGCGGAAGAAAGAGAAGTATTATGAAAAAAGTAATATCGTAAAGCCTTTTCGCAAGGCGCTTGCTGTTTGTCTGCGGGCCTGTGGTCCGGTATTCCGTCCTTCACCGCCGGCCTGCTGCAGTATTTTTTCTTCTTTTCACATTTTGATTGGAACATTTATAGTATGAATGGAAATTATGTCTTGTCGGTGAACCGCGTTTGAAGTTTTTTAGAAGATTCTGTGAAAAAATAAGCGGCCCCTTTTTCCCTCCGCCATCGACATCTAAATGCTTACCTGAATTTCCCACATAACGCCCCTATTTCCTAAAAAGTCTTGACATTCGTTTCCGGGTATGGTATTATAATCGAGCGCTTTAAAAATGCTGGCGTAGCTCAGTTGGTAGAGCAGCTGATTTGTAATCAGCAGGTCGGGGGTTCAAGTCCGTCTGCCAGCTCCAATTTCAGCGAAAAAGGAGCTTTGCTTTTTCCAACAAGGCTCCACATATGGGAGAGTTCCAGAGCGGTCAAATGGGGCAGACTGTAAATCTGTTGCCTTACGGCTTCGATGGTCCGAATCCATCCTCTCCCACCAAGGAAAAACCCGCATGATTTCTAGAATCATGCGGGTTTTCAGTCTGAAGACAAAGTATCGAAATCAGGTACTTTGTCTTTTTTTAGTGCTTGAGAAATGGTAAAATATAAACAGGTGATAAAAATGTTGAACGAAAAAAAGTAATGACATTCGGAAACAAGTCGGCTTTTACCGCATGGAAGATCTGGTACCGAAAGAGCGTGTATTGAGGAAAATAGATAAAGCGATTGATTTCAGCTTCATATATGAGCGTGGCAGCGCGTTTTCATTCAATACCTTGCTCATGTTGCCGGGTAATCATGTGGACTTTACAACGTGACCGGGCCGGAGATGATAAGCAAGCGCACAGGCGTTTGACTGCGATTACCGGAAAATGACGGAGCTGTTTCAAAAAGTCACGGAGGTAATACGCCAGCTTTTCCGGTATCAGATCCATAGGAGTACCGATCAGGAAATGATCCTCCTGCCGGAGCTTGTCAAACGTCTCTTCTGAAAATGCTATAATAATATTGGTAAAGGAGGGGAATCCGATGGATCGTGTGGAGAAACTGATCGGAGAAATCAACGGCACAATGGCAATAGAAGGAATGCCCCTGACTGAGGAAGACCGCGATATGCTTCGCAGGTGCATTACCGGTAAAACCACTCCGGATGAGGAAATCAAACGGCTGGTGAAAAAGTATTCGGTAGTGCCGGAGAGATAAAATGAATGAAAATTGTCAATATGATTATGAATGGGATAGCAGCTACTGTTATCCCTCTTCTTTTACCCTGAAGAACAAACTGAATATTACCGACGCGAAACAGCTAAACGAAGTTGAGCGTAAAATGACGGCACTTTGAATCTACACTTTGCAGACAAATCCGGTTAAGGGCGCGTTCGATTTAAAGACGGCCATATGGAAAAGATTTTCACCGGAGAGGAATCCGTGGATGACGGACTTCTCGCCGCGAAGCGGGAAGGGGATGTGTGGCTGAAAGGCAGCGGACCGGCGGTTTGACAAGAACCATATTGTGCATGCGAATTCCTACAGAACCATGAGGCCGGAAGAGCTTTTCTATTTGCACAAGCAAATTGCACAAACCAACAGCCTAAAAACAAGAAATGCGTCTTAAAACGGCTTCGAAGCCGGATTAAGACGCATTTTATATGCAGGATTTTGTAAGAGGCTGTTTTGCAACAAGGTCCTTTCTTAATAGGTGACGCAGATTTCCAGGCCGTGATTGGCGGAATCCACCACGTAAGAAACGTTTTCGGGGCTTTTACCGGACTGCCTGCACGCCTGCTGCAAATAGGTTTTCATCTTATACGGGGATGCGGAGACCAGCCCGTTCACGACAGAAGTAAACTTCGGGCCGGCGTCAATATAGAATGCAACCGTTGGGTCGGATTCGGCAAGGTCGGCGGAAAGCTGCTGAACCACGGTGCTGTCACCGGCATTGCCCAAATCCGTGATCTTAATCCCTTTTACCACATAGTAATTTTCCGCAGTCGACTGGCAGGCGGGAAGAAACAGATTGACCTGTGAGTTTGCCGCGGCAAGCTGCTGCTCCGTCAGGGAGGAATAAGCGGGAGAGATTTTATGGGTTTGCCGGATGACCTGGTCGGTGACGTTGAAATAATTGTAGATCGGCTGATTCCCATCGCACCACGTCAGGTCAAGATGATACCAGTTTTCCCCGATGCTGACGGCGTTCCACATGTGTCCGACTCCGTTGCTGGAGCCTCGGATCAGCGTGCAGTGCAGTCCCAGATAACTTGAAAGCAGTTCCATTGCGCGGGAGTACCCTTCGCAGACCACGTGGCCGTCCATCAAAGCCCCGTAGGCCGTAAACGCCTGCCAGATGCTTGTGTCTTCTACTGCGGCGTCGTTGTAGCTGCAGTTTTTGGTCAGATAGTCGTACAGGGCCTCTTCCCGGTCAAATTCGCTCAGCCCGGCCGGGACGGATTGAATTACCTGCTGCAGCTTGCTGTTCAGCGCGTTGACCGCCTCGCGGCAGCCATCGGCGGAGAGAACGGAAAAAAGCTGTAAAATTGATGAATCGCCGTCATATCCGTAGGAGAATACGTTTGTGAGCCAGAACACCTCCGGATGATCGTTTGTATATGCCAGAAATACTTTCTGCAGCCGTGACTGGTCCAGCTTTGCCGTCAGTACGATCTGGCCGACCGGGTAGTATCCGCTGACGGACTGGTTGGACACCTGATAGGCCGCGTTGTCGATATACTCGTAAAGGGTTCGTTCCGAATCCGACGACAGGGCCCGGTAGCCGTAGTCCTGTTTTACAAAAGAATAGGCCGGCCGGGCGTCCGCTGATGCCAGATATTTATTCAGGGTGATCCGCGTACCTCCCGGGACGTCCGCGCTGGAGGTGATTTCCCGGATTGCCTGATAGGCTTTGTCGTCTTGTCCGGATCCGTTCGCGCCGCCGCCTTCCGTTCTGGCGACCGAGCTTGTGGAAAAAGGTACCGCGGCCTGTACGGAAGCCGATGCCGTCAAAGAGCCGCCGGCTCCTGGAAGGAATCCCGGTAAGCCCGAGATGGAAGAGATGAGAAGAAAGGCCGAGAAACAGCCGGCAGCCGCGGCTCTGCATTTTTGAAAGCGCATTCAGAGTTCCCCCAATTTTCAATTCACATCATAAATTATACCATATCATTCCAGCGTTTCAAATGAGTATTCCATGAAAAATGTGTAAATTGTTTTGAATTCCTCAAAGCCAAAAACCCACGACAAGATCATAGCCGGGGTGGGAGGAAGGCGCAGTTTTGCCGCGCAGCGGAACGTTTGCCTTTGCGTCCCCCGGGATGACAAATGAATTGCCAGATCGGCATCGGCGCGTCCGCATTGCGGACGCGTTTTCCATCGGTAAAAATTGCCGGACCGCTTTCATCGGGTCCTCATAATAAATTCATTCCCCCGTCACAAACATAGGGTACCCTACAGGAAAGCGAAAGCGAGGTGGATCTCGATGCTGAGAAAGAAATATCTTAAAAACATGACTCAATTTATCAGCTATCTTGTGGTCGGCGGCGGTGCGACGGTTGTGGAATGGGCGCTGTTCTTTCTGTTTGTGTACCCAATGAAGTGGGACCAGAACGCGGGCTTTACCGTTGCCTATCTCATTTCGACCTTTGTCAATATGATTCTGGGCAGACTGCTGACCTTTCGAAATGCCAGCGTGGTCAATCAAAGTAACAGTGCGGTCCGGAATTTTTTGAAGGAAGCCGCGCTGATTTATCTGGTGGCGGCAGTTGGATGTGTCCTGAATCTTCTGTTCCTGAACCTCTTTACGGACTTTTTCGGGATGGATTCCATGACTGCCAAAATATTGACGACCGGAATTATGCTGATTGGGAACTATCTTGCCAGAAAGCTTGGCATTTACCGTAAAAATACCCAAACGGCGGCCGCACCTACTCATCTTGATTGCAAACCTGAAATCGACCGGAAAGGGTAGAAAATATGAAAACTGTTCGAAAGTACCGCGAGGCGGTTCTGCTGTCGCTGATCCTGCTTCTGGCGGCTTTTCTGTCCGTCTATAACATCTGGAACCTCGGCTATGGCAATGAATTTTACGCGGCCAGCGTAAAGAGTATGCTGACCGGCTGGAAAAACTTCTTCTTCGCCTCTCTGGACCCGGGGGGGTGGATCACGGTGGACAAGCCTCCTGTCTCCCTGTGGGTGCAAACGGCTTTTGCCAAAGTGTTCGGATTTTACGGCTGGAGCATCATTTTGCCGCAGTGCCTCGCAGCGGTTGCCGCGGCGGCGATCATTTATCATGTCGTCAAACGTCATTTCGGGAGCGCGGCGGGGCTGATTTCAGCTTTGGTGCTGGCCCTTTCACCGATCTTTATCGTTGTCAGCAAAACGAACAACACCGATTCGGTGCTGATTTTCTTTATGGTGCTTTCCGCGTGGGCCATGATGGCGGCTTCCGACCGGGGACAGCTTCGCTGCCTGATTCTTTCCATGGTTTTTCTGGGAATTGCGTATAACGCAAAAACACTGGAGGCGTTTCTGATCCTCCCCGCGCTTTATGCCGTTTACTTTTTCGGAACCAAGATCAAATGGAGAAAGAGAATCTGGCATCTCGCGGTGGCAACGCTTGTCCTGCTAGTGGTTTCGCTGTCCTGGTCGGTGGCGGTGGACCTGACCCCGGCAAGCGAGCGGCCGTATGTCGACAACAGCACGAACAATTCCGAACTGGAGCTCGCCTTGGGCTATAACGGAATCCAGCGGATCACGGGGCAGAACCGGGGAAGCTCCGGTTCTGCCGGTACGAATGGAGAGATGACAAGCCCTCCGGGTATGACGGATGACGGCGGTCAGCCGGGCCAGCCCGGCGAGGAGGGAACCTCCGGCGGCGCGCAGGACGGGCAGATATCTATGTCTTCGCCGTCTTTGCCGGACCAAACTTCTGACGGTACAAACGGCACGGAGCAATCGGGCGATGCTTCGTCCCGCGCGGACGGGCGCGACAGCACGGATGGCGGAGGCTTTGAAAAAGGAGGCGCAAACGGCTTTGCGGGCGGCCCCGGCGGCAACGGGGGCGGCGGAGGCATGTTCAACGGCGGCGGAAGCGCCGGACTTCTGCGTATGTTCAACACGACTCTCGGCGGTCAGGACAGCTGGCTGCTTCCGTTCGGAGCGTTTTCCGTTCTGGCGATGCTGCTGGGAATGCGGAATGCCGAGGAAGAGCGGCGCAGGAAGCTGCTGCGCGGAGTCTTGATGTGGGGCGGCTCCGTCGTCACCATGGTCGGCTACTTCAGCGTGTCCGAATTCTTTCATCCTTATTACATTTCCGCGATGGCGCCTTTCCTCGCGGCGCTGACCGGCATCGGCGCGGTGGAATTGTGGAAGCTGTACCGCCGCGGCGGTGCGTCCGGCTGGCTGCTTCCGGCGGCTTTTGCTTCGACGCTTGCCGTACAGGCCGCAATGCTCGTGTCCTATCAGGGCTACTCCAAAATTCTGATTCCGCTGATCTGTGCCGTTACTGGAATACCGGCAGTTCTTCTGGTTGCTCTGCGGGCTTTCGGAAAAAACACGGGCGGCACTCTGGCGGCTGCCTGTGTCACGCTCGGCTTTGCAGGGCTGCTGATCGCGCCGGCCGTATGGACCGGATATTCGGTGTTCAGTAATCAAATGAACACCTCAATTCCGTCGGCAGGTCCGTCCGCGGAAGGCGCTTCAATGTTCGGGCAGGGCGGCGGCGGCCGGCAGTGGTCGGGCGGAAATACGTCTGAAGAGGACCGGCGCGACGGCCGGACGGACACGGAAAGCCAAGACGGCGGTACTCATTTCGGCGGAAGCTTCGGGAATCAGGAAAGCAGTTCCTCCGACTCGGCGCTGATCAGCTTTTTGGAACAGAACAATACCGGCGAAAAATATCTGGTCGCGGTTCAAAGCGCCAGTGAAGCGGAACCGATCATATTGGCAACCGGCAAGCCGGTCATGGCGGTCGGTGGATTCAGCGGGACCAATCGGTCGCTGACGGTGGAAAAGCTGGAGCAAATGGTGAAGTCCGGCGAATTGAAGTATTATCTGGTGGGAGGAAGAGGCGGCATGAGCGGCGATTCCTCCGATGAAGTGACCAAGTGGGTCGAAGAGCATGGCACGGCGGTGGATTCCACCGTGTGGAGTTCTTCCTCCGGTTCGGGTATGGAGGGCGGCGGTTCCCAGACGCTATACGACCTGTCGGGTTATCAAAAGGGATAACTCAAAGGCGGCTGAATGAAAAAAAGGGGCCGATTAGAACAGCTTTGTAAAAAGCATTGCATAAAAACGCGCCTTGATTCAGCTGAATCAAGGCGCGTTTTCTATGGGGCTTTATTTCTTTCTGTGGGTTGACGCGGCAAAAATCCCTTGTCCCGGTTGGCTATTTGTCGCTGTTCAGAGCGCTTAGATACCAGTATATGGTCGGCTCGGAGCATTTAAGCTGTTTTGCGGCCTGACTGACGGCGCCCTTTAATAAAAAAAATCCACGCTTGTTCAAAATGTCCACGATGTGCATCTTTTCCGCCTGGGTTAAACGATCCGTGTACAAGATACCGCTGCCCGGAAGGCAGCTTTCCAATACGGTTTCAATCATTTCGGCAACCGTTTCGGGAAAGCTTTCAACCGCTCCGGACAGCGCGTCCGGCACGTCGGGGAGGGGGCCTTCCGGCTCTTTGAGCGTTTCCTGCCGGATATTGCACAGCTCCAGTATTTTTTGGCTGACGTCGGTAAAGCGGGAAGCGTCGAAATTGATACACAGCATGCCGATCAGGCTGCCGTTTTCATCCTTGATGAAAATGGTGGAAGACCGCAGCACTTTGCCGGACTTCGAAATTCCTTTATAATTCAGGACATAATCGTTGGTTTCGTAAACCTTATCTTTAATCATCTTCAGCGCAAAATCGGTTATGGGCGCGCCGACCTTTCTGCCGCTGATGTGACCGTTTGCAATCGCGATGATGGACTGGCTGTCGGAGCTGATTTCATGGAGCGCGATTTCATAGTCCGGGCCGAGAACATTCCCCAAAAATTCGACAAGAATGCCATAATTCTTTAGAAGCTTTGAACTGGTCGATTTCATGGTTTCCTCCCGATTCAAAAAATAGGGAACAACACCGCGGGATGTGTTATTCTCTACTAGAAAGGATAGCACGATGAGACGGAGGATGCAACAAATTTATTAGAAATCGGCGATAATTATTTATTAAAAGCGCATTCTAACCGCACAAAATCGTAAATTTAAATAAAAATCGTCTTTTTTAGCCGAAAGTATTGACATTTTATTATTATAATGATAAATTATTATTACAATAAAAAAGAAGGAGAGCGGTTACAACGCAGAAAATCATTCATACGGAAGACGCTCCAAAGGCGATCGGCCCTTATTCCCAGGCAACAGGATTTGAAAAACTGATCTTCACTTCAGGGCAGCTTCCCCTGAATCCGCGCACGGGAAAATTTGTCAATGGAGGAATCGAAGAGCAGACGCGCCAGTCCCTGATGAATCTGAAGGCGGTTCTCGCCGCGGACGGTTCCGATTTCAGCCATGTTATAAAAACAAATGTCTTTCTGAACAGCATGGACGACTTTGCGGCGATGAACAGGGTCTATGCGGAGTTTTTCACAGGCGAATTCCCGGCAAGATCGGCGGTTCAGGTTGCGAAGCTGCCCATGGGAGCGCTGGTTGAGATTGAAGCGGTAGCGTGCCGCTCCGATGCGGATTAACGGATTGAGAAAGAAATACGAAAGAAAGGATGTGCTGCTGAAATGGATAAACAAAAGATTATTGACATTTTGAACAGTGAGATGGAACTGGCGACAGGGTGTACGGAGCCTGCGGCGATTGCTTTCACCGCTGCCGTAGCCGCCGAACACCTGAGCGGAAAACAGGTGGAAAGCGTCTGCGTTCGGGCAAGCGGAAACATGATTAAAAACGCGATGGCCGCGGGCATCCCCGGAACCAACTATACGGGAATGGAGTACGCCGCCGGAATCGGCGCTTTGGGCGGTGACCCGAGCAAAAAGCTCCAGGTCATTTCGGGGGTGGACCCGGCGGTGTATTCCGCGGCGCAAAAATTGGTGGAATCCGGGAAAATAACCGTTGAAGTTGCGGACACGCCTGAAAAGCTGTATGTCGATGTTACGGTCGAAAGCGGGGAAGACTCTGCCCGGGCGGTAATTTCCGGCGCGCACACCAACATTGTTCTGGTGCAGGAAAATGGAAAGACGGTCTTTGAAAACAAGGACGGAACCGGGCCGACCGGAGGAATCGGCCCGGAGGAAATCAAAAACACTCTGTCGGTTCAAAAAATCTATGAGTTTGTGCAGCAGATCGACCCGGAAAACGATCCGCTGGACATCATCCGGCAAAGCATTTCCGTGAACACGGCCATTTCGGAAGAGGGGCTTAAAAATGACTATGGCCTGAAAATCGGAAGAACCGTCCGGGAGGAACTGGAAAACGGAATGATCGGCAACGACATGGTTTCAAACGCCGTCTGTGTAACCACGGCCGCCGCCGACGCCAGAATGGCGGGCGCCCCGTTTGCGGTGGTCTCTAACTCCGGGAGCGGAAACCAGGGCATCACAACAACCATGCCGGTCGTCGCCACGGCAAAATGGTTGAAGGCCGGGGAGGACCGGATGCTCCGCGCGGTCACCTTGAGTAACCTGATCGCCATTTACATTAAATCCAAATTCGGCAGGCTTTCCGCACTGTGTGGAGCAACGGTAGCCGCGACCGGAGCGGCGTGTGGAATCACCTATTTGATGGGAGGGGATTTAAAGGCCATTGGATTTGCCATACAGAACATGATCGGCAATGTGACCGGTATGCTGTGTGACGGTGCAAAAGCGGACTGCGCGCTGAAAATCAGCACATGTACCAACGCCGCGATGCAAGCCGCTTTTATGGCGATGAAAGGGCTGTGCGTACAGAAAACCGACGGTATCGTTGAAAATGATGTTGAAAAATCCATCGATAATTTTGCGACACTTGGAAACAAGGGCTCGTCGGGGATGGATCCGCTGGTGCTCGACATGATGCTGCATAAGCGGAAAAAGCAGCTTTCTTGAAATGTAAATGGATTTCTTGGTAAATTGATTCAGTTAGGGCATGTTTGAAAAAACATTTGAGATTGTAACATTTCACCAAAATACAGATCGAAGAAAGTAAAAAGGACGCAAAGACTCTGAATGCCTAATTTTCTGAAAGAAGCACTTAATTATACCATTTTCGGGCAACTTTTCTTTTTCAAACACACCCTAGTTCAACGGGCGGATAAAGACAAAATAACAAGGGGAATAAGAGGAGTGAGCTGTATGAAAAGGCTTTTGAGCAGTCTGCCGTTCAAACTATTGTTGGGCGTTGCTTTGGGTGTTGCAGTTGGACTGATTGCCAATGAAGCGTTCATGAATTTTGTCGTTACAGTCAAGTATGTTCTTAGCGAAGTAATTAATTTTTGTGTCCCTCTAATTATAATCGGTTTTATAGCGCCTTCCATTACAAAACTTGGTTCAAACGCCTCGCGGATGCTAGCAGTAGCTGTTGTGATTGCTTATGCATCGTCTATTGGTGCAGCGTTGATGTCGATGGGAGCTGGATTTGGAATTATTCCGACTATGGATATTTCAAGTCGTGCCGAGGACCTGAAATCATTGCCGAAGGTTATTTTTCAGCTGTCGATTCCGCAAGTCATGCCGGTTATGAGTGCACTGGTCTTATCAATTTTTCTGGGTTTGGCGGCCGTTTGGACAAAAGCAGAGACAACGATTCGGCTGCTTGATGAATTCCAGAATATCGTTCTGCAGATTGTCACAAAAATCGTCATTCCCATTCTTCCTTATTTTATCGCCGCCACATTCTGCACACTTGCTTACGAGGGAAGTATCACCAAACAAATTCCAATTTTTCTGGAAGTAATCATCATCGTTATGATTGGGCATTATATCTGGTTAACGTTATTATATGCAGTTTCCGGTGCATATTCAAAGCAAAATTCTTTTAAAGTAATAAAATATTATGGGCCGGCCTATCTCACAGCGCTTGGAACAATGTCGTCAGCAGCGACTCTGGCGGTTTCTCTGAAGTGTGCACATAAGTCTCCGGTTCTTCGCAGCGATATGGTCGATTTCGGGATTCCGCTGTTTGCCAATATTCATTTATGCGGTTCGGTCCTAACGGAAGTATTCTTTGTTATGACCATTTCCAAGGTCTTGTATGGTAAGCTGCCAACTTTGGGATCTATGGTATTATTTTGCCTGTTGCTTGGTGTTTTCGCGCTGGGAGCACCCGGAGTTCCAGGAGGCACGGTCATGGCGTCTCTGGGTTTGATTACCGGTGTGCTTGGATTTGATGCAACTGGAACTGCTTTGATGGTGACGATATTCGCATTGCAGGATAGTTTTGGAACGGCCTGTAATGTTACTGGTGACGGTGCGTTGACTTTGATTTTGACAGCCTATGCTGACCGTCACATCAGGGACGAAATTCAGCATCCTGTTTTTAACGATAGTCTGTCAAGATCTTAAACTTAACCGCTTTGCATCGGGGCGCGGCTTTTTACGCTCAATTTGCGAAAGACTATCTGGACGAAAAATGAAAAGCGGCATAATTCGAATGCCGCAAATGGTTGCCGATGCTGCCCCGGATGATTGAATCGCGGCAGCTTTTTTGCTGGGGACGACTGTAAACGGCGGGCCAAACGACGACTGTTTTGGAACGTTGGGCTTAACCGGAATTTTTGCCGTGTGTGCCTTGAGTGTTCCGACGGATGAAAGGAATAAATGTGATTCAATCTGGAGCTAAATTCCTTCATAAAGAAGACACCTTTTCTTCACAGAATTAACAGAATGATCGGGTATATTAAAACCAGCGTCAATGGAGGTGGTTGTTAATGTACTGCAATGAATTTGGTTTGGGCGGATACGGTTACGGCGGGTTTGGATTTGGAGGAATTGCCATAGATGATCGGTTTTTTACTCATCCTTGGACTGGCGATTTATTTCATATATCAATCTGGGCGGCGCGCGGTTCCTTCAAAAGCGGCGGTTTTTGAGGAAATTTACCCCGGAGCCCTTGCAATTTTGAACGAACGCTTCGCAAGAGGCGAAATCGGTGAGGAAGAGTACCGGTCCAGAAACAACCAGATTTTAAAGCATTAAAAAAACAGGGATTCGCCGTCCATTCGGGGAACCCCTGTTTTTGTGGGTGTATTTATATTTTGACAAGCTCGTAATCGCGGCTTCCAAGGCCCATTTTCACCGCGTGGTCAATCATGACGTTCCAGTCGGTTGTGGGATGAATATCCTTGAAATGATCATGGTGCGAGTTTCCTCTTTTTTCCAGTAAGCTGCCGGGAATGACGGGCTGGCTGTTGACGGCCTGCGTGCAGGCCAGGTCGAGCGCAACGGGGTCAAACGAGGCGAACATGCCGACGTTCGGCACAATCGGAATGTCGTTTTCCGCGTGGCAGTCGCAGAAAGGAGATACGTCTACGACCAGACTGATATGGAATTGGGGGCGGTCGTGCAGCACCGCGTAGGAGTATTCCGCGATTTTCTTATTCAGGATGTCGTTGGATTCGTCGGAAGCGGGCAGAACCGCGTCCGTCGGGCAGGCACCGATGCATCTCCCGCAGCCGACGCACAGATCGTGGTTGATGGACGCTTTTCGGTTTTCAATGGAGATGGCGCCGTGCGCGCAGTTCTTTTTGCAGGAACCGCAGCCGACGCAGGACTCCTGATTCACATGGGGCTTGCCGCTGCTGTGCATTTCCATTTTTCCCGCGCGGGAGCCGCAGCCCATGCCGATATTTTTCAGGGTTCCGCCGATGCCGGTGGATTCATGGACTTTAAAGTGGGTGAGAGAAATGAATACGTCGGCATCCATAATCGCTCGACCGATTTTTGCTTCCGTCACATATTCCCCACCCCGCACAGGGACAAGCGCCTCGTCGGTCCCCTTGAGTCCGTCCGCGATCAGAACGTGGCATCCGGTGGAAAAAGGAGAGAATCCGTTGCCGTAGGCGGAATCCAGATGGTCCAGGGCGTTTTTGCGCCCCCCCACATAAAGCGTGTTGCAGTCGGTTAAAAACGGCTTGCCGCCGAGCTCCCGCACAACGTCCGCGACCACCTTTGCGTAATTCGGGCGAAGAAAAGCGAGATTGCCCGGCTCGCCGAAATGTATTTTGATCGCGGCATATTTCCTGTCGAAATCAATCTGTCCGATTCCAGCCGACTTGATCAGCCTTTTCAGCTTTTGAAGAAGGTTTTCGGTCAATGTCGCGTGCATATCGGTGAAATACACCTTTGATTTTTCCATTCTCAATCCTCCGTGCATTTTATTTAAAAATTGTCTGACGGCCGGTGCGAGGCCGCATTGGCGGGTCTTTTCTGTAATTGACATTATAGCATTGATGATTTATTATGAAAAGTAGTTACATAAAAGTTACCATTGAAATTGGGAGGCAGGATTTGAAAATCGAGCGGGTTTTAGAGGAAAATATCTGTGAATGCCCGGCGGGGCTGGAATGCTCCATCGAGAAAACGCTGGAGGTCCTGGACGGGAAATGGATGTTTCTGATCATCCGGGACTTATTTGACGGGGTAAAGCGGTTCGGCGAGCTGAAAAAATCTCTTGAGGGGATCAGCCCGAAGACGCTTTCGGTGCGTTTAAAGGAACTGGAAGCGAAGGGAGTCGTCCTGAGAACCGCATATCCAACGGTGCCGCCGACGGTGGAGTATACGCTGACGGAAAAGGGGAACAGCCTGAAACCCATTATTATCGCCATGAAGCTGTGGGGCGCGAAATGGGGCTGAGGCGCGCATAAAAAAACAGCCGCGGTTGCCGAAACCGCGCTGCCTCTTCATTGATCCGTTTATTTTACAAGACTTTTGGTGTAATAATGCCTCGTTCCGGAAACGGGGTATTCTTTCAGAACAAATTTCTCCACGTAGCCCAGTTTTTCATAAAATCGAGGAGCCTGGAATCCAAACGTATTCAAAAAAACATATTTGCAGCCGCGTTCCATTGCGAAAGATTCCGCTTTCTGAACCAATTCCGTTCCAATCTTCCGGCCGCGCATTTTTTCACTGACCCATAAATATTCAACTTCCAGCCAGTTCCCGTGGGTATCGCCGATTAAACCGGCGGTTTTGTTTCCGCTCTCGTCTTCCAGAAAAATTGCCAGGTCCCTTGCGTCTTTATTTTCAAGATGCGCTAGGTTATAGCGGAGCAATTCGCGGAATATTTCGTCTTTCTCCTGTGGGGAGGGGGACTCTGTCAATCTGTAATTCATAAGAACCTCTTTCCGGAACTTCAGTGATGATTTATTATATCACGTAGCCCGGTAGAAAGAAAGAACAGCCTGCGCCGGCGGGTTCTCGCCGGCCGCCCCCAACGAAAACGGCAGCCCGGCCGCAGGGGTCGGACTGCCGTTTTGTGTCATTAGGTCAAAATAGATGCAGGTTTTAGGTGGATAATAAACGCTTGAAATTCTCAAATGCAATGTATGAAAGATTTTGATAACCTAATACTGATTCAATTGCTGCATATGCGTCTTTTAATAATATAGGGGAATAGATTTTCTTATTAACTTTTGTAAAAGGGCCATCGCTTTCAATGAGTATTCTATCTTTAGGAATAGACCTCACTCTTTCAATCTGTTTTGAAGATACTATCATGTGCGTATTTAATGAAAAATAGCATCCTACATCTACTAATGCCTTGAGCTGCTCCTCATTACCAGTAAACCAGTGTACAATACATTTGTTAGGCCTAATTCTATCTATTATTTCAATAACTTTGTCTTCTGAATTTCGAACATGTATTGAAGTAAGTTTGTTGTATTGTTTTGCTAGTTCAATTATTGTAGTGAAATTATCTAGTTGTATTTTCTCAGAGCCTGCATACTTTACTGATAAATCCACACCAACCTCTCCAATGTAATCAGTTCTATTTATACATTGTCTAAAATCTCGTATTGATAACTTGTTAGATGCAATTTCTTGAGGATGAAACCCTAATGCAAACTTTATAAACTTAGTCTCGGGATATAATTTTAGACATGATAGAAATACTCCCGGTGAATTAGTAACGCAAAGAGTGTATTGTTCAAGGCTATTTATCAGTGAATATATTTGACTATGATCTTTGTAAAAATCTAAATGAAAATGTGTGTCAATTAACTTACTCATCAATTCAGACCTATATATTCTTTCATATCTTGGCTTTTAGAAAATAGTTGAATTAAGTCATTCATGGTATTCTTATATACTTGTAGAAACAGCTCTATTTCCTCACTTGTAAGATTTCCACTACACATTATTAACCTCTTCAATTCGGCATCATCTGATTGGATGTATTTATAAACCGATGCAATAACAGCTTTTAAATCATTAATCTTATTTCCTGAAGAGTACTGTCTTATAAATTCCAGATCGATACTATCATAACTGTAGAGCCTACTATCATCTTGAATATCCAGTAAAGAGCTTCGTCTTATTAAACAAGGATAACAATATCCGCAGTTTTTAGGATATGTACGATCTCCATCCCGTTTCCATCTTGGTAGGCAAGGATGGGAGCAAGAGATAGTAAGGTCAGCACCGGTAGAGAATAACGGCATATCCTTTACGCGATTAACTATTTCTCTTTTTGTCATATATGCAAAAAAGTTAATTACTTCATTCTCTATATTGACGATTTGCAAAATCTTGACCTGAGCCCCGAAAACTGAGCCAATAGAAAAGTTAGTCACAATATGATAAAATGCAGATGGAGTGATTAACATGAAGAAACGGTTCAGCGAGGAACAGATCATCAGGATTCTAAAAGAACATGAAGCAGGTAAAAAAGCGACGGATATTGTTCGAGAATATAATATTTCTGAACAGACATTTTACCGTTGGAAAAGCAAATACGGCGGGATGGATGTCAGCGAAGCAAAGCATTTAAAGCAACTGGAAGAAGAAAACCGCCAATTAAAAGAACTAGTGGCAAACCTTACTCTGGATAATCACATTCTAAAGAACGTCCTCGCAAAAAACGGATAAAGCCTGCCGAGAAGCGTCACATTGCGGAAGAGATACAGCAAACGTGTCAACGCCGGAACTTTTTTGACCCAAAACGCCGGTCGGAAATGACCCATATCGCCGGTTACATGAGCGCCAGTCACAGTACCGCCGGAATGTCCACCGGCGGTACTGTCTGAACGCCAGCTTTG
>NZ_VWXL01000100.1 GCF_009746625.1 Caproicibacter fermentans
TTGTGCATGGGCTACAACTTGAACAAGCTCTGTGCGAAATGCAACACAGGAAGGCTAAAAACACATTTGTTTTGCCTTCAAAAAGAGTAGATTCCAGAAAAACAGAAAATGATTGATTTTTCAGCTTCGCTTTACGGCGGAGCTTAGCATTGCTATTCCTATTTCGACGATTTATCTCGCAAAGTTTTCAACAAAAGCTTCGTATTTAGATCACTTTTCAACATAAATGGGGGTGTTGCAAAATTTTCATTTTGCAACACCCCCGTTCCTTTTTTAAAAATTTGAAAACATATGTTAAAAAATGTATAATAAAAAAGAAAATTTTCGGAGAGTCAATTTTATTTGAGAATACAAGAATCATGAAACATAAAAAACAAGTTATTTCTTTTGGCCTGATTGCGCTTATCATCGGAATTTCATTTACAGCCCTTCTTTTTTATGTTCATTGGGAAACGGACAGAAGGCTTTCGGTTCAGGGTGGAAGAATTGATTTGTCCGATTGGGAACAGCAGCCGGATCGAAATCTGGTATCCCTGACGGGCGAATGGGAGTTTTACTGGAAGCGGCTGGTGACCGACAAGGAGCTGCGGGAGGGCGTAAAGCCGGATTTGCTTGTGACGGCGCCTAAAGTCTGGAACCGGTATCGGATCAATGGAAAAGGATTGGGCGGAACCGGCTTTGGCACCTATCGGCTTCATGTTACCGGCATTCGGAAAGGGGAACCGCTGGCTCTTTGGATTCCGACCTTTTCGACTGCTTACCGAATTTACATAGATGGGAAACTGCTGGCGGCCAACGGCGTTGTTTCTGCATACGAAAAGGATGGGAAACCGGAATACCGCCTGAATCAGGTTTGCTTTACCCCTTCCGGCAACAGCCTTGACATGATTATTCAAGTCTCCAATTATACCTATGCGCGCGGCGGTATGTGGGGGACGCTGTACCTGGGTACTCCGAAGCGCATCGAATCGAGCCGCGACCTTCTTCTTTTCCGGGATTCGTTTTTATTAGGCAGCTTTTTTGTAATGGCGTTTATATACGGCTCCCTTTTCTTTTTTCGCAGGCGGGAGAAAAGTCATATCTTTTTCTCGGCTCTTTGCGGAATGATCGCGGTGCGGACCTTACTGCACGGCAGTTATCTTTTCAAGACCTTTTTCCCTTTTCTCGGCTTTTCAGCGATTATTCGGGCGGATTACATGACGCTGTACTGGATTCCGATCCTATTGGGGCTGTTGTTTCAGAAACTGTTCCCTGATGAAATCCATCAAAAGGCTTTAAAAATATTCACGGGTTATGCTGTTTTTATGACGGCTTTGACTCTATTGACGCCCGTTTCTTTTTTTACCAGTCTGATTTACGGGATAGAAATAATGATTTTATCATCTCCGGCTATCTTTTCATCCGAATGTGCACCGCGGTTTTTCGAGACAGAATCCATGCTGCGCTGATTATGACCGGCGGCCTCGTTGTGTTGGAGTGCTGTGTCTTTGACATCCTGTTTCAGAATAATATTGTGAATGCAGGCTTGCTTGAGCTTACTCCGATCGGGTTTTTCCTCATGCTGCTGGGGCAGGCGCATGTATTGGCGGAAAGCTTTGCCGAGACCATCCGCAAAAAAGAGGAGACTCTGCTACAGCTCCAAGCTTCTTTGGAACGGGAGAGAAAATCGGAATTAAAGTTTCTAAAATCCCAAATCCGGCCTCATTTTATTCACAACGCATTAAATACAATCCTGTCGATTTCGCGAAAAGATGTTCCGCGTTCTCAGGAGCTTCTGGTAGAATTCAGCAGCTATCTGCGCGGATGCTTCGATTTTAAAAATCTGGAGGATATGATACCGATTGAAAAAGAACTGGAGTTTATTCGGTCCTATCTTTCTTTGGAACAGGCACGATTTGGGGATCGGCTTAAGGTCCGATATGATATTGACGATCAATCTGTCAGGGTACCTCCTCTTATCTTGCAGCCGTTAGTTGAAAACGCGGTGATTCACGGCATACGGCCTAAACCGGATGGAGGAAACATATTGGTGTATGTCAAACGAGTCGGTGACGCCGTGAAAATAGGGGTGATGGATGACGGGGATGGAATCCCTCCCGAGCGGATCGAAAAATTGATCGCCGGGGAAGAATCCGGAAGAGGTGTCGGTATTTATAATATTACGCGAAGACTCAAAAAAATTTATCATATCTCGCTTTGCATCCAAAACAGGGATACCGGCGGTTTGGATGTATCTATGAAACTGCCGTTAAATGGAGGTCGATACAATGCTGAAAGCAATCTTGGTTGACGACGAACTGCCCGCTCTGGAAGAGTTGGAGTACCAGTTAGAAAAATACAAAACGGTTACGATTGCGGCAAGGATTCAGGATTCCCGCACCGTGCTGGAAAGAGTGGAAGAAATCAGGCCGGACTTGATTTTCCTCGATATCAATATGCCGGGGACGAACGGTCTGGAACTTGCGCTTAAAATTCAGGACTTGTGTTACGGGATTATTATCGTTTTTGTCACGGCGTATTCGGAATACGCGCTTCAGGCGTTTCAGGCATATCCTCTGGATTACATTTTAAAGCCGGTCGATGAAAAACGCCTGCGCAAAACCATGGAACAAATTCTCAGGCAAAAGGAAAGACCGCTCGTTGCAGAGGAAGCATACCACACCGTGATCCGGTGCTTCAATCATTTTGAAACCTTCAGCGATAACACCCAAAAAATACCGATCAAATTTTCAACAAGATACGCGAAAGAGCTGTTTGCTTACCTGATTTGCCATTTTGAAACGGATGTTACGCGGAATGAGCTGATGCACAATATTTTTGACGGTAAGACGGATAAAAAAACCATAAACCTTCTTCATGTGACGATTTATCGTCTGCGCCGTTCAATCGAAGAAGCCCAAATCAGCTGGGACACCATTCAAATTTCAGGAAACTACAGGCTGGAAGCGGCCGACGGCGTCTGCGATTATATTGATTTTTGCAAATTTATCAAAAGAAATCCTTATATTGACGCGTCTAATATACAGCAGGCAAACGCAATGGCGAATCTGTATTCCGGTGCCTATCTGCAAAGCGAGGATTATATTTGGGCTGAGGAAATCCGGACGGAAATGGAGCTTAAATACGAATCGCTTATCCTGAAAATGGTGGAGTTTTATTACGGCACAGGCGAATTTGATCTTATTGAACGGCTGCTGATCACATTGATCCATTACAATCCATTGTCCGAAGCGGGCAACCGTTCTCTACTGGAGTTTTATATGCGGCAGGAAAATCGGGAAAAGTTTGAAATACAGTACAGGATTTATGAAAAAATCTTAAAAAGCGATTTACAAATTAGGCCGGAGCGAAAATTTGTCATATTTCACCAAATAGCCACCCGATAGCTGCAAACGTGCAATCCCCAGCTTTTGCTGCCGGCGCAGCGGGGCATGGACCGGGCATATATCTCTTCATGCTTCAATCCGTCTCTTTCTCGCCATCATCCGCAGGACCGTTGGATAGCTCCCTGCGGTTCTGGAAGTTTATCGCGATCCCGGCCCCCAGAAGAATCCAGAAAGCGGGAGCGACGCTGACCACCGAGTCGTTAAACAGGCCGGCGAACAAATATCCGACGATTCCAAGACAGAGCGCGATTCCGCGAATTTGATTTTTTTGATATTCCCTTTTCATGGCATACAGACGGAAACTGTCAATCAAATAGAGAAGCATCATGGCCAGAAAAGCCGCCAGCGCAACGCCGCCTTCGCCAAGTAGCGTTTGCAGATATAAGTTATGCGGCTTGTCAACCAGCATATTCGCGGTGCCGTACGCCCAATATTTGCCCAACAGATCGTTCTGCGGAAAATACAGTTCAAAAGTATCGGGCCCGGCGCCAAGCAGCAGACGCTCGGAAGCCATCGGCAAAGCACGGGACCAGATGTAGCCGCGCGCGGAGCCAAGCTTTTCCTTGCCTTTAAACCCGAACGTCGGCGGGGTTTTCAGGGAATCGATATCGACCGTGCCGGCGGAGTTGGTCATCTGAAGTTTATCCCCGCTGTCAATCCGGAAAAAAAACTGCGGCTGCCCGTCAATGCTGACCGCAATTCCAGGAAATTCCTGGTCCAGCCCCATCATTGTCAGCCCAAACCCGATCCTCTGAAAACGCGGGTCCGTGATCGCGCTGAGCCCGTTTTGCATCTGAATGGAAACACTGCGGCCGCTTCCGTCCTTTAAGTCCAGGGAATTCTGCTTCAGCGCGGCATTCAGCACGTCATTATTCTGTGTCACTATTTCAATCGTGCCGCCGTTTTTCACGGAAATATCTTTAACTGGGAGTTGGGAAAGGTAGTCGTTGCCGCTGCTGTTTTGAAAGACCGCCGAAACGTCGCTGAGCAGGCTGGGAATTCTGGAAAATATTTTTCCGTGGCTGACAGTGTTCACTCCGATCAGCGCAATCATGACGAAAGCGAAAGCGGACAGCGAAATTTTCCAATGCTCTGTAAGGATTTTCCAGAAAAATACGATTCCAAAAATCAGGGCGAAAACCACGCCGACAATCCCGGCGCGCGAGGTACTTCCCAGCAAAAGCCAGACGGAAAGCAGCGCCATGCTCCAAAGCGCAAGCCTTGCGCGCAGATTCTTTGCGAACAGCGCAGGCACGAAAAACACAGGCGCGGCAATGGCGGCAAAGCTGCCGGCATAATCCCAGTGATAAAACGTGCCGTACAGCCTTCCGGAACTTGACTGCAAACTTATTTTTTTAATCCGATCGAAATCCCAGGGAAAAACCGTCAGCAATTTGCTAAAATCCGTTTGAAAAAGGTCATGTCCGAAATATTGAAAAGAACCCAGGAAAGACGATACGGTCACCACGATTCCCAGAGCAATGAAAAGATTGCGACAATCCCTTTCCGTGCGATAGGCGTACATGGTATAGAAAAGCAGCAAAATATAACAGCAAAGAATCAGCGCGCCCTCGGCACGGTCGTGGGCTCCCCAGAAAGCAATGGAAGAGTACTGCGAAAAACAAGCGGAAAGAAGCGTAAACAGAAGGAAGACTCCGCCTGCGGCAAGGTATGCGGTATAAATGCGGCTTTGCTTTTTTAATATTTTCTTATAATTGAAAGCGCTTACGGCCAGCAAGATAATTCCGGTCAAAAAAAGAAGCCACGCCTTGCATTGAGAAAAGAGATCGCCGTAAGTATCCGTACCGATAATTTTCGCTTCGTTCGGGTCCACGGAGACGATTGTCATATGTACGGTCAAAGGGATGACCGCAAGGGCCAAAAGCACAGGCAAAAACAATCGGTTTCTATCCGACGAGAGAAGAACCGAAGTTGCTTCCGCCTTTTTTGAGTTTTTTTTCGCTGCTATTGCTTTTTTCTTTGATGACATTTATACACACCTTCTATATTTAAACCTTGAATCCGCTTCTTAATCATTTCAAACCGCTATTCTGTTCCGGGAGTTAAGCCGGGGCGAATAGCTAAATTATATCATTGGAACCACAAAGATACAACAGAATGGAAGGATTGCTCCGTTAATTTTGGAAACTCCCTTGTATTCATCCGGAAAAGCCATTACAATTAATGCAGATATTTTTTATAGTAAGGAATGCATATGATTAAAGATAACCAAAAAATATTAAATGCGCTTTTAGCTCTGATCGATGCGGGAATCTGTTTTGCGTCGATGATGCTCGCGTACGCGCTGCACTTTTGGAACTATCAGGGCGTCCATCTTGAAATCGCCTATTACGTAAAACTGCAGCTCTATATTATTCCGATTTACTTCTTTCTGTATCATTATTTTGACCTTCACGATTCCTTTCGTCACAAGTCTCTCGTTTCGGAAATCGGAAGTGTGGTGCAGGCGAATACCATTGGCACCATTCTTATCTTCGTACTGGTGTTCTTTTTAAAAGAAGTCCATGTTTCCAGATTTGTCATTTTAATGTTCGGCATCCTCAACGTGGTGTTTTCCTCTGTGTTTCGTTTCTCCCTGCGCAAATTGCTCCGGCGCATGCGGGCAAGGGGGTACAATTTAAAGCACTTGCTGCTGGTGGGCTGGAACGACGTTTCGGCGGAATTTTACGACAGAGTCCTTGCCAACCACAGCCTGGGCTATGATTTTGTCGGGTACCTTGAACACACAAAGGCCTATACGGCCGGAAGAAGCATCGCCTATGCGGGCGGATTTTCCTCTTTGCCGTCTCTTTTGGACCGCAAAGGAATCGACCAGGTTATTATTTCTCTTGATTACAATGATTTTTCCGAATTGGGCGGCTTGATCGAAGCTTGTGAAAAAGCCGGAGTAAAATCGAATTTACTTCCCTTTTACACAAAATATCTTCCGACCCGGCCATACATTGACGAAGTGGAAGGAATGCCGCTGATCAACATCCGCAAGGTCCCGATCGACAACATCCTGAACAGCTTCAGCAAGCGCCTTTTCGACATTGTCGTTTCCCTTTTTTCCCTGGTGTTGTTCTCCCCTTTGATGGCCATGACCGCACTCGGAATCAAGCTCACTTCACCCGGCCCCGTAATTTACAAGCAGGAAAGGATCGGCCGGCAGAAACAGCCCTTTCAAATGTACAAATTCCGTTCCATGAAAGTAGAAAACGACAATTCCGACATGAATACCTGGGGAACCGGGAACGACTGCCGCCGAACCAAATTCGGCGCTCTGATCCGCAAATTCAGCATTGACGAACTTCCTCAGCTGATCAATGTTTTGAAAGGAGACATGAGCCTGGTTGGGCCGCGGCCTGAACGCCCGTACTTTGTGGACAAGTTTAAGGAAGAAATCCCGCTCTATATGCTAAAGCACCTTATGAGGCCCGGAATTACCGGCTGGGCGCAGGTAAACGGTTGGCGCGGAGACACTTCCATTGAGGAACGGATTAAATGCGACATGTATTACATAGAAAACTGGACTTTCCTATTAGATGTTAAAATCCTGCTTTTGACCGTTTTCAAGGGATTTGTGAACAGAAACGAATCCATGAGGTAATTCTCCCAAGGAAAGTTGCGCGTGAATAACGTCCGCTGCGCCGAGGCCGATTTCTGCGATGTGCGCCATTGCCGGATGCTCCGGTTTCGGTCAAAAGGATTTATTCAAGAGAGCGTCGGATCAGTCTTCCTTCCGTTCAGAGTTATAAATTATGCATAAATTTTATTAAATATTATTATATATTTTGTTGGTTGACACAAAGCAAGAAATGACTTATAGTAATGATGGATTGTGACTAGTATTGTAGGCAAAACCACTTAATGAGTTGTGGTTTTGCCTTTTTATTTTGTTTCGAGAAAGAGTGAGCCGTATGACAATTTTAAAAATACTGAATAATAATGTAATTGTCACACGAAATGAAAATGATCGGGAAATTGTGGCAATGGGACGCGGAATTGCTTTTCAGAAAAAGCCTGGAGATAAAGTTGATTCTGAAAGAATTGATAAGATCTATGCGTTGTCAGATCAAAGCACTTTCTCAAAGTTTCAAGCCATGCTGGCCGAAATCCCTATGGAGTATATGCTCCTGTCCGAGCGCATCATTGATTATGCAAAAAACCGACTTGGGAACAAACTAAATGACTGTATTTATATAACCCTGCCCGATCATATTTCAACCGCCATTGCCCGATATAAAGAGAACATTGTGTTGGAAAATCCGCTTCTTTGGGACATCCGACGTTTTTATCCGGATGAATTCGAAGTAGGATTAAAGGCTAATCAGATTGTTCTGGAAGAAACCGGGGTAAAATTTATTGAGGATGAAGCGGCTTTCATTACGCTGCATTTTATCAATGCCGAGTTGAACAGTCAAATGAAAAACGTTTACGGCATTACGAAGATCATGCAGGAAGTCTGCACGATGGTTAAAGATTATTTCCATATGGAGTTTGATGAATCATCTCTGAATTATTACCGATTTATCAACCATGTCAAATTTTTTGCGCAGCGTCTTTTATCTGGGAGCCGTTATAAAGACGGTGACGACGATTTGTTGGAAGTCATTCAGTTTAAGTATAAGGAAGCCTTTCAATGTGCAGAACAGATCAAGCAGATGATTTTCAGCAGATACAACTACGATTTGGGGAAGGAAGAATTGTTGTACCTCACCATTCACATTTCCAGGATAACTCAAAAATCTTAACCCGTTTGACAAGGGATTGTAATGATTCAGTTCAGCAAAACCCGGATGGCGTAAGCATGATGCTTTGCTGTTCGGGTTTTTTCTTTTAAATGAAGAAGACCTTTGGCACTATTTTATGAATGAATGAAACCAGCGCGCGGGTTTTATTTATCTATGATTCAAAAAGGAAGTGATTGATTTCTTTTATCCGTCGGCAGACTTTAAATTAAAAAGTCCCGCCAAAACGGATTTGTTAAATGATCAGTCCAAAGAAATTTACTTAGGGAGGAAATAAGAATGGCTATCGATATGGAACAGCTAACTGCTACGATTATTGAAAAAGTCGGCGGCGCCGAGAATATCTCGTCGGTTTCTCATTGTGTAACACGCCTTCGTTTCAGTCTGGTTGATAAGGGCAAAGCCGATACCGAAAGTCTGAAAAAAGTCGAGGGAGTATTAGGCGTAACCTACGGGATGGAACAGTATCAGGTTATCCTGGGACAAAACGTTTTCGAAGTTTTTGATATCATTGAAAAAAACTATCGCTTGAAAACCGGCGATATCGTGGAGGAATATCACAAAGAGGATCTTAAGCCGGTGCCCAAGAAAAAAACCACATTGAAAGGCTGCATGCAGGATCTTTTCGGTTTTATCGTCAGTTCCGTAACACCGTTTATTACCGTCATCTACGGCGCTGGTATGTTAAAAGTGGTTATGTCACTGATTGCTTTTGCGTGGCCGGATGTCACAAACAACTCAACCTATATGATGTTCAATTATCTGTCACAGACAGCATTTTACTTTATGCCGATTTTAATTGCCTATGGCGCCGCCAAAACCCTGAAATCCAATCCGGCTTTTGCCATTACTATCGTGGCCATGCTTTTATATCCTGATTTTGTGGCCTTGATCGGAGGCAACACGAAAATGGATGTTTTCGGCCTCCCCGTTACTCTCGTCGTAAAATACTCCAACACGCTGCTTCCGGCATTATTATCAACATATCTAGTCGCAAAACTCGAAAAATTTTTCTACAAGGTGATTCCCGGCGTTCTCCGCACAGTTTTCGCGCCGATGCTGACACTGGGCATTGCAATGCCGATCGTTGTTGTTTTCCTTGCCCCGATCGGCGCGGTAACCGGTAATTATGTCGTCGAAGCCTTCAACTGGATCTATCGTGTGGCGGGTGGTTTTGCGGTCGGTATTCTTGCAGCCGCGATACCGTTTATTATTATGAGCGGTATGAATATGATGTTTGCCCCGTTTATGGTCAGCAGTATATCCTCTTTGGGTTACGACGCGTTTTTCCGTCCCGCGTTTCTTCTACATAACATGGCGGAAGGGGGAGCCTGCCTTGGTGTTGCGCTCAGAACAAAAAACAAATCGATTAAGACCGACGCCATCAGCGCGGCAATCGGCTGTATCGTTTCCGGTGTTTCCGAGCCTGCGATTTACGGGATTAATTTTAAGCTGAAAAGGCCCATGATCGCCGTCATAATCGGCGCCGGTGTCGGCGGCTGGGTTGCCGGATTGTTCGGAGCCAAAGCATTTGCCATGGGTTATTCCAGCATTCTTGCCGTTCCGATCTTTGAAAGCACGATGCTCATGATTACCATAGCCATTGTAGTTACGATTCTTATATCTGCCATTATGACTGTGATTCTGGGTTTTAAAGATGTTCCGGAAATAGATATTACCAGTGAACAATAAGGAGTAACCCAACTCCATTTCAGGCTGTGCCTTCGCTTTATTCTGAGGCCCTATGCTGAAAACGAAGCTCCCTCCGGCGAAATCCCACCCCGAGTATCTTAAGTGGATTTCGCCCGGAGAAACTCGTATGAATTTAAACAACCAGGCAAGAGTCCATATATACTGAATGCTGCCCGGTACAAGGAATGTTTGATATGATGAAATTATTCAAGAAAAAGCAGAAAAGTCTCGCTGAGGGAAATATTCTGACCGCCGTCGCCGACGGAAATTTGGTTTCGCTGGATAATGTCCCTGATGAAGTATTCTCAAAAAGGACATTGGGCGACGGTGTTGCGATTCAAATAAGGAGTAATACCATTGTTTCACCGGCTGATGGAGTGATTAACTCCATTTATCCGCATGCTTTCGGAATCACCCTTTCGAACGGAATTGAAATTCTGGTTCATATCGGCGTGAATACGGTCGTCCTCAAGGGAAAAGGCTTTGAAACACTCGCAGAAAAGAATACATCGGTAAAAAGAGGGGATAAAATCATACGGATTGATAAGGAGTTTATCGAAAGCAGCGGATTAAACTGCATTACGATGATGGTCGTCACCGATCCAAAAGACTATCATTTTACTTTTCAAACAGAAGGAATAGCTTGCGAAGGGGCCAGCATTGTTGCCACTTATAAAACTATGACAGAGTAAAAAGGAGATATCTATGAACAACGATAAAAGATCTGGATTTCCCCGCGGTTTTTATTGGGGAGGAGCAATCGCCGCTAATCAGGCGGAAGGAGCGTATCTGGAGGGCGGGAAGCTGCCTTCCACGGCGGACATCAAATCGCAGGGCTTTTTCGGCGGGTTAAGACGAGACGCTGATTTTTACCCCACTCATAAGGCCATTGACTTTTATCATCGCTATCGGCAAGACCTGAAATTATTCCAGGAGGCAAACTTTAACATATTTCGCACTTCAATTAATTGGGCGAGAATATTCCCCACGGGCGAAGAAAAGGAGCCGAATGAAAACGGACTCCAATTTTATGAAGATTTGTTCCGGGAAGCAAAAAGCGACGGGATAACAATCATGATTACTATTTCTCATTATGAGACGCCTCTGGCGCTTGTCGATAAATACGGGGGATGGGATAACCGAGCGTTTATCGACTTCTATCTCCGTTTTGTCCGTACGATTGTCACCCGATACAAGGGTTTAGTGAAATTTTGGCTCACCTTTAATGAAATTGGAAATGCGGCCGTAGTCCCGATCTGTTGGGACGCCGCCTGCATCGATCCCAAAAGTGATCACTTGTTGCAAAGAATGTATCAGGCTGCCCATCACCAGTTTGTCGCCAGCGCCCTTGCAACGAAAATAATTCACGAGATTGATCCTGACGCAAAAGCCGGCGCAATGATCGCCTATAAGACAGTATATCCGTACACCTGTAAAGTCGAGGATGTCAAAGCTGCGGAAGATGCCAAAAGAAAAGAGTATTTCTTTTCGGACGTTCAGGCCAGAGGCTATTATCCCTCCTATATCCGGCGGTATTTTGAAGAAAACAATATCCATGTCGCAATGGAAAGAGGCGACGAGGAGATTATCCGGCAACATCGCGTCGATTTTATTTCCTTTAGCTATTATCGCTCCCGCGTCGTATCCGCCGGCTACGAAGAACCTGCCGAAAAAACGACGGATTCACTGGAAGGATTAGTCAATCCCTATCTGCCTAAAACCGACTGGGGATGGACGATCGATCCCGACGGGCTGCGGCTGGCATTAAACGATCTTTATGACCGCTATCAAATGCCCTTGTTTGTTGTGGAAAATGGTTTGGGTGCGAAGGATATTGTCGAAAAAGATGGATCGATCAACGACACATACCGTATTGAGTATCTGTCTGCGCACATGAAAGCCATGAAGGAAGCAATCGCAGACGGCGTCGATCTGAGGGGCTACACCATGTGGGGCCCTATTGATATTGTCAGCAACGGTACCGGTCAAATGTCTAAGCGGTACGGCATCATCTATGTTGATCTGGATGATTACGGCAAAGGCACCGGCAAAAGGATTAAGAAAAAATCCTTCGACTGGTACCGAGAAGTAATTGCAAGCAACGGAGAAAATCTCTGAAGCAAAATCAGGTGCCACACATTTGTTGCAGCACACAGGAAACTGCCCTGCGCCCCGCAGCAGCTAGACTTCTCTGCAAGCTTTCTGCAGCCTGTTGCTTAAACTCACCCATAATCTGTTTCCCGGCACTCTTTGGGCATAAAAGCAGGGGTATTGCAAACCGAATTTGCAATAGCAAATTATACAAATGATCCACCCCAAATGCAAGAAAATGCGCCTTGAAATGGACTTTTCAGCCCATTCAAAGCGCATTTTTTGTGCAACATTTTTTTGAGAAGCTATGATGCTAAAACACGCCGATCTGCCTGGTGGAATCACCCCTTGGGCGAATGCCCGTTTTCACGTCGACGCGTACGGACGCGTGGGCCAGCAAATGATTCTTGCTGTCGTAAACGTCGAACATGATATACGCCGTGCCAAGGCCGTTTCCGGTGACTTCATAATTGCCGTTTTTCAGCTTTGTAACTGCCGCGGTTTTATCGTTTGTGGAAGTGACTTTTACGGATGTGGCTTTGCTGCCGGTCAGCTTCACACCGATCTGGTATTTGCCGTTTACCGGCATCTGGTAGGTTCTTGTGTCCAGTGTAATCGAGTCGCCCGTGCCTGCAACAATATAATAGCTGAAATGGGTCGTGGTAAAGACCAGGTATCCGTCCTGCACCGTCGCGCCGAGATCGGTCAGCGTGCCGTCCGCCTCATAGCGGTAGACGTGCGGCGTGCCGTGGATTCCGGCGGGGACGGGAATTCTGACCGTGACGCTGCCGGTGAAAGATACCGGGTTTCCGTTCTGGTCAAGCAGTTTCAGATGATAAAGATGCGGCGCCCCGATAATGTTCAGGGCCGCGTCGGACACGGCAGAACGGTAGGCCGCAGCGCCCTGCGGGTCGGCCGCGCCTCCCAACGCTCCTTCCGGAACACCGGCAGACGTTTCCGGAGTAACGGAAAGCGACACGCCGGTCACACCGGACGGGAAGCTCGCGCCGGAAAGATCGGCCGCCGCGCCGGTTTCACTGTTTGTGACCGCGGACGGAAGAGACGGTGTCGAAACAGTTGAAGAGGAGGAAGAAGAATGGTGACCGGAACCGCCGCCGTTGTCGGACCCCGAAACAGTCACGGCTGCCGTGCCGTATTTGCTCGGGTCGGAAGCGGAGACTGCTTTCACTGTCAGCGCTGACGCGGTTTCATCCGCAGCCACCGTCAGTTTTCCAGCTTGGTCCATCACTGTTTTTGGGTTCTGATTGCCCGCTACCGACCACGTCACCGCCTGACTTGGAGAATTCGTCCCCCCGACGACGGCGCTGAACCGCAAGGAATTCCCCCGGCGGATCGTCGCTGTGGACGGCGATACCGTTACGCCGGAAACACCGGGCAGCGGCTGGACCGTGACTGCAACCTCGGCGCTTACGCCGTCGTCCAGTACATATCCTTCCTCCAACGGCAGGACGGGAGAAAAGGTATAGGTTCCCGCCTGACTTGGATCATACGTGGGCGTGGAAGTCCATGTGACGGCTGTGGTTTCCGGCTTGCCGTCAACGGTAAGGGTCAGGGACGACGGCAGTTTCAGGTCCGCCTGCGCCGTGCCGTTCGCGACCCTCTGCGCCGCCGGCAGACCGGCGACCGCGGTGACAATTTTTTCACCGACTATCTTCGCCGTCGTTTCTTTCATAACAGACGAATTCAGCTTGTCTTGGTAACAGGCTACAAGACTCGCGGGCACGATGAAGGTAACGGTCACAGGTCCTTCACGGAAGGCATCCTCTCCGATTGCATCCAAGGACCCTTTCAGAACGACGCGGGTCAGGGCGGTGCAGCGGAAAAATGCGTCTTCGCCGATCTGGCGGACTGATTTCGAAATCGTGACGTCCGTCAGGCCGGTACAGTCCTCAAACGCATCCTCTCCAATGGCTTTAACTCCTTCGGGAACCGAAAAGGTTCCGCTTTTGCCTTCGGGACAAAAGATCAGCGTGGTCTTATCATGGTTATAGAGTACGCCGTCTTTGCTGGAATAAGTGGCATTGCCGCCGTTCACGTTGATTTCGGAAAGCTTAGTGCAGCTCATAAACGCCCAACTGCCGATGCTCCGCACGGAATCGGAAATCCGAATCCGGTCCAGGTACGAACATTGTCTGAATGCATATTCTCCAATACCGGTGACGCCTTCGGGAATCGAAAAAGTACCGCTTCTCCCCTCGGGGCAAACAATCAGCGTTTTTCCGTCGCTGTTATACAGTACGCCGTCTTTGCTGGAATAAGCGGTATTGCCTTCCTCCACGTCGATTTCGGTCAGTTGGCTGCAGCCGTCAAAAGTCCAACTTCTGACAGAAGAACTGTCCGAAGTGACCGAAGCAGGGATTGTGACTTTTGTCAGGCTGCTGCAATCACGCAATGCATTGTCGAAGATAGAAGTTACGCCGTCAATAAATCTGACTTCTGTAACCAGGCCGCGAAAGCTGTCGTCAATGACCTGTGTGCAGGCTTTGTCTTGATAGAGATCCTTGCCGTCACAATAGACGACAGTTTCCGTCTTTTCCAGGCTGTCCGGGTCAATCTGAGGGGAAACGGCTTTTCCGTACAGCGTTTTCGGGATCAGGATCCCGGCCTTGGTGCCGGTGTACTTTGTCAGTTTATATCCGCCGGCCCCGTTCTCAGCAAACAGAAACGTGTTCGAAAAGCTGGGCAGGGTATCGGACGCCGAATCGCCCACCAGGTAAAGGTTCCTAAGATTTGTGCAGTGAAAAAACGAATCATCCGCAACAGTGAGCTTTTCAGACGGGGTGAGGGCGACGCTTTTCAGGTTTATGCACGCTTCAAATGCCCACTCGCTGATGGAATCGACCGAGGGAGGGAGTTCCACGGATTGAAGAGACGAACAATATTCGAACGCATCCTCCCCTATTGTTTCAAGACGACTGTCCGCACCGAATGTGACGGAGCTAAGCTTCTCGCAGTCCACGAACGCACCGGCCCCGATGGAGGTGACGGAGTCCGGAAACACAACACCGGTCAGGCCGAAACATTCTTCAAATGCTCCGTCCGCTACGGCGGTGACGCCATCGGGCAGCGAAAGGACCCCGTTTTTCCCCTCCGGGCAGGTGACCAGCGTTGTTTTGTCATTGGTATAGAGTACTCCGTCTTTGCTGGAATAAGCGGTATTGCCTTCCGCTACGTCGATTTCGGAAAGCTTATAGCAGCTTATAAACGCCCAATCGCCGATGCTCCGGACGGAATCGGAAATCCGAATCCGGTCCAGGTAGCAACATTGTTTAAATGCGTATGCTGCAATGTCGGTGACGCCTTCGGGAACCGAAAAAGTACCGCTTTTCCCCTCGGGGCAGATGATCAGCGTTTTTCCGTCGCTGTTATACAGTACGCCGTCTTTGCTGGAATAAGCGGCATTGCCTTCCTCTACGTTAATTTCATCGAGCGCGGTGCACTCTAAAAATACATCTTTGCCAATCGACGTAACCGAGGCGGGAATCTTAATTGATGTAAGGGCACATGCTTCGAACGCCTCGTCTCCGATCGTTTGGAGCCGGCAGTCCGGATCAAACGTAACGGATGAAAGAGAGGAACAGTCTTCAAAAGCGTCGTCGCCGATGGATTCGACTGAAGGCGGCAGTGCAACGGATGTAAGCGAAGTGCAGAATCGAAACGCTTCTTCTTCGATCGTTTTGAGGCTGCTGTTTTTGCCGAACGTTACGGAGCTTAACTTTTCGCAATCATAAAATGCCGCGTCCCCGATGGTTTCGACCGAATCCGGGATCGTGATGTTGGTCAAACTTTCGTAACGCCAGAACGCGCTAGACCCGATGGCCTGCGTGCTGTCATTCACCTCGATGCTCGTAATAGATTTCGTATCGCCGTCGAAGGGCGTCGTGCAGTTCGGGTCCTGATACAGGCCCGAATCGCAGTAATAAGCGGTTACGCTGGAGTCCGTCGCGTCCGCGGCCTTTGCAAATGCCGTCAAGCCGGCGCCCTGCGCCATACCGAGCAGCAGGGAAACAGAAAGCAGCAGGGAAAGAGCTTTTTGAGTGATTTTTTTCATCTTTCTAATCAATCCTTTCAAGTGTCCGCAGACAGGGCACCATGAATTCCATTCATGAAATCCGGTTTGTCCGGGTAAAATCTCCCCTCGGGAGGATCAGCGGCAAAAACACCCGCTTCCCATTTAATGTACAATAGAAAGCGGGCGTTTCATATCCCCCATTTGGGGTATTTTTTGTTTCCGGGGCGGGCCATGCCGGAGCGTCAGAGCAAACCGTTTTGCCGGGCGGCCCGGAGAGCGGAGACTTTCCCGTCGGCGTCAAGCTTTTGATAGATTGCGCGCAGATGCGTTTTAACCGTGCCGGGAGAGATAAAAAGCCGGTCCGCGATCTCGTTTCGCGTCAGTCCGCGGTCCAGGCATCGTAAGACCTCAATTTCCCGCGCGGTCAGGGACCGGTCCTCTGAGAGCAGCGGGCGAACGGCTTCCAGATAGGAGGCGCAGATTTCCTGAGCCCGGCGTGCAAACGTATCCTCGTGCGCTTTCTTCGGCAGGGCCCGGAAAACCGGCAGGAGATGCCTTGCGCACTCCGCAAACGGCAGGACAATGCCGTCCGGCTTCGCCATGTCCAACGCTCGGATAAGCTCCGGCACGGCGGCCTCCGCGTTGGAGAGATGAGCTTTTGCCGCCGCTCTCAGGATTGCGCCGTGCAGGAAACCCAATCGATTCTGAAAGACGGAGAACGACGCGTCGAAGCTGTCCGAGAGCGCCTCCAGCTTCAGGTATTCGCCTTGCGCCAGCAATGCCTTTCCGTAGACCAGCCTGTCGAACCCCATGCCGCCGAAATACAGGCTCAGCGAGGAAAGTCGACCGTCCTTCAGCCATTGCGGAATCGGCATTTCCAGCGGAACGCAGAAATACCCCTCGCACAGCCTCGCCATCGACAGATAAATGGGATTGCTTTGCTTCTCGGCGTCCTCGCGCAGGGCCCGCAGCAGTTCCCTTGCCGTTTGTAATTGTCCCAAGGCGAAATTTGCCCGCGCCCCGCAGAAGCGCGCGCAGATCATAATACTGATCTGCGCCTTGGTTTCCGCCTTATAGACCGCTTTTCGGCTCTCAGAGACCGCCGTCCGGAAATCGCCGGTCTCGCAGGCAAGCTCCGCCAGCGCAAGCGAGTCGCTTCCGATGCCGCACCCGTCGGAAAAGGCGGGATGGAAATTGTATTGGCTCAGTTCGGCAAGGCTTTTGAGCGAACCCGCGTCGCGGAAATAAAGGTAGAGATAGTGCGGCAAACCGAAGGTGAACTCATTAACCTGAAGCATGATGGATGACTGACGTCCGTTTAAAAGGCGCAGAATCTCATCATTGTAGGCATGCATCGCCTTTAAACGATTGAACGCGGTGAATTTGCGCACACAAAGAATTTCAGCGAGGATGCGATCCCGTTCAACTCCGCCGATTCCTTTTTTCCTCCGGAAAACGGCTTCCAGCCTGTCCAGCCGCCTTGGCAGGTCCGCAACGACCGATTTTTTGCCGGACACCATGGAAAAGAACAGATACCGCAGATAGGCAACCGGATACTCGGTCAGCAGTTCCTGCGAGCCGGACTCGAACACCTCGTCTGCTCCGTCAAAATCCGTGTAAAGGTTGCGGATGGGTAACGTGCGGTTCATATGGGAAAGAATCCGCTCGGTTTTTCCCGCCCTGGCAAGGCAGGAATAGGCCGGCCGCAGATCGTTTTCCTGCAGGAGCCATTCTCCCAGGCGCGCGTAAAGGGCACGTTCCTCTTCCGATGAAAAATTCTGCCGCGCGCGAAGAAAATCCAGCAGAACGGGATGGATGCGGTAAAGCCGCTCCTGCCCGTCATACTGAATAAACGCGTTCTTTTTTCGCAATATCCGCAACAACTCGTAGGAATCCTGGCGGCCCGTCACAGAATCCGCCTGCCGCGCCGTGAAGCTGTCCATCACGGAAAGCTGGAGCAAATAATGGCGGATATTTTCATTGTGTACCTGGAAAAGCGTCTGGTCGATCAATTCATCCAGCGTGGGGGTCATCCCGATCGGGATTCCCTTTTCCATGCCGGCCAGCATAACGTAAAGCAGGCTGATCCAGCCGTCCGCATAGACAATCAGTTTATTGACCGCGTCGTCGGTAATCCGGAATTGGGTCAGCATGCAGTAGCCGCGCACCTCGTCCGCCGTGAATTTCAGCTGCGCCCGCGAGATCACACAGCACCGTTCCCGTGCAAGTGAGAGAGCAAGGTCAAAGTCCGATGTATCGCGGGTCAGCACCGCCAGGTGCAGATTTTCGATGTCCTCTTCCCCCAGCCGCAGAAGAAGCTCCGTCAGTCCGGTTCCCACCGCCAGCTCGTAATTGTCAAGCACCACGACCACAGACCGCTTCAGTTCCAGTTCGTTCAGAATGGAGAACGCTTTTTCCCTTCGGGGAGTATCCGCCGGGGGACCCAGTTCCGCCAGCTTTGCCCCAATCGAAGGGTCGCGTTTCCCCATTTCCTCGGCAAAGCGCGACCAAATTTCCGACAAGCCGTGCATTCTCTGGAAAGAAAGCCACACCACGTCGTCCCGCCGGCCCGAGAGATAGTCTTTCACGGCGGTCGTCTTCCCGTATCCGGCGGGCGCTTCCACAATGGTGAGAGGGTATGTATCAATCGAGAACAGCAGGCTGTTCAGCCGTTTCCTTATTAAATGCTTTGGCCTGTCCAAGCTACCAAGCCTTCTTCCAACATTTTGCTTTTTCTGTAAATATGGTAGCATCAGTATGGCTGTTTTGCAAGAGCGGACGCTCGGGTTCTTCCAAGGCCGCGCCGCCGCCGTGCGTTCGTCTTGCGCGCTTGCCCCTTCATGTTCCTCCCCCCCGGCTCTTTTGAGCAAATTACCTCTATCTCTTTCCTGCCCGTTCTTGCGGCGGCGGAACAGACCAGCGCGATCCGGCCCGGTCGGGACAAACGGAGCCCCGCTTCAAACCCGGCGGCATCCGGCCCGGTAAGTTAACTTTTTTCCGCAGTCTGATATTCGTGACAATCAACATAAAAAATTCACGATCCGGAAAAAATATATTGACAAATGTCTCGAGAATGTTATAATCTAATTAATGCAACCGGTTGCATTAATTAAGAATAAATTAAATAACAATATTAATGCACAACCGCAAAGTTATATTGATTATCTTTGATTATTACAGAAATTTTAAAAAAACATCGGTGCTATTTTAGTACACCGGTTGCACAGGAGGAAATATGTCAGCTACAATTCGCGATGTGGCGAAAGCCGCGGGGGTTTCTTCGTCCACCGTCTCACGCATTATCAACAATAAGGGAGTCATTTCAGAGGAAACACGGGATCGGGTTTTAAAAGTCATGAAAAAGCTGGATTATGTCCCAAACGATACGGCGCGAAGCTTTGCAAACGGCAGCACGTCCGCGATCGCTTTGGTCATTGACGTGATAGAAGCCCGTTCTTTTTCCAATAACTTTTTTAACAACAGCGTGTTCGGCATTGAAACAATCGCGCATGAAAATAATTTTAACCTGATTATAACCAACGGTCACATGCAAAAGGGGAATACGACCTCAGCCGACAAATTGGTATTCGGGAAAAAAGTTGACGGCATCATTTTGCCGAATTCCTTAATTAGCCACACCTTAATCGGGAAATTGAATAAAATCCGATTTCCATATGTCGTTTTAGGCGACCCAAGGATGCTCGACGCCGATAACAGCTGGGTGGATATCAATAACGTTCAGGGCGGAACTCTTGCGGTTCATCACTTAGTGGAAAACGGTTACAAAAACATTGCGTTTTTGTCAAGCGGCAGTAAAGAAATTTTTAATCAGGACCGCATTACCGGCTATAGCCGCGCGCTGAACGAGCTGGGGCTTCCCGTCCTGAAAGAGCGGATCCGCCATTGCAATTCCGACGTGGGTAGCGGCTTGGACGTCATGTCGCGGATGTTTCAAGCCGAGCATCCCCCGGACGCGGCGATCTGCAGCGACTATTACCTGGCGGTGGGCGCACTCCGCGCGGCGCGGCAAAACGGGATTCCGGTCCCCGAAGCGTTCGGCATTATCAGCTTTGACAATACGCCGGTGACCGAGCTTTCGGAGCCCTCCATCACGACGGTGGATATCGATACTTTCGGGCTGGGCGAACAGGCGGCTTCCATATTAATACGGAAGATCAAAGACAAAGATATGAGCAGCAGGCAGATTTTGATTTCCACAAAAATTATTGAACGGGAATCCACAAAAAGGAATCGAAGGAGGCAAGACGGTGAATAAAGCGGCTCTGGCACATCGGCCTGTGGAAAGCTTCGTTTATCCGGTTCATTCAAAGAAACTGGTCTTTCGCTTTCAGGCCGCAAGAAAAGATTTGAAATCCTGTTTTTTGGTCTTCTGGCGAAGGGATGAAGCCCCCAAAAAAATCCGACGAATTCCAATGCGATGCACCCTGCGCGACCGGGAGCACGATTATTTTTCCGGCAAAGCCGTTTTTCAGAAAACAGCTTGCTACATAAGGTACTATTTTGAACTGAGCGACGGCAGCCAGACCGTATGGTACGGGGCGCAGGGAGCACAGCCGACCAAACCGGATGAAAATTATTTCGAATATCTTTACCCCAATGCGGGCGATGGACCTCACCCGCCCGAGTGGTGCGAACGACAGATTTATTACCAGATTTTCCCGGAACGCTTTCAAAACGGAGACAGAAGCAACGATCCCCCGGATACCGTGCCGTGGGGGTCATCCCCAAGCCGAGGCAATACCATGGGCGGCGACCTGAAGGGTATTATCGACAGTATCGATTATCTTTCAAAGCTTGGAATTACATGCCTCTATCTGACTCCAATCTTTCATGGCTCGTCAAATCATAAATATGATACGATTGATTATTACAAAATAGATCCGCAATTCGGCACGGAGGAAGATTTGACAGCGCTTACCGATCAGTGCCACAAACAAGGGATTCGAATTGTTCTGGACGGAGTGTTCAATCACTGCGGTTATTATTTTCCGCCCTTCCAGGACCTGGTGAAAAACGGAGAACGGTCAAAATATAAAAGCTGGTTTTTCCCGCTTGAATTTCCTGTAAAGTCCGACCCGCCGAATTATGAATGCGTCGGATATTATAAATGGATGCCGAAGCTGAATCTTTCCAACCCGGAGACCTGCGATTACTTCGTAAATGTCGGTAAGTACTGGGTCGGAAAATGCGGGATTGACGGTTGGAGGCTAGACGTAGCGGACGAAATAGAGGGACGGTTTTGGGAACGCTTTTCCGGAGCGCTGAAAAAGGATTTCCCGGAAGCCGTGCTGATTGGGGAAAGCTGGGGCGACGCAGGCCGTCTGGTGCTCGGCAACCGTCTGGACGGAGCGATGAACTATCTTTTCAAAAACGCCGTGACCGATTGGCTGGCAAAAGGAAAAATCGACGCTCCGGAATTTGATCACCGCGTCAACCGTATGCTGTCCCTGTATCCGGAAGAAACCCGCCGATGTATGTATAATTTGCTGGATAGTCACGATACGCCTCGTTTTCTGTACGATTGCGGGGGAAATCTGCAAAAGCTGAAGTTGGCGGTCGCGCTCATGATGACATTTCCGGGCTGTCCGGCCGTCTTTTACGGGGATGAAATCGGCCTGACGGGAGCAAACGACCCGGACTGTCGGCGGGCCATGAACTGGGACGGCGCCCGGCAAAACCATGCGCTGTTCGCCTGGTACCGCAGGCTGATTCGGGTCCGAAAAAAATACGGCGCGCTGATCCGGGGAAATTACTGCGCCAATCTTTGCAGCTCTGAAACGGGACTTTACGGATTCATCCGGTCCGATCGGGGGCAGAGCCTCTATATCGTTATAAATCCGACCAACCGGAAACAAAACGCCGCTGTCCCTCTTTTGGAACCGGAAAGCGAATGGTTCGACCTGCTGAGCAAAGAGACGGTGTCTTCCGAAAAAACCCAGAAAGGAGAAAGCTATTACAATGACGACATCGTGCGGTACGAAAGCAAGCTTCAAACAACCATGGCGCCCTGTTCCGTAAAAATTTATATTCAGAAAGTGGTGTGAAGCATGAAAAAGCAAGCGGGCAAAAAAATTCTGGCATTTACCCTTTCATCAGTCATAATGTTGACAGCACTGACTGCATGTTCCGGGCAAACGCCAGAAAATAGTCCATCATCCACAGACCGGCAGGGAAGTCAAGCGGCTTCCCAAAACAACGCGCCAAAAGAAACCGTTACGTTAAACTTCTGGCATCATTACAGTGCACAATCTCCGGAGAACGAAACTCTAACGAAAGTATTGATTCCCAAATTCGAAGAAGAGAATCCGGGTTATAAGATCAACGCGACATCCTATGAATGGGCAAAGCTTCATGACAAAATACTGGTCAGCGCCAACGCCCACACCTTGCCTGACGTCGCGCGGCTGGATATCGCCTGGGTTCCTGAATTCCAAAAGCTCAATATTCTTGTCCCCGTTGATCAGGAAATGAGCGATTATTCTCAGTATTCCGGCAGCCTTTTGGAAAACGCCATGAGCACGGCAAAAATCGGCGGAAATTACTACGCGCTGGCGCTCAATACCAACACAAAGATCTTGTTCTACAACAAAAACGCGTTGAAAGAAGCGGGCGTACCCGTCCCGAAAACGATGGAGGACTTCGCCGCGGCGGCCAAAAAACTCTCGGGCAAAAACAGCGGCGGCCAGCAGGTATGGGGATGCACGGAACCCGCGCTGGCAGGCTGGAATGTACTTCCTTATATCTGGAGCATGGGCGGCGAAATTACAAACAGCGACTATACAAAAGCCTCGGGGTATTTAAACGGGTCGAAAACAGTAAAAGCAGTCCGGATGCTTGCCGATCTATATAAAAACAAAGCGCTGACCGGCTTCAACAGCGGAGATATCCCCATGACCGACGGTTTTGGAACAGGCCGTTATGCCATGCTTCTGGAAGGGCCATGGAAAATTTCCGAACTAAAAGGGGCGTATCCCGCGTTCTCTTATGGGACGGCGGACGTACCCGCCGGAGAGGGAGGGTCCCATTCCGTTCTGGGCGGCGAGGATATCGGCATGTTTTCTTCGGCGAACAAGGAGGGCGCATGGAAATTTATGAAATTCATGACCGGTGAGTTCGCTCAGGAGGAAATGGCAAAATGCGGGCTGATTCCCGTCAACAAAGCGGCGCTGGAAAGCGCTACGGTCAAAGAAGCGTCCTTCGCGCCGTTCCTGGATGCGATTCAAAGCGCCAAAGCGCGTCCCCCGGTGGCAAAATGGACTGAAATCGACAATCAGCTGACAACCGCCGTCACCGCCATTGTAAAGGATGGAGCGGATGCGCAAAAAACACTTGACTCGCTTGCGCCTCAAGTTGATGAATTACTAAAATAGTATAAACCAACAACGGCAGTTTCGTCAACAGTCGGCTGAAATTGCTATCTGGAGAGTTGTGATGGGAAAGGATGGCGTCATGGAGGCAAAATCGCTGAAAAACAGGCTGCAGATCTTTTTGCTTTTACTGCCCGGAATTTTCATGTTCGCGGTGTTTACCATTTATCCGATCGGGAAACTGCTTTTCATGAGCTTTTTCCAAAGCGGCTACGGCTCCTCTCCGGCAGATGCCTTTGTCGGTTTTCAGAGCTATAAAATGGTCTTATCAGACCGGACATTCTGGGTTTCCTTTGAAAACACATTACTATACACCTTGGTTACGGTACCGGCTCAAATGGCGACGGGCCTTCTGGCGGCCGTCCTGATCAACGGACTTCCCCGCTTTCAGGTTGGCTTTCGGGTGATTTATTATCTTCCGGTTATCACTTCGTGGGTAATCGTATCCCTTGTGTTTAAATACATTTTCAACACGGAAGGGATGTTGAATTACTTTCTGTCGCAAGTGATCCGCGCGACAGAAGGAAACATCGCCTGGCTGGACAGCCGCTGGGGCGGGCTTACCGTCGCCATGCTTCTTGGAATTTGGAAGGGCGTGGGGTGGAATATGGTTGTTTTCCTGGCGGCTCTGCAAAACGTGCCGAAAGCCCTTTACGAGTCCGCGTCGATTGACGGCTGCGGCGCCGTGCATAAATTTTTCTACATTACGCTCCCAAGCATCAAAAGTACGACCCTGTTCGCGCTGGTGATGCTGACCATAGGCGGATTCAACGTCTTCACGTCCATTAAAATGATTACGGACGGCAAGCCGATGCACCAAACGGAAACCGTTTTAACATGGATGTATTACAAGGCTTTTAACGAGGGACAGTTCAGCTATGCCGCCGCTCTTTCCTTTATTGTCGCAGTTGTGCTTGTCTTCCTCGCGGTGCTGCAGTTCAGGACAATGAAAAACAGGGACGAAGGAGATTGACGCGTGCCTATGAAAAGAATCAGATACTCCGAATTATTGATGTACTTTGCTTTATCTTTGGGCGGGCTTGTCTCCGTGCTGCCGATGATCTATATGCTCAGTACGTCCCTTAAGCCCAATGGGGCGCTTTATGAATATCCGCCTCATTTCTTTCCCAGTAAAAGCAATATCACTGTCGAAAATTATATTTATATTTTCCAGCAGCAAAAATTTTATATCAATTTTATAAACAGCTTGCTCGTTTCGGTTCTGACAGTCGCGCTGGCCGCCGCCATATCAGCGTCCCTTGCTTTCTGCATTGCCCGTTTTCGGTTTCCGGGGAGAAGAATGCTGTTCGGCCTGGTGATCGCAACCATGATTATTCCCGGTACAGCGCTGATTGTCCCGCAGTTTGAGCTAGCGACTTTTCTCCATATTACAAACAAATTATGGGGACTGATCCCCTTCTATGTCGCGTGGGTCATTCCGTTTTCCACCTTTATGATCAAGGGATTCATCGAGGGGATTCCGCGCGACTTCGACGAAGCCGTCTATATGGACGGCGGGAGCGTATTTACCGTTTTCAGGGCGATCGCCGTACCGCTTTCAGGTCCGGCGATCGCGTCCGTAAGCATTTTCAATTTTCTCACCGCCTGGGAAGAGTATCCCTGGGCATTGACGGTCATAAACGACAACGCGAAACGAACTCTTCCGATTGCTATTGCAGGTTTTTTTGGCGAGCATCAGTTCACGCAGTGGGGCTATGTTTTCGCCATGTCCGTTGCAAGCTTAATTCCGGTACTGATCATCTTTATCTGTTTTCAAAGATATTTTGTGAAAGGATTGCAGACCGGCGGGATCAAGGGCTAAGTCCCGCCGTCCCTGCGTGGAGTTTCAATTCGTCCTGAATTGCGTACTGGAAAGTTTCATTTCAGGCGGCATCAAGCCCGGATTCGTCCGGAGCGTTGCAGGGCCGATTGAAGCATTTTTCCCAGGAACCGCGCGCGAATCGGACGGAAAGCAGGACGCAGCGGGTGACGTTGTCACCGATCATGCAGCCCCAGACGGCCACCAGCCCGAGGCCGAGCAGCCTGACGCAAAAGACCGTCCCCCCGATCCTTACGCCCCACATGCAGAAGATGGAAAAAAACAGCGGCGCGCGGGTGTCTCCCAGACCGTTAAACACGCCCTCCATAATAATCGCCACCGCGAACATCGGCTCTGAAAGCGCGATCATGCGCAGAAGTACGGCGCCCTGGTTCACCACGTCGGCATTTCGGGTAAAAATGCGCATCACGTGGGACGGAAACAGAAAAAGGAACAGGCTCATGCCGCCCATCATGCCCACGGCGAGCGCCGTGATGGTCAGGGAGGAACGGCGCAGGGCCCTTTTGCTGCCCTCCCCCGCCGCGTTGCCCGCCAGCGTGGAGGCCGCAGTCTGCATTCCGTAGCCCGGCACATAGAACGCCTCCTCGGCGGCGAGCGCGATGGTGTGGGTGGCAAGCGCCAGCGTGCCGAGCCGGGATACCAGTCCCGTGAACAGAACCTGACCAAAACACGCGGAGACCCGTCCTCCCGCGATGGGCAAGGCCACGCGGACGCACTCCTTCATCACACCGCGGTTGATTCGCAGGCCGAAGCCGCGCGGGGTGAGCCGTTCGTCCCGGCAAAAAGCGGCAAACATCAGGATTCCCCCGCACGCCTGGGCAATCGCGGTCGCCGCCGCGGAACCCGCTACCCCAAGGCCCAGACCGGGAAACACGAGTCCGCCTGCCAGTTTTGTCGGGTGGTAGATCAAAAGCGCGTTCAGCACGATATTGATGAGATTGGCGATTACATTCACAATGAGCGGAGACCGAGTGTTCCCCACCGCGCGCAAAACCCCTCCGAACAAAATCATCGCGGCCCGCATCAGCATGGGCATACTGGTGATGAAAAAATAAAGATAAGCGTCCCTGTAAATTTCAGGCTGCACGCCGAGCCAAATCGGCAGAACAGGGCTCAGGGCCATGCCCGCAACGCCGAGCACTGCGCCCGATAGCAGCGTCAGCCACACCGACTGCGCCGCCGCGGTTCGCACTTTTTTCGGGTTGCCAGCCCCGTCCGCCTTCGCGATGCAGGAAAGCACGCCGATGGAAAGCGCGAACATCGGGCTGTTGATCAGCCACGTGCTGGTCGTTGTAAGGCCCACCGCCGCAGACGCTCCGGCACCGAGACGCCCCACCATCGCCGTGTCCACATAGGTTTCGGCCGTCTGCAGCGCCTGCTCCAGAACGGTCGGCCAAGCCAGCGTCCAAATTGAAGAAACCATCAGCCGCCCGTTCTGTCCGCCCGCGCCTAAAAAGCGCATGGAATCCCGTCCCCCTGGTTGAGGCCGCCCCCTGGGGCCGGCCTCATATTCTTGCCGCCCGAAAAACCAGCGGCGGCAGATGCTGTTCCCTTTTTGTAGATGCTTTCATTATATAAAAAGAATCTTAGAAATGCAATAGATAAGATACATTAAAAAACATCCCAAATTTTTATTGGCCCTCTTCCAAAATGAATCAGCGGCCTCCATCAGCTTGAAAAAAAATCGCAGAAAAGCAGATTTTTATTCCTCGCTGTTCAAATTTCGGTTAAAAAATCCCGTACGGTTTTCGACAAGCCGTGAAATCCAACAGAACCGCACAGTTTTATCTGTATCTTCATAAATTCCATACCATTTCTTTTCTATCCACGGGGCCGCCTGTCGCTGCCAAAGCATAGCACAAGCGCAGCTGAACGCAGAAAAATGCGCCCATGCCGGCCCTTTCAGCCGAAACAAGGCGCATCCTCCGCCGCCGGCTCTCTCTTTCACCCTCCGGGGTTTAAACGGGCGCCGGCATATTGTCTCATCCGTTTTCCCCGCCAGGGCCCGCGATCCTTAAAGCGCCACGCGAAGCGGCACTTTCAGATGATTGGCCGGGAAAGAAATCTCTTCGCCGGTCAGGACCTCCACAATCCCCTGCGCTGCCGTCGTGCAGCAACGCTTTACCGCTTGCTCCGTAGTCGCCGCGGTGTGAGGCGTAGCCACCACCTGCGGCAGGTTCAGCAGCGGATGCTCCGGGCCGATCGGCTCCCCGTCGTAAACGTCCAGTCCCGCCCCAAGAATCTCGCCGCCCTGCAGCGCCGCAATCAAATCGTTTTCCACAACCACATCGCCGCGCGCCACATTGATAAATGACGCTGTCGGCTTCATCAGCCGGAAGTCCCCGGCGGCAATACTGCCGCGCGTCTGCGGGGTCGACGGCATGTGCAGGCTGACAAAGTCCGCTTCCCTGAGAACCTCCGCCTTTGTTTTCAGTTGGATCGGAGCTTTCAGCTTTTCCTGACTGAGGAAGGGATCGTACCCGATGACTTTCATTCCGAGACCATAGGCCGCTTTTTTTGCGAGCAGCTGTCCGATTCGGCCGCATCCGAGCAGTCCAAGCGTCATTCCCTGCAACTCAAAGGTATTATGAAGCGTATACCGCACATTGAAGTCGCCTCCGCGGAAGATTTCGTCCACATAACGAAATCGCCGCGCGCAGGCAAGTATTAAAAACAAGGCGTGCTCCGCGACGGAATTGGAGTTTCCCGTCGGGGCGTAAACCACCTGGATTCCCCGTTTCGTGGCATAATCCAGATCAATATTGTCCAGACCCACCCCGTGCTTTGCAATGACCCTCAGGTTTTCGGAAGCGTCGATCATGGCCGGCGTCACCTTTCCCGTGCGGCACAGAATCCCCTCCGCCTGCGTCTCTCGAAGATCCCGGATAAAGTCCGCTTCGCTGTTTCCATGGCTCACCAGGACTTCAATTCCGTTGTTTTGCAGGATGTCCCGCCCGGACTGATCCATTTCTCTTAAAAACAGTACTTTCATTTCCCCAAGCTCGCTCCTTAGATAAATCGTTTTCTGCGACGTTTTCCCTGACCCAAATGTATCTTTTTCAGTGGATACGTTTCCTGTTCATGGTAAATCTTTTCCGCATCATTGATTATATGCGCGATGTATTATATAATCAAATATATATAGTTGTATATGAACTATATTATTTTATTTATATCGAGGGAATCACGGGGCATGATGGATTACAAGTACGTTTACGAAGTTTACCGGGAACGCAGTTTTTCCCGCGCCGCCAAGAATCTGTATGTTTCTCAGCCCGCCCTGAGCGCGACGGTTAAAAAAATAGAAACCCGGCTGGGGTTTCAGATCTTTGACCGCAGCACCTCCACTCTTGAGCTGACGGAGGAGGGAAAAGCCTATGTGGATGCGGCGGAAAAAATCCTGAAGATCGAGGAAAACTTATCCTCCTATGTAAACGACATTTCCAACCTGAATGCCGGGAAGATTGTCGTCGCAGGGCCCGCGTTCTTTTCGTCGTTCATCATTCCCTCCATTGTCAACCGGTTTGCCGCGCTGCACCCCGGCGTTACGCTTGAGTTTATGGAAGCGGATTCCGTGGAGCTGTATGAAAAAGCCATGGACAATAAAATCGATCTGATCGTCGATTCCGGCATCTGCGACCCGAAGCTGTTTACATCCGCCGACCTGTTTACCGAGCAGATTCTGCTGGCCATCCCGCTGAACTATCCGATTGTGAACCGGCTGCGGGACTATGCGCTGACCAATGAGGATATCTGTGAAAACAAACACCTTTTACCGCAGACAAAGGGCATTGACCTTACCCTGGTCCGCGATCTGCCGATTATCCTTTTGAAAAAGGACCACGATATTTACCGGAAAGCGAAAGCCCTGTGCAGCGAAAGGAATTTTTCTCCGAAATCCTCCATCCGTCTGAATCAGATGCTGACCGCCGTCAACATCGCCTCTCAGGGGCTGGGCTGCGTATTTATCTCCGATTCGCTGATCAAACACTCTCATTCCGCCGTCAACCTTGCTTTTTTCAAGATCGACACAAAAGAGGAAAATCTGTTAAAAAGGGAAGTGTTTATCGCCTATAAGAAAAACTGCCATTTGACAAGGGCAATGAAAAGCTTTCTTTCGGTTGCGTCGGATTTGTTCCGTCCCTCCGTCGGGAGCGGCGCCCGGCGGCCCGCGTGAGACGCCCCGGTTCTCCCGGCGGAAGTCCGCTTTATAATTTTACTTGTGTAAAACGTCTGAATATTGTAAAATACATACGTCGGAATAGTAAAAACGAACAGGTGATTCTTTGTATCGTGCATGTATCTTTGATTTGGACGGAACTTTGGCAAACACGCTCTACTCCATCGCCAACTTTTCGAACACGGCGCTGAAACAGTGCGGATACCCCGAAATTCCGGACGAGGATTACAGGAAAATCGTCGGCGACGGCGCCGATATGCAGATTCGGCGGATGCTTGCCGCCGTTTGTAAAGAACCTTTTACCGAGCGGGAGGCGGCGGAGCTGAAAAGGGTTTACAGCGCCCTTTACGAAAGCGACCCGGTGCATCTTGTGCGGGAATATCCCGGGATGCGGGAAACGCTGGCGGGGCTGAAAAGGGCGGGCGTCCCGGCCGCGGTGCTCACCAACAAACCCGACGCCTGGGCCAAGGCGATCATCGCCTCGCTGTTCCCGCCGGATAGCTTTGAATTTTGCTTCGGCCAGCAGCCCGGCCTTCCGCGCAAACCGTCCCCGCAGGGAGCCCTGATGATTGCGAAAAAGTTCCGGGCGGACCCGCGGGAAATCCTTTATCTTGGCGACACCAACACCGATATGAAAACAGGCACAGGCGCCGGTATGGACACGGCCGGAGTTCTCTGGGGGTTTCGCGACCGCCGTGAACTCGAAGAAAACGGCGCGTCCTATCTGCTTGAGACACCGGATGAAATTCTTCCGCTCATTTTTAGCGGCAAGGGGTGAATTATGGAACGGTTTTTCCGTTTTTTCCGGACGAATTTGCGGCTTGGCCTTCGAATCATCAAAACGGGGATCGCCGTGACATTCTGCATCGCGGTTTCCAATATTTTACATCTTAATCAACCCTTCATCGCCGTGATCGCCACAGTGATTTCCATGGGAAAATCCATTGATCTTTCCGTCAAGGCCGGTAAAAACAAAATGATCGGGGCTGTGATCGGCTCCGCCGTGGGGGCCGCGTTTGCCGCCGTCCTGCCGGGCAACGCGGGCCTGTGCGGCATCGGAGTGATTCTGTCGCTGTACCTGTGCCATTTCTTTCATCTGCAGAGCGCCGGGGTTCTGTCCAGCTTTTCCTTCGCCGCGGTCATGTTCGGCGCGGCTCGGAACGCGCCCTGGCAGTATGCGCTGTCCTGCACGGGCGCCGCGCTGCTCGGAATCGCCGTGGCGGTCCTGATCAATCTGGTCGTGATGCCGCCCAATCATGCGCTGGAAATTAAAAAAACATATTCGGAATTAAAGAAGAAAACCGCGGAAGCGATCGGCAACGCCGCGCAAAAGCAGACGGCCGGCACCAAAACCGTAACCGAAGAAATCGACCGGATCTCGCGGTCGGTAGAGCTTTATATCTCCGAAGCAAAAATTCTGCGCTGGAATGACGAAGAGGTTTTTCGCATCTCCTCCAGCATAGCGGTTTACCGGCTGATTCTGGACGAACTGAAAGCGGTTGAGGCCATTCGCCTGATGGAAAACGGCGAATCGGACGAGGAGACGCGCACGGTTTACCAGTATCATATGAAGCGAATGCGCGAGCTTTTTCAGCGCGCGCAGGAATCGGAGCAGGGGTAGCCGCCGCGGCTCCAAAAAAAAGCAGCCTGAAAGCGGAAACGCTTTCAGGCTGCTTTTATAATGTCCGGATTTTTAAAACGCGACGTCCTCGCCGTAATAAGCGCAGGAAAGGACTTTGAGCATATCCTCCGCGTTTGTCGTTCTCGGGTTGGAGGAGGTGCAGGGATCCTTGACCGCGTTTTCCGCAATGGTCTGCGCATGGGCCTTGAAATCCTCTTCGCTCACGCCGTTTTCACGATAAGTGGGCTGAATGCCGAGCTTCTTATTTAACGCGCGCACAGCCTCGACCAAAGAATCCGTAAGCTGTTTGTCCGTCGAACCCGGCAGGCCGAGCATCTTCGCAATCTGGGCATAGCGCTCCATGCACGCTCTGGAATTGTACTCTATGACAAACGGCAGAAGAATCGCGTTGCAGCAGCCGTGCGGAATGTGGAACATTGCGCCGGTTTTATGCGCGATGCTGTGCGCGATGCCGAGCAGCGCGTTGGAGAAGGACATGCCGGCCAGGCACTGCGCAATGTGCATCTTGCCGCGCGCTTCTTTATCGCCGTTGTAGGAATCGAGCAGGCTGTCGAAAATATCGGAAATCGCCTTAAGCGCGAGGGCGTCCGAAAAATCGGAACGGGCCGTGGCGACGTAGGCTTCGATCGCGTGAGTCAGCGCGTCCATTCCCGTGTGGGCGGTCAGGGTTTTCGGCATGGCCTGCGGAATATCAGTATCCAGAACCGCGATGTCGGGCGTGATCTCAAAGTCCGCGAGAGGATATTTGATATTGGTGGAATAATCCGTAATAACGGAAAACGCCGTGACTTCGGAAGCGGTGCCGCTGGTGGAGGGAATCCCCACGAAAATGGCTTTCTTTCTCAGCTTCGGCATGGTGAACGGGTCCTTGATGTCGTCAAACGTCTTGTCCGGGTATTCATAGAATACCCACATGGCTTTCGCGGCGTCCATCGGGGAGCCGCCGCCGATCGCGACGATGACATCGGGTCCGAATTCGCGCATGGCCTTCGCGCCGTCAAAAACGCGCTCAATGGATGGGTCCGGCTCCACGCCCTCATAGATTCTGGTTTCCAGTCCCGCTTCCTTCAGAACGTCCTCCAGCTTCTGCAAAAACCCGGTTTTTCTCATGGAATGTCCGCCGGTAACAATAAAGGCTTTTTTATAACCCTTCAGATTTTTCAGTTCGCCGATTGCGCCCGCTCCGAAATAAATGTCGCGCGGCAATGTGAATCTCGCCATAAAAAAATCCTCCCTTTTCGTTTGTTAATTATTAAACGATTTTTTTCGTTTCTATCTTACCATACCGATTTATCTGTTTCAAGCATTGGTAAATATTTATTTTTTTCCATGTATCAGGCGCAGAAGCTGATCCGCGTCGTCAACCGGAGAGTAGCAGCGACGGCCCGCGCACACATAAGCGCGCGGCCCGTTATTTTCCCGCCCCGCGCCGAAGTTTGCGGGGTTTGTCCGCGCGGTCAGAAACGGGAAGTAACCGCTGTGAATCGCGCCGTAAAATGGTGCAAGCTCCGTTTCGTCCCTTGCGGTCAGCGTGACATCCGTTCCTCCGCCGCGCAGATACAAAACCGCGCCGGCCGCGGTGGGACACGCCGCGGGCGCCCGGGATAATTCCAGCGGAAACGCTTCCAGAATTCTGGCCGCGCGCTTTTCCAGTTCCGGCCTGTCCGCCAGACGGGCAAGACGGACCAGCTGGAACGCGTGGACGGCGTTGGCGGACGGCATGGAGGAATCCCAGATTTCCTTGCCGCGCGCGGGGGAACGAACCGCTCCCGCCTCCGCGGAATAGAATCCTCCGTTTTCCCGGTCCTCAAACCGTTCTGCGAACACCTTCTCCAAACGCAGGGCGCTTTCAAGCCGGCAAGGTTCCCGGCCCGCTTCGTACAGCTCCAGCAGCCCCCAGAGGAAAAAGGCGTAATCCTCGGCAAAGCCGGGCGCCCGGGACGGGCCCTCCCGGTAAACGGCAATCAGCGAACCGTCCCGCGCGGTCATGTTTTCCAGAACAAAATCCGCAGCGCCGCGGGCCTTTCGCAGATACGCTTCCTCTCCGAACGCGCGGGCGGCCAAAGAAAGCGCCGCGACGGCCAGCCCCGTGCGGGACGGAAGAATTTTGTCATCAAGGAACGGGGGAACGCGCCCGGAACGGCAGGCCAGCACCTTTCGTCGGCAGGCTTCGGCAAACTCCCGCCGATTTTCCGGAATTCCGCCGGACAAAAGATTCGGGATATTTTTCCCTTCAAAGTTGCCTTCTTCCGTAATTCCGAACAACCGGCTGAATTCCTTTTCGTCCGGACCGAGCGCCTGCCGGAGCTCCTCCGGTGTAAAGGTATAGTACTTTCCCTCCACACCCTCGGAGTCCGCGTCCTCCGCCGTGTAAAATCCGCCGTTTTCCGACTGCATCCGACCCGTGAGGTACGAAAGGATTTCCTCCGCCGTCCGACGGTATTCCTCTTTTCCCGTAATCTGCCAGCACTCGGTATACGCCATGCAGAGCAGGGCGTTGTCCGACAGCATTTTCTCAAAATGGGGAACCAGCCAGCGGCTGTCCGTCGAATACCGGCAGAACCCGAACCCGATCTGGTCGTAGATGCCGCCCCGGCGCATGCAGCCGAGCGTTTTCTCGCACATATTCAGAGCCTTTTCCTTTCCGGCGGCGGCATAAAAGCGCAGCAGAAACAACAGATTCTGCGGGGAGGGGAACTTCGGCGCTCCGGAAAAACCCCCGTATTTAGCGTCAAACCGCCGTTCAAGCTCCAAAAACACGCGTTCCGGCATATTTTCATCCACCGGGGCCGGGCTCTGCGCATGGGACACGGCTTCGCGCCCGATGCGTTCCGCCGCGCCGGCGATCCGGTTCCGGTCGGTTTTCCAGAGCGTGGCAATCTGCCCGAGCAACGTCAGAAATCCGGACATTCCGGGGCGGTCGTGTTTTGGGAAATACGTCCCGGCAAAAAACGCCTTGCCCTCCGAGTCAAGAAAAACGCTGAGCGGCCATCCGCCCGAGCCGGTCATTCTTTGGCAGACCTCCATATAATAGCCGTCCACATCCGGGCGCTCCTCCCGGTCCACCTTGATGCTGATAAAATCCCGGTTCAGCGCCCCCGCGACCTCTTCATCCTCAAAGCACTCCTCCGCCATGACGTGGCACCAGTGGCAGGTTGAATATCCTATGGATAAAAACACGGGCTTGTCTTCCCGCTTCGCTTTTTCAAAAGCCTCGTCGCCCCAGGGATACCAGTTCACCGGATTACGGGCATGCTGTAACAGGTATGGACTTTTTTCATGAATCAGGCTGTTGAATCTCACCGCGCTCGGCATGTTGTCCGCCCTCTTTCGTTCCTTTGCATCCTATTGTTCCTCCGGCTCACGCAAATATAACCGTTCCGGTTTCACAGATTCGACATGACCGCCGGTTTACTTTTTCTGCGGATCGGATTATAATTGTTAAAATTCTCGAATGCGGGTCGTAACCAGAAAAGGGAGGAATCGGTATGAAGATCAGAAAAGCCGGGCCGGAGGATGTTGAATCCGCTTATGAACTGATCTGTTCGCTGGAAGAAAGTTATCCGCCGCACGACGCCTTCCGGCAGATTTATCTCAACAACCTGAAAAACCCCGGAATCCTTTACCTGATGTGCGAACGTCAGGGGCGGGCGGCTGCGTTCGGAAGCCTGCACATCCAGCTTTTGCTGCATCACTGCGGGGCGGCGGCGGAAATTCAGGAATTGGTCGTACAGCCGGACCTGCGGGGAAACGGGATCGGGGCGGCTCTTTTCTCGGCGCTGAAAGAAGAAGCGCTGCGGCGCGGCTGCGTTCTTCTGGAAGTCTGCTGCAACCGAAAGCGGGAACGCGCCCACCGGTTTTATGAAAGCTGCGGCATGCGGCGGTCGCATTTCAAATTCACCATGAATTTATAAGGGACTGTCGCAAATAGTTTCTAAATTTCGCATAAAAACGCGTCTTAATCAGGCTTGAATCGCCGGTTTAGGGCGCATTTTCTTATTTTCCGGGCCGCTGATTTATGCAGCTTGCTATAGCAAATTCATTTCAACAGCCCCATCATTTTTCCGCCGGTCTCTTCAGAATTCGTCCAAACCTCCGACCTGTTCCAACCCGGCGCACGCGCCCCGGTCCTCCAGCAGGACCTTTTTCCCTTCGGTCAGGCGAACCGCCGAGTCACAGCAGGGATACTCCCGGATCGCGCGGGACATATCCCCCAGCAGCGGCGCCTTCAGTTCCCGGCTCGCTCCGGCGCGGACCCGTATTTCCAGGCGGCGTTCTCCCTGCCGGGCGGAAATACAAACGATGTTTCCCTTTCTTTGCACCCGCTCCAACCCGCCGCCGAAATAAGTTGCGAGCCGGTACTCCCTGCCGCCGGCCCTGCACACGCCGAGCAACCCGTTGAATGCCCACGGACCGATCGGCACCCGCGCGGCGGCGAGCATGACTCCGTCCCCGGGGCGGGAGAAGCAGTTCGACTGGTACCAGACCCACGCCCTGGGAAAAGACTTTCCCGCGTCCCGCTCCAGGTAACCCGTTCCCCCCGTCAGGTCCAGCGTCTCGCCGTTGACGTTCAGCTCCCCTTTGAGCGAATGGCTCATGCTGACGACGTCGTGACTGCACTCCAAAAACCAAAGATAGGAGAAGGGTCCCATCACGGTGGGGCAGTATAAGCTTTTGAGGATCGGCTGAAATGCGGAGTACGCAATTTCGCCCGAAATCCGCATCCCGTCCTGAAAGATGGAAACCGCCGCTCCGGCTTCACCGAATACGCTGTCCCCGACCCGGACGCGAAGCGGGTGCCGTTCGACGCGGAAGGACTCTGCCGGATAACGGAAAAAGCGGGACCATTCCGGAGAAATCACTTGGAGAAAGGCCGTTTGTCTCCCGTCCGGAGCGGCGGAAAGGCCGGGAATAAAGGAGTAGACCATCCCCCCCGCGCTGTGCTTGAAATACCAACCTTCGAACCGACGCGCGCCCTTATCCGTCAGTCCGGCCCCCTCTTATCCAACGGGAGGAACGCGGGATTTTCCAGAATGTTTCCGTCCGCGTCGAATCTGGAACCGTGGCAGGGGCAGTCCCAGGTTTTCTCCTCCGGGTTCCATTTCAAAGGGCACCGCATGTGTGTGCATACGGTTTTGACCCCGTGCAGACCGCCGTCCGTGTCGCGGTAGGCTCCGATCTTTGCGCCCTCAAACTCCACAATACCGCCCTCGTCGTTTTTCAACTGCGCCACGCCGCCTTTGGGGATTTCCGTATATCCGTGAAAAAAATTCGCGGCGGTGTCGGCCGCCTCCTGAAAAAATTTGCCCGCCTGCAGGCGAAAGTCCGACCTTCCCGGAGAGAAAACATCCGCCACCTCGCTCTTGCCGGATAGAATCAGATCCGAGAGGATGCCGGCCGCGGCCATGCTGCCCGTCATTCCCCATTTGTTGAAGCCCGTCGCCAGATAAACCCGGTCGCCGAACTGCCGGTACCGGCCGATGATAGGAATATGGTCGTTTGTCATGCAGTCCTGCGCCGACCAGCGGGATTCGACCGAACAGCCGGGATAGAGCTTCTGCGCCTCTTCCTCCAGCTTTCCGTAGTGGGACACGTCCGTCTCATGTCCCGTTTTATGGGAACCCCAGCCCAAAAGCAGAACCGGTTCCCCGTCGACGCGGGCGCTGCGGAACGACAGCCCCGCTTCCTCACAGTCGAGATACATGCCGGAAAGCTCGGGCGCGCCCTTCAAGGCGGCAAGATAAGAGCGATTCTGCACAATCCGCGCAAAATAGAACCCGCGCAGGTTGGTAAACGGGTAATGGGAACAGATGAGAACGTTTTTGCCGTAGACGCGGCCCGCTCCGGTCAGAACCATGTTGTCGTCCAGAGCGACGGCCGGGGTGTTTTCATAAATTTTCACGCCGCGTTCCCGCAGAATCTCCGCTAGGCGGCAGGCAAATTTCATCGGATGAAACCTTGCCTGCCCGGAAAAACGAACCGCCCCCTGCACCGGGAACGGCAGCTCGCCGCATTTGTCCGTAAACGACGCGTCGATGGAAAGCCTCCTCGCCGTTTCCGCCTCTTCCCTCACCCGCTGCGCGCCCTCCGGCGTACAGGAAAAAACATATGCGTCGCAGGGGACAAAATCGCAGTCGATCTTTTCCGTCTGAACAATCTGAGCAAAGCGGGAAACCGCCTCTTCATTTGCCTTGGCGTACTGCCAGGCGGCTTTGGTTCCCATTCCCTTTTCCAAAGAGCTGTAGATTAATCCGTGCTGAGAGGTGATCTTCGCCGTGGTCCGCGCGGTCGTTCCGTGCAGGACCCTGCCCGCCTCCAGAATCACGATATCCCGCACTCCCCTGCGCTGCAGCTCATACGCGCACAAAAGGCCGCAGAGTCCTCCCCCCACAATGACCGCGTCGGCGTTGCAGTCGCCCGAAAGCTTTGGGAATTCCGGCGGCGCGACCGTCTGCCAGCAGGATTGGAACCGGTTCTCCTCCATTGTTTCGATCACATCCTTTTTTCCCTATTTTTACCGGTTTTCAGGAAATCATTCAGAACCCAAAAGAGAACAGGGGGCCTTTTCCGCCGCGCTGTGCTTTCGCAAAAGTCTTCTAAACGTTTCCCGCCGCTTCCGCCCAGCCGGAAACCGGGTGGTTCGAATATGGAGGGAATCGAATACCGTTATGAAAGATAAACGGTAAAATCGCAATCGATCCATCGTCTGAACGAGTCGATAATGCCCAGTTTTTCCGGACTCATTTTACCATATTTAGCAAAAACACTGAATTCGGCGCAAAAGATTGACTAACGGTCATTTTTGATCTATACTATCTGCACAAACTCAAAATGACCATTAGTCATTTTTAAAAGGCGGTATCAAATGGCAGGAAAACTGTTGGAAAACAAAAAAATCAAAATGAGCCGGCTGTATGACGCCGCCTATGAGCTGTTTACCTTAAAAGGCGTGCACGCCACCGTGGTGGATGAAATCGTACGGCACGCCGGAGTGGCCAAAGGGACGTTTTACCTTTACTGCAGGGACAAATACGATTTGGTCAACAAAGTGATTCTGAGGAAGACCTCCGCGCTGCTGGAAGAAACCATGCGGGCTCTGACGAAAAAGAAGGAAGAGCAGCCGATGAGCTTTCAGCAGAGCGTCGTATTTTTTGTCGACTCCCTGATCCAAACATTTCGCGACGACACCCGGTTTCTGGAGCTTGTTTTCAAAAACCTTTCCCCTACGCTGTTTGAACGGCTGTTCGGGTGCACCGAGCTGGAAGACGTTCGGAAAGAATTTGTTGAAAACTTCATGCTCCGCGGCGGCACCAGCGAGGCGGCCGGGCAGCGCCTGTATCTGATCGTATGCATGGTAGGCGCCGTCTGCTACAGCTCCCTCATTATGAAAATGCCGTACGGCTTTGACGAGGTTCGCCCGGAACTGTACCGTTCCATCGAACAGATTCTCGTCTGAGGCGTAACCTTTCGCCGCGGCCGGAATACACTCAAACAAAAAAGCATTAACAGGAAACGGAGAGATGCCGATTGCTTTCCAGATTTGCAAAAATTCTCACCAGACACCCCACTATCGTAACCGGAATTGCGATTTTACTTCTGATCCCCTGCGCTCTCGGATTTATCAAAACAAAAGTCAATTACGACATTCTGTCGTACCTGCCGAAAAATCTGGATTCCGTAAAGGGCGAAGATGTTCTGGAGGATACGTTCCACGACGCAGCGACCTCCATGCTGGTCATTGACGGGATGTCAAGCAAGGATATTTCGGACCTAAAAGAGAAAATCAAAGAAGTCCCGGGAGTCAATAACTGCGTCTGGGTTGACGATGTGGCGGATCTGAGCGTTCCGGAGGAAATGCTTCCGGACACCGTAAAAGATTTGTTTTACAGCGACAGCGCCGACTCCACCATGATGCTGATTACCTATAACGGTTCCACTTCATCGGAAGAGACCTTCGACGCCATCGGGAAAATCAAAAGTCTCTTGAATAAGCAGTGCTTTCTAAGCGGTTTTTCGGCGATGCAGCGCGATATGAAAAATCTGCTGGAAGGCGAAATGCCCTACTACGTGCTGCTGGCCGGCGGGCTGTGCCTGGTTGCCATGACGTTTTGTCTGGAATCCTGGCTTTTGCCGATTGTTTTCCTTCTGGGCATCGGTTTTGCCATTCTGTACAACATGGGAACCAACATTTTCCTTGGCGAGATTTCCTACATTACCAGGGCAATCGCCGCAATCTTGCAGCTGGGCGTCACGATGGACTACTCCATCTTCCTCATCAACCGCTATGATGAGGAAAAGCCGAAATTCGAAGACCGGCGCGACGCGATGGCAAGCGCGATTCAAAGCACCTTCCTCTCTCTCGCGGGCAGCTCCCTGACGACGGTCGCCGGGTTTCTGGCCCTGTGCTTCATGAGCCTCGCCCTCGGCAAGGACATCGGTATCGTCATGATGAAGGGCGTCGTGCTCGGCGTGTTCTGCACGGTCACCGTCCTTCCTTCCCTGATTCTTCTGTTTGACAAGCCGATTCACAAATATACGCATCGCATCCTGATCCCGCCGTTCGACAGGGGCTCGAATTTCATTCTCCGGCACCGTGTCATTTTTGTCGCGGCCGCGCTGCTGCTGATCGGACCGACCTTTTACATGCAGTCGCATACGCAGGTCTATTACAACATTGACAAAACGCTGCCCGCAACCACCGATTCCGTGGTTGCGACCGATAAGCTGAAACAGGATTTCAACATGGCGACCACGCATTTCATTATTCTGGACGACAACCTGCCGTCTTATCAGACAAAAGACATGATTGACGAGATTAAAAAGCTGAACGGCATCGAAACCGTCCTTTCTTACGACGATCTGGTCGGCCCGGCCGTACCGTCCGACTTTATTCCGGACAGCGTCAAGGAAATATGCAAAAAAGACGGCCGGCAGATCGTCATGGTGAACTCCCAGTACCAGGCCGCTGAAAACGAGGAAAACGAACAGATCGCTCAAATTACCAAGATTACCAAAAAATACGACCCGACTTCCCAGGTGACCGGTGAAGGCGCCCTGACAAAGGATCTGGTTGAAATTGCCAACCATGATTTCACCGTGACCAGCTATATTTCCATTATCCTGATGCTGATTATCGTGGCCGCGGTGTTCCGCTCCATCGCCGTACCCATAATTCTTGTCGCCGTCATAGAGCTGGCAATTTTCCTGAATCTAAGCATCCCGTACTTAACCGGAAACGTCATTTCCTTTATTTCCCCCATCGTCATCAACTGCGTGCAGCTCGGTGCCACCGTCGACTACTCCATTCTGATGACCACAAGGTTTCAGGAAGAACTGAAATCCGGAAAGAACCGCCTTGACGCGATCAAAATCGCAAGCTCCTCCTCGTTCCGTTCCATCATTACGAGCGCGCTGGTTTTCTTTTGCGCCACTACCGGCGTTTCGATAATTTCCAAAATGGGAATCATTCAGAATATCTGCGCGATGCTGGCGCGCGGCGCCATTATCAGCGCGGCTGTCATTATTCTGGTTCTTCCGGCGGTGCTGTACGTAACCGAGCCGGTTATTGAAAAACTCAGCTACCATTTCCATACAAAATGACAATCCTTTTGTGCGAAGGAGGTTTTTACAATGAAAAAACAAATTTACTCCCGCGCCGGACGGGTCGGCTGCCTGCTTCTCGCCCTGATCTGCTCGGTATCGCTGCCGACGGCCGCCGCGGCAAGCGGGGAGTCCACCAAAAAAGACGAGACTGTTTACGTCAACCTGAGCGCGGCCGGAAGCGTGCAGAGCACCACGGTTTCCGACTGGCTGCACTCCGATTCCGGCAACGTCCGGATTGCGGACCGGTCCAATCTGACCGATATCAAAAACGTCAAATCGTCGGACCAGCCGCTGAAAACCGGGGATAACCTGACCTGGGTGCTCAACGGCGGCGACAGCGGCGCCGACGTTTATTATCAGGGAAAAACAACCTCTGCGACCCCGTTAAAGGTGACTGTCTCCTACGAACTGAACGGCAAATCCGTCACGCCGGAACAGATTGCCGGAAAATCCGGAAAGGTGAAAATCACCGTGAATCTGGAAAACACGGACGCGCACACGGTTCAGGTGGACGGCAAAGACGTCGTCATGTATACCCCCATGACGGCGATTGTGGCGGCCACGCTGCCTTCCGACACCTTCAATAACGTTGCGGTCAACAAAGGCAAGGTGATTTCCGACGGGAACAACCAGTTTGTCACGTTTCTTTCCATGCCTGGCCTTTCGGAAAGTCTCGACCTGAAAAACTGCGGGGTGGAGGGGCTCGACACCATCGATATTCCGGAGGATCTTGTCATCACGGCGGACGCGAAGGATTTTACCCTTAGCTCAATCGCCATCGCGGCGACGCCGGAACTGCCGGACCAAGACGAGCTCGGCGACGAAACCAGTCTGGATGATCTCAAGGACGATCTCGACAAGCTGAGCAGCATGCAGGACAATATTGAAAAAGCAGACCCGAATAAAGACATCCGCTCGCTCTTCACCAATCCCGACCGCACCGCAGCCGCCCGGCTGATCGTGGACGACGTATTCCACTTTTACGATCTTGACACGGCCGCGCTCGACGTCATGCCGAAATATGTGACGGATCAGAACATCAGCCTTTACGACCGCGTGACATCGGATATCGATAAAGCGGATCTGAAATATATTATGGATAATCAGATTATCCGCGGACTGAACGACCGCCTGACCGACGAGAACGTAAAAAAGGCAAAAGTCCTGCTTAAGGATTACGACGATATTGAAACCTTCCAGATTGGAAAGCTGAACCGCGTGATTCAGGTTTTGAATCATTATGACTCGGATTACGACCATCTGGACGACATTCTGAAGGACGCGAAGCATATCATGCACCGTTTGGACAGCGACAATGTTGACACGCTTTCCGCCCTGACCCGGTCCGACGTTCAGGATTCTCTTTCTGATACCCTGAAAAGCATGAGCTCGCTCTCCTCTTCCGGCCTGCTCTCTTCCTCCATTAAGCTGCAGGCCCAGGATGTGGAGAAGATCATCGAGGTTCTGCTGGCGAATCATCCGGAGCTTATCGAGGAAGCCGTCAACCAGAAGCTCGTCGCCATGGAGGATCAAAACGGTTATATTCCGGTTTCCGACTTGCTCGAGATGCTGCAGGAATCCGGCCTTTCATCCAGCCAGATCAGCGGCATCACACAGGCGATGACTGCGGCGGTTCTCAGCGACGCCTCTTCCAAGGCGGTCATTCCGCTTAAGAGCGTTCAGTCCATTCTGGGCCCCGTGCTGAGCACTTTGCCTCCCGCGCAGCAAGCAGCGGTCCTGCAGAAGCTGACGAAGATCACCGACAGCAACAAGAATATCGAGGTGCAGTCCCTGCTTCCGCTGGCAAAGCAGCTCGGCGTCCCGATTGAACAGACGACCGGGGCTGCCGCCGCCGTCCTTCTGCCGGAAAAAGAAGCACAGCGTCAGACCCTCTCCCTGCTGCAGGACGACAAGATTAAAAATGCCTTGCTTTCGGGCATGATGGATAAATCCAACATTTCCGGCTTGACGGATTCGCTCAACGGGCTGCTCGGCAGCTCGGCACGGCTCAGCACCAGCCTGACAAACGCGCTCGGCAGTAACTATGCTGCACAGCTGACCAGCTCACTTTCCGACATGAGAGGACTAAAGAGGAATATCGATGACCTGAAGGATGACGTCGACGATCTGGAGGACAGCGATCGATCAGGTAAATTGTCAGACGATTTTGAGGACGCCGAAGACCTCCTTCTGAACAAAGACGATATGGACTATCTGATTACCTGGGCCAGGAAGCTCAAAAGTATGAAAACCGATATGGACGACAATACGGACAATATCTCTATTCTGCGCGACCTGATCAACCTGAACGACGACCCGAAAATCAAGAATTTCCGAGGCATGGTCCCCTCTCTCCTGAAAGATTACGACGATTCAGAGCCGATTCTTGACTCGATCAAAGCCGAGCTGGATGATCCGGCCGTCAACGCAAGCCTGCACAAAATGCCGCAAACCACTCAGGTTTTAACCAAAATGGAAGACGACATCCGCAGCAACAGAAATATTATGGAAATTTTCCGCCTGACCACCCAGCCGAATACGGTATCGCTCTTTCAGGATACTTTCAATCATCTGGACGAATTCACGCAAAAGGGCACGGCGGATCACATGCGTACCCTGATGGATAAGAAAGACGCTTATACCGGTCTTTCCAACCAGTACAAAATCTTTACCGAAGTTGCCGACGGAGCGGAAACCAGTGTAAAGTTTGTTTATAAGACCGCCGAAATCAAAGAGCCGGAGCCCGTGAAAACCGCAGCGGTTCAGCCCGCTGAAAATTCCGGCAAATCTGATTCCGGGTCCGGGCTTTGGGGATGGATCCGCTCCGCCTGGAACAGTGCGGCAAACACAATCAGCCATCTGTTATAACCGTTCTTTTTTAATGATCAAATCCGCCGAAAAATTCGGCGGATTTTTTTATTTGTAGTGCGAAAACTCCCGGCGATGCCGGGAGTTCAAAAAAGCTTTAGCGGTGAGTAAAAACGCAAGCTAAACTTTACCCACAATCCTTCCGTTTCGGTGTCAAAGCAAAAATAGGCAGCTTCCATGAAACGAGAAGGGCTTTGGCGGGGAGGGGGCGCAGCCCCCTCCCCGTATCGGTCCCCTTCCGCACCAAATGTGCTTTCGATTTTCGTTTTGTCTTGTTTGCGGGAGGGGGCAGGGGGTGAGAAGTTTCGTTGCAAGCGTAAGAAAACTCCGAGCGCCTTGGAGGCGCTGCCAGTAAAACAGGGCTTTGCCCGCATAGGAAGACCCCCCGGCTGTGCCGGGGGGTGACTATTTTCAGACAGGTGAATTCTTGCGGACAAAGTTGTACTATATTTGTTAACAAATAATCGAAAACTTATATTGACAATTTAAAAAAGCAGATGTATATTATGAATATATTATTGATGTTTTTAGTTAAAAATATAGATAAAAATCAGCATTACTTCCGACAGCATCGTTTTTAAAGCGGTTTAAGCCGTTTTTGTATTTACAATTCGGCTTTCTGATTTTAATTTAAGGAGAGAGTGTAAATGAACCGTGTATTGAAAAGCATCGTCGGAGCAACGCTCAGCCTGTGCGTGCTGGTTTCTGCGGCCGCCTGCACAAGCGCACCGACCAACACAGCCCCCGCAAACGCAGGCACAGACAGCCAGGCGGCCTCCTCGTCGGCAGCGCCCTCAGCCAAAGGCAAAAAAGTTGGCGTGGCCATGCCGACCAAATCCTCCGAACGCTGGATCAGAGACGGAAACAACATGAAGGACCAGCTGGAAAAGCTGGGCTACGCCGTAGACCTGCAGTATGCGGAAGACGACGTCCAGGCGCAGGTTTCCCAGATTGAAAACATGATTACCAGCGGGGCGAACTGCCTCGTCGTCGCCTCCATCGACTCCAGTGCGCTGGTCAACGTTCTGGAGGAGGCCAAAAAGAACAGCATTCCCGTCATCGCCTACGACCGTCTTCTGATGGACACCGATGCGGTCTCTTATTACGCAACCTTTGACAACAAGGGCGTCGGCACTCTGATCGGCAAATACATAGAGGAAAAAGCGGGGCTCAAGGATGGAAAGGGGCCGTACAACATCGAGCTGTTCGCAGGCTCCCCGGACGACAACAACGCGCATTTCCTGAATACCGGCGCAATGGAGGTCCTTCAGCCGTATATCGACGACGGCAAGCTGAAAGTGGTTTCCGGCCAGACGGACTTCGATAAGATCTGCATCCTGCGCTGGAGCCAGGAAACGGCTCAGAAAAGGATGGAAGACCTGCTTTCCGGCTACTACAGCACCGGGAAGGACGTCGACATCGTACTGAGCCCGTTCGACGGCATTTCCTACGGCATCGCTGCCGCCCTGGAGGGCGCAGGTTACAAGGTCGGAGAAAAGTGGCCGATGATCACCGGGCAGGACGCCGAAACCATGGCGGTCAAGAACATTCAATCCGGCAAGCAGTCCATGACGGTCTTCAAGGATACCCGCGTGCTCGCCGCCAAATGCGTCACGATGGTCCAGGCCGTCCTGGAAGGCAAGGAACCTGAAATCAACGACAAGACTTCTTACAACAACGGCAAGCTGGTCGTCCCGTCCTACCTGTGCAACCCCGTGGCTATCGACAAGGATAATATTCAGAAAGAACTGATCGACTCCGGTTATTACAAGCAGTCGGACATTTCCTGATCCGATAACCACATCGTTTTGGGCGACAGCCGGAACGCTGCCGCCCAAATCTTCCATTCGATCACGGGGAAAGAGGGATTGAAACGTCATGTCCGACATTATCTTGGAAATGAAAAACATCACGAAGGAATTTTCCGGCGTAAAGGCTCTCGACGACGTCAACCTTTCCGTGGAGCGCGGCGAGGTCCACGCCCTGTGCGGGGAAAACGGCGCGGGAAAGTCGACGCTGATGAATATTCTTTCCGGTATCTATCCCTACGGGGAGTATACCGGAGATATTCTGTACAACGGAACGGAGTGCAGGTTCCGCGATATCCGGGAAAGCGAACGCCGCGGGATCGTGATCATTCATCAGGAGCTTGCGCTGAGTCCGTACCTCTCCGTTGCGGAAAATGTGTTTCTTGGCAACGAGATCACCTCCGCCAAAGGCGTCATCGACTGGCACAAGACGCACCAGCGCGCCGCCGAAATTCTGGAGTGCGTCGGTTTAGCGGAGGAAAATATCAGCATTCCGGTCAGCAAGCTCAGCATCGGCAGGCAGCAACTGGTAGAAATTGCAAAAGCGCTGGCGAAAAAAGTAGAACTCCTGATTCTGGACGAGCCGACCGCCTCTTTAAACGATGAAGACAGCCAAAAGCTCCTCCATATCATTCTGAGCCTGAAAGATCAGGGAATTACCTGCATTATGATTTCCCACAAGCTGAACGAGCTCAGCTCCGTCGCGGACAGCATCACCGTGATCCGGGACGGAAAGACCATAGAAACGCTGAAAAAAGGCATCGATGAAATCTCCGAAGACCGCATCATCAAGGGCATGGTCGGCCGCGAGCTGACAAACCGTTACCCTCCGCGGGAAAGAAAGATCGGCGGCGTCGCGTTCGAGGTCAAAAACTGGAGCGTCCGCCATCCGGACGACCCGGAAAGGGCGGTCATCAACAACGTGTCGTTTCATGTCAACGCGGGGGAGGTGGTCGGGTTCGCGGGGCTGATGGGCGCCGGGCGCACGGAGCTTGCTATGAGCATTTTCGGCAGGGCATACGGATGCAATATTTCCGGCAGCCTGAAAAAGGACGGAAAGGAGCTGCGCCTGCGCTGCGTGAAAGACGCCATCCGCAACGGGATTGCCTACGCGTCGGAGGACCGCAAGGGATACGGACTGGTGCTGATCAACGACATCCGCTGGAACATGACACTCGCGAGCCTACCGTTCCGTTTTTCCAGAAAAAGCGTAATCAATAAAAACGATGAAATCGTCGCCTCGGAGGAGTTCCGGAAAAAGCTGAATATCAAAGCGAATTCGGTCCAGCAGACCGTCGGGGCCCTTTCGGGAGGCAACCAGCAGAAAGTCGTGCTTTCCAAGTGGATTATGACAGGCCCCGATCTTCTGATTCTTGACGAACCGACCCGCGGGATCGACGTAGGGGCAAAATACGAAATTTACGAGATCATCAATGAACTTGCAAAACAGGGAAAGGCCGTGATCTTCATCTCCTCCGAGATGCCGGAGCTTCTCGGCGTCTGCGACCGGATCTACGTGCTGAACCAGGGGGAAATCGCCGGCGAACTAAGCCGGGAGGAGTTTTCGCAGGAAACGATCATGAAGATGATTCTGGCCCATGCAAGAAAGGAGAGACCGGCAATATGAGCGAAAAATCCGCCGCCAGGAAAAAGGCGGGCTCAATCAACGCGAAGCAATACGGAATGCTGATTGCCCTAATTGTCATTTACCTGATTTTCACGCTGCTTTCAGGCGGGAAAAACGCAAGCCCGATGAATATTAACAACCTGTTCATGCAGAACAGTTACGTCGTGATTCTCGCGGTCGGCATGCTGCTCTGCGTACTGACCGGAAACGTCGACCTTTCCGTCGGCTCCGTGGTCGCCTTCACAGGGGCAATCTGCGCCATCTTTGTGCTCGACCTGGGGATGTCCATCCCGCTCGCGTTCCTTCTGGTGCTACTGTCCGGGGTGCTGATCGGCATGTGGCAGGGCGTGTTTATCGCCTACCTCCGGGTTCCGCCCTTCGTGGTCACGCTGGCGAACATGCTCATCTTCCGCGGACTGACCCTCGTCGTGCTGAACGGGCAGACCAAAGGGCCGCTGCCCGCCGGTTATGTGACCATCGGCGCCGGCTATCTGCCGGAGATCAACACCTATTTTCTCGGCAGAACAAAAGTTGAGATGCTGTCCGTTCTCGCGGGTCTCGCGGGTTCGCTGCTCGCGATTTTCATGGAGGTCCGTTCCCAGCGAAAAAAGAGCTCCTACGGCTTTGCGGTCCCGCCTCTTTGGCAGACCGCCGCAAAGCTGGCGATCATTATCGTCATTATCAACTTCTTTACGGTTAAGCTCGCCCTGTACAACGGCCTTCCGGTCGTTCTGGCCATTATGCTGCTTCTGATCGTGATTTACACGTTCCTTACGGACAACACCGTGCCTGGGCGGCAGATCTACGCGGTCGGCGGCAACGCAAACGCCGCAAGGCTTTCCGGAATCAAAACGCAGCGCGTCATGTTCTGGATTTACACCAGCATGGGACTGATGAGCGCGCTGGCCGGCATCGTGCTTTCCGCCCGGAACGCTTCGGCAACGCCGAAAGCCGGCGACGGCTTCGAGCTCGACGCCATCGCCGCCTGCTACATCGGCGGCGCGGCCGCTCTGGGCGGAAGCGGAACCATTATGGGAGCCGTCGTCGGCGCTTTGATCATGGGCGTTCTAAACAACGGCATGTCCCTGATCGGCTGGTCCGTCGACGTTCAGAAAGTAGTCAAGGGGCTTGTCCTTCTCGGAGCCGTAACGGTCGACCTTCTTTCAAAAAAGAAAAACGCGTAAGCTCCAGCGGTTTCCCCGCCGTCTGAAAGTCCTACTTGTATTGACAATTAGAGAGCGATGAAGTATGATGATTTTTGACTTTTAGGAGGCGGAAACATGTCCGATATTCCAAAATACATGACTCTGGTAAACTGGATCCGGCAGAAGATAGAAACAAAAGAATTAAAATACGGGGATAAGCTCTACTCTGAAAATGAGCTGAGCAGCATGTTTGAAATCAGCAGGCAGACGATCCGCCAGGCCATTAAGCTTCTGGAGCAGGAAAAGCTGCTGGAAAGCAGACAGGGAAGCGGAACCTACGTCGTGTTCGACCCTTCCGCAAGAAAGCCAAATATGACGATCGGCGTTGTAACCACCTATGTGGGCAGCTACATCTTCCCCAACATCATCAAGGGAATTGAAAAAGTCCTGACCGAAAACGGTTATTCCATGCAGTTGGCCTTTACCCACAACAAAGTGGAAAACGAGCGCAGCGTGATCTCCTCCATGCTGGGAAAGGGTGTCGACGGCATGATTGTGGAACCGACCAAAAGCGGCCTGCCGAATCCGAATCTGGAGCTTTATCGAAAAATAAACGAAGACAAAATCCCAATGATTTTCATCAACAGTTTTTACCCGGCCCTAGATCTTCCGCACGTGTCGCTGAACGACTACAATGCCGGATTTCTGGCGGCCGACTGCCTGATCCGGAAGGGACACCGGCGGATCGCCGGAATTTTCAAACTGGATGATTACCAGGGCCACCGGCGTTACGCGGGCTACGTCGACGCGCTGATCCGGTCGGGCCTGGGCCTGCGGGATGAGAACGTTCTGTGGTACAGCACGGAGGATTTCTCTTCCCTTTCCGGCGACGCGAAACGGATCCTGTCGCGGATCGACGGCTGCACCTCCGTCGTCTGCTACAACGATCAGATTGCGATCAGTCTGGTCAGTCTGCTGAAAAGTAGGGGGGTCGGCATCCCGGGCGACGTGTCCCTCATCGGGGTGGATAATTCCGATCTCGCCACTCTGTGCGAGGTCCCGCTCACCAGCGTTTCTCATCCGAAGGAACTGCTGGGCGAGACGGCGGCGCGCAACCTTCTTCACCTGATTTCGGACCCACGTTTTTCCGCGACGGTCGAATTTGAGCCTGAGCTGATGGAGCGCTCCTCGGTAAAGCAGCTCTGACGGATTCCCTTCCGGCCCGGAGCGTTTGCTTGGTGGAATGATCGCACAAGTTGTCTGTATAACTTAAAAGTTAAGAAACTATGTCATCGGAGTGGACTTCGGCTCTTTTGTCGGGACGGCCGCTGCTGGCGGACGCGAAAACGGAAGAGGAGATCGCCGCCTCCGTTTTCGCCTATCCTCCGGGGTCATGGTCCGGTCACTGCCCTGTGGGACAGAGCTGGGCCCTTCAGAACCCGCGGGACTACCTGGACGTTCTGAGCCGCATCGTAAACGATGCGTTCGCCCGGGCGGGAGTGTCCGCCCGGTCCCCTGCACGCGGGGAATTGCGGCACGCCCGCGCTTCAATTATCCCGGTCCCGGGCAGGCGGTCTCGCAGCCTTTCCTGAAGTGCCGTTTCAGCTCACAATCACCGTCACGCTGGCACAACTGTTGGAAAGGGGGTCAATCGCGTAAACCGTCGCCGTGCCCGAAGCAACCGCGTGGATTTTACCGGAATCCCGGTCCACGGCGGCAACGGAGTCGGACGAGGAAATCCACAGCAGCGTGGAGGCGTTGACGGACGCGCCGTTCAGGGTGATTCCGCTCATTGTATTGTCTGAGCCGACGTTCAGGCTGACAGTCTGCTGAGGGAACACCAGCCCGACCTGATTGACAGAGATCGTCTTCGCCACACCGGAAGTACCCGAAACGGCGACCGGCATCACGGCGGAAACCCAGTTGCCGTTCACCGATTTTTTATACCAGAAGCTGACCGTGGTAGACCCGGCGCTCACCGCCGTGACGACCACATGGTTTTTGCTGTCGATCGAAGCGCAGGCGACGGTGTCGTCCGCCACGCTCAGATGCAGAACCCCGAAATAGCTGTCGGAAATATAGCTGGTGTTTGCCGCCAGCGTCACATTTGAAAGATTCACAGTGGAAACCGCGCTTTCCGTCGTTGTAGCGAAAGCAGTGGTCACAGCCCATGTCGCAATTACAAAAGTGACGATCAGTACCGCGGCTGTCATCGGGATGATTTTTTTCAGGGCTCCGGTTCGCGCCAGATTCATCTTAAGCACTCCTCTCTGTTTTTCGGTCTTATGCCAGCGCGACATCCGCCTCGTCGCCTTCAAAAAGCTCGCCGTCAATAATCTTGACAATTCGCTTGGCGCTTTTGGCGACATGCAGGTCGTGCGTGATCATGACGATCGTATTGCCCATTTCGTTCAGCTGCTGAAACAGCCTGAGCACCTCTTCTCCCGTCGAACGGTCCAGCGCGCCGGTCGGTTCGTCGGCAAGCAGAAGCTTTGGGGAACCGACCAGCGCGCGCGCAATGGCGGTGCGCTGCTGCTGCCCGCCGGACAGCTCGTTCGGTTTGTGGTCGGCGCGTTCCTTCATGCCGAGCAATTCCAGCTTCTCCATCGAAAGGCTTTCCGCCTCCTTTCGGGACATTCCGCGGATCAGAAGCGGAATCATCGTGTTCTGAAGAACGGTGTACTTCTGAATCAGATGATATTTCTGAAAAATAAACCCGATCTGCTGGTTTCGAAGAATCGTAAGCTGTGCGTCATTCATTTTGTTTACAAACGATTCCGTCAGCCAATATTCTCCCTCCTGAAACCGGTCCATACATCCGATGATATTCATCAGCGTGCTTTTTCCGGAGCCGGAAGGCCCTAAAATCGCAAGATACTCGCCTTCCAGAACCTCCAGAGAGATCCCTTTGAGGACTTCCAGCCGGTTTTCACCCTGATTGTAAAACTTTCTGATCTTCTGCATTTGAATGACCTGTTCCAAAGCCGTCCCTCCTTTTCAGGCCGATTCCGACAGAACCGCAACCTTTACAATTCCCTGCGTTCCGTCGCTGAGCGTTTTTTCCGTAATCTGCAGGATCATTCCTTTCGTAATGCTGGAAAAATCCCGCGTCCTTTGGGTCGTCATCGCGGTCCCCGCGCCCTGAGCAGACCCGGACTTGCCGCCCGGCGTTGAGTCGGACCGACCGGGGAGTTCCCCTCCCCCGGTCGGTGCGCCTCCCTTTGCTTCGCTCTGGGAATTCCCCGTGCCGCCGCTCGATGCCCCGCTTTTTGTTCCTCCCATGGTAAGGGACAGGCCGACCGGAATCAGCACGGTCTGCGTTTCACCGGTCAAAGTGATCAGGCCCGAAGACGTTCCTTCCGCTTTCGATGAAGCCGACGAAGAAGAGGAGGGCTCCGCGGACGAAGGCGCGGAGCTTGATGAGCTTTCCCGGCTCGACGCGGAACTGCCGCTCCTCTTTCTTCCCCCCGAACCGGACGACCCGGACCGCGCCGAACCGCTTTTCTCTCCGGAGCCGCTGAGGGTGCCGATCGCAAGCGTCACCTGGTTCCCGACAACCGACGTCACTTTACCGACGATCTGAGTCTGTGAAGAGCTGTCCTTGGACATTTTTCCAGTCTCAACGCTGTCGGCGCCGCCCGCCTTGGAACAGGCCGCGAGGGAAACCAACAGTAACGCGGCGCAAAGAACGGCGCAAAATTTATTTTGAAATTTCATGGAAAATCATTCCTCCTATTCCTGTGTCAGGGCTTCAATGGGCATCAGGGCGGCCGCCTTCCATGCCGGGTAAAATCCAAAGATCGTCCCCGTTCCGACCGCAAAGATCATGGAATAGACCGCGCTGGCCGCGACAGGCTCCACCGTCATGCCGCTGAGGCGCACAAGCGGAATCAGCGCGAAGCCGGAAAGCACGCCCAGCAGCCCGCCGAAAACGCTGATAAAGGTGGCTTCCAGCAAAAACTGCAGCAAAATCACCCGTTTGGAGCTTCCCAGCGCTTTCAGAATGCCGATTTCCTGCGTTCGCTCCTTCACGGAAACGAACATGACATTCATGATTCCGATCCCGCCGACAATAAAGACGATTGCCGCCACAATCATCAGCAGCATGGACAGCGTTTTCGCGGAAGAGGTCGCGGACTCCAGCGTACTGCCGGCGTCGGTAACGTTAAAGGCGTTCTCCTTGACATTGGAATGATTCTCCATTAAAACGGCTTTGATTTCCGTAATCTTATCGGAGACCGAGTTCACGTCGGACGCAATGGCCATAATCTGAGGGTCGGCGCTCTTCCCATAAATATACTTTGCCGCCGTCTGATACGGAACGAAAATGGAATCATCCGGGCTGGTCCCAGAAGAGACCGAGCCCATTTCGTTGAGAACTCCCACAATTTCGTACTTTTTCCCTTCGATTGAGACGCTGTCGCCATACGCGGAGTACGCGCTTCCGAAGATCGTCTGCGCGAGCGTGTAGCCGATGACGGCCACCTTGCTCTTGTCTTCGTTATCCTCGTCGGTGATAAACTCGCCCTCAAGAAGATCAAGATTGCACATCTCCTGATATTCGCTTCCCACGCCGGCCACCGTTTCGTCGGTCTCTTCCGTCAGGTCTCCGCCGTCTACGGAGCTGGTGCCCGTCGTGTAAATGGATACGCTTGATAAGCCGGACACCAGGGACGCAATATCCTGTTCATCGGACTCGGTCAGCGTAACCGCTTTGCCGCCGGTACCGCCGCCCCCCATCCCGCCGAAGCCTCCGAAGCCTCCGCTTCCCCCGCTTCTTCGGGTGCCGCCGCTGCGGTTTCCGTTTGCTCCGCCCGGCGTCCCGCCCGGCATACCCCCGCCGGGGAATCCGCCGCCAAAGCCGCCCATCATCTGATCCTGCATCTGAGCCTCGGTGCTGGCGGCCACATTGATCGAACCCGCGTTCAGGGTTTTATATTCGTTCTGCACTTCCACCTCGCCGCCGTGGCCGACGGCAATAACCAGAATAATGGTTGCGGAACCGACGATGACGCCCAGGGAAGTCAGAAAAACCTTAAATTTGCTTTCCATAATGTTGATCCAGACCAGGTGCATAATTTCGCCGATGCGCATTTGGCCCATGGATAGTTTCTGCTTTGTCATTTCCCGCTCACCGTGCTTTCCGCCAGAACGGTCTCTCCCTTCTCAAGTCCGCTGGTGATTTCCACATAGGTTCCGTCCGAAAAACCTGTTTTCACTGTCTTTTTCGAAGTGCTTCCGTCCGCGTTTTTCACAAGCACGCTTGAAACGCCGTCCCGAAAGGTCACGGCCCTGTTGCTGACATACAGAACATTCTTGGCTTCGTGCTGAATCACCGTGGCCTCGCCGCTCATTCCGTCGTAAACCGTTCCGATGTCTGAAACCTTTTCGGTGCTTTTTACCACGACGGTATAGGTGACGGAAGAGGAACCGCTGCGCGCCGGTTGCGCCGTAATGCTGTCGACCTCCGCGCCGAGCGTCTGCCCGTCATAGGCGGAAAGGCTGATGGAAGCCTCCTGCCCCACACTGACACTGGTGATGTCGTCCTCGGAAACCGATACGGAAACGGAGACGGAGTCGTTCCCGGAGATGGTCATGACGGTATCGTTCGCCGTAACGCTTTCGCCGCCCGTATAGGAAACGCTTGCAACCACGCCGTCGCAGGGACTGGCTACAATCCCGTTGTTGGAAAGAGCGCTGTTGATCTCGTCCATCTGCCGCTGCAGCTTGTCATAGGAATTCTGAGCCACCGTAACCGCCTCTTTCAGCTGGCTGACGGTCAGTTGATAAGTCGCGGCGGCATTGTTCGCGGTATTCAGGTCCGTTTCTTCCGTCTGTCTGGCGGCAACGGACGAGATTTCCGCGCTTTTCTGCGCTTTCTCCAGATTGTACCGGTCGTTCTCAACCGTCGCTTCCAGAGAAGCCACCTTATCGTCGATCTCCGTCTGCGACATTTCCGAACTGCTTGACTTGTATTTCTCATCAAACGTTTCCTTATAATCGCTGTAAGCGGAGGAGTAATTGTTATATTCCGCGGTATACTGCGCAACTTTGTCCTCCAGCGCTTTCTGCTGCGTGATAATCGTGTTGGCAATGGAGTCGTTGTATGCGTCGAACGCGTCGCGGTCCTCGTCCAGAATATCATCCCACTCGTCCGCGTCATAGCCGTCGATGGTCGTATCGCCCCTTTTCGCGGCAAGATATTTCTGCTCGTCGGTATCCACAGTGGATTTCAGGCTGGTATAGGTGCTGATGACGCTGCTGTTGTCGTCCTCATAGTTGCTCAGCTGCGTTTCATAGCTTGTTTTACAGCTTTCGGCGTCATCCATCCATTTTTTTAGCTTCTGCAGCTTTTCGTTATCAGCCGGCCAGCTTTTTTGCAGCTCCTTGTATTCGTTCAGGCTTTTCTGGTCATTCTTCAGCGTTGTCTGCGCGGACGAGATATTGTGCGCGATTTCCGCCTCCGCCAGTTCCTCCGTAATCGGCGCGGAGGTTGCAAGATATTTGTTCGAATCATAAGTGATTTTTGCAGTTTCCAGCTTCGCCTGCTGGTCGTTGATCGCGGACTGGAGGGACACCTTGGCCTCCTCCAGCTTTTCCCTTGTATCCGCGCTTCCGTCGGCCACGCTGTCCATATCGAGCTGAAGAACGGGGTCTCCCTTTTTCACCGTCGTGCCGGATTTGACCAGAACAGAGGTGATTTTTACATCGACTGGGAGCGAGACGGTCTCATCATCCAGGGCAACCGTTCCGGATTCCGTCGTGCCGACCGTGACGTTTCCGTCCGCAACGGTGTATTCCCGGTAAGACGGTTCCGTTTTTGCGGATTTCCCCTTCCATATCATAAAAATCGCGATCAGAATTCCTACCGCCGCCACGACTCCGACTGTCACAAGGATGGCAATCCGCTTGTGAAGTTTTGCAAAATCTTTCACCGTTCCTATTTTCCCCTGCATCAACAGAACCTCCGATTCTTCCGATCCCTAATACTGGAATTTGTTTCTAATGTTACTGGAAGAATATGAGTAAAGATTGAAATGCAAATGAGAAAAGCATGAAAAAAGCCGAACCGTTACGGTTCGGCTTTCTGCTCTCCCTGACAGGGGCCTGCTAGTTTCGGCAGGCAAACGGTGAATTTTGTCCCGTTTCCCGGTCTGCTGCTTACACGGATTTCTCCCCTGTGCCGCTCCACAATCCATTTGGCAATGGAAAGGCCCAGCCCGGAGGAACCCTTGCCTCGCGTCCTTGCTTCATCCGCCTTGTAAAAGCGGTCGAAAATGTGGGGAAGGTCCTTTTCTGAAATTCCAATGCCGGTATCGGCGACTTCCAGCTCAACAAGTCCGTTTTGTTCCCGGCAGGAAATTGAGATAGCTCCCTCCGGCGGCGTGTATTTCATGCTGTTGTCCACAATCGCGCGCATTGCCTGTTTTAAAAGCGCGTAGTCCGCGGTCAGGAAGACACCCTCTTCCATATTTTCCGTCAGCCGGTGTTCCTCGTCAATCATCCGGGTTTCTTCCGCGACCTCGCGCATCATGTCGGTTACGCTGAAGCGTTCGAACCTGACATGCTGGGTTTTCCGGTCCGCTCGGGCAAGGAAGAGCAGCCGGTCGACCAGCTGCTGCATATTTCCCGTTTCCTCAATGATTTTTTCCACGGATTCTTCCAGCACATCGGGGCTGCCGCTGCCCCAGCGCCGCAGCAGATTGGCGTAGCCGGAAACGACGGAAAGCGGCGTGCGCAGCTCATGGGAAGCATCGGACACAAACCGGTTCTGCTTTTCATACGACTCCTGAATCCGGTCCAGCATTCCATTGAAAGTTTCGGCAAGCTCGCGGAACTCGTCGTGGGAATCCACCGTATCGATCCGCTTGCTCAGGTCTTTTGCCGTGATCGACCGCGCCGTACGGGTCATATCGTAAACAGGCCGAAGCATCTTGCGAATCATCAGTCCGCCGAACACGGAGGAAATTAAAAGAAGAAGCAGGATCAGCGCGATAAAAGCGCCGACGGAAAGCCCCGCCGGGCCCGGACTGTCACTGCTGACCACCCGGACCATCAGGTGCCGCGAGGGCGAATTGACTCTTCTTATGGTATCCATGTGCCCAGCGACATTGATGCTTTTTTCGCCGTAAGAAACGACGACGCCCGTGTCGTTGTCCTTGATTTCGACATAAATCCGGTTCGCCTCGGCAAAGCTGTCAAGGCCCGTTTCCGGGTCGTCGGTAAACCCAGAGGAACGGGAACCGGTGTCGGCGTTGGGGCCGCCGGGCGCTTTGGGCCGTTCGAAACGCCCGGCCACAAACGAGGCGAGCCTGTCCAGATTCTGGGAGCGCACCGCAACGGTTGTGTAAGCGCTGGTCAGGCCGACCACCACCCCGACCAGAATCAGGCTGAAAAGCAGCGTGTAAACCGCCGCGGTCTTAAAGGCAAACGGAATCCGAATTCTTTTCCCCTCTGTGCCGCGGCGGTGTAAAAATTTAAGTTTCATAGGTCTTTATGATATACCCCACGCCCCGTATGGTGCGAATCAGTTCAAGATGGAACCGGTAGTCGATCTTATTGCGAAGATAGCGGATATAAACATCCACCAGATTGGTTTCACCGCTGAAATCGTATTCCCAGACCTTCTCCATCAGCTTGTCCCTTGAACAGACAATGTCGTGGTTCTCCATCAGGTAGCACAGCAGATCGAATTCCCGTTTTGTCAGCTGAATCGGCTGACCGGCATAGCTGACCTCCCGGGTGGAGCGGTCCACGCTGAGCTGCCCGATGGAAAGGATTTTCTTTCTGTCGCCGTCGGCCGCGCCGTTCTTTTTCAGCGCCGCGCGCATGCGGGCAAGCAGTTCTTCAATCGCGAACGGTTTGGTCAGGTAATCGTCGGCGCCGCCGTCGAGGCCCAGCACCTTGTCGCTTACGGCGTCCTTTGCGGTCAGCATAATGACGGGAGTCTCCGAAACCCTGCGGAATTTCTGCAGAACCTCCATCCCGTCCAGACCGGGCAGCATGATGTCCAGCAGGATTAAATCAAAATTCTCCTGCGTGGCACGCTGCAGTCCCCGCAGCCCGTCGTATTCCTTTTCAACTAAATATCCCTCGTGTTCCAGCTCCAGCTGCAGAAACCGGACGCTGTTCCGGTCATCGTCTATGATCAGAACCTTGTTCTGCGCCATAATCCTTCCCCGCTTTCCGATCCTTTTTATTCAGCTTACAGGGAAATTATGAGGAAGATATAAAACGACTATGAAAATTGTGTGAGAAAATAATTCTGTTCCGCCTCGTCTTCACCGTCCGGAAGGGAAAGCGAACGCTGCAGAAGCTCCTGCGCGAACAGCTGCAAAAACCGGCTGTAATCCTCCGTGGTAAACGAAACGGACTGCGTGCCGGAACCGCCTGGCGCAATGCCGGATTCCCCCGCGGCGGCCGGAACGGAAACATCCCCGCCCGCATAGGACAGAACTTTTTCCACGTAATTCCGCGTTTCACGAAACGGCGGAATCCCGCCGTATTTTTCCACGTTTCCGCTTCCCGCGTTATAGGCCGCGAGCGCCAGCTTCGGGTCGCCGTATTTTCCAAGCAGAGAGCCGAGGTACTTGGCCCCGCCCATAATGTTCTGCTCCGGGTCAAACGCATCCGAAACCCCCAGCGATTTCGCCGTCGAGGGCATCAGCTGCATGATTCCCTGCGCGCCGCAGCTTGACACCGCGTCGGCTTGAAAGCCGGATTCCGCCTTTGCAACCGCTTTGAGCAGATTTTCCGGTACGCCGTACGCGTCGGCCGCACGCTGAAAAATATCATCCAGATTCTGCCCGACGCTTTGGCTCACCGCGCTTTTCAGCGCTGCGGCGAACCCACCCGCCGCGGCGCCCGCCTTAGCTGTCTGAGGCGCCTGATACTGTGCCGAAGCGACCGCTTCTATTTTCAACGGAGTCTCCCCCTTCTGATTCTTTATTTTTATATCATACCTGAATTTTTGGAAAAAATCAACGATTCCGCTCAGAAAGTGTGTTTTCACCGAAAGATGTTTTCCCTCATAGTATTGAACAGGGATTAGAGGACGGAGGGAGAAACAAAATGTCTTTCGGAATCGCTTTGGCCGGGGGCGGGATCCGGGGCGCGGCCCATGTCGGCGTATTGCTCGCGCTGGAGGAAAACGGCCTCCGGCCGGAATCCGCGGCGGGTACCAGCGCGGGAGGGATTGTTGCGGGGCTTTATGCCGCCGGCGTCTCCGCCGCCCGGCTGAAAAAAATTGTTCTGGAACTGTCGCAATCCGGTCCGTCGTTTTTTGATCCGGACCTGACGGGACTCGCTTCCCTGATCCCGAATTTGCTGTTCCGCAGAACTTCCGGATTTTCGGGACTGCTGAAAGGGAACCGGCTGGAACGGTACCTGTACCGGCTGACCGAAGGGAAATTTCTGTCCGAATCCCACATGCGGATCGTGATTCCCAGCGTTGACCTATGCTCCGACAGCACGATCGCCTGCACCAACACACTGAAAGGGGTTCGCCCGATTCGCCGCGTGCGCTGGACGGATCGGATGCGGTTTTCGGATGCGATGCGCGCCACCTCCGCAGTGCCCGCTGTGTTCCGCCCCAAGATTATCGACTGCATGTGTCTGGTGGACGGCGGCGTGACGGATGTTCTTCCCATCGACCTGCTCCTCGCGGCGGGGGAACGAAACGTGCTTGCCGTGGATGTGTCGGAGGATTACGAGATGCCGAAAAACCTCAGCCTGATTGAAGTTGCTTCGCATTCTCTCGCGATTATGGAAACACGCCTGCGCGAATGCGTTACGCGCGGGGAAAAGATGATCCTCGACCCCGATCTTCCGGAAACCGACGGCCTGCTGAACCTTTCACAGATGCCCATGTGCATGGAAGCCGGATACCGCGCCGCCCAACGGGCGATGCCGCGCATCCGGAGCCTGTTCGCATAAGCGTATCAAAAAAAGAAGCTGCTCTTTACAGCTCCTTTTTTATAATTTATAACTTTTATTCGTGCGGATGATTCTGCAGGTACAAAAGCGCGGAATGCGCGGCGTTCGCGCCGTCGGAGATTGCCGTGACAATCTGGTACAGCTCTTTTTTTCTCAGGTCGCCGGCCGCGAACACGCCGGGGAGCGGTGTTTCGCAGGTTTCCGGAGCCTCAACAAAACCGTCCTTTAACGGCAGAACCCCTTTGAGCAGCTGTGTATTCGGCAAAATCCCGATTGCCACAAACACGCCGTCCAAATCCAGGATTTTCTGTTCCCCGCTGCTCCGTTTCTTCAAAACCAGATGTTCCACCTTTTGCGACCCCTGAATTTCGACGGATTCGTAACCATACAAAAACTCGACGTTTTCGTGTTCCTTCGCGCGTTCGACCAGATATTCCATTGCGCGGAGCTGATCGCTTCGGTTCACCAGAATCACACGTTTACATAATTCTGAAAGCTCGATGGCGTCGCCGACCGCCGTGTTGCCGCCGCCGACCACCGCCACCGTGCGGTTCCGGAAAAAATTGCCGTCGCAGGTCGCGCAATAGGAAACGCCCCGTCCGGTAAACTCCTGTTCGCCCGGAATATTCAGTTTCCGGCGTTCCGACCCCTGCGCCAGAATCACGGTTTTCGCCGAAAAATCGTGTTCCGCCGTACGAATCGTCTTCACCGCGCCCGAAAGTTCCAGTTTCCCGGCGCTTTCCGCCGCCGTTTGCACACCGGCGGACTGAACATGCTCCGAAAGCTTCCGCGCCAGGTCGGTTCCGTAAATCACCGGAAAGCCCGGATAGTTTTCCACAACGTTGGTGTATGCGACCTGCCCGCCCTGTGCCGGTCCCGTCAGCAGGAGCGTGGAAAGCCCCGAACGCGCCGCATAGATGGCGGCGGTCATCCCCGCCGGTCCGCCGCCCGAAATCAACACATCATACAACAAATCCGTATCCCCGCTTTCCATTTATTCTGCTTTCCGCTCCCGTCACAGAGCGGCTTTTACAACGGATTCCAGTTCCTCCGGAGTCACGGTCGGCTCAAACCGGCGCACGCTCTCTCCGTCGCGGCCGATCAGAAACTTGGTAAAGTTCCACTTGATTCCGTCGCCGGTCAGGTTCTCGGGATAATGCTCTTTGATCACGCCGTAGATAACCTTTCCCATTTCCTTTGAAAGCTCAAACCCCTGAAATGCCGCTTTCCCCTTTAACCAGGTGTAAAGCGGATCGGCTTTCGGGCCGTTCACGTCGATTTTTGAAAAAAGCGGAAAGGTTACGCCGTAATTCACTTTGCAGAACGAGGATATCTCGTCGTTGCTGCCGGGGTCCTGTTCCAGAAACTGGTTGCACGGGAAGCCGAGAATCACAAGGCCCTGATCCTTATATTTTTGATAGAGCTTTTCCAATCCTTCGTACTGCGGAGTAAAACCGCATTTGCTCGCGGTGTTGACCGCCAGAACCAGTTTGCCCTTATAATCGGAAAGGGATACCTCCTCTCCTTTGATGTTTTTCATTTTAAAATCGTACAGGCTCATTTTACTCCAACCTTTCATTTATGGAATTGATTGTTATTGTTTTCCTGTTTCTGTTCTTACTATACCACAAGAAAGGCGGCTTGTAAATAGTAATAATTATTATTTTTAAAATAGAAGTGCTCTTCCCCACTGGTTGAAGTCCCGGCTCTTTGATCTTACGTTCAATTCCTCTTTTCTGGGGCTTACCGGCATGGTGTCGGAACGCCTCCACGCAAAGCTGTCCCTATCATGCTTCCTGACAATTTTCCAGAGAATTCCCCCTGGTTCGATTCCTATTCGTATTATTTTCAATAAATTCCCCTTATAGTAAAACAAAGTACATGCTTTGGGAACTCAATCGTCCATCAAAATGAAAGAATCCTATCCCTTGCTGAGAGCATTTCTAATTCCTCAAAAAATAAATAGTTATCTCTATTGCAGCTTGTCAAAGAGACTTCTCATTCAAAATATCTTTCTGTTTTTTCATCAATCTTTCCTTTTGTTATCAAGTTGACTTTAAGATAATTATCATTTAGAATATTAAAAGCAATTCCCAAAAAGGAGATTAAAAGCTTTCATCAGGCCACCCGCAGTGTTAATTACAGTAAAGATATTTAAGTTTAAAGTCCGCTCTTATCCAACACCATATTTATGAGGTTTTGCATTTGTGTGTATGAAGCCTACTTCAAAAAATCGAAATAGCCTTTTTACGAAAGAAAAACATCCGCCTTCGGAAAACCGATGGCGGATGTTTTCATTCTCTTGAGAGCGGCTTTGTTCCGTCGCACCAGGCAGATCGGCCGGCCGCGGGCCGTTAGGCTCAGCAACTTGCCGCCTAGCGCTCGAAGTCGGTGCCGCCGAACTCGGAAAGCCTGAGCCCCCTGTTGTGGTCAAGCGCCCACTGGATGCTCCAGTTGTTGCAAAACAGCAGCAGATTGTTTCCGCGCACATCCTGCACGCGCTTGGTGTCGCTGGTCAGGTCGAGCGTTTTCAGATCGAGCTCCGCACTTTCGATCCAGCGGATTTCCTCATAAGGCAGGGGCGTCATGCGGATTTCCACATTATATTCGTTTTTCAGCCGGTACTGCAGAACGTCGAACTGGAGGGTCCCGACCACGCCGACCACGACTTCCTCCAGACCGGAATCCGGCTCGTGGAAAATCTGAATGGCGCCCTCCTGGGCAATCTGGGTCATTCCCTTGACAAACTGCTTGCGCTTCATGGTGTCCGCCTGCTGCACGCGGGAGAAATGCTCCGGGGCAAAGGTCGGAATTCCCTCGAACCGGAACGGTTTGTCCGCCGCGCAGAGCGTGTCCCCGATGGAAAAGACTCCGGGGTCGAACAGGCCGATGATGTCGCCGGCATACGCTTCCTCGATCACCTCGCGGTCCTGCGCCATCAAATGCTGCGGCTGCGCGAGCTTGACCTTGCGCCCGCCCTGCACGTGGAATACTTCCATTCCCTTTTCGAACTTGCCGGAACAGATGCGGATAAACGCGATGCGGTCGCGGTGCGCTTTGTTCATGTTCGCCTGAATCTTAAAGACGAACGCCGAAAAATCCGGGTCGAACGGATTGACTACGCCGGAATCCGAGTTGCGCGGCAGCGGCGCCGTCGTCATCTGCAAAAATTCCTTTAAAAAGGGTTCCACGCCGAAATTTGTCAGCGCGGAGCCAAAAAACACCGGCGACAGCTTTCCCTCCCGGACAGCCTCCAGGTCAAACCCGTCGCCCGCTCCGTCGAGCAGCTCCACGTCGTCCCTCAGCTTCGCGGCAAAATCCGCGCCGATGGCGGATTCCAGATGCGGGTCGTCAAGCGAAACTTCGGTTGATTTAACTTCTTTGGATTCAAAAACCGCGTCGCTGTTCGCGTGGAAAATCAAAATCTTTTTCGATTCCCTGTCGTAAACGCCCTGAAATTCCTTTCCGGAGCCGATCGGCCAGTTGACCGGGCAGGTGCGGATACCGAGAAGATTTTCGATTTCCTCCATCAGCTCGAACGGGTCGCGCGCGGCGCGGTCCATTTTGTTGATAAACGTGATGATCGGGATATGCCGCAAAGTGCAGACCTTAAACAGCTTTCTGGTCTGCCGCTCGACGCCTTTGGATGCGTCCAGCACCATCACGGCGGAGTCCGCCGCCATCAGCGTGCGGTAGGTGTCCTCCGAAAAATCCTCGTGGCCCGGGGTATCCAGAATATTGATGCAGCATCCGTCATACTGAAACTGCATCACGGAAGAGGTAACGGAAATTCCCCTTTGCTTTTCAATTTCCATCCAGTCGGAAACCGCGTGCCGCTGCGCTTTTTTTCCCTTGACGGAACCGGCAAGAGCGATCGCCCCGCCGTACAGCAGCAGCTTTTCCGTCAGAGTGGTTTTGCCCGCGTCGGGGTGTGAGATGATTGCAAAAGTCCTTCTTCTGCCGATCTCGCTTTGAAAGTCAGACAATCTAGTTCCTCCAGCCTGTACAATAGTATTCTTATTTTAAGACTTTCCGGGTAAATAATCAAATGGTACGGCAAAATATTTTCGAAATCAGGACGGCCCCGTCCGTTTTCCCCCGCGGCTCTCCGGCGCGGCACCCATTGAAAACCGCCCCGCAACATGATAAAATAAGTTTATCCTGCTATGACAGGCTTGGAGGAAAACAATGAACGAACTTAACAGCAACAGCATCAATCCTTCGCGTCAGGTGAAAATCACGGCGGACAGTACGTGCGACCTTTCCGACGCCGTTTTGGAAAAGTATGATATCGACCTGATTCCCCTGTACGTTGCGCTGGGGAACAAGTCTTACCGCGATAAATTTGAAATTTCGCCGGACGACCTGTACGACTATGTCCGGAAGACCGGAAAGCTCCCGAAAACGTCGGCCGTTACGGTCAAGGATTATCTGGACCGGTTTCTGCCGTACAAACTTGCCGGCAGAAGCATTCTCCATTTTACCATCAGCAGCTCCATGTCCGCATGCTACCAGAACGCGGTTATTGCCGCCGAAGAGCTTGGAAACGTCCGCGTGATCGACACCGCCAACCTCTCCACGGGAATCGGTCACCTCGCCGTGCGCGCCGCGGAGCTGGCCGCGTCGGGCCTCGACGCCGACCATATCGCGCGTGCCGTCACGGAGCTGATTCCGAAGGTTGAAACCAGCTTTGTCATCGATACGCTGAGTTACCTGCATAAAGGCGGCCGCTGTTCCGCCGTCGCCGCGCTCGGCGCAAATCTGCTTTCTCTCAAGCCCTGTATCGAGGTTCGCGACGGCGCGATGAAAGTCGGAAAAAAATATCGCGGAACTCTTGAAAAATGCCTGACCTCCTATGTATCGGACCGTTTGCAGGGCCGCGCGGACATCGATTTGCGGCGGATTTTCGTCACGCATTCAAAACTGTCTCCCCGTGTGACGGAATCCATCCTCAAGCAGATCGGCAGGCTGGCAAAGTTTGAAGAGGTCATCGAAACCGAAGCCAACAGCACGGTCTGCACCCACTGCGGCCCCGGAACACTGGGAATTATTTATATGAAAAAATAGTAAAACGCACCCCGACCGGTTTTCAAAGCCGCTCAGGGTGCGTTCTTCCCTATGGATTCAATTTTGCCTTTCCCGATTCGCCTTCGCCGATAGGGCCGCTTCTCTTCCGTGCGCTCCAGCAGATAATCCACGCTGACTTCATACCGATCGGCAAGAGCTCTGGCGGCGTTTTACCCCTTCGCCCTCGCGCTGACCGGAATTCGGATCACTCTGGAAACCGGCTTCCACGCGGCGACGGAAATTCCGAAATCGACCATGCTGTGGATCAAGCCGCCGAGTCCGATCAGCAACAGCGCAAACATGACATAACCGCTGGAGTAAACCGCACTGGAAAGCCGGCCGCCGAAGTAGAAAAACGTAACCACAACCACTTCACTCGCGGCATGGATCACGCCCAGAAAAAGGCCGAACAGGAAAGTCTTCGCCGAAAACATCATCGCAGCCGGCCTCTTCTGCAGCATGACGGAGCCGATCACAACAAAAATGATGTGGCTCAGCGCGCGCAGCGTAATGACCAGCGGAAGCCCCGACAGGAAGAATCCGAGCGTCGTCCCAAGAGTGACCGCCACGGCGACCCCCGGCGAGATAAACATCGCCAGAAAAATCGGCACATGGCTGGCTAAAGTGAACGAAGCCGGCCCAATCACGATTTTTGGAAAGGTCATGGGAATGACGATTCCCACGGCGCACAGCAAAGCCGCGATCGTCATGGTCTGGATGTTCTGCATGGCATTTTTGCGGTTCATAATGATCACTCTCCTCAGACTCCCATTCGGGATATGTCATTTCATATGTCTTTACACCTGTTAAGACTATTCTAGCAGGAGAATGAAAAAAGTCAAGCCCCGACTCTCAATTATTCCCGTTCAAACAAAATATTTTCCTGTTTCAGCTTTTCCAAAACACGCCGGTACGCGTCTTCGTTCGGGCAGGAGATGGTGTGAAGATGCACCCCGCCCGTCAGATCGCATAAGGGAAGCGACCGGCTTTTCTCCAGCTTCCGGACAAAATCGTCCGCGTCAAACCGCGAAAAAATCTGAAGCCGTCCGGAAATCTGGCCGTAAACGGCGTGTTCCACAATCACGTCGAGCACCCCGCAGCCGTTGTCCACGGCGGCATACAGCTCGCGGGCGATGCCTTCCCGGTCATGCCTGCAGGCAACGGTCCGCAGCAGCTCGCCCGGCCGAACCTCTCCGCTTTCCAGGAGGTAGCCCCTGGGCGTTGCGGTGATCGGCTGATTCGCCGCGCGCAAAAGAGCGATATCCCCCACGATGACCTGCCGGCTGACATTCAGTTCTCCGGCCAGTACCCCCGCGCTGACGGGCGAATCGCCGCTCTTTAAAATTTTAAGAATCTGTTCCCGACGTTGTGTTGGATTCACTGCCGACCACACCCTTTCTTTCCGATTATCATACCATAAACGCTTAAAAAAATCACCCCGCAAGGGGGTGATCGAAGCGCCGTTCATAAAACGTCCGTATTATTCTGCCAGGGATTTTTTCAAAGCGGAGATTTTCCTCATATGATTCGCCATCAGATTCGCGACGATCGAACCGGAAAAATTGTGCCACACACTGAAGATCGCGCCCGGAATCGCGGCGGCCGGTGAAAAATGCGCGGCGGCAAGGGTGACGGCAAGCCCGGAGTTCTGCATGCCGACCTCAATCGCCACGGCGTTGCGCTTCGCGGCGTCCATCCCAAACAGCTTCGCACCGAGAAAGCCAAGGCCGTAGCCGCACATATTATGAAGAATCACAACCAGGCAGACCAAAAGGCCGCTTGTCATGATCTTCGCGGCGTTCCCGCCGACGACGGCCCCGATGATCAGCGCGATGGCGGTTACGGAAACCAGCGGCAGAACATCGTTGAACGCGGTAACTTTGTCTCCGAACAGCCTATGGACCATCAGCCCGAGTACAATCGGAAGCAGAACAACCTTGCAGATGGAAAGGAACATCGACCAGAACGACACCGAGACCCAGGTTCCGGCCAGCCACCAGGTCAGCAGCGGCGTCATCAGCGGAGCGGCGGCGGTGGAAACCATGGTCATGCTGACGGAAAGGGCCACGTCGCCCTTGGCGAGATAAGTCATGACGTTGGAAGAAGTGCCGCCCGGACAGGTGCCGACCAATATCACGCCGACCGCCAGGTCGGCGGGCAGCTGGAAAAGCTTTGCCAGCGCGAACGCGACAATCGGCATGACCGTAAACTGGAACAGAAAGCCTGCGAAAACATCCTTCGGTCTGCGGAAAACTTCTCTGAAATCAGAAAACTTGAGCGTTAAGCCCATCCCGAACATCACGACTCCCAGCAGCAGCGTGATGTGAGGAGCAGCCCAGGTAAAGGCACGCGGGGAGAGCAGGGCGACAACGGCGACAGCCAGCGAAAGAACCGCCATGTACTTTCCGGCAAGGTCACTCAGTTTTTTCAAAGCATTCATAATTCTTCCCTCCAAAATTTGAACACATCGAGACAACCGCGCATGATCTGCGGAATCTGCCGCACAGACGCAAAAAGGGCTTTTGCCTCCAAAGAGGCAAAAGCCCTGAAAAGCTTCTGCGGTACCACTCTTCTTGCCGTCCTTCGGGACGGCCGCTCGTTAGGCATCGTTTTCAATGCCCGGCAAGGTAACGGCTGCCGGCCGTTCGCTCCTACGCAGGCCGAAAGGCCCTTCAGATGAATGCTTATGGGTGATATTTCACGCGGTCCCCGCCATGCCTCGCACCGACCGGCAATTCTCTTCCGCGGAGAAAGCACGCTACTTTTCCCAATCATCGCATTTGTCTATCCGTGTTTTTCTTAACTATAAACGACCGTTTCAGATTTGTCAAGAAGTTTTCCCGAAAACTTAACGAGGGCTCCGGCGGTATCCGCCGGAGCCCTGCAATATAAACTGTGTGAATTGTCTTGTCTTTCGTCCCGGCAGAAAACCGATTCGCCAGAAACCGGTTTTGCCGCGGGAAAAAACTCCCCAAATCAATACATCGGAATCACCAATTAAATGTTTCTCCGGTCCGAGCCCACATGCGTTTTTCACTGAGCCGCCTTGTCATTCTGTCCCGGAAGAAAGCTTCATTTCGAAGCCCGAATCAGCTGTGAAAGTAACCTGCGGTGCGCCGGCCGGGCAAAAATCCGTTCCTGCAATAGGCCGTTATCCGCTTCATTCCTTTCCTTGATTTTCTGAAAGTCCCCGCCCAACGAACGACGGCTGCGCTGTCTGCCGGTCCTCATCCCTGCCCATTGGACTCACTCCCTTCTCAGCAGAAAAGTTCGTTTCTTTTCGATGCGCTTCCTTTGTTTCCCTTTCTCCTGCAGCCCCGGCCGCAAATGGGAAACCGCATCGATCTTTGTTTTCCCTTTTCCTTACATTTATATTATAAAGACTATTGTGGTATAAGTCAATATATTTTTTAAAAATATCAAAAAATTTTTAGTATAATTTTTACTCGTATAATTTTCCTGTTGACTTGTCGGCCCTATCAGCGTAGAATGATAACGACGAGAAAACAGAAATGAATCGTAAGGAGAGTTCCCTGATGCAAGACGAATTCGGCCCTGATATCCTGACCCTGGTGGACGATGAAGGCAATGAGCATGAGTTTGAAATACTGGATGTCATCGACAACGACGACGGTTGCTTTTACGCTTTGCTGCCCGTTCTCAGTGACCCTCAGGATAAAATCGACGCAGAAGGAACCTATTATATTTTTGAATCTATAGAAGAAAACGGTGAACAGCAGCTCGCAGAGGTGGATGACGAAGCTCTGCTTGACCGGCTCGCGGAACAGTTTGAAAGCCGGTTTGAGGAGCTGTACAGCGATGAAGACGACGATTCCGACGGCGATTTGCCGGAGGATGAGAATAATATCGAAGACTGATTTTGTTTGTATCCTGCCTGGTGCGCGGATTTGTGCAGAAATAACCCTACAATTATGAATCGGGAGCTTCGGCTCCGGCGGCGGACTTCAGACCTCCCGGCTTTTGCCGGACGAAGGGAGTGCGAAGCCGCCGGGCGGGCACCCACCTGCTACTGGTAGCAGGTTATTCAGCACGTTACGGCCAGGCGGGTCTTTTATATTTATAAAGATTGTCCCTGAATTTCAGGGGCTTTTTTCTTTTTATCCATCATTTTATGGACAAAATTGGCAATAAAAGGTATAATGTGTTTAAAAAGACAACCACCAATTCCGGAAAGGGGTTCCGATGAAATGAGCGATTACAGAATTATAACGGATTCCAATACCGATCTGACCCAAGAGCAGACAGAAAGACTGGACCTTGCCGTCATCCCCATGAGCTTTACGATCGGGGACGACTCCCTGCTGGATTATCCGGACGAACGCGATCTCTCCTCCCATGAGTTTTACCGACGAATTGCCGCGGGCGAAACTTCCACAACCAATCAGATCAGCATTGCCACCTTTACGGAAACCTTCGAGCCGTATCTCGCCGCCGGGCAGGACGTTCTCTACCTCGGCTTTTCCTCAGGCCTGAGCGGAACCTATAACAATTCCGTGATCGCGGCGAAGGAGTTAGCGGCAAAGTATCCGCAGCGCAGAATTGCGACGGCTGACACGCTGGCAGCTTCCATGGGGGAGGGCCTGCTGGTGTACCACGCCGCGATGATGAAGCGCGGCGGCGCTTCCCTGGAGGAAGTCCGAAGCTGGATGGAGCAGAACCGCAACCGAATGCACCATTGGTTCACGGTCGACGACCTGAACCATTTAAAGCGCGGAGGAAGAATTTCCGGCGCTTCCGCTCTGGTCGGGACCATGCTCGGTATTAAGCCCGTCATGCACTTTGACGATCAGGGGCATATCATCCTCATGGAAAAAATCCGCGGGCGCAAGCAGTCGCTGGACTCGTTGATCAGCCACATGGAAAAGACCTGCATCGAACCCGACAAACAGATGATTTTTATCAGCCACAGCGATTCGCCGGAGGGCTGCGAGTACGTCGCCTCCGAGATCAAAAGACGTTTTGGCGTCAACCAGATTGAAACGGCGCCGATCGGGCCGGTTATCGGCGCACACACGGGAACCGGAACCGTCGCGCTGTTTTATCTGGGGCAGGACCGGGAATACGAGCAGCAACAGCAGTAGATAGCGGCCCAAAATAGAAAAGCGGAAAGCTTCCCGACCCGTTTACGGGGTTACGGACGCTTTCCGTTTTTTTGATTTCTGCGAAAGGCAAGGTAATCCTGCAAAATCACCGTAGCCGCGACGGCGTCAATGACCGCTTTGCGCTTTTTCCCGCGCGTATCCGTGTCATTCAGATACCCGTGCGCGGTGATTGTTGTTCCGCGCTCATCCCAAAGCTCGACCGGCAGGCCGCTTTGCGCCTTCAACAGCTCCGCAAACTTTCTGGCGTTTTGGGCGCTTTCGCCCTCCGAGCCGTCCATGTTGCGCGGCAGGCCCACAACGATCTGTTTCACTGCGAGGGTTTTCGCTTCCTGCGCGACGGCTTCGGCCAGCCGTTCCCGGTTCCGCTGAGCCACAACGCGGACCGGCGAGGCCAGCACCTCGCCCTCGTCGCACACAGCCAGCCCGGTTCGCGCCATTCCGAGGTCGACGGCAAGAATCTTCACGGCGCGACCGCCTTGGCGTCCGACAGATCCCTCCCGTTTCTGCGGTAAACGGAAAGCTCCGGCGGAATATGGGAGGCGTCGTTCATTTTGACGACCTTCGCCCTCAGCTCGTCGTCAAAGTCAACCACGCTGACGGCCGTGTTGTCGCACCAGCCGATCTCCCCGACCCGGTCGACCGGCCAGCCCAAAGCATGGCACAACAGGTTCCGGATCGCGCATCCGTGGGAAACGACACAGACGGTTTTTCCCAGATTAGCCCCGGCGATTTCCAACGCGGCCGTCCACATGCGGTCGTAAACCTCCCGCATCGACTCTCCGCCCTCCGCATGGAACTTTCCGGGAAATTCGTTCCAAACGGCAACCATCGGGGAATCCTCGCGCTCAATTTCCGCCCAGGAACGCCCTTCCCAGACTCCGACGTCGATTTCCGAAAGGCGCTTATCCACCTGAATCGGAAGATTGTGGTAGCGGTTGATTGCCTGCGCCGTCTTGAACGCGCGCTTGAGCGGGCTGGAATATATGGCGTCAAACGGCTCGTTGCGCAGGCGCATGGAAACCAGCTCCAGCTGAACCGCGCTGTTTCCGCTGACGTCGCAGTCCGTGCGCCCCTGAAGAACGCCCTTTGTGTTCCCCTCCGCCTCGCAGTGGCGGACGAATACCAATCTTGTCAATTTAGTTTTCCCTCCGTTTTTTTCTCTCTTTCACAGTACGGCGGATTCCCCGGCCTGTGATGATGTTCTCTGCACGCCTCACAATCACCGTGCCGTCTGCATTTGAGGCGCGGGCACGGACAGTTTTCCTTTTTCTCTACCATGGCTTCACCTTCCCGGTCAGCTCCGAAACCGCCGGAATTTCATTCTCATTCAGGTAAGCTTCCAGCCCCTCCAGAATTTTAACCGGCGCGTAGGGATCGGAAAACAGGACGGTGCCGATCTGCACGGCGGACGCACCCGCCAACAGCATTTCCACCACATCCCGCCAGGTTGAAATGCCTCCGAGGCCCACGACCGGGATTTTCACGCGGGAGCTTGCCTGCCAGACCATCCGCAGGGCGACCGGCAGCAGCGCCGGGCCGGAAAGGCCGCCCGTGTTGTTTTTCAGAATCGGGCGGCGGGTGCGAAGGTCGATGCGCATGCCGGTCAGCGTGTTGATCATCGACAGCGCGTCCGCTCCCGCGCCCTCGACCGCCGCCGCGATTTCCCCGATGTCGGTGACGTTCGGGGAAAGCTTAACCATCAGCGGCTTTTTGCAGTACCTGCGAACCGCCGCCGTAACCGCCGCCGCGCTTTCACACGACGTTCCGAAGGCCGCGCCGCCCTGCTTCACGTTCGGGCAGGAGATGTTCAGCTCGACCATGTCAACCTCGGCTTCCGAAAGACGTTCCGCCATTTTGCAGTACTCCTCCGGCGTGTTTCCGGCAATATTCGCGATCACCGCAGTGCCCTGTTCCCGCAGCCAAGGCAGATCCTCCCGGATAAAATGCTCGACGCCCGGGTTCTGCAGCCCGACCGAGTTCAGCATCCCGCCCGGCGTTTCGGCGATGCGCGGCGGCGGGTTGCCGGCCCGCTCCCGGAGCGTCAGGCCCTTGCAGGCGACGCCTCCAAGCGTGGAAAGCGGATAGAACTGTGCGAATTCCCTGCCGAAGCCGAATGTGCCGGAGGCCGCGATCAGCGGATTGCCGAACGTTACGCCCGCAATATTCACCTGTAAATCCGCCATTTTCATTCCTCCCACACAACGGTTTCCGCATCAAAAACCGGGCCGTCTTTGCACACATGCCCAAAATAATCCCCGTTTTCCCCGCGCAGCTTTACCGCACAGCCAAGGCATGCGCCGATTCCGCACGCCATGCGTTCCTCCATCGAAACATAGCACGGAACGCCGCGCTCTGCCGCAAGCTTCGCGATCGCGCGGAGCATCGGCTTCGGCCCGCAGGCAAAAACGACGTCGAACGCAAGGTCCCCGATCAGGTCCAAAACCAGCCCGCGGCGCCCGAACGAACCATCGTCGGTCGCAATGCGGGTTTCGCATCCGGTCGATTCAAAGTCGTCTTTCAGAATCACCGCGTCCCGGCTGCGGAATCCGGCGGCCAGAACCGCGTTTTTCCCGAACGGCTTCGCCGCCTCCAGCAATGGCGGAACCCCGATTCCGCCGCCGACAAACAGCGCCCGGCGGGATGTGTCCCCCAAATCGAAACCGTTCCCAAGCGGCGCGAGCAGGTTGACCGGTTCGCCCGGATTCAGAAGGGACAGCGCCCGGGTCCCCTCGCCCCGAACCTGAAATACAAAGCGCAGCGTGCCGTTTGCGCGATCAATGCCGCAGATTGAAATGGGACGGCGCAGGGTTTTCCCCGGCACCAGAAACTGGGCGAACTGCCCCGCGCGGGCCTTGCGCGCCGCCTCCGCGCAGGAAACGGTCAGGTCAAAAAAGCCGGGCGCGATTTCGGCCTTTTTCAGAATTTCACAGGCTGCCGTATCATAGGATTTCACAGACGGATCCTCCCGATTTTCGTCAGGATCGCGTCGCGCATCTTTTCAGCTTCTTTCGCGGCGGCTTTGGCGTAGTCCTCCGGCGCCGTGTTCTGCTTCTGCCACGCGCAGAGAATGGAGCGGGATGCGTTTACCACCGCGCCGAGGCCGTTTTGCTCGAACGCGGGCGCCGCGTCCTCCGCGCCGCCGCCCTGCGCGCCGTAACCCGGCACCAGGAAAAAGGTTTTCGACAGCATCCCGCGCAGTTCCCCGAGCTGCGCCGGCCAGGTCGCACCGACCACCGCGCCGACCCCGGAGTATCCGTATTTGCCGGGCAGGGCCTCGCCCCACTCCTCACAGTACTGCCCCATCGTCTCATACAGGGGCTCGCCGCCCTCCAGCGCCTGATTCTGAATTTCGTCGGAGGAACGGTTGGAGGTCTTGACCAGCACGAAGATTCCCTTGTCCTCCGCACGGCAGACATCCAAAAGCGGAAGAATCCCGTCGGAGCCGAGGTACCCGTTCACCGTCAGCGCGTCGCCGCCGAACGCGGCCGCCGTTTCGCCCGCAACCTCTGTTTTGCCCAGGTGCGCCGCGGCGTAAGCCTGCATGGTGCTGCCGATGTCGTTGCGCTTGCCGTCCGTAATGACGAACAGCTCTTTTTCCCTTGCGTACGCGATGGTGTCGTGCAGGGCTTTCATCCCCTGCCAGCCGTACATTTCGTAATACGCGCACTGCGGCTTAACGGCCGGAACAATGGGGCACAGCGCGTCGATGATTCCCTTGTTAAATTCCAGAATCGCGGCGGCGGCCCCGTCCAGCGTTTTTCCGTACTGCCGGAACGCCTTTTCCTTTATATCACCCGGGATGTAGTCCAGTTTCGGGTCGAGCCCCGCCACCGTCGGGTTCTGCTTCTTTGCAATGGCTTCAATCAGTCGGTCCAGCGCCATGTTGGTTCCTCCTTACAATTCCTTTTGATAAACAATCATTCCATTCAGGATCGTCATGATGACGCGGCCCGTCAGCTCCATACCCTTCATAACCGCATTCCGGCTCTTCCCGTGCAGTTTTGACGGGTCGACCGTCCAGCGCTCCGCGGGGTCGAACAGCACGACGTCCGCCGAAGCGCCGGGTTCCAGCGTTCCGCCCGGAATGCCGAGCAGGCGCGCCGGAGCGACTGACATTTTCCGGATCAGCTCCGGCAGGGACAGAAGCCCCGGCAGAACCAAAAACGTGATTCCTGCCGCGAGACTGGTTTCCATGCCGACCGCGCCGCTCGGGGCGCTTAGAAAATCCGCCTTCTCCCGCGGCGTGTGCGGCGCGTGATCGGTCGCGATCACATCGATCGTTCCGTCCCGCAGCCCTTCCGCCACAGCTTGGCGGTCTTCCTCCGTGCGAAGCGGCGGATTCATGCGGTAATCCGCGTCGCGCCGCAGCAGCTCCCTTTCGGTCAGAGCAAAATAATGCGGCGCGGTTTCACAGGTAACCGGAGCCCCGCGCCGCTTTGCGTCCCGAATCATCCCGACGGAGGTTTTCGTGCTGACATGGCAGATGTGCACCGGCAGACGATACGCCTCCGCCAGCGCCAGCTCGCGCGCGGTGCCGCAGTCCTCCGCGGCGGCGGGAATCCCCGGAACGCCCAGCGCGCGCGACACCTCGCCCTCGTTCAGCTTCCCGCCGCCCGCCAGCGAAAGGTCCTCGCAGTGGGAAGTGACGAAAAGGCCGAGTTTCGCCGCTTCCCGCATTGCTCCGGCCATCAGAACCGAGTCGGCGACCGGCCTGCCGTCGTCGCTGACCGCCGCGGCTCCGGCCTCTTTGAGTTCTTTCAGATCGGTCGGCTCCGCGCCCGCAAGCCCTTTGGTGATCGCGGCGGCAACATAGACGCGGGCATCCGCTTGTTTCGCCTTATCCAGCACCCCGCGCACCGTTTCCGCGCGGTCCAGAGCGGGGCGCGTGTTTGGCATGCAGAGCAGGCTGGTGACCCCGCCCGCCGCCGCCGCGCGGCAGCCGGACAGAACATCTTCCTTTTCTGAAAACCCCGGGTCACGCAGATGGACGTGCAGGTCCACGAGGCCCGGCGCGGCGACAAGGCCGGACGCTTCGATCACCCGCGCGTCCCCGCAGTCGACCGTTCCGCCCAGCTGCGCGATTCTGCCGCCGCAGATCAGCAGGTCTCCGGTTTCATCCATTGCGCGGGACGGGTCCACAAGCCGCGCGCCGCGAAGCAAGAGTTTTTCCATGTGCACCTCCGTTTGACTGACTGGAAAAAGGGCCTGCCTTACGGCAGGAGCAGATAGGCGGACAGCGCCAGCAGCTCCCGCGCCCAGCAGGCCGAGAAAATATACCACGGCGTATGCGCGGGAACCGCCCACGCCGAAGCGCCGAGCCCGCGCGCAATCGAACAGGCGCGGTATTCATGATATTCGTCCGTGACGATCGCAAGCCCGCGGTTCAGACCGTTTTGACCGATGATCTTTTGTGCGTTTGAGATATTTTCCTGCGTGGAGGTCGACCGGTCTTCCAGAAAAACGCGGGAAGCGCCGACTCCCCGGCTGACCAGACCTTCCCGGATGACTTCCGCTTCCGTGCGGTTTTCGCCGCGCCCCTGCCCGCCGCAGGCAACGCAGGCCGCGGCCGGATGCGCGTTCAGATAATTCGCCGCCGCTTCAATCCGTTCCCTCAGATCCGCGCTGGGAACGTTCCCGCTCACCTTACTGCCCAAAACCAGCACCGTCGCCGTTTCCGGCGGGGCGGAGGCCGCGCCCGAAACCATCAGGCCGGTCAGCGCCGCCGTCCACAGAAGGCCGGCGCAGAACAGAACCAGAACCGCTGTTTTCAGTTTTTTTACCGCGCGGTTTTTGCCGCATAAGGCATTGATCCTGCCGGACAAAAGCACACACGCCAAAATCAACAGACAAACCGCAATCCCTAAAATATTGCCGATATTCAGCACGTTCCAGTGGATCGGCCCGATAAACCAGACAAGCCCCAAAGCGGAAAGGATTCCAAGAACCCAAAGCGCCGCGCGCCTGAATTTTCCCAACGGTATCACCTCTCCGGTTATTATAGCATAAAACCGTACGGGTTCAAACAGATGCGTTTAAAAAAGCGCCCGCCCCAAAAGCAATCTGCTTCAAGGCGGGCCTTTTACCGAAAGTTACCTCATGTACTTCGCAATGACCTCTTTATAAATGTTTTTGTAATTGGCAGCGTCATCTTTGCCAAGGTTCAGCTCTTCATTCGACATGGAATCAACGGACGGCGCGCGCATCAAATTTCGCGTCACAACAGGATAGCGGCCAAGTTCGTTATCAACGGGAGTGTAGTTTCCTCCGTACCACTCTTTCTTTTTAGTTTCATCCGCAAGAAAGAATAAATATTCCTTCCCTGTTTCAGACGGCAGGTAATTTCCATCATATCGAACCGTCTTACTTTGCCCCTCGTCCACGGTAAAATAATTTTCCGCGAGCGGTATGATTTCTCCTTTCGTAAAATTTCCGCGATAAACCTCTGTTATTTTTAACGATGAAACCGTAATCCCCATATAAGGTACTTTTTGCCCCGTTTGTTGCACTTCAAAGTACTGCAGCTTTTGTTTCGCATCATCCTGTAATATCCCCTTGACAATACAAGTACTTTCGTCTTCTATCTTCTTCAATGTCTGTGGAAGCGTCCCTGTTCTATCCAACTTTTCCTGTGAATATTGAACCGTTTTGCTATGAGGCATAGAAGATATCGATTCAGATCTTGCTGTAGTAAATTGGGAGTTCACCGCACAGACTAGTAAAAGGACAAATGTCAAAATCACGCCAGTGAAAAACTTTTTCATCACAATTACCTCCTTCATTTGTAAAGAGCTTTCAAACTAAACACATCATGCGGCTGAATTGTATATGCTCTAAGCGGATCCCACGTTTGTCTCATAATTGCAGTATCTCCGCATGTGGGATGTGCTAGACCAAAAACATGTCCAAATTCATGTGTAATTGTTCGCAATTGGTCCTTAGAATCTTCCGTATTAAAAGATTCCGTATTTAAAAATACTATTGCAAAAGCATATGAAGAACTATCAGTTTCTACATCGTTAATAAAGGTAAGCCTTCCACTTGAATCCTTTTTATATAATTGCGTCTGCGCCAAAACCTCGCTGCTCCCCTTATAATTGAAAGCTGTAGCTTGGATAGCGACAGGTATTTCATTATCAATTTTATTTGTATTGGTAACCTGTACATTCCCATATGAAGCCCTTGAAACATGACCATTCCACTTTTTTATTGCGGTTGTCACATGAAGCAAGGCGTTGTCACCAGCATTGTCATTTTGAATCTCTTTAGCACCAGAAGAACAGATTTGAACATCAAGTCCATCGGGATTCTTCCACTTTCCAGCAAATGTTTCCACATCATACAAAGCGTCCACCGAACACTTGGTAGAATTATTAGACCGGTCCAAATCATTGGTTTTCTTATCCGGATCAACTTTTAACGTGAATGTATACCGTCCCGCTTTATGAAATTCAATGGATAACCGGCCTCTTTTTAAAGTTTTTGCTTCAATGTAAAACGACCGGGAATATAAAGTAGTGCCATTGACGTCCAATTCAACCGGTACATTTTCCGCATCCAACGTCCCCCGATTAGAAAATTCAAAAGTAATTGTTTTGTCCTCCATGGTTGGGGTCACGGAAAAACCAGCCGATACAGAATCAGCTTTCAAGGCGATGCAAGCCTTCCATTGAAAAGTGCCAACGCCCGTGTTGTTGTCGTAGTCAGATTCCTTGACATCTCTCGACTCGTTAACAACTACCTTTATTGTATGAGAACCACCTACTTTACTGTCCATATAAAAGCTGGCCGTTGCCTGCTCCCCCGGGTTCAAAGAACCGGAGGCCTTCATGGACGTCTGATACACATCGTCTACATAAAAGGTAAATACCATGCTATTTACAGAGGCCGAACCCACGTTAGCTACCTTGGAATAAAATTTAATCGGTGTAGCGTCCTCAAACGGCTGTGACATAGCAGATTTGATAGATGTCATCTGTAAATCAGGCAGTGCGGACTGCACTCCCATCTTGTTACTGTCTTTCACGTTTTCAAGCAATTCATCCGGTACCCGGTCCGTATTTTCTACTTTTACATCCGACACCGTGAAAGCCCCAGACAATTTCTCTGGCGCGGAATTGCTAATTTTGGAATTTTCTATTGAAGGTACGTTTACCGTGAAGTCTCCAGACTCATAACTGTCCTTAACTGTTCCGGGAGTTGTGGAACTTTGAGCAAAGGCTGGGCCCGTCACACTAATTGCTAATAGAACTCCCAAAAAACAAGAAATTGCTTTTGTCCTAATTTTTATCATAGTTTTTCCTCACTTTCCGCTCATCTTCATTTTCAATACTGATTTTCATTTTTTCTTACTGCATTGGTATCGCCTTCCTCTTTAAAATATTTCATTAATGTAACAATCGAAGAGGGCGTTTTGTTACAGAAATTTTCGGGATTTTTTTATTTTGTAAGATTTATATAAATTATCTCTGATTATTCAGGATAAAATACGTCAGGATTTTCCTGTAAAGGGGAATCCCTTACAACACCAAAAGATCCGCGAAACAGACCGATCAACTCAAGCCTTAACAAATAACGGCATCGTATGAAAAAATATCACTTTAGCAATGCAATTCGCTGCTTGCGTTTTCCAGCAAGCCGCATTATAATTAATAATTATTGGTTAGGCTGAAAAAACATTAAATTGGAGGTTCATCATGAAACGTGTGTACAACTTTTCCGCAGGCCCATCCATGCTGCCGGAAGCCGTTCTTCGCCGCGCCGCGGACGAAATGCTCGATTATAAGGGCTGCGGTCAATCCGTCATGGAGATGTCCCATCGATCCGGCGAATACGAGGGGATCATCTGTTCCGCGGAGAATTTGCTTCGCGAAGTAATGGAAATTCCCTGCAACTACAAGGTTTTATTCCTGCAGGGCGGCGCCTCCTCCCAGTTCGCGATGATACCGCTGAACCTGATGAACAAACATCATAAGGCGGACTTTGTGCTGACCGGTCAATGGGCGACAAAGGCCTGGAAGGAAGCCGCCCGCTACGGCGAAGGCAATGTGGTCGCGTCCTCCAAGGATAAGACCTTCACCTATATTCCGGAGCTTGACCCCGGCACCTTCTCCAAGGACGCCGATTATTTCCACATCTGCCTGAACAACACGATTTACGGCACCGTTTATCATGAGCTGCCGCAGACCGGCGACGTTCCGCTTGTGGCGGACGTATCCTCCTGCATTCTGAGCGAACCGATCGACGTTTCCAAATTCGGCCTTCTTTACGCGGGCGCGCAGAAAAACATGGGGCCCGCGGGGCTGACGGTTGTAATCGTCCGCGACGACCTGATCGGCGACGCGATGGATTTCACCCCGACCATGCTGAATTACAAGACGCACGCCGACAACGGCTCGATGTTCAACACTCCCCCGTGCTATTCGATCTACATCTGCATGCTGGTGCTTGACTGGCTGAAAAACACCGTCGGCGGGCTTTCCGAAATGGAAAAGATCAACCGAAAAAAGGCCGGTTTGCTTTACGATTTTCTTGACAGCTCCAGGCTGTTCCGCGGCACGGTCGTTCCGAAAGACCGCTCCCTGATGAACGTTCCGTTCGTGACGGGCGATACCGCGCTTGACGCGAAATTTGTTTCGGAAGCGGCGGCGGAGGGCTTTGTCAACCTGAAGGGGCACCGCACCGTGGGCGGAATGCGCGCTTCCATTTACAATGCCATGCCGGTTGAGGGCGTGGAAAAGCTGGTTGCGTTCATGAAGGATTTTGAACGGAAAAACGCGTGAGAACGGAGGAATCAACCCATGTACCAGATTAAGTGCCTGAACAAAATCTCGCCCGTCGGGACCAGCCGTTTCGGCGAAAACTACAGCTGCTCCGACAGCGTGGAAAACCCGGAAGCAATTCTGGTCCGCTCCGCCTCGATGCACGAAATGGAGCTGCCGGCAAACCTGCTGGCGGTTGCCCGCGCCGGAGCGGGGGTTAACAATATCCCGATCGACAAGTGCAGCGAAAAGGGAATCGTCGTGTTCAACACCCCCGGCGCAAACGCGAACGCGGTCAAGGAGCTGGTTCTCGCCGGGCTGCTGATGTCCTCCCGAAGGATCGTGTCGGGAATTGAATGGGCAAAAACCCTGAAAGGCAAAGGGGACGAGGTCGGCAAACTGGTCGAAAAAGGCAAAAGCCAGTTCGTCGGCCCTGAAATCAAGGGAAAAACGCTCGGCGTCATCGGCCTGGGCGCGATCGGAATTCTGGTCGCGAACGCGGCTCACTCTCTTGGGATGGAGGTGCTCGGCTACGACCCGTATCTCTCGGTGGACGCCGCCTGGGGGCTCTCCCGATCCGTAAAGCACGCGCATTCTCTGGACGACATTTACGCGGAAAGCGACTATATCACCGTCCATGTGCCGCTGCTGCCCGATACCAAAGAAATGATCAACGCGGAAGCGATCTCTAAAATGAAAGACGGCGTTCATCTTCTCAACTTCGCGCGCGGCGGGCTGTTCAACCGGCCGGACGTACTGGCGGCGGTGAAATCCGGAAAGGTCGCCACCTATGCGACCGATTTTCCGGACGACAGCCTGCTTGGCGTGGAAAACGTTCTCGCCTTTCCGCACCTTGGCGCCTCCACGCCCGAATCGGAGGACAACTGCGCGCGGATGGCCGCGGACGAGCTGATCGATTATCTCGAAAACGGAAATATCCGCAACGCGGTCAACCTGCCGTCCGTTTCGATGGCGCGCAACGGCTTTACCCGCATCTGCCTGTTCCACAGGAACGTGCCGAACGTCATCAGCAAGCTGTCCGGCATTCTGGCGAACGCGAATATCAACATTGAAAACATGCAGAGCAAGGCGAAAAAGGACTATGCCTATGTGATTCTCGACGTGACCGGAGAAGTCACCGAGGACACCGCCGAGCATCTGGAACAGCTTCCGGAAATTGTGCGCGCGCGCGTGATTCCGGCAAAAAACAAATAAGTATCCTCGCCGCAGCAAGGGAGCCGTTCCCCAACTTGGGAAACGGCTCCCTTTTCGATTGACGTTCTTTCCTCCCGACACGCAGTAGGAGCGTCCGGTGACAATATTTACGTGTCGACCGCTGCTTTCGGTTAATTTCAAATAAGGAGATCCCCGCCTCATATAAAATTGCTCCCGCAGCCGCAGCAATACTCTGTATGATTCTGAAGCGGGCAGATTCTGGAACCAGCTCCCCGAATTAGTTTTCATGCCTGCCGGGAAGTACCCCAATTTCTATCGGTACAGCGACGAGGGCCGTAACATTCTTTTCAGAAACAAGCGAAGATAGCGTGAGATCCACCGCACCCATTTGGCGAGTACGGCGGAAAAGATACGGAAAAACAATGCAATCAGTAAAATGGCCAGAAACATGAAAAATCCGTTTTTCAACGCTTCTATCCAGAACTCCATCTGCAAATCCCTTTCCTCTCAATTTAGTCCCGAAAGCCTACCGCCGACCTCCGTTCTTCAAAAAATAACATGAGGTGGTTAGCTGATACCCGGCCGCATACAGGAGAGACGGGACAAAAATCAGCGCGGGAGTCAGCATCGTCGGCTTGTAGGGAACGATCTGATGCGCAAGGCCCAGGAGCAGGGCCGCGCATAACGCAATTAAAAATACGGAATATGCCAGTTTGATCAGGCAGAGGGATTTTTTTGTAATATCCGCACGGCGCGCCAGAAATAGATCAAGGGTAATCAGCGCCGCAGAAAAAACGGTCAGAAAAAACTTCCAGCCCCATAAGCACCGTGCGGAAGCCTTTGCCGTCATCATCTGCAGCCCGTTTTCGGCAAATGCCATCAAAATGAGCAGCAGCGGTAGCAAAAGCAGATAGACAAGATATGCAGCCCTTTTTTCTTCACCGTTCTCATCTCTTTTTGATTATTTCATAATAACCATAGCACTTATAAATTCTTATGTCAAATAATAGTTCCCATCCCCGGCACAGCCGGGAGTTCTTCCTATACGTGCAAAGTCCTGTTTTTACCGGCTGCGCCTCAAGGCGCCCGGGGCTTTTTCCCGCGAATGACAAAAAACCGGATGCGCTCCATGCGGAGTACATCCGGTTTTCTATTAAATCAAAGAATTACAGAAGTTCGATAATCGCCATTTCGGCTGCGTCCCCGCGGCGGGGTCCGATCTTCGTAATGCGTGTATATCCGCCGTTGCGTTCGGCGTATTTCGGCGCGATCTCAGCAAACAGCTTGTGGGTAACATCTTCCTTCGTTACAAAGCCGTTTACAAGGCGCTTATTGGCAAGAGTATCTTCTTTCGCAATGGTGATCATCTTTTCCGCCATGGAACGGACTTCCTTGGCGCGGGTCACCGTTGTTTCGATTTTACCTTTTTCCAAAAGAAAGGTTACCATCGCCCTGAGCATAGCCGTTCTGTGGTCGGTGGTTCTTCCGAGTTTTCTGGTTCCGGGCATCGAATGTTCACTCCTTTACCTTAGGTTCCGCAAAGGACTATTCATCGTCCTTGCGCAGATTGAAACCGAGAGAGGCCATCTTCCAGACAACCTCTTCGAGGGATTTGCGTCCAAGGTTGCGGACCTTCATCATGTCGTCTTCCGACTTGCCGATGATGTCGCCAACCGTGTTGATTCCGGCGCGCTTGAGGCAGTTGAAGGAACGGACCGAAAGGTCCAGCTCCTCAATCGTCATCTCAAGCACTTTCTCCTTGCCCTTGTCGTCCTTTTCCACCATGATCTCGGTGCTGCTGCCCTTGTCGGACAGGTCAACAAACAGATTCAGGTGTTCGGTCAGGACCTTCGCGGCAAGGGAAACCGCCTCCTGAGCCCCGATCACCCCGTTGGTCCAGACCTCGAGCGTCAGCTTGTCGAAGTCGATGCTCTGGCCGACGCGGGTCGGTTCCACGTTATAGTTCACCTTATAAACCGGAGTGTAAATGGAATCCACGGGAAGCACACCGATAATGCTGGCGCTCATGTTCTGCTTGTTCCGCTCTGCGGAAACATAGCCGCGCCCTTTGTCCAAAGTGAGTTCCATATACAGTTTGGCGCCGTCCCCCAACGTTGCAATGTGCATGTCCGGGTTGAGGATTTCCACCTCGCTGTCGCACTTGATTGAGTCGGCCGTCACTTCACACGGCCCTTCGGCGCAAATCTCAACCGTTTTGGGTCCGTCGCAGTGCAGCTTCGCCGTCAGTCCCTTGATATTCAGGATGATCTCGGTGACATCCTCTTTCACGCCGGGTATGGTCGAAAACTCATGCAGAACGCCGTCGATCTTGATCGACGTTACCGCAACTCCCGGCAAGGACGACAGAAGTACGCGCCGAAGGCTGTTGCCCAGCGTGGTGCCAAACCCCCGTTCCAGAGGCTCGACGATGAATTTGCCGTACGTACCGTCGCCCGATAGTTCATTCGTCTCAATTTTAGGCTTCTCAATCTCGATCATTAGCGACCCTCCTTGATCTGTAGCGGATCAATTTATCTGCCGTGATGGCTCCTGCGCTGCAGAACACGTTACTTGGAGTACAACTCAACAATGAGAGTCTCGTCAACCGCAAGGTCAATCTCTTCACGCGTGGGCAGTGCAAGGATTTTGCCTTCCAGGGTCTCGCGGTTTACGTCAAGCCACTTGGGCACGGGACGGGAAGCATTCGCCTCGAGCACCGATTTGAATTTATCGCTCTTGCGGCTTTTGTCCTTAATCGAAACCACATCGCCCGGTTTCACCAGGAAAGACGGGATGTCGACACGGCCGCCGTTTACGGTAAAGTGACCGTGAACAACAAGCTGGCGGGCTTCCGCTCTGGAGCTGGCCCAGCCGAGGCGGTAAACAATATTGTCAAGCCTGCGCTCCAAAAGGATCAGCAGCTCGTCGCCGGTCTTGCCTTCCTTTTTGGTGGCCATTTCATAATATTTCAAAAACTGGGATTCCAGTACGCCGTAGTAGCGCTTCGCCGTCTGCTTGGCGCGCAGCTGAAGGCCGTACTCAGAGGTCTTCTTGCGGCCCTGGCCGTGCTGGCCGGGCGCATATGCTCTGCGCGTTACCGCGCATTTGTCCGCGTAGCATCTTTCGCCTTTCAGAAAAAGCTTCTGGCCTTCTCTGCGGCAGAGCTTGCAGACGGAATCTGTATATCTTGCCATATTTTGGTTGCACCTCCTAAAAAATCGGTTATACGCGTCTTCTCTTCGGCGGACGGCATCCGTTGTGGGGAATCGGCGTTACGTCCTTGATCATGCTGACCTCCAGCCCGGCGCCCTGCAGCGCGCGGATGGCGGCCTCACGCCCGGAGCCCGGGCCTTTAACGTATACTTCAACCGATTTCATGCCGTGTTCCATGGCCGCTTTCGCAGCGGTTTCCGCTGCGGTCTGGGCGGCAAAAGGAGTGGATTTTCTGGAGCCCCTGAATCCGAGTTCGCCGGAGCTTGCCCAGGAAACCGCGTTGCCCTGAACGTCGGTAATGGTAACAATCGTATTGTTGAAAGTGGACTGAATATGAGCGGAGCCACGATCGATATTCTTGCGTTCACGGCGTCTGCGCACACTGGAACCCTTTTTTGCTCCCGCGTTTTTCTGTGCTGCCATTTATGATATCCCTCCCAGATTATTTCTTCTTGTTGGCCATGGTCTTTCTCGGTCCCTTGCGGGTACGCGCGTTGGTCTTCGTGCGCTGACCCCTGACCGGAAGCCCTCTGCGGTGACGGACACCGCGGTAGCAGCCGATTTCAATCAGCCTTTTGATATCGAACGCGATGTCGCGGCGAAGGTCGCCTTCCACGCGGCAGTGATGCTCGATGTATTCCCTGATTTTTGCCGCGTCGTCTTCCGAAAGATCCCTGACACGGACGTTCGGATCTATGCCTGCTTCCGCGCAGATCTGGGTAGCCGTCTTGCGGCCGATACCGAAAATATAAGTTAGAGCAATCTCAATGCGCTTATCCCTCGGCAGATCAATACCTGCTATACGCGCCATACTGGTTGCACCTCCGTTGTTAGTTAGGTTTGCGCCTTAGCCCTGGCGCTGTTTATGCTTGGGGTTTTCGCAGATCACCATGACCTTACCCTTGCGCTTAATGACTTTGCATTTTTCACACATTTTCTTTACAGAAGGTCTGACTTTCATTCGAGGTCCCTCCTTGCAGAGATCTTCAAGTTATTTCGAACGCCACGTAATGCGCCCGCGCGTCAGGTCGTACGGCGACAGCTCAATGGTAACCTTGTCGCCGGGCAGAATGCGGATGAAATTCATCCTAAGTTTGCCGGAAATATGCGCGAGAATCGTGTGGTGATTGGGAAGCTCCACCGTAAACATGGCGTTCGGCAGGGCTTCGGTAACGATGCCTTCAGTTTCAATTACGTCCTGTTTCGACATACATGTGCCTCCTCTTGTGGAAAGCGGTCCCCGGCTTCAAAAGCGGCAAGGGCCCGTCGAATTTCACGATTGGTCTGCAATGATTGTTCGGGCAGCAGCGTTTTTGTGGGAAAAAGGTGTATCACATTTTTCTTCTTGGGGTGCTGCAGGCTGCGCCGCTTTCCGTCACAAATGGTGACGGAACCGGCCTGTGCCCCAAGCACCGCGAAAAAGCCGCCCTTGTCACGCCCGGCAGCGGACCGGACCACCAGTCCTCTGATGAATTCCATGTCTGCCCCCTTAATCCGGAACGGTCAGAATGACCGGTCCGTCCGGGGTAATCGCAATGGAATGCTCAAAGTGAGCAGCAAGCTTTCCATCCGCCGTGACGGTCGTCCAACCGTCCTCCAGCGTCTGTACTCCCGCCACTCCTTCATTCACCATCGGCTCGATGGCGATGGTCATGCCCGGCAACAGGCGCACGCCCCTTCCGGGGGTGCCGTAATTGGGAACACTGGGGTCTTCATGCATCTTCGCGCCTACTCCGTGGCCGACAAAATCACGTACCACCGAGTAACCGCGAGCTTCGGCATACCGCTGAACCGCGCTGCCGACGTCGCCGAGCCGGTTTCCGGCCACGGCGGCCCGGATGCCCTCGTAAAGGCTTTCCCGCGTCGCGTCCATCAGGGCCTGTGCCTCCCGGCTGACCTTGCCGCACGGAAAGGTAAAGGCGTTGTCACCGACGAAACCCTCATAGGTCGCGCCGACGTCAATACTGACGATGTCGCCCTCCCTGATGATCTGTCTTTTGCTTGGTATGCCATGGATGACTACATTGTTTACGGAAACACAGGCGCTGGCTGGAAATCCGCCGTACCCGAGGAATGTGGGCTTCGCGCCCGCTTTCTCGATTGTGCGGCGGGCCACATGGCTGATTTCCCACGTGGAAACGCCAGGCTCAACCGCGGCACCCGCTGCTTTCAGCGCGTTCGCCGCGATCCGGCCCGCCTGCCTCATGATTTTAAGCTCTCTTGCAGTTTTCAAAACGATCATAAAATCAAGCCTCGATTGCATCGAGTACGGCCCGGGTCGTATCGGAAACAATGTCGCAGCCCTGCACTACGCGGAGCTTGCCTTGTTTCTCATAATATGCCTTAAGAGGTTCCGTTTGCTCGTGATATACTTTCAGCCGCGCCTGAATCGTCTCCGGCTGGTCATCCTTGCGCTGAACAAGGGTGCCTCCGCAAAGGTCGCACACGCCCTCCACCTTTGGCTTTTTGTTTACCACATGGTAGGAGGCGCCGCAATTTTCGCAGACACGGCGTCCGGACAGCCGGGCAAGAATTGTTTGTTCCGAGACCTCGATGTCGATGACCCGGTCGATGACGATGCCCATGTTGTCCAGAGCCTCGGCCTGGGGAATGGTACGCGGAAAGCCGTCCAGAATAAACCCGTTCTTGCAGTCCGGTTCGGCGAGGCGCTCACGGATAATTCCGATCACGATCTCGTCCGGAACCAGCTTGCCGGATTCCGTATAGGCCTTCGCGCGCAGTCCCATCTCCGTGCCGCTTTTCAGCGCGCTTCGAATGATATTGCCCGTTGATATAGTGGGAATTCCCTTTTCGCGGGAAAGGACCTCCGCCTGGGTCCCCTTCCCCGCTCCGGGTGCGCCAAGAAAAATAAAATTCATATGAACCACTCCTTCATCAATCGAGGAAGCCTTTGTAATGCCGCATCATCATTTGTGATTCCATCTGTTTTACGGTTTCCAGGGCTACGCCGACAAGAATCAGGATGGATGTGCCGCCGACCGAAAGATTGCTCATCCCGGTTGTCGCGCCGAAAATAATCGGCATCAGCGCAATAAACGCAAGGAACAGCGAGCCGATAAAGGTTACCTTGGAAAGGACCCTGGCAATGTAATCACTGGTCGACTTGCCCGGACGAATGCCGGGAATGGTGCCGTTGCTCTGACGAAGATTATTGGCCATCTCAATGGGATTATACTGAATTGTCATATAAAAATATGCAAAGAGAATAATGAGAAGGAAGTACAAAAACGAGTAGAGCCATCCCGTCGAAGAGAACGCGTCAAAGAAGCTTCTCCAGAATCCCGTGGCAACACGGTCGCCCATGAAGAGCTGAATAGTGCTTGGAATCACAAGGATTGAGCTGGCAAAGATAATCGGCATAACGCCGGACATTCCGATTTTGATCGGAATATGGCTGCTCTGCCCGCCGTACATTTTCCGCCCGACCACGCGCTTCGCGTACTGAACGGGGATACGGCGTTCGGCGTCATACATAAAGACGATGACCCACACGATCACGAGGAACAGAACGGCAAACATCGGAACCAGGAAGTAATACTTTCCGAAGCTGGTCGGGTCCTGAGACGCGGCCTGCCAGAAAGTGCCCAATGTCTGGATTGTGTGCGGCATTCTTGCGACAATGCCGGCGAACAGCAGAATGGAAATTCCGTTGCCGATGCCGAACTGGTTGACCTGCTCGCCCAGCCACATCATCAGCGCGGCGCCCGCCGTGAAGGTCATGATAATGACGAACGCGGCAAACACAGCCTGCCAGCCGTGTGTGTATTCTGCGATCGGAGTTCCCTGATAGGAGCTGTTGCGCAGATAGAAATAATAGGAGGTCCCCTGAATCAGAGCCAGCACGATTGCCACATAACGGGTAATCGCACCAAGGCGCTTTCGCCCTTCCTCCCCTTCCCTCGCCATGCGCTCCAGAGCCGGAATCGCGACGGTGAGAAGCTGGATGACGATGGAACTGTTAATGTACGGCGTAACGCTCATTGCAAACAGCGTTGCGTTTGCAAAGGCGCCGCCGGACAGCATGTCTAGATAACTCAGCGCCGTTCCGGTCTTGCCGACCTCCGTCATTAATCCTTTCAGGGCGTCCGTGTTCAAGAACGGTACAGGGATGGCCGCGCCGAAACGGAATACGACGATAATGAACAGCGTAAAGAGCATCTTTTGACGGAGATCGGGAATCGACCAGGCATTCTTGATGGTTTTGAACACCTCAGATCACCTCGGCCTTCCCGCCAGCGGCCTCGATCTTCTGCCTGGCGGATTCAGAGAAGGCAGAAACCTTTACATTCAGCTTTTTCTCCAGCTTGCCGTTGCCGAGGATCTTGACCCCGTCGCAGCAAACCTTGACAATGCCCGCATCGATGAGTGCCTGTGTGTCGACCGTTGCGCCGTCTTCAAACTTGTTGAGGGTGCCTACGTTCACAGTCTTGACGCTGCTGGCAAAAATATTGGTGAAGCCCCTTTTCGGGAGGCGGCGCTGCAAAGGCATCTGGCCGCCTTCGAAGCCCGGACGAATTGAGCCTCCGGAACGCGCCTTCTGGCCCTTGTGGCCTTTGCCCGCGGTTTTACCCTGGCCGGAGCCTGCCCCTCTTCCGATCCTTTTGGGCTCTTTTGTGGACCCCGGTACCGAAGTTAGATCATGTAACTTCATACATTCGCACCTCCTTATCTTACGCTTTGCTTACCTCGATGAGGTGGATAATTTTCTGCACCTTACCTTTGGTCTGCTCATTTTCGGGCTGAACCGATGAATCGCCGATTTTGGTAAGACCAAGGGACCGGGCGGTTGCAATCTGGTCCTTCTTGCTGCCGATCAGGCTTTTGACCAGCGTGATTTTCAGCTGTTCCATCCTGCGCGCCCTCCTTATGCAAATAATTCTTTAACCGATTTACCGCGCGTTTTTGCGACCTGTTCCGCACTGCGGAGTTTTTTCATGCCGTCCAGCGTCGCGCGGACGACGTTGCACGGGTTGTTGGACCGAAGCGCCTTGGTACGGATGTCGCGGATGCCGGCGGCTTCCACGACCGCACGGACCGGGCCGCCGGCGATGACGCCGGTACCGGGTGCGGCGGGTTTCATCAGGACTCTGCCCGCGCCGTACGCGCCGATAATTTCATGCGGAATGGTCGATCCGCGCATGGAAACTTTGATCAGGTTCTTTTTCGCGTCTTCAATTCCCTTGCGAATCGCGTCGGGAACTTCGCCCGCCTTGCCGATGCCGAAACCGACGGTTCCGTTGCCGTCGCCGACAACGACCAGTGCCGCGAACTTGAAAATGCGGCCGCCCTTTACGGTTTTCGAAACGCGGTTGATGGCAACCACATGCTCTTTCATTTCCGTTTGTGATGCGTCAAATCTAGCCAAAAGTTTTTCCTCCTCCTTTGTCAGAACTTGAGGCCGCCCTCACGGGCGCCTTCGGCCAGCTCTTTGACGCGGCCGTGGTAAAGATAGCCGCCGCGGTCAAAAACGACCTGTTCAATGCCCTTTTCGACGGCGTGTTTTGCAATCAGCTCGCCAACCTTGCGTGCGGCTTCCTTGTTTCCGCCGTTACCATTAAAATCCTTGTCCAGTGAGGAAGCCGAGGCAAGCGTTACTCCCCTGACATCGTCAATCACCTGGGCGTAGATGTTGTTGGTAGAGCGAAATACATTCAGGCGCGGGCACTCGGCCGTGCCCGAAATCTTGCCGCGCACTCTGCGGTGGCGGTTCAATCTGGCTTTGTTGGTGTCAGCCTTATTCACCATTTATGATTCACTCCTTCATTACTTCTTTGCGCCCTTACCGGCTTTGCCTTCCTTGCGGCGGACGTGTTCATCCGCGTAGCGGATTCCCTTGCCCTTATACGGCTCCGGCGGACGTTTCTCGCGGACTTCAGCTGCGAACTGCCCGACCTGCTGCTTATCAGGGCCAAGGATCACGATCTTGTTCGCCGTGGGGCATTCAATGGTAATGCCATCCACTTCCGGAACCGTTACCTGATGGGAATAACCGAGGTTCATGACCAGGTTCTTCCCCTGCTTCAGAACACGGTAACCGACGCCGTTGACGTCCAGTTCCTTCTTAAAGCCCTCCGTTACGCCGACCACCATATTGTGAATGAGCGAACGGGTCAGGCCGTGCAGGGATCTGTTTTCTTTTTCATCGTTGGGACGGGTCACATGAATCAGGTTTTCCTCAACGCTGACGGTCATATTCGGATGAACCCTCTGCGTCAGGGTCCCCTTCGGGCCCTTCACCGATACAACGCTGCCGTCAACCGATACGGTGACGCCGGCGGGAATATTTATGGGTTTTCTTCCAATTCGCGACATTGCTGCACCCCCTTGTTACCAAATAAACGCGAGAACTTCGCCGCCCACGTTCTGCTTGCGGGCTTCGCGGTCCGTCATGACTCCCTTGGAAGTCGAGATGATCGCGATGCCCAGGCCTTTCATGACCTTGGGCAGCTCCTCGGCGTTGGAATAAATGCGAAGGCCCGGCTTTGAAACTCTGCGCAGGCCGTTAATGACGGTGGTTTTTCCCTCGCCATATTTCAGGTTCACTTTGATGATTCCCTGCTTGCCGTCCTCTATCACCGTATAGTTCCGGACATAACCCTCGTCCACCAGAATCTGCACAATCGCTTTTTTCATGTTGGAAGCGGGGATCTCCACGGAATCATGCTTCGCGGAACTCGCATTGCGGATGCGGGTAAGCAAATCGGCAATCGTATCTGTAATCTGCATGCCGTCTCCTCCTTCTTTACCAGCTCGCCTTTTTTACGCCGGGAATCTCGCCCTTATAGGCAAGCTCCCTAAAGCAGATGCGGCAGATACCGAATTTGCGAAGATAGGCGTGCGGCCTGCCACAGATTTTGCAACGGTTGTACTCACGGGAAGAGAATTTCTGTTCCCTTCTCTGTTTGACCTTCATAGAAGTTTTGGCCACAAGAATCCCTCCTTATTTCGCAAACGGGGCGCCGAGCAGCGTTAAAAGCTCTCTGGATTCCTCGTCGGTTTTCGCGGTCGTCACAAAGCAGATGTCCATTCCGCGGACCTTGTCGATTTTATCGTAATCAATTTCCGGAAAAATCAGCTGTTCCTTGACGCCCATGTTGTAGTTGCCCCTGCCGTCGAAGGAATTCGGGTTAATGCCGCGAAAGTCCCTGACGCGCGGAAGCGCCACGTTGAAAAGGCGGTCCACGAATTCATACATTCTGTCGCCGCGCAGCGTAACCTTGACGCCGATTTTCATCCCGGCGCGCACTTTAAAGTTCGCGACGGACTTTTTCGCGGTGGTCACAACGGGTCTCTGCCCGGTAATAATGGAAAGGTCGCTCATTGCGGAGTCGATCACCTTGGAATTTTCCTTGGCTTCGCCGGCGCCAATGTTAATCACGATCTTATCCAGTTTGGGAATCTGCATGACGCTTTTGTAGGAAAACTTCTTCATCAGCGACGGTGCGATTTCCCTCTGATATATCTCCTTCATCCTTGCCATGTTTATCCTCCTTACAGCGCTTCGCCGCATTTTTTGCAAATGCGTTCCTTCGTGCCGTCCTCATACAGCTTGTGAGAGACACGGGTGGTTTTGCCGCAGTGGGGGCAGACAAGCTGAACCTTGCAGGCGTACAGGGCGCCCTCGGCTTTCACGATGCCGCCCTCCTCGCCCATTTTACGGGGCTTTACATGTTTACTCACCATGTTAATGCCCTCTACAATGACCTTACCCTCTTTGGGGCTGACTTGAAGGACTTTGCCCTTCTTGCCGCGGTCTTTGCCGTTTAAAACAATAACGGTGTCACCGGTTTTAACATGAATCTTTTTTATCATCAGCGAGCACCTCCCATTAAAGCACTTCAGGGGCAAGACTTAAAATCTTTAAATAGTCCCTGTCGCGCAATTCCCTGGCCACCGGGCCAAAAATACGTGTGCCCGTTGGATTTTTGTCGTCCTTGATGAGCACGGCGGCGTTCTCGTCGAATCGGATATAGGTCCCGTCCTCGCGGCGAACACCCGAAGCGGTGCGCACGATCACCGCCTTGACCACGTCGCCCTTTTTCACGGTGCCGCCCGGCGCCGCTTTCTTGACCGACGCGACAACGACATCGCCGATATTAGCGTACCTTCTGCCGGTACCGCCAAGCACGCGGATGCACATAAGCTGCTTCGCGCCGGTATTGTCGGCAACGTTGAGGTATGTCTGTTGTTGTATCACGGTGCGTTCCTCCTTTGCTTAGGGGCCAAGATTACTTGGCCTTCTCCAATATCTTGACAAGACGCCATCTTTTGTCCTTGCTTAACGGACGGGTTTCCATCACGCGCACGCGGTCGCCGATGGTGCATTCGTTGTTTTCATCATGCGCCTTCAGGCGAATGGTGCGCTTGACTACTTTCTTGTAAAGCGGGTGCTTCACGCTGTCTTCCACCGCAACGACGATGGTTTTATCCATTTTGTTGCTGACGACTTTGCCTACCTCGGTTTTTCTGATATTTCTGTCGCTCACGCTTAATCCTCCCTTCCGTTACGCATTGGCGCTGTCTTTGAGTTCATTTTCGCGCAAAACGGTCTTGATGCGGGCGATATCCTTCTTAACAGCCTTAATACGCATCGGGTTGTCGAGCTGATTAATGGTAAGCTGGAAACGGAGGTTGAAAAGCTCGGCCTTTAAATCCTTCAGCTTGCTTTCAAGCTCTTCCGCGCTTAATTGTCTGACTTCCGTTGGCTTCATGACTGCTCACCATCCGTTTCTTCCTTGGCAACAAATTTGCACCGGATCGGCAGTTTGTTGGATGCGAGACGAAGAGCTTCCCTTGCGGTCTCTTCGGAAACGCCGCCCATTTCAAACATAATGCGGCCCGGTTTCACAACGGCCACCCAGTACTCGGGGGCGCCTTTACCGGAGCCCATGCGGACCTCGGCGGGTTTTTTGGTCACCGGTTTATCCGGGAAAATTTTAATCCAGACCTGCCCGAATCTTTTGGTGTAACGGGTCATGGCAACACGGGCCGCCTCGATCTGGTTGGCGGTAATCCATGCCGGTTCCAACGCCTGAAGGCCATACTGACCGTAAGCAATCTGATTGCCGCGGGTACATTTGCCGGTCATGCGGCCGCGCTGTACTTTGCGGTATTTCACGCGCTTTGGCATCAGCATTATTTGCTGCCCCCTTCCCTGCGGGGCTTGCGGCTGTCCTGCAGCACCTCGCCCCTGTAGATCCAGACTTTCACTCCGATCCGCCCGTAAGTTGTGGCGGCCTCGGCAAAGCCGTAATCGATATCGGCACGAATGGTCTGCAGAGGAATCGTGCCGTCATGATACTGTTCTCTTCTCGCGATTTCCGCGCCGCCCAGGCGGCCGGAGACCTGCGTTTTAATTCCCTTGGCGCCCATCTTCATGGCGCGGCCGATGCTCTGTTTCAGCGCACGGCGGAAGGAAATTCTCTTTTCGAGCTGCTGCGCGATGTTTTCGGCAACCAGCTGCGCGTTCAGGTCCGGGCTTTTCACCTCGACGATATTAATCGTAACGGGTTTGCCCAGCGCCTTTTCGCACTGAAGACGAAGTTTGTCGATTTCACTGCCGCCCTTGCCGATGACAATGCCCGGCTTCGCGCAGTGAATATGAAGGCGAACTTTGGAAGCGTCGCGTTCAATCTCTATTTTCGGTACGCCTGCCGGTTTCAGCTGCTTTAACAGCTGCTTGCGCAGCTTGTAGTCTTCGACAAGCGTGTCGCCGAAGGCGCTGTCCTTCGCAAACCAGCGGGAATCCCAGTCTTTGATAATGCCCACACGGAACCCGTGCGGATTGACTTTCTGGCCCATAATTTACCTCCTCCTTACGCTTATTCCTGTTCTTTGAGCACCATGGTCACGTGCGAAGTCCTCTTTAAAATCTGGAACGCACGCCCCTGCGCTCTTGGACGGATGCGTTTGAGGATCGGACCAGGGGAGACAAAGCACTGAGAAACATACAGTTTGGAAACATCCATATTGTGATTGTTCTCGGCGTTGGCCATGGCCGATTTCAGCAGTTTTTCAAGGCTCTCGCTCGCGGCCTTCGGCGTATGCTTCAGGATAGCCATCGCAACGTCGACCGGTTTGTTGCGGATCAGATCCAGAACAATCTGAACCTTGCGGGGAGAGATGCGGGCGTATTTCAGATAAGCCCTTGCTTCCATGCGATACACTCCTTTCAGCCGTTATTTGCCCGGCGCCGTTGTTTTAGAGCCGGAATGTCCCTTGAAGGTACGGGTGGGGGCGAACTCGCCCAGCCTGTGACCCACCATGTCCTCCGTTACATAAACCGGGACATGCTTGCGGCCGTCGTGAACCGCTATCGTATGGCCGACAAAGTCGGGGAAAATCGTTGAGGACCTGCTCCAGGTCTTGACGATTTTCTTTTCGCCGGCCGCATTCATCTCCTGAATCCTTTTAAGCAGCACAGGCTGAACATAAGGACCCTTTTTTATGCTTCTGCTCATAACTTGCAAGCTCCTTTCTGCACGCCTTATTTGCCGTTTCTACGCTTGACAATCATCTTGTCGGAGCGATTGTGATGAGCGCGGGTCTTGTAACCCAGGGTCGGCTTGCCCCACGGGGTAACCGGTCCGGGGCGTCCGATTGGGGCTCTGCCCTCGCCGCCGCCGTGCGGGTGGTCGTTCGGGTTCATGACGGAACCGCGTACGGTCGGCCTGAAGCCCATATGGCGTTTGCGCCCGGCCTTGCCGATCTTCATGTTTTCGTGGTCTACGTTGCTGACCTGGCCGATTGTCGCCATACAGGTGATCGGCACGTTGCGAAGTTCGCCGGAGGGCAGGCGCAGCAGCGCCATTCCGTTTTCCTTCGCCATCAGTTGGGCCATGATGCCTGCCGCGCGGGCAAGCTGGGCTCCCTTGCCGGGATACAGTTCAACGTTGTGGATGAACGTACCGGTCGGGATGTTTTCCAGCGGAAGCGCGTTGCCGGGCTTAATGTCCGCGGAAGCGCCGGAAACCACCGTATCGCCGACCTTCAGTCCATCGGGAGCGATGATGTAGCTCTTGTCGCCGTCTTCATACTGAACCAGCGCGATGAACGCGGAACGGTTCGGGTCGTACTCAATGCTGACGACCTTGCCCGGCGCGTCGAATTTCTGGCGCTTGAAATCGATCAGACGGTACTTTCTGCGGTTCTTGCCGCCGCGGTGGCGGACGGTGATGCGGCCGTAGCTGTTGCGGCCGGAATTGTTCGGAAGGGACTCTAAAAGGCTCTTTTCCGGTGCCTTTTTCGTCAGGATCTTATAATCCGTAACGGACATGTTGCGCCGGGAAGCCGTGGTCGGTTTAAAATTTATGGTTGGCATTCTTTCACACTCCTCATGATGGCTTTGCGGGGAAATGCCGCTTCCCCATCCATGCCTCTGCTCTATTTCATGCAGGCAGAGATTACATCATGCCTTCAAAAAATTCAATCGTTTTGCTGCCCTCGGTCAGGGTGACAACCGCTTTCTTCCAGGAGCTGGTGTAGCCCTGGGTTTTGCCCTGACGGCGCAGATGGCCGCGGACGTGGAGGGTGTTGACCTTGTTGACCTTCACGCCGAACAGTTCTTCCACGGCGCGGGCAATATCAATTTTTGTCGCGGATTTGGCAACTTCGAAGGTGTACCTTTTCTCGCCGATGCCGGCCATGCTTTTCTCCGTCACAATCGGGCGGAGGATAATATCCTGTGCTGCCATTTAAGCATACACCTCCTCAATCTGAGCCACCGCGTCCTTGACGACAATGAATTTGTCGGCGTCCAGAATATCGTAGACGTTCAGCGTGTTGACCACAGCGGTCTTTACGCCGGGGATGTTCCGGGAGGAAGCAATCACTTTTTCGTCCACGTTCGGCAGAACAATCAGGGCCTTTTTGTCGGATCCGATTGCGCTGAGCATCGCCGCGACGGATTTGGTCTTGTATGCGTCCAGGGAAATGCTGTCGAGCACGATCATAGCGCTGTCGAGCACCTTGCTGGAAAGAGCGGATTTCATCGCGAGACGGCGCACCTTCTTATTCAGCGTATAGCTGTAGTCGCGCGGCTTCGGTGCGAAAACGATACCGCCGTGTCTCCACTGCGGAGAACGCGTGGAGCCCTGTCTTGCGTGGCCCGTACCCTTCTGCCTCCACGGTTTTCTGCCGCCGCCGGAAACTTCCGCGCGGGTTTTTGCCGACTGTGTGCCCTGGCGCAGATTTGCAAGATGGTTTACCACCATGTCGTGCATCACCGTTTTGTTCGGTTCAATTCCGAACACCGCCTCGGCCAGGTCCATCTTTTCGACTTCCTTGCCGGCCATATCAAGTACTGCTACTGTAGGCATTCCGATTCCTCCTTCCCTTACGCCCTGGCAGCTTTCACGCTGTCGCGGATCACTACAATGCCGCCGTTGGGGCCGGGAACAGCGCCCCGGATGGCGATCAGGTTGTTTTCAACGTCCACCTTCGCAACGGTCAGGTTCTGCACCGTTACCTGCTCCGCGCCCAGATGGCCGGCCATCTTCATGCCGGGCAGTACCCTGGACGGAGTCGAACACGCGCCGTTGGAGCCGCCGTGGCGGGCAACAGGGCCGGAACCGTGGGTTTCCTTCAGGCGCTGGAAGTTCCAGCGCTTGATGACGCCGGCGTATCCTTTTCCTTTACTGGTACCGGTTACGTCGATCTTGTCGCCGGCTTCAAAGACATCCGCTTTGATCAGGTCGCCGACGTTGTAAGACGACGTATCCTCAAAGCGGAACTCACGAAGCGTTTTCTTCGGGGCGACGTCCGCTTTGGCAAAATGCCCCTTCATCGGTTTGGTCACCTTTGCCGCTTTCAGATCGCCGTAGCCCATCTGAACGCTCTCGTAGCCGTCGTTTTCCGCGGTCTTCTTCTGCGAAATCACGCAGGGGCCGGCTTCCACGACCGTTACGGGGATGACTTTGCCGTTTTCGTCAAAGATCTGCGTCATGCCGATCTTCTTGCCGATAATCCCTTTTTTCATTCCTTATTACCTCCTGTGCAGGTTATTGGTTGGCTTAATAAGCCAACTTGACCCCGGCCGCCGGTTGGTTAAAGTCAGAGCTTAATCTCAACTTCAACGCCTGCGGGGAGCTCCAGACCCATCAGGGCCTCAACCGTCTTGTTTGACGGGCGCAGAATGTCGATCAGTCTCTTGTGGGTTCTCATCTCAAACTGCTCGCGGCTGTCCTTGTATTTATGAACGGCGCGCAGAATGGTGATGATCTGCTTTTCGGTCGGGAGCGGAACGGGTCCGGAAACCCTTGCGCCCGTACGCTTTGCGGTTGCAACAATCTTTTCGGCGGACTGGTCCACCAGCTGATGGTCGTACCCTTTGATTCTGATCCTGATTTTCTCCTTGACTGCCACTGGAAAATCGCCTCCTTATTGTAGTTGGCGGGCGACGTTTAAAACCTGAACACCGTGCCGGGTGTTTCTTCATTTCCAAATGAAAAACCGGATTTCTTTTTTCAGACGAAATCCGGGTAGGTTCAAAACGTCTGAGCGCAAAAGGCCGCAAAGCGGAACCCTCCGCACGCTCAAAATATTTGTCGCCCGGTTTAAAATCGGACATACTCCACGGAAAAACCGGCGCATTTGCGCCGCAACCTCCCGCTTCAACGCATATCTGTCGCAGTCGTGCTTTATTATAATACCACACTCGCCCCCGGTTTGCAACCATTATTTTTCGCGCGAACGAGGAAATTTATTCCTCATACAATAACATTAATAGAAAAGGATTTTCCGCGGTATGGACCGTGGAAAATCCAAGTCATTTAAATGAAATTCTTCCACACAGCGTTATTCGTCACAAAAGGTTTTATCTCATCGTAACCAATCGTAACCCGAAGCAGCTTGCTCTGAGACATCACCGCAAAACCTACTCCGCTTTCCGTAAAATACATCGAGGTTTTGTCGAGATCCTTCTTAAGCGCGGAAGCGGTTGCTGCCGAAGCATATTCCGAGCTGAACTGTGCTTTCGCATCCTTTGCAAGAGCCGCGTAAAAGGAATCGCTTTCTTTTATTAAATCCGAAAAAGACAGAGCGGTTCCGGTAGTCAGGTTAAGGTTGACGGTTCGAAGAGCGTGCGTCGTCTTTCCTTTTGGGGAAAGAGTAACATATTCGTTAAAGCCGATGCTGATAAAGGTTTTTCCCTGATAAGTTGCGTCTCCGGCTGTCTTTACCCTCGTCTTGACTTTTTTGGCGCCGGTTCCAAGGGAATTAACAGTTTTCAGCGCGCAGTTTTTAATCGCGGCATTCACTTTGTCCTGCTGCGAGGCAAGACCGGTCAGTTGAGGATAGGATACCGAGTAGTCGTTGTTATCCTTTTTTAATGAGAAGTCGACCGATTTGATTTTGTAATTACCGTCATTTTTTGAAGCCTCCGCTTTGGCAGTCGGCGCTCTGGAAGCGTCCTGAAAAGCGGGAGTTACCGAAGAAGTATCGGACGTAACCCCCGAATAGAGGCTTGCGGAGGAGGATGTCCCGCCTGCCGACGAAGATGAGCCCGCAGACGTGCTTCCACCCGACGAAGCGGGCACGGACGAACCGGAAGAAGCTCCGTTCTGGCCTTGGCATGCGGCAGAGGACGCCAGAATCGCGGCCGATAAAAGGATCATGAGTATTTTTTTCATCAAATTAATTCGCACTCCCATTATTATGTTGAAGTCGTTGATATTCGTACCGCCGGAAAACAGAAAAAAGGCAGGAAGTCTTTTCTTTATTCTTGCGCTATTATTTTACTCGTAATCATTGGGGGATTCAAGTAACAAATTTTTGCAGAATTGTCACAAAACTATGAACAGTCTGAAAGGATCTGTTACTCTTACATCTTCTTGGAATAATAGTTGGAAAAGTATACAAAAAGAATCAGTTCAACGGCGATTAAACCGGCGGCTGTCAAAATCAAATACGGCGCTGCGCCCATGACGCCAAGCACAATTATAAAACTGTCAAGGACATAATTCATATATTTCGCGGTCTTTGCCCCCGCTTTTTCCCGAATCCTGACATTGCGTTCGTCGTTGACTTCAATCTGCTTGATTCTTCGGACCTCTTCCGTTTCCGCGGCGGAAACGAGCAGGGAATCCGCAAACCACCCCACGCCCAGCACTGCCGCCGCAGCGCCGATTCCAATGCAAAAACCGGAAATCGTTTTTTGACTTTCCGCGGTGAGCCCGAACCCGCCGGCTGCAATCAAGGCTCCCCCGGCCAAAGCCAGTAGTAAAAACCACACTTGCCTGCGTTTCATTTAATTTCCTCCTCATAGAGAAAAATTTCTTCAATCGCCAGATGAAAATACCGGGCAATCTTGAACGCCAATAAAATGGATGGGTTATAGCGTCCGTTTTCCAGAGAGCCGATTGTTTGCCGGGACACCTCCAGCACGTCGGCCAACTGTTCCTGACTGATCCCGTACTGTTTCCGGATCTGCTCCAGCCTGTTTTTCATATTCGAGCCTCTTTATGAAATGTAAAGTTCGCTTTCCATTACCAGAATACGCCGAAATACAGAAAATGTCAAGCCTGCTTTCCATTTTTACGGGAAGCAAAAGCCGCGGGAAAATCCGCGGCTCTATTAGTAAGATACCCGATTAATACGCCTTGCCCCAGTAAACCAGTTTTTCCGCCGGTTTTCCGCAGCAGACGCAGGCGCCGTGCTCATGCTCGTGCCCGAACGGGATACAGCGGGAAGAAACCCCCGCGACTTCCTTGAGCTTTTCCTCGCACGCCGGGTCGCCGCACCACATGGCCCGAATAAAGCCGGGCTTCGAATCGGCGATTTCTTTCATCTCGTCAAGCGACTTTGCCTCATAGGTTTTGCCCTCGCGGTTTTTCAGCGCTTTTTCATACATATCGTTCCTCACGCGCTCCAACTGCTCCGCGACGGCGTCTTCCAGATTGTCGAGCGGAACAAACACCTTTTCCCGGTCGGTGCGGCGGACCAGCACGCACTGATTTTTTTCGATATCCTTCGGCCCGATTTCCAAACGAAGCGGCACGCCCTTCATCTCATACTGGGCAAATTTCCACCCGGGCGACTGGTCGGAATCGTCCGTTTTCACGCGAAAGCGCTGTTTCAGCCGGGTTTCAATCTCCTTCGCCTTGTCTAGCACGCCGGGTTTATGCTGCGCGACCGGCACGATCATCACCTGAATCGGGGCGACCGCCGGCGGCAGAACCAGGCCGCTGTCGTCGCCGTGAGTCATGATAATCCCCCCGATGATCCGGGTGCTCATGCCCCAGGAGGTCTGGAACGGATGGCACAGGGAATTGTCCCTGCCCTGGAATGTCACGTTGAACGCCCTGGCGAAGCCGTCGCCGAAATAGTGGCTGGTTCCGGATTGGAGCGCTTTACCGTCGTGCATCATAGCTTCAATCGTATAGGTCGCAACCGCGCCCGCGAATTTCTCGCTTTCGGTCTTCTGCCCGCGCAGAACCGGAATGGCAAGCTGTTTTTCGCAGAAGTCCGCGTACACATCCAGCATCCGTAAAGTTTCCGCACGCGCGTCCTCTTCGGTTTCGTGCATGGTGTGGCCCTCCTGCCAGTGGAATTCCACCGACCGCAGGAACGGGCGGGTCGTTTTTTCCCAGCGGACAACGGAGCACCACTGGTTGTACAGCTTCGGCAGATCCCTCCAGGAGTGAATCACGCGCGCGTAATGCTCGCAGAACAGCGTCTCCGAAGTCGGGCGCACGCAAAGGCGCTCCGGCAGCTTCTCGCTGCCGCCCGTCGTCACCCACGCGACCTCCGGCGCAAAGCCCTGCACATGCTCCTTTTCCTTGTTTAAAAGGCTTTCCGGAATAAACAGGGGCATTGAGACGTTCTCATGCCCAAGCTCTTTAAAACGCGCGTCCAGATAGTCCCGGATATTTTCCCAGATGGCCCAGCCGTACGGCTCGATGACCATACACCCGCGCACGCTGGAATAATCCATCAGCTCCGCCTTTTTCACAATATCCGTGTACCATTGGGCGAAGTCCTCCTCCATGGGAGTGATGGCCTCCACCATTTTTTTCTGTTCCGCCATTGCTGTTTCCCCTTTATCCTCAAGTCCGCGGTCCGCTTTTGCGGAACCGTCGGTATCGTCAGTCCTTGTTTTTCGTCCAGCGGTTTAAAGCTACGATCACCAGAAAGATCAGCAGCATGACGACAAAAATTCCCGCCATGCCCTTGCCCATCAGCTCCAGCGAGCGGCCGACGTCGGCGCCGTTCACCGGGCCGACCGGCCCCTGATAGTCGGAAAGTAAAAATCCGTAATTCACCCCGGCGCCTCCTTTACGCTAAAAAGTTACTTGCAAGCGACAAAATGATGCCGCCCGCAACGACCGAACCGATCTGCCCCGCCACATTCGCGCCGATGGCGTGCATCAGCAGGTGGTTCTGGTTGTCCTCTTTCAATCCCATCTTTTGAATCACGCGCGCCGACATCGGGAAAGCGGAAATCCCCGCCGCGCCGACCATCGGGTTGAATTTTCTGCCCTCGGGCAAAAACAGATTCAGCAGCTTTGCAAACAAAACCCCGCCGACCGAATCGAACACAAAGGCGACGAGCCCGAGCGCCATCACCGCCAGCGTGTTCCAGCGCACAAACACGTCCGCGCGCATCTGGAACGCGATCGTGATGCCGAGGAAAATGGTGATCAAATTCGCAAGCGGGCCCTGCGCGGCCTTGGAAAGGCTTTCGAGCCGCCCGCATTCCCGAATCAGGTTGCCGAACATCAGCAGTCCGACCAGCGCGACGGAATCCGGGGCGATCAGCCCGGCGATCATGGTAACGATGATCGGAAACAGAATTTTCGTCGTCTTGGAAACGGAATCCGGCTGATACGGCATGCGGATGCTCCGTTCCTTTTTGGTTGTGACCAGCCGGATGGCAAACGGCTGAATCAGCGGCACCAGCGCCATATAGGAATAGGCCGCGACGGCGACGGCCCCTTTGTAGGCGCTGTCCAGAACCTGGGAAACCAGGATGGAAGTCGGCCCGTCCGCAGCGCCGATCACGCCGATCGACATCGCGTCCCGCAGCGGGAAGCCGAGCAGGACCGCGGCGCTGATCGTGAAGAAAATTCCGAACTGCGCGGCGGCTCCGAACAAAATCATCCTCGGGTTCGACAGCAGCGGCCCGAAATCGATCATGGCGCCGATGCCGACAAAAAGCAGCAGCGGCATGGCCTCCGAAGAGGCGATTCCCTTGTTGAACAGCCATTCGATAATGCCGTTGTCCCCCAGAACGCCCGTGTAAGGCAGGTTGACCAGGATGGCCCCGAAGCCCATCGGCAGAAGCAGGGAGGGCTCAAAATCCTTTTTGACGGCCAGCCAGATCAAAAGTCCTCCGACCGCCCACATGACGGCCATCTGCGGGGTAACGCCGGAAACCCCGTGCAGCAAAAAGTCAAATTGACTCAACAGCTTTGACACTCCTTTATTTTTGGCAGCCCCGGCAGAAGGAACCAAAGCTTTCCGTTCTTTTCGTCATTCAGGAATCATTATAGCGGAAACTCCGCGTCATTTCAAGAAAAAACCGGCCCGGTTTTAAACGGAACGTAAAAAAATCCGCCATGCTGCCGCACGGCGGATGACAGGATTCGTCTTGCTCAGACGTGGTCCTCAATGTATTTGACCAGCTCCCCGACCGTCTTGATATTTTCGACTTCCTCGTCGGGAATTTCGATTTCAAATTCATCCTCGATTGACATCAGAAGGTCGACCACGTCGAGAGAGTCCGCCCCCAGATCATCGGCAATATTCGTATCGGCAGTAATCGTATCCTCCTCAACGTCAAACTGCTCGCTTAAAATCGCCTTAACCTTTTCGAAAACCATGATATATCCTCCTTAGATCTTAAAAAAATCACTCATGTGCAAAACAAAAATCCCAGTGTGGACAAAGGAATCCCGGCTGTGCTAAAATTGCACAGGGTGATTTACCCTGGAGTCCCGGGTTCTGAATGCCTATCCACATATTATTAGCAATGCTTCGCTTTGTCAATCATTTTTTTGATTTTATTTCTTGGGGGTCGTTTGATTTGGAAACCTTGCATTTTGCCGTCCTCGGCCATCCGATCGGCCACACTATGTCCCCGCTGATTCATTCCCGCCTTTTCTCCCTTTCCGGCACCGCCGCGCGGTACGCCGCCCTCGACGTCGCGCCGGAATCGCTCGGCGATTTTCTTTCCGGGCGCGGCGAGTGGAACGGATTCAACATCACTATCCCCCACAAGCGTGCCATTATACCTTTTTTGGATTCGCTCGACCAAAAAGCTCTGCTGACCGGCTCGGTCAACACCGTAAGAAACGAAGCCGGAAAACTCACCGGGTACACAACGGACGGCGACGGCTTCCGTCTTGCGCTGGAACACGCCGGAGTCTTTCTTCGGGACTGCCGCACGGTCATCCTCGGAGCGGGCGGAGCCGCGCGCGCCATGGCCTTCGAAACCGCGCTCGCCGGAGGGCGGGTCACGGTGGCGGCAAGGGAGCATTCCCTTGGCGCCGCCAAAGAGCTCTGCGCGGATCTGACCCGCAAAATTCCCGGCGCGGCGGCGGACGCCTGCCCGATCGGGGAAATTTCCGGCGGGATGGACCTTCTGGTCAACGCGACGCCCGCCGGCATGTACCCGAACGTCAACTCCTGCGCGGCCGAGGAAGACCTGATCCGGCGCGCGGGCTGCGTGTTCGACGCGGTTTACAATCCGGACGAAACCATGCTGATCCGTCTCGCGGAGAAAAACGGCATTCCGGCGGTCCGAGGCATGGCCATGCTGGTGTGGCAGGCCGCCGCCGCACAGACGATCTGGACGGGCGCCCGGTTTCGCGCGGAAGAAATCGGCCGTCTTTGCGGGGACGCCGTGCTGGAAATGAAGAAGAAATTCGGGAATCTCGTTCTGTGCGGATTCATGGGCAGCGGAAAGACAACCGTCGGCAGGCTCCTGGCCGAACAAACCGGCCGCCGCTTTCTCGACATGGACCAGTGGATTGAAGAAAAGGAGGGCTGTTCCGTCGCGCAGATTTTCACGAAACGGGGCGAAAGCGGATTCCGCGCCCTGGAGCGGGAAGCGGCTTGCGAGCTTTCACGGAAAACGGGGCTGGTCATCGCCGCCGGAGGCGGGGCTCTGCTGGACCCGGAAAACGCGCGGGCGCTCCGCTCCGGCGGTACCGTCATCCTGCTCGACGCGTCCCTGAACGCCGTGCGGTCAAGGCTGGAAGGCGACCGGACGCGCCCTCTTCTGCGGGACGGCGGCGGGGAACTGGAGCGGCTCTACGGCGCGCGCCTGCCCGTTTACCGGGAACGCGCGGATGTAGCCGTGCCCGCGGACGGCTCGCCGGAAGAAACGGCCCGCCTGGTGCTGAAAGCGCTGGAACCCGTCCGCTGACTCAGCTCCGCGCAATCTCGTCGATTTCGCTCGTGTAAACGCGGAACGAATCCTTCCCGCTCTTTTTCGCCGCGTACATCGCGGCGTCGGCCTTCCGGAACAGCTCCTCATAGGAGTTTCCGTCATACGGATAAAAGGAGATCCCGACGCTTCCCGAAACGCAGACCGGTCCGGAGATGCTGTTCTCCCGGAACGCGTTCCCGATGCATTCCGCCTTTTTCACCACCAGATTGACGGAGGTAATGCCGCGGAGGAACACGACGAATTCATCCCCGCCGATGCGTCCGACGATATCCTCCTCCCGGAACAGCCGCTTGATCCGCGCCGCCGTTTCCACGATCAACTCGTCGCCTTTGAGATGCCCCAGGCGGTCGTTCACATTCTTAAAGTTGTCGATATCGATGACAAAAAGGGCATGGCGCTCTTCCCTTTCGCTGCGGGCTATCACCTTTTCGATCTTGCCGACCGCCGTAACCCGGTTGTAAAGGCCGGTCAGCAGGTCGTGCTCCGCCCGCTGCCGCAGGGCGATCGACTCCTTTTTGCGCCGGTCGATGTCGGAGATGACGACGATCAGGCGCGCGGCTTTCCCCTGCTCGTCGAAAAAGGCCGCCGGGTGCACGTTGCACCAGATATAAACGCCGTCCGCCCCGAGAAAGCGAAATTCGTCGTCCTCCAGAACCTCTCCGTGCAGCAGCCGGTCCGCTTTTTCCGTCAGCCTTCTCCGGTCCGGCTCATAAATCAGCGAAAGCTCCGGCAAATCCGCCATCAGATTGCCGTATTGCGGGAATCCGGTCCCGAATCTCGCCGTGAAAGCAGGCGAATAATAGATACGGCTGGTTTTCAGGTCGAAATCAACGACCGGATCGGCTGCGTGCTCCAGAATCATACGGTAGCGCTCTTCGGTGGCGGCCAGCTCTTCCTGCGCCTTCTGGGTCTCCGTGATATCCATCAACACGCTGTACAGCCAGACGTTCCCGTTGCAGTCCTCCTGCACTCTGGATTTGTCGAGAACCCAGATCAGGCGGCCGCTTTTCCCCATAATCCGGTAAGTCAGCTCCGCGGCCCCGTCGCGCCTCATGCGGCCGCCCGCCTGCCGCAGCAGAAGGTCGCGGTCTTTTTCATAGATCATCTGAATAAAGCGGCTGCCGAACTCCGCGGCGATCTCATCCCTGCGGTAGCCCGTCATGCGGCAGAATCCCTCGCTGACAAAATTCAGCGTCAGGAATTCGTCGCTCCTGCAGCGCAGCACGCCGCAGGGGACGTTGGCCGTCAGGGCCTCCAGCTCCTGCGCCTGTTCCAGCCGCTGTCTGCGGGAACGCCTGCGCAGGGTAATGTCCTCCAACACGCCGCTGAAAAACTCTGCGCCGTCCTGATCCTTCTGCAGTCTGACCCGGTAGGAAGCCCAGATGTGATGCCCGTCCTTTTTAATCAGACGGAGCTCCGGATTTGCAAACCCCTTTGCCCTGATTTCTTCCCTAATACGCTCCCAGTCGACCGGCGGATTGTTTCGAAGGACCGGTTCCGGGCCTTCTTCCAGCAATGCGGAGATCTCGTCCTTCGCATACCCAAGGGTCCTGAAAAAGGCTTTGCTCGCATACAGGATCGACAGCCGGCTGTCCGGCTTGCAGCACAGCAGGCTGCATCCGAGGTCGTCGATCAGCTGTTCCAGATTCAAACTCCCCATTCCAGCTGCTTCCTTCCGGTCAACTTCCATATCATGGTAAATACTTGCTTATATTCTATCAACACACCGGAAAGAATTCAAGTATCACATAAAATATTTTCGCTGGGAAATTATTTTATTGAAACTTACCGGACGGAACCTCTTCCCGCAAGCGGAGCAGCGAAAAAAGCTTGACACAGCCCGAATGCTGTATTATGATACAAAAAAGACACGGAGAAAGGAAATTCCTTCATGAAGTTTTCATTCAGCGCGCGATTTACGTTTTACGGATACCCCCGCTATTCTTTTGCGGATGGGTTTTATCGCGTATGCCTGAAAACTGACTGTGAGCTTTCCCGTGCCGCGGGGCGCAGGCCGTAACGATTTCGGCCGTTGCCCTGACAGAGTCCATATCGGCGGAGCTGGCAGCAGCCCCGCCGTTTTTTTATACCCATCGGGGGCTTTTTGCTCCCGGAGGCGCCGGGTTGCCGCCCGTCCGTCAGAATCAGGAGGAACAGAAAATGATTATTGTACTGAAACCGGACTGCACACAGCAGCAGATCAGCGATTTCTGCGCGTCCCTTCGCGAAGAATACGGCGTTAAGGTGAACACCTGGGTGGGGACGCAGAGCACCGTGCTCGGCCTGATCGGCGACACCTCCGCGATCGACATCGACTCCGTCGCGGCGCAGGAGCTTGTGGAAAGCGTCAAGCGCGTACAGGAGCCTTACAAAAAGGCAAACCGGAAGTTCCACCCGGACGATACGGTCGTAACCCTGCCCGGCGGGCAGAAAATCGGCGGCGGAGGCCTTTCCCTGATCGCGGGCCCGTGCTCGGTGGAAAGCAGAGAGCAGATCTGCGGCATCGCGCGGCGGGTCAAAACGGCGGGCGCCTCCTTCCTGCGCGGCGGCGCGTTCAAGCCCCGCACCTCTCCGTATTCGTTTCAGGGACTGAAAGCCGGGGGGCTTGAGCTTCTGAGCGAAGCGAAGAAGGAAACCGGACTTCCCATCGTCACCGAGCTGATGAGCGAAAAGCACATCGATCTGTTTCTCGAAAGCGGGGTTGACGTGATTCAGGTCGGCGCGCGCAACATGCAGAATTTCGAGCTGCTTAAGGAGCTCGGCAAAATCCGCAAGCCGATTCTGCTCAAACGCGGCCTGTCGAACACGATCGAAGAGCTTCTGATGAGCGCGGAGTATATCATGGCGGGCGGCAACAATCAGGTCATCCTCTGCGAGCGCGGAATCCGCACGTTCGAGCCCTACACGCGCAACACGCTCGACATCTCCGCCATTCCGATCTTAAAGCGCTGTTCCCATCTTCCCGTCGTTGTGGACCCCAGCCACGCCTCCGGGCACTCCTGGCTGGTGGAACCGCTGGCGCTCGCCGCGGTGGCCGCCGGCGCGGACGGCCTGATCATCGAGGTCCACAACAATCCCGCTAAGGCCCTTTCGGACGGCGCGCAGTCCCTGACGCCCGACCAGTTTGAACAGACCGCCGCCCGGCTGAAAGCGGAGGCGCTGGCCTTCGGAAGAGCATTGGACTAACCGCCGCTTTTCTGCTATAATGTGTGAAATCAAAAAGAAAGCAGAAGGGGGTATCTTCCCATGAATCAAAAGATCGTCGTCGCGGGGCTCGGGCTGATCGGAGGTTCGCTTGCGAAAGCATTCCGAAAATACAGCGACTGCAGGGTCACCGGCATCGACAGCGACCCCGGCGTGATCGACGCCGCGCTCCAATGCGGAGCCATCCGGCGGCAGGCAACTCCGGAGGACCTGAACGCTGCGGATCTTGTGTTCCTCTGCCTTTACCCCCAGGCGGACATCGACTTTTTAAAGGAGCACGCCTCCGCCCTTCGCCCGGGCTGCATCGTAACCGACGTGTGCGGGGTCAAATCGTTTTTAAGCCCGCGCCTTTCGGAAATCGCGGAAAAGCACGGGCTGATTTACATCGGTGGCCACCCGATGGCGGGAAAGGAAAAGGGCGGCTTCGCGAACAGCGACGCCGACCTGTTTTCCGGCGCAAGCTACCTGCTGGTTCCCTGCGGCGCGCCGCGCGGCGCGGTCGACCTGATGACGGCGGTCGCGGTCGAGCTCGGCTTCGGCGGAACCGTCGTCACCACGCCGGAAGAGCACGACCGCGAAATCGCCTTTACCAGCCAGCTTCCCCACGCGCTGGCCTGCGCCTATGTCAAAAGCCCGCGGTGCCCGGGGCACGCCGGTTTTTCGGCGGGAAGCTACCGCGACGTCTCGCGGGTCGCGAGCGTCAACGAATCCATGTGGGCCGAGCTGTTTCTGGACAACCGCGAGGCGTTGACCGAAGAGCTGGACACGCTGATGGGAAACCTGCGGGAAATTCGCGACGCGGTCGGCTCAAACGACGCCGAAGCCCTGCGTTGCCTCCTGCGGGAGGGCCGCCTGATTAAGGAAAGGCTGGGAGAAGCATGAACCTGAAGATCAACACCGCAAAGCCCTATCAAATTCTGATTGAACGCGGCTGCCTCCGCCGCGCCGGCGAAGAGGCCGCCCGCGTGTTTCCCGGCGGCGCGAAAACCGTGATCGTCACGGATTCCAACGTGGGGCCGATCTACGCGCACGCCGTGGCCTCATCCCTGGAAGCCGCCGGATTTCAGTCCTCGGTCTTCCCCTTTCCTGCGGGGGAAGAGCACAAGCGGACGACCAACATTCTTGGAATGTACGCCGCTTTTTCAGACCGGGGGCTGACGCGGAGCGATTTCGTCGTCGCGCTCGGCGGAGGGGTGACGGGCGACATGGCCGGATTCGCCGCCGCAACCTATTTAAGGGGAATCCGCTTTCTGCAGATTCCAACCTCCCTGCTCGCGCAGATCGACTCTTCCGTCGGCGGAAAAACCGGGGTCGATCTTCCACAGGGAAAGAATCTGGTCGGCGCGTTTCACCAGCCGTCTTTGGTTCTCATCGATCCGGATACGCTTTCGACCCTGCCGGACGCGTTTTTCGCGGACGGACTGGGCGAGGCGATCAAATACGGCTGTATCCGCGACGGCGAGCTGTTCGGGAGGATCGCGGCGGGCGGGGTCAAAGACGAGATCGAGCCGATCATATATAGGTGCGTGGACATCAAACGGGAATTCGTCGAACGGGACGAGCTGGACAACGGCGACCGGATGCTGCTGAATTTCGGCCACACGTTCGGCCACGCGCTGGAAAAGCTGCACGCCTACAAGGACCTGACGCACGGCGAAGCGGTCGGGATCGGCATGGTGATGATGAGCCGGTGCGGCGAGGCGGCGGGTCTGACGGAACCCGGAACAGCGGAAAAAATCGCCCGCGTCCTTTCGGAATACGGCATGCCGGTATCCGACCCGGCGGACCCGGATCTCATCCGGGAAGCCACTCAGGTTGACAAGAAGAGCCGCGGGGACAACATCAATCTGGTTCTTCTCAGGCACATCGGCGAAAGTTTTCTGCATCCGATTCCTCGTGCGGAGCTCGGACGGTTCATGGAGGCCCTGTCATGAGTCTGGTCCGGTTTGCTCCCGCCGTGCTCGGCGGCCGGGTTCGGGTTCCCGTTTCCAAAAGCGCGGCGCACCGCGCGATGATTTGCTCGTTTCTCGCGGGCGCGCCGGACCCCCTTCCCTCCGGCGAAGCGGTCAGCGAAGACCTTGCCGCGACCCGTTCGGCGCTCGCCGCGCTGAATGCGGCGAAACGCAGGGAAGCAGCCCGCGTCGACTGCGGGGAATCCGGTTCGACTCTGCGATTTTTAATTCCGGTCGCCGCGGCGCTCGGAATCCCGTCCGTCTTTACCGGGCGGGGGCGCCTTCCTGAAAGACCGCTGGGGGTTTACCTGAAATGCTTGCCCCCGCAGGGGGTGACCTGCGAAAGCGGCGGCGGCCTGCCGCTGAGAATTTCCGGCAGGCTGAAGCCCGGCGTCTTCTCCCTGCCCGGGAACGTCAGCTCCCAGTTCATCACGGGGCTGATGCTCGCCCTCCCCCTTCTGGGCGGCGACAGTGAAATTGTTCTGACCTCCCCGCTGGAATCCGCCGGATACGCGGAGATGACGGTACAAATTCTGAAAGAGCACGGCGTCGGAATTTTTTCATCCGAAACCGGCTGGAAAGTGCCGGGAAACCAGAAGTACCTCCCCTGCCGCTGCGAAATCGAGCGCGACTGGTCCCAGGCCGCGTTCTTTCTGGCGGCGGGGGCTCTCGGCGGGCATGTGGAGCTGGATGGCCTGCGGCCCGATTCCGCGCAGGGCGACCGCGCGGCGGAGGAGCTGTTCCGCCGCTTCGGCGCGCGCCTTGGCTGGAACGGCGGCATTCTGACCGCCGAACCGGGCGAGCTGTGGGGAATCGAAATCGACGCTTCTCAGATTCCCGATCTGGTGCCGGTTCTCGCCGCAGCCGCCGCGCTCGCGAAAGGGCGCACGGTGATTCGCAACGCGGGGCGGCTGCGCCTGAAGGAAAGCGACCGGCTCGCCGCGATGGCCGACGGGCTTTCCGCCGTCGGTGCGGCGGTAAAACAAACGGCGGACGGACTTATCATAGACGGGTCCCCGCAGCTGCGCGGCGGAGCGGCGGACGGACGGAACGATCACCGCGTCGTGATGGCGATGGCAATCGCCGCGCTTCGGGCGGATGGGGACGTCACCGTGACGGACGCCGAAAGCATCCGGAAAAGCTACCCGGATTTTTTCCGGGATTACAACGCGTTGGGAGGAAAAGCGAATGATCTGGGGTAATCGGATCCGGCTGACGGTTTTCGGCGAAAGCCACGGCCCGGCGATCGGCGCCGTGCTGGAGGGGCTGCCCGCGGGTGAGACGGTCGATTTGGAGAAAGTCGCCCTCCAGATGGCGCGCCGCGCACCGGGGCGGGACTCATCCTCCACGCCGCGGAAAGAGGCGGACGCGCCGAAAATCCTGAGCGGACTGCTGGACGGGCGCACAACCGGCGCGCCGCTGTGCGCCGTAATTGAGAATACCAACACGCGCTCCGGCGACTATGAAAACCTGCGGGACGTTCCGCGCCCCGGGCACGCGGATTATACGGCGCATTTCCGCTACGGCGGCTTTAACGATGTGCGCGGCGGCGGGCATTTTTCGGGCCGGCTGACCGCGCCGCTGGTATTCGCCGGGGCGGTCTGCCGCCAAATTCTGCGGCAGCGCGGTATTGCGGTCGGCGCGCATGTCCTTTCGGTTCACGGCGTCTCCGACACGCCGTTCGACCCTACGGATCTTCCCGTTTCTCTTCTCGATGATCTGGCCTCCCGCTACTTTCCCACCGTTGACCCGCAGGCCGAAGCCGCCATGCGCGGGGAAATCGAGCGCGCGCGGCAAAAGCTGGACAGCGTCGGCGGCCTGGTCGAATGCGCCGTCTGCGGCCTTCCCGCCGGAGCGGGCGGCCCGCTGACGGACGGGGCGGAATCTTTGTTTTCCTCGATTCTGTTCGGCATCCCCGCATGCAAGGGCGTGGAATTCGGCGCGGGCTTCTCCGCGGCCGATCTGTTCGGAAGCGAAAACAACGACCCGTTTCTGTTTGACAAAGACGGAGCAGTCCGAACGGAGACAAATCACGCGGGCGGCATTCTCGGGGGCATCACCACCGGGATGCCGCTGGTCTTCCGCGCCGCGTTTAAGCCGACGCCGTCCATCGGCACGCCTCAGCGCAGCGTCAATCTGAAAAGCGGCGCCGCCGAAGAACTGGCGGTCAAAGGTCGGCACGATCCCTGCATCGTTCCGCGCGCGGTTCCCGTGGTGGAAGCCGCCGCCGCGCTGGCCGCCATGAATCTGCTGTAATCATGAATGGAAACCGGCGCGCCGCCGGGAATGGAGCTGTTGACATGACACTGGAAGAACTGAGAAAACAGATCGACGAAATCGACGACGGAATTCTGGAGCTGTTCCTGAAACGGATGGCATGCGCAAAGCAGGTCGCGGAAGTCAAGCGGCAAAAGGGACTTCCGATTTTCAATGAAACGCGGGAACTGAAAATTCTGGACGACGTTTGCCGAAAGGCCGGGGAGTACGGCGGACAGGCCCGCATCCTTTATGCCAACCTGATGGCGATGAGCCGGGAAGCCCAGCACAGCGCCCTCGGCAGCGGAACAGAACTGCGGCAAGCGGTGCTGAAGGCCTCCCGCTTTCCGAACAAACCGCGCTCGGTCGCCTGTCTTGGCGAAAAGGGCTCCTATTCGCACGAAGCGCTTTCCCGCCTCTACCCGGAAGCGGAACCCGTTTTTTTCCCGGACTTTCCCTCAATTTTCGCCGCCGTTGAAAATGGCCGGGCGGATCTCGGCGTCCTGCCGGTCGAAAACTCCTCCGCCGGATCCGTCAACGAGGTCTATGACCTGATTTTAAAGTACCGGTTTTCCATTGTTTCCGCAATCAGCCTTTCGGTGCGGCACTGTCTCGCATCCCGTGAAACGGAACTTCATGAGATTCAAACGGTTTATTCCCACCCGCAGGCACTGCGGCAATGCGCCGGATACCTGAAGAAACGGGGGGTTTCCTCCGCGGAATGCTCCAGCACGGCGGGGGCGGCCAAGCTTGCGGCAGGGAAGCGCAAAACGGCGGCCCTTTGCTCGGAGCACGCGGCGGCGCAATACGGCCTGAACATTCTGGACCGGAACGTTCAGGATTCCGACGGCAACCGCACCCGCTTCATCGCGATCGGGCAAAATCTGCTGATTCCGCCGCAGGCGAACAAAATCAGCCTTTGTTTCGCCGTGCCGCACCGCACCGGCACGCTTTACACCGTTCTGGCCCGTTTCGCGGCCTCCGGACTGAATCTTACAAAGATCGAATCCCGCCCGATTCCCGGACGGAATTTTGAATATGATTTCTATCTGGATTTTTCCGGTTCCGTCGCGGACCCGAAAACCCTGGACCTGCTCTGCGCGCTTTCGGAGGAGCTTACCCGCTTCTCCTTCCTCGGCAATTACTCTGAATTAGAATAAAGTACAAAATTATCATGCAATTTGGCAGAAAAGGTCCCTGTATTTTTTACAGGGGTCTTTTTTTATTATTTTCTTCTACAAAATTCTTATCCGTAATTTGTTATTTTTCCGAATTGAATTATTATTAATATTTTACTAAAATAGAATAACAAAATAAAGCGCATTTGTAAGTAACCACTAATTTATGCGGTAATCAAGGAAGCATTTCGTCGTAATTCGGTCTTTATTGCAACGATCCCATCAACAAACATCGCTGAATTTAATTGCAAGGAGTCTGACGCCTTATGAAAAGCAGATTCAAAAAGCTGCGTCTGAAATCAAAGCTGGTATTGTCCTTCAGCATTCTGATTTCGTGTATTATCCTGATTCAGTCTTTCCTGTCTTATCAAAGTCTGAACGCGGCGTACAAAACGATTTCCGACTCGACCATGCAGGGGCTCGACACTTTGATCAAAACCGAGGTTCAGAGCATGATCGGGGTGCTGACCGCAAATTACAACCGCTACAAATCGGGAAAGATCTCTGAGCAGGAAGCTCTGGAAACCGCCAAAACGCTCGTGCGCAACACGCGCTACAACAACGGCGGCGGATATTTCTGGGCCGATATGTCCGACGGCAAATGCGTGGTGCATATGAATGCCGATTATGAGGGACAAATGCGCCTGGGCAATCAGGATGAAAAGGGAAACTACTATATTAAGAACCTGATCTCAGCCGGCGACAAGGGCGGCGGCTTTACCGATTTCTGGTTTACCAAACCGGGCAAATCCGGCAATTTTCAAAAACGGGCCTACACGCAGAAATTCGAGCCGTACGGCTGGTACATCAGCACCGGGAATTACCAGGAGGACATGACCCCGCTGGTTCAGGCGGAGCTGAACGACTGCAACCGGAAAAAGACCAACGCAATGCTGCTGCTCCTCATTTCGAGCATCGCGGCGGCGATTCTGAGCATTCTGCTCATCCTCTCCGTCGCCGGCTCCATTACCAAACCTCTGAAGCTCATCACCGAGCGTCTCCGCCTGCTGTCGCAGGGCGACCTCCACACGCCCGTTCCCGTGATCGATACGGAAGACGAAACAGGCATTCTCGCCAAAACCGCGCAGGCGACCATCGACCGGCTCCACGGCTCCATCACCGATATTACAGAGCATCTTTCAAACATGTCCCAGGGCGATTTCAGCATGGATCAGTCCTATGAATACGTCGAGGATTTCAGGCCGATCGGCGAGGCACTTTCGCGCATCACCGACTCGCTGAGCCAGACGCTTTCGTCCATTCACGATTCCGCTGAGCAGGTCTCCGGAAATTCGAATCAGGTTTCCGCCGGAGCAAAAGAGCTGGCGCAGGGCGCGACCAACCAGGCCGCCTCCATTCAGGAGCTTTCCGCCACCATTGCCGAAATCAGCCGCCAGGTGACGCAAAACGCAAAGAACGCCGAGACCGCGAGCAGAATTTCAAACAAAGCCGGCGAGTCGCTCAAGGCCGGCAACGAAAAGACGGAGCAGATGCTGGCCGCCATGAAGGAAATCAGCGAGACCTCCGAAAAAATCGGCCAGGTCGTAAAGACGATCAGCGATATCGCGTTCCAGACCAACATCCTCGCATTAAACGCCGCTGTGGAAGCCGCCCGCGCGGGAGAAGCCGGAAAAGGCTTTTCCGTTGTAGCCGACGAGGTTCGGAGTTTGGCGGCGAAAAGCTCGCAGGCCGTGAAAAACACCACCGACCTGATCGGCAGCACCGTGGCGGCCGTCGGGCGGGGCGTGGAGATTGCCGAAGACACCGCAAAAACCATCAACTCCGTGATCGGCGATTCTTCGGAATCCATCCGGCTGATCAACAGCATCGCGAAGGCCTCCGAGCTTCAGGCGCAGGCCGTCACCCAGGTGACGCAGGGCATCGACCGCATTTCCGGCGTCGTGCAGAACAACTCCGCCGCCGTGGAGGAAAGCGCGGCGACCAGTGAGAAGCTGAACGAGCAGGCCCGGGAGATGGAGAATCTGCTGACCCGTTTTCGCCTGAAAGCACAGTACGTCTGAGCTTCTTCCATACAAAGCGCCCGCCGGGAAATCCGGCGGGCGTTTCCAGTTTATTTTGCGCTCCGGCATACCCATCATCCGCCGCGAAAGCTATTTTAAATCTCTTCTTTTTGCTTCACGGCAAGCGCCACCCAGCCGCGCTCCTCTTTGCGGCCAATCACCGTAAAGGAATCCTTAAGTCCATCCAGAACATCCTGCTCCCGCTCGTCGATGATGCCGCTTAAAATCAGCACCGCGCCGGGGGCCATAAAATTCCCGATGTTTTTGAGCAGTTCCAGAATCACGTCGGCCACAATGTTTGCCGCGACAACCTCGTACGTTCCCTCCACCTGTTCGGTCAGGCTGCCGCAAATGCCGGTGAACCGGTCTTCCACATGGTTGCGTTCCGCATTCTGACCCGCTGTCTTGACCGCGAGCGGGTCGATATCCACCCCGACGGCGCGTTCCGCGCCGAGCAGCAGACCCGCAACGGAGAGGATTCCGCTGCCGCAGCCGACGTCCAGCATCGCGCATCCGGGCGTGACAAATTCCTCCAGAAGCTCCATGCACAGGCGCGTGGTCTCGTGCGTGCCGGTTCCGAACGCGATGCCCGGCTCCAGGTCCAGCACCACGCGGCCCTCCGGATTTTCGGTCTGCTCCCAGTCCGGCCGGATCAGCAGCTTCTTCCCGACCGGAATCGGGTGAAAATACTGCTTCCAGTTATTCATCCAATCCTCCTGCGCACAGGAGGCCGTTTCAATTTGATGCCGGATTCCCTCGGACGCGTACCGCTCGCTTAAAAACGCGATCGCCTCGGCGGGGCTGTCTTCCGGCGCGATATAAACATGCACGACCGCTTTCGAGCGGTCTTTTTTTAACAGCTCCTCGTCGATCAGGTCGATGTGCGCGATCTGCCCGACCTCCTCCCTCAAATGGGAATAGTCCTCCATATAAATTCCGTACGGCACCGTCATCTGCGCGATGTCGCCCGCCGCGTCCGCATCGGCCGCGTCCACCGTGATTTTTACTTCCGTCCAGTCCATTCGTTTCCTCCGCGTTTCTGATGATCTCTCTACCATTATAACGGAGCCCCCAAAAAAAATACAGACTTATTTTGCCCAATACGCGAATACATTTGAGTAAAAGATAAAAAGGTGGACTCAGATGAATCAAAAACGCGTATTCCTCAAAAATGCGGTCTTTATGACTTTGGGTTCCGTCGTTCTGCGGTTTTCAGGCCTGTGGTTCCGTTCCTGCATCTGCTCCTGGATCGGCGCGAGCGGAGTCGGGGTTTACCAGCTGATTTTCTCCATTTTCTCGCTCGGCATCACGGCCTGCACCTCCGGAATCGGTCTGGCGGTCACGCGCATGGTCGCGGAGGGAAAAGGCTCGCGGCGGTACCTGCGGGGCTGCCTGTGCTTCGCGCTGGCCATGAGCTTTGCCGCGGGCGCGGTTCTGCTCGCCGTTTCTGACTTTGCGGCCTGCCGCCTGATCGGCGCCCCGAAGGCCGCCGCGCCGCTGCGCCTTCTCGCGCCCGGTCTTCCGTTTATCGCAGCCTGCGCGTGCCTGAAAGGGTATTTTTTCGCCAACCGCAATATCATTGTTCCCATGATCGGCGAACTGTGGGAGCAGGTCGCGACAATCGGGATTTCCTATCTTCTTCTGACCCGCACCTCCCTGCCGGAGCTGGATTCGCTCATGATCGGCAACACCCTGGGCGAGGTAGCCGCGTGCGCCTATGTTGCCGCCGCGTTTCTTCTCTATGTCCGCCGGCACGGCTTTGCAGAGGAGGACGGAACAAGAACGCGTGTGCTGCACAATATTTTACATATCGCGGGCCCGATGCTGGTCGGCTCTTTTCTGCGCAGCTCCCTGTTCAGCGCGGAAAATCTGCTGATCCCGGCCGGCCTGCGCAAATACGGCGCCGGCGGAACCGCGGCGCTGGCGCAGTACGGCGTGATGCAGGGCATGGTGATGCCGGTGATTTATTTTCCGATGTCCTTTGTCAGCTCGGTCGCCATGCTGCTGATTCCCGAAATTGCCGAAGCGGCGGCGCGGGGAAAGCGAAATACGGTGCGCTACTCCGCGGAACACGCGTTCCGGACCACGCTGATGTTCGGTTTTCTGATCAGCGCGGGAATGATCGTTTTCGCGGACGAAATCGGCAGAATCTTTTTCGGAAACGAACAGGCGGGAAACATCCTCCGCATTATGGCCCCGATCGTCCCTCTGATGTATCTGGACAATGTGGTGGACAACATGCTCAAGGGGCTTGACCAGCAGATGTATTCCCTCAAGTACAACTTCAGCGATTCCATGATGCGCGTCGCCCTGATCAGCGCCCTGATCCCCGTCTACGGGATCCGCGCCTACCTCGCCATCCTGTTTTTCAGCGAAATTTACAACGCCTCGCTCAGCATCAGCCGCCTTCTGAAGGTGACGGAGCTGAAGGTGGATATCCTCGGCTGGATCGTCTTTCCCGCGGTGTCGGGCGCGCTGCTCTATTACGTGCTGACTCTTCTGAAAAAGACGGTAACTTTTTTTATTTGACAAACTCCTCCCGAATCGTTACACTTTACTTTGAATCCAAGGTAGGAGAAAAACAAATGAACGATATCCGGATCCTGTTTCTTCTGTTTCTGCTGTACAGCTTTCTGGGCTGGGCGGCCGAAAGCATTTACTGCTCCGTTCCCGCGGGCAAACCGATCAACCGCGGGTTTCTGACCGGACCGTTCTGCCCGATCTACGGCGCCGGGGCCATTCTTACCGTTCTGATCCTCTCGCCGCTGAAGGACCGCATTTTCCTTTTGTTCCTTTTCGGCGCTCTTCTGGCCAGCCTGGTCGAATACGGGACGGGCTTTCTGCTGGAGGCGCTGTTCCACACCAAATACTGGGATTATTCCGATCAGCGGTTCCAGCTGCAGGGGCGGGTCTGCCTGAAAAACAGCCTGATGTTCGGAATCATGAGCGTCGCCGCCGTCTATTATTTTCAGCCTTTGCTGCTCGGTTTTCTGGGGCTGATTCCCGCAAAGGTTCTTCCGTTCCTTTCGGGCGGGCTGGCGCTTTATCTGCTGGCGGATACCGTGCTGTCCGTCATGGAAATCACCACCCTGAACGGAAAGCTGGCCGAGCTGCAGCAGGTTCTGGACGAAATCAAGGAAAAGGCGCACACGGCGAGCGTGGAAAAGCTGGAAGTCCTTCAGGACTCGATCGCCGCGCGTCTGGATGAAAATACAAAAGCGCGCCTGAGCGCGCTTTATGAGCGGAAAGAAAAGCTGGAATCCGATTTTCACCTGTTTCAGCGCCGCATCATCCGCGCATTCCCAACCATGCGCACCGTAAAAAGCAACGAATCGCTTCAGCGCATCCGCGACCGTGTGCAAAATTACAGCAGATTCATCCGCCGGGGCTGATCGCTTTTTAGAAAAGCAGCTCAAACCTGATTTCATGCCGGATCGGGATTCCATCATCCCCGGTCGGCGGGATCTCAGGTTTGATTTTTCGCGCCCGATCGACCGCACCCCGGTAGAACCCCGTCATGTCGAAACCGCGTTTCTGGTAAAAACGCATCGTCCGGGTATTGTCGTTTGTGGTATAGAGGTATACCGCGCGGCAGCCTTTCTCCTTCGCCGCTTGGACGGCGGCGGAAAGCAGCGCCGTTCCGGTTCCCCGGTTTTCGTTCACGCTGTCCAGCGAAACGACTTCACACGCTCCGTTTTCCGCAAGGTATGTGACGGCCCCCGTGATTTTTCCGTTTTCCACCGCGAGAAAGCCGTCCGGCTCCGTGAGGGAAATCGCCCTGCCGCCCGACACCATGACGTCCGACCCCCACTGCCCAACGAGAAACGCGGTCGCTTCCCCGCGATTCAGTTCCGTAATCTGATTGAGTTCCATCTGTTTCCTCCGTTCCGTAATGGACGATTTCAGGCCCGATGCCCTCGGAATTCCTGAAGAAAACGCTTCCCCCTTTATTCGCCCAGCACCGCGACGGCTTCCACTTCAACGAGCGCGCCCTTCGGCAGCTCTCGCACCGCGACGCAGGAGCGGGCCGGTTTGCCTGTAAAGTATTTGGCGTATACGGCGTTGAACGCCACGAAATCATTCATGTCCTTTAAAAAGCATGTTGTTTTGACCACGTCGCCGAATCCCGCGCCCGCGGCCTTGAGAATTTCGCCCACATTTTGAATGGACTGTTCGGCCTGCGCGGAAATATCCCCCTGCGCAATCGTTCCGGTTTCCGGAACAATGGGAATCTGCCCGCTCGTAAACACCAGATTCCCTGCGACGACCGCCTGGGAATACGGGCCGATCGCTTCCGGCGCCTTGCCGGTATATACGGTTTTTTTCATGATAAGTTCTCCTTTCAGCTGTCCAGAATGCGGTACCCCGCGCGCACGACGGCGTCGCGGATTCGGTTCAGATGGTCGCGGTCCCGTGTTTCCACGCCGATGGACAGCGTGCAGGCGGTGATATCCGCCTCGTCGCCGGAGTGGTCGTGGCGCACGGAAATAACATTCCCGCCCAGCTCCGCAATGACGGCGGAAACCTCCCGCAGCTCGCCGGGCTTGTCGACCAGCTCGATCACCAGCCTGCCCTGCCGGCCCGCGCGGGTCAGTCCGCGGCTGATCACGCGCGACAGGATGGTCACGTCGATATTGCCGCCGGAAACCAGGCAGACGGTTTTTTTGCCCCGCACGTCCACGCGGTTGAACATTGCGGCCGCAACCGCGACGGCGCCCGCGCCCTCCGCAATCAGCCGGTGCTGTTCCATCAGTGCCAGAATTGCCGCCGCCGTTTCATCGTCCGTCACGGTGACGATTTCGTCTACATATTTTTCGCACATCCCGTAAGTCAGCTGCCCCGGGCATTTAACGGCGATTCCGTCCGCAAAGGTTGAAACGCGCGGGAGCGGCTCTATTTTTTTGTTCCGGAGCGCCCGCGCCATGGAGGGTGCGCCGGTTACCTGCACACCGTATACCCTGCACTGGGGCCGCAGAGATTTGACCGCGCAGGCGACGCCGGAAATCAGCCCGCCCCCGCCGACCGGAACGATCACCGCGTCGGCGTCCGGCAGCTGTTCCATGATTTCAAGGCCCACGGTTCCCTGCCCGGCGATCACATCCGGGTCGTCGAACGGGTGGATGAACACCGCGCCGCTTTCCTTCTGGAGCCGGCAGGCCTCGCGGTAGGCGTCGTCGTACACGCCTTTGACCAATCGGACCTGAGCCCCGTAGGACTTTGTGGCCTCCACCTTGGAAATCGGAGCGCCCTCCGGGATGCAGATCAGTGCCGGGATTCCGCTTTTTGCGGCGGCAAGCGCCACGCCCTGCGCGTGGTTTCCGGCGGAGCACGCGATCACGCCTTTTTTCTTTTCCTCTTCGGACAGGCGGCTGATTTTATGGTACGCCCCCCTGACCTTAAAGGACCCGGTAACCTGCAGGTTTTCGGGCTTGAGATATACCTGTCCCTCCGGATGAATACGGGGGGCCTCTACCAGGTCCGTCCTGCGGACCACGCCCTCCAGGGCGCGGGCAGCTTCCTTGATTTGCTCGAGCGTCATCTCATCCACATCCTGTCGTGTATATTTTACCATCTTCATTCGTCCATTGCCAGGATCGGCTCTTCCACCGAACCGGTCGAAGGAACCATCGGCAAAACATTCAGGTCTTTGCCGACCGGGCAGTTCACCAGCACGGGTTCGCCGCAGTTCAGAGCTTCGCTGAGCACCTGCTCAATTTCCGATTTGCAATGAATCGTCATCGCGCGCACGCCGAACGCCTGAGCCAATTTTTCGCAGTCGATCGCGTCTTCTACGTCTGATGCGGAAAACCGTCCGCCGTAGAACAGCTTCTGCCACTGGCGCACCATGCCGAGGGTGGAGTTGGAAAAAATCAGCTCTAAAACCGGAATCCGTTCCCTTGAAAGCGTGGAAAGCTCCGCGCAGTTCATCCGGAAGCTGCCGTCCCCCGCAATGTTGACGACCGTGCGTTCCGGCATCGCCGTTTTCGCGCCGATCGCCGCGCCGAGGCCGAAGCCCATGGTGCCCAGCCCGCCGGAAGTCAGAAAGGTTCTGGGATTCCGGAAAGAAGCGAACTGCGCCGCCCACATCTGGTGCTGGCCGACTTCCGTGGTCAGAATCGCCTCCGGCCCGGCAAGGCGGCAAAGCGCTTCCATCACGTCCTGCGGCAGAACGTCCTCCGCCCCCTGCCCTTGCTGCCGCATCGGGTAATCCCGTTTCCACTGTTCGGCGCATTGCATCCAGGTTTCATGCCGCCGCTGCGTCAAAAGGGGCAGCAGCTCCCCCAGAACAGCTTTCACGTCTCCCTGAAGCCGCAGGTCCACCCCCACGTTCTTGCCGAATTCCTTCGGGTCGATATCGATTTGAAGAATGCGGCAGTTTCTGGCGAACCGCCCCGCGTCGCACAGCACGCGGTCTGAAAAGCGGGTTCCGACCGCAATCAGCAAATCGCAGTTTTTCATCGCCTCGGCCGAGGCCTTCGTCCCATGCATCCCCAGCATGCCGAGGTAGCGGGCATCCTTCTGGTCGAAGCCTCCCTGGCACATCAGGGAACAGGAAACCGGAGCGTCAAGCGTCTCTGCCAGACGAGCGAATTCCCGTTCCGCATCCGCGGCAATCACTCCGCCGCCTCCGTAAAGGAGCGGCCTTTCGCTTTCCGACAGCATCGCGGCGGCGCGCCGAAGAGATTCCCGGGAGGGCGGCGGAGACTGCTCCGGGCTGCGGCGCGGCGCGGGAACATATTCCGCCGTCTGTGCGGAAACATCCTTCGGGATGTCGATCAGCACAGGGCCTTTCCGCCCGGAATTTGCAAGGAAAAAGGCCTCGCGCACTACGTTCGCCAGCTCCGAAACATCCTGCACCGGAATGCTTTTTTTCGTCACCGGACGGGTGATGGCAGTGATCTCCACCTCCTGAAAGCTGTTTTTGCCCAGGAGGGGCCTTGCGACATTTCCGGTAATCGCGACCATCGGAACGGAATCCGCATAGGCCGTCGCGATGCCGGTGACAAGGTTCGTCGCGCCGGGGCCGGAGGTTGCGATACAGACCCCCGTTTTTCCGCTCGCACGGGCATATCCGTCCGCCGCGTGGGCGGCCGCCTGTTCGTGCGCCGTGCGGACGTGCCGGATTTTGGCGCGGTATTCAAACAGGGCGTCGTAAAGGTTCAGCACTGCTCCGCCGGGGTAGCCGAAAACGGTATCCACCCCCTGCTCCAGCAGGCATTCCATCAGGATTCGGGCTCCGGTCAGCATCATCAAAACTCCTCCTTCTCTCTCGCCGCGCGGCAATAAAAAAAGCTTTCGCCTCCAAAGAGGCGAAAGCTGAAAGCTCCGCGGTACCACTCTTATCCGCCGCCAAAACGGCGGCATCTCGTCACGCATCCAACAATGCGCCCTCCTGTAACGGGGAGTTCCGGGACGGCTTACTCGGCAAACCTTTCAGCCTCCTGCTCAAGGGCGATTTCGTGCAGACTCCGCGCCGCCTCGCACCACCCGGCAGCTCTCTGAATGCGGAGGGACCCGCAGTCCTTCCCTATCAACGCAATTTAAAATATATTTTTATTATCATATTTGACTTTCGGCGATTTGTCAACAGAATTTTCTTTTATTTTTTAACGAAGAAGCAATTTCGTCGAACTTCACAAATTTCATTGAATGTAATGTGCTTTTCTGCGAATAATTTCTAAAATGCAAAAAAATAATTGACAACGGAAAATCCCCGTGCTAAGATGATGCACAACAGAATATCAAAAAATGCAGTGAGCGGGCAAAAGTACGGTTCCAACTCCTTTTCAGAGAGCCGCTGGGGGTGTGAAGCGGCAGGAAGTTCCGATATGACATCACCCGTTAGCAGCCGGTTTGAAAGGCACCCGCCGATTAGATCCGGACGGTTCCGACCCGTTAGAATCGGACGTATTTGGTGGGCCCGCCTGATACGGTTGAGGTGGCCGCGACGACGCGGCAAGCAGAGTGGTAACGCGGAGAACAATCCTTCGTCTCTGATTTAAAAAATCAGAGACGGGGGATTTTTTAGTTTCCTGCGCAAACGGTATTCTGACGAACCTGTGACGATTGAGGAAGGAAGCAAAGCATTATGAGCGGATTGGCTATCATCATCGTTTCCATTGCCGTTTTGGGCGGCGGCTATCTTTTTTACGGCAGATGGCTTGTAAAAAAATGGGGGATCGACCCGGACGCAAAAACCCCCGCCTATGTTCATGAGGACGGGCAGGATTATGTTCCGGCCCCAAGGGGAATTGTATTTTCCCACCAGTTTTCCACCATTGCGGGCGCGGGCCCTGTCACGGGACCGATCATCGCGGCGATGTTCGGCTGGCTGCCGGCGCTTTTATGGATTCTGGTCGGCGGCGTGTTTTTCGGCGCGGTTCAGGACTTCGGCGCATTGTACGCCTCCGTGAAAAACGAGGGCAAATCGATCGGCCTGATTATTGAGCAGTATATCGGCAAAACCGGCAAGCGACTGTTCCTCACCTTTTGCTGGATTTTCTCGCTGCTGGTCATCGCCGCCTTCGGCGACATGGTCGCCTCCACGTTTAACGCTTTTTCCGTGGCCGGCCAGGTCAGCAGACCAAGCGCCGCCGCTGGCTCCATTTCCCTGTTTTACATTCTCGGCGCGGTTCTGTTCGGCCTTTTCATGAAATATGTTAAGCCCAACCAGGGCGTTTTATTCCTCGTCGGGCTTGCTCTGTTTTTCGCCATGATGGCCGCCGGGATGGCACTGCCGGTCTATCTTGACAAAGCGCAGTGGCGTCTGGTTGTGTTCGCCTATATTTTCTTCGCCGCGGTGGTTCCGATGTGGATTCTGATGCAGCCGCGCGACTACCTGAGTTCTTTCCTGCTCATCAGCATGATCCTCGGCGCGGTCGTCGGGATTTTTATGACGAATCCCAGCATGAACCTGCCGGCTTTCACCTCCTTTAACGTCAAGGGGACAATGCTGTTCCCCATGCTGTTTGTCACCATCGCCTGCGGCGCGATTTCCGGGTTTCACAGCCTTGTTTCATCGGGGACCTCCTCCAAGCAGGTGAAAAATGAAAAAGATATGCTCGGCATCGGCTACGGCGCAATGATCGTCGAATCGCTGCTTGCGGTCGCCGCCATTGTGGTTGCGGGCGCCGCCGCCACGAACGGGAAGCTGCCCGGCGGCACGCCGTTCCAGATTTTCTCCGCGGGCGTCGCCGGATTCTTCATGAAGTTCGGCATGTCGGAATATGTCGCGACCTGCAGCATGACGATGTGTGTTTCCGCGCTCTGCCTGACGACTCTCGACTCCGTCGCCCGCATCGGCCGCATGTCGATGCAGGAGCTGCTTTACGACGAGGACGGCAAGGCGCACACCCCGGTTACAAAGTTTCTGACCGACAAGTATGTCTCCACCATTATCACGCTGATTTTCGGCTTTGCCCTTTCGCTCGGCGGATACAATAACATCTGGGCTTTGTTCGGTTCGGCCAACCAGCTGCTCGGCGCTCTCGTGCTGATTGCGCTGGCGGTGTTCCTGAAAACAACGGGCCGTCAGGGCTGGATGCTCTACATCCCGATGTCCATGATGCTGGTCGTCACCATGACCGCGCTGGTTATGGCGGTCGTCAATATTTTCCGTAAAATCGGCGCGGGGCAATTCGTGTTCCTGACCGACGGGCTCCAGCTGATCGTCGCGGTGCTGCTGATGTCGCTGGCGGTTATGGTTGCGTTCCACTGCCTGCAGAAGCTGTTCGGAAAAGAACCCAGCAAGACTACACCATCCGTCGCTGAAAAAGCGACCTGATTTTCCTCCAATATTGAGAAAACCGGCGAGCGGGTACACCCCGCCGCCGGTTTTCCATTCGGTTCGCCGATTCACGGACGGATCGCGACGGGCGCGGTCTTCGCGCCGGCGACGCGCATCAGGTCCTTCGGCGAGAGCTCCACCTGCGTGCCGATTTTTCCGCCGCTGACGATCATGGTCTCCAGCGCTTCGCAGCTTGCGTCCAGAACGGTGACATACTGTTTTTTCATCCCGACCGGGGAACAGCCGCCGCGGATATATCCGGTAACCTTGTTGATCTCCGTCACATGAATCATTTCGACGGATTTTTCCCCGACGCTTTTCGCCGCCGCTTTCAGGTTCAGCTCTTCCGCAACCGGTACCACAAAAACAAAAAAACCGCCGGAAGCGCCGCGGGTCACCAGGGTTTTATACACCCGATCAACATCCTGCCCCAGCTTTGCCGCGACGGAAACGCCGTCGATTTTGCCGTCGTGATTCTCATAATAGTACGGATGGTAAGCGACCTTTTCCGCTTCCAGAATCCGCATGACGTTCGTCTTGTTTTCCTTCGCCATTTAAAAATCCCCTTTTGCTGTTTCCCCTCTATTATACCGCCGCCCTGAGAAAAGTAAAGACGCAGACCGCCGTCAGAACGGCGACGCAGAACCACGCGCGGATTTTCTGCGCCCCCGTGTTCGCGCACTCGCCCATCACCTGCCGGCTGGAGGTCAGAAGAGTCAGAAAAACTAACACCGGCGTCATCAGAACGCCGCCCGCGACCTGAACAAAAACGGCGGCCCAGTTCAGCGGCAGGCCCGGAATCAAAACCGCGCCGGCCGCCGCCAGCACGCTGATTCCGTAAACGGCATAGAACCCGGGCGCGTCGCGGACGCTGTCGTTCAGGCTGTTCGACCAGCCGAACGCTTCCGCTACGCTGAACGACGACGACAGGGATACGGTGATTGCGGCAAGAAGCCCGGAGTTAAACAAACCCAGCGCAAACAGAATCCCCGCGAGCGGGCCAACCCGCGCGGAGAGCGCGGAAACCAGCTCGGCCGGCCCGGCCGCCTCCAGATTCGGCACCGTCCCGAAAACGGAGGATCCGACGAAAATCAGCGCCGCCGCGACGGCAACCTGACAGACGCATCCCGCCAGAACGTCTTTTCTGCCGTCCCGGATGCGGTGCGACCGGGCGCCGTGGTCCGCGTAGGCGGAGTTCTGATAAAAAATCATCCACGGCGCAACCGCGTTTCCGATCAGCGCCGCCGCGTACCAGCGGAAATCCCCGCCCGAGGAAAGGCGAAGGCTTTCCATCGCGCCGACGCCGGACTTCACGGCGAATGCCAGAAAAAGGAACACCAGATTATACATTCCGATCAAAAGGCCCATGCGTTCTTTTTTCCGGTACCCGCTGAGCAAAGTAATCGAAAAAACCAGAACGGTGCTGATCAGCACCGCCGGAACACGGGGCAGACCGACCAGATGAAGGCCCGCGGACATCCCGACAAATTCCGTCAGCAGTGTCAGGAGGTTTTCCATCATCAGCGCGACGATCTGGCAGACCATCCATCCACGCCCGTACCGCTCCCGCAGCAGCCGGGTAAAACCCGCGTTTGAAACGACTCCAAGCCTCATCGCCATTTCCTGAACGGTGTATGTAACCGGCATCAGGCAAAGCGTCAGCGGAACAAATACGGCAGGGCCGAACTTTGCGCCCGTCAGGGCATAGGATAAAATTCCGCCCGCGTCGTTGTCGGCCATCGCGGCCAGCATGCCCGGCCCAAGAAACAGGAACAGGAAAAAGGGACCGCGTTTCCTGTTAAACATGAAAACACCCCCATGGGCAGTTTATGCCCGCGGGGGTGTTTGTGCTCCTGTGTAATTATCCTTCGATTTTCCACTTCACGCCCTGCGGCGTGTCTTCCAGCACCACACGGCGGGCTTTCAGCTCGTCGCGGATACGGTCCGCCGTCGCCCAGTCCTTTTCGGCGCGCGCTTTTGTCCGTTCGGCGATCAGCCGCTCGATCTCCTCATCGGCGCCGGTCTCTTTTTTCGCGTACAGCAGGCCCAGCACCTCCGCGAGATCGTTGAATAAATCGAGGGCGGTGCGGCACAGGTCTTTGGACGGATTCTTTTCCGCCGTCAGGTTTGTGTTGATGTCCTTCGCAAGGTCGAACAGCGCGGAAATCGCGTCCGCCGTGTTCAGGTCGTCCTCCATCGCCTCAATGAAACGGTCCTGGCGGGACTCGAACAGGCGGCGCAGTTCCCGTTCGCCCTCCCGTTCCCCGGCCGGAGCGTGTCCGAGCAGGAATTCAAGATTTTCACGGCAGTGATAAAGCCGGTCCAGAGCGGATTTGCACTGCTCGATGATCTCGATGCTGTAATTGATCGGCGTGCGGTAATGCGAGGAAATCATCAGGTAGCGGATCGGCTCATACCCGTATTTTTCGGCTACGTCCCGCACGGTAAAGAAATTGCCGAGCGATTTCGACATCTTTTTGTTGTCCACATTGATGTAGCCGTTGTGCATCCAGTAGTGTGCGAACGGCACGCCGTTGCAGCACTCGCTCTGCGCGATTTCGTTTTCGTGGTGCGGGAAGATCAGGTCCTGCCCGCCGCAGTGGATATCGATCGTTTTGCCGAGGTACCGGCGCGCCATGGCGGAGCACTCGATGTGCCAGCCGGGCCTTCCGTGCCCCCAGGGGGAGATCCAGCTTGGCTCCCCGGGCTTTGAACCCTTCCACAGGGCGAAATCGAGCGGGTCCTCCTTGTGTTCGCCGACCGCGATGCGCGCACCGGATTTCAGGTCGTCCAGCGGCTGGTGCGACAGCTTGCCGTAACCGGAATCCTTCAGCGTGCGGAAATAAACGTCCCCGTTTTCCGCCGGATAGGCATAGCCTTTTTCGACCAGGTCGGAAATAATGGAGATGATTTCATCGATATTCTCCGTCGCGAGCGGATGAACCGTCGCGGGGCGCACGTTCAGCCCCGCCGCGTCCGTCCGGTATTCCTCGATGTACTGCTGCGACACCGTGAGATAATCGGTTTTTTCCTCGTTCGCCTTCCGGATAATCTTGTCGTCGATGTCGGTGAAATTCTGCACAAAGGTTACTTTCATCCCCCGGTACTCCAGGTACCGGCGGAGCACGTCGAACACGCAGATCGGTCTCGCGTTCCCGATGTGGATATAATTATACACGGTCGGGCCGCAGGCGTAGATTTTTGCCTCTCCGGGCTCAATCGGAACAAATTCCTCTTTCCGCCTTGTCAGCGTGTTGTAAATTTTCATTTGATTGTCCTCCTTTATGAGCTTTTCGCCGCTCTTTTTCCGCCCTGATGCGAGACGGTTTTTTCCATCATGTCAAGCTGCGCATGGATCTTCCGAAGCTCCACCCCCATGTAGCAAAGCTGCTGGGAGACCGGGTCGCCGATGTGGATCTGATCCAGATTGGCCGGGCGCACTCCGTCCAGGCGAACGATGCGCGCCGGCACGCCGACCGCTGTGGCGTTCGCCGGGACTTCTTCCAGAACGACCGCCCCCGCCGCCACGCGCGCGTTGTCGCCCACATGGAAGGGACCGAGGATCTTCGCTCCGGCGCCGACCAGCACGTTGCTGCCCAGCGTCGGGTGGCGCTTGCCGTGGTCTTTGCCGGTTCCGCCAAGCGTAACGCCCTGATACAGGGTGCAGTAGTCGCCGATTTCAGAAGTTTCTCCGATCACCACGCCCATGCCGTGATCGATAAAAAGCCCTTTGCCGATTTTTGCGCCCGGGTGAATTTCAATCCCCGTTTTATGCCGCGACCTCTGGGAAAGATACCGGGCGATGAATTTGTGATTGCGCTCATAAAACCAGTGGGCGATTCGATAGGAACGGACCGCCTTGAACCCGGAATAGAGGAAAAACACCTCCAGCCGGGAACGCGCGGCGGGGTCGCGGTCGATGATGGAATCAAGGTCTGCCTTGAGACTGGAAAACATAAAAACCTCCTGTGGAAAAAAGCCGCCTCCGTCCCCAAACAGGGGACGGAGGCGGCGTCTGCCGCGGTTCCACTCCGCTTTATTTCTCATGAATGCCGGTAACGGGGCTGCCCGTGCGGGGATACTGAAAGTTCCCCCCGCATGCTCGCGGACGCATTTCGTTCCTCCGCATGGCAAAAAGCGCTTTCAGCCGATGACGCTTTCTCTCTTTTGCAGCCTGAGGAATTACTTCTTCCGGTCGTCGCATGTTCCGTTTGTTTCATAATAGCCGGAATCGATCCCGGCGTTACACAGTATAGTACAAAAAAAGCATTCTGTAAACACCCTGCTTTATTTTGTGGTGTCAATCAGCTGAATATTCTGCATCAAATAGATCATTCCGGAAACCACCGCGAAAACGGCGGAAATCAATACCAAAAAACTGCCGAGCCACGTCAGGATGAAGGCGCCGTCCGAACCGAAAACGGTGAACTCCGGCAGAATTCCGTCGCGGACCAGCTCCAGAAGAAACTGGAACAACAGCACCGCCGTGATCGCCACGACCTGGCTGACCGTTTTCGCCTTTCCCCACTTGTTCGCCGCAAGGACGCGTCCGTTTTCGGCGGCGATCAGACGGATCCCCGTTACCATGAATTCCCGCGCAAGGATAATAACGACTACCCAGGAATCCGCCAGGCCGAACTGCACAAAGCAAACCAGTGCGGACAAAACCAGAATTTTATCCGCGAGCGGGTCCATAAACTTGCCAAAATCGGTGATCTGATTCGTTTTCCTTGCGATTTTGCCGTCCAGCCGGTCGGTGTAGGAAGCCGCGGCAAACAAAATCAACGCCCAGAAATAATGCAGGCCGATGTAATCCTGGGCCAGAAGCGCGACGAGGAAAAACGGAACGATGCAAATTCTCGCGATGGTCAGCTTATTGGGCAGATTCAAGACAACTCCCCCTTACTCCACGGCGCGCCCGGCCGGGTCGCCGTCGATGCAGTCGGTGATTTTTACGTCGGCAAACCGGCCCGGCTCCGGCTTACGGCGCGCCGAAAACCAGACTCTTCCGTCGATGTCCGGCGCGTCCGCCGTGCCGCGCCCGTAACAAAGGCCCGCTTCCCGGTCAAAGCCCTCCGTCAGCACCCGAAGGGTTTTCCCGACCAGAGCTTCCGCCTGCTCCTGCATAATATTCATCTGGAGCTCCATGACAAGCTCCGCGCGGCGGCGCTTGACTTCCTCTTCCAGCTGGCCCGGCAGCTCCGCCGCCGCGGTGCCTTCCTCCTGCGAGTAGGCAAAGCACCCGAGCCGTTCAAACCGGATTTCGCGGACAAACCCGCAAAGCTCCTCAAAATCCTCTTCCGTTTCGCCGGGGAACCCGGCGATCAGGGTCGACCGCAGAATGATTCCGGGAACCGCGCCCCGGATTTTGTGCATCAGCGCGGTCAGGGAGGCGCGGTCGCCGACCCGGCGCATTGCTTTCAGAATTCTGCCGCTGCAGTGCTGGAGCGGTAAATCAAGGTATTTTACGATTTTTTCTTCCGATGCCATCGTCTGAAGCAACTCGTCGGTGATGGAATCCGGGTAAGCGTACAGAACACGGATCCATTCCGGCCCGTCGATCCGGCAAAGGCGGCGCAGAAGCTCCGGCAGCATCAGCTTGTGATACAGGTCGTACCCGTAACGGGACGTGTCCTGCGCAATCAGGATCAGCTCTTTTGCCCCGCCGGCGGCGAGCGATCGAGCTTCCTGCTCAATTTCCTCCATTGCGCGGGAACGGTACGGGCCGCGGATCGCCGGAATCGCGCAGTAGGAGCAGCGATTGTCGCACCCCTCCGCGATTTTCAGGTAAGCCGAGTATCGCGGGGTCAGCAGACTGCGCTCTCCGCACAGAGGCAGCTTTGTCTTTTCCGGGAACAGCTCTGTTTTGTCCCCTTCAAGCGCCTTTTGAACGACCTGGGCAATATTGCTGTTCGCCCCGATGCCCGCGACCCCGTCAACCTCCGGCAGCTCGCGGAGAATCTGCTCCCGGTAGCGTTCCGCCAGGCAGCCGGTCACAACGATCGCCCTGACTTGCCCTTCGGCCTTTTTCTTCGCAAGCTCCAGAATTTCACCGATGGATTCCTGCTTCGCCGCGTCGATAAATCCGCAGGTATTTACGATCGCGACATCCGCTTCCGCCGCGTCCTTTTTCAGTTCATAGCCCGCTTTCAGCAAAATCGCGAGCATCAGCTCCGCGTCCACCTGATTTTTGGGGCATCCAAGGTTCACAAGTCCTACCGAATATGCCATATCTTCTCCTGATTTTGTTCAGACGATAAAATCCTCCGAATGAAAATTACTATAATATCTGCCAGCCATCGCCGTGAATTTCAGCACGCAGTAGTCGGGGTCCGCGACGCCCTCCGGATAGTATCTGTCATCGCCTTCCTGCCAGATCATCGCCTTGGACTCCGCATCCTCCAAAACCTGCATGGTGCCTTTGAGCATCACGCCGCGAAAAAAACGCTTGTCGCAGAAATAAATGCAGGCCTTGGGATTTTCACGGTATTGCGCCGCACGAAGCGACGATGTGTTGGTCGTAAAATAAAACGCCCGGATTCCCTCGCGTTTTCTGGGGGAGAACATCGCCTTCACGTTCGGAAAGCCGTCCGCGTCGGCGGAACCGACGTACGCCGTTTTCTGTTTGTCAATCAGATTGCCGATCGTCTTCTCCGCATCCCGCAAAGCTGTCATCCTCTTCCTCAAATTTTCTGAGCCCGCTTTTGATGTCATCCCACCGGTAACCTAACCTTTGCAGCGCCGCCACAACGCGGCGCCGCCCCTTTTCGTCGCCCAGAAGGCGGGCGTATTTCTTTTGGAGAAGCCTTTGGACGGCTTCGACCGGGTCCGGCTCGCTTTCTTCCACAATGCGCTCCGCCAGATCGCGTTCGATCCCCCGTTTCGCCAGCTCCCATTTTACACGGGAAGCGGAGCAGCCCTTGCGTCCGAACAGTTCCGCTGCAAGGTTCCGGGCATACTCCTCATCATTGACCATCCCGAGTTCAACCAGTCGCGAGGCGGCCCGCTCGGCCGCCTCGCGCGAAACGGTTCGGGCAATTTTGTCTGCAAGCTCCTTTTGGGAGTGGGCGCGGTGTTCCAGAAGATAAAGGGCCTTTTCCTGCGCGCGCCGCGCGTCGCTTTTCCGAATCAGCTCGTGCAGCCGCTCATCCGACAGTTCCGCGCCCGGTTTCAGCCCGGAGAGGACAAAGGTCTCCGTATCCACGCTGACGGCGTATTCCCCGTCGACAAAGAGGGCCGTCAGGCCCTTTCTGCGGGGTTCCGCCGCGGAGAGCATCATTCGTCGTCCGCCTCAATGTCAATATCGGAATTGGCGCCCGCTTTCCCGTTTCCGGCGTCCTCTTCCTTGACGGCGGTTTCCACGGGATGAATTTTCGATCCGGGCGTCGGCTTATTAAACAGCTCCGTCATATGCTGCCGAATCTGTTTCTCCAGTTCTTCCGCCGTATCCGGATGTTCCGCAAAAAAGTTTTTCGCGTTTTCGCGCCCCTGCCCGATTCTGATGTCCTGATAGGAAAACCACGCGCCGCTTTTCTGCACAAGGTCAAGCTGAACGCCGAGGTCCAGCAGCTCTCCGTCGTGCGAAATCCCCTGTCCGTACATCACGTCGAACTCCGCGGAGCGGAACGGCGGCGCAATCTTGTTCTTGACCACCTTCGCCCTCGTATGCGAACCGATCATTTCCGTTCCGTTTTTCAAGGTTTCGACCTTGCGGATATCGATTCTGACGGAAGCGTAGAATTTCAGCGCTCTGCCGCCCGGGGTCACCTCGGGGTTGCCGTACATCACGCCGACTTTCTCGCGCAGCTGATTGATAAAGATCGCCACGCAGTTTGATTTGGAAATCGCGCCCGCCAGCTTGCGAAGGGCCTGGGACATCAGGCGGGCCTGCAGGCCGACGTGGCTGTCGCCCATTTCGCCCTCGATTTCCACCCGCGGTACCAGCGCCGCCACCGAATCCACCACGATAACGTCGATCGCGCCGGAGCGCACCAGTGCCTCCGTGATTTCCAGCGCCTGCTCGCCGGTGTCCGGCTGAGAGACCAGCAGGGAGTCCACATCCACGCCGAGCGCGCGCGCGTAAACCGGGTCCAGTGCGTGTTCCACGTCGATGAACGCGGCGTTGCCGCCGTTTTTCTGCCCCTGCGCGATGCAGTGCAGCGCCAGCGTGGTTTTGCCGGAGCTTTCCGGCCCATAGATTTCTATGATCCTGCCGCGCGGCAGGCCGCCGATTCCAAGCGCCAGGTCAAGCCCGAGCGAGCCGGTCGGAATCGCCTCGACATGCATGGCCTCGTTCTGTCCCAGGCGCATGACCGCCCCTTTGCCGTACTGCTTTTCGATCTGCGCCAGCGCCGTTTCCAGCGCCTTCTTTTTATCGGTTCCCTTGCCGACCAGCTTTTCCGGCATCTTTTTTCCCGCCGCCATACTGAATTCCTCCCGTCAGGCTCTTTCATTTCTTCCAATTCATTATAATCGATCGTCCGGGGAAAAGCAAGGACTTTACGAACAAATGTTTATCTCGCTTTTCTTGCGGAAACGACCCGGTCAATGTTGTTAAAATCCTTGTAAAAGCGGATTTCGGAGAGACCGGCATCCGCAAAGAGGGCGGCAACCCGCCGTGCCTGATCCTCTCCGCACTCCACGCACAGAACGCCGCCCGGCCTTAGCCGGGGCGCCCAGATTTTCGCGATCGCGCGGTAGAAGTCAAGGCCGTCCTCACCGCCGTCCAGCGCTTCGCGCGGTTCCCGCCGGACCTCCGGCTGAAGGCCGGGCAGCTCCTCCGCACGGACATAGGGCGGGTTGGAAACGATGCAGTCCAGGTCCCGGAACCGCTCCGCGGAAGCGGGATTCAAAACATCGAGGCGAACGGCCCGAATATTCGAAAGCCCTTGCCGCTCCAGATTGAGGTTCAAATAATGAAACGCGGGCTCCAGCCATTCCGCCGCGCCGACCTTCGCGCCGGGGAATCGCGCCGCGAGCGTGAGCGCCACCGCCCCCGTGCCGGAGCACAGATCAAGAATTTCCGGTTCGGAGGAGTCCTCAAGCAGTTCCGCGGCGGTGCCGACCAAAAGTTCCGTCTCCTCACGGGGAATCAGCACGCCCTCCCCAACCAGCAGGTTCCTCCCGCAGAACGGCCACTCCCCCAAAATATACTGAAGCGGCCGCCCGTTGATGCGTTCGCGCAGAAATCCCCGGAGCTGTTCCGTTTTGACGGGGTCGGCCGCCTGAGCCGAGCGGAGAATCCGTTCCTGCCGGTCCAGCCCGAACGCTTTTTGAAACAGGCATCCGGCTTCAAAATCCGGGCCGTCGATCCCCGCGTCGAACAGAGCGCGCCGCCCCTCCCGGTAAACCTCGCCGACCGTGCTCATGAATCGCTTTTCAGCGCGATTTTGTCCTCTCCGTTTTCGGGAATGACTTCCTTCATCGCGGCAATCGCGGCTTCCATCATTGAGTCGTCCGGCTCCTTGGTCGTGATGCGCTGTACCCAGAGCCCGGGCGCCGCGATGATCCTCGTCAGCATGTTTTCGTTTCTGCCGCAGTAACGAATCAGTTCATACCCGATGCCCATGACCAGCGGAATGCACAGGATTTTGACCGCTGTGCGGAGCAGCGGATTGGAAAACGGGATGAACAGGCCGATGAAAATGCCGACCAGCAGCATCAGCACCAGAAAGCTTGTGCCGCAGCGCGGGTGGAACCGGCGGTGCCGCCGCACATTTTCCACGGTGAGCTCCTCGCCGCTTTCATAGCAGAAAATCGTTTTATGCTCCGCTCCGTGGTACTGGAACAGGCGGCGGATGTCCTTCATCTGCGAAATCGCCGTCATGTACGCGAGAAGGATCACCATTCTCATCAACCCTTCCACAGGCGAGCGCCAAACGGCAAAGTCCGGCCCTGCTGCCCCCGGAATCAGGTTGAAAAGCCAGGTGGGCAGAATGTAAAACAGCGCGATAGCCAGCAGGATGCCGAAAACGGTCCCGATGGTCATCACGATATTTGTGATCTGGTCGCCGAACTTGTCGTTCAGCCATTTGTCGAACTTGGATTCCTCCCCCTCTTCCACCTCCTCCATGCCGGAAATTTCGGCGGAGCGGGACAGGGCGCGGTATCCGACCGCAATGGAATCCACAAAGGCGGCCACGCCGCGAAGAAAGGGCAGTTTTAAAAGCGGATGACGGGTGCGCGGATCTTTCGCCGGCAGCTCTTCCAGCGTGATTTCACCGTCCGGCTGACGCACGGCAAGGACCGTTTTTTTCGGGCCTCGCATCATGATTCCCTCGATCAGGGCCTGTCCCCCGATGGATGTAATGCACTTGATCTTCTCTCTGGGCATAAACTCCTGGTTTCCTTTCTAAGTAAGTTATGTCTCCTGCAGTTCGTTTTCCAGTTTATCATAGGTGGGAATTCTGATGGTTACCGCCGTGCCGATGTTTTCATGGCTTTCAACTTCAAGGCTGCCGGAATGCAGATTCATAATTTCATCCGCGAGCGCGAGGCCGATGCCCGACCCGCGCACGGTCTGGTTTGCCTTGTAGAATTTCTTTTTCACGTTCGGAAGATGCTCCGCAGGGATTCCGCAGCCGTTGTCGCTGATGACGACGCGGATGAAGCCGTCCTCCTCGTCGGCGGTCACGCTGATGGTGCCGCCCTCGCTGGTATATTTCAGCGCGTTGTCCAGAACATTGACGAACACCTGGCGCAGCCGGTTGATGTCGCCCAGCACGGGGGAAAGCATTTCCGGCTCTTCATACAAAAGGAATTTACGCTCCGACGAAGCTCGCTCACTGAACATATAGACGGCTTCGCCCAGCTCCGCCAGAAGATCGATTTTGTCCATGGTCAGCGTCATGCGGCCGCTCTGCATACGGGAAAAATCCAGCAGCTCCTCCACGATTCCGGAAAGGCGCTCCGACTCGCGCACAATGATGCTCATGCCCCGGCTGAACGTCTGCCGGTCGGTGTCCCCTGCCTGAATCGTCTCCGCCCAGCCCTTGATGGCGGTCAGCGGCGTTCGCAGCTCATGGGAAACCGAGGAGATAAAGTCGTTTTTCATCTTTTCGCTCTGGCCCAGTTCGTCCGCCATGTCGTTGATGGTGTCGCAGAGCCTGCCGATCTCATCGTCGTTCGTTTTCCGGATGCGGGCCTTGAAATCGCCCTGCGCGATCAGCCTCGCGGTCGCGCCGATCCGCTTGATCGGAACGATAATCGACCGCATGAAATAATAGCTGGACAGAATGACAAACAGCAGGATCAGCAGGCCCGCGATCATCAGCGCGCCCACCACGATGAAGATCTGCCGGTCCGCATCCTCAAGGGAAACGACATACCGGATGGCCCCGACCGTATTGCCCAGATTACTGCGCATCACGCGGGTAACCGCCATGACCTTTTCCCCGCTGGAAAGGCGGCCCGTCCAGGTACCGTAACCGCCCGAGCTTTTCAGCGCGGCCTCATAATCCGGAATTTCCTGGTCCTCATCCGGCGCGAAGCCGATGGAAGTGCTCAGGATTTTTCCGGAGGAGCTGATGACCATCAGCTCCATGCTTTCCTTGTTCGGAAAATTTTCCACATAGCTGCGCGCCGCGGTGGAAAATTCCGTGGGGGATTCCCTGCCGTAGCTGGAAAACATATTCGTCAGCTCATCGCTCCGGCCGTTCAAGGCGGAGCGGATTCCGTTGTAGACATAACCCTGAATCACCGCGGAAAGGGTTGCGATCAGCGTCACCACGATCAGCAGAATCACCCCAAGGCTGTTTAACAGCCAGCGCTTTGTGATGCTGCTTTTCTGGATCATGCCGGTCCCTCCTTTCTCCGCGGATCAATTCCCGATTGATGGCGGGCTCAGCCCGCCCCTTCCCATTTATACCCAAGCCCCCAAACCGTAATGATATGCCTGGGGTTGGACGGTTCGTCCTCCACCTTCATTCTCAGCCTGCGGATGTTCACGTCCACGATTTTTTCCTCCCCGTAGTACGCGTCTCCCCAGACATGCTTTAAAATGTCCGTGCGGTCCAGCGCGGTGCCGGGATTGCTGAAGAAATACTCCATGATCTGAAACTCCACCTGCGTCAGCTCCACGGGCGTTCCCCGCCGCAGAAGCGTGCGGTTGCGCAGGCTGAGCACAAATTCGCCGGAGCGGATTTCATCGCGCAGACCGCCGCTGCTCCTTGACTGCTCCAGCGCGACGCGCCGGTAAACCGCGTCCACCCGCGCAACCAGCTCGCTGGGGGAAAAGGGCTTTGTCACATAATCGTCCGCCCCCATCATCAACCCGCTGACCTTATCCATTTCCTGCGTTTTGGCCGTCAGCATGATAATGCCGATCGAACCGCTCCTGCGGCGGAGCTCCTTGCAGACCGCAAGTCCGTCAAACTGCCCCGGCATCATAATGTCCAGAACCGCAATGTCGATTTCATTCCCTTCCCGATCGTAGATCTGAAGGGCCTCCTCGCCGTTGGCCGCCTCGCGTGTCTCATAACCGGCGCGCTTTAGGTTAATCACGACAAATTCGCGGATCGCCTGCTCGTCTTCCGCCACCAGTATCGTTTTCATTGGGTCTTCCTCCCGACCTAATTAATCTTTTGAAATCACCTGAAACGCTTCCAGGACTTCACTTTTGGTCATGGAAAGCGGGTTGTCCGGCGAAGGCAGGCTTGCCGCGAAAACCGAATTGTCGCTTTCCAACAGTTCAAAATAATTTTTGGTGCCCTCCCCCTGCTCCCACTCCTTGCGCGTGAAGGTCTGAATGGTCAGCAGCGGCGAACCGGTAAACCCGGCCTTGTTTTTCTGCGTCGTCAGCCATTCGTAAACCGTCACCGTACGGGAGCTCGGATCCAGCTTTGCAGTCGTCTTTCCCCGCCACATATCGGGAATCGAAAACCAGTATCCGTCCGAATAGTTGATGAACATGCTCATCACGCGGAACAGGGTGCTGGTATCCGTGTCATAGCGGAACCAGCTGGTCAGATAGGCCGAATCGTCGGAGGTTTTTCCGCTGTAGCCCGGCATCAGGGTTACCATTGGAACTTCGATGATCCGGTCGCCGTTGATATCCTTGCTGACGACGGAAGTATTCCGTTCGGTGCTTTTGGCGGTCTTTGTTTTCGGGTCGTAAAACGGCGAGCGGAGCGTCCCCGTTTTTTTATCCCAGTAAAGAAGCTCCGTCACCATGGTGTCCGCCGATTTGATTCCGTCGAGGACAATGCCGACCTGCTTCGCATTAATCAGCCCCGTCAGGACGGACACATACTTGGTGGCCCCGGAGTCCAGCGGAGCCGAACCCATCTGTTCAATCGACCCGTCCTTGACGCGCAGCAGCTGCGCGGAGGCCGGCTGATCGCCGACCGATACGCTCGCGGTAAAGACTTCATCGCGCCCGTCCCCGTCAAAGTCCATCACCGCCATTTCGGTATAGCTCTGGCTGAGCTTCAGCTCCTGCATCTGGTCGTTTTTGTTGTAGTAAACACAGATGTCCCCCGTGTTGTTCAGGCTGCTGCCCCAGCCGACGACCACCTCGTCCTTTCCGTCGCCGTCCAGGTCGCCGAAGCAGACCCGGTCCACCTTGGAGGCCGGATTGTTAAAGGTACCCATGCTTTCCCATGTTCCGTTGGTTCTGCGCATGAACATAATGTTGATTCCGGCCGTGTCGTCTCCCTTTTGATAAAAGGCGATCGCCTCGTCATTCCTGTTTCCGTAAATATCGTGCTTGATAATCGCGGAGCGGTAGTCCCCCGCGGAGGGATATTTCAGCGTCATTTTTCCGCCGGCCGTGCTTTCCAGCAGATTCTGAATGTCCGCCTCGTTTTCACCGGTCGGCTTCGGCGCGTGCATCAGCGACTGGGCGTCCAGCCCGACGAAGGAACAGCCGGACAAAGAGGCGAGCATCAAAAACAGAGCCGTTAAAACGGCGGCTTTCCACTTCATGCGGCAATTTCCTCCCTTCCGGCATGAATTGAATTTATTATAACATAATTCATAGTAAAAAACAGTATCAAAACTGTAAACAGACACACCCCGCCCAAGGCGCGCCAAATACGGACGGCATTTAAAATATACGCCGCCAAGCAGCTGTGCGTCACCTGCCGAACCGCTATAAGAAAAGTAATCTTTTAGGAGCTGAAAAGCTGAAAACACCCCCTGCAATCCGGTCATCCGGAGATGCAAGAGGTGTTTGTTTCTATATGTGTTTTCCCTTAAGAAATTGTGCCGGAGGGCGAGCAGGTTAAAGAAATGTCAACATCTACCGTTTGAATCGGAATCACGCCGGACCACTGTGTCAATGTCGAAGAAAGACTTGCAGTGTCCTTATACGCTTTAAGAGATTCGCTGCCATACGACCAGCCGCTTACCGTGGAATGGCTTGCGCTTTTGCTTATGACCCATGCGGAAGAACCGTCGTAACCAAAGCTTGCCTGTAAAGTGACGGTAGCTACGGTCGATCCGTTTGCCTTGTAGGTCTTTGTCCGGGTAGCGCTTCGCGTGGAAAAGGTAACCAGTGCTGCGGTCGCCGAATTGAATATCGTAGTTTTCGTCTCTACGGTAAAACCGTTCCCCAAATTCTCCGTCGTCACAGAAGTGGATTGGGCCTTCTGAGAAATGATGGTTTCCTAAGCGTAACTTGGAACAGAAACGCAAAGTGCCAATGCGACGACCAGGGCCCAAGAAAATAGCTTTTTCATACTCAAGACCTCCGTTTTAATTTTTTGAGGACGCAGCCATAGATGACGGTGCGTCAGTTTCCTGTCTGATGATCGTAACGGTTCCTTCTGAAATCACAGTCGCGCGTCTGACCCAGCTTATGTAAACAATAACGCCAACAAGAACGATAATGGCCAGCGTGAGCAATGCAACAGCCAAACGTCTTTGTCTTCGCCGAACTTTACGAAATCTTTCAACTTCTGTTTTATCCGGAAGCGTATTCAGAAATGTTTCCGCCAATTCTTCGGGCCTGCCTACATTTATGACGATATCATCAAAAGTTGCATCCGGCTGATTTTCCAAAAAATCGGCAACAAGGCGGCGTGCCTCCGCCATGAAATCAGTCTGCGACTTTCTGGAACAGAACAGATGCTTCCGAATTCCCTTATAGTAGTGTTTCAAATCGTCTTCCAGACTCATACCTTATCTTCCTCCCCACGGAAAAGAGTCCCGTCCTGCGACAATATTTTGTCGACGACTTTCGTGACCGTCCGGTATTCCTCGATGATTTTCTCCAGATAGCTTTGTCCTTCTTCTGTAATAGAAAAATAGATTCGCATTCGGTTATCTTCCGAAAGGACCTTGTTAGATTCTGCGATATAGCCGAATTTCTCAAGCCGGTAAATCGCAATATAAAGCGTATTGAAAGTGAGAACTCCTTCGCTGAATCGTTCCATTTCGCGCATCATTTCATAGGTATACATGGGCTTTTGGCGTAAAAGGAACAATACCAGCATTTCAGTGGTCGCTTTTTTCAGCGACTCTTTGATTCCGGCAGGCGTGCCGCTTATTGAGGAAGAATCCCGTTTTTCTTTTGTCAACCGACCAACCTCCAAGGTCTAACTTGCTATGACATTATCATATCATAAAATTATTCAAAAAACAAATATATTTATCATTGACAATCATTAGAACAGATGATATGATGTTAATGAAGAAAATTACAATCTATATCAATCGGGTGCAGAGAGGGTGAGTCCATTGGACCCTGTGACGGGGTGAAAAATTCCTCTTTTATGTTCCATCCATTCAGCGGCGAAATTATAACCGGGCTTTGAAAGTGGTCCTAAGCCTGCAAATAAAAAGTCAAGCCCTAGTTGAGAAAAAAACTGCAGTTAAATGCAGGAAAGGCAAAAAGGCGGTGCCACAGGCTCATAATGCCGTCCAGTATGCTCCAAGATCACGCGCGTTTCCCCCTCCAGACTTTGCAGTAAATTTGCCAACTTGCTGAGTTCGCTGGAGGTGTGGCGTACTTCATAGGGTTTTACCACCAACTCTCCAAAAGGACGGATCACTGACACCATGCTTTTCCCTTTGGAAACATCAATTCCGACTGCTTTCATAACCCACGCTCCTATTACAGATTTACAATTGGCGAGCCATCCTTTCTCACTGCCGATTCTATCTGTTTGATGACACGAACGCGCCGGACGGCGGCTCTACCTGCACAAATCGAACGCTGCGAACAAGAGGATGGCTGACTGACTTACGTACGGACGCAAAGTCCTTGGAGGTATCCGTCAGACCCATTGCTCTCTTATTCTAACAGCTTAGGCAACGAGATGGAAAAAGACATGGCTGGATTACCATGTCTTCCACCAAATATATAGTAACAGGAGGTTTTTATAATGGTTGTTTTAAAGAAAAAATTTAAGCCGGTCGTCTTTATATTCCTCATAGGGGTTTTATTATCATTTTTTACGGTATCTGCTTTCGCCGATAGTCTAGTGTCCAGTGACGAAACTTATTTTTCAACCTATGGCCATGATTATGAAGGGAGGTCCTTTCTGTCAATGCACACCTCAGACCATACTGCATCTGCAGGAGCAGAAACAGGCAACCAATTAAATGAGCGAGTTCCAACCGGTTATCTCGCCGTTGTGGCCAGACTATTTAACAATGATGATGATCTTATATATTCAACGGGCTTTCAATATAGCGATGGCCCGGCTATAGCGCTTCAAGTTAGCACTAATTCTTCTACAACCAGAACAACTTATTACAGTCAAGCAATTTCCGGCGCTTTTAACGGCGATGGTTATGACTATTATTTGGTTAATCGCACCCCTTCCCTTACAAACTAACAAAGGAGATTTTATCGTGAGAAAAAAAATATCCGCAAGAAAACCCATTCATTTGATCGCCTCTCTGGGAGCGGGACTTCTTCTCGGTGCATTTTTAGCGGTTTTTTCATTGATTCATGTTGACGCAAGAACATCCGCAGCCTCCGTCTACCAGAAAAATGCGGCAGGGCAAACCTACGGGTCCGAAAAGCTGGCAACTTCTTTTGAAACGGAACCGGATTTGATCGCCGCAGTCGGAACCAACGGGGCAAAAGGCTATGTGAAAGCAACGGATTTATACGGGGAACTCCCCAAAACACCGGAAGAGGCCGTATCAAAGCAAAAGCTGCGTAAAAGCAAGGCGGCCCGGCGGATTCCGCTCTATGAGAAAGACGGTACAACTGTTATCGGTGAATTTGAACTTTCTTCCGGAAACGCGACTCTCATTCAATAAAACAGCCTCCGGCGCGGTTTCACGCCGGAGGCTCTCTCTGTTCTTCAGACGGTCGATGTGTAAAGCAGCATCGGCAGATTCGTCGCATAGATGGTGTCGAACTGGGAAATCGGGAGCGGGTTGGTCCCCGTGCCGACTTCCACCGTGTAGCCGGGTCTGCGGTACTCCTGGGTAAACCAGTCCTTGTAGCCGGAGTAGGAAGTGACTCCGGCGGCCTCCTCAAGCCCGTAGCCCGTGATTTCCGCCATCTGTTCGCCGATGACTTTCGCTTCCTGCGGAGCCATGTTCATAAAGTTCCAGTAAATGACGCGCCCCTGCGAATGGTAGGCGATGACCAGCCGGAAGTTATGGTTCTGCGTAAACCGGACGACCGCGCGGGACTCCGGCTCCGAAAGGGGATACGGCCCGGGGTAACGGGTCGGTCCGGGGCCGGTGATTCCAAGAGCCTCGGCCGCTTCTTTTCCAAGCTGCCAGGCGGCGTCATAGTTATGGTTCAGGTCGACCCCGTGAATATTTGCTTCCCAGTCCTTTGAAAAATCCGTGCTGCCGCTGTTCCAGCGGACCAGGTCGCCGGAATAGGGGTTTCCCCGCTGAAGCCCGTCGATCACCAGATTCACACCGTCCGGGTTGACCATCGGCATCAGATAAATGCTGCTACGCTGCCACATCGAATTGATATCGTAGCCCTCAAGCTCCCCGCCGTAGGCATACGCCCGCAGAACGTCCTCCGCGAATTTCATTAAAACAGGCGTGGTGATCCATTCCAGCGCGTGGTGCGCCGCATTGTAGAATACCTGATTCGACCCTCTGCCGAGGCGCAGCGTGTAAAGGGTTTTGCCGAGCACGCTGTTCCCGGAATTGGTCACTTCCAGAAACGGATAGCGCGCTTTCAGCCCCTGTATGCTGTGCGTCAGGACCTCGTAGGTAAAAGCGGTGTCGGTCGGCACCACGTCGAAATCATACGGCACCACGATCCGGCGGCCCACCGGGAGGCTTTCCGGAATCAACTCCGGATTCGCCGTGGACAGTGCCTGTACGGAGGTGCCGTATTTTTGCGCAATTCCATAAAAGGTATCGCCTCGCCGCACCGTATACAGGTCGTAACCCAGCAGAAAGCGTTCGAGGACGCGCCCGGTCGCGGGCCCGATCACCCCGTCCGGCACAAGTCCGAATTGCCGCTGAAAGCGTTCCACCGCTTCCCGTGTTGCCGGACCGAAAGACCCGTCAACCTCCCCTGAAAAATAGCCGGACCGTTTCAGCACCGACTGTATTTCCATCACGTCGCTGCCGGACATTCCCTCCTGAAGGGTCCTCAATCTCATCACCCCAAAAATGATTCTTTTTCTATCATTTGTATTGGGGGAGAAAGGCGATTATTCTATTTTTTCTACCGAAATCAGCGGCAGCATCTGTAAGAATCCTTTCCGCGTACACATCTGGGTTCCCTCCAGAACCAGCGAACCGTGCGCGGCGGCGACCCCGTACCGCAGGACTTCCGGAATCGGCATTCCGCGAACGAGCGCGTAGCTCATGCCGGCAACCATGGAATCGCCCGCTCCCTGAAGTCCCCGCACGGGGACGTCCGCGCCGGCTGAAAACCAGGCGTCGTCCTCCGTAACCAGCAGGGCGCCCTCTTTCCCCAGCGATACACAGACCATTCCGACTCCGAGCTTAACGACGCGCCGCGCAACCCGGAGCGCGTCGGCACGCGATGCAATCCGCTCGCCGAACGCTTCCTCCAATTCGTCGCGGTTCGGTTTAATCAGGTACGGACTCCCCTTGATTCCCTCCAGCAAAAGCTCCCCGCCGGCGTCGATCACCGTGCGCACCCCATGCCGCTCGGCCCGCTCCGCCAGCAGACGGTAATAATTTTCGGGAACTCCGGGCGGAGTGCTGCCGTCCAGAACCAGCAGCGAAGCCTTCGGCAGATTCCGTTCCAGCGTCCGTTCGAATCGCTCCAGAGCGTCCGGCCCGACTTCCGCGCCGGCTTCGTTCAGCTCGGTCATGACCCCCGCCCCGGCGTCAAATATTTTAATGTTGGTGCGCAGAGTGCCGCCGACTTCCGTCAGCTCGCCCGAAAGTCCCTTTTCACAAAGCGCCCGCGGCAAAAACTCCCCGCTTCCGCGGAAATTGAACCCCAGGCACCGCGTGTCTTCCCCAAGATTTTTGAGCGCGGCGCTGACGTTGATCCCCTTTCCGGCCGCGTCGCAGCGCGAAGCGGAAACGCGGTTTGTTTTGCCCGGAACAAAACCTTCCACCTGAACGGTGCGATCGATGCACGGATTCAATGTTACAGTTATGACCATTTTAACCCCCCGATTTTTGAGGCTGCGTTTCTGCCGTTCCCTGAAACAGCCGGATTCCTCTATACTATTCTCAAAACCAGCCCGGTTAATCAAAGGTTTCCCGGAAAAGGACCCAAAAAGCGGCACCTCCGCAACGGAGGCGCCGCTCATATCGCAAATCTTTCGAAATCATTTTGACAGGCGCGGAGTTTTCCCCGAAGGGCCCGGCCCCCGCGCCCGCCGCATATGGGAAAGACATATGCCGAAAATCAGGTGGACGCCGGTTCTTTCGCGCGCCCGAACAAAACGGACAGCGAACGGATTTGTTCCGCGAGCTGCGGCGTCAGGGCCTCTTTCTGAACCCGCCAGCGCCAGTTTCCGCCGACCGTGCCCGGAATATTCATGCGGGCTCCGGCGCCCAGGCACAGATAATCCTGCATTGGAATGACGCAGGTGTCCGCCACGCTTCCGAGCGCCGCGCGGATCATGCCGTAGGTAAATTCCGTTTCGCCTTTGCCGCGAACGTTCAGGTACCGCCGCGCGTACTCCACGTCCCGGGGCGGCGCGCTGTGCTGCCAGTCCGCGGTTGTCGTGTTGTCGTGCGTGCCGGTGTAAACCACGCAGTTTCGCCCGTATTGATAAGGCAGATAGTCGCTTTTTTCACGCGAGTCAAACGCAAACTGGAGAACCTTCATGCCCGGAAAACCGCTTTCCCGCAGAAGAAGCCGCACGTCGTCGGTTAAAAATCCCAGGTCTTCCGCAATAATCCGGATGCCCGGAATTTTTTCCTTCATCACGTTGACAAACCGGATTCCCGGTCCCTTGCGCCAGCGGCCGCCGGTTGCGTCGCGGTCGCCCGCGGGCACGGCGTAATAGCTTTCAAAGCCACGGAAATGGTCGATCCGGACCACGTCGTAAACACGCGCCGCAAAGCTGAGCCGCCGCACCCACCAGGCGTATCCGTCCCGCTCCAGACGGTCCCAGTCGTAAAGAGGGTTCCCCCACAGCTGCCCCGTTGGGGCGAACGCGTCCGGCGGGCACCCGGAGACCTCCGTGGGATTCAGCGCTTCATCCACCTGGAACAGCTCCGGGTGGGTCCACAAATCGGAGGAATCCGGAGAAACGTAAATCGGAATATCGCCGATCAGTTCAATCCCGTTTTGATGCGCGTAGTTTGTGAGCGCGCCCCACTGGGTGAAAAACAGGTATTGAATCGCCTTCCATAAATGGATTTGACCGCCGAGGTGCGATTCAGCCTCTTCAATCTCGTCCCGCACCCTCAGGCGGAGCGGTTCGGGCCAGTCGTGGAACGACACCATGCCGTTTTCGGCCTTCAGCGCCATAAACAGCGCATAGTCGTCAAGCCAGTCGGCATTCCTCTTACAAAACGCCAGGAACCGCGCGTCCGTGGGATTCAGTCTGCCCGCGGCATGGCCCAGCAGCGGCACGCGGTTTTCGTAAAGCGCGCCGTAATCCACAAACTCAGGATCGTCGCCGAACCGGGCGGCTGAAATTTCCTGTTCGGTCAAAAGACCGTCCTCCGCAAGCAGGTCCAGATCGATCAGATAAGGATTCGCCGCAAACGCGGAAAAGCTCTGATAGGGGCTGTCGCCGCAGCCGGTCGGCCCGACGGGGAGAATCTGCCAGTAATGCTGGCCCGCGTCTTTCAGAAAATCGATAAATTGATAAGCTTCCTTTCCCAGACTTCCGATCCCGTGGCGGGAGGGCAGACTGCTCACAGGCAGCAAAATTCCACTGGTACGAATAAAAGAACCCTCCAATATTGTTCAATTAGCGGATGTGGGGTTCAGCCTTTGACGGCGCCCGCAACGACACCCCGTATAATATATTTCTGGCAGGAAAGGTAAAACACAATCACCGGTATCATGGAAAGAACCAGCACCGCCATCATCGCCCCCATATCCTTGGAGCCGTAGCCTCCGCGGAGATACTGGACCGCGATCGGAATGGTGCGGTACTTCTGCCCGATCACCAGATAAGGAAGAAGATAATCGTTCCAGGTCCACATGGCGATCAGAATCGCGACCGTTATGACCACGGGCTGCAGAATGGGGAACACCACGCGGAAAAACACCTGAATCGGATTGCAGCCGTCGATCATGGCCGCCTCCTCAATATCGATGGGCACGGACTTGATAAAGCCGCTGAACATAAACACGGAAAGCCCCGCGCCGAATCCGACGTACAGCACGACCACGCCGGTCGGCGTGTCAAGATGAAGCATATCCGCCATTTTCGACATGGTGAACATGACCATCTGAAACGGTACGATCATGGAAAAGATCAGCAGGTAATAAAGCGCGCTGGAATAGGTCGACTTGATGCGGGTGATATACCACGCGGCCATGGAATTGAAAAGGCAGATCAACAGAACGGCGAACACCGTAATATACAGGGAATAGCCGAACGCGTTGAAAAAAGCGGTTTTGTCGACGCCGTTGAAATAATTGTCCAGCCCGACAAACATGCTGCCGGTCGGCGGAAGAAACGCGGTTTCCGAAATGTAGAACCTTCCCTTGAAGGAATTCATCAGAACGACCAGCACCGGGGCCAGAAACAGAGCCGCCAGGATGAAAAGCGCCAGAAAAACGACGCGGTTTGAAGCAGTATTTCTGCGTTCCATCAGTTTTCCACCTCCCTGCTTCTGGTCAGTCTGAGCTGAATGAAGGCGATGACCGTGACCAGCAGGAAGAAGATAACCGCCTTGGCCTGACCGATTCCCTCGGAATGAATCGAACCGTAAAACGTATTGTAAATGTTGAGCGCCAGCATTTCGGACTGTTTGCCCGGCGCGCCCGCAGTCAGGGCAAGGTTCTGGTCAAAGAGCTTGAACGAGTTGGTCAGCGTCAGGAACAGGCAGATCGTAATGGACGGCATCACCATCGGAACGGTGACATGGAACAGCTCCTGAATCGGGGTCGCTCCGTCCACGGCCGCCGCGTCCCGCAGCTCCGTCGGGACATTCTGAATCCCGGCGATGTAGATGATCATCATGTACCCGATCATCTGCCAGTTCATCAGCACGACCAGTCCCCAGAAGCCGTATTTCGGGTCGGTGGTCAGCGTTACGCCGGACTGGTATAAAATCCCGTTGATGATCAGCTGCCAGATGTACCCGAGCACGATGCCGCCGATGAGATTCGGCATGAAAAACACCGTGCGGAACCCGTTGGTCCACCGGACGCCGCGCGTAAGCAGCAGCGCCAGAAGAAACGCGAGAAGATTAATGGAGATCACCGAGATGACGGTGAATTTTGTGGTAAACCAGAGGGAATTCAGAAAATCCCCGCCGGAAGTAAATGCCTTTATGTAGTTTTCGATTCCAACCCATTTGGAGTCCGTCACCGCAGTAAATTCGGTGAACGACAGGTAAACGCCCATCAGAAACGGCGCGAGAAACGCAATGATAAACGCGAGCAAGGTCGGGAACGTGAAAAAAGCCACATATTTTTTCAGAACTTTTTGCATCTGTCTTTCCCCCGTTAAAAAATAGTGAGTGAGCTCTCCGGGGTGCTGCACTCACTATTTACAAGCATGCCTTAAGAATTGGTTATGATTTTGCCTTTTCCGTCTTCCAGTCGCTCACGACCACGGATTTTACGTCGTCCCATTTTTTGCTGCCCTGCGCGTATTCCAGAAGCGCGGCGCCGACGTTGTTCTTGTAATCCTGGCTCGGGAAGCACTCAAAGGTCCAAGGAACTGTTTTAATATCCTTTTTGGCCATCCAGGTGGTTACTTCCTTTGCAAGCGGATCATCCGGGCGCTCGCTGTCGGAGAAGGAATCAAACGCAGCAATGAAGCCGAGTTTGTTCGTGACGTAATCCTTGCCTTTGTCGCTGGTGTAAAGCCAGTTGAGGAAATCCTCGGAAGCCTTCTGCTTGTCTGCCGAAACCTTGCTGTTGATGCAGAAATAATTTTCGGTGCCGATGCACAGGCCCTGATTCTCCTCGCCCTTCACGCCGGTATAGATCGGCATGAATTTGATGTCGTCCGCCTTGACCACATTGCCGGAAACGCCGCTGATCTGCGCCCAGGCCCAGTTGCCGTTCTGTACCATCGCGGCTTTGCCGAGGGCGAACTCCGCCATGGAATCGTCAACCGATTTGCTGCCGAGCAGGCCGGGTTTTGTCGCGGAGTTGTTCAGGTACAGGTCGAATATGTTCTTGTAGTTGTCCGCGTATTTGAATGTGATCTCCTTCGCGGCCAGACCGGTTACCACGGTGTTCGCGTCCTGATCGCCGTCCTTAAACTCGTAGTACATCGGCAGGTTCAGCAGATGGGTCTGCCATCTCCAATCCTCGCCGGAAGCAAGGGAGGTCGATGCGAAGACGCCGTCAATGCCAAGGTCTTTCTTATGTTTTGTCATGTCCTCGACAACGGATTTCAGCGTTGCGAAGTTGTTGATCTGATCCGCCGAGGAAACGGACGCCGCTTTGTCGGAAAGGGCAAAGTATTTTTTCATGATTGCGTTGTTATAAATAATGCCGTAGCCCTCTACCACGTAGGGGATTCCGTAAACGCCGTCGCCGCTCGTCACCGCCAGGCTTTTGTCCATCAGGTGGCTGTAAAGCTCGGAGTCCTTCAGGTCCGCGCAGTAGTCCTTCCAGGTTTCGTAGCCGACCGGGCCGTTGATCTGAAAGATCGTCGGCGCGTCCGATTTCGCGATTTCGGATTTCAGGGTCTGTTCATAGGTGCCGCTCGCCGCGGTAACCACATTGACCTTGACTCCGGTTTCCTTTTCATAATCCGCCGCAATATCCTTATAAACGTCCGCGATTTCCGGTTTGAAATTCAGAAAATAGATTTCCTTTGCGCCGCCGCTTGCTGTGGAATTTGTCCCCTGAGACGAAGCCGCCTGAGAAGAGGAAGCGGTACCGTTGTTGCTGCATGCCGCCAGCGAAGCCGCCGCGGTCAGCGCCGCAACCGTCAGAGCCAGTATCCTTTTCAACTTTTTCATAGAAATCCTCCTTAAAAATTTATGATCGGCCGACCGGCAGTCCGACCGGCTTTCATAATTTTCTTCGCCTGAACGACCGGTGAACGCAACTCCGAGGCGAAGCAGAAAGCTCGAATATTTTTCGAAATATGTTTTCGCTTTCTAAATAGAGAATACCATTTTGCACTGTAATTGTCAATAACTTTTTTGCCTATTTTAGAAACCGTTCGTATATAATGCTGTTTTTGGGCGTTCGAAAGAACTGTTTTAATTTTTATTCGGGGCTGATTTGGCCTTTTTTCGGTCAGATTCCCGAAATATTTATGTTTTTTGTACCTGCCAGATTTCTTCGGCATATCCCGTCACGGTGCGGTCACTCGAAAATTTTCCCGAATGTACCAGGTTCATAAACTCTTTTCGCGCAAACGCCGCTTGATCGAGATAGTCGCTGTTCGCACGGAGCCTTGCCTCGCGATAGGAGTCGAAATCGTAGAGCAGGAAGTATTGGTCGGGCCTGTGCCAGGAGGCGCCCTCCAGAAGGGAGTCGGACAGCTCTTTGAAAATGCCGCATCCGCCGTCGTCCAGCGTGCCGTCCGTCAAAGCGTCCAGCGCGCGTTTGGCGTTCGGATTGTTTTTCAGCAGCGCCTTCGGATCGTAGCTTTCCCGGATCCGGTCCAGTTCTTCCACACGGGCGCCGAAAATATAGTTGTTCTCAAAGCCGGATTCCCGTACAATCTCGATATTCGCCCCGTCATAGGTACCCAGCGTCGGCGTGCCGTTGAGCATGAATTTCATGTTGCCGGTGCCAGAGGCCTCCGTGCCCGCCGTCGAAATCTGCTCCGAGAGGTCGGCGGCGCAGACCAGCTTTTCCGCGTAGGATACATTGTAGTTCTGTACGAACACCACGCGGATCAGGTCGCGGACGGCGGGGTCAGAATCGACCAGGCGGGCAATCTCGTTGATCAGCTTGATGATCCCCTTCGCGCGGGCGTATCCGGGCGCGGCCTTTGCGCCGAACAGGAACGCCGTGGGGGTAAAGGATTTCAGGCTGCCGTCCTTGATCCCAAAATAAAGATCCAGGATGGACAGTGCGTTTAAGAACTGGCGCTTGTACTCATGCAGCCGCTTGACCTGAATATCGAACAGAAAATCGTCCGGGATACTCACGCTTTCCTTTTTCAGGATATAGTCCGAAAGCTGCCGTTTCTTCTCCCGCTTCACCGCGGCGAATTGCTCCAGAACCGCCGGGTCGTCCGCAAAGCGCTCCAGCCGGCTCAGCAGATTCAGGTCTGTAACCCAGTCCTTTGTGCCCAGCAGACGGGTGACCAGCGCGGAAAGCTCCGGGTTGCAAAGGGCGAGCCAGCGCCGCTGCGTAATACCGTTCGTCTCGTTCCGGATCAGGCCCGGGGAGATTTCGTTCCATTCCTTCAAAACGCTGTTTTTCAGAATTTCGGTGTGCAGCTCGGCGACGCCGTTGACCGCGCAGGAGCCGTAGATCGCCAGGTTTGCCATATGCGCCGCTCCGTCGCGGATGACCCCGCAGGCCTTCAGATTTTTCGCGGCGGCGCCCCCCGCCGCGAGGAAACTCTTTTTCTGGTATTCGTCGATCCGCCGCAGCACCGCGCAGACACGCGGCACTGCCTTTTCGTACAACTCAAGGTCCCAGGTTTCCAGCGCTTCCGCCATGACGGTATGGTTGGTATACCGGAACGTTTTCTGCGCCGTTTGAAACGCGGGTTCAAAGTCCATTCCGTGTTCCTCGCACAGAATCCGGACCAGCTCGCAAACGGCGGAAGTCGGGTGCGTGTCGTTGAGCTGAATGGCGGTGAACTCCGGCAGCCGGGTAAAATCCTCGCCGTACCTTTCCACGAATCGTCTGAGAAGGTCTTGAACGGAAGCGCTGCAGAAGAAGTACTGCTGGCGGATGCGCAGCAGCTTTCCCTCGTCCGTGCTGTCGTTCGGGTACAGTACGCGGGAAAGGTCCTCCGCCCTGTTTTTCCCCTCCACGGCCCCGTCATAGTCCTGATCGTTGAATTTCGAAAAATCGAATCCTTCAACCGGTTCGCTCTGCCACAGCCGGAGCGTGTTGATCCGCCTGCCGCCGTAACCGATGACGGGCATGTCGTAAGGAACGGCCCGAACCGAAAAATCCCCGAAATCCACGTCTGCCGCGTCTCTGTCTTTTCGGATGGACCAAGGATCCCCGAAGCGGGTCCAGTCGTCCGCGGTTTCCGTCTGGAACCCGTCCTTCAGGCCCTGCCGGAACAGGCCGTAACGGTAGCGGATCCCGTACCCGTCCAGCGGATACCCGAGGGTCGCGGCGGAATCCAGAAAGCAGGCCGCAAGCCTGCCGAGGCCGCCGTTCCCGAGCGCGGCGTCCTCGATCTCTTCCAGAGAGTTCAGGTCGGAGCCGTTTTCCCGCAGAACCTGTCTGACTTCTTCCGTCATCCCCAGAGCAAGCAGATTATTGAAAATCAGCCTTCCGACCAAAAACTCCGCTGAAAAATAATAAGCGCGTTTTTGTTCCTGATAAATTTTTTTACTTTCCGCCCAAGCCGGCGCAATGCGGTTCATCAGGCATTTTGTAAGCGCGTTGTGCAGCTCGAACGGCTTTGCGCCCGCAATCGAGCAGCCGCACTGCGCAAGCAGCTCCCGGTTCAGATCCTCTGCCAGTGAACTTTTCTTCAATGCGAAACCCTCCCGTTTTTCTTAATGTCTGAAAGCGCTATCAGAATACCACATATTTTCGAAATTTTCAAGTGGTTTTATCGAAAATCACTTGTCCCTTCCGAGCATTCCGGTCTCCTCCGCCGCCGCGGCTCCGTGACGCAAAAAAACTGAAACGGAAAAATCCGTTCCAGTTCGTGATTTTTCTAAATGGATCAGGCTTTCGGCTTTCCGGTGGACTCCCTTACCACAAGTTCCGGCATTAAAAGCAGGCGGTTTACATGATTTCCATTCATGATCTGTTCCATCACCATGCAGACATTTTTCCCGATGGCGAGGCGGTTCTGCCGGATCGTCGTCAGGGACGGCGTTGTGTAAGACGCCAGCGGCAGATCGTCGAACCCGGCGACGCTGACGTCGTCCGGGACGCGAAGTCCCATGCGGTACAGCTCGCGAAGAACGCCGTGGGCGAGAAGGTCGCTCGCGCACACGATCGCGGTCGCGCCCTCACGGATAAAATAGCCGACAAACTTGTCGGCGCAATCCGCCATATAATCCCCGTGCGCCACCAGTTCCTCCCTTACGGTCAACCCGCACTTTTCCATTCCCATGCGGAAGCCGTCAAGGCGCTCCTGGGAAACACGGCTGATCGTCTCGCCGTTGAGCATCGCGATATTCCGATGGCCAAGCTCGGCCAGATGCTCCACAACGTGAAAAATCCCCTGCTGATTGTCCACGCCGACGCAGGCGACGTTTTTGTTGTAAACGACGTTGTCCAGCAGAACGGTCGGAATCTTTGTTTTTTGCATCTGCGCAATAAAATCATTGTGCAGGGTAAAGCCGAGCAGAAACCCCGCCGCGTAATGGTTTGCCGTCATGTAATCGTCGTAGTTGTATTCCGATTCCTGATTCATGGCGAGCGGAACGATGGAAACATCCCATTTTTTCGCCGCGGCCTCCAGCTTAAAGCCCACAATAATATCATAGCCGAATTGTTCAATTCGCTCGTAGCCCATATTTTCAATGAAAACACAAATTCTGGTCGGATCCGCTCCCGCGCGGTTCTGTTTGGGGATATACCCCATCTTCAGAGCGGTGTTCAGAATCAGCTGCCTGGTTTTGTTGCTGACGTCGCTGGCTCCGCTCAGCCCTTTCGAGACAGTGCTGACGGACAGGTTCAGCTCGTTCGCGATATCCTTGATAGTAGCCACTGCGTTTTCACATCCGATTTCTAATTTTACGAAATTTTCGAAACTAGCCTTATTTTATCACAGGACGGTGCCTCTGTCAATCAGCGCAGGAAAAATCACCGTTCTTCAGGCTGAGTGCATCCTCTCGAAAGAGATTCGAAAACGCGCGGTTATTCTCATTTCGTCAGGCAAAATCCTCAAATCCGGATGTATCCAGAATCAGGTCGCATAAATCGCCGATTTTCATTTCTTCCAGATACCGTTCCTCAGCCGGAATCCACCTTTCGAGAAAATCATGCAGCCTTTTTCCGTCGCTGCGAAGAAAGATCCTTCTCTGCTGCACATTCGGCAGGCAGGTCAGAAAGACGCGATAATCGAAAAAGCTCCTGAAATCCGGGTGAAGGGAATAGCTCCCCTCAACAACCGCGAGGGGCTTCGGCTCCACCTCTACCGGCGGCAGCATCGTCCCTTTTTGACAGGAATAGGGGCAATAGCGGATTTTTCGCCCTTCGCGCAGCGGAAGCAGAACCTCTTTCAGAAGGCGCTCACGGTCAATATTTCCTCCGGGCCGTTCCATCCAGTCCGGATCGCGGCGCTCCGGGGGAACATAGAAGTCGTCGATATGAAACACATTACAGCCGAACATCTCCCGAAGAAGGCCGGCCAGATAAGACTTTCCGCTCCCGCACCTTCCGTCCAGCGCAAGAAGAACGGGCCGCCGCGCATTAACATTGTGAGAAGCGGTCAGCTTCATGACGGCCCTGAAAACCGGCAGATAAGCATAATAGGCAGCCTTTGCGACCCGGTAATGCGGAGAGTAGTATTTCTGATATTCCGGGCTGTGACCGATCGGTTCGCACCCGGAGGAAACGTACCGCGAGAGAAAAGCGTCCATCTCCTCCCCGCCGACGGTGAGCTGCCCTTTCGCGGCCATATTCCTGAGCAGGCTCAGTTTTTTCTGAAACCGCATCCGGTTTCCTTCGTATGTTCTCGCCGTCGCGGATTGCATCCGGTTCAGCAAGGGGAGGAATTCCTCCGTTTGCTGGCCGGGCTCCAGGAAAACCCGGCAAAGTTCGTTTCCGATCGGTTCCATCCGAGGCCCTCGGCCTGTGTTCCCCTTTGGTGCCGGCAGGGAAAAAAATTCTTCCTTCAGCCGGTCCAGACTTTGTCCCGGATCCTTTAAAAAGTGGGAACACCCGAATTCATTCTGATACAGGAGCTTTACATAATCAGCGGGCTTCATATGAGGATACGCCCTGCTGTGCCACAGGATTACTTCGGTTAGCTCCTCTTCCATAATATCCCTCCAAGAGTCATTCTAATTTATTATAGCATAGGCGCGGGGGCATGTCGACCTGACCGTAAATACTTGTCACTAAAATAACAGCCGCCGCATAGAATGGCATACCTATTTTCGGGAGGAATCACAATGTCGAAAACAAATGGGAAAACGGATACCCAGGTTGACCGGGAGTTTAAAGCTCTGGCGGACTTTCTCAGCCCTTTCAACGAAAAAGAAGTACAGGACGCAGTGGAAAGGAACCTGGCGTTCTTTAAGCAGAATGACGAACGAAACTACCAGGCGGCCATCGCTTATTACAATAAGTATAAGCTCTGGGGACTTTACGCCCCGCAGTACGGTATCCGCGAGCTGGCGGAAAACCGGGCGCAGGCGCTGAACGGCCACATGGAGGACTTCGAGTGGCTTTATCAACGACTCGGCGATTACCGTTCCCGCGTGATCCTGACCAATATTCTGTATTACTGGCTGATGTCGAAATACCCTCGCATCGCGCAGATTCAGGACCATACGTTTCCGCAGTACTTCGACCTCGACCTGGTCCGCTGCGATAAAAACGAGGTGTTCGTGGACATCGGCGCCTACACCGGCGACACCGTTCTCAGTTATATCAGAACCTTCGGAGAGGATTGCTACAAACGAATTTACTGTTACGAAATTCTGCCCGCGGACATAGATCTGATCAAAAAAAACGTGGAGCAGAACAAGCTGAAAAACGTTGAGATCAGAAATAAAGGAGCCGCCGACAAGCCCGGTACGCTTTATTTGAACAGACCGTCGGATTCCGTTTCCTCCATCGCGCAACTTGTGGAAACAGGCGACATAGAAGTTCCGACCGTTGCCATTGACGACGACATCAAAGAGCCGGTCACGTTCATCAAAATGGATATCGAGGGGGCGGAAGAACAGGCCCTCCTGGGCTGCCGCCGGCAGATTGCGGACCATCACCCGAAGCTGGCCCTCAGCGTCTATCACAATCACAAGGATCTATGGAAGCTGGCGAAAATGATCGAGGGATATGACCCCAGCTACCGTTTTTATCTGCGTTATTACGGGAACGCCCTGCTGCCGACCGAATATCTTCTTTACGCCGTCTGAGGAAAAAACTCTGGCAATAAAAAACGCGCCCGCCGTTTTCCGGCGATGGCGCGGTTTTTTGATTTCAAAGGCTCAAACGACCGTCACGACGCAGCGGCGCACGGGCTTTTCGCCTGAAACGGTTGAATACAGAGAAGTGGCGCCGGCGCCCGCCGCCGTAATCTTCACATACCAGCACCCCCCGGCGTTTTTCCGGGATACGACCTTTACCGCCGCGGAATTGCCGCTGGAAAAGGCCGGAAGCCCGGAAATGCCGTTCGGCGTAAACTTGAAGGTATAGCTTTTTCCCTTTTGCAGGGTAATCGCGGACGGGCTGTCGGAAAGCAGCGAGATATCCCGGGCCTGCGGCGCGGGATTCGGATAATCACGGTAGGAATAATCCAAGTCCACCTGGGTGGAAACACCCGGCACGGTGCCGGTATGGGAGTACTGCCAGACGGTATAATTCCCGCTGTAGCGCGGCGCGCTCACGTCCACATGGGCGACCCATTTATCGTAAGGCGCAAGGGCGGAGCCGGTCAGTTTATTGCCGAGCATGTCGGCATAGCTGTACACACCGGCCCGATACCCGGCGTCCGCGACCGTCTTGCAGAACGCCGCGGCGATGGCAGATACCTGCTCCGCAGGCAATGCGTACTGCGAGTCTTCCTCAATATCCAGGAACACCGGGTAGTCAAGGGCTTTTCCATTCAGGATGCTCAGGCACACGTTTGCTTCCTTTCCCGCGTCCGCCTCGTCGAGGGCATAGCTGCGGTAGTAAAAACGCCGACCTTAAGCCCGGCGGCCTTTGCTCCGTTGTAATTCGCTTCAAAGGCGGTATCCGCCTGCGAAAGCTCGTCGCCGTACTCGGCGCGCAGAATTGCAAAGCCGACGCCGCTGTTTTTCACCGTGTTCCAGTCGACCGTTTCCTGTTTCTGGGAAACGTCGATTCCCTTCACGCCGACCCGAACCGTACAGCTTACGCTGCGGCCGTCCCCCGTTGTCGCCGTGACCAGAGCGGCCCCGGGCCCCGCCGCTTTCACCGTGCCGTGCGAAACCGAGGCGACGGCGGGGTTATTCGTATTCCAAAGCATCCCGTAGGTAACATCCGCGCCCCGGAACGACACGGTCAGCTGAGCGCTGTCCCCCACGGCAAGGTTCATGCCGGAAGCGCTGATTGCCGGAAGCATCACGTTCGCCGTCGACGCGGCGGAAGCCGGAATTACGGCGGACAGCGCCAGCGCCAGCGTTATAAGCAGGGAAATCCATTTTTTCTTCATGATATCATCTCTGTTTCTGATTTTTCATTCGCACCCATTATACGCGCGGAGGAACCCACTGTCAATATCATCCAGATTAGCGCAAAAGTCCTACTTGGAATTTGCCTTCCGCTTGTACCCGCTTCCCCATTTCAGCATTGCGTCCAGCACGGGCTTCAAACTGTAGCCCGTTATTCCTCCCGAATCATCTGGCAGTAAGGCAAATCCTCGAACCCAAGCCTGCGGTACAGGGAAATCGCCTTTTGGTTTGTGGGTTCCGCTTCCAGCCGCACCCGTTTGACATCCGGCGGCAAATGCTCTTTCAGATAAACGAAAAATTCATGTCCCAGCCCGCAGCCTCGGAAATCCGGCTTTACATAGAGCTCCTCAACCCAAACGACCATGCCGCCCGCCTCCTGCGAAAAGGTTTTGGCAAGCAGCGCGTAGCCTGCCGTTTGATTCCCGTACTCCAGAAAATAGGCTTCCGCGTACTCCCGCGAACGCATCAGTTCCTGAAACGCGGCTTCAAAATGCCGCCGGGGTATCTTGTGGCAGACCGCGTCGGAAGAGTAAAAATCCTCCGCCATTTCGAGATATGCCTCCCGGTCGTCTTTTCTGATTTTTCTTACCATAGTCGGCGTTTTTACCCCCATTCTTTATTTTTCCCGAAGGCTTTTCAGATTCCGGCTCCGATACCAGCATACGCTCAGCAAAAATCCCAAAACCCCGGTGCACAAAAACATGACCGCCATTCCGCTGCCGCTGCCGGAGCCCACAAGTTTTTGAAGGGTAACGGCCAGCGGCGACCGGCTTTTCATAAATGGCTCAAACACGTAATCGGCCAAAGCACCCCCCAACAGTGTTCCCAGCGGGATGGTACCGAACTGAACGGCATTTCTGACCGCGAAAACCCGCCCCTGAATTTCCTCCGGCACCGTGTGATATAAAATGACATTCTGGCCCGCCGCGACAAACGGAATAGGGACGCTCGCGGCAAGCGCCGCGACAATCCAAACCGGCACCGTCCGCCCCAGTCCCATCAGGACGTCGCCGAACAGGAAAGAAAACGCGGCGGAAAAATAGATCAGGCGGATTTTATTTTCGGGCAATTTTACAAAGGAGACAATCAGTCCCCCAAGGACACCGCCAAACCCAATCAATCCGCTGACAACGCCCAGTGTCATTTCGTTCTGCCCGCTTCTCGAAAGGATCATGGCAGGCAGGATGTTTTCATATGTAATGTTGGAAAAGAAATTCATGACCGCCATGCTGAAAATAAGCGAAAGCAGACCCCTGCGGCTAACCAGAAAACGAAACCCCTCCCGGCAGTCCGTTAAGAGGTGCCGCCGCTCGGTCTGCTCGCGATGTGCCCGGTGCTCCGGAATTCGGATCCGGAACAGAAGAACCGAAAAGGCAAAGAAAAAAGTCAGCAGGTCAAACGCAAGCACTCCCGCAAGGCCAAAGAACGAACTGGCGAACGCAGCCAGCGTGGGCGTCGCAACGGTAATCATGGATTTTGAAAACGAATTCATTCCGCTGACTTTTTCATACTGTTCCCGGGGAACCAGCCTCCCAACCGCGACAGCCGTCGCCGGAAGCTGAAACGCGTTCATCGCCCCGGTAACCGCGTTGACCAGATAAATCTGCCAGATTTCAAATTTGCCCGTGAAAAATAAAGCCAGCACGGTCAGAGAACACAGCGACGCGATCGAATCCGTCCAGAGGAGAATTGGTTTCTTCCTGTGCCGGTCGGTGAATGCCCCCGCGAATAAACTGACGGCGACATACGGCAAATAGGAAAAGAAGGTTAACAGCGACACGGTCATCGCGGATTGCGTCCGTGCATAAGCCCACAAAATCAACGCGAATCCGGTCATGGAGCTGCCCAGCTCCGATATGGATTGACTGAGCCAGAACAGCAAAAATGTTCGATCCTGATTTTTTTTCACTCGGTTCCATCCTTTTCAGTAATCTTTATATACCAAAAAGTACAAAACCCGACGCGGACGATCCTGTAATTGCGCTCTGTACCGGCATCGCCCTTTGTCAGACCTTGTACAGAGTGAAAGCATTCATCATAAGAAACGGCGCACGCCGCATGGTTCTCACCTCCGATTTTCGGCAATCTCCCCGTTCAGGTGGAAAGGCCGTCGATTTCCGTTAAGATTTCCCGTCTTTTGTCGCCGAGCAGCAGTTTGCGGTTCCAGCGGTCGTACGGCTCGCTGCCGTTTTCCAGAATAAATTTAGAGCTGTAAAACCCGACCGTCAGCTCCGTGACAAACACGACCATCTCCTGGCTTTCGCCGAACGCCACCGCCATAAAATCAAACGCGCGGTGCAGCATGGCGGAGACCCGGTCGATTTCCATACTTCTGCACCCCGTTTGCTCCGCAAACCTCTCTTTGACGAATGCGAACGCGGCTTCCGGCGTTTCAGGTTCTGCGGTGATCAGTTCCCGCGCGTATTGTTCCAGCAGGCGGACGCAGCCGTATTCCGCCGCTTCCTCATCCCGCCCGGTCTGCCCGTTTTCCCTTCGCCGGTTCAGCGAATCCTCCGCTTCCCGCGCAAGCTGCCGGAGCGCGGTCCCCGGCTCGGCGGCCTGATCCTCCAACTGCTTCTTCCATTCCTTCAACCGGCCGAAGACCGCTTCCGTCAGCCGGTCGGTCAGGAACGCCTCGCGGAATTTTTCATTCAGGCGGCTCAGCAGCAGCCCGATCACGCTCAGCTTTTCGTCAAACTGCGCCTTTTGCAGCATCGCGACCGCGCGCTCCGAAATGTTCCCGTTCAGTATTTCATCGACACGGTAATCTTCCCGGTATTTGTTGTAAAGCTCATAATAGTTGGCGAAGTCCTTGGCGGCCGCCGGGTTTTGGATATACTGCAAGACAAGGTCCTGTCCGACATCAAGCCCGAGGCTTTCGCACATCTTCATCATTTCGGAAAGGTCTTCCCATCCTCGCGCCGTCGCGAACGCGACTCCGTCGGGCGTCGTTTCAATCCGGTAGAAATTTTCTTTGCGGATTTCCAGATAGGACAGGATGGCCCCGTGAACCGACTGGCGGTAAGCGTACTCCTTCCAGACGGAAAAGTCCGGTTCCACGTCGATTTTCCGCACCCGGTCCAGCGTTACAATGTCAAATTCCCGCGCGGAGCGGTTGTATTCCGGCGGATTCCCCGCGGCGACGATGATCCAGCCCCGCGGCACCTTCTGGTTGCCGAACGTCTTCCCCTGCAAAAACTGCAGCATGGTGGGGGCCAGCGTTTCGGAAACGCAGTTGATCTCGTCGATGAACAGGATGCCCTCCTGGATGCCCGTCCGCTCCATTTTGTCATAGACGGAAGCGATGATTTCGCTCATGGTGTATTCCGTGACGGAGTACTCCCTGCCGCCATAGGATTTTTTCTGAATGAACGGCAGTCCGACGGCGCTCTGCCGCGTATGGTGCGTAATGGTGTAGGCGACCAGCGCCACCCCACATTCCCGCGCGACCTGCTCGATGATCTGTGTTTTGCCGACGCCGGGAGGCCCCATTAACAGCACCGGACGCTGACGAACCGGCTCAATGCGGTAATTGCCGTTTTCATCCCGCTGCAGGTACGCCCTGACGGTATTCTGAATCTCTTCTTTCGCCTGTTTAATATTCATAGTGGGGCAAATCCTCCCAGTCCTCGTCTTGGTTTTCCTCCGCCGCGCCCGTTCCCTTCTCCAGATCGCCCGGCTCCAGAATCAGCTTCATCGCCCACGGCGGCACGTCGGCGTCGGTGAAGTCCTCCCGCAGAAAGACAAACGCGGCGTCATAAGGCGGCCGCTGCTTCGGGAAGACGCCCCGGCCGTCGGTAAAATAGATGAGGCCTTTCAAACAGCGGAACTCCTTTTGCCGCAGCAGCTCGTCCACATAGCGGAAAACCGGACGGAAATCGGTGCCGCCGCTGCCGATCAGCTCGAAATGCTCCATGTAGCCGCGCAGTTCCTCTTCATTTGTGATTTTACGGTCGGAGCGGACGGTTTCATCGCACTGGATGATATGGATATTGATCTTTCTGAAAAAGCTCTCCGTATCTTTTAAGATCGAATAGGTCTGTTCGAGAAACGAACGCACCAGCGCGCCGGAGCAGGACATCGAGGTGTCGACCGCAATGACGAACTCCTCGACTTTTCGGGTTTCGCGCGTTTCCTGCGGTTCTATCAGCGGCAGATTGCCGTAAAGGCGCATCCCGTAGGAATAGAAGCCCGGGTCGAAGGAATCCGGGTCCAGCCGCAGCTCTTCCCTCAGCACGGCGAATTTCTGAAGAAAGCGGCGGTAATCGTACCGTTCCCGGTTTTCCACCCGAACCTGCGAAAGCAGGGCTTTTGCGTGCTCGGCGGGGTCCTGCGCAAGCGTTTCCATGGCGGTCTGCATCTTCCGGCTGATGTCTTCCCATTTCTGCCGGGGATTCGGCGCGCCGGCGGGCGGGCGCTTTCCCGGATCCGGCCAGAAGGAGTGATCGTCGATTCGGAATTCCCGTTCCAACTGGACGCGCGCGTCGTCGGTCAGGCGCATTTTCCGCAGCATTTCATAGATTTTTTCCGCGGTTGGGACTTGGAACGTTTCCCGCATCGTACCGTAAAAATTCCTCCGGAACCAGGAGGGCGGCTGCCGCACGCAGCGCTGCGAAATGCCGTCCAGAACGGATTCCATCGCGATGTCGCAGGAAAGGTCCCACAGTCCGCGGTCCTGCCCCGGCTTTTTCCAAAGGTGGCGGAACACACAGTGCAGCACCTGATGCAGATACACACGGTTGACCAGAACCGGATTGCGGCGGTAACTGTAAAACAGACGGTCCGGGTCGTAAAACAGGCTCGTTCCGTCCGTTCCCATAAACCGCGCGCCGGGCGTCATTTGATAGGAAAGCGCGCTGAGCGCGACGTCAAAAAAGCGCATTTGAAGATACAGCTCCGTCCGCGACGCCGTCAGAATCTGTCCGCCGATTTTCTGCACCCGCTCCAATGTTTCGTTTTCCACCTGCGACCCTCCTTTCCAAAAGCCCTACAGGTCAAACGTCTTTTTCTTCGCGGCAAACCGCTCGTGCCGTTCCTGAAGCAAAACGCTGAGGCACCGCGCCCGTTCCAGCCGCGCGGCTTCCTCGGCCGCGCGGCCGATGCTTTCCGCTGTGAAAGCTCCGCGCTCCGCCAGGAAAGAAAGGCCCTCCGGGTCGTCGTCACGGATAAGGAGACTTGCGGCGTCCGCCGATTGTTCCTTCAGAAAGGCAAGGTACCGTCCCTTCGCGGCCGCCGTCAGGCGAACCGGACGGCGGAGCCTTTCCAAAGCGATTCTCAGCAGCGTTTCCGGGTTGGTCTCGCTCCGGGCGATTGGAAACTGGGCGTCGTAGCTTTCCGCGTCGAGTTTGTCCTCCCGAAAGCACTGCCGGTAGCGAAAGCCCGCCCCGTGGATAAAATGCTCAAAGATGCGCGCGGGGCCGTTTTCGACGGACTCTTCATAGTATTCCGGAAAAATCCAGACGGAATCGCCCTCTTTGGAGCGGAACACGGCGCGCACCTCCTGTTGGATATCTTCCAGAAGGCCGGGCAGACAGGTCGGCGCGGCCGAAGGAGCCGCAACCAGAATTTCTTTGAGGCCCCGACAGTTCATAAAAGCCCCGTTGCCGACCAGCGCCGGCCCCGCGCAAAGGCCGACGCGCGAAAGACCGACGCAGTTATAAAACGCGTATTCCCCGATGGACCGGATTCCGGGCGGCAGCAAAAGTTCCCGCAGGGATTCCCCTCCCAGACACCGCTCGCGGCCGGGCGCCTCCGGTTCGCCGTCCGTGGCTTCCAGAAGCTTCGTCCCCGCGGGCAGGTGCGCCTGCGCGGCCTCATTGGAGGAAAACGCGTAAGGAGCGATCCCTGTCACTGGCAGTCCGCCGATTTTCTCCGGAATACGGACGTTGCTTCCGGTTCCGGTGCAGGAAAGGATGGAAGCGCCTCCCGGCACGGGGTAATACCGTATTTTCATGTCAGTCCTTTCCGAGGTAACGCTCCAGCAGCCTGAGCGTATTTTTTACGCCGTCGGTATGGGAGCGCTCGTACCCGTGGGAAGCATAGACCCCGGCCCCGATCAATCCGTGCTTCAGGTCGTAGCCCGCCGCAAGCGCGGCGTCCGCGTCGGAGCCGTAAAAGGGATAAATATCCACGGCATAGTCAAGTTTTTCCCGCTCCGCGCAACGAACCAGCTCCGTCGTAACCTCGTAATCGTACGGCCCGCGGGAATCCTTGGCGCAGATGCTGACCATGCGCTCGGTGCAGGCAAGACCCTTTCCCACGCAGCCCATGTCGACGCTGATGATTTCCTTCGCGTCGGCGGGCAGGGCGCCGCAGGCCCCGTGGCCCACTTCCTCATAAACCGTGATAAAGGCGTAAACCTTCCGGTTCAGGATAAGCTTTTTTTCGCTGATTCGCTTCGCAAGGCCCAGAAGGATCGCGACGGACAGCTTGTCGTCGAGAAAACGGCTTTTGATATATCCGCTTTTGGTCACCACCGTGCGCGGGTCGAAGCAGACGAAATCACCGGTATGGATTCCAAGCGCCTCGGTATCCTTTTTCTCCTTCACGTCCTCGTCGATCACGACCTCCATCTCTTCAAAGGTCCTGCTTTGTTCGGAGAATTTTTTGTTGACGTGAATGGACGGGTCGTTCATCTGAAGGGTTCCCTCATAGGTCTTTCCGCCGCGCGTGCGGATGCGGCAGGTTTCGGTTTCACAGTTGTTCGCGTTCAGGCCGCCGATGTTTGTGATGCGCAGTCTGCCGTTTTTCTTCACCTCCGCAACCATGCCGCCGAGCGTGTCGATATGCGCCGAAAGAATCACCGGATTCCCCTCGCCGCCCAGGCCGCACACAACGCACCCCTTGTTGGTCAGGTACGGCTTGAAGCCAAGCTTTTCAAACTGCTCCATCGTGTACCGGGTCACGTCGTTGGTAAATCCGCTCGGGCTGTCGATCGAAGTCAGTTGTTTTAACTGGTCCAGAATATATTTCATCTCATCGCTCCCTGATTTTTATTCATTTTCCTACTGATTCTGTACGAGATTCTTTTGCTTATTTTTCCCCGGATTTGCAATCAGCCTGTTAACGGAGAACGGCTTTCCGTGCGCCGGAAAAATCCGCAGCGCACGGTTCAGTCTTCCTGCCGAACCTCCTGAAAAACCTCGACCCGGTTTTTGCCCTTGTCTTTCGCGGCGTACAGAGCTGTGTCCGCATGGTTGAAAAGCTCTTCCGAAGTCCATCCGATTTTCCACGCCGCCAGCCCGATGCTGACGGTAATGGGTTCCCGGGTAAACTCATAGGTCAGTTTTTCAAATTCGAGCCTGATTTTCTCCAGAAAGAGGCCGGCTTCGTCCGCCGCGTCGCCCGTAAAAATCACCGCGAATTCCTCGCCGCCGAACCTTGCCGTAAAGCGGTTCGAATCCACGTTTTGTTTCATCAGTTCCGCAATCGCATGAATCACGCTGTCGCCGTTTAAATGGCCGAACGTGTCGTTGACCTTTTTGAAATCGTCGATGTCCATCACCGCCAGAGCGATCTTATCCCCTGTTTCGGCGGAAGATCTTACCATGCAGTCCAGCGTATTCATAAAGATCGTGTTGCCGTAAAGGCCGGTTTTCTGGTCCCTGTTCAGCTGGTCCTGCATTTTCAGCTGGCTGAGGTAGCTCCGCGCGAGGATCCCGCTTTTCTCCTCCTGAAACTCTATGATGACGTTGCAGACTTTTTTGCACAGAAAAACTATGACAAAAGCGATGATGGCCTCCTCCGCAAAAAAATGATCCATGCCGAATTCGGGCGGAGAAAACCTTCTGAAAATCAGCGAAACCGTCAAAAACAAATAGCAGACTCGGCTGACGCGGTTGGTCAGCTTTTGATCGCTGTAAATCACCGTCGTAAAAATAGGGATGCCGAAAATGCCGAACGTGATGGAAAAAATATAATGAACGCTTGCCGCGACCATGCAGATAAACGCCAGCTGAACCGGCGGGATATAGTTCACCAGCCCGGAATCCGGCCTTCGCTTCAAAAGCAGATATCCCGATAGAATCGCACCCGTATTCGCGGCGGCCGGAATCAGAAGATAACGGAACAGATACCTTCTCATTGACGGCAGGGTCAGGCCGTTTTCCCGGATGATAAAGTACATGAAGAACTCCACCAGAATCATGATGCACGCGATCATGATATTGGCGCGAAACAGCAGCACTCTCCAGTTTCGATATGTTTTTTCAAAATGCTCCACGTTTTCAATACCTTTTTATGACGTTCCCGACCGGATTTCCGCACGCGATCGATCTGGAAAAATCCTCGGCACAGAGTTTTCGAAACATCCGCAAATACCGCGCGGCGTTTCCACTATTATATTCCCATACTGGACCAATTACAACCAGATAAACTCAATTCGGACAAAGCCGCCTGAAATGCTGCCGAACGCCAAAGCTCACCCGGTCTCACCGGCGCCGCCGTCGCTTTCGGTACACGAACAGAGGCACGCCCAAAAGCAAAAACTTTTGAGCGTGCCTGCCGACGGTCTTTTTCGATTTTGATCCGGTTATCCGTGAATCGCGTCCTGATAGAATTCATAAGCCTCTTTGTCGTTGAAGCCCTCGTGGACAACCTTGCGGATGGCCTCTGCCATCTCAACGGGATGTTCGCTCTGGAAAATGTTGCGGCCCATATCAAGGCCGCGGGCGCCGCCGCTGATGGCTTTGTACGCCAGGGTCAGCGCCTCGTTTTCGGGCAGCTTTTTTCCGCCCGCCACAACAAGGGGAACCGGGCATCCGGCCACAACTTCTTCAAACTTTTCACAATAATAGGTCTTGATGATATTGGCGCCCATTTCCGCCAGAATGCGGGTAGCCAGCTTAAAGAACCGGTCCGTGCGCTCCATCTGCTTGCCGACGGCGACAACGCCCATCGTCGGAATGCTGTGGCGCAGGCCCGCGTTGATCATCTGCGAGAGATTGTCGATGCTGGAAAGCTGCCCGTCGGCGCCGATGAAGGTCTGCACCGCCATGCAGTCCGCGTTCATTCGGACCGCGTCCTCAAGATCGACCGCGTTCACTTCATGCGAAAGGTCGTCGTTCAGCATGGAGGAACCGGAGGTGACGCGCAGCGCGATCGCCTTGCCGCATTCGGGCGGCACGCAGGAACGCAGCGCGCCGCGGGTTCCCATTAAAACGTCTACGTGGGACATCAGCTTCGGAATCACCAGGTCCAAACGCTCCAGCCCCGCGGTTGATCCCATGAAATAGCCGTGGTCAAAGGCAAACATGACCGTGTTGCCCGTTTTGGGGTCGAAAATATTGGATAAGCGCTTTTTCATACCCCAGTCAAGATTGTTCGCACCCTTAACATGAAAACTGCCTTGATTTGCAAAAGGAACATCTACGGAATAATCCTTCGCAACCTTGAGTCCTTCCTTGTCAGCCATAATTTCAGATCTCCTTTTTTGTTTAGTTGTATTACTGATTCTCTGTAAACGATCTTCTTTTACAGCAAGGTCAGTTCACAGTCAATCAGAAGTTGTATTTGTCTACGTTGGAAGCATTGAAAACAACGCGCTCCGGAAGCAGGACGACGCCGTTGTTGGTATCGGTCGTTTTTGCTCCGGGAACCAGACTGTCGTTCGGCATAACCTCAACTTCGCCGATGCTCGGGATGTTGATCTTGTCGCCGACCTTCACCGTGTTGCCCGCCGCAAGGTACGCCGCCAGGTAGCAGCCCATCGCGCCCTGGATGCCGCAGTCCCACAGACCCCACTGCTCGATGACGTTCGCCTTGCAGTAGTCGCGGATGGAGTTCGGGGAAGCAAAGCCGGTAATTGTGATGTCTTTTTTGGTCAGGCCCGCGTTCTGAGCCGCTTTGCACTGGCCCGGCAATGCCGTTGAGTCGTTGCAGACGATCAGATCGATGTCCTTGTGGGCTTCCAGAATGGACGCGCCGACGGAAACGGCCTTTTCAGCGTCCTGCTCGGAATAGTAGTTGTCGGGAGCCACATTGACCCAGTTCGGATATTTTTCTTTGATATACTTTTCGCCCGCGGCCTGCCAGGAGTTCTGATCCGCCACGGTCGCCTGTGAGTAATGCCAGCAGTATTTGATTGCGTCTTTGGCCACGTCTTTGCCGCGCTTTGTCAGCGAATCGGCGCTCATGTCAACCAGCATTTTGCCGAGGATGTCCGGCGTTCCCTGGGAAACCATCAGCGCGCGGGCGTCCGTGGAGACGTCGGAATCCCATGTGACGACCGTCATGCCCGCGTCCTTCGCTTTTTTCAAAGCGGAGTCAAGGCCGGTCGCGTCGACGGAAGAGATGCAGATTGCGTCCGCGCCGCTGGCGATCGCGTTGTTGACCACCTGTACCTCGTCCGCAACCGCGGCGTTCGGGCTGCCCTGGTAATCAACCGTGAAGCCCCACTGTTTGGAATATTCCTGTGCGCCGGCATTGGCGGATTCAAAGAACGCGTTGCCGGTCAGCTTCGGGATAAAAACGACTGTTTTTCCTTTCACGGATTTGTCTCCCGCGGCCGCGGACGCCCCCGAAGACGCCTTTGACTCCGCGGCGGAACCGGACGAGCCGCCGTTGCCGCCGCAGCCGGCAAGGGACGTTGCCATGATCGATGCTGCAAGTGCAAGTGCAAGAACCTTTTTCATTACAATAACCTCCTACAAAATTTTGTATTAATATGGCTTTTTACACCAAAAGCCGCTTGAAATTAATGCGCCGCGGTCTTCCCCCATCCGCGGGGCATCACGCCGTTCATGAAACGAACCACTTTCGAGTTGCCCGCCAGCGAACGGGCCGTAATCACGATCAGGAGCAGAAGCCCGACGGGGATGTCGAGGTACTGCGTGTTGATCTTAAAGCAAAGCGGAAGGCCGAAGCGGAGGATTCCGATGACCAGCGCCGCGAGCGCGGTGCCGATTACGTTGCCCTTGCCTCCCGTGCTGAGCGTGCCGCCCAGAACAACCGCCGTAATAATCTGAAGAGTAAAGGTTGCGCCGATGTCGCTTTTCGCGGTGTCAAGATAAGAGGTAAGGACAATTCCCGCGATGGCCGCGCTGATTCCGGAAAGCACGTAGGTGCTCATGATCACAAGCCGGCTGTTGATGCCGGAATACTCCGCGGCCCGCGGATTGACTCCCACCAGAAAAACCTTTCTGCCGTACTTTGTTTTATGCAGCAGCAGGTAGGCAATCACCGTCAGAACCGCAAAGATGATGACCTGCTCCGGAATCACGCCGAACAGCTTGAACTGAGAAATCTGTCTGAATGAGTCCGGAAATCCGCTGATTCCTTTATAGCTTTCTGTCGCCGACAGTTTGGCAACGAGGAGAGCCAGCCCCGAATAAAGGAAGCCGCCGCCCAGCGTCACAACCATCGGCTGAACATTGCAGTAAGCCACGAAAAACCCGGAAAGCGCGCCGCACAGGGCGGCCGCGATGACGGCGATCAGGCAGGCGGCCCAGATGTTGAGGCCTCCGTCCTGCCAGACGACGCCGACAATAATGGAGGTAAACCCGACGATCGCGCCGGCCTGAATGTCGATTCCGCCCGTGATCATCACGAACGTAACGAACAGAGAGATAATGCAGATGGAAATAATGTCGTTGACACTGCCCAGCAATATATTAGGATTTAAAAATTTGCTGTTTTTAGCCCCGAAGATGACAAATTCCAGGAAAAGGATCATCAGCAGAGCGAATTCCCAGCTTTTCACGCCCCGTTTCAGGCTTTCCAAGGGTGAATTTTTCATTTCTGATCGTCTCCTTTCTTGGACTGCGCCCGGGCCGCCAGGCGCATATGACGGTTTTTGACCGCGGCGCGGTTTTGAGAGACCGCGTCCACCACCACGATCACGATCAGGAGAATTCCTGTAATGGTATTGTCGTAATCGGAAGAAAAGCCCAGGAACACCAGGATACGGCTGACGGAGGACATGATGACCGCGCCGATGGAAGCCCCGATCAGGCTGCCGAGGCCGCCGGTCAGGCTGATCCCGCCCAGCACACAGGCGGCGATTGCCTTCATTTCATATCCGTTGCCCGCGGTCGGTGTGATAAAACCGATGCGGGAGGAGTAGAGGATGCCCGCGACCGCCGAAAACACACCGCAGAGAACATAAGAGACAAATTTCGTGTTCACGGTCGGAATTCCGATCAGCGTCGCGCCCGCGGCGTTGTCACCGACGGCGATGAAATACTTGCCCCGCCGTGTCTTTGTCAGAATATAATGAGCCAGGATGACAAACGCCAGCACGACGGCATAGAATGCAGTCAGGTCGCCCACAAGCTTGGCTTTGGAAAGCATCGTGAAGGGCGCCGGCAGGTTTTCCACCCATGCGCCGCCGGTATAGACGTAAATCATTCCGCGGAACAGTCCCATGGTGCCGAGCGTAAAGATCAGCGACGGGATGTTCAGAACCGCCACGCCAAAGCCGTTGATGACGCCGGTCACGACGCCCACCATGACTCCGGCAAGGAACGCGACGGCCCAGCTGCTTCCATTGCGCAGAAGCGTGGAGGTCACCGCGGCGGAAAGGCCGAGGATCGCGCCGATGGAAACATCGATTTCCCCGGTCAGGATTACAAACGCGATGCCGACCGCGAGAAGCGTAAAGACAACGCTGTCGTTAAAGCAGTTCAAAAGGCTGGTCGGGGACAGAAACGAGCTGTTTACCATTCCGACTCCCGCGAATAGCGCGATGAGAAACAGAAAACTGGTCATTTCCCGTATTTTCAGGATTTTTTTCACGGTGTTCATACTTCCGCCTTCCTTCCTCCGGTCACGCCAAAGGCGGCGGCCATCAAATTATCCTGGTTGATTTCCTTCTTGTTGAATTCCAGATTGATGTGCCCCTGATAGACCGCTACGGCACGGTCGGCCAATTCAATAATCTCTTCTATGTCGGATGAGATCAGCATAATTGCGACGCCCTGTTCCTTCAGCTGATGAATGATCGTATAGACGTCTCCGCGGGCCGCCGCGTCGATGCCGCGGGTGGGCTCATCCAGAATAATCAGCTTAGGCTGCGTGGAAAGCGCCCGGGCAATCACGATCTTCTGCTGGTTTCCGCCCGAAAGGCTGCCTGTCAGCTGATCCTGCCCCGTGATTTTGATTCTGAAATCGTCGACGTATTTCCGGGTCAGTTCATATTCCGCCTTCCCGTTCAGGAACATTTTTCCCATGGAAGAATCGGAAAGCATCGCCGAGGTCGTATTCGCGGCAATGTCGCTGATTTTAAACAGTCCCAAAAGGTGGCGGTCCTCCGGCACATAATTGATGCCGGCCTCCAGAACCTTTTTGGTCGGCAGTCCCGTGATGTCGCGCCCGTCCAGGATGGCGCTTCCGCCAAGGACCTTATCCATGCCGAAAATGGTGGTGGCCAGTTCGGTTCTTCCGGCTCCGACCACTCCCGCGACGCCCAGAATTTCACCCGGATAGATTTCCAGGTTAATATTGCTGAAACCATAGCCGGAAAAAGACTTCAGTTCGAAAACAGGCTTCAGCTTTTGGTAATCGAGTTCGGCGCGCTCAGCGGTCTGCCGTTTTTCGTTCTGCTCCGCCATGTTCGGCGGCAGCAGGCCCTTTACCAGCATTTCGCGCGTAAAGTCGCCGACCGGCCCGTTTAGGGTAATCACCCCGTCGCACATAATGGCGACATGGGTCGCGATGTCGAACACTTCCGTCAGGCGGTGCGTGATGTAAATAATTCCGATTCCCCTGGCCTTTAAGGTTGCGATGCACTTAAAAAGGCTTTCCACCTCGTCAAAGGTCAGCGCGCTGGTCGGCTCGTCAAAAATGAGCACGCGGGAATTGCGGAGCAGCCCGCGCAGAATTTCGACCAGGGTCTGTTCGGCGATGGACAGGCTGTTCGCCTTGCGGTTCAGGTCCAGGTCCCAGCCGATCTCCTTCATCTGGTTCACCAGCCTTACGTGAAGGTCGGCCGCTTTTTCACGAAAGCCCGCGATGATGTTTTCCTCAACGGTCATGTTCGGAAAAAGCATCGGCTCCTGCGGAATCATATAAATTCCCTTGCTAAGCGCGACGGACGGCTTTGTAAGGTTTACCTTTTCGCCATCGACGTAAATTTCCCCGCGGTCGGGCTGATGGATCCCCATGATAATTTTCATCAGGGTGCTTTTTCCGGCGCCGTTGCCGCCGATCAGCGCAACCACCTCGCCGGAATTGACATTCAGATCAATGCCCTTCAATACATTGTTAAGCCCAAATGCTTTGTGAATCCCGCGGACAGAAATAATTGCTTGATCAGAAAATTTTTTTTGGGATTCTGCCATTTTTCCCCCTCCATCCACAGAAAATGCAGATTACTATGTAAATCTGGCTTCCTGTAATAGTAGACAAATGTTTGAGCGATTGATTTTTATCTTGTCCTCATCATACGATATTTTAAAACAAATGTCAACACTTTTCATTTTTGTATTCCGTAAATTTTAGTATTGTTTTTGTTTTAACCGGCTGTTCGTCGCTGTATTCAACAACTTATTCCTGATAATATCACATATTTATTATGATTTACACCAAAATTGCGGAGCCTTTTCAGAAATTGAGATTGACACCAATTCGGAATAATGCTATACTGTTTATCGCAACAAAAGTTTAATTAAGATACATTTGTTAAACCTGGGTAACTTTGCTCTTGCTTTCAATGTTTTATTCTGTATCATATAAGGTAAAGTATTCTTTTGGAGATGAAAACATATGGACTATGAGGAAATCCTGGCGGTCAAGACCGCGTGGTATTACTATATGGAAAATATGACGCAGCAGCAGATCTCTGAAAAGCTGGGCGTTTCCCGCATCCGGGTCATGAAAATCCTGGAAAAGGCAAAAAAGGACGGCATAATTCAGTTCAAGATTCGTCAGGACGGCGAACAGCACATGCAGGTTGAGCGCCAGCTTGCCGACAAGTGGGGCCTGAAAGACACGTTCGTGGTGCCGACCCCGCACATGGGTGAAAATCTGAACGAAACGATTGCAAAGGCCGCCGCGATGTATATCAGCCACCGGATCTCTGAAAACTGCTTTATCAATATGGGGTACGGCGATACGCTCAGCAAGATTCTGAATCACCTTGCCACCATGAACGAATTCACGGTTTCCGTCGTTTCCCTGACGGGCGGCGTCAGCTACTATCTTCCCAATGCGCAGTCGCACACCTTCAATGCCAAGCTTTACCTGATTCCGACCCCGCTGCTCGTTTCCTCGAAAGAGATGGTGTCGGCCATGCGGGAAGAACCGTCTGTCAGGGAAATTTTCCGCATGGTCCGGCTGGCTTCCATGACGCTGGTCGGCATCGGCGGCATGGGGGACGACGCGACCGTTTTGGAAAACGGAATCCTCAGTAAAAGCGATTTTCTGTATCTGTCCATGAAAGGCGCCGTCGGGGATGTTCTGAGCCATTTCATCGACAAGGACGGCGTCCCCGTCCAGACCCATGTGGAAGACCGGCTGATCAGCACTTCCCTGAAAACGCTCCGGGAGCTCGACAACGTGGTGGGGGTCGCCGCGGGAGCGTCCAAGGTGGACGCGATTCGCGCGGCGCTGCGCGGAAAATACATCGATATTCTCATCACGGACGAAGAAACCGCGTTGCGGCTGATTGAAGAAGATAATTCTGTATAAAATAATCATAATAAGTATCAAAGGGGAGAGAGGCAATATGTCGCAGAAATATTTGCTGGCTGTGGACGCGGGCACGGGAAGCGTCCGAGCCGTGCTTTTTGATCTGAAGGGAAACCAGCTGAGCTGCGCGCAGCACGAATGGGAACACAGGGAAGATCCCCGGTACCCCGGCAGCATGGATTTCGACTGGGGCTACAACTGGGCTTTAGCCAGGGACTGCATCAAAGAGGTCCTCGCTCAGTCGAAGATCGAACCGGCCGAAATCGCGGCGATTTCAACCACCTGCATGCGCGAGGGCATCATCCTTTACGACGCAGAAGGAAAGGAAATCTGGGCCTGCGCGAACGTGGACGCCCGCAGCACGGAAGAAGTGGAGGAGCTGATCCGCAAGGATCCTCAGCTTGAAAGGGAACTCTACGCGGAATCCGGCCAGTCGTTCGCTCTGGACGCCCTTCCGCGCCTGCTGTGGATTAAAAATAAAATGCCTGAAATTTATCAGAAGGCCGCCGTGCTGGGCATGTTTAACGACTGGCTGATTGATAAACTGACCGGCGTGCTCGCGATCGAGCCCAGCAACGGAAGCACGACAGGTATTTTCGACCTGAAGAAAAGGTCGTGGGATCCCTCCATCGCGGAAAGATGCGGTCTGCGCACCGATATTTTTCCGCCCGTTCAGGAATGCGGCAGCGTTGCCGGCAAAGTTTCTGAAAAAGCCGCCGCCGAAACCGGTCTGTCCGCCGGAACGCCCGTCGTGGTCGGCGGGGGCGACGCGCAGCTGGGCTGCGTGGGCGTCGGCGTCGTCGGTCCGAACCAGGCGGCGATTTTCGGCGGCAGCTTCTGGCAGTACGAGTTCAACACGACAGAGCCAAAGACGGACCCCGTCTGCCGGGTCAGGGTAAACTGCCACGCAGTGCCGGGCCTATGGCAGTACGAGGCGCTGGCGTTCAAGCCCGGCCTCGTCATGCGCTGGTTCCGCGACGGTTTCTGCCAGCTTGAAAAGCAGCGGACGGCAGAGACCGGGAAGGACCCTTATTACCTGATGGATCAGGAAGCCAAAAAAATCCCGGCGGGATGCTACGGCATGCTCTGCGCCTTTTCCGACGTCATGAACTTTATCCGCTGGAAGCACGCCGCCCCCACATTTACCAATTTCGAGCTCGATCCCGACAAGTTCAACCGCTACACCTTTTACAAGGCGATTCTGGAAAACACCGCGATGGTGACGAAAGGGCACCTCGACCTGGTCCGGGAATCCACCGGAAACATGCCGCGGGAGGTCGTTTTCGCCGGGGGCGCGTCCAAAAGCCCCGTCTGGTGTCAGATTCTCGCCGACGTGCTGGGCCTTCCGGTCCGGGTCCCCGTTGTCAAGGAAGCGACCGCGCTCGGGGCGGCGATTCTTGCGGGCTTCGGCGTTGGAATTTACGGCAGCATCCAGGAGGCGGCCGGCGAGCTGGTTCAGTGGGACAAAATCTATCGGCCCGATCCGAAAAATCACGAAATCTACGAGCGAATCTATCCTGACTGGAGAAAAGTGTACGCTGCGCAGTTGGAGCTGAGCAATCAGAATCTGACCAGGAGCATGTGGAGCGCACCCGGTCTTTAAAATACTGGAGGAAATGATCATGTACATTGTTGACGAGAAAGACAAAGAATACCGTTTCGGTGACAGCGGCCCCAAATACCTGATGAAAGGTCCCCGAATGAACCTAGCAATCGTTCAGTTTCAGCCAAAGCAGGATTTTAAAGCCCACTTTCACCGCATTATGGAAGAAAATTTTTATATTCTGGAAGGCGAGGTCGACATTGTCGTCGACGGCGTCGTAAACCATATGAAACCCGGCCAGTTCATCCATATTGAGCCCAACGAGGTGCACTACTGCATCAACAGCTACGATCAACCGGTCAGGATGGTTTCCACCCTCGCGCCGTTCCAGGAAATCGACAAAGTGGAAATCGACAATTATACCTATTGACAGGCACGGAGGTCTTACCATGAAAACGATCCATGCAGAACCCATTACCGCGGAGAACTGGGCTCCGTACGGTTACCTTGCGGACATCGCGAACCCGGACGGAGCCTACGCTTTGGGCGGGGAGCCGGTCGCGTTTCACCGGGACATGGCGCTGGCGCCCATGGCGAGCGCCGCTCCCGCGGCATTCGGCTCGCTGAAGGTCGGCAAGCGGCCGATGGTGATTGAGGATGTGGAATACCATTCCTTTACGGTTGAAGTCATGATGCCGATGGACGACGACATGGTACTTTACGCCGGTCCCGCCAACGGCGGGACGCCGGAACCGGAAAAGCTGAAAGCTTTCGTTGTTCCGGCGGGTACGCTGGTCGTGTTCCGCGCCGGCGTCTGGCACGGCGCGCCGTACCCCGTCGGCCGCGACGCCACCGTGCTGATCTGCCTGCCGGAGCGCACTTACCTGAACGATACCAAAAAGATTCTTCTGGAACAGGCGGACAAAATCGCCGTGGAAATTTAAATGCCGTAACAAAAGCACCGAGCGCGGATGATGGTCCGCGCTCGGTGCTTTTGTTACCGCGCAATTTTCAGGCGGCAACGGTTTCTTTTGGAGAAACGAGATCCCTGTTGCGTCGCGGACGCCGTCCCCGAAAAAATCGCCGTGTTTTTCAGGGCGTTTCCGGAATAGAATCCTTTTGCGCAGAACAGACAGGCTCCTTTCCCGGCCGTTTAAGCGGCTTCGCCGACCCGCCTCCGCGCTGCGCATATCCGCGGTTCCGCTCGGCCAAGGAACCTCTTGCCGCCAAAAAATCACCGGTTACCCTTAAAAAATCAACCGGACGCCCGATTCCTCTTTCCATCCTGCCTCAAAGCCGCTATACTGGTTGCATAAGGGGTGGTACGATGAAGGTTCGGATCGAAGTGACCGACAATCTGAAGGAAGACGAAGTACTGATCCGCTGCGGCCGCGTGGATGAGTCGATCCGGAAGATTCACCAGTTTATTCTGGAGCAGTCGCAGTCGGGGCCGAAAATCACCTTTTACAAGCAGAATCAGGAATACTACTTTCCTCTGGAGGACGTCCTGTTTTTTGAAACGGAGGGCGACCGCGTTTACGCTCATACGGCAGACGACGCGTATTTCATCAAATACCGTCTGTACGAGCTGGAGCAGATGCTCCCCCGCAGCTTCGTGCGGGCCGCAAAATCAACCATTGTCAATATCCGGCAGATTTATTCCATCACGCGGAACCTCATCTCCTCCAGCCTGATTCAGTTTTCAAACAGTCATAAACAAATCTACGCGTCGCGGTTTTATTACAGGGAACTGCGGCAGCGCCTGAGCGAAAGGGGAAACTATGAAGCATAGAAATTGGTTCTGGGGCATTTTCTTTCTGGCGGCGGCGATTTTTGTCATCGCAAGCCAGATCGGCGCGTTTGTTCAAATCGGATTCTGGAGCGTTGCGGCGACCGTCCTGCTTGCCGCGGTTCTCATCAGCAGCTTAACGGACCTGAACTGGTTCGGGTCGTTCATCTCGCTTGCGCTGCTTTATCTGATCTATCAGCAGCCTCTTCATCTGGTTGCATTTTCTTTCTGGCAGCTTCTTCTGGCGGCTTTGTTCGCCTCCATCGGGTTCAGCATGATTTTCCATCCGCACCATCATTACTGGTGCCGGTATCATCACGGCTGGGACGGGGATTCTTGCACCCGTTCGGAGGAAAACATCGACGGCAACGAGATCCTTGTGAAAACAAGCTTCAGCGAATCCTGCAAATACCTGCATTCCGACAGTTTAAAAAGCGCGAATCTGTCCTCGTCGTTCGGCAAGCTGAGCGTGTACTTCGACCAGGTTCAGCTCAGCCCGGAGGGCGCTGAAATCCGTATTAACGAAAGCTTTGGCGAAATGGTTCTTTATCTTCACAGGAACTGGCGCATCGTCGACCACGTCCACGCGGCGTTCGGCGCGGTAAACAGCGACAGAAACGACGTCCCGGCCGAGCCGGGCGCGCCCGCCGTCACGCTGACCGGCAGCGTTTCGTTCGGAAACCTGAGCATCCGTTACGTGTAAAGGCTTTCCGCACAACGGCCCGGCTGTGAAATCACAGCCGGGCCGTTAATTTTATTAGGGTCCTTTTATTCCGCCTTCAGCAAACCCATCGCCGACTCTTCTGCAAACTGGCGGCTGTATAGCGTGTGGTAATACCCCTTCATCCGCAGAAGCTCCTCGTGCCGGCCCCTTTCAATAATCTTGCCGTCCTTCACGACCAGAATCATGTCGGCGTGCCGGATGGTGGAAAGCCGGTGCGCGATGACAAAGGAGGTGCGCCCCTGCAGCAAATGAGAAATCGCCGCCTGAATCAGTTGCTCGGTTCTGGTATCGATCGAAGAGGTCGCCTCGTCCAGAACAAATATCGCCGGGTCCGCGAGAACGGCCCTTGCAAACGAAATCATCTGTTTTTCCCCGGTGGAAAGGCGGTCCCCACCCTCGCCGACGACGCTGTCAAACCCGTCCTCCAGCTTTTCCACCACCTTGTCGGCGCTGACGGCCTCGGCGGCGCGCAGCACTTCCTCGTCGGTGGCATCCAGCCTGCCGTAGCGGATGTTTTCCCTGACCGTGCCCGAAAACAGATGGGGGCTCTGAAGCACATAGCCGATGTTGCTGTGCAGCCAAAGCTGGCTGCGCTCCCGGTAATCGCGCCCGTCGATCAGGATCTTTCCCGCGGTCGGTTCAAAAAAGCGGCATGCCAGATTCACCAGCGTGCTTTTGCCCGCGCCCGTTTCCCCGACGATCGCGACCGTGGTGCCCGCGGGAATCGTCAGGCTGAAATGGCTGAGCACATCCTCGTTCCCGTCCGGATACCGGAAGCTGACGTCCCTGAATTCGATATTCCCCTCGATGGGCTCCCAGTTTTCCGTGCGCGGATGAAACAAATCCCCGTATTTTTCGGTAACCTGAGGCGATTCGACGATTTCGGGCTTTTGGTCCAGCAGTCCGGTGACGCGCTCGATATTCGTCTGCACCGAAATCAGTTCCGAAAAATTGCCCGCAAGGTGCTGAATCGGCTCAAAGATTCCAACGGCATACGCGGTAAAGGCGGAGAGCGTGCCGAGCAGCATCGCGTTTTGCAGCACCAGATTCCCGCCGCGGTCCAGCACCAGGGCCGTCGCGACCGAGCTGAGCAGAAGCGCCAGCGAAATATACACCGCGCCGAGGCGCGCGGCGCGGATGGAGGAAACCTTCATCTCCCGGGTAATTCCCGTAAAATCCCGGTCGTTCTTTTCTTCAATCACCAGGGTCTTTGAGGTTTTCGCACCCATGATGCCTTCGTTGAACGCGCCGGTGATGCGGGAATTCGTCTTACGCACCAATCGGTTCCAGTACAGGATTCGGTTCTGAAAATACCAGGTCAGCAGCACGATGGCCGGGACGACCAGAATGACGATCAGCGCCAGCCTGACATTCAGCACCAGCATGGCGCCGAAAACGCCCAGAACGTAGACGGACGCCCACAGCATGTCGAAGACATTCCACGCCACCAGGTCGGAAATCCGGTTGGTGTCGCTCATGACGCGCGTCAGAATATAGCCGACCGGCGTAACGTTATAATAGGAAAACGAAAGGGTCTGCAGATGGACGAAGCACGCCCGTTTCAGGTCGCGGCCAAGATGCATGTCGATCCGCATGGAGCCGCGGGTGAACAGAATCACGCTGACTGTCTGCAGCGTAATCGTGACCGCGTAGACAAGGGCGAACAGCGGCAGCCCGTTGATCGTGCGCGCTTCGATAAAATGGTCGATGGCATACCGCTGAAACAGCGGCAGCAGAATATCCACCAGGGCGCAGAAAAGGTTCAGCGCGCAGACCATGACGACGGTTTTGCGGTAGGGCTTTAAATAGGGAAGGATTTTTTTCCAGATTTTCAGGTCAAAGGCGTTGCTGTACTCCTGTTCGTCATAACCCATTATACGACCTCCTGTTCCAGCAGCGACCGGTCGCCGCTGCTCATCTGAATATCATGGATTTTTTTATAGATTCCGTTTTTGCGCAGCAGCTCCTCATGGGTGCCGATTTCCTCCACGGCGCCGTCCTCCAGCACCAGAATTTGATCCGCCTGCATCAGCGTCGTAATCCGGTGGGAAATCAGGATGACCGTCGAATTCCCCAGATTCGCTTTCAGGGCCTCGCGGATTTGCTCGTCCGTTTCGGTATCCACGGCGGAAAGGGAATCGTCGAACACCATAATGGGCGCCTGCTGCATCAGCATGCGCGCAATCGCCACGCGCTGCTTCTGCCCGCCCGAAAGCGTGACTCCGCGTTCCCCCACAATGGTTTCGTACCCGCTGCCGAAGCCGTCGATCGCGCTGTCGACGCAGGCGATCCGCGCCGCGCCGCGCACCTCTTCCAGCGAGGCGCCGGGTCGGGTCGCCCGGATGTTTTCCTCAATGGTGCGGGAAAACAGAAACGGTTCCTGCAGCACGATACCGATATTCCTGCGCAGCCACGAGCGCTGAATTTTGGAAATGTCCGTTCCTCCCACCGTGATGCTGCCGCACTCCGGCGGAAGATCGTACAGCCGATCGAGCAGATGCATCAGCGTCGACTTTCCACTGCCCGTTCCGCCCAGAATGGCAAACGTGCTGCCTGCGGGAATCGTAAAATCGACATCCTTTAAAACGGGCTTCTGCCCTTCATAGCAGTAGTTGATATGGTGGAACGCGATGTCCCCGTTCATGGGCGGACGCAGAGCGTTTGCGTCTTCTTCCTCTTCCTCCGCGGCCAGGATGTCCGCCACGCGGTTAACGGAAACGCCCGCCTTGCTCATTTCGGACAGAATTCTGCCGAGCCCCCGGACGGGCCAGATCAGCGTGGTGTTGTAAGATACGAACGCCAGAAATTCACCCAGCGTAATCCGGCCGTTGACCGATTCCATAACACCGGCCACGATTACACAGAGGATTTGAAGGCCGGTGATCAGGTCGCCGAGCCCCCAGTAGGTGCTCAGCAGTCCGCCCAGCCGGATCCAGAGATTCGCGAAGCGGTCGTTGCGTTCGTCGAAGCGGTCGATTTCGTAGCGCTCCCGGCCGAACGCGCGCACCACGCGGACTCCCGTTAAATTCTCCTGTACCGTGGACGACAGCTCCCCCTCGGCTTCATCCGCTTTGCGGAACCGCTTAGCGATTTTCGAATAGAAAATGCAGGAGTACATCAGCACCAGCGGAATAAAGGCCAGGGCCACAAGCGAAATCGTCACGTTCATGGAAAACATGATCGAGATGGAAAGGATCACCAGAAACGCGGTGCGAAACACCTCAAGCATCTGATTGCTGACGAAATTGCGGATCACGTCCACGTCCGACGTGCAGCGCTGAATGATTTCCCCCGTCTGGTGCTGGTTGTGCCAGCTGTACGGCAGGCGCTGGATATGGAGAAAAAGCCGGTCCCTCAGGCGTTTGATAAAGGATTCCGATCCGTTTGCCACCCCGGTGCGGCTTAAGTAATTGCAGACGCCCGATAAAACCGCGACCGCAAGAATAACAGCCGCGAACAGCAGCAGGCTCCGCGCCGGGTTTTCACGGGCACGGGCGGAATTCAAAATACCCGTGAGTAATCCGGGAAGATCCTCGGTTTGTTCTCCCGTAACAAAATCGACCGCAACTCTCACAACCTGCGGAATCAGCGAATTCAGCGTTGTGTTCAGGATGCTGAAAACCAAAGCGACGGCAAAAAAGCCGACGCTTTTTCTTAAATAATGCCAGACAAGCGCTTTGCTCTTCATACTCTTCTCCTTCAATAAAATCCCTTATGGGCAAAATAAAAAAGCACCTCTGCTCGTCAGAGATGCTTTAACCGCCATATTTACGCCGTTCTTTACAGAAAAGCGCAAAAATCCCATCGTAAACGGGGGACAGGCAAAAACACTTCTGACAAAAGGCCGAAACGGACCTTACGCGCAAAATTAACTGCGGTTAACTCTCTCATTTTGCCTGCCTCCTTTCATCATCTAAAATTACAACGCACCTAGTATAACCCATATTTTTCTATCTGTCAATTCCTATTTGACTGCAGCCGCTTTTCTGATCTCAAGGCCCAAGACCCGGGGAACCAAGAGACGGCTTTTTTACATTTTGACGGTTCGTTAAACATTTATCAATTTTACCAAAAATAAAATTTATTCGGGCGTATAATAATGCGATAGTTACGAATGTTCTTAAAAGCCTTTACAAACCCATTTTGTATTGTTATGATGGTCACACTAAGGTCAGGTTAACAGAAAATCGCTCTGAACATGAAGATTTTTAGATGGCAGATGAAGGTGTGTTCTGAATCAATCGGGAACTTTTCGCTCTAAAAGTATTCACTGCGTACTTCATTCGGTTTGAGATAAAAACAGACGGCAGAGGCCGCGGCACTGTTCAGCCTGCGATTCAGCTCTATGCCATCGGAGTCTTCTCCTCTTTGGGAGAGCCCGATGTTTTTTTATGCCTTCCCCGCTGTTCCGGAGAGCTGTTGGAACGATTCCGGGTAAATTATCAAATCAATGGAATAAGGAGTCTTGTCTATGCAAATGATTGCCTCTCTCACGATTTTTGTAATTGTCATGGCACTGGTGATGAGTGAAAAGGTAAATCGAACGATCGCTGCTCTGGTTGGCGCAAGCCTCATTCTGGTTTTAAAAATTATGACGTTCAGCGAAGCTCTGAATTATATAGATTTTAATACTCTGGGCGTTCTGGTCGGCATGATGATCATTGTGGGAATCGTGAAGAACACGGGGATTTTTGAATATCTCGCCATTTTCGCCTCCAAAAAAGTGAAAGGCGATCCCTGGAAAATCATCCTCAGCCTGAGCGCGATTACGGCCGTTATTTCGGGGATTCTGGATAATGTGACGACCGTACTGCTGATTGTGCCGATGACGTTCGTCATTACGGACACCCTCGAGCTGGACCCGATTCCCTTTTTGATTCCGGAAATCATTTCGTCCAACCTGGGCGGCACGGCGACTTTGATCGGCGACCCGCCGAATATCATGATCGGCAGCGCCGCCGGGCTGGGCTTTGTAAACTTTATCGCAAATCTGGGACCCATCGTCGTCATTATTTTCGCCGTCACCTTCTTTATCCTGTATTTTCTGTTTCACAAGCAGCTTGTCATCAGCGAGGAAAAGAAGCAGGAAATCCTTCATTTTAACGAAAAGAAATCGATTAAAAACAGCTCGCTTCTGAAAAAGTCCTTGTTCGTCCTCGGGCTGGTGATTCTGGGATTTTTCTTTCACGAGCAGCTGGGCTACCCCTCCGCTCTGGTCGCGCTGAGCGGCGCGGCGCTTCTCTTGCTGCTGAGCGGAGAAAACGTCGACGAAGTGTTTTTGAACATTGAATGGCCGACGCTGTTCTTCTTCGGGGGACTGTTCGTGCTCGTCGGGTCTTTGGAAAAGGTCGGCGTCATCAACGAGCTGGCAACCGTCATTGTCCATGCGACCAAAAACAATCTGCTTCTGACCGGAATCATCATCGTCTGGTTTTCCGCACTGGCTTCTTCCATGCTGGACAACATCCCCTTCGTGGCGACGCTGATTCCTCTCATCAAGGCCATGGGGACCCACGGGATGCACATCATGCCGCTTTGGTGGGCGGTTTCCCTCGGCGCGTGCCTTGGCGGCAACGGAACCCTCATCGGCGCCTCCGCAAACGTGATCGTCGCGGGGCTTGCGGAAAAGCACGGATACAAGCTGACTTTCTCCCGGTACCTGAAATACGGGTTCCCCCTGATGATCGTATCCATTATTTTATCGACCATCTATCTTATTGTATTTTATCTGATATAATAGAGTCGGGGGGTGTTTATCCATGAATAATATGTCTGCAAATCAGGAAGAAATCGACATGATGTTGACGCAGATGGGGGCCGACGTGACGAGCCTGCATGGAATCATCAGTTTTATTCGTTTCAATTTGGATCAGACGGAACTGTTCTACGTGTACAACATCAACGCGAAAAACCAGTATTTTCTTCAAATGGTGAAACCCTATCCCGCGGCCGCGGGCGTTTTTTCGAAATCCAAGGCAGTGGTCCAGTACATTAAAAACGACATCAGACAGTTTAGAAACGCGAGCAACAGCAACGTGTTCCAGGAGTTTATCGCCGTAAACCAGAATCTTTACGACTCGATTCAATCGATTAAGGACGTTTTTATGACCTATAACGTGCCGAAAGACAAAATGCTGGAGATCAAGGAAAAGGCCGGTGAGATTTCCGCCGTGCTCGACGAGATCAAAAGCACAAGCTCCGTTCTTTGACGCGCTCCGCTGTCATTCTCCAAAGCCTTTCATAAAAAAGCAGATTTCCCCGCCTTTCGCGGCGGGGAAATCTGCTTTTTAGCGCCCGGGCCTCGTCACTTCAGTTCGTAAACCGCCGCCCCGCGCCCGGCCTTTGCTTTCGTATATTGGATTTTCACGGAGTCCGGAAGTCCATAGTATTTACGGATCGCGGTTTCATAGCTGCGGGGCCTTTTGTCCGGCTTAAAAATATACGTCACGTTGCAGAACGTCCAGTCAAACCGATTGTAATCGATCAGCACGGTGCTCCGTTCGCCCTGCCGCGCTTCCAGCATCTGCCGCTCAATGTCCGCCGCCGCCGTGCCGTTGATCACGGCGCCGCGCGCGATGCAGGCAAACGAAACGATTCCGATCAGAACCAAAGCGCCCTGCAAAAGGCCCGCCCGGCGAACGGCGCCGCCGTAATCCCACAGAACGCAGAATATCATCAGAAGCGCGAGCGCGTACAAAGGCATCCTTGCCCGGCCGCTGCTGGCTGTCGCCACCGCCGGAATCGCCTGGGACGCCCACATCCCCACATACAGGACCGGCAGATAAGCGCGGCTTCCCCCTCCGCCGGGGTCTTTCTCCTGTGCGAACATCAGCAGCGCCGCGAAAATCAGCAGAAGATACAGGATCCAATAACAGATCAGCGCGGCCTCCGCCGTTTGCTGAAAGCGGCTGCTCTGCGTTTCCTCCGCCGGCAGGGTCAGCATCGGAAAACGCATGCTCCAGCTCAGCGGCGTCAGCAGCGCGCCGAAACAAAGATAAAGCTGAAGGAACGCGCCGAGCTTCCCGTGGCCGGACCGGCGGGAAAGCAGAAAAACCGCTGTAAGGCCCATCGCAATCAGCCAGGGCCATTCCTCGTTCACGAGCGGGACGAAATAGCTCATGAAATTATGAAGAAAAGCCGCCTTTTCGCTTTGCTCTCCGTTTTCCTGCTCCATGCGGAAATAGGCTCCCGGCGCCGTCAGCATGAAAACCAGCGCCCCGGCGCACAGCGCCGTCAGGACTCCAAAATAGACCAGCTCTTTTTTCGTCCGGTCCTTTTTCAGATAACAAAGCGCCGCAACGCACATCCCCAGCAGCATAGTTGTGACCTGCTCGTGCAGCAGGGCGGCGGCAACAAAGCATACGGGCGATATCCAGTGAAAAGCTTTCGGCAGGCTCCGTCCGCGCAGACTGTTGTAAAAAGGGAGAAAGCCCACCAGCATCAGCAGAAACGGATAGACGTAATTGGCTGAGCCGTCCAGCCAGAGGAAAGCGTCGGAAAAGAGCCGGGACGACATGGGCAGAAGTCCGGGAAACACCGCGCACACGCAGGCAAGCAGCGCGCTTCGCCGGTCCGCGCTTCCCGGCCGGAGGGTCCCCCTGACGTAATAAAAAAAGGCGAGCGAAATTCCGGTCGCCGCCAGCGCGGTCGTCACCTGCCAGACGCGCATGCCCGCCATCAGGAACAAGCCGGCAAGCAGATTCCCCATTCTGGCCCCGCCGTAAGTATAGTAGTCCAGATATTCGTTCCAGATTCTGGGGAAGCTGCCGCCGTTTACGCTGAACCGGTAGTCGTCTCCCTGTAAAAAAGTATAGGAGTAAATCACCAGCCAAAAGACAAGCGAAATCAGAAAGGGCGCGTAATTCAGAAAACGCCCCGAGTTCTTTTGTCCTTCGTTCATTTTGAATCTCCTTCTCGGGTTTGGTAATTATTTACAGAATGATTCTGCCCCGCCTTTCCCGAGGATATTCCAAAATGAAAAATTCCCCGCTGCCTTTGCGGCAGCGGGGAAGGCGATTCTTAATGAATTTGCGCGATTCAGAGCAAAGGACCTTTTTATCTCCGATTCACCGCGGAATAGAGGACAAACAGCAGGATTCCTCCGCAGAAGGGCAGGAAATATGCCGGGAAAATTTCCATCATGACTCCCGACAAAATATAACCGGCCGGGGTAGCTATTTTAACCGCGCTGATGCTGAGGCTGAGGGAACGCCCTCTGAGTTCCTCCGGCACCCGGGTCTGAAAATGATTGATGAACGGAATATCGATCAGGGAGACGGCAAAGCCGGAGCAGGCCAGCACAAAGGCATAATAAGGAATCAGCAAAACCGGAGCGGCGTGGTCACTGAAAACCGGGAGGGCTCCGAGCAAAACCAGGCAAAGGGCACAGAAAGCTCCGGAAATCCTCATCAGTTTTCCGTACGACATCATACCGGTGATCTTTCTGACCAGCAGGGCGCCGACAATCATGCCGACAGGCGAAAAACACTGAACCAGTCCGAATGCTTTCGGGGACAGGTGAAAAACATTGTTTAGGATGTATGGAACGGGTACGGAATAGCACAACGCAAGAAAGAAATTGACTGTTACGAAATTTCGCAGGGAGCTTTTGATCCAATCCGATTTCTTTATGTAATCGAATCCCGCCGCGAGCTCCCGCTTGAAATCGAATCCGGAGTTTTGAGGCGTAAGGTGATTGTAAAGACGGAAATCGATCAGGCACTCGGTAACGGTTGAAAGGAAAAAGGCGATTCCGTTTAACAGGACAAAGTACCGTATCTCCATCGCGGCATAAAGAACGCCCCCCAAACCGGGGCTGACAATGCCTGCGGCAGAGTCGACAATTTTCCCGATTGAATTGACAGTTAAAACATGGGGTCCCGAAACAAGATTCGGGACGGCGGAGTCCATGCAGACATTATAGAGCGTCTGAGAGACGGCAAGCAGCAGGGTTGCGGTGTAAATGTCAAAAAGCGTAAGGCCGTTTCCGGCGGCAAAAAACAACCCGGCAAACAGAAGCCCTTGGAAAGCGTCGGTCAGGACCACAATAATTTTTTTATTGAACCGGTCCGCAAGGACTCCCGCAAACGGACCGATCAGGACAGCCGGCAGGATCTGCAGCGAAAGCGTAACCGCGAACGACAGACCGGACCCCGTCATTTTCAGGACATACAGTCCCATTGCGAACGTATAGACGGAAGACATCAGAACAGACGTGCTTCGCCCCAGAAAGAACATCACAAAATTAAACCGTTCGTGTTTTTGAATCCAAGCCGATCTCACAACAGCGCCCCCTCTTATGCGCTCATTGTAAGACGTGGTGCCGACTCGGCGTCAAGCACCCCGGGACGCCGATTGCTGCGGCAAAAATACAAAAAGGTCGGGTCAACCCAACCTTTTTCCAACAAAACCGTATGTCAGAACCTTTTCCCCGTTTTGAAAGTAATTTTCATAAATTCCGCCTTTGGCAACGACGTCCGATAGATAATCCGACTGCTTCAAAAACCCCAGTTCCTCAATTTTCCTGCCGACCGGGCCAACTCGAAAGTTCTCCCGGCAGTCCACCGGGACCAGGCTGTCTGAGCTGAAATTCCGGAAGATGATATAGGAGCCGAACAGAGCGGCGTCTTTTTTAAAGTATCGTTCCATGGAATTTAAAAGGAATTCGCTGTGGTCAAAACCATAATTGCTGCTTCCCGCGAAGTCACAGATAAGATCCGCGGAGTGTTCCGCCAGAGGAAGCTCTAGAAAATCACAGCAAATGAAGAAAATTTCCTTTTTCTTCTCCGCATTTTCCAGAATCTTTTTGAGCGAAAGCAGGCCGCCCCTGTTGCAGTCAACGGCGATGTACACCGTGTTTTCCGGCAGGTCATCATAAATCCGTCTTAATAGAAAACCGCTTCCGCTGCCCAGTTCCAAAACAACTTTTTCCGAAAGGCCTTTAAAATCAATCTTCTGAACCGTCCACTCCAGGGTTTTATAAACATGATTCAGATATGCAGCGTCAGTATGCCGGATGTAGGACAAGGGCTCAGGAACCCGGTCTTCGCAGACGGCCTTATCGGGATTTACGAAAAGGATGCCGTCCTGAATCGAGTATTCAACTCCGCAGTTGCATTTAAGCGTTCCTGACAGGATCATATTGTCCTCTACGGCGGCTTCTTTCAACAGGAGGGGGCCGCCGCAGCGGTGGCAGCAAAGAAGGCGCAGCCAATTCAGGCTGATTCCCATTGGGAATGGCTTTGCTTCGCGTTTCCCGTCCAATTTATGAAGCTCGTCTTCCAAACAGGATTTTTCCCTGTTAAGAGCCTCTATTTGCATCTTTACCTTTTCATGCTTGTCTTTAAAAATGTTTTGATAGAATTCCTCCCGCTGAAAAGAGGTCATTTTTCCAAGATGCTTCACGATGAAAATATCTTTAATCTCCAGAAGAGTAAATCCAAGTGACTTGAAATACAGGATTTCTTCAAAATCCTTCTGGCATTGCAGGTCGAATTGGTATTGCTTCCCGATTTTTTGCGGGATCAGTAATTCAAGGTCTATATAATGCCGGATTGTGTCGATACTGACCCGGTTGTGTCTTGCAAACGCGCCAATTTTCACACCGCATCACTCCCTAACCGTTGTCCCATAAGCTAGATTCATTATAATGCCTCCGCGCGGGCTTTACAACTCAGATTACGCCAATAATATACCCGTCAAGTGAAGTCATCCGAATCCCCCCGACAATTCAAAACCAATCTTGCAGGAAGCGAAGGGCTTTTCAGCCAGCACGGGGCGCGACAGGCCTGAGGCGCGCCCCTGCTTCAAACAGCATGTAAAAAAGCCCCGAAAAGCCGGCGTTTCCACCGCTTTTCGGGCTTTTACTTCCGGACCGGTCCCGTCAAAAGTGCCCCGATTATTTCACTCCGGTCATGGCATTGCAAATCCTGACGGCCGCCGGCGTGAGTACGATCGAAGTCAGCAGGGAAGCAAGAAAGGCCAGCGGCACGCTGCCCAGCCAAGCCATCAGGAACGGCGGTTTGAAACCGACGTTGATCAGCGCAAACGTGAGAGACAGCACGACCGCCATCATCAGGCAGACCGGTATGTTTGAAATGACAATGTACTTGAATTTGCCGGGGCTGGAATGAAACGTTTTTTCCGCCAGCTTCGCTCCGAACGGCGCTGCGGGGATAATGAGTCCCGCGACGAATGCGACGGCCAGGGCTTCCAAAGACGAGATCAGAATTGCCGCCGGGGGGAATGCGCCCGTGTTTGCGTAAATCATAACGGTCGATACGACAATCCCGTTAAACAGCGACATCCAGAAATTCATAACAATCCCATAATGCTTTGGGGAGATCATAATTCGATTTCTCCTTTTTTCTATCAACTATCTTAACTGGCGTATATTCGTAAGCTTTTCTTTCCAAACATAGCTGTACGTATCAAGCAAATCCGGAATCTCCAGCGGCTTTCTTCCGGTCAGCTTTTCCACGTCGTGGGAAACCACTCCCATCTGTCCATTGGCGATTCCTTTTTCATTTGTGACCATATCCATTGTGCAGAAGGGAACCGGCGACCGGGAATAGTCTCCGTCCGTTGTGGCGGGGATATGAAGCGCTTCCAGGTAGTTCCGGAATTCTTCATCGTCCATGGGGACGAACTTAAAGTCGATCCCTGATTTTTCCGCAATCATTCTGCAGATGTCCCTCTGACTCACGGGGGTCAGGCTCGTCAGATCATAATCCTGATTGCGGCCGCCTTTGCCCAGCAGCAGCGCGGCCGCACAGCGTGCGCTGTCGTCCTTTGCGATATACGTTGCCTTGCCGTCGCGCGCGTTCGTCCCCCAGACATTATTGCTCAGCATGGCAAGGATAACGGATACCGTAAGATAATTTTCCATATAAAGGTTGTTCCGCATGATGTTGTACTCGACGCCGCTCTCCTTTAAATAGGCCTCCGTCGGCCTGTGGTCCTCCAGCACATACTGATGGTATCCCTCGCGGTTGGCGCCGAAAAAAGAGGTGTAGGTAATATGCTGAACCCCGGCCTCTTTGCAGGCGTCGATTACATTTTTATGCTGCTGCACGCGTTTGGGCCCGTTGATGATGCTGGAGACAAAATAGATCCTGTCGCCGCCCCGGAACGCGTTTACCATGCCTTCCTTATCGTCGTAATTTGCCTGCCGGATGGTGATGCCCTGCTTTTCCCAAGCCTCTTTTTTCTCCGGGCGCAGACGGTTCAAATCCGGGCAGGTGAAGATCAGCTGTTCCCCCGGAACTTCCTTCATTACGTTTTGGGCAACTCTTCCCGCCAGTTGACCGTCACAGCCTGTTACAATGTATCGCATTTTAGTTCCTCCTTACGGAATCATGTTTAACGGCTCTATTCTGACAAAATTTTAACATTATCTTTTGAGAAAGTGAAATAGAAATATGCTATACTATATACAGAAATCGAATTACAGGGGGGAGCTTTTTTGGATATTAAGCAGTTGGAATGCTTTGTAAACCTCTCGGAAACCCTGAATTTCTCCGCTACCGCGCAGGCCATGTTCATCTCTCAGCCGACCGTAAGCAATCAGATCAAGCAGTTGGAAGAGGAGATTGGATTTGAGCTGTTCAAACGGACCAAAAGAGAAGTGGAGTTAACCAAAGCCGGCGCTTCTTTCTATGAGGACATCAGGGATGTGATCGCCCAGATCCACCAGAGCATCGTCAAAGCGAAAAACTATGCGGAAAAATATGACTCCACCTATGTGGTTGCGTATGAAAGCAACTTTCTCGCAATAAGCTTTCTTTCGCAGATCGTCGCGCGGTTTAATGCCAAACACCCCAATATTCTGCTGGACCTTAAGATGACGGATTTCACGAGGAAAAACATGCTGTTCCTTGAAAAAAGAGTCGATTTTCTCTTTACCGTCAGGGACAATGTGATCGATCTTCCCAATACACAGTATCATGAGCTGTATCGCGGAAAATATGTATGCGTTGTTTCCGAGGACTGCGCCCTTTCCCAAAAGAAGAAAATCGCATACCGCGACCTGGAAACTTATAATTTAATCCTGCTCAATCCGATCCAGAGCCCCGAGGAAATGATTCAAATGGAAAAAAGAATCATGGAGGAATGCCGGTCTTCGCCGGTCTTATACACGGACAATCAGCTGAGCGGCTGCACCATGGCAAAATGCGGACTTGGGGTTGCGATTATGCCGGACTTTATCTGCATTCCGGATCCCACTCTTTGCGTCATTCCATTAGAAACTGAAGACTTCGTCCCCTATGGGATCGTATGGCATAAAGACGACAAACGGAAAGAAACCGACGATTTGATTCAGGCGGCAATAGACGTCTATCGCAGTAGCAGGACAGAATAAGTTTGCTTTTTCAATAAATCGAACTGCCGCCGGCTTTTGAACCGGCGGCAGTTCGATTAGAAGGGCTGCTTTTGATGAGCCATGATCTACCGATCTATTGCTTCTTCGCCCCTTGTGTGGAGCTTCTTACGATCAAAACGGGCAAGGTGGTATAAGTCTGCATCTGAAGCTCAGGATTTTTGATTTTTCTCAGGAGAAGAGAAGCCGCCTGCATGCCCATATCGTGAACATTGACATCGACGACGGTGGGCATGGGATCCATGATTTCTGAAAACGGATAATTGTCAAAGCAAACCAGCGCGATATCGTCCGGAATTTTCAAACGGTGCCGGTGAATGGATTTGATCACGCCGAACGCGACCGCGTTGTCCTGACAAATGACGGCGTTCGGCCGGGCGGCGCAAGCGAAAAGTTCATTGGCAAGGGTAAAGCCGCTGTTGCTGGAAGAATCGCCGTATTTTACAAACTCAGGAGACACCTCCAGCCCTTTTTCGTTCATGACAGAAAGGAAGCCGTTGAAACGCTGTAAAAAGATTTTGTCTTCCCGCGCGCCGCCGACGAATGCGATTCTGCGACGGCCGCATTGGCAAAGATGTTCGGCCGCGATCTGTCCCGAAAGAAAATGATTCGTGTCAATCCAGCAGGCCTGGCTCTCAAAATCCGGCTTGCCGATAATGATATGCGGAAATCCTGATTTTACCAGAAGCGCGGTCATGCTTTTTGTTGTCGCGGAGCCATGAACGACTAAACCGTCCGCGATTTTCTGCGCGATCATGCGTTCGACCGTCTGCGTGGCCCGGTCCGCCTGCTGAATCCCGACCAGGCTTAAATTGTACTCTTTTTGCGCCAGCGTTTCCTGCACGCCGCACAGAATGTCGAACATATGCGGGTTGGTAAACGCAATCTGCGGCTCCAGCTTTGTCAGAAACGCAATGTTGCGCGTCGTCTTTTTTGCGAAATTGCGGGCCTGCAGGTTTGGGCAATAGTGCAGGCGCTCCATCACTTCCCGTACATGCCGGGCGGTTTTTTCAGGGATTGTGGGCGAATGATTTATTATTTTTGAAACGGTGGACGGGGAAACATTCGCCTCGCGCGCAACGTCTTTTATGGTAATCGACATTTCAATGCACCTCACAGTAAGGAAAACGGTTTACTAATATATTAAACCGTTTTCCCAAAAAAATCAAGTGAATCGCACAAAAAGTATTGATAATTTTGATAAATATCATTATAATTGACTTGTCAGAGGGAAACAAGCCGTTATCGATCGTTAAACTTTAAGAAAACGGTTTCCTAATACTGAACATGGAGGGATTCTTATGAAAACGCGAACCAAATTTACGGCACTCCTGCTGGCGGCCTGTACAATGGGATCAGCGCTGACAGGCTGTCAGGGAAGCACGGGAGCGGCGTCTTCCAGCGCGCAGTCTGCAAACGCGGCCGTCTCTTCCGCCAATTCCCAAAAGCCTGTGTCAATTACGGTTTGGCACGAAGCAGAAGACGGAATCGTAAAGCCGCTGAAAACCGAGCTCGACAAACTGTCGCCTAATATCACCGTAACATTTCAACGGAAGCAGAATATGAGCGACGCGCTGAAACTGTCGGGCAACGACCCGTCAAGCGCGCCGGATCTGTATTTGATGGCGCATGACAAAACCGGCACTTTTGCCCAGATGGGGATTCTGGCGCCCGTCACAGACTTTATTTCGGAAAGCGAACTGAGCGATTTGATTCCCATGACGGTAAAAGCCGGAACCTATCAGGACAAAATTTATCAGCTCCCCGTTTATTTTGAGACGCAGATGCTGATCTATAATAAAGCTCTGATGAAAAAGGTTCCCACGACAACGGACGATTGGCTAAGCTATATGAAAGCGAACACGGATACGAAAAAAGGCACCTACGCGCTGGTTGAGCAGCACAGCACCGCTTATTACGCGGCGGCGTGGATGCATTCGTTCGGAGCGACCATCATTGACGGGGAGGGAAAACCGGAACTCAACAGTCAGGCAATGAAAGACGCCCTTACATACCATAAGCGGTTCGTTGCCTATGAGCCGACCGACGGCGAGTACAACACGGACACAACGCTGTTTCTCTCCGGCAAAGCGCAGGCGATCATTCAAGGGCCCTGGCTGATTCCGAGCATCAAGAGCGCCGGCATCGATTACGGCGTTGCTCCGCTGCCAACCGTAAATTCCACCGGCAAGCCGCTGATGCCCTATTCCGGAGTGGAGGGCATGTACGTTTTGAAAAATGCTGAGAGCGCCAAAAAAGACGCCGTCGCCGCCGTTCTGCGCCAGCTTTTAAAGCCGGAGGCCGGTATTGCCCTTGCCGAGGCCGCCGACGAGGCCCCGGCTAATTCCAAGTGCTACGACGATGCCGCGGTCAGCGAAAACGCGAGCCTGATGGATATGAAAAACACGGCTCAAACCGCTGTTCCGATGCAGAATGTCCCTCAGATGGACGTCATGTGGACCGTAACCGAAAACGCTCTTTCCGCAATCAACAAAAACAATCAAGAAATTGCCGCCCAGCTTGAAGACGCGCAGAAAAAAGCGATCGAGGGCATCGCGGCAATGCAATAAACGTATGATTCTGTGCTGAAAGAAGGCGGTGCCCGTTGGAATTTTAAAATGGGCGCCGCCCTTTATCCTAAAACAGTTGGTGAATGAAATGAACAAAAAGTCGCGGCCTTGGTTTTATTCCTTTCCGGCGCTTGCCGTAATCAGCCTGATCATCTTGTTTCCAATCCTGTATACCGGCTATTTGTCTTTTACCAATATGAATATCTACCATTGGTTTAACCCCGGAATAATCGGGTTTGAAAATTACAGAAAGGCATTATTTGTTTTTGACAGCGGCTTCTTACCCGCACTGCTGCGAACAATTCTCTGGACGGTCCTGAATATGGCGATCCAGGTTGCCGTCTCCTTCCTGATTTCCGTTCTTTTGAACAGCGAGGGCTTGGTCCTGAAAAACTTTTATAAAACTCTGCTGATGTTTCCGTGGGCGATGCCGGCATATGTCTCCATCCTTCTCTGGCGCCTTGGAATCTTCAATTCTCAGTTCGGATTGCTGAATCATTGGCTGAGTCTTTTGAAAATCGAGCCCGTAAATTGGCTGAACGGTAATCTCAGCGCTTTTCTCTGCTGCATGGTTGTCAATCTGTGGATGGCGTTCCCTTTTATGATCCTGACAATGGACGGCGCCATACAAAGCATCGACAAATCGTACTATGAAAGCGCGGTTTTGGAAGGGGCCGGCACATTTACCAAGATGACGAAAATCACATATCCGATGATACGCCCCATCATCATGCCGGCGGTGATCCTGACAACCTTTGTCACCTTCAAACAGTTTGACACGGTTTACCTGATGACGCAGCAGGTCGGTTCGAAAACCGGAGCGGACATTCACACGGTCATTACATACGCCTATGAGAAAGCGTTCATTACAAGCAACTACGGATACAGTGCGGCCATTTCCATTCTTATTTTCATTATTATCATCGCACTTACCGTGATCTCTAAAAAATACATTCGGGAGGGCGGCGCGCAATGATTCAGAATCCCCGAAAAAGGCGGATACGTTTAGCGTTTACCAACCTGTTCTTCATCTTCCTCTGCATTGCAGGGTTAATTCCGATTCTATACGCCCTCTCCGTTTCCTTCAACTCGTCCAACAGTGTGTTTGCCACCGGTTTCTCGCTCATTCCGTCCGATTTTACATTGGATCATTATAAGAATGTGATTTTCAGCCAGCCCTTTTTACTCTGGCTGAAGAACACGATGCTGCTTGCATTTTTCACGGTCATAATCTCGTTGGCGGTTGCCGTCCCGGCGGCTTACGCTTTTTCCCGGTTTCGCTTTCGAGGCCGAAAAACCACGATATACCTTTTGCTGCTGCTGAATGCCTTCCCCTCCATCCTGTCCATGCTTGCGCTGTACCGGCTGCTGCATTCGATGGGACTGATCAATACGTATACGGGTCTAATTATTGTTTACACCGGCGGCATGACGATTTTCAGCCTATGGAATATGAAGGGCTATTTTGACACAATCTCGATTGATATTGAACATGCGGCCCAAATTGACGGCGCCAATGATTTTCAAATCATCTGCAGAATCGTTTTGCCGCTCGCAAAACCCACGATTATTGTAACGGCGGTTCTTGTCCTCATCAATGTCTGGAATGATTATATTTTCGCGATTAACTTTCTTTCAGCAGCCGGCAAATACACCCTGGCAGCCGGGCTGTACACGCTGCAGGCAACGGAGCAAACCCGCAACTGGCCGTTATTTTCCGCGGCATCCCTTTTGGCTTCGCTTCCAATTTTAATTATTTTTTTCATCATTCAAAAGCAAATGAAATCAGGTCTTACTTCCGGCGGAGTGAAGGAATAGGAAAGGGGCACTGCTTTTGTTAAAAGAAGCAATTTTACATATACCGGATTCAAATTACGCTTTTACTGCGGATGGAAAGACCGTTGTCATCCGCCTGAGAACCAAAAAAGGCGATGTAGTGCGATGTACTCTTTGTTATGGGGACCGGGTCTGTCCGGAGGAGCCCGCTCCGGTAAAAGCAAAGCCGATGCGCCTCATAGGTTCGGATAGCCTGTTTGACTATTACGAGTGCAAATTGACCGCCTGCTGCACGAGGATATTCTATTACTTTACATTGGAAGACAAGGGGGAAACGACTTATTATTACTCAAATGAATTCCATGTAAGCCCCAAGTGCGGCCGAACCGAATACTATCAATTCGCTTATGTCCGCCGGGAAGACGCGGTCCATGTTCCCTCCTGGGTAAATTCAGCAATTATTTATCAAATATTTCCGGATAGCTTTGCTACCGAAAGACGGCATATCAGTGGAAAGGGGCTGCGGAAAACCGATAAAACCGGCTCCGTCTGCATCTCAAGGAACGGCGGAACTTTAAAAGGAATCATTGAAAGCCTTGACTATCTTGTTACACTTGGCGCGAACTGCATTTATCTGAATCCCATTTTTTCAGCTTCTTCCTATCACAAATATGACACCACCGATTATTTTTCAATAGACCCCTGTTTTGGAACGGAGGAGGACCTGAAGCTCTTAGTGTCGGAATGCCATAAAAATAAGATACGGGTGATCCTGGACGGAGTATTCAATCACTGCGGTTCCCATTTCTTCGCGTTTCAGGATGTTTTGGCAAACGGCAGAGCATCCCGGTACGCCGACTGGTTTTACCGCCTGGAGTTCCCCGTTCGCTATGAAACTCCTCCGAATTATGAAGCATTCGCTTACGTTCGCGAAATGCCAAAGCTTAACACCGGCAATCCTGAAGTAGCAGAGTATCTCTGTCGTGTGGGGAAATACTGGATTCAAACAGCAGATATCGACGGATGGCGTCTGGATGTCGCAAACGAGATTAACCACGGTTTCTGGCGCCGGTTCCGGGAAACGATCAAGGCTGTAAAACCGGATGCGTTTTTAGTTGGGGAAATATGGGAAGACGCCTCCCAATGGCTCCAGGGAGATCAATTTGACTCGTCGATGAATTATGGCTTTTCTGTTCTCTGCAGAGATTTTTTCGCAAATCGGAGTATTACGACAGAAGAATTCGATCAAAAGCTCCACGCGATGTTATTTCGATATAAGACGCCGATCGCCTATGCTCAGATGAATTTATTGGACAGCCACGATGTACCCAGATTTTTATCCGTCTGCAACGGCAATGTAAAAAAGCTGCGGCTTGCGCTGTTTTTTATGATGACCTTCCTCGGAGTTCCCTCCATCCTCTATGGGGACGAAGCTGAAATCGACGGCGTCACGGAAGAGGATTATCGCAAACCGATGCCCTGGGAAAACCAGCCGGAAAAAGGCAAGCTGTTTCAATTTATTCAAAAGCTGATTATGATTCGGAAGCAACATGAAGCAATGACTTGCGGGGAATTTAGAACTGTTCCGGTAAACGAACCTGAAGTGTATGCTTTTTTCCGCAAGACCGGAAAGGAAAAACTGCTGATCGTTCTAAATAACAGCGACACGGAAAAGACGGTGAGGATTCCTTTTGAGGCGCCTGAAACGATCCGCCGGCTTTTCCCCGATCCGAAGACCAAAGATCAGTGGAAGGGGGGCGAATTTCTTAGCTTAGACGCGATGGAGGGGAAAATCCTTCAAATACAATAAGCGGAGAAAAAGCCACACGTCTGACATAACCCTTGTTGCCGCAAAAGCCAGAAGAGCCGACACTTTGTTTGGCTTTTCTGGCTTTTTGCGTTGGTCTGATCAAAAGATCTATACTGCTGCTGCGCTGAGGAGAAACCTCTACGCTGTTTGCTCGAATTTTTAATAAGAGACAATGTCCCGATAAAAACCATATATCTGATTTCACCCCGCCAGTTTGTTTGGACGGGTGGTTCAATATCCGGATTTTCATGTACCGAATATATTTTATCACGATGGTCCCTGCATGTAAAACAGGTTTTCAAATCCAACATCGCCATCTTTTAACTGTCGACCGGCAATTCCATCGAAACCTACAGCACATCTATTCCTTTAAGGCGATCCCTCTATTTATTTTAGCTCAAAGAAAGCATAAACCCGAACGCTTCACCGATCAAAGTGAACGTTCGGGTTATGTGCGTTTGGTGCGGGTGTTTCGACGGATGAATGCCAAACTCTTCCGGCTAACTGCGGTTACTGCTTTCCCGGATACCTTCAATTTGTTGTTTTGTCTTCAGTAATTTTCGGCGCGGCACTTCATACCTTTTAAACGGTAAGTCTCGGCTTGTTCATCAATAAGGGTATGACATTTTTTATATTTTCCACCGCTACCATACCAGCAGAGATCATTTCTTCCAAGTTTGTCAGACATTTTTTCTCCTTATGTTTCAGATCCGAATAGAGCAGTATTTTGTCAGTGTAGCCATTGATTTTCACCTGAATTCTGTCACCTTTTTAACGAGAAGAAATGAATAAATACTAGATGCACTTGATTGGCTCTATTATATCTGCTATTATTAATAAATAAAAATATATGATTATATATATTTCAATAATAATAAATATATTAATAAGAGGGAGAATTTATATGGACTTGCTGCAAATTAAATACTTTCAGACTGTGGCCCGTATGCAGCATATGACAAGAGCCGCTGGTGTTCTGCAGATTGCGCAGCCTGCCCTTAGTGCAACGATAGCAAAGCTGGAGGAGGACCTCGGCGTCCCTTTATTTAACCGGACAGGCCGTAATATTGTTCTAAATAAATATGGGAAAGCGTTTTTGAAACGAGCAGACAGGGTTTTAAAAGAAGTTGAGGAAGGGCGCCGGGAAATCTCTGATTTGTCTGGGAGTGAAATGGGGTTCGTGTCTTTTGCGTCCACATCTATGAATCAAGAATTTAGTAACTTTATAGGCGACTTTGCACGACTTCATCCAAAAGTAAATTTTCATATCACGCAGTTAGGTGACGATAAAGTAAAGCTGCATCTTTTGGAAACTGACGAGATTGATTTTGCCTTTCTTAATACCATTACCGAGCATCCCAATATATCCACCGTTAATTTGGCAGAGGAAAACATCTTTTTGGCAGTGTCACCATCTCACCATCTTGCCAATCACCGGACGGTTTCTTTTCAGGAAATGAAGGGGGAAGCCTTTATCGGATTAAAAGCCAATTTCAGCCAGAGGGGGTTTTGTGATGAACTGTGCAAAAAGAATGGGTTTGTACCCAATATCATCTGTGAGTGCAGTGAATCAACGGCGGCGATCAATTTAGTCGCAGCTGGACTGGGAGTATCTTTTTTACCATGTTCTGATGACGAAAAAAAAGAACTGCCGGTCTCTCTGCTGGAGATAGAAGGGACAGATTTTAAAAACATTCTACGGCTCGCTTGGAAAGAACAGCGATATTTTTCGAAAGCTGCGGAGCGTTTTCGCGAGTGTATAATTCAACGTTTTCAAAAAAACGTATAGATCTTTGAAAAAGGGTGTACCAGACAATAGGTGCGCCCCCTCTTTTTATAACACTATTGATACAATATTGCTTATGAGTATATATATAATAATATATTTTTAATTATTGAATCTAAGGCTTATACTGTAAGCAGCAAAGGAGTAGAAGAGTTTTTCAAACTTTGTTTGTATGAATCTGTTTTTCAGAGTTCAGAGCGTACAAACTTTTTTATTGCCCCTTGGTTAGCATTCGCTAACCAAGGGGGGCGCAAATACACACTATTGTATGACACGAAGATGATTTGCTTCAAAAATTGAAGGGAGATAATATGAAAGATGAAAGAAATAAGCAGTGGAGAGAGTATGATGAAGAGGGATACGAAGCCTTAGCAAAATATCTTCTAGCATATCTCCGGTCCTGCTTACCTTATTGCTGTGGTTGGATGCCGTATTATTACGAATATGAACCAAGAAAACATATGGGTGAACCTCGTTTCAGCAAACATTCAGATAAAACAAAGGACAAGAAATAAAAATCAGATTGCCGTTTCAGTCTGAGCGGTTGATTTATTCAAGCGGGAATTCACGGACACGGTTAAATTTATTGACCCTGGTGACCAGGTCCCGGATATCGCGGCCGGTTGTAGCTATCAACAAGTGGCTGTGTCAATAAATACTGATTAGACAAGGAGAAATTCATGGACCAATTAAATAAATCACAAGAGGAAAATGTCTCTTTACCGCCATCGAAATCTGCACCTTTCATGCTGATAATCGGAATTATATTTATTGCTGCAAATTTACGCTCCCCCCTGACGGCGGTTGGCCCAGTGGCTGATCAAATTCGTGGCAGCTTGCAGGGATCGTCCAGTAACAAGGTCAACTTATGGAAATCCCCTTTGGCATGGCAGGTAACGCTATATATGGGACTTCAATCCGTGGAGCTCTATTGCATGTATGCATGGCTGCCGGACATTTTAGTCCATCAGGGTATGGATTCAGGCAAAGCAGGATGGATGCTCTCCCTTTTTCAGCTTGCGTCTCTCCCCGTTGCATTTTTTGGTTCAGTTCTTGCAGGACGTAAAGCTAATCAACGCCCGGTGGTTATCGTTGCCTCTCTATGTGTTTTGTCGGGACTATTGGGGATGTTTTTTGGAGCGACGGGGCTTACATTTCTCTGGATGATTCTTATGGGCAGCGGTTGCACGCTTACTTTTAGTTTATCTCTGATCTTTTTTAGTTTCCGTACAAAAAATGCAGATGAAGCGGCGAGACTTTCTGGCATGGCACAGTCGGTTGGTTACCTGCTCGCTTCTTTTGGACCCACACTCTTGGGGTTCCTGCATGATGCGACTAACAACTGGACATTGCCGCTTGCGGTTCTGATTGGAGCTGCCGGTATGTGCTTGTTGGCCGGGCTAGGCGCATCGCGTGATCTGCAGATCACTTCCACTGTCGGACATTGAAACATCTTCAGGAGAAGATTATGTAAAAGCCATCTATGATTTATTTGAATAATGTTATTATAATTCTTATCATTCTCATTTACAATATATCCGCTTTTGATAATGAGATTGCTTCCTACCGGAAGGAGTTCTTCTCCGCAGATGTATTTTGCGTATTTGGATGGTATGTATAGGTTCATTCATATGCTTCCACGAGCTTAGTTCATAGTCGACAAACGCAATGTCGCCCTGCATCTCCGGGAACGGTTCGTTATAACAGATCATTTTTTCCGGTTCAATGCGGTGCAGCATCTCATTGTAGCCCTTGGGGAAAAACTCCTTCTGGTTCTGACGGTTGTCGTGTTCAGATCCCATATAGGTTGACACCGCGACCGTGGAGCCCTTCTCGATTCCATCAAAGCAAAATTCAAATGTATTTTCGTTCCCCCAACTGACGGTTGGAACGACTCGGATTCCTTTCGACGCAAAATAGGCACCACACCAACGGTTTCGGAATGTATTGGTAAGCTGCAGAACCGGTGCCATTTCAATATACATACTAAAATCGGGAGAAAGCACCGCACGGTAGCACGTAGCCACTTAAGAACCCTTTCAACGCCTGTAAAAGAAGCAACATGCAGATTCGAAACCTTACATGTTGCTTCTTGGATGTTTCATTTGCCCATTTTAGATGCAGACTTATAATCACATATACACATTTTGTAATTATTGCAGCAATTTTTCATATAATTTAAAGTGATTTAATCCATAATTTCCAAGTCCCAAATCGACAGTGTCTATATACTCAAAACCACATTTTTCATACAACTTGATAGCTGGTACGTTATTTTCATAAACATCAAGCCGGATAGATTTAGCATGTTCAGCCATACAATATTGAGCTGCAAAATCCATCAAGCTCGTACCAATCCCGTTTTTTAGATAATCAGGGTGAACAACAAAAGTATATACCACAAAAATGCTGGAGTAATCGGAATCAATTTTCCATCTAGCCTTACTATACGCAGGTTCTGGTTCATGGCTTAGTATAATAGAACCCACTATTTTCCCTGCAATTTTCGCAACATAAAGATTGTCGTTTGTAACACCGTTTACTGCATTTTCACGAATTGGATACACACCTTTTATCCAGCCTGGATAATTAATACTGCCTGCCAGAAAGTCATTCAAATCGTCATAAAGTTGTGCAAGTTGGTCAATATCAAATTCTGTTCCCTTTTCAATAACAATATCCATTTAAAGTCCTTTATCCTATAAGTAATATAAATAGCTTGCATCAAGTATATCATAAAAATCACCATAATAGAAGGTAGGAAAATCCATGTGCAGGTTCGAAACCCTTTACACATGGATTGTAACTGTGTCATTTGCTCAATTTAGAGCAGATCTCAAAACCTTTAGCAGTCAGTTGATGATTTCAAAGTCAAAATTCCATCCATACTTTTTGTGATCATCTTTATTTCTCTGTAAAATTTCGTGCATTTTTTCAATATGCCAATTGAATTCTTTTGATAAGGTATGCTCTCCAAGAATTTTGATCTTGTCGGCATCACATTCGGTCTGAAGCAAATCCCAAAAAGCGTCCCAATTTTCACCGTACCAGTCCGGAAAATCAAACGCTTTCCTGATTCTCTGGTGTAGCTCTCCTAAAGATTTGCAGCCGGTTAGATCCAAAGTAGTAATCTTTTTTCCTTCCATTTCAAGCCCTCCCTATATTACCTCAATAAACGTTTCATAATGGTCATACGTTACAAAGACCAAACCGTCATTTGACCAAAGCAAACGGTGCCCATTGCGCTTTCCGCTGTAGTAATTGATATCTGCTTCCTGCCGGATACGACCGGAGGCCTGTGGTAAATGTCCATTATCATTGCAATAAATCCCCCTTGTAAACATTTAGCCTAGTGCGAATTTAGAAGGAGCCTTTCCCGGTCTCCAGCCCAAACTGGTTAAATCCTTTTCTGAAATATAATAATCCGGAAATTTTTTCATATTCTTAAGGAACCTCTGATTTAATCCGCCCCTCTACCGAAGAGAGGAGAACTCTGGTAAAATAGAACTATCAATTCACAGGCGGTGCAGAGAAATGAAAAAGCAACAAACTTTTACGGATATCGAATATAGCTGCAGAAAGAAG
>NZ_VWXL01000101.1 GCF_009746625.1 Caproicibacter fermentans
TGTTATCGCCGGAGTATAATTGACCGAGATCGCCGGCGGAATTGACCCACTCAAGAATAACGGCTACCATGGCATAAAGAAACGCCATGGAGGTAGGCCGGATGTTAAGGAGTGGAATGATACACATGATACGGGAAAAAGCACAGGGCGGGAAAAGCGCCTACGCCATCGGTAAGGAGCTCGGGATATCCAAGAACACCGCCCGCAAGTACATAGAGCGTAAGGAAAGCTCACCGCCGGAGACAAACCGTTTTTCCAAGTTGGATGCGTACAAACCGCAGCTTCACGAGTTCATGGATCAGGGCATCTTTAACTGCGTGGTTCTGCTGGAACGGTTGCAGGCAGCCGGTTACGATGGCGGGATTACCATTCTCAAAGAGTATGTGCATCCGTACCGTCCAGCAAAAGCACTGCCTGCCGTACGGCGCTATGAAACGCCGGCGGGAAAGCAGGCACAGATGGATTGGGGTATTTGTCATTACACGGACAGCAGCGGAATACTTCACAAGGTGCCGGTGTTCGTGATGATTCTGGGGAAATCCCGCGTGAAATACGCGGAATTCACCAGCCGGTGCGACCTGAGCAGTCTGGAGAGGTGCATCGTCAACGCATTCTCATACTTCGGCGGCATGCCGGAGAATGTGCTTACCGACAACATGAAAACCGTCGTGACGGGGCGGGAAGCCGGGAAGCCCATTTGGAACACGCGTTTCGCGGATTTCGCCACTGAGTTGGGGTTCGTGCCGAAGGTGTGCCGCATCCGTTCTCCGCAGACCAAAGGCAAAGTGGAACGTCTCGTGCGGTATGTGAAAGACAACTTTTTGCCCGGCAGACAGTTTGAGAATCTGGAAGACCTGAACCGTCAGGCGCTTTGCTGGTGCCGGCAGGCCGACGAAAAAGTCCATCACACAACCGGTAAAATCCCGATGCAGGAGTTGGAAAAGGAGGACTTACGGGAGCTTCCGCCGCAGGAGACCTTGGACAAATACCGTTGGGAGACACGGATCGTGACCCGCGACGGGATGGTCAGTTTCGACGGTGTCCGTTACGGCGTGCCATGGCAGTACAGTGGCAAGGAAGTTCGTGTCCGGTTGTGCGCCGGTTATCTGGAAATCTACTGCGGGGAGGTGCTGCTGGCAAAGCACAAAGCGCAGTACCGTTCTGGCAACGTTGTTTTCCTGCAGGGGCAGTACAATGGTCTCGCGGAGAGAAACGGCATTCCCACGTCTTTTCCGTGCGCCATCAAGCAGAATGGCACCGTGGAAGTACGCAAGCTAAGCATTTATGATCAGCTGCTGGGAGGTGTTTCCCATGGTTGAACTGGAGCACGCCCGGGAATTGCTCAGCAACATGGGACTTGAAACCGCTGCGACGCTGTTGGATTCACAGATGGAACGGTCGCTGCATGCAGAACACACCTATGCTCAGTTTTTGGACGAGCTTTTGACCTCCGAGCAGCAGGAGCGCGACCGGAAGGGAGAGAAAATGCGGATAAAGCTGGCACGTCTCCCGCACCGAAAAAGTCTGGAGGAATTCGACTTCAGTTTTCAGCCTTCCATCGACAAACGGCAGATCGACGAACTGGCCACTTTGGCTTTCGCTGCCCGCGCCGAGAATATTATCCTACTGGGGCCGCCTGGCGTCGGCAAAACCCATTTGGCGGTCGGCATCTCCATGAAAGCTCTGAAAGCCGGTCTTACGGTTTACTACACCAGTCTGGCGCGCCTCATTGAGGATCTCAAGCGCGCATTGGAGCAGAACCGACTCGAGAGGCGCTGGCGGGTCTATCTGCGTCCGGCTATCCTCGTGATTGACGAGGTTGGGTACATGCAGCTAAACCGCCAGGAGGCTGAGCTTTTCTTTCGGCTGGTATCCGAACGGTACGAGCATGGCAGCATCATCCTGACCAGCAACAAGTATTTCAGCGACTGGGGTGAGCTGCTTAGCGACACCGTCATTGCCACGGCCCTGCTCGACAGACTGTTGCATCATGCTCACGTGATCAATATCCGCGGGCAGACCTACCGGCTGAAAGATCGGCTCAAAGCTGGCGTTCAGACAGTACCGCCGGTGGACATTCCGGCGGTACTGTGACTGGCGCTCATGTAACCGGCGATATGGGTCATTTCCGACCGGCGTTTTGGGTCAAAAAAGTTCCGGCGTTGACA
>NZ_VWXL01000102.1 GCF_009746625.1 Caproicibacter fermentans
TCATGTTCTTTTAGAATCCTGATGATCTGTTCCTCGCTGAACCGTTTCTTCATGTTAATCACTCCATCTGCATTTTATCATATTGTGACTAACTTTTCTATTGGCTCAGTTTTCGGGGCTCAGGTCAGCTGTTCACACGCTAAATAATGAAAATCAGTAGTATTTAAAAACAGATACTTATGCAGAAAAAATCGGCCGATTTTTATAGTTGATTTATTCACTACCAATGTTCGTGTGAAATCATTGGTAGGTAATTAAATGCGCGCTTTGAAAGCCTTCCAATGGCAGTAATGCGATTGGAGGGCCTTTTATGCGCGCAAGTGTGCTACGCCGGTCGATGGAGGAGCCGTTACCCTGTCATAACGGCTTAGCTTAGCTGACAACCTAATTTTTCGTGATTTCAAAAAACTCATTAAGATTATGGGTGAATACTGCGCCCATTTTCTACCTAACACCTTGCGGGGGCTTCCCTGCATAGGTGTTTTTTTACGCCCATTTTCAATCGGCATCTCGCAGGAAAAGTCTCTGCCGAACATCAGGTCAAATTGGTTTGACATTCAGCCACGCTGCCGCTCACCGCCTGTCCTCTCTGAAATTTCAATCTTTCAGAAAGGACAGAAGAATTTATGGAAGTACATATCAAAATCTACGGGCAGACCATATCAATAGAAGTGTCCACCGAAGTTGGTGAATTTCTTGACCGTGCAAGACATAAGGGTGAGAACTTGTCCCACGAAAAGCGCCGCCATTGGGATCAGCGGGAGTTTGACGAATACATAGTCGCCCGTGAGGGGCGGTGCTATTTCGAAACGCCGGAACAATGGCTCTGCCGAAAAGAAACCTTGCAAGAAATCATGGATGCACTGGAAAACTGCACGGAAATTCAGCGACAGCGATTTCTGCTTTTTGCGCTGAATGGGCTGAGCTATACGGAAATCGGAAAGCTTTGTGGTTGTTCCAAATCTGCTGTTCAAAGCAGCATTGAGGCGGTACGCAAAAAGTGCAGAGATTATTTCAATAACAGTCCGTGCAAAACGGGATTTTGGGGCTAACCAAGTGAAGGGTATTTGCCCTATCACATTTGCAAGAGGGACAGGCAGTTTTAAGCTGTCTGTCCCTCTTGCTGTCTGGAGGTTAACCGTATGCCCACCATCAATCTGCGCAAGTATTATCCGTTTCTCAATGAGGACTGTTTTGTCGAGGTCAGCGACGAAATTGCCGAAGCATTTCTATTGGCGAAAAGGCAGGAAGACAACTATCACCATCGGGCCTGGTATCACAAAGCTTACTATTCTTTGGATCGCAGTGACGGCATTGAAAACAGCATTCTTCACACGGAGCCATCACCCGAAGAAATCCTCATACGAAAAGTTTCAATGCAACAGCTTTACGAAGCACTTGACCATCTGCCGCCCATTCAGGCGCGGCGAGTCTACGCGCATTACATTCTCGGCATGAAGAAAGTGGACATTGCCCGCGCCGAAGGCGTGAACAGCAGCGGCGTTTGCGATTCCGTGAGAAAAGGTGTTAGAAATCTCAGACGCTATTTTGAAAAGAAAAAATGGATGGAGTGATTGAACGATACGTCAACACAAAAGCCAGAGCCGGAAGTTGTGCGGAAAGAAATTTGCCAGCTTAAAAACCGGCAGAAAATTCTACTAAACCGAAAAGCAGATGCGGAACGCAAAGCGCGGACACATAGACTTATTGAGCACGGGGCTATTTTGGAAAGCGTGTTTCCCGAAATCGTCTCCATGACGGGCGAACAGGTCAAAGCATTTTTGAAACAGAGGCGCTAAACTGCCGTTCCATTAGTGTAATTATGCTAATGGCGCACTTATACACCCTGACGGGTGCCGTGCGCTCTGCGAGGCCGTTGCATCCTTCGGGCGCGATGGAGGGCTATGCCCTCCAAACCTCTTGTGCAACCTCATACCGCGCCATATTTTCTGCGGAAAATCTGACGCGGTATGAGGTTTTATCTATGCTTACCGTCGAAAGGATTTTTGTCCATGGCCATCTATCATTACAGCATCAAAATTATCAAACGCAGTCAGGGCCGGAGCGCCGTTGCCGCCGCCGCTTACCGCAGCGGCCAAAAACTCACAAACGAATGGGACGGCATCACGCACGATTATACGAAAAAGGGCGGCGTAGCTTATTCGAAAATTCTTCTTCCAGTCCATGCCCCACCGGAGTTTTCCGACCGCTCCACCCTATGGAACAGCGTGGAGAAAATCGAAAAAAGCCGCAACGCCCAACTTGCCCGCGAAATTGAAATTGCGCTTCCGGTGGAGATAAACCGGAGTTCACAAATCCGACTCGTCCGAAAATATGTGAAAGACGTTTTCGTTTCAACGGGAATGTGCGCGGACTTTTCCATCCACGACAAAGGCGACGGCAATCCTCACGCGCATATCATGCTCACCATCCGACCTCTGAAAGAAAGCGGCGAATGGGGCGCGAAGTGCCGGAAGGAGTATGTCCTCGATGGGCACGGCCAGCGTATTCCACTGCCCAACGGCGGTTTCAAAAGTCACAGGGTGAACACCACCGACTGGAACGATCCGGGTAAAGCCGAAGTATGGCGGGCGGCGTGGACCGACGCCTGTAATCATGTGTTAGAGCAGATGGGCAAACCAGAGCGAATCGACCACCGCAGCTATGCCCGGCAGGGCGTACAGAAAGTTCCAACCGTTCATATGGGCGTCGCGGCCACGCAGATAGAACGTCGGGGCCTCATCACCGAAAAAGGCACTGTCAACCGGGAAATCGTCGCACAAAACCGGCTTCTCAAAGAAATCAAGGCCCGGATTACCCGCCTTTACAACTGGTCAAAGCAACAGGTAACCCAGCCGGAACAGAAGCCAAGCATTTGGGCACAGCTTCAACAGGCGCAGAACGCAATTAGACCGGCTACCCGATACGGCAAGGTTAAAGCCCTCAAAGAGAGCGCCGCCCTGTTCAGCTTTTTGCAGAAAAACGGCGTTTCTTCCATGCAGGAGCTTCACGCGAGAGTGACCGCCATGCAAACGGAATATTACGGTCTGCGCGGCGAGATTGCCGCCACTGCCCGCCAGATTGACGAATTGAAAAAACGACTTTCCATGTGGAAACAGTATGCCGACAACAAAGCTTTCCACCGGCGGCTTGCCGCACTGAGACCAAGAGTGCAGGAAGAATTTCGGGACGCGCACAGTGTTGAACTTGCTCTCTATGATGCTTCTGTGCGGTATCTGAATGAGTTGAAAATGTCCGGCGAGAAAATTACACCGAAGCATTGGCAGGCCGAAGCGGAACGTCTCACAGCTCATAACGGCGAGTTATACCAGAAAATGAAAGCCATGCGCACGGATATTCAGGTCGTAGAGAAAATCCGAAAGACCGCCGACGAGTTTGCCTGGTCGGAGAAGTCCAAAGATCGGGGGCGCGATCATGAGCGATAAAATCAGCACCGAAATGATACCTAAACACGGCATTTTCTGTCCGCATGTTCTATCCTTACCGGATATTATCCCACTCATAGATAGGACTTATAAAGCCGTTTTTCCCCGAAAATGATACCGGAAAGCTACAGAAAATCCATCTATCTGTCCGCGACGGCGAAAGGAGCGATTTCCATGCCGAGAATGAGCAAGAAGCGCAAGCTGGAATGGCAGTTTTTCTTAAACCACCGGAATCGCATGACATACAATTCACTTTGCCGGAAATGTGTCCACGGCTGTAAGCAGAGTTTTCGGGCCGTCGTGATGGACTGCTCACGCTATGATTCCAAGCGAGCAAAACGGAATCATAAGTAACTGAAACTTTCATTTTGGAAAGGAGTTGCCGATGGAGCAAAAACAGGAACATCAGCCGGTCAAATTTACCGAGTCCATAGGCTCCACCACCTATGAAGTATCCATTCATTTTAGCAAGACAAGCAAAGAAACCCTGAACGATAAAATTCTCTGGTTAATCAAAAACGACACGGGAAAACAGTAACTTTTTTAATTCGACAGTTTCATAATTTATGGAATTGCGGTATAATGGAAGCACCATAAATGTGTTGACTGTCTGAAAGGAGAAAATCCATGTTTGGACAGTCAAAAACGGCTCTGATCACCGCCCTTTATTGCAGGCTCAGCCGCGACGATGAATTGCAGGGCGACAGCAACAGCATCATCAACCAGAAGAAAATTCTTTCAACCTATGCGAAGCAAAACGGTTTCCTGAATATTCAGTATTTCGTGGATGACGGTTTTTCCGGGACAAATTTTCAGAGGCCGGATTTCCAGCGTATGATCGCGGAAGTCGAGCAGAACCATGTCGGCACGATCATCGTCAAAGATATGTCGCGCATCGGGCGCAACTATCTTAAAGTTGGTTTCTATACTGAAGTGATGTTCCGTGAGCGCAATGTGAGGTTTATCGCTGTCAATAACGGTATAGACAGCGACAAGCAGGGCGACAATGATTTCACTCCATTTTTAAATATCATGAACGAGTGGTACGCCCGCGATACAAGCCGAAAAGTCGCAGCCGTCTACCGGGCCAAAGGGCTGGAAGGGAAACACACTTCCAGCCATCCCGTTTACGGGTATCTGAAAGACCCGGATAATAAATATCAGTGGATTGTTGACGAGGAAGCCGCCAATGTTGTCCGGCGAATCTTTCAAATGACAATTGACGGCAAAGGCCCGTACCAGATTGCCGGAATCCTGCAATCGGAAAAAGTGCTCTGCCCTTCCTATTATCTGGCGCAGAAAGGCGTCGGGAACAACAAAAACAAGGTGTTTGCCGACCCGTACCGCTGGTGGGGAAACACGGTTGAATACATTCTCAGCCGGATGGAATACATGGGCTGCACCGTCAATTTCAAGACTTACAAAAAGTCGTATAAGGATAAAAACCGGAGGCCCGCGCCGAAAGACAAATGGTCAATCTTTGAACATACGCACGAGCCGATTATCGACGAGGAAACATGGCACACGGCCCAGCGTCTTCGCAAAACCGTGCGCCGCCCGGACAGTCTGGGAACTCCCAATCCTTTGACGGGGCTCCTGTTCTGTGCGGACTGCGGCGCAAAGATGTATAACGAGCGCGGCAAAGGCGCTCACGGTCTTCCCCGGAACAATTATATTTGTTCCAACTATCGCAAACACACGGCAGACTGCACGATGCACTACATTCGCGCCGATGTTGTGGAAAAGCTGATTCTTGACGCGCTGAAAAAAATCAGCCGCTTTGCCAAGGAAAACAGGGATGAATTTGTCCACCGTATGATGGAATCTTCCTCGATCCAACAGGACAAAGAAGCAAAAGCTTGCCGGAAGCAGCTGGAGAAAAGCAAAAAACGGGCTGCCGAACTGGATACCCTGATCCGCCGGATCTATGAAGATAATGTCGGCGGCAAAATCACGGATAAACGTTTCGAGAAACTTTCCGGCGAATATGAACAGGAGCAATCCGACTTAGAAAAGTCCATCGCTGAAATTCGGGCGAGATTGGATTGCTTTGATAAGCAAAGTGTCAAAGCCGACAAGTTTCTTGCACTGATTGATAAATATACCGATTTTACCGAACTGACAACACCCATGCTCAATGAGTTTGTGGAAAAGGTTGTCGTTCATCAGCGGAAAAAGGGCCCGCGATATACATTCTCCCAGCAGGTGGATATCTACTTTAACTTCATCGGCATGGTGAAACCGTCCGAGACAAAAAGCGAATGCACCAAAGATAAAATCCCTGCGGAACACTATGTTGCAAAAAGCACTTCATTCGCAGCACTAGGCCAATATTTGCAGAAGCAGAAGGGGCCATCCATTTCTCTTACCTTTGCAGAGGTCGAAAAGATCATCGGGAAAAAGCTCTGCAAATCGGCCTATAAGTATGCGGCATATTGGTATCCGGCATTTAATCGGCCAATGTCAAATGTGATTTACAATGCTAGATTTGATATTTCAAGCATAGATTTAAAGCGCTGTACGCTCTCATTACGGAATTGCCCAATTTAGCCAGCTGATCAGTACTTGTATTATGCAACTTTACCTGATTAATGGCAGAATGGAATCATAAGAAACTACCAATAATATGTAATTGTGATTATGTGATTCGGGGAAAACATAGCATTTGAGCTAGCGTACTAAACCCATTTGTGCTATATTAGTCTTTGTAATTCTTTATCATTTTATTTATAGCGTCAAACGACTCCAAGAGAGGATTGATGTATAATGGTATCTATCATTTCTGGTGCAACTAAAAAGCCCATGTCAAGCGAACAATTATGTGATTTTTTTAATCATCACAAGGAATATGAAGGATTTTTATATGTAGGATATCCGATCATTGGTACTGTTAATGGCCCATATCCTATTGATGCTTTATGGGTATCTGAGCAAAAGGGAATTGTTATTTTTAACTTAATTGAAGGTGTTAATACAGAAGGCTATAAATCTTTACAAGATGAAAGTTATAATAAAATGGATGCAAAGCTTCGGGGATATAGTCAACTCGTTAAAGGCCGAAAGCTTCGTGTTGAAATAAGCATAATAACATTTTGTTCCGCCATAAAAACCGATAGATTTGATGAAGAGTATCCCTTATGTAATGAAGAGAATTTAGACAAAGCAATAAACGGTATTTCGTGGGATGATAATTCTTATTATAAAACACTATTATCTGTTCTTCAATCGATATCTACTATTAGAAAAGGTAAAAAGAAGCGAGATATAAGAGAGGAAAATTCACGGGGTGCAAAACTTCGCTATATAGAGGATTCTATTGCAAATTTGGATAATCGACAAAGTCGTGCCGTTATTGAAACTGTTGATGGCGTACAGCGCATAAGAGGATTAGCCGGATCAGGAAAGACGATTGTTCTAGCTTTAAAAGCTGCTTATTTGCATGCCCAAAATCCAGATTGGAAAATTGCTATTACTTTTAACACTCGGTCTTTGAAAGGACAGTTTCGGCGACTTATTAATACCTTTTACATTGAACAAACAAATGAAGAACCAGATTGGGATAATTTACAGATAATTCATGCTTGGGGAGCCCCGGGCGGTGGAGAAAGAGATGGTTTATATTATTCCTATTGTGTGTTACATGATGTTGAGTATTGTGATTTTAGAACTGCCAAAAATAAATATGGCGTAAATGATCCTTTTGGAGATGCTTGCGAAGCTGCAATTCAAGAAACAAAAGATAGCGAAAAAGGAGTATATGATGTCATATTGATTGATGAGGCGCAAGATTTTTCTCCTAGCTTTTTGAGATTATGTTATAGCCTATTAAAGCAACCTAAAAGACTGGTATACGCTTATGATGAGCTACAAAATCTTGGCAAAGAGTCGTTGCCTGCTCCTGAAATTATTTTTGGGAAAAATAATGATGGGACTCCAAAAGTAAGATTTGAAAATGAGACTAGAAATCATGCAAAGCAAGATATAATTTTGGAAAAATGCTATCGTAACTCACGCCCGGCCCTTGTTACAGCCCATGCTTTGGGCTTTGGAATTTATCGAAAGCCTAATCCCAGAATTGGGACGGGAATAGTTCAAATGTTTGAAGAAAATACTCTTTGGAGCGATATCGGTTATGATGTTGAATCTGGTGAACCTTCCGATGGAAAGCCAGTATGTTTAAAACGGACGCCTAATACGAGCCCTAAATTTCTTGAAAGCCATTCTCCTATTGACGATTTAGTTCTGCTTAAATCTTTTCCCACTATTGAAGAACAAAATGAGTGGGTAGCAAATCAAATTGAAGATAATCTCAATAAAGACGAATTGCGTTACGATGACATAATTGTTATTAATCCCGATCCACTTACAACTCGAAAATTAGTACCGGCTATAAGAGCAATACTATTTCAAAAAGGAATTCCTTCACACATTGCTGGCGTAGATACGACACCAGATGTTTTCTTTGACGATGAAAGCGAGTCAATAGTTTTTACTGGAATTTATCGTGCAAAGGGAAATGAAGCTGCTATGGTATACGTTATTAACGCTCAAGACTGTTACCAATCAGATGATATGGCACGTTCAAGAAATACTTTATTTACTGCCATTACAAGGAGTAAAGCATGGGTAAGAGTATTGGGTGTTGGTTCCCAAATGGATGCACTGATTTCGGAATATCAAAAAGTAAAAGCAAATAATTATAAATTAAATTTTGTATATCCAACTGCAGAGCAAAGAAAATATATTAATATTGTTAATCGTGATATGAGTCTAGCAGACAAGCAAAAAGTTAAGAAAAATAAATCTGCTATTAATAGCTTAATCCGCGATTTAGAAGAAGGAAAAATTTACAAGGAAGATCTAGATCCTGATGATCTACAACGCCTCCGTGATTTTTTGCTTTAATTGGGGGCGTGGCATATGACAGAAAGAAATGTTTTACAACAAATCAATCTACTAACCGAAGATATCATCAAAGTGGGTCTTTGCGATGACCAGAATTTTCCGGCTATTATTGATAAGGGAGAAAATACCAAGGAAGTGTGTACGGGGAAAATACGCACGAATGCATTTCTAAAAAATATTTCTTATGCTGACATGTATAATGTTTTATTGCAACAGCGATTCTATAATTTGAGAATGCTGGACGGAGCTCTCATTACAATGTATTATCTTTTTGTAAACGGAGAAATTTGTCTACATCGGTTGGCTTTTTTCCCTTCCCCCGATTTAGAGGAATTTCAGAATAATCCTGAAGTATATATGCTTGATGAAATATACGCAGATGTAATTGATAAACGAATAGTGCCATTCCCATTACGTTTTGACTATGATAGCTCTCCTGCCGCACGAAATGTTGAGCATCCAATTTCACATTTGACATTAGGTCAATATAAAAATTGCAGGATACCTGTGAGTTCTGCCCTTACCCCTAGCATTTTTATTGATTTCATTATCCGAAACTTTTATAATACTGCATTTAGCAAATGTTCTGAGCGTATCAGTCATTATTCAGAGCAATTTACCCCCACGCTTTCTGATGAGGAGAAAAGAATAGTACATATAAGTCTGCCGAAAATTGGATAATTTGGATTGAACGTCAAAAAAGGCTACAGAGTTTTCTGTAGCCTTTTTTTGACGTACATCCTTGACAAAACACGCTGGACATCGAAAGCGCCGTTTTCTTTAAGTGGATTTTCAAAACGGCCTGCGCCATCCTCATTGTGACCAACACATGGAATATCGTCATGGGCATATTCGACGTGGCGCAGAGCGTAGTCAACAGTGCGGCGGGGATCATCGTTTCCGACACGTCCATCGACATCAGCTCCGTCACGGCAAACCTTCAGACACGTCTCATGGCAATGGACCTCGGCCCCCTGTTCGGCTTGTGGTTTCAGAGTATTTTCGTGGGCTTTACTATGTGGGCGCTCACAATCTGCATTTTCATCATCGTGTATGGGAGGATGATTGAGATCTATTTAGCCACATCCATCGCGCCGATCCCGATGGCAACGATGCTCAACCGGGAATCGGGCGGCATGGGGCAGAACTATCTTCGTTCCCTGTTTGCACTGGGATTTCAGGGCTTTCTCATCATCGTCTGCGTGGCGATTTACGCCGTTCTTGTAAAAAGCATCAGCGTGAGCACGGACATCAGCAAGGCGATCTGGACGTGCATGGGCTACACGGTGCTGCTGTGCTTCACGCTTTTTAAGACCGGAAGCCTTGCAAAATCAATTTTCAACGCGCATTAAAGCTCAAGGTGGAAAGCCTTGAGCTTGGTAAATGATTTTCTGCTTCCGATTATTCTCCTTTGGCGTGGTTATTCAACCCATTTAAAGTAGTCGAAGCTACCACAATAGTTAATGACATATGGTGAACAATATTGAACTTTGGCTTCACCTGTAAATCTTCTTATAACTCCCCCATGAGTGACAACAATTATTTTTTTATAACCCTCTTTAAAGTAAAAGTGAATCACAGGATCAATACGTTCAATTATTTCATCAATTTCCTCCCAGTTTCTTTTTTTGCCAATAGGATAAATTCCTTTACAATAACAGAAATCCTGGTATAAAGCATCAGCCTCCTCAGAAGATTTGAATTGAAAGGTTTTATCTGGTTCCCACTCACGCAAATCCATTTCAACACTTAATTTGATTCCTGTTTCACGTGATATAATTGCTGCAGTTTGCAGGGCACGAGGATACGGTGATGAAACAATTATTTCGCTTTTACTTAAAATACTATTTAATGCAACCTTCTCAGCCTGCATTATTCCTAGTTCGGTTAATGGAGCTAAAGCTCTTCCGTGTCCGATAAATCCTCTTTCGTCACATGGAGTATAATTGGGTTCACCATGCCTAATTAAAATAATTTTCATATCGCACCTCGCAGAATATATTAATCTTACTTTCCATTGAACTAAACTGCTAACGCAGTGGCCCCCGAAATTTAAAAATGCTGCCATAAAAAGGAACTGTTACGAATATTGTAGCATTTCCTTTTTTGTATGTAAATCCTTTAAAATAGTAACGGTACTGCGGTACAAATTTGCTTTTAAAGGAGTTAGTACAATGACAAAAGAAGAAATCTTAGGCAAACTGGTTCAGGATATTCGGCTACGAGGTTTAAGTGAGGACACCGTAGCGGAATATCAGACCAAAGCACGCGTGTTCATGGAGCATTTCGACAAACCCGCTGACCAGATGGGCGAGGCTGAATTCAGAGAATTTCTTCAATATTTACAGGATGAACGCAAGCTGTCTCCTGCCAGCATCAATACCTACAACAGTGGGCTGCGGTTTCTCTACGAGATAACGCTGGAACAAAACCTCAACTACAAACGCATTCCAAGAGTCAAGGAACCGATTCTCCTACCCAATATCATGACCGTCAAGGAGATTGAGAAGTTTTTCGGCGTCATAGACGACCTGCGCTACAAGGCAATCTTTCTCACCGTGTATGGTTCAGGTTTACGGCTCAGGGAAGTCCACCATCTCAGAATTTCTGATGTAGACAGTGAGCAAATGCGATTGTTCATTTACCGGAGCAAGGGTAAAAAAGATCGGTTTGCCGTACTCTCTCAAACCAGTCTTACAGTCTTGCGGGAATATTGGAAAGCATACAGGCCAAACCACCCGGAAGGGTATCTCTTTCTCAATCGCGCCGGTACGGAATGTATACAGTAAGGATTGGATTGTTTACTGCAAGCCTCCGTTTAAGAATGCTTCCTGTGTGGTGGAGTACCTTGGACGGTACACACACCGCGTTGCCATTTCCAACAACCGTATTCTTAAACTCGAAAACGGACAAGTCTCTTTCAAGTGGCGGGATTACAAAAGTGACAGCATGTGGAAAGTAATGACAATTTCAGCGGAAGAGTTCATACGGCGGTTTCTCATGCATATTTTGCCGCCTGGATTTATGAAGATTCGGCATTACGGGCTGCTCGGTAACCGCAACAAAAATGCCAAGCTGAAAGTCTGCAAACAGCTTACCCATACACCGATTATCCTTAAAGAAAAAGCTTCCACCCTCGACCTGATTCGAAAAATTCTGGGCAAGGACATCTCTAAATGCCCTGTTTGTGGCTGCGACAGACTTCATCACTACATGGGTCTGTCACCACCAGCCATTGCTTGAACTGTATACCTCAATTCAACGCCCGTTTGGGGAGGGGGAAGCTATGCTTATTTTACCATATTTCTCGTACTATCGCAGACCTTCTTCTCTGCTATATATGAAAAGCTGATTTTTATTGTATGTTTTAGGAAAGCCAAAGAATTCAATCCCCATAGCTCCTGCCTCGCCATCCGCAGTTAAGTTCAATGGCAATTATCCAACATTTAGCGGCAGCTTACTTCTTACTTTACTCTCGTGCTTCTCATCTGAGGCACGAGCTTTTTTTGCCGCTAAATCTCGGATAACTCACTACTCATTAAATGATCCTAATCAAAGTTTTTTTATTCAATGATTTCATCATCAAGGAAGCTTTACCATAGGCTGTATTTACTTTTTCAATTTCTGTCCATCCGTACTTTACATATAGATTTTTAGCTTCTTCTGTAACAAGAAATAGATTAGAATACCCAAGTTGAGAAGCTCTGGATTCCAGTTCTTTTATTAGACAAGATGCAATATTTTTGTGTCTATAAAATGGATGCACATATAGTGATGCCAACCACGGTGACAGCTCTAATTTTCCATCAAAATCCGATTCCCATAAGCTAATCATACCGGCAGGCTTGGTATCATATAAGGCTAACAAAGTAATTGGAAGACTTACTTTGTTAGCTCCTTTTGTAAATTTTTCAATTGCACGATCCAACGTACCACCCGACTGGCACCCCCACTGGCCATAAGCCCAGCTGGCACAGGTTTGAATAAATTCTTTATTGTCTGCAAGATAAATAATATCTAATTTTTGCAAATTTCAATACCTCTTTTTTTAATCAGATTGAATTCTTGTTTTATAAACAATGGGAATCAATTTCAAAAGACAATTGCTTCCCGCAACCGGCTTTTCTCATGGGGAAAGAATCAGATTTCTTCCCACTCTATGATACCGTAATTGATTAGGATGTTCTCTTTTGCGGAAACCGGCGAAACAACGCCGGTCACACGATACTGATACTGCTGTGTCCTTCTGGATTCATCCATTGGCTCTGGGGCATAAGCGAACACCTCACAACCGGCATATTTCGGATTTCCGGATAAATCGTCCGTTACCGCCCTGATGATGGCATCTGTGACCGCATCAATGTCCGCACCATATTCCACTCCTACCAGCTCATGCCTACTTAAATCACGGTCAATCTCTTTCGGCGCACGGTAAATCAGATACTTTTTCATTCAATTTCCCTCGTTATATGAAGTATGTCCAAACAGGCAGACCCTATTTTAGCAGGGCTCAAAGCTGATTGCTTCCGGCAACCGGCTTTTTCTTATGTACATTTTACTCCGGTATTAGCCTTAAAACAAGCGGTATAAAGAAGGTATTTGTCTAATGGAACTTGTGATTGCGGAAAAGCTGAGCGTGGCCCAATCCATAGCAAAAGTGCTCGGGGCCACAAGCCGGGAAGGCGGCTGTCTCGTAGGTAACGGCTATATCGTCTCCTGGTGCTTTGGACATCTTGTCGAACTCGCTTCCGCCGACGCGTACGACCCGCGTTATGCCAAATGGGTTTTGAACGATCTGCCCATTATTCCGAAAAATTGGCAATACGTTGTATCCGCCAATAAGGGGAAACAACTGAAAATTCTCTCCGGCCTCATGTCGGACAAACGGGTGGACGGCCTTGTCTGCGCCACCGATGCCGGACGCGAAGGGGAACTGATCTTTCGGCTTGTAGTACAGCATTGCGGCTGCCGGAAACCGGTTGAGCGTCTCTGGATTTCTTCCATGGAGGACAGCGCAATCAAAGCCGAATTCCAACAGCTCAAAGACGATGCCGAATACGCAAGGCTGTACGACGCCGCCCTGTGCCGCGCACGAGCCGATTGGATCGTCGGGATCAACGCAACGAGGCTGTTTTCCGTCCTCTACCACACCACTTTGAACGTGGGCCGCGTCCAGAGCCCGACATTTGCCATGCTGGTACAGCGCGAAGCTGAGATTGCCGCTTTCAGAAAGATGCCTTTTTACACGGTTGAACTGGATTGCGGAAATTTCACAGCTTCCGGTGAAAGGATTGCCGACAAGAAGAACTCCGAAGAAAACCGCATGGCCTGCGACGGGACAACCGTAACCGTAAAATCCGTGATCCGGCAGGAAAAGAGTGCGCAGCCGCCGAAGCTCTACGACCTGACCACCCTCCAACGCGACGCCAACCGGATATTGGGATATACGGCCCAGCAGACCCTCGACTATACTCAAAGCCTGTATGAAAAGAAGCTCGTCACTTATCCCCGCACCGACAGCAAATACCTGACCGATGACATGCGGGATGCCGTGCCGGAACTCGTAAAAACTGTTTGCATCGCATTCCCGTTTAAGGAGAATCTGCCCGTCCATGCGGAGCGGATCATCGACAGCGGCAAGGTTTCCGACCATCACGCAATCATTCTGACGAGGACTCTCGCCGGAGCTGGTCTTTCCGGTCTGCCGATCGGCGAAACAAGCATTCTCAACCTGATCGCCGCACGGCTACTTTGTGCTGTGAGTGATCCGTGCGTCACCGCCGAAACGACTGTGACGCTAGACTGTAACGGCCATGCGTTCACGGCCAAAGGGAAAACCGTCACTGCCCTGGGTTGGAGAGAGACCGAACGGCTGTTTCTCGCCGCGCTGAAGCGAAAGCCTGAAGATAAACCGGAAACTACGCTGCCGGAACTTTCCGAAGGGCAGACCTTTGAAAACGTCGGCGCCGCCGTGAAGGAAGGATTTACGTCTCCCCCGAAACATTTCACGGAAGATATATGTTATAAAGGGCGGTTTAAGAAACTGCCCAAATACAATAACGCGGCGGCTCATTTGTGGTGGATGAAAGCGGGTTCGCGGAGAAAGGAGATGTTTCGGCCTTAAGAGAAAAAATACCGTGGGACACAAAATATGGATGGCTTGTGTGCAGTATTCAATACTGCACACAGTCGCTTTATTTGGGAAGGGTACTTGTAATTTCAAAAATATTATTTTTGCATTTGCAAAATACCGTTTTAATTTCAATGATTATGTGCTATAATAAAAATAAGGAGGTGATAGTATGAAGCACTATGAAAAACTGATAGAACTCGGTTGCTTTTCACGGTGTGATCTTGTAACTATAACAGGTTCGGATGCAGCCGCGAACTCGCTTATACATGATTATTTACAAAAAGGATATATTGAGCGTGTCCGCCGTGATTTATACACTGCAATCAGTATTGAAACAAAACAGCCGGTTCCGACACGCTATCAGATTGCCTCCCGACTGTTTGAGGACGCCTGCGTCTCCCATCACAGCGCGTTTGAATACTACGGATATGCCAATCAGGTTTTTTATGCGGTCTACGTGACAACCCAAAACCGTTTTCAAAGCTTCGCGTATGACGGCGTTACCTATCATCGGATTGCGCCTCGATATGAAGCGTCTGTCGAGCTTTCAGGCGGCGTTCGCGCCGCCGATTTGGAACGCACTGTCATTGACAGTATCAATGATTTTGAAAAGATTGGAGGCTTGGAAGAAACTTTGCGTTGCCTGATGCTGATACCCGTGCTTAAGCCGGACAAGCTTCTGCTTACACTGGCGGCATATAACAGTGGCTTCCTTTATCAAAAAAGCGGTTATTTGCTGGAAAGCCTGCGTGACAGCCTGGACTTGCCAGAAAGTTTCTTTGCTGAATGCCGGAAACACATATCAGGCAGCAAAAAGTACCTGATGAAAGAACACAACAACTTTGTTTGGCATGAAAAGTGGCGCTTGTATGCTCCCGCTGACATACGGGCAATAACGAACAAAGGAGTAACGGATGATGACGCAATATGACCGAATTACGCTTGGCAGGCAAGCACGGGAACTCGGTTTTGTCCGCGATACGTTTGAGAAAGTTTGCCGACTTGCGGATATTCTCTCATTTATTAAAAATGATCCTTTGTTGTCCAGTTGCCTTGCGCTGAAAGGCGGTACGGCAATCAACTTGACTATATTTAATCTGCCGCGTTTGTCCGTTGATATTGACCTCGATTTCACAGAGAATCTGTCAAGAGATGAAATGCTTTCCAAGCGAAGCAAAGTAACGGACCACATTGTAAAATATATGGAATCGTCCGGCTATGCACCCAGCCTGAAGTCAAAGAAATATCACGCGCTGGATTCGTTTGTATACGAGTATCAGAACTCCGGTGGCATGAAGGATAACCTGAAAATTGAGATTAACTATATGCTTCGCTGCCATGTGCTGCCAGAGTCCCTCAGACAGGTAAAACTCCCGTGGGCTAAATCAGAACTGACTGTCCTAAGTTTAGCACCGATTGAAATATTTGCTTCGAAAATCGTTGCACTGCTTAACAGAACGGCACCAAGAGATTTATACGACATACATAATATGCTGCAATATGGCTTATTTGACGAGAGCGAACAGGCCATGCTTCGGAAGTGCACAATGCTGTATAGTGCCATAGGTTCAGAAACTGTCCCAGACAGTTTCCGCTTTGACAGCATTGCCAAGATTCCTCCATACCGAATCAAGACTGATTTGCTCCCGGTATTGCGCCGTGGCGAACATTTTGATTTGAAGTCGACGCAGGACGAAACCATCCGATATTTATCGGAACTTCTTACTCCAAATGAAAACGAGTTGGCGTTTTGGGAGGCTTTCCGCAAGAATGAGTATCGTCCGGAGTTACTGTTTGATCAAGCTGATGTTCTGGAACGTATTTCCCGCCATCCAATGGCTATGTGGAAATGCAACGGCAGAAATGCCAGGCATAGAGAACAGGAACGATAGAATAAAAACCGTATCACCGGTGGTACTGATGTCAGAATTATTAGGCAGTGTGGATCATTGTGCCGTGCCTTCAAGTCTGCGCAACTCAACATTTTTTGCAAGTACGGTTTTAGGGAACCTCTGATTTAATCCGCCCCTCTACCGAAGAGAGGAGAACTCTGGTAAAATAGAAGTATCAAGACACAGGCGGTGCGGAAAAATGAAAAAGCAACAAACTTTTGCGGATATCGAATATAG
>NZ_VWXL01000103.1 GCF_009746625.1 Caproicibacter fermentans
CTGGCGAAATGAATATAACCACCTTCGCCCACACAGTTCTCTGGATAATTTGACGCCGGCAGAATACGCCATGAAAATCTCAGGTGATTACTAACTTTCTATCTGGACGGCTTTTGGGGGCAGGTCAGATTTGTACAGCATTTAATGTTATTATTTTAGAAAGTCTTAATTATAGTTTAGCTAAAAAATAGTGATTCCCATAACATTAAGGGGGCATTTGAATGGATCGAATTTATCCAATTGTACCGGAATTAAAAGAGTGTGTATTGGCATTCAGCACCAACGACAAAAAGCAAACAGAACATATTCTTATCGGAGAATTGCAAGAAATCCGAGCCGCATTGAATGGCTCCAATACCGCTCGGATTTTGTCGGAAACAAAAAGACCTATTGGATCACTTATCGCTGACTGCTGTCACTCGATTCCCGGAGTAATGAGTGATATTCGGGTTGCACTAAGTACTGAGGAATCCTCTCAGAATTTAGAATTCTGGAATAATTCCATAAATGCATTGAATCAGCTTTACAATTCCAATAATGAAAGCTTCAAATTTTTCGCGCTTAGAGTCTGGCAGGAATACAAAATCAGAACGAAAAATTCAAGGCGTAATACAGATGATATGTCCTTTTTTATAAATTTTATAGAGGATTTAACTCTTCCTGTCCGTTTATCGTTGGAAAGTATCATTCAAAAAGGACAAAGTGGTTTAAGCGATTCCCCATTAGACTATTTTGATAATACGCTTCTGAATGGAAGTGCAAAGCTTTTCTATAACAATGAAAACGGTGTTCAAGAATATATTGTTGCAGATACTGATTTAATGCCGGTTGTGATATATTCACTCAAGCATATATACAGCACTCATCAGTATTTTCAGCGCTGCAAAGTTTGTAACAAACTGTTTTTGGCTCATACTGCCAACATACCAACTTTATGCAGCGATAAATGCAGACGCACTCAAAGCCGATTAAATAAAAGAAAGTATGACAAAGCTAAGAAAAATATTTCGTATGAGAAAGATTATAAAAATAGCTATATGTACTGGTACAACAAACTGGAAAAACTTAAAAAGGCTAAGGTTGTTAATTATGAGCCATTCGAAAAAGCATTTCAATCTTTTTGTATGGACGCAAGGGTTAAAAAAAGAGCCGTCAAAGACGGCAGCCTTTCCGTCTCAAGTTTTAACAGCTGGATGCTTGCTCAGAGAACAAAGGCGGATGAAATTATGTCTCAGCTTTTAGCGGGACAATCCCATATTGAAAAATAAAAATCGGGACAAACATTTCTAGGCTGAAAAGCTTAGAAGAATGATTGTCCCAAATGTACCAACTTATTTTCACTATATTACATATTACAACAAGAGAGGAGAGCACTTATGCCCAAAAAAGGAATCAATATTTACCATCGGAAAGACGGCCGCTGGGAAGGACAATATTACTATGATATCAATCCTAAAACCGGTCGGCGTCGAAAAATATCACGATATGGACAAACAGGAAAAGAAGCCAAAGAAAAACTGCTCAGTGCAATCAATGAGATTAAATCGGGCACTTATGTAGAAAAGAGCAAATTAACTCTAGAGGGTAGGCTCAATCAATGGCTGGAAGTATATGCACGTCCCAAAGTAAAGCAATCGTCTTATATTAATTATCGTTTATACATAACCAAACATATCTCTCCCAATATCGGCAAATTAAAGCTGGCTGATCTTCGTGTTGATTTGCTTTAACAATTTTTCAATGAAAAAGCCGAACATGGCAGGCTGGATGGCAAAGGCGGCCTTTCCGAAAAAACTTTGCGAAATATGTATACCATGTTTTCCACCGCGCTAAAGCAGGCCTATGAAAACAGCTTAATTAATAGAAATTTTGTCGAGTTTGTAAAGTTGCCAAAGGTAACAAAAAAGGAAATGCGGATCCTGTCCCTTTCAGAAGAACAGAAACTTTTGACCACAATTAAGGCAAGCGATGAACGGTATAAAATCGGTATTCTGATTTGCCTATGCACAGGAATCCGTGTGGGCGAACTATGTGGACTTCAGTGGCGGGATATTGACGAGGTGACTCACGTTCTTTCCATTCGGCGAACTCTCAACCGCCTACCAGCCATGGATCAAAGCAAGAGGAAAACCGAGCTGGTTATCGGAATCCCCAAAAGCGACAAATCTATTCGTGATATTCCTTTGCCCTCATTTTTAATTGACGATTTAAAGGCATACAAAGCTCAGCGTGATAAAGAAAAAGTAGCTGCTGGGGATATTTATGACGAACGGGGCTTTATCATTTGCAATGAAATTGGTCGGCCAATTGAGCCACGCACCATGGAAGATGTCTTTAAACGGCTTTTAATCTCTGCAGGGGTGGCCAATGCCAATTTTCACGCGATGCGCCACACTTTTGCCACCAGAGCCGTTGAAAGCGGCGTTGACATAAAGACCCTGAGTGAGTTGTTGGGACACGCAGACGTAAGCACAACGCTAAACCGGTACGCTCATTCACTGGATGAACAAAAGCGCAAGGCAATGGCATTGATGGAGGGGTTGTACCAATAAATTTATGCTATTCATGTTTCAATATTTCTCGTCTTTACTGTCAGAAATTTATTTATCTGATTTTACAAGCACTTTTTTGACCGTCAAATTTACCGTCAAACAGCCTTTTGGGTATATTACTGAAAACACGAAAAAACCCAGCAGCCGCATGGCCACTGAGTTTTGTTTGGTTGCGGAGGCAGGATTTGAACCTACGACCTTTGGGTTATGAGCCCAACGAGCTACCGGACTGCTCCACTCCGCGATATTTATTTGTGCATCCTCACTAAGCCTTACTGTAGGGCCTCATTTAGAGTGCTTAAATATAATACCATCTCACATACGGAATGTCAAGACTTTTTCTTAAAATTTACTGTTTCAGCCGGCTGAAAAAACTAAAACATGCAAAGCAAGGGGAATTATGGCAAGAAGAAAATCCACGTGCAGTGCAAAGTCTAATGATCGAGGAAAGACGTTTGCATCTCCGGTTCTCAATTCTTGAAATGCCTAAGAACGAACGGCGGGTTTTCGAGCGCTCCGGCAAAAGGCCGGCCAAACGCACCGATTCGGTTTGATCGAAATTCCGGACAGCCGCTTCAATTTTCTTTTCCGTCAGATTACCAAACTCCCCACAATGAAAGCCCGGAATGGATGTTGCTTTAAATTCTGCACAGATTGAGAAGTCGCTTCTTGCTTATGATTTATTAAAAATAAACAAGCGCACCGACAAATTGATTTACCCATGGCACGCGAGTGTTTATGATTCCAATTATCTTGGGGTATTTTGAATGGCGTTTGTCAAAAGCGGAACTACCTGCTTTTTGCGGGAAACCACACCTTCCAGATAGACCTCGTTGTCCCTTGGTTCCGCGCCAAAGGCGTCGCGGATCAGGTCTTCTTCCCTGCCGAAATACAGCAGGTGGGAACTTTCCTTGACGATGTCGGTCATCATCAAAAGCAAAAGGCTGTAGCCCTTTTCCTGCTGCACCTTTTTCATATGTTCCAAAAGGCTGCCTTTCAGGTCCTTCACATTTTGGGGATCGCCGGCGTTGATCTGCCCGATGCCGATTTTATACCGGCTCAGATTATAATCTTTAAAATCGTTATAAAGGATCTGATCCGGGTTCATATCCGCAAGCGAGGAACCGGCCTGAAACATCTCGGCCGCAAACCGGTTGGGGTCCACACCCGCAATCTCGGCCAACTGCGACACCGTCTCGCGGTCAAGGTAGGTCGTCGTCGGAGATTTCAGGTTCAGTGTATCCGAAAGAATTGCGGCACAGAGGATTCCGGCAATTTCTTTTGTCGGACGGATTCCGTTTTCCACATACATGTTGGCAATCAGCGTCGCCGTACTGCCCACCGTGTCATTTCTGAAATAAACCGGCGAACCGGTCTGGATATCTCCGATTCTGTGATGGTCGATGATTTCCAAGATTTCAGCCTGGTCAATCCCGTCGACCGTCTGAGACATTTCGTTGTGATCCAGCAGGATCACTTTTTTCTTTCTCGGCGAGATCAGATGGTAACGGTACACAAATCCCTTTACGGTCCCGTCGTCGTCGACGATAGGATAGCTGCGGAAGCGGGTCTGGAGCATTTTGTCCCGGATATAATCAATAAAATCATGAACGTTAAAGCAGATCAGATTATTTTTCGTCATCACGTATCCCACGGGGATGCTCTGGTTGATCAGCCGTGCGGCGGTAAACGTATCGTGGTTTGTTTCCATCACAATACAGCCCTTCTGCTCCGCAAGTTCCAGCACATCTTTATCGACGTGCCCGCCGCAGGTCGCGATCAGGCAGCTGACGCCCGCCTTCAGCACCTTCATCTGACTGTCCTTGCGGTTGCCGACCAGCACGATGTCGTTTTTCTCGACAAAAGGCTCCAGACTGTCGGGCGCCATGGTTGCGATGACCACCTTGCCCGCGGAACGGAACACATCGTCAATGTTCCCGCAGACCAGACGGGCGTTCAGGGTTTCCGTCACGTTGCGAAGCGGCGTGTGGCTTTTGGAAAGTACGTTATTCCCCTGCGAAGCCATGTAGCTGTTGGTAATGTCGGAAAGCGAGATAATTCCAAGCAGCTTTCCCGCATCGTCGGTCACGGGAAGAACCTGCCGGTTGTTTTTCTGCATGATGTTCCAGGCCGTTTTGATTGAAATATCCTCCGAAACGGGTGGAATCACATCCAGATCCAGATCGGACACCTGTGTTTTCACGGTCTTCAGATATTCCGGTTCCTTGACTCCGAAGCGTTCCAGCACAAATGCCGTTTCTTTGTTAATTTTGCCGATGCGAACCGGAACCGCCTGAACTCCCAGCCTCTTTTTCAGCTCGGCATAGCCAATGGAGGAGCAGATGGAGTCCGTATCGGGATTTTTATGTCCTGTGATATAGACGGATTCGTTCATTTTCAGTACCTCTTTTTAAAATACCTTATCGCGGCGCACAAACCGCCCGGGCAGGCGGATGGGCGGCTAAAGAACTGTTCTACTAGAATAAATCATTTTTTTGCCCCAGTCAAGCGCGAAAGAGCAACATACATGCATTTTTACAAATGCTTTTGTGCAAGTTTTCAATTAACGGCCGAACCAAACGGCATCAGGGCAAGTTTTGCAATTTTAAAGCACTGCATTCCAAACGGAATTCCAACAACCATCATACAGAACAGCGCGCCGACGGCGGCCGCTTCCACCGCAAGCGCAAAACCGCCGAAAACCAGCCAAAGGAGATTCAAAAGCAGGGAACCCGCTCCGCCGCCGTACCGGATTTCTTTTCCAAACGGAAAAAACGCCAGCTCCGCGAATTTGAAGCATTGAACGCCTACCGGAACGCCGACGACCGTGACGCACCATAAAATACCGACCGCGAGCCAGCTAAGCCCCATCACACACCCGCCCAGCAAAAACCAAATTGCGTTGCCGACACATCCCATACGATTCCCCCCGTAACTGCGCCTCACATCGAGACGTCGTTCCCGATTCGATATGAATTATGAAAGATCGAGGTCCCAGCGTTCCTCAACGACGTCATTTCCCCATTCCGGGTTTTCACGAGTCGCAGTCGAAATAAAACCGCGGCTTTGATAAATCCCCCCCGCGGTTTTCAGATCACTGATCGTTTCCAAATATACGTGCCGGTAACCGGTCTTGCGGCAGAATTCAAGCGCTCCGTCGATCAGCTTCCCTCCAAGGCCCATTCCTCTCGCGAAGGGTTCCAGAAGAAAGAAACGCAACTGCGCCGTATCCTTCCCGGCGTCCGCGATTGCGATACTGCCGACCGGCCTGCCGCCTATCTCCGCAATCCACATGCTTTCACGCTGCCGGTCACAGTGCAGAAAAAAGCCGGGGATTATCTGCTCGACATACCCGGCAAACAGGGAGGACAGTCCATATTCCTCCACATAAAGGCTTTTGTGGCGGGAGAGAACGTAATCAAGATCGCTGTCGCGGAATCTACGGATTTCCGCCGGACAAACCGTTTCGGAAAACTCTTTTCGGATCACGGACATCGAATCCAGAACTGCCTGAAGCTCTTCTAAATTCAGATTTCGGATCATTTCAGAAATTCGGCTGTCGGACGCACGGTTCAGCTCCCGCATCGCCTTGTTTCCCTGTTCCGTCAGGCTGATATAATGAATCCGGTTGTCCCGCTCCGACTTTTCGCGGACGATCAGCCCGTCCCGCTCAAAGCGTTTCAGGATCCTGCTCATATAGCTGCGGTCAACGGACAGCCGGGCCCCCAGCTCGTTCGCGGTGCAGCGGTCCATCCGGCTGATTTCAAGCAGTACTCTTGCTTCCGTCAGGGAAAAACTGCTGTTCAGGATACTCCGGCTGAGCAAACCCGTTAGCTGGGTATAAAAACGGTTGAAGCTTCTGATCTTTGAAACGGCGTTCTTTTGATCTTTCATGTTTATCTCCTTTCCACATTGCATTATATCATTTTTAGTTGACAAAATCAACTAATTTTCATTCTGATACAACATTTCAATATGTTCGATTCCATCTTCCAGATAGACCGGCGAACAGGGCGTGAAACCGGCCTGACGGTAAAATTCCCGCAGGTGCGCCTGCGCTTCAATTCGGATATTTCCCCCTCCGGTTTCCTTTACAAAACGAACGGCGCGATTCAGCATCTCGCGGGCCAGTCCGGAGCCCCGGCAGTCCCTGCGGACCAACACCCGGCCGATCGAGTGTTCCGGAAAAGTCTGCCCGCGGTCAAGAATCCGCAGGCAGGCACAGATTTTTCCCTGCGCGTCACACCCGAACAGCTGAAACGATTGGCTGTCCCTCCCGTCCACATCCGGATAAGGGCAGCTCTGCTCCACCACAAACACCTCGCAGCGAAGGCGAAGGATATCGTAAAGCTCCTGCAGCGTCAATTCTTCAAACCGTTTTATCGTCCATTCCATTCCTTCATATCCTTTCCAAAGGGCTCGGTCCGTTTTCATTCATTATATTCCAACCGCGTACTCTTTTCAACGCGCAGCAACGCCGGCAGGCTGGTGCTTTGTTTAACGCAAAGAGCCGCCCCCCGTAAAAAGGAGCGGCTCCGGCCGGATTCTATGTTTGTTATTTGCCGACGCCGAGTTTTTCCAGAAGACAGCTTCTTATCACCGCGGCGCATTTGTCCCTTCCAATCCTGGAGCTGTTCAGACAAAGGTCGTAATTAACCGGGTCGTTCCAGTCCTTTCCGGTATAGAACTTATAGTACTCCGCGCGGTAGCGGTCGGTGGTTTTCACATCCTTTTCCGCAGCCCTGCGGTCCAGATGCGCGCGGTTTTCAATCGAGCCGACACAGTCTTCAAACGGCGCGCGGATCCCGACGCTTAATACGTTTGGGTAATCTTTCAGAATGTCGTCCGCCGCGCGCCCGATGACAACAAACGACTCCGACTCCGCAAGCCTCCGCAAAATTTTGGCCTGATAGTTGAAAAGGTTTACGTCTGAAACAAACAGCCTGTGTTCCGGCGAAAGGACGTTGCCGATGTGCTGCCTTGCCTGCAGCAGCCGGAAGATGTTCATCCTGAGCTTTTCGTCCGCCAGATGAAACAGTTCCTCGTTGATTCCGCTCTGGACGGAAGCCATTTGCAAAAGCTCTTTGTCAATCAGCCAGATTCCCAGCTCCTTCGCAAGCTGAATCCCAATCTGTTTTCCTCCGCTGCCGTATCCCCGCGCAATCGTAATCACATAATTGCCCATTTTCACCCCCGTAAACCGCTTTTCCGGAATCTCCTTACCCGGAGACTTCCCTTTGCGGCGCCGCTGTTTTCGGCGAGCGGCAAGCCGGATTTTCTTTGCCAGTACGGTTTTGCAATAAAAAGAAAAGGGCGCATTGAAATAAATCACCTTCAATGCGCCCTTACATTTTATTGATTTTTTTGATTCCATATGCTTTATTTTACCTTCCGCCTTTTTACATGTCAAGCAAAAAAAGCACTCGCCGGAAAGATTTCTTTCAGCCGCTATTTGGTCCGGTCGTTCAGGGTGTTTAAAAAATCACCCGCTGTTTTGCCGCTGGTTTTAATCGCCTGATACAATTCGGACATTTCCTCTTTTTCCTTCTTTGATAAAAGGGTCTTTCGCTTTTCCCGGGCAAGGGATATTTTCTGTTTATAGCGTTCCACTTCGCTGTCAAGTTTTGTAATTTGCTCTTCAATCGACTGCGTTCCGATTCTGCGCCCTCGCGGCATAGAACCCCCTCCTTCTAATTTAAATATCACTATTAATTCTATACCTGTTTCCGCCATTCTATTCGGAATCTAATTAAAAAATAAAGAATAATCCATGCTTTATAGGGCAAACTCCGGCAAAAAAAGGCCATGCGGTGAAATTCCGCATGGCGCCTGTTGATTTTACGCTCAGGATTCCCGGACGATAAAATCCTTAAGCCGATTCAATATTTCTCTGTCGTCGGAATGTATATTCAGTTGAACCGGTTTCTTTAAATCGATGCTGAAAATCCCCATAATAGACTTTGCATCAATAATATGAACCCCTTCGATCAGTTCGCACTCCACATTTTCTTTGGAGATAATCGAGGAGAATTTTTTCACCTTTTCAACACTGTCAATCAATACCTTTACAGTAATCATTATTCACCGCGCTTTCTCTCTTTTCATTGAATTTCACGTTGACCCGATCGATAACATTTTGCTTAAAATTAATGACTTTGTGATCATATTCCTGATTCATCAGCGTGGAATGGATCATAAAATCGGCGGTCGCTTTATTGTTTGCAATCGGGATGTCATAAACCTGCGCAATCCTGAGCAAAGCTTTCACATCCGGATCATGCGGCTGCGCTTCAAGCGGATCGGAAAAAAATATTACAAAATCAATGCTGCCCTCCACTATTTTGGCACCGATCTGCTGGTCGCCCCCCAGAGGTCCGCTGTTGTACCCTTTGACCGGAAGACCGGTTCTTTCCGCGACAAGCCTGGCCGTCGTTCCCGTTCCGCACAGGAAATGGTTTCTGAGAATTTCCTGGTTTTCCGCACACCAGTCGATTAATTCCTTCTTTTTTCCGTCGTGGGCGATGAGCGCGATTGTTTTCTGTTTTCCGATCGTAAATGTGATAAATTCTTCATTCATATTTTTCACCCGTCTTCAATTTACTTTTTGAATTGACTCCACGATTCCGGGTTCCGCAAACAGATTGCATCGCCCGGAGTTAGAGTTCCCTGTTTCAGCGGAACTTGTCCTTTTATCTTTCATTATAAATGTTTTGTATGGAAAATCAATAAAAATTTTTAAAAAAATTTGTGAATTTTTTAGTAAGTCCATTAAATCAACCATTCCAGCGAACCGTGCCGAGTCTTTTTTCAGCTTTTGGCTTGTCTCCGGGCAAACAGGAGAATCAGCATACCGGTCACCCCTCCGCAGAAATCCAGCAAAACGTCTGAAACGCTGCTGCCCCTGCCCGGAACAAACCTCTGAATGAATTCATCGCAGACCGGAACCAGCAAAAGAAAAAACAGATCCGCAAAAAGCAGTTCCCGTTTTGCGGAACGATAGGCGCGGAGCGTTGCCGTCATCAGCGTCCCGGAAACGAAATATTCCGCAAAGTGGGCGGTTTTACGAATCATATGTTCTGAAACTGCCGCCGGTATTCTCATTTTGGAGAGAGCATTGTTGGCGAGATCTGTAACAAAGCGGCTTTGTTCGCCCGACTGGGACGCGGGAAACATGGAATTGTGAAAAATAAAAAGAACAAAACCAACCGTCGCGATGACGAGACCCTTGCGTTTCATAGATTCATCCTTTCGCTTTTTGCCGTGCCGCGTGACGCCTGTTTTCCGCACCGCGGCGGACATTCCCTGTCCATGATATGATGAAAATTCTTTCGCCATTCCTGAGATAAGAAAAACCGTTTGCAGACCGGCAGGCCTAAAACCATTTTTTCTTTTTAAAATAGCAGACCATCGCACCCGCGACCGCAAGCATGAGCGCCCAGACCGCCCCGTACCCCCATCGAAGCCCCAGCTCCGGCATGTATTTGAAATTCATTCCGTAAACTCCGGCGAGAAAAGAAAGAGGAATGAAAATGGTTGAAATGATGGTCAGAACCTTCATAATCTCGTTCAGGCGGTTGCTGGTATTGGATAAGTGCAGGTCGGTCAAGCCGGAAAGCAGTTCCCGGCACGTTTCCGTTGTATCAATCGCCTGAACGATATGATTGTAAACATCGCGGAGATACGGCTCCGTTGTCGCGCGAACCAGCTCGGTCGATTCTTTTCCCATCAGGGAAGCGACGTCCCGCAGGGGCCAGATGTTCCTGTTGAGCTTCAGAAGCGTTTTTTTAAATTCGCGTATTTGCAGCAGATGTTCCTGTGAATTGCTCTCCATGATTCGTTCTTCCAATTCGTCGATTTGATCGCTCAGAGTTTCAAGAACATCGAAATAACCGTCCACAATCGCGTCCAGCAGTAAATACATCAGATAATCAGGTCCGCAGGTCCGCACATGTGCGCTCTCATTCTCAAGAAAGGAGCGGATCCGGCCGAATACATCCCCCTTTGTTTCGCCTAACGTGATGACATAACGGTAGCCCAGAATAAAATTCATATGCTCCGAAACCAAAGAATCGCCCGCATAGTAGATCATCTTCGCCACGATATAAAGAAAGTCTTTATATTCTTCAATTTTCGGACGCTGATTCCTGTTTCGGATATTCTCAATAATCAGCGGATGGATTTGAAACGCGTCCCCGAGAGCCCGCAATAAACCGTCTTCGCACTGCGCGTCCACATTGATCCATCGCACGCCGCCCTCCGGAATGACCGAGAGCCCGGCAAGATCATTCGGGTCCGCCGTTTTCAGATGATACGCCCGGTAGTTCTGAGCGTCATAATCGATGATTTCAATAGCCTCACATTCGTTCCGACCGTTTGTCCCGTCCTCCGGATTTTTTTTAAAATCCATCTTTACACCCTGCTTCCCGGCATCCATAAAACTTGTCTATTGCTATATTATACCACAATGCCAAGAAAAAGACATGTCGTGCTCGATGGCCGCCGTCACGCTTTTCGCCTGATTTGCATATTATATAAACTGGGGGTTCCGCACGTTTTGAACGGCCCGTCCACCCGACGCCGGCAGACTGGTACCCAAACGACAGCATAAAATCTGGCAAAATGAACCCTTTGATGATATAATCGCCGTAGGAAAGCATAATCTATCAGGAAAGGCTTTTGTTACAACGGCCCTTCTCTACAAACGGAAGAGACCGTTTTGCATAAAAGCCTTTGAAATTGAGAGGTCCGGGAGGGATATCTATGAAAAAATGCCTGATACTCTATGATTCTTACCACCATGGAAATACGGAAAAAATTGCGCGCGCGATGGCAGAGCAGGCAAACGCCAAAATCTGTACGATTGACAAGGTCCCGACGGTCCGTACGGAAGAATACGAAATCATAGGTTTCGGAGCGGGAATTGCATACGGCAGACCTTACGACAAAATGCTGAAAGCGGCGGCGCGGTTCAGTCTGCAAGGGAAAGCGGTGTTTGTGTTTTCTACAAGCGGGATGGGAAAGGCTAAATATAACTCCGCGCTCATTGAACTGCTGAAAAATGCGGGGGCATCCTTAGTTGGTTCCTTTGCCTGCAAAGGCTATGACACGTATGGGCCGATTAAGATGGTAGGCGGTATCGCAAAGGGCCATCCTGATGAAGAGGACGTTGCCGCGGCAAAGCAGTTTATTCAGCGAATTGTAGTTTCGTAACATTTAAATCAAAAAGGGAAATTATTGATCATGCCGCTGCCTCGATTCTCGAAATATATTCGCAAATCAGGATAAAATAAGGACACACAATCTTTGTTAATTCAATCGGAGGTTTAAGGATGTATTATTCCAGCGGTAACTATGAAGCATTCGCGCGCCCTGAAAAGCCGGAAGGAGTCGACAGCAAATCCGCTTACCTTGTCGGTTCCGGGCTGGGCGCCATTGCGGCGGCATGTTTCCTTGTCCGCGACGGCCAAATGGACGGGGAAAAAGTGCATATTCTTGAAAAAGACCCGATTCCCGGCGGGGCCTGCGACGGATACCATTATGACAACCTCGGGTATGTGATGCGCGGTGGCCGTGAAATGGATAACCACTTCGAGTGCATGTGGGACCTGTTTCGGTCGATTCCGTCGATCGAAACAAAGGGCGTCAGCGTTCTTGACGAATACTATTGGCTTAATAAGCACGACCCCAATTACTCGCTGATGCGCGCCACGGTGAATCAGGGAGAAGATGCCGGAACCGATGGCAAATTCGCGCTTTCCGACAAAGGCGCCCTGGAGATCATGAAGCTTTTCTTTACACCGGAGGAAGATTTGTATGAGAAACGAATCGATGAAGTCTTCGATGAAGAAGTTCTGAATTCGAATTTCTGGATGTACTGGCGCACGATGTTTGCTTTTGAGAACTGGCACAGCGCGCTGGAAATGAAGCTGTATCTCAAACGGTTTATTCATCACGTCGGCGGCCTGCCGGATTTCAGGGCGCTCCGTTTCACAAAGTACAATCAGTATGAGTCCATGATCCTCCCGATGATCGAATATCTGAAATCATACCACGTTCAGTTTCACTATCTTACCAAGGTTGTAAACGTGGAATTTGACATTCGGAAAGATAGAAAAATCGCGAAACACATTCTCGTCGAACGGGACGGAAAAGAGGAACACATCGATCTGACCGAAAACGATCTGGTCTTTCTCACCAACGGCGGCTGTGTCGAAAATTCTTCCCTTGGGGACCAGAATCACCCCGCGCCGTTTCATGCGGAGATTAAAAAAGGCGGCGGATGGGACTTGTGGCGGAAGATCGCCGCGCAGGACCCGGCCTTTGGCCATCCGGACAAATTCTGCTGCAACCCGGAGCAGAGCAACTGGATGTCCGCCACCGTGACGACGCTGGATGACCGTATTCCGCCTTATATCCGGAAAATCTGCAAACGGGACCCTTTCAGCGGCAGGGTGGTTACCGGGGGCATTGTTACCGCCAAAGACTCCAACTGGCTGCTCAGCTGGACCTTTAACCGTCAGCCGCAGTTCCGGGATCAGCCGGAAAACCAGCTGGTGGGCTGGATTTACGGGCTGTTCACCGACAAGCCGGGCAATTATGTGAAAAAAACAATGCGTGCGTGTACGGGCAAAGAAATCTGTATGGAATGGCTGTACCATATGGGCGTGCCGGTAAGCGGGATCGATCATTTGGCAGAAAACAGCGCCAACACCGTGCCCTGCATGATGCCCTATATCACCGCCTTTTTTATGCCCCGCAGCGCAGGCGACCGCCCCGCCGTCGTACCGCAGGGCGCCGTGAACTTCGCGTTTCTGGGGCAGTTTGCCGAAACGGCGCGGGACACCATCTTTACGACGGAATATTCAATCCGTACCGGGATGGAAGCGGTCTACTCTTTGCTGAGGATCGACCGCGGCGTGCCGGAGGTTTGGGGCAGCGCCTATGATCTCCGCGATTTGCTCAGCGCAACCGTCCAATTACGCGACGGCAAAAAAATCACGGATATGGACCAGGGGCTCATTGAAAAACTGGCGCTGAAAGCAATTTTGAAAAAAGTCGGCGGTACCGATATCGAAAAGCTGTTGAAGGAATATCATGTGATCTGATTTTTGATGGAATAAAAAAAGGAAATATCCTGTGCAGCCCGCGTCCTATTTCGGATTCTCTCTGGTAAAAGCTCCTTTTTTGTTAATAAACAAGAGTAAAACCGCAAGCCACGCGAATCCCGCGAGGAATCCGCCGACAACGTCGCTGGCATAATGAACGCCGAGGTAAATCCGGCTCAGACCGATGAAAAGGATCAGAATCATGAAAAGCGCCGAAAAAAGCTGCTTCCACGGCTTTTTCAGGAAGATGACGCACAGATAGATCAGATAACCGTAAAAAGCCGCGCCGATCATGGAGTGCCCGCTCGGAAAGCTGTATCCGCCGGCGTGGACCAGCACTAAAATATCCGGCCTTGTACGATGAAAAAATGTTTTGAATAAAAGATTCATCCCGGCAGAAACAAAAAGGTTCACGGTCATGATTTTTGTGTAATACAGAACGCGTTTCCTTTGAAAGGAAACGGCCCAGAATACCGCCAGAATCGATACCAGAGTATACGAAGCCCCTGAATCCGAAAGAAGCTTGATCCAGACGGTCAGGTCCGGCGAAATAAGCGTCCTCAAGTTGCGGTAGATCAGGCTGTCGAATGGACTGAGCCCGTTTTCCAAAAGCTCCGAAGCCCATAGGATAAAAGCGACCGCAAGAATACCAAAGGCGGCAAATAAAAGCTGCTCCGTCTTTAAATACTTTTGAATCAAGCCCTGTGCGTTGTGCCTTGCCGAGGCGAGACGTTTCATATTCCACCTGCCTTATCATGTTTTTTCATAACCCGCGCTTCCGCCTAAATGAAACACCCGGTCCCCCGTGTATCAGGCCGGGCCGCGACGCTCATCGAAGCCGTCGCGTGATCCCTGGGGAAAGAGATGGACTTGCGCAATCCGCCCTCCGGGTTGAAGTTTAGAATTATATTATGAACATTCAGATTAAAATAATGTTAAAAATGAATTCTTTGTCCGGCCATCCCGCCATGTTCATAAGGAAGATTCGCGGACGGGACCGGACCGTAACGCTGACTCAAGCGAAGGAAAACCTTGAATTTCTGTCATGAGAGTGGTATAATATACTATATTATATACCGTAGAGTCAAAGAGGGCTTCCTTTTCACAGGGAAGCCCTCTTTTTCGTCGGTTTTAAGAATCTGAATTAGGGGGAATGTCAAATGTACAAAGACATCTGCACCGTGTCGGTTGTCACCTTTAACGCGGCATGGGGCCAAAAAGAGGTTAACTTAAACAGAATCAAGGGATACATGGAATGTGCCGCCAAAAAGGGAAGCGATTTTGTTGTTTTTCCGGAAATGGCCTTGACCGGGTATGACGATGAACCCGACAAGCCGCTGAAAGAAAAAATGCAGTATCGGCTGGCGGAAACCATTCCCGGGCCGTCAACGATGGAAATAGAGAAACTTGCGAAGGACCTTGGTATCTATGTGGTCATGGGAATGCCTGCCAGAGACGAGCGGAATTCCGACGTGATTTATAACGCGCTCGCGGCTTTTTCACCGGAAGGTCTCACCGGAGCCTATCACAAAATGCACCTGCCTCCCCCGGAGCCGAACTGGGCGACGCGGGGAGATAAACCGTTTATCCTGGAGACTCCCTGGGGCCCGGTCGGATGCGCGATTTGTTACGATTCATACTGTTTCCCGGAATTGATGCGTTATTATGCCTCAAAGGGATGCAGACTGTACATTAACTCGACCGCGCTTGCCAAGTGCCACGGCAGGTGCCTGGGCACGTCAACTCTGGAAGCCGCCGTCATCCGGGAGGGAATCTATATCGCTTCCGCAAACCTTGGAGGACTGGATGTGGATAATTACTTCTGGGGCGGCAGCTCCATTATGGGCCCAAGCAGAAAGACATGGGAGACCTATTATTATGCCGGCCGTAAATTTGCGGATGAATGCGCCGATGAATCGGAAATGTTTACGGCTACCATCGATCTTTCCCTGGCGACCAGATTTTTATTTAAACAGAATCCTGCTGTAAACGGGACCGACTGGAGACCCGACAAATATATTGAGCTGTTTCAGGACAGCCTCTCCAGCCCGGACTATGGAAAATAGGCATCGGAAGCCACTGCATGTATCAGAAGAAGACGGTACCAACCGGCAAAACCGGGAGGTGCCGCCTTTTTGATTTTGTCTTAGCCCCGCGCATCGTTACGGAATATTTGTAGCATAGAAAAATAAAGGGATATTAATTGATATAATCAAGATGGAAATAATATCTTGAAAACAAACAGGTTCCTGTAACAGAGGCTCCAGTTAACGATGGATTTCAAGGAGGTAATTATTATCACACTGATCCTATTAATAATCGGCATCAACATTGTCTATGTTTCCATCAATACCCTGCGTACCATTCTTGTGATTAAAGGGCAGCGTCTTTTCGCTTCCGTGATTTCGGTTTTTGAAGTGGGGGTCTATCTGTTTGGGCTTACGATCGTGTTGAAAAATCTCGACAAGCCGGTTAACATAATCGCTTACTGTATCGGTTACGGCGCGGGCGTTTATATTGGCAGCCTCATTGAGCAATACCTTGCGCTGGGGTATGTGGAATTTCAAATTATCGTCGATTCCGTGGAACAGGATCTGCCGCGTCTTTTACGGGAAAAAGGATACGGCGTGACCTCGTGGAACGGGGAGGGGAAAGACGGCCTACGGCTGGTTCTGCGTGTTTTGGCCAAACGGAGCAATGAAAAAAAGCTGATGAAATATTTGAATGAAATTGCTCCCAACGCCTTTGTGATCTCTTATGAACCGAAAAATTTCATCGGCGGGTTCTGGACAAAAAACATACGGAAGTTTTGAATTGTTTTCGATTTTTGCCGCTCGGAGAGCTTGCTTCCGGGCGGCGCTTTTTCATGGGTTTCGGCGGATCCGGCTTTTAAGAACCGCCCGCGGGCCTGTAAGAAAAAGGCAGCGCTGCCGGTGCGAAAGCGGGTATACCGCTCCCATGAAAATTTCAAATTTTTTTAAATTTATGTTAATTATCTAATATACAGGATTTTGTGACCGATACATATTATATAAATGAAAAAATCGAGGGATAAAAATTGCTAAAATTATCACACAAACCAGGATCCACCAAAAAATCAATTAAAAGAACTCTTCTGATTCAACTGATTGGTTTTGCAGCGCTGATTAGTATTCTTTGCGGCGTAGTAAATTCAATCATTCTTTACCAAACTGCTACGGACAACATGCAAAAAAGAATCAGCGAAAGTGCGACTGCATATAACCACTCGGTTCAAAACGCAATCTCGACTTATAAAGCGGAAATTGAGTCGATCGCAGCGGACCCTATCATTACGGATATGAGCAAGACGGATCAGGAACGAGAAAATCAAAGGAACGCTTTGGCTAAAAAATATGGATTCGATTCGATTGTAGTGACAGACGCCGCGGGAAACACATCAAATGGTGCCCATGTTGCCCAGCGCGAATATTTCCAGCAGGCGATGGCGGGCAATACATATTTTTCCTCTACTCTTGTCGGGTCGGTAACTAAAAAAACAGAATTGATTATCGCGACAAAGGCCGACAACGGACAATATAACGGCGTTGTTTACGGAATGCTATTGAGCGATATCTTCAGCAAAATGATCAGCGATGTTTCGATTGGTCAAACCGGTTATGGCTTTATGGTTGACAAAGACGGAAAAGTGATTGCACACAAAGACCAGTCGGTAGTGACGAAATTTACAAATTATATTGATATGGCAAAGAAAGACGGCGCCTATTCCAGCGCCGCCTCCGCAGTCCGGAATATGATACAGGGCAAATCCGGGACGCAGTCCTTTCAATTAGAAGGCAATGACTTAACGCTTAGCTATCAGCCGATTCCGGATACGGACGGATGGTCGATCGGCGTTGTGGCAAAGACCTCTGAAATGCTGCAGAACTTTTATATTTCCATTTTCATTACATTGATTTTGATGATCCTCTTTATTCTCTTGTCGATCTTTATGGCGCTGAGAATCGCAAACCCGCTTGTCACGCCGATCATCAGTCTGGCGCACAGAGTCGAACAGCTTGCGGACGGTGATTTGCACTCCGAGGTTCCGCAGGTTGACGCGCAGAACGAAATCGGTGTGTTGTCGACCTCGTTTAGGAGCACGGTTCAGACGTTAAACGATTATATTGAAGAAATTTCGCAGGTATTAAATCACCTGGAGCGAGGGGACTGCACCGTAACCGCCGTCCGGGAGTATCAAGGGGATTTCATACAAATCAAAAATTCCCTGCAAAACATTGTTTCAAACCAGAATATCATTTTCGGCAAAATCAGGCTGTCTTCCGAACAGGTGGCTAACGGGGCAAGCCAGATATCCGATGCCGCGCAGTCTTTGGCACAGGGCGCGACTGAGCAGGCGAGCTCCATTGAACAGCTGTCGGCTTCTATTACTGAGGTGAATACAAAAGTGAATCACAACGCCGACAACGCCGCGACGGCAAATGAGTTTTCAATGAAAGCATCCGCCGAAATTGAACAGGGCAATCAGCAGATGCAGCATATGGTTGACGCAATGAGTGAAATCGACGAATCTTCCAGCCAGATACAGCAGATTATTAAGGCGATTGAAGACATCGCGTTTCAAACCAATATCCTCGCGCTGAACGCAGCCGTGGAAGCGGCGCGCGCGGGCTCTGCGGGGAAGGGCTTTGCGGTTGTAGCGGAAGAAGTCCGCAACCTGGCAAGCAAAAGCGCCGACGCCGCGAAAAACACTTCAAATTTGATTGCGGCCTCTTTGACAAGTGTCGGCAAGGGAAAAGAAATAGCGGATAAAACCGCAAAATCGTTTGGCCTTATTACGGAGCTGGTTGAAAAGGTCGGCGAGCTGGTGAATCATATTTCATCGGAATCCAACGAACAAGCAGCCTCCATTCACCAGATCATGTTGGGCATTGATCAGATTTCCGCGGTTGTTCAAACGAATTCCGCTTCCAGTGAGGAAAGCGCAGCGACCAGCGAAGAGCTGAGCGGACAGGCACAGGAGCTGAAAAACACACTGGCCGCCATCAAGCTGAAAGATTCTTCAAACAATTAAAGTCATCAGGGACAAAATTTCTCTGAATCCCTGAAAAACGGTAAAAAATGAGGCGGAATGCTGCGAATACAGCATTCCGCCTCAAATTTCATCACGCCGTCGGACCTGTTTTCTCATGCGCGGATTCTTCACGAAATATGTACGGCCACGCCGTTTACCTCGACTCCTTCCTCCGCGCGGATTAAAATATATTTGGCGCCGTCGATGACCCGGGTTTCCACCAGGTCGCCGCGCTCCGGGTTTACGCGGATCGTCACGTCGGGGGTGCGGACCTCCAGCTGCTTCATGTCGATCAGATTCCGCGGACTGACCTGAGTATCGGAGCCAAACTCTTCGTCGTATTTTTCTTCAAACGCGGTTACGCAGGTCTCGGAAAGTCCGCAGGAAGCAAGGACTCCTTTTACCGTGCCCTTTGAAACGACCAGCGGTTCTTTCTCTTTGCTTGCCTTGTGCTCCTCGATCATTTCGGATAATTGCTCGTGAACCGCCTGAACGACTTCCAGACTGCATTCTTCCGCGACGGCCTCGCCCAGGATCGACTGAAAGGTTTCTTTCTGGACGGCGGCCGGCATCGGGATTTCGCTTTTAAACACGGTATCAACGAACTCCGCGTGGTTTTCCTCAATATTACGGGAATAATAGAGGGCGCTGTAGATGTTGGCGCTGCGGTCATCGAAAGCCGGGAACAGGAAGCCCAGCTCCGGGGGAGAAACAACCCAGTCCGCCGTAATATTGCGGAAGGTGTTTTCGGAGACATAATACCCGAGCGCGGGTTTTCGCGGCTTTACCGGACAGATGCTGCACAGAAAATAGGAATAGACCTCCGAAGAGTTCTCCTGTGCTTCTCCGTCCTTCGCATAGAAAGGAATGTCGTACTGATCCGACGCCAGAAGAATCAGATAATTTCCTTCCATTCCAAGGGTTTCGATAATACGGCCGTAGAATTCGCGCACGGCGGCGTCATCCTTCAGCGCGGATTCTCTGAGCGCCATGAGCAGCTTGTGCTCCTCGCCCTCCAGAACCTGCCGTGTCGCAAACTCAATATCAATTAAATTTTTTCCGACCGTGCCGGACAGCGTTTTTTTCAAAATCGCCAGAAGCTCTTCGGACTCCTCCTGAGGCATCAGGCCGAGCGGCTGGCTGAACTCTGAAACAATTTCTCTCTGATCATTGACATAGCAGCCGCGAATCCGGGTAATATTGCTTTTGTCCGGACGAAAGCGGCGGCGGATTTCCGCGATTTCTTTTTCGTTCATTCAGATCCCCGTTTCCTATCTTTATTATTGTCCTGAATTTTTATTATAGGATGAAAAAACGATTTTGTCATCCTGCCCTGCCCCTTGCGTCCGTAAAAAGAAAGCGGTATGATAAAACGGAATCAGGAAAAATATACCGAAACGGGGGGAACGTCAATGGAAGAGGAGAAAAAGCAGGGGCCGGCCGAGCTGAAAAAGTTTATCATCGCGGTTGCGGCGGCGCTGATCGGGGTGGTCGCAATCGTGGGAATCGCTTTCAGCGCATTTTTCCGGCTGTCGGACAGTGGCCGGACGAACGGAGCGGCGCAGAATCAGTCCGGCGGCGATACCATTACAGTCTCCTATACGCAAAAAGACCGGGTGGTTCCGGATTTGGCGGAAATCAGCTTCGGAGTGGTCACGGACGCGAAAGAAGCCGAGGACTGTCTTACGCAAAACAGCACGGACATTAATCAAGTGGTGCTGGCAATCAAAAAGACAGGAATCGACGAAAAGAACATTCAAACCAACGGCTATTCGCTGACACCGCGGTACAGTTATACGGATGGAAAAGAAGAGCTGGTCGGTTACGAGTGCAGAACCGACATCGCAGTAAGCGGAGTTTCCATTGACAAAGTCGGGACGGTGCTCGACGGGTCGACTGCGGCGGGGGTCAACAAGATTGATTCTGTTCGGTACAGTTACAGCAAATACGACGACGCTTACAGTACCGCGCTGACGGAAGCGACAAGCAGATGCAGAGCTTTGGCCGATAAAATTGCTGCGAAAAACGGAGTCGGCGTCAAAGGCATCAAAGCGATCAATGAGAACAAAGAAGGGTCCGCTTCGCCTGACGTTTACAACTCGTCGATGAAACTGACGGCGGACGCGGCGGAATCGTCCACACAGGCGGCGGCGGGGCAGATCGACGTGAACGCGTCGGTTACCATTACCTATGAGATCGGAAAATAAAGCGTATGCCAAGCTTGCCCTCATCTTTTAAAACGGTGGGAGCGGCGTTTGCAGAAGGCGATGAAGGAGAGTTTTCGGAATGTCGGTCAGGGGCTTCATGGAATTCGTGGAAATACGGACAAAGGCCGCAAGCGTGATCCCTTTTTTGCTTGGAACCGTTTATGCCCTTCACCGGTTTCGGACTTTTCATCTGAAAAATTTTGTTCTGATGCTGGTTTCTCTTCTCTGCATTGACATGGCGACTACGGCGATCAATAACTATATGGATGAAAAAAGGGCCTGCAAAAAGCGTGGAGAGACGCATCCCGCGGCTGAAAAATACGGCTTTGGGAAAGCGGCGGCTCTCGCGGTGATTTTCGCTTTGCTGCTCGTGGCCGCGGCCTTCGGCCTGCTGCTGTTTCTGAACACCGACTTTGTGGTGCTGGCCTTGGGGGCGGTTTCCTTTGCGGTCGGCGTGCTGTATTCGTTCGGTCCCGTTCCCATCTCCCGCACGCCTTTCGGCGAGTTTTTTTCCGGCGCGTTTATGGGGGTTCTCATCCCGTTTCTCGCGTTTTATATCCAGACATATCACCTGGGCCTGCTTCGTTTGGCCTTTCAGGGCGGCGTGTTCCGCATAGCGGTCAATCTTCCGGAGGCCTTTTATGTTGTTCTGGTGTCGCTGCCCGCCGCCGTCGGAATCGCGAATATCATGCTTGCAAATAATATCTGCGATATGCGGGAGGACGCTGAAAACGGAAGATACACGCTCCCGACTTATCTTGGCAAAAACAACGCGCTGAAGGTTTTTGGGGCCCTGTACTACTCGGGCTATCTGGCGCTGGCGGTTCTGTTGGCAACCGGAGTCGTTCCGCCGGTTTGCATCCTTGTGTTCGGCACTTTTGTGCTTGTGCGAAAACGAATCAGGGCTTTTCGGGAAAAGCAGAGCAAGAAAGAGACCTTTGTGCTGTCGGTTCAAAACTTTGTTCTGATGAACGGCGCTCTTGTTCTCACACTGGCCGTTTCCGTCGCGGCGGGGGGAGTTTTGTAAAGGCCGCAGGAGAATCTCCGGCGGAGAGAAGTCTTTTGCGGAGCAGTCCTGCTGCGCGGTGGCGGCAGACCCGGAAATTAAAGCGCAAAGACGCCCGTGTGTCTGAGGATCTTTCAGGCATGCGGGCGCTTTGCGCTTGGATGAGGGACCCGGATTCATGTTTCCGAATCCGCACTTTTTCGGGTTGAAAGAATATTATATTGGTATCACTGAGAAAGGAGGGCGCAAGATGGATTGGATGAGAGGATCGTACGGCAATTCGCTCGGGTTGGCCGGACAGCAGAGCTGCCTGAAGGATTACGGGCCGGAACCTTTTGTCGTTAATATTGAGAAGGCGACTCTTTGTAACAGAAATTACCGTACCGCGTTGTGGACAGGCGAAAACCTGCAGGTAACGCTGATGTGCATCTGTGCCGGGGATGATATCGGACTTGAAATTCATCCCGATGTCGATCAGTTTATACGAATCGAGTGCGGCCGGGGAATTGTCAAAATGGGGAAGGAAAAAAATCAGCTGAATTATGTCAGAAGAGTCTGCGGCGGCGACGCGATTATGGTACCTGCCGGAATGTGGCACGACGTCATCAATACGGGTGGGTGCCCGCTGAAGCTGTATGCGATCTACGCGCCGCCGGAGCATCCCCGCGGAACGATACACGAAACGAAGGCGGCGGCGTTGGCGGCGGAAAGGCAGAACTATTCTTCAAAATAAAGGGAAACTGACGTCCGGCTTCTTCGGCGTCAGTTTTTTAAGATCCGGCGTTCGGTCTTTACGAAAATGGAAAAAATGGATAAAATGAAATAGACCGTTTTTCTTAAGGAATATGAACAGAAAAGGAAATGGAAAATTAATGACGCCTCAAATTGCCTTTCATAAGGTGTTTTACCGCAGCGGTGAAAAAGCAATTCTGAAAGACCTTTCGCTTGAAATATTCCCGGGCGATTATATTTCGGTTGTCGGGCCGTCGGGAAGCGGAAAAAGCACGTTTCTAAAATTGTGCTGCCACCTGATCAGCCCGACGGAAGGCAGCATCCTGATCAACGGGGCCGATGTGATGAAGCTGGACCCGGCGGAGCTGAGAAAAAAGATCGGTTACTGCTTTCAGACGCCGGTCCTCTTCGGCAGGACGGTGGAGGACAACCTGAGCTATCCCTATCGGATTCGAAACCGGAAGATGGACGGGGGCCGGGTGAATAAACTGTTTTCGCTCTTTCAAATGGACCCGGATTATTTAAAACATGAAATCGTGAACTTGTCCGGTGGGGAAAAACAGAGGATCGCGCTGATCCGCTCCCTGTTGTTTCAGCCGGAGGTGCTTCTGCTGGATGAGGCGACTTCGGCGCTGGATCCTGAGAATACGCTGATCGTCGAGCGTGTGATCCGGACGCTGAATCAGGACGGCGTCACGGTGCTGTGGATTACCCACAATCCGGAACAGAGCAGAAAATATGCCGGAAGGCTGCTTGCGATTGAAAACGGCGAAATCAAATCGATGGAGGCGCTGAAATGAACGAAGCCAATATCAGTTTTTCCTCCCTGATGATCGCATCGCTGCTTGTATTCGTCTCGCTGCTTTTTTCCTATTTTCAAAAGCTGAAGCTGGAGAAAGAAATTCTCGTCAGCGTCCTGCGGGCGGTCGTTCAGCTGATTGCCGTCGGATATGTCCTTCAGTATATCTTCGGGCTCGAAAATCCTCTGTTCACTACGCTGTTTGTGCTTTTGATGACGTTCAACGCTTCCCATAACGCCGCGAAGCGGGGAAAAGGAATCCGGAACGGCCTTTTGATTTCGTTTGTCTCCATCGGGGCGGGGACGGGGGCCACTCTGGCGGTTCTGGTTGCTTCGGGCGCGATCCGCTATGTGCCCAATCAGATCATTCCCGTCGGGGGAATGATCATCAGCAACGCCATGGTCGCGCTGGGCCTTTGCTACCGGCAGATCACGGCGGATTTTCAAAGCCGGAGGGATGAAATTGAAACCAAGCTTTCCCTCGGCGCGGATATTCTGCCCTCCTCCATTGAAATCATCCGTGACTCTATCCGGACGGGGATGGTCCCGACCATAGATTCCGCCAAAACGTTGGGAATCGTTTCGCTTCCCGGAATGATGACGGGGCTGATTCTGGCGGGCACGTCCCCCGTTCAGGCGGTGCGTTACCAGATTATGGTGACCTTTATGCTTCTCTCAACAACCGCGGTCTCTTCTTTTCTGGCCTGTTACCTTTGCTACCGGGGCTTTTTCAACGACAGGAAGCAGCTTCTGTAGTCCGGGTTTCAGGGAGTTGGCTGCTCAGGCTGCCGGCGCAGGACTGAACGCTGCGGATCAGATCCGTCAAAATCGGGGACAGCGGCTTTTTTTCGGGCGTTGCCAGACAGATCGTCCGGGAGCGTTCCGGGTCGAGACCTCGCCGTTCAATTCCTTCGCACGAATAGCAGTTCAGCACAAGCTGCGGCAGGATGCTGACGCCGCAGCCCTTTCGCACCATGGCAATCGCCGCCTGATCGCTCAGTTTGCCGGGATCCAGAGCATGACCCTTGGCCTGCCGCAGAATCATCCCGACCGTATGGTGGGTTCCTTCGCTCGGAATGATAAAGGTTTCTCCCGCAAGCAGGGCGGGCGGGATTCTGTCGTACCGGCACAGAGGATGGCTTTTCGGCAGAATGACAAGAAGAGGGTCGCAGCACAGCCGTTTGGCCCGGATCCCTTTTATCGCCGAATCCGCGGTGAATGCGCAGTCGATCAGGCCGCGTTCGAACCAGTCCTGAATCGCTTCGTAATTCATCGCGTCGTTCAGCTGGATCTCGACATCGGGGTATTTTTTACGGAATGAGACCAGAACCTCCGGAAGCCAGCGCACCGCGACGCTTGTAATGGCGCCGATCCGGATCAAGCCTTTTTGACGGCTGTCCGGGGGGGTGAGCCGCCGGATTTCTCTGTCGGCTTCCACAATCTGACGCGCAAACGGCAGAACTTCTCCGCCCATCGGCGTCAGGGTTACCCCCCGGGGGCTCCGCTCCAGAAGCTGAGCCCCCAGCTCCGCTTCCAGCGAGGCAAGCATATGACTGGCAGCCGTCTGAGTATAGTTTAACTCTCTGGCGGCGCGGGTGATTCCCCCTGTTTCGGCGGCCAGCATAAAGATGGCGTATTTGTTGATATCCATGATCAAATTCATCCCGTTTCTCATGAAATATTTTCATGACCCCTATCATTATTTGTCATTTTACAATAATATCTACCGGGAGTAAAGTAAAAATAAAATACTGATCAAATGGGAGAATCAATCATGAAGGTTGCAATCATAGGGGCGGGAGCCATGGGCAGCTTATACGGCGTCTATCTGGCGTCGCGGCACGAGGTCACCCTGCTCGACAGCTACCGCCCGCAGGTGGACGCGATCAATCAAAACGGACTGACGAAGGTCGAAAAGGACGACGGTGAGACGAACGTCAGGGTAAAGGCGGTGCCGAGCGGCAGCGGCATCGGTGTGCAGGAGCTGGTAATCGTCTTTGTCAAAAGCATTCACACGAAGGATGCCATGCAGGAAAACAGGGGGCTGATCGGCCCGGATACCATTGTGATGACGCTGCAGAACGGTGCCGGGAACAACCAGGACATCGCCGCCTTTGTTCCGCGCGAACGCATTGTGGTCGGCACGAGCAGTCACAACAGTGTGACGGTCGGCCCGGCGAAAATTTTCCATTCCGGCTGCGGCCCAACCAATATCGGGCCGGAAAAGCCGGGCGAGGAAGGCGGCAGGGCGGTGGAAAAAGCCGCGCAGGCACTGAGGGCCTGCGGACTTGAGGTCAACGTGATGGAAAACATCCAGAAAATTCTCTGGAGCAAGCTGTTCGTCAACTGCGGCGTCAATGCGCTTTCCGCTCTGATGCAGTGCAAAATCGGGGAGGTGGCCGGCAATCCGGCGCTTTGGAAAATCTGCACGCGCATTGTTTACGAGTGTGTTCTGGTGGCGGAAGCGGACGGGACCTATTTTGACCGGAAAGAGGCGCTGGAAAACGTAAAAAAGATCATTCTGGCAGACGCCGACGGGTATGCAAGCATGTATCAGGACCGGCAGCACCAACGCCGGACGGAAATCGACAAGATCAACGGCGTGGTTGCGGGACTTGCGGCGGAATACGGCCTCGACGCGCCGTATAACCGCATGCTGGTGGACTTGATCCACGGGGTCGAACAGAGCTGGTGACGGCTGCAAACCGGGCGGTCGGTCCGAAAGGGGCCGGCCGCTTTTTGCAGCCTTGGCAGCCCCGGCTTGCATCGTTCCGGGAAACAGGGTATAATGGGAGAAATCATTTTCGCCCGCAATACGGGAAGAAGAGGCAGAAACGACATGCGGGAGAGAAACCGCGCGTACGGTTCTCCCCGGCATACATACGGAGGAATTCAAATGGAAATCAAGAAAGCCGCAATGATCGGCCTGGGGGCTATCGGGTCTGTCTATGGAAAATTGCTTCATCAGGCATACGGGGACGACTTCGCCGTAATTGCAGGCGGCGCGCGCGCCCGGCGGCTGAAGAAAAACGGCATGAAAGTTAACGGGCAGCCCTTTTTCCCGTCCGTCGCGGAACCCGGAGCGGAATTTGCGGCGGATCTGATCCTTGTCTGCGTTAAAAATTATCAGCTCGACCAGGCAATCGAGGATATCCGCGGATTTGTCGGCCCCGGCACGGTGCTGCTCCCGCTTCTGAACGGCGTGACGGCGAAGACACGCCTGAAGCGCGCGTATCCGGAAAACGAGGTTCTGAACGGGCTCTCCATCTATATCGACGCGGTAAGGACGGAAAGCGGCGTCGTGAACACCAAGGACGGAGTCATTCAGTTTGGGGAAGATGACAATGCGGTTTTGTCCCCCGAGGTCGCCCTTGTAAGGGATTATCTGAACGGCGCGGGCATTAAAACCGAAGTTTGCCCGGACATGATCCGCGCTGTCTGGAAAAAATGGATGATGAACGTCGGAGTCAATCAGGTTTCTGCCATTACCCGATCTCCGTATGGAAAGATCGCGTCTGTTCCTTCCACGCTGCGGCTGTTTCACGAGGCGATGATGGAAGTGGTCGCGCTTGCCAAGGCTTCCGGAATTGATCTGAGCGAAGCGGACGCCAGAGAATTCGAAGCAATGATGGGGAATTTTTCGCCGGAAGGAAAAACCTCCATGCTGCAGGACGTCGAGGCGAAACGACAGACGGAAGTCGATTATTTTGCCGGGACGGTTGTGGAGCTGGGAAAGGAACTGAAAGTTCCGACTCCCGTAAACCACGTTTTGTTCCTGCTGCTTCAATCCATTCAGTCTCTTTATTAAACAGACGCCCCGCCGCGGCAGAAGCCACGGCGGGGCGTTTGGGTACCCCCGTTGTTTACGGGTTTTTCGGAAGTCCCGGAAAATCGAGCGTTGCGAAATAGTCCGCGGGGGTCTCGGCGCGGCGGATCAGATCGAAGGAGCCGTCCTCGTGGAGAAGAACCTCCGCGCTGCGCAGCTTTCCGTTGTAGTTGTAGCCCATGGAGTGCCCGTGCGCCCCCGCGTCGTGAAGCACGAGAAGGTCGCCCATGTCGATTTTCGGCAGCATCCGGTCAATGGCGAATTTGTCGTTGTTTTCGCATAAACCGCCGGTTACGTCGTACTTGTGGTCGCAGGGCGCGTTTTCCTTGCCCATGACGGTGATGTGGTGATAAGCTCCGTACATTGCGGGACGCATCAGGTTGGCGGCGCAGGCGTCCAGACCGATATATTCCTTATAAATGTGCTTTTCCCGAATGGCCTTCGCAACCAGAATCCCGTAAGGCCCAAGCAGGAAGCGGCCCATTTCCGTGTAGAGCGCCACGTCCCCCATCCCAGCCGGGACGAGAATTTCGTCGTAGACCTTTTTGACTTCGCGGCCGATTTTCAGAATGTCGGGCGGGGTTTGACCCGGACGATAGGCAACGCCGACCCCGCCGGACAGATTGATAAAGGAAATATGCGCGCCGGTTTCGCGGTGCAGATCAACCGCCAGCTGGAACAAAACCCCTGCCAGAGCGGGATAATATTCGTTTCCGGTTGTGTTGCTGGCAAGAAACGAGTGAATCCCGAAATTCTTCGCGCCCAGTTTTTGGAGCTTTTGAAAGCCTTCCGTCATCTGAGTCCGCGTGAAACCGTATTTGGATTCTCCGGGGTTGTCCATAATGGCGTTGCTAGCTTTAAAAACTCCGCCCGGATTGTAGCGGCAGCTGATGGTTTCCGGAATGCCCGCGAGCCGGTCCAGAATCTCGATATGCGTAAAATCGTCCAGATTGATGGTCGCGCCCAGCTTTGCGGCCAGCAGAAAATCCTCGTCCGGCGTGTCGTTCGAGGAAAACATGATTTCCCCGTCCCTGAGCCCGACCGCGTCGGACAGCATCAGCTCCGTCAGGGAAGAGCAGTCCGCGCCGCAGCCTTCCTCTTTGAGAATTTGCAGAAGGGTCGGGTTCGGGGTTGCCTTCACCGCGAAATATTCCCGGTAGCCGGGATTCCAGGAGAAAGCCTTTTTGATTTTTCGAACGTTTTCCCGAATGCCTTTTTCATCATAGAGGTAGAATGGAGTCGGAATTCTGCCTTCGATTTCTTTCAGCTTTTCCAGTGATACAAAAGGTGTCTTTGTCATGCTTGCTCCCTTTCCTTTGTCAGTTCGATCAGCCGGATTTCATTTTTCAGGTCTTCTTTGAACAGGCTGACCAGATTGTCTTTTTTGGAATACAGACAGGTTGAGTTTTCCCCGTCGTCCAGATCACCGGTCAAAACGCTGGAGGAATCGGCGATCAGCCGGATCTGTTTTTGCTTTTTTTCCGTGCAGTAAACGGTCGCGCCGGGCAGGTCAAGCGGGTGGTCGGTGATAACGACAACTTTCAGCCCGCGCTCCGTCATCCCGCGCAGCTCCGGCAGAATTCGTACGATCAGCTCCGCCGACATCGAAGCGTAGACCCGCTCCTCGGCCCCGCGCAGAAGATTTCTCATTTTCAGAAGGATATGCTTTTTCCCCGCGATGGTAATGTACCCCTCGGAGTCGGTACGGCGCTTCGGCTGCAGTAGGCTCAATTCTTTTGCGTCTTTCTGCAGGCTGTAAATACAGTTGCCGCAGAATTCCGCAACGGGAACCGGCGTATACCGCGCCGCGGCGCCTTCCATCAGCCGCGCCGCGCCCTTTTCCACAAGGCCGGAAAGCGCCGAATAGGCGTTGGAGCGGGAAATCCCCGTCACCTTCGCCGCCTCGTAACCGGTCAGGTCCCCCTGCGAAAACAACGCCCAATAGAGTTTTGCTTCCTGTTGTGTCAGCCCGAAATGGGTCAGCAGTAAAACGGAATCCATTACGCCACTCCTGTTAGTGTTACTATATAGGAACACTATAACGAAACAGCGTACCGATGTCAAGAAGGATTCGTAAAAAAATAAAAAGATTTTACATTTGTGTGATTTTATCACATACAAACCTTGTATGTGTGGTTATAATAAAATCATAAAAAGAAAACGGAAAGGAAGACAACAATATGGCAGTTGTAACGGTAACGCAGGATAATTTTGAATCTGAAGTTTTAAAGGCCGATAAACCGGTTCTCGTGGATTTTTGGGCGTCTTGGTGCGGCCCCTGCCGCATGGTTTCTCCGATTGTGGATGAAATCGGCAACGAATCCGACGGAAGATATATGGTGGGGAAGGTCAATGTTGACGAACAGCCGGATATTGCGGCGAAATATAATATCATGAGCATCCCTACTCTGATTGTTTTCAAAGACGGCAGGCCGGCCCAGACTTCGGTCGGGGTGCGCAGCAAGCAGGATATTCTTTCAATGCTGGATTAAGTTACTGCTCTCCCCTTTTTTGGTTTGATCATGATAATAAAAAGATCCGAAGAGCCGCTGTCCGGCCCTTGCGGGTCTTTTTGCATTTTGCCATAATAATGAAAAGGGAGTAAATCCATCCTTCAAATTATATTGGGCGATATAACCATGCAGAAAGCAGATGCGGTCGTAAACGCGGCGAACTGTTCGCTGCTGGGCGGCGGCGGGGTCGACGGCGCGATTCACCGGGCGGCCGGGCCGGAGCTGCTGAAAGAATGCCGGGCGCTGCACAGGATGTTTTTTGCCTTATTTCACAAAAATTCTGCCGTAAAATTTCATTTATGATAATTCCAATTCCGAAAAAGATTGATTGAAATTTAACTAATTCGGGTTTATAATGAAATTATTGGAATTCTGTAATGAAATTAAGGAGGAGTTTTATGGAAGCAACTATTTTCGCACCAATCGGAGCTGTCGTTGCGCTATTGTTTGCGTGGTACCTCGCGGCCAAAGTGCTGAAAGCGGATGAAGGCAGCGACAAGATGAAAAAGATTTCCCTTGCGGTGCGCAGGGGCGCGAACGCATATTTGAAGCGTCAGTACACCGGCGTCGCGATTTTTTTCGGGGTTATGTTCATCGTTCTGCTGATCATGGCGTTCACGGGATTCCTGACAATATTCGTTCCGTTCGCCTTCCTGACCGGCGGCTTTTTCTCAGGCCTGTCGGGATTTATCGGGATGAAAATTGCGACGAATGCGAACGACCGCACGGCGAACGCCGCGCAGCACAGTTTAAACTCCGGCCTGCACGTCGCCTTTTCGGCGGGCGCGGTCATGGGGTTTGTTGTGGTAGGATTGGGGCTTGTCGACATCTCCTTCTGGTATTACTTCCTGAAATTCTGGTATTCGGACCCTGCGCATCTCGCGGCGGCTGCGGGGCAGGCGCTTGAGGACGCGCAGGTTCAGGCCATTACCACGGCGATGCTGACGTTCGGCATGGGCGCTTCCTCCATGGCGCTGTTCGCGCGTGTGGGCGGCGGTATCTTTACAAAGGCCGCCGACGTCGGGGCGGACCTGGTCGGCAAGGTCGAAGCCGGCATCCCGGAAGACGATCCGAGAAATCCCGCCGTCATCGCCGACAACGTGGGCGACAACGTCGGTGACGTCGCTGGCATGGGCGCGGACCTGTACGAATCCTATGTCGGTTCCATCATTTCAACGGCGGCCCTCGCTTCCGCGGCGGGGCTCGGTTTCAGCGGAGTAAGCATTCCGATGGTCATGGCCGCGGTCGGGATCATCGCTTCCATTGTCGGCACCTTCTTTGTCAGAACCAAAGAGGGCGCGACTCAAAAGAATCTTCTGACCGCGCTGCGGCGCGGCACCTGGATCAGCGCGCTGCTGATCGCGATTGTATCCTATCCGCTGATCCGTTTCGGTCTGGGCGCCGATAAGACCGGACTCTACTTTGCCATTCTTTCCGGCCTGCTCGCAGGCATCCTGATCGGCATTTCCACCGAATATTTTACTTCCGATACCTATCGGCCCACGAGGGACCTTGCCGCGGATTCTTCCGGCGGGCCGGCCACCGTGATAATCGGCGGGCTTGCGCTCGGAATGAAATCCACTGTTTTTCCGGTCGTGATCGTCGGCGTTTCCGTACTGGCGAGCTATTTCGTTTCCGGCGGAGCGGCGGACTTTAACCACGGATTGTACGGCATCGGCCTGTCGGCCGTCGGCATGCTTTCCACGCTTGGAATCACGCTTGCGACGGACGCTTACGGCCCTGTGGCGGACAACGCGGGCGGCATTGCCGAAATGTCGGAACTTGGCGAAGAGGTGCGCGAACGCACCGACGCGCTCGATTCCCTGGGAAATACGACGGCCGCGACCGGCAAGGGATTTGCGATCGGTTCCGCCGCGCTGACGGCGCTTGCTCTGATTGCCTCCTATATGGATTCGGTCAAGGTTCGCGATCCCTCCTTTCAGTTTGACCTGGGCATTACGAATCCGATCGTTCTGGTGGGGCTGTTTATCGGCGGGGTCCTTCCGTTTTTGTTCTCCGCGTTTACCATGAACGCGGTCGGACGCGCCGCGCAGAGCATTGTGAACGAGGTTCGGCGGCAGTTCCATGAAATCACGGGCCTGATGGAAGGAAAGGCGGAACCGGATTATGAAACGTGCGTCGATATCTGCACCCGTTCCGCCCAGAAAGAGATGGTGGCTCCCGCTCTTGTTGGAATCGCGACGCCGATCATTGTCGGCCTGATTCTGGGTGTAAACGGTGTGGTCGGAATGCTGGCGGGCGCCACGGTGACGGGGTTTGTTATGGCGGTCATGATGGCGAACGCTGGCGGCGCCTGGGACAACGCGAAGAAATACATAGAAAGCGGAAAGCTCGGCGGCAAGGGCAGCAGCGCGCATAAAGCGGCGGTGGTCGGCGACACGGTCGGCGATCCGTTCAAGGATACGTCCGGTCCATCTCTGAACATTTTGATCAAACTGACCTCCATGGTCTCCATTGTGTTTGCGGGCCTGATCCTTTCACACTCAATTTTTTAATCGAAGTTGGGCCTCATCGTGTTGACATTGCGGCTTAAAATGCTATAATAACAATCGTTTTGTTTGTTGGATGCCGAACACGGAGGGCCCGATGCAGGAGCTTGAATTTACCGGGAGACGCGGATTTGTCTTCTCAATCACATGGCCGATTTTTGTGGAGCTTGTGCTTCAGATGCTGGTCGGCAACGCGGATCAGATGATGGTCAGTCGTTACTCCCAAAGCGCTGTGGGCGCTGTCAGCAACGCGAATCAGATGATTGGGCTTTTGATTCTGTTTTTCAACGTTGTCAGTATGGCGTCCACAATTTTAATTACCCAGTATATCGGCGCCGGGAAACCGGAGCGCGCGGAAGAAATTTATTCCTTGTCGCTGTTTGTCAACTTGCTGGCCGGTCTTGGGGTCAGCGGTCTGCTGATGTTTTGCAGCAGGCCGATCTATACCCTGATGAAAGTGCCCGGCGAGCTGATGGACCAGACCTGTTTATATTCGTCCATCGTGGGCGGCGGAATGGTGTTTCAGTCGCTTTACGTTACTTTCATCGCTTTTTTCCGCAGCAACGCCATGATGAAAGTAACCATGTTCGTTTCGGCTGTCTTGAATCTGGCAAATATCGGGGGAAATTTTATCCTGATCAACGGCTTTTGGGGAATTCCGGCCCTGGGTGTGGCGGGCGCGGCAATTTCCAGCGACATAAGCCGTTTGATCGGGCTTTTTGTGATTGTGCTTTTGTTTCGCAGGCTGGTGGGGGCCCGTATTTCAATGCGGGCGCTGCGCCCGTTTCCGCTTGGGCAGCTGAACCGCCTGCTGCGCATCGGCCTTCCCTCGGGGGGCGAATCCATCTCCTATAACCTTTCACAGCTCGCGATTCAGGCGATGTGCAACCTGTTCCCGGTGTTTGTCATCAACACAAAGGCCTATGCCGGGACTTTTGCCATGATTACCTATATTTTTGCGTCGGCAATCTCACAGGCGACGCAGATAATGGTCGGCTATCTGATGGGCGCGTGCCGCGCAGAGGATGCAAACCGCAGAGTAATGGCGACGCTGAAGCTTGCCGTGGCGGTTTCTTTCCTGATTTCCGTCCTGCTTTATTTCGGCAGCGACCGGCTGTTCGGGCTCTTTACCGACGACGCCGACGTCATTCGGCTGGGCCGGCGGATTCTCGCGGTTGAAATGATTCTGGAAATCGGCCGCGCGATAAATATTGTTCTGGTGGGAGCGCTGCAGGCCGCTGGAGACATCCGGTTTCCGATTTATGTATCGGTGATCGGCGTCTGGTTTGTGGCGGTCGGCGCGGGGTATCTGCTCGGCGTTTGGGGAGGCTGGGGCCTTAGCGGAATGTGGGCCGCGATGGCCGCGGATGAATGCATCCGCGGCGCGGTTCTTCTGATTCGCTGGAGAAGGGGAAAATGGAGATCAAGGAATCTTCTGGCATAAATCCGGATTGATTCCGGATGGGAAAGGACGGCAAGGTATGGTGCGCGCGGTGATTTTCGATATGGACGGCCTGATGTTCGACACGGAACGCCTTTATGATCAGGCGATTGAACAGGCCGGCAATGAGTTGGGTTACTCCGGCATCGCGGATCTGTCGCGTGATATGATCGGGGTTAGAGAGACCGACTGTGTCCCTCTGTATCAAAAGCGTTTCGGCAGCGGGTTTTCTTATCCGCTTTTTGCGGCGCGCAGGCAGGAGATCATCGACGAATTCATCCGAAAAAACGGCGTGCCGGTCAAGCCGGGGCTGTTTGAACTTCTTCGGTATTTAAAGCAGGGCGGGTTTCGCCTGGCGGTCGCGACCGCGACCTCTCGCCGCCGCGCTTCCGGTTATCTGGAACAGACCGGAGCCGCCGGTTACTTTGACCGCATGATTTTCGGCGATATGGTGGAGCAGTGCAAACCCTCTCCGGAAATATATTTGAAGGCAGCGGAGGCGCTCGGCGCCGCGGCGGAGGACTGCATTGCACTGGAGGATTCGCCGTGCGGAATTCAGGCGGCTTGCGCGGCGGGAATGAAAGCCGTGATGATCCCCGACCTGATCGAGCCGGACGCGGCGCTGAGGAAACTGTGCTGGTCCTGTGAGCCGTCGTTGACCGATGTGATAAAATTAGTTGGGGAAACAAGATCGGAGGAGGGCGCGGTTTGAAAATACTGGTGGATGCGGACGCCTGCCCGGTGAAGGAAATCATCGTCCGTCAGGCGAAAAGCCTCGGAATTCCGGTCACGATGCTGATTGACACGAGCCACGTCCTTGACGACGGCTACAGTACGGTAATTACCGTCGACAAGGGAAGGGACAGCGCGGATATCCGGCTGGTCAACCTGATAGAACCGGGCGATCTGGTCGTAACGCAGGATTTCGGCGTAGCCGCCATGTCCCTGAGCCGCGGGGCGGTCGCTTTGAATCAGAACGGGATGGTTTACGGGGAGGACAACATGGACCGCCTGCTGTTTGAGCGCGCCCTCGGACAGAAGATACGGCGCGCGGGCGGCAAAGCGGGAAAAAACAGAAAAAGAACGAAAGAAGACGACGAATCATTTGCGCGGCAGTTGGAAAACATGATTCGCAGAACGGGAAAATCGGAGGAACAGTTCAATCATGGATCAGATTTATGACGTAATCGTAGTAGGAGCGGGTCCGGCTGGCATTTTCACCGCTCTGGAGCTTGACAGGCTGGCACCGGACAAAAAAATACTGGTTGTGGATTCCGGCAGTGCGCTGGAACGCCGCTCCTGCCCCGCGCGGACCCTCGGGCAGTGCGCCCACTGCGCGACCTGCAGCATCATGAACGGCTGGGCGGGCGCGGGGGCGTTCTCCGACGGAAAGCTGTCCCTTTCGGAAGAGGTCGGCGGCAATATCACCGACTATATGACGGTCGACAAGGCCAGGGAGCTGATCAATTATGTGGACGGGATCTACCTGCACTACGGCGCGCCGGATCAGGTTTACGGCAAAAGCGACAAGTTCGCGGATAAAATCGCTTATGAGGCGCGAAAGGAAAACATCCGCCTGATTCCATGCCCGGTGCGGCACATGGGAACCGAATATTCGTTTAAAGTGCTGCTTGAAATGTACCGCTACCTGAATTCGCGTCCGAATTTCGAGTTCCGGGAGAGAACGACCGCCGAATCCGTTCTGGTCGAAAACGGAAAAGCGGCGGGCGTGCGCCTGTCGGGACCGGACGGCGGTCAGGCGGTCAGGGGAAGGCATGTTGTGGTCGCCCCCGGGCGCGGCGGAGCCGACTGGCTTTCCCGTGTCGCACAGGAGACCGGGCTGGACATTACCAATAACGAGGTGGACATCGGCGTGCGGGTCGAGGTGCCGAACGCGGTGATGGACCCGTTGACCAAACATCTTTATGAGGCCAAGCTGGTCTATTATTCGGATACGTTTGAAAACCGCGTGCGTACCTTCTGCATGAACCCGGGCGGCATTGTCAGCGAGGAGCACTACGACGTCGGTTCCGGTATCGCGGTTGTGAACGGCCACTCCTACGCGGAGGAGGAACGGCACACGGACAACACGAATTTTGCGTTGCTGGTTTCCACAAAATTCACGGAGCCGTTTCATCAGCCGATTGAGTACGGGCGCTACATCGCGCAGCTTGGCAATATGCTGACCGGCGGCGGAATCATGGTGCAGCGGCTCGGCGATCTGCTGATGGGCCGCAGGACGGACGCGACGCGCCTTTCCAAGTCGACGACGATCCCGACGCTGAAAAGCGCGGTTCCGGGCGACCTGTCGTTCGTTCTGCCGCACCGTCACCTGACCAGCATTGTGGAGTCGCTGCGCGCGTTCGACAAGCTGGCGCCGGGGCTTTATTCCAAGAATACGCTGCTTTACGGCGTGGAGGTCAAATTCTATTCCTCCAAGGTTTCGGTGGGGCCCAATTTCGAGACCGGGGTGGAAAATCTGTATGCCATCGGCGACGGCGCGGGCATTACGCGCGGGCTGATGCAGTCCTCCGTGACAGGAGTGGTTGTGGCGAGAGACATCGCGGAGAAAAATCCGTAAATGAAAAATAAGGGATTGTCCGGAAAACCCCTGACAGGCAGCCTGCCTGAGAGCACAATGAATTTGGGCACTTTACAGGCCTATTCCGGGCATCTCATCCAACGATTCTATCTGCTGTTCTGTGTTCGGCGCCAATATTGACGCGTTATAATATAATTCGGTCGGGATGGTTCGGGGCGGAACGCCGGGCTGTCGTTTACTTTCTCTGTTACGGAAAGGTTGAAGATTCACACGGAATCTGATCTTCCTCTTTCCGTTTGGATGTCTCCTGAAATGCAGCCGACGCTTAAATTGGCAGGAAAGGGGAACCTGTTTGAAAAATATTAGCTTTCTGATAAAGCCTGCCTCCAGCTTATGTAATCTTTGCTGCCGCTATTGCTTTTACGATGATGTTTCCGGAAAGCGCTCCGTAAAGAGCTTGGGATGTATGTCCGAGGAGACGGCGGAGCTTTTGATCCGCTCGGCTTTTGAGACCGTGGATCCGGGCGGAGAAATTTCCTTTGCCTTTCAGGGAGGGGAACCTACTCTGGCCGGTTTGGATTTCTTTCAGAAATTTGTTGCGCTGGAGGACCGGCATAAAAGGCCCGGGGTCAGGGTGAGTCACACAATACAGACCAATGGAATGGCTCTGGACGACGATTGGGTGGACTTTCTCAGGAAACACGGATTTTTGGTGGGGCTTTCCGTGGATGGAACAAAGGATCTCAATGACCTTTATCGAATGGATCATAATGGGAAAGGAACATGGAACCGCGTCATAGGCGCATGGAAGCTTTTGAAGAAGAACAAGGTGGAAGTCAACCTGCTTTGTGTTGTGACGGGTCAGTGCGCACGCAGCCCGCAAAAGGTTTACAATACGCTGAAAAGGCTCGGGGTGCGCTACCTGCAGTTCATTCCGTGCCTCGACCCTTTGGAAAAAGAACGTGGAAATGAGCCGTATTCGCTCTTGCCGGAGGCTTATGGAAAATTTCTCTGCGGGCTTTTTGACGCCTGGTATCTGGATTGGCAAAAAGGGGAATACGTCAGCGTCCGCCTTTTCGACGATTACGTTCATCTGCTGATGGGGATGCCGTCCGGCTCCTGCGCGACTTCGGGCAGCTGCGGCAGCTATATTGTGGTGGAAGCCGACGGCAGCCTTTACCCGTGCGATTTTTACGTTCTGGACGAATGGCGTCTGGGGACGCTGCAGAATACGTCCTTGGCCGACGCCGCCGATGGCGCGCTTTGGTGTAAATTTCAAAGCGACGGACAGAAAAAGCCGGATGCCTGCGACGGCTGCAAATGGTATTTTATCTGTCAGGGCGGATGCAAGCGCGATTGGCAGTCAATGAACGGGCGGGTGGAAAACTATTATTGCCCGGCTTTCCGCCGCTTTTTTGAGTACGCGGCACCCAGACTGGCTGAAATCGCCCAAACGGTTTCCCGGACCCTTTCCGGCGAAATATGCTGACAAATTTCCGGTTTGTTCCAGGGAGCCGATAGGGCTGTTTTCCGGTTACCCGGAGGGCGCCCTCTTTTTTCTGCGATAGTTTTCCAAAAACGACGGCAAGCTCCCAATTCGGCCTAAAAGCCGAATTGGGAGCTTAATTTTTTGTGTATTTTTTTGTAAGTATTTGAAGGCCCGGCTGTACTCTTTGCGAGGATTAAAAATTGTTGCAAGGAGGAGTATTAATGACAGAAATCAATCTGGACATGTTCCAGGCCGGTGCGGTGGCCGCTCTGGTTTATTGTCTGGGCCGTTTCCTGATCGAAAAGGTACCTGTTTTGAACAAGTACTGTATTCCCGCTCCCGTTGTGGGCGGGCTGATCTTTTCCATCCTGAATTTGTGCCTGCATTTGTCCGGAATTGCGGAGATCGGCTTTGATTCGACGCTGCAGACCGTGTTTATGACGATCTTTTTCTGTACGGTCGGCTTTACGGCGTGCTTCAGTCTGCTGAAAAAGGGCGGAATCCAGGTGCTGATGTATTTGGGACTGGCGCTCGGGATGGTGATCCTTCAGGATCTTATCGGCGGCGGACTGGCGGGTGTGTTTGGAATCGACCCCAAACTGGGCCTGTGCATGGGTTCGATTCCCCTGGTAGGAGGGCACGGAACCTCCGCGGCGTTCGGGCCCATGCTGGAAAAGAACTTCGGAGTGGTTGGGGCAACCACCGTGGCGATTGCCGCGGCAACGTTCGGCCTGGTGGCCGGCGGAGTGATGGGCGGGCCGCTCGCCCGCCGCAGGATTCAGAAACACGGGCTGCATTCCACCGCTCTGGAAGAAAACATCACGGATGCGGAAGCGGAGGAAAAGACGACGATTCATCCGCAGCGGTTTGTCAATGCGTCTTTGTTTATTGCGGTGGCGATCGGGGCAGGCACGCTGGTCGTGGCGCTGTTCAAAAGCTGGGGAATAACAGTACCCGGATACATTGGCGCGATGCTGGTGGCGGTCGTCATACGGAATGTCTGGGATGCAGGTAAGAAAGAGGTGCCGATGCCCGAAATCGATTCCCTGGGCAACCTATCCCTTCAGCTTTTCCTCGCGATGGCATTGATGGGCCTGAAGCTGTGGCAGTTGGCCTCTCTGGCGGTGCCGATGATCGTGATCCTTCTTGTTCAGACAATTCTGATGGCGTCTTACGCCTACTTCGCGGTGTTCAATCTCATGGGCAGGGATTATGAGGCTGCCGCGATGACGACTGCGTTCTGCGGCTTTGGCATGGGTGCCACGCCGAACGCGATGGCGAATATGGGGGTTCTTGCGGACCGGTACGGCCCGTGCCCCCGCGCGTATTTCATCGTTCCCCTGGTCGGCAGCTTATTTATCGATATGTTCAACAGCGGTATTCTGACGATATTTATCAATCTCTTTCCCTAATGCGTGTTTGAATTTCGGGATTAATCCCAAATAAATGGAGGCTTTTGAATTATGAGCAAAAGTGATTATGTCAATCAGGTTTTGGCGGATGTGAAAAAGAAAAGTGCGGACGAGCCGGAATTTGTTCAGACGGTCGAGGAAGTGCTGACTTCCATCGCACCCTTTATCGACGCGCATCCGGAGTACCAAAAGGCCGCGCTTCTCGAACGGATCACGGAGCCGGAGCGCACCATCGAATTCCGCGTCACTTGGGTCGATGATGCGGGAAAAGTCCGGGTCAACCGTGGATACAGGGTTCAGTTCAACGGCGCCATCGGCCCCTATAAGGGCGGGCTGCGGTTTCATCCGTCCGTCAATCTTTCGATCATGAAGTTCCTCGGATTTGAACAGACGTTTAAAAACAGCCTGACCACTCTGCCGATGGGTGGCGCAAAGGGCGGCTCCGATTTTGATCCCCGCGGAAGAAGCAACGCGGAAATCATGCGTTTCTGCCAGGCGTTTATGACGGAGTTGTACCGCCACATCGGCCCCGACGTGGATGTTCCCGCCGGAGACCTCGGCGTCGGCGGCCGGGAAATAGGCTATCTGTACGGGCAGTACCGCAGAATCCGCGGCGCTTTTGAAAGCGGTGCGCTGACCGGAAAGGACCGTTCCTTCGGCGGAAGCCTGATTCGTCCGGAAGCGACCGGGTTCGGTGCCGTCTATTATGTCGCGAGCATATTTGAGCATGAAAAGGAGACGTTTCACGGAAAGACCTTTGCCATCTCCGGATTTGGAAACGTCGCATGGGGCGTTGTTCAAAAGGTCAGCCAACTGGGAGGGAAGGTCGTAACGCTTTCCGGTCCGGACGGCTATGTTTACGATCCGGACGGAGTCTGCACGCAGGAAAAGTTTGACTTTATGCTGAAAATGAGGAGCAGCGGTCACGACAAAGTCAAGGACTACGCGGATCGGTTCGGCTGCGAATTCTTCGCGGGCCAAAAGCCGTGGGGAGTAAAGGCGGATGTCGTCATGCCCTGCGCGACCCAGAACGACGTCGGCCTGGAAGAAGCCAGGAAAATCGTGGCAAACGGCGTCAGGTATTACATAGAAGTTGCAAACATGCCCACAACCAACGAAGCGCTGTTCTATTTGATGAAACAGAAAAATATCATCGTGGCTCCGTCGAAAGCGGTAAACGCCGGCGGCGTTGCGGTCTCCGGCCTTGAAATGTGCCAGGACAGCGAACGAATTTCCTGGTCGGCCGACGAGGTGGACTGCAAGCTGAAAGAGATCATGAAAAACATCTACGAATCGTCCGAAAAGGCGGCGGCGGAATACGGGCTTGGCTACAATCTGGTCGCGGGCGCGAACATTGCTGGGTTTAAAAAAGTAGCCGACGCGATGCTCGCTCAGGGAATTACGTCCTGATCCCCCGTAAAAGAGAGAAAGGAGTCCCCCGGACATGAAGGTATTGTTTTTAAAAGAAATGGACCGCTCGGCAAAGGACATACTGGTAAAGAACGGAATTCAGGTGATTGTAAGTCACAGCCGGAGCGAGGCGGATTACGTCCGCGAGATCCAAAGGGACCAGGTGGACGGAATCTTTTGCCGGACGGAGGAGGTGACGCCCGCCATGATGGGTGCTTCGGCCCGGCTGAAGGTGATTGCAAAGCAGGGCGTGGGCCTGGATAACATCGACGTTCCGTATGCTACAAACAACGGCATTCAGGTGGTTTACGCCCCCGGCGGCAATGCCAATTCGGTCGCGGAGCACACCATCTTTCTGATGCTGGCCTGCGCGCGCAGATTCAATTATGTGGACGGGATTTTCCGCGCCGGCAACGCTGAGGTGCGCTACACGCTTCACGACACTTTTGAATTGAAGGGCATGACGCTGGGTCTGCTGGGGTGCGGGCGAATCGGGCAGCTGGTGGCCCAAAAGGCGGCCCGCGGCTTCGGTATGAACGTGATCGGCTACGATCCCTACCTAAAACAGGACGCCCTGGATGCGGCGATCACGTTGAAAAAGAGGAAGGAAGAGGTGCTGCGGGAATCTGATTTTATCAGTCTTCACATGCCCTCCACACCTCAGACGCGGGGGACGGTCGGGGCCGCGGATTTTGCCCTGATGAAACCGACCGCTTCGTTCATCAACGCGGCCCGCGGCGATGTCGTGGTGGAAAAGGATTTGATCCTGGCGCTTCAGTCAGGACGGATCCTCGGCGCCGGCGTGGACGTCTACGCCCATGAACCGATCGGCCCGGACCACGCGCTGTTAAAAATGCCGCAGGTGATCGCGACGCCCCATACGGCGGCCACCACGGAGCAATCCGTCAAAAAGTGCTGCAGTATGGCGGCGCAGGGGATCGTGGAAGTCCTGACAGGGCAGAAAATCTCGTTTCCCGCCAATCATCCCAAAATGGTATCCTGATTACAACTTTTTGACATAGATAGGTCAACTTCTCCCCAAAACCCAAGCCGGATACGCAGAGTCCGGTTTGGGTTTTGAAGTTTCGACGGAGGTGCAAAATGAAAAAAAGATTCGTGATGAAAAAAGGGCTGATGCTTAAAATCCTGCTTTTCATCGGCGTGCCGGTCGCGGTGATTTTTGTAATGACCGCTTTTTTTATGACTCATGCGGTTAGACAATCCGTTTCAGAACTGACAACCGACGAATTGACTTCAAAATCAATCTCGGCATCCTATGAGGTAGACAATTATTTCTCCAAATACAGGACGGTTGTGGAGCAGATGACGACAAGCGACCTTTTGCAGCAGTTTTTCTCGGAATCGGACGAAGAGAAGTACGGCGCCGCAGGCGGGTATGGGCGGATCAAGAATACGATTCAGAACATCTACCGGACGGATCCCGACGATTTTTCCTCCGTATGGTTCGGCGACTGCAAGTCCAATATGATGATCTCCAAAAACAAGGATAAGCCGTACAGCAAGAAGCTGTCCGAACGACCGTGGTATAAGCCGGCCGTGGAGAAAAAAAGCGTAGTCTACATTGAGCCGTACCAGGATTCCGTGACCGGGAAGATGGTAATGAGCCTGGTTGCCCCGATTTACCGGACCGGAACGGAGAATCTGGTCGGCTTCGCGGGCGTCGATATCACGCTGGACCGGCTTTATCAGATCTTGAAGGGGTACCGGCTCGGCGACTCCGGATTCTATATCCTGACCAGCGCCGGGGGCCGGCTGATCTATTATCCCGACGAGTCCCTTAAAAACAAGAGCATCAAAAGCTCCGGGATGTCTGAAAATGCAATCGGCAAGATCTCCGCCGGGAAGACGGGCTTTCTCTCTTACCGTGCGCTCGGCAGCCTGAATTTCGGTTATGTGTCGCCGGTGGGGGACACCGGCTGGACGGTCACGACCGGCCTGCCGGAAAACGAGTTCTATCGTTCCTATCATGCCATCCTACGCTCGCTTCTGGCGATGTTTATCGTTTCCCTGCTCATCATTCTGGGGCTGATACTGCTGACGTCGAAAAGCATTGTAAATCCTTTGATCAAACTGAAAAACACGGCGCAGGAGATTGCGGACGGAAATCTGGATACTAGGATCGACGCGGGCGGAACCGACGAGGTCGGCCGGGTCGCGCAGGCGATGTCCGGGACCGTGTGCCGGCTGCGCCAGTACATCGATTATATCGACGAAATATCAAATGTGATCGACCGCATCGCAAAGGGCGACTTTACTTTCGAACTGCAGTGCGATTACGCGGGGGAATTCGCAAAAATCAAGACTTCTCTCGAAAACATCAAGATCACGTTCGCAGGCGCCTTCTCAGAGATCGACAGGTCCGCGGACCAGATCGCAAGCGGCTCCGGAGAAGTGGCAAACGCGGCGCAGGCGCTGGCGCAGGGGGCGACCGAACAGGCGGGCTCCGTCGAACTGCTGTCCGATTCCGTCGGGGAGATTTCCGGGAAGATCAGGAACAACGCGGCGAATGCCGCCAATGCCGAAAAGCTTTCCGAAGCAGTCATGACGGAAATCAGGAATGAAAATGAGCTGATGTCTCAGTTGACGGCCGCGATGAACGAAATCGGGACGTCGTCCGACCAAATTTCCAAAATCATCAGGGCAATCGAGGACATTGCGTTTCAAACCAACATTCTTGCCCTGAACGCCGCGGTGGAGGCGGCACGCGCGGGGGACGCTGGAAAGGGATTTGCCGTTGTGGCGGAAGAAGTTAGAAATCTGGCGGCAAAGAGCGCGGAGGCGGCGAAAAGCACGACCCATCTGGTCCGCAACGCCATCCAGTCGGTCGAGCACGGTACCGGAATTTCGGAAAAAACCTCCCGGTCCTTTCAAACGATCGTAGATTCCGTGGAAAAGACGGCGCGCTCCGTGAAGGAGATTTCAAAGAGCAGCAGTGAGCAGGCTGCTTCCGTGGAGAGGGTCACGCAAAGCCTGAGCCAGATCTCCGCGGTGGTTCAGACAAACTCCGCGACCTCGGAAGAAACCGCCGCTTCCAGCGAAGAGCTGAGCGGTCAGGCCCAGTCGCTCAAGACTCTTTTGGGACGTTTTAAATTCAACTGATAAACAAAAACCGGCGAAAACGATTTTCGCCGGGCACGGCTCCGGCTTTACTGTTCGGATACAATCAGCAGCCCGTCGATAAAATTTTTCACGCTGATTTTTCCGCCCCGGGGACGCTTTCCGCGGATATAATCCATTTCCGCTTTGACTTCTTCAAACGGGAACAGGCTTCCCGAGTACTGCGCGAAGGCTTCGTTCATGAAATCTTCTATTCCCAGCTGCGCCAGATTCCTCATTCCCTTCGCAATCGCACGCCGGATCCTTTGCTCCATGCTTTGGGGAACCGTGGACAGCTGGCCGCACAGACGGCCGATGTTCACCTGGTAAATCGAAATTTTATTCTCGTGTAAGTACTGGCAAATCTTTAGAATGTCGATGCAGCCCTTTTCGCCTGACATGCCGAGCTGGTTCATTGTGAGCTTCGCTCGGTTAAAATAGGGCTCCGGTTTCACTGCGGCGGGAGGGGAAGGGTTTTCCTCAAAATGAAACAGGTTCCGGATACTGTCGAGGGTACGCTCGTTTTGAAGCTGAACGGAGACCGTCTGTATGACCGATTTCACTTCGATGGAATTGATCGGCTTGCTGATGAAAAAGTCCACTCCCGAATGATAGGCTTTTTCAATTAATTTTTTATCGGAAATCTGAGAAATCATGATGTATTTTGCGCGGCAGGAGAGGTCCCTAAGGCTTTTGATCACCTGAATTCCGTCTTTCTTCGGCATCAAAAAATCGACTAGGACGATGTCCGGCCGGGACGACAGAATGGCCTGCTCGTCGGGAGGGCCGCCGTCGGAGCTTCCGCAGATGATCCCCAGATTCTGCTGCTCGACCAGATCCTCCAGCGTGTCGATCACGGGCTGATCGTCTTCGACAATGTAGATTCTCATCTCAGTCCCCTCTCCAGAGCGGAGGCCGGTATTTCCATGTGAAATTCCGTTTTTACGTTCGGCTGGGATTCCACACGGATCGTGCCGTGGAACTGCTCCTCTACCGTGCTTCGAACCCCGGAAAGTCCGACCCCCCGAAACATATTCCCGTTTTCCAAATCGAATTTTGTGGAAAAGCCGTGCTGAAAAATTTTGGGGATGTTCTTTTCAGAAATCCCCGGCCCGTCGTCGGAAACGGAGATCTGATAGGTTTGCCCCGCCAGCTGCTCGGTAATATCGACCCGATGTTTCCTGTGATTTTTTTCCTCGCTCAGCGCAATCGCCTCAACGGAATTGTTCACCAGATTTTTCAGCAGCAGCATGACGGAGTAATGCGCCTGCGTTAGGAAATCATGCTGATACTGAAAATTCAGACTGATGTTGAGATGCTTGGACTCGATCATCCGATAAGTCGCGTCTCTGAGAATCGTCAAAATATCGCTGAACCACATCTCTTTTTCCGGGTACTGGTTTCTGACCTCCTGCTCCAGGCCTCTGATGATGCAAATGTAATCTTTCTTGATTTCATGGACGTCCCGCGCGATCATCAGCGCCCACTCCTTGGTTTGCAGCTTTACCTGCTGATTGGACAGCGCTTCGTAAAGGCGGTAGGAGTTGCTCATGATCTCTTCAATTTCTTCCGTGTTCTTTTTCATGAAATAAATTTCATTTTTTAGCCCCGCGGTCATTAGAAACAGCCGTTGGTACCGCTGCTCGTGTTCCTTTTTTGTCAGAAGGAAGCGATAGCGCTCAATCAGCAAAAGAATAAAACCTACCAAAATGGTCCGCACGACCGCGACCGAAAGAAGCTCAAACACACGTCGTTTTTGAATCGGAAAACCGTTCCTTAAAAAATTTTCAAACATGTTGGAAATAAAGTCGCAGCATAAAACGGAAATAATCAGACGGGGGAAGCGCGCCATATATTTGTTTTGGACCAAAAAAAAGAACAGGAGGCTGTAAAACAGGTAGTACAGACCGCCCGGTAGGGCGGACTGAATGGCGGGGATAACGCCGGCACCCGAAACGTATGCCGCCGCGCTGCGAAAAACGAAAATCATTCCCCCGGAGGTGATTCCGGTCCAGAGCGTATTCGTCTCCAGATCCATCGTCATTATCAGAACCGGGAACAGGACGACGGACAGCGAGATCCGCAGACCGTCATAAAACAGGTTCCAATAAATTTCAGAGACCACTGTAATGCAAAGACCTGTGAACAAAGTTTGTTTCCATTTCGTTTTCCGTTTCATATTATCGAGTCCTTTCAGATTCTTTGCGAGGAAAGGATACGGGAGGGCTTTTTAAGATGCGGATTCTATATCATAATATGGATTTAAGATACTTTTTCATAAATAATAGATCAAAAGAAGATATTTTTATTTATTACATACAAAATAGAATAGATTTTTTCGCTAAATCGAAGAAAAAGATAGATTTCACTAAAAATGTGAGAAAAATAAACGGAACAGCCGGGGCAGAAGGGGGCGGCGGCTTCGTTTCTCCGCCGGGTCCCGCGCTGTTGCCGCAAGGCAGAAAAAAACGCCGTACACGGATTTTCATCCATATACAACGCTCGAACGCACAGTGCGAAAACTCTTATCAGCCTCGACCCCTGTACAAAAAACGAGACGGGTGGTATGATAAGAACTGCAATGTGCCGATATTCGGTTGCGTATGAAGGTTGTGCTCCGTATGCAGGAAGCAGGTGTTCCCGCACCTGCTTCTGCATTGCAGTTTTTGTGCTTTACAGGTAAATTATACCGCGTTCGGATTCGAAGTCAAGGAAAAGCCGTTCATTGCCGTGGAAAAGGTATTTTGCGCGGCCGCGATCGGGCTTTTCCCGCTGCCGGAAGAGTCACAGAATAAGGGCAAGGGGAGCATACAGCTTACCTTGCCCTTATTCCGTTACCATCGCAGGCTGATACTGCAAAGCGGAAACCCCGATTTTTCTATTCGGGATAGTATCTTTTTATAACTGCGCCCTTTTATGTAGTGCCGGATTTATTTTTATGTTCGTTCTGCTTCCTCACACACATGCGGGGTACCGCACCTCATCCCGAATGGCTTACTATTCCAGTTCCCGGCTTTTGTCCGGATCGGGTATCCGGTTTTCAATTGTTTTCAACTCGGAGTAGATGATCGCCTGGTTTTTTACGACGGCAGTCAGATTCTGGTTTAACCACTCCAGCTGCTTTTTTAGATCTTCGTCCATTTCCTTATACCTCCGATACAGATTTGACCTTTTTACGGCCAAATAAATTGTATCGAAAAAATTACGATTATGTAGAAAAGTAGGACGAGAGCGAACTAAAAATACAAAAAATACCCTTTAAGCCGTCAGGTGTGAAAGGCTTTCCCCACGGCGCTTTGTTACGCGCTTTTCGGTTTTTCAAGCAGCGGCATCAGTTTCGCGGAAAGAAGAGAGACCAGCGGCACGGTAAGGACGACGGCGGAGCTTCCTGCGAGCGCCTGAATGATTTCCGCCGCGATATGGTTGGAGTTCATTACCTGCTGATACGGCATGTTGTAGGTATAAATCTGAATCATCATCACAAGGGAAGAACCGGTGAACGCCAGAATCAGTGTGTTTGCCATAGTGCCCATCATATCGCGGCCGACATTCATGCCGGAAGCAAATAAAGTCGGGGCATCGGTTTCCGGATTGCTGCGATAGATTTCATTTATTGAAGAGGCCACAGAGATGGCAACATCCATGACCGCCCCGAGTGATGAAATCAGAACGGCCGCAAAAAACAGGCTGCCTACCTTCAGTCCGCTGTGGGAAGAAATCGCCAGCAGGGAGTCTGTGTCGGAAAACGTGTAGCCGGAGGTTTGAGTCAGGCAGCTGAAAATCTGGGCAATCCCCGCTGAAACGGCGACTCCGCCGATGGTACCCAGAATTGCAATCAATGTTTTTCGTTCGATCCCCCCCACCAACGGAAGAGTTACGCAGGAAGTAGCGGCGGAGAAAATCAGGACGGCGGCTGCTGGGGAAAGACCGTGGTACAGCAGGGGCACAAAAATAAAAATGACGCTTGTCATCGTAAATCCGATGGCCACGACCGACTGAAAGCCGCGTTTCCCGCCGACGAAGCAGAGCAGCAGGACGAAAAGAACCGCCATTGCGTAAAGGTAGGGGGTTCGGTGCGGGGAGTTGGGGTTGATGTTGACGGTTCCGCCGTCACCCGTTGCGCTCACGGAAACAATGATGGTCTGCCCGGCATTCAACTTGTAATTGGTATCGTAATTCAGATTATTGACGATGTGGTAGCTTCTGCCTTGAAAATTACCCGTCAGGATTTTTACCGTGACGTTCTGCGAGCCGACCAGCAGCTCCGGATGGATTTCGTCTTTTTTTGTGCTTTCAGAATCGACGGAAATTACGCTTGCCTGTTCAAAGGAAATCTGGTCGTTTCCCGACAGGCTGTAGGGGTTGTAATAAGCCTGGTGACGGCTGACGGAATAGGCGAATACGGTATAGACGGCCAGAATCAGCAGCAAAAGGGCCAGTTTCCATTTCTCTTTGATCTCAACACGCGGCACGGCGCATTCCCCGCCTTTTCTTTCAATTTATGATAACAACCCCGTTTCACAATCAGTGCAACGGGGTTGTTTTGATACAGGAAGCGGATTAGCTGCGGGCAGTCGGTTTTTTTCGAAGGGCTGCGATGCATCCGGCGGCTACGATCAGCGCAAGAGCCGCAAGCGCGGCATACAGGTATGTGCCGCCTTCCCTGTCGCCCGTTTTGGGATTGGAGGCCGCGGAAGCGGGGGCTGTTGTTGAAACTGCGGCCGTCGGGGACGCGGAGGTCTTGGTGATGGTATAGGTGTCGATCGGCGTGTCGGAGCTGGTCTTATAGGTTGTCAGAGTAAAGGTATCGCCGGTGACTTTTGCGTAAGTGTAGGTCGGTTCGTTATTTTGCCAGCCGACCGCGCTGAAGGAGTGATCCGCCGTGGCGTTGTATTTATAGTATTTGCTGCCGCTGCCGGAATCAAGCGTAAGGTACACGGTCCCTTTCGGATTGGTCACCTGGCCTTTTTTAACCGTGCTGACGGCGGACCCGCCATACATTTGATAAGTGCGGGTGTAGTAATGGTCGTGACCGTTCAGCACAATATCGATCTGGTATTTGTCCATCAGCTTCGTCCAGTTTTTGCGCATGAACATCGTGTCGTCATCCGCTGAAGTCGCACCGTCGTGGTTGGCTTCGCTGTAAGGCGCCTGATGGAAAGAAACCACCTTCCATTTTGCGTCTTTGTTCGCGTCGATTGCCTGTTTCAGAAAGGCGTCGTGCGCGGAAACGTCATAGAAGTTGTTGCCTTCCAGCACCAGAAACAGCGTGTTGCCGTAACGGAACCAGTAATCTCCGTTGTTGTCGTCCACATTGTTTGTTTTGGTCTGCCCAAGGGTGGAAAGATTGGGCTGATTGTAATGGAAGCTGTAATACTTGCCCATCTGGAAGTCGTGATTGCCGGAATAGGCAGCCAGAATATGGGTTTGCAGATAATCAGCCGAGGAATCGGGGTTGAAAAATGCGTTGTATTCCTTTTGCTGCGTATACAGATGGTCGTAATTGTTTACCTGGTCGCCCATGGAAAACAGGAAGTTCAGGGAAGGATACTTCGAATATACTTTTTTGAGCGTGTTTGCCCAGCCGGCCTGATCATTGGCCAGATTTCCGCTCGCGCCCATCTGGGGATCGCCGAAAGCCGCAAAGCTGAATCCGTCCTTGGCGGATTTTGTCTGGAACGTATATGTTTTGCTCCAGGTTGTCCCGTCTCCTACGCGATAGGTATAGGAGGTATTCGGAACAAGCCCGCCGACCGTGACTTTGTCGGAGTATTCATCCGAAAGGGCCGCCCCGCTTTCATCCTGAAAAGAGCCGATGGACTGATCGGTGTTTTTGGGATTGTTAAGAACACCTTCCGTCGCCGTCATCTTTGCGACGGCCGCCTGCTTTGTCGAGTCCGCAGGGAAACTGTTGTTCTTCATGTCGCTTGTTTTCGCAATCTGAAGCTGTCCGGCGGCGGAATTGCCGCTTTGCCAGCAAAACCGTACTTCCGTTTCCGTACTTCCGATTCCGATCGTAATGTTGTAGGGAGCCGAGGCTGATGCCGCCTGTGCCGGGATCCCGAGCGCAGCGCCCATGACTGTCAGGGCACAAAACGCCGCCGCGATGGTTTTGACCGCTTTTTGACGAATCAACATTGATTGAACCTCCTCTTTCAAATGGCTGAATTAACAGCGTTATTGTAGTCTCTGCAAATGGGAAGCCGGTTACAGTCCTGTTAATTTCTGTTAAATTCTTGATAACCTTTCGATTTAACAAGAATTTAAAAGCGGTTACGTTGATCTTCTGATCTGCGCATGATAGGATCATTTCGGAACAGCAGAATTAAATCCGTTGTAAGGGCTGATGTTAATGTGTCTTTCCGACTGGTTTTTGCGGTTGAAACGAATTGCGGATCAGAGAATGAAGCCTGTCCCCAAACGGCTGTCCAGCCTGTCTCCTTATTATTATGTTTTGCTTGGCTGCGTTCTTTCTTTCGTAGTCTGTACTCAAATTCTGATTACACGCCTGATTTTTCCGTTTCTTCGTTCCGAATCCGATCTGACCGAAGCCCGTTCCTACTATCGAGCCGCTGCAAGCAGTGCCGTCACGCGGACCGGCAGTCAAAATGTTCCGCCGGCAGCGGAAACGAAGGCCGTGCCTGATCCCTTTGATCAGCTGCAAGCCGTCAACCGAGACGTGACGGGATGGATTACCTTGCCGGAAACAGCGATTGATTACCCGGTCCTTCTGGCGCCGGCGGGTTCACCTGATTTTTACCTGACCCATGACTGGGAAAAAAACGAAACCAAATACGGAAGTATTTTTATGCTGAGCTCCGATTCGGCGGGCAAACAGGTGAAAAATACGATTTTATACGGGCACAGTATGAAGGACGGAAGCATGTTCGCCCCCTTGCTGAATTACGAAAGCCTTGCTTTTTACCGTGCCCATCCCGTTGTTCTGTATCGGAAGGGCGGCGAAAAGGCCTGCTGGAAAATTTTTGCCGTCATGAAAGTGAATACGGATCCGGCTCAGGGAAAGCCCTTTGACTATCAGAAAACCTCGTTTTCCTGTGAAGAAGATTTTTTGGAATACCTTTATCAGGTTCGAATCCGTTCAATGTTCGAATTTCCGGTTGACATTAAGCCGTCTGATGAAATTATAACGCTCTCCACCTGTTCCTATGAATTTGAGGGTTTCCGAACAGTGGTGTTTGCACGGCGCGTCCGGGACTCGGAAAAAGAAAGCGTGAAGGTATCGGAAGCGGTAAAGAATCCCGACGTACTGTATCCCGACTGCTGGTATAAAAGGTTCGGCGGGGAACAGCCTTTTCTGCCCGATTTTCAGGATGCAATGCGCGGCGGGAAGCTGTCCTGGCTGAAAACGGACTGAACATTGCGTAAAAAAGCTCTTTGCCGACCGGATTCGGCAAAGAGCTTTTATCATGACAGGAGGGGATGAACCCGGGCCGGACCTTCGCTGCGATCGGCGACATATTTCTGATATTTGGCTTTCTCCGCTTGAATTATTTTATTTGAGCAGAATGAGCTGGAAGTGAAAGAAAAGAGAATTTCCAGAAATTTCTTTGTATGAAACCCTGGACAAATTAAAAAAATTGTGGTATCATCAAATTCCGCTCTTGAAGCGGGCCGCAATCTGTAAAAGTCTGTTGACAAAGCGAACATGTTGTGGTATTATTAAAAACCCGCGCAGTTGATAAATATTAAAACTTTAAAAATTGTGGTCGGGTGTTGACAAACGGAGATCAGCGTGCTATACTAATAAAGTTGCTCGCCGAATGACACACAAAGCGGGCATGGGACCTTGAAAATTAAACAACGAGACGATAAAGAAGGAACCCGTAAAGATTTCGAGAGTAAAAGTACTTTCGGACGAAAAGAGACGGAAACTCTTTCCAAAAAACCAAAAGATACGTTAGTGTATCGACTGAAGAGCCGAAACGACTCTAAGATAGATATAAACGCCTTCGGGTGATTATATACCATATTTTAGAGAGTTTGATCCTGGCTCAGGACGAACGCTG
>NZ_VWXL01000104.1 GCF_009746625.1 Caproicibacter fermentans
CCGCAAAAGTGGAAATAAATTCAGGAGTATAGCGTTGAAATTCGACGTAATCATTCAGTTTGGAACGCCTCTTGAATCCCTTTTCGCTGAATTCCTCTTCCTGCGCCATTTGTTCAGAGGTTCCCTAGAATTGAAATCAGGCGTCGCTTCTTCGGCGAGCCTGTCCAGAATTTCTCTGCTGTCAATGGCAGCATATCTTGTAGGCTGCGCGTTTTTCCACGACGGAATCTGCCCGGCCAAGTCTACCAGTTTCGTAATCAGGTCCCTGTCAATCGGTTTTGAAAGGAATTTTCTTACGCTTTGTCGTTCTTCTATACAGGAAATCGCATCCATGAGCTTTCCTCCTTTATTATGGTCCTATTGTACCACTCCCGGCGAGCATTGAAAAGCGATTTCCTGTTTAGCCTGAACTGTATGGAAAAGATAGCTCAGAGGTTCAATAGATTTCAGCCTGCATCGCTGCGGAACACCGCCGCGTAAGATCAAATACGGGAAGGCCGGAGGAATCCGTGAACTGCTCAGGAGCGGTATGCATGACCGCCATACCGAGGAACATTTCCTTGATCCATTCGGCTTTCTTTAGCAGCTCCTCTTCGCTTTCCTGCATTCCGTTGCCAATCCACCGAATGATGAAGCTGACAAACGCGTTCGTGAATAAATCGAGCAGAAACTGCTTTTCTTCCGGGTTTACGGAGAGACCGTAGCACGCATCTTCATAGATCATGCCGATCCAGCGATAAAGGATGGGGTACAGAAATTTTTCCACCGTCTCTTTCCGCAGCGAACGGTTAATATTTCGCAGAAAGGCCTTGTTCTGCCTGGAGTAGCGCAGCACGTCGATCAGGGCGTTTTTCCAGCTGTAGCGATTGACTCCGTTCACCTGCTTGAAAATTTCATTCTGATAAATCCATTCCAGCAGCTGATAGATGTCTTTAAAGTGGTAATAGAAGGTCTGACGATTCAATCCGCAGTGGTCGGTAACATTTTGAACGGTTATTTTTCGAAACGGTGTGGTTTTCATTAAGTCTTTCAGGGAGCTTGCAAGCAGTTGCTTGGTGTGAGTCATACGTTCCATTAGATTCCTCCTGATGCCGACTGCTTTTTGGGATATAACAGGACTGCCGTCCCGTCAGCCGTGTACAGCGGACGGAACGGATATGAATGATTAGGTTAAAACTGTACAAAGGCGGGAGTTTCCGCCGGTGCGCCGAGGAGTTGTTTCAGCTCGTCATCCAGCTTTAGGACGGAAATGGAACATCCGCCCATTTCAAGGGAAGTCATGCCGTTTCCGACGTAAGTTTTTACAATTTTGATTCCTTTCCCGGCGAAGACTTCGGCAACCCTCCGGTTCATAATAAACAGCTCCATCAGCGGTGTCGCGCCGAGGCCGTTGATCAATACCGCCGTTTCATCCCCTGGGGAAAGCCGCAGGTCATCGAATATTTTTTCAAGAAGGCGGTCGGCAATCCGGTCGGCTGTTTGAATGGGTTCCCTCTGAATGCCCGGTTCCCCGTGGATTCCCATGCCGATTTCCATTTCGTTTTCTTTCAGCACGAAACTTGGTTTGCCCGCTTCCGGTACCGTGCAGGGAGAAATCGCCATTCCCATGGAACGCACATTCGCAATTACCTTTTCAGCGACGGCTTTTACCTCGTCCAGCGTACCCCCGGATTCTGCTTTTGCGCCGGCAATCTTATGGACGAAAAGCGTTCCGGCGATCCCTCTGCGTCCGCTGGTGAACGTGCTGTTTTCCACCGCCACGTCGTCATTGACCACGACCTTTTCCACACGGATGCCTTCGGCGTCGGCCATTTCAGCCGCCATCTCGAAGTTCAGAACGTCTCCCGTGTAGTTTTTGATAATCAGAAGAACACCCCTGCCGCCGTTTACCGCTTTGACGGCTTCGTAAATCTGGTCCGGCGTAGGGGAGGTAAAAACGGCTCCGGCCACGGCGGCGTCCAGCATGCCGCGCCCGACGTAACCGCCGTGCGCGGGTTCGTGGCCGCTTCCGCCTCCGCTGACGAGGGCAACCTTCTCAGTCGGAGCTTTTGTCCGCGTGAGCACGTTAAGGCCTTCCAGCCGGCGAACGTACTGCGGATAGGCGTACACCATGCCGTCCAGCATTTCATCCACAACATCCGCGGGATGATTGATAATCTTCTTCATAAAGTTCAACCTCGCTTTCTTTTATTCCGCGGCGTAGAGCCGCAAATCCTTTTAACATGCTGGTTGCTCGCACCTGCGCGGCCTTTGCCGCGTTTGCTTTATTACATAAGACTATAAATTTTTTACAGGACAGTCGCTTCGTAACTACTCATAGCTTGTTGGCATTGCAGGCTTCTTTCGCGGCCGAGACGACTTCCTTTAAAGAAGCGCCGGTTGAGGCGCATATGGCCGCGGTCATGGTTCCTTCCACCAGAGGTGCGTCTGCAATCAAAACGCGGCCGCGCCGCGCGTCGTCCAGAAATTCCAGCGCGGTTTCCGTACTGAGAACGGCGCTGCCAAGGTCGAGGAGGACAACGGCTCCGTCTCCCGTGTCCGCCAGCCGGATGGCATGCTCAATCCGCAAAGCGTCCGTGCCGATTTTATGATCCGCGACGCCGCCGGCGGCTTCGATCCTGACAGCCTCTCCGGCGATCTGCTTTGCAAGGTCCCGTACGCCTTCCGCGATCTTTTCGCTGTGTGACACAATCACAAGTCCAACCATATTTATTGCTCCTTATGAATCTTTTGAGCGTATTGTAGCAGGGCGTTCAGGATAATCCACACCGATGTGGCTCCGGGGTCCTGGTGACCGATGCTTCTTTCTCCCAGGTAGCTGGCGCGTCCTTTTTTGGCCGGGATGGTTTTGGTGTATTCAACGCCTTTTTTCGCGGCGTCGCGCGCGGCTTCCAGGCATTCCGGAAAATCTCCGCCGCTTTTCAGGGTATCCTCAAAGGCGCGATAAGCGGGTTCCAGAGCGTCCACCATGGTTTTATCGCCTTCCTCTGCTTTGCCGCGTTCTTCCACTCCGTCAACCGCCGCGCGGAACATGGAGAGCGCAAGCTTGGGATTCAGCATATCGCCTTGACGCACCGTCTTACCGGCGCGCAGAAATGCCGTCCCGTAAAGCGGGCCGGAGGCGCCGCCTACCGTTGAAATCAACGTTAAAGCCACCTGCCTGAGCCCGGAGGACAAATCGGCCGGTTCAGCGGAATTCAGCTTGGCCATCACGGCGTCAAAGCCTCTCGCCATGTTGATTCCGTGGTCGGCGTCGCCGATTTCGCGGTCAAGATCCGTCAGATAATCTTTATTGGCCTTGATGGCACTTGCGATTTCTTCCATCGCGCTTTTTAATGAGCCTTTCATCATAAACAGTCCCTTCTGTAAAACATACGAAATAAATTGATTTTTAAGCCCTGTATATTTTATTACGAAGTAGTCTTTTTCATTACTTAACAAGGAGTTTTCTGTCGGCGTTATAAATAATTTTCATGCTTGTTTCCACCTCACAATCATATAATACTCTAGATTGGCAGAGAAGTAATTAGACAAATTCCTTTATTCGTATAGACAAACGCCAAATATTGTGTATTTACAGAAGAACAAATCAATGCTAGGATGATGTCAAGATATTTTATGCAATTTGCATAAAATTGAATTCTTCTATGCGGATAGAAAGGGAGGAATTGTAAATGGGTCGGTATATCATGGCATTGGATGCCGGAACGACCAGCTCTCGCTGCATTCTGTTTAACGAAAAAGGCGAGATGATCAGCGTGGCTCAGAAGGAGTTTACGCAGTACTTTCCAAAGCCCGGATGGGTGGAACATGATGCAATGGAAATCTGGTCCACGCAGATCGGGGTAGCCCAGGAGGCAATGTACAAAATCAACGCAAGCGCGAAGGACATTGCGGCCATCGGAATTACAAACCAGCGTGAAACGACTATCGTCTGGGACAAAAAGACCGGCGAGCCGGTCTATCATGCCATTGTTTGGCAGTGCAGGCGCACGTCCGAATACTGCGACAGTCTGAAAGAAAAGGGCCTGACGGACATCTTCCGTCAAAAGACCGGACTTGTCATCGACGCTTATTTTTCGGCGACCAAGTTAAGGTGGATTCTGGAAAACGTGCCCGGTGTCCGCGAAAGGGCGGAAGCGGGGGAACTGCTGTTCGGAACGGTGGACAGCTGGCTGATTTGGAATCTGACCAAAGGGAAAGTACATGTAACGGATTATTCAAACGCGTCGCGTACCATGCTGTTTAATATACAGGAATTGAAGTGGGACGAGGAAATTTTAAAGGAACTGAATATCCCGGCCTGCATGCTTCCGGCGGCCATGCCGTCGAGTTGTGTCTACGGGGAAACGGATCCCACGATTTTCGGCGGCCCGATTCCAATCGCGGGCGCGGCGGGCGACCAGCAGGCGGCTCTTTTCGGTCAGACCTGTTTCTCGGCCGGCGAAGCCAAAAATACATATGGAACAGGCTGCTTCCTGCTCATGAACACGGGGGAAAAGCCGGTTTATTCCAAGAACGGGCTGGTCACTACCATCGCATGGGGACTCGATGGAAAAGTCAATTACGCGCTGGAAGGCTCCATCTTTGTCGCGGGCGCGTCCATCCAGTGGCTTCGCGACCAGCTGCGGCTGATTGACAGCTCGCCGGATTCGGAATACATGGCGAAAAAGGTTAAGGATACAAACGGCGTCTATGTGGTTCCTGCGTTTACAGGCCTTGGGGCGCCCTACTGGGATCAGTATGCCAGAGGCGTGATTGTCGGGCTGACAAGAGGCGCCAGCAAATACCACCTGATCCGCGCGACGCTGGAATCGCTTGCCTACCAGACGCTGGACGTACTGAAAGCGATGGAACAGGATTCCGGAATCAAACTGAATTCGCTCAAGGTGGACGGCGGAGCCTGCGCAAACGACTTCCTCATGCAATTTCAGTCCGATATGATCGGCGCGCCGGTACGCCGTCCGGTTTGCGTGGAAACAACGGCGATGGGAGCCTCCTACCTGGCGGGACTCGCGGTAAAATACTGGTCTGGAAAAGAAGAAGTGATTCAGAACTGGCGCATCTCGAAAGTCTTTGAACCCGCTATGGAAGACAGTGAGCGCGACGAATTGGTTAAAGGCTGGCATAAGGCGGTCAAATGTTCTCTCGGCTGGGCAAAAGATTAAAATGATTCATTCGAAAATATAATAGATTGAAATTGAGGTGTATGATAATGTTACCGTATATTGGGGAATTTGTCGGCACAGCAATTCTTATCATTCTGGGCGACGGCGTCGTTGCCAATGTTACCCTGAACAAATCAGGCATGAAGGGCGGCGGTTCCGTACAGATCACCATTGCATGGGGCCTTGCCGTCATGCTTCCGGCGTTTGTGTTCGGCGCGGCGTCCGGCGCGCATTTCAATCCCGCGCTGACCATTGCCCTGGCCGCGGCGGGCAGCTTTGCCTGGAGCATGGTGCCGGGGTATATCGTGTCCCAGATTTTGGGCGGTTTCTGCGGCGGACTGATTGTCTACGCGCTGTTTAAGGACCAGTTTGACGAGACCGAGAATCAAGCCACCATTCTGGGATGCTTCTCGACCGGTCCGGCCATCCGCAACCTTCCCCGCAACTTCCTTTCGGAACTCGTCGGAACCTTCCTTCTTGTTTTTACCATCATGGGGATCGGCAACGTAAAGGGAGCGGGCGGCGTCGGCCTGAATTATCTGCTGGTTTTCGGAATCATCGTTTCCATCGGCATGTCCCTCGGCGGCCTGACCGGATACGCGATCAACCCTGCACGTGACCTTGGTCCGCGTCTGGCGCATGCGGTGCTGCCCATTAAGAATAAGGGCGGCTCCAACTGGAGCTACGGCTTGATCGTCCCGATTTTCGGGCCGATTGTGGGCGGACTGCTGGCGTGCCTGCTGTTTAAAGTGATTCCCTGGTAATTCGTATTACTTCCATCCGGTAACAGTGAAAGAAGCAGGGGCAAACAATTCGTCCTGTCTACCCCTGTATTCTTTTGCGGTTTTTTAGAAAATGAAACAGTATTTCGCGTCAGAGCGAAACAAAAAAAGGTTGGTGTTCATGGTCATGCTGGATGTACTGATTATCGGCGGCGGGGTTGTGGGATGCACAACGGCGAGAATGCTGGCCGGGTATCAACTGAAAACAGCTTTGCTGGAAAAGGCTTCCGATATCTGCGAGGGACAGAGCAAGGCCAATACGGCGATCGTTCACGGCGGATATGATGCGAAGCCCGGCACAATGAAAGCAAAATATAATGTTATGGGAAACGGCATGTTTCAAAAGATGTGCTCCGAACTGGACGTGCCGCTGAAGTGGAACACGTCTCTGGTCGTCGCTTTTTCAGAAGATGGAATCCCCAAACTGGAAGAGCTGAAGCATCAGGGGGAAAGGAACGGCGTGCCGAACCTCAGCGTAATCGGCAGAGAGGAACTCAGAAAACGGGAACCCAATATCAGCCCCGCGGCCTGCGCCGCGCTTCTGGTAGAAACGGGAGGCATTGTATGCCCCTATGAACTGACGGTGGCAAATGCGGAAAACGCGGCGGAAAACGGAGTCCGGTTTTATCGCAACGCGCCGGTTACGGGAATCCAAAAAGGGGAAGACTGCTGGATTGTGCAAAGCGGTGCGGGAACCTTTTCCGCAAAAGCGGTTGTAAACTGCGCTGGGCTTTACTCTGATGAGATCAATAATATGGTTTCTGAGGACAAGATTCGCATCCTGCCGCGCAGAGGAGAATATTATATCCTCGATAAAAAATATGCCGATGTTTTTCACGCCTCTGTTTTTCAGCTGCCGACGAAAATGGGAAAGGGTATTCTGGTCACGCCGACTGTGGACGGAACGATTTTAATCGGTCCCACGGCGGAGGACCTCGACGTGCGGGACGACACCCGCACAACATCGGAAGGACTGGCAAAAGCGATTCGGTTCGGGAGTCTTACGTGGGAGCATATTCCGATGCGGGACGTCATTACGACGTTCTCCGGCATTCGCGCGCACTGCGACCGGGATGATTTTGTCCTGGGGGAGGCCCCCGATGCTCCGATGTTCTTTAACGCTGCGGGAGTGGAATCTCCCGGATTAACCTCTTCGCCCGCGATCGGCCGTTATCTGGCGGAGTTAATCGCGGAAAAGCTCCATGCGAAGGGAAATCCGAATTATAATCCGATTCGGAAAGGAATCCCCAAATTCAGGGAAATGACCAATGAGGAACGGGCAAGGGCGATCGCCTCCAACCCGGACTATGCGAAAGTCGTTTGCCGGTGTGAAACCGTTACGGAGGCGGAAATCAGGGAAGCGATTCGCAGACCTGTGGGCGCCAGAACCGTTGACGGGATCAAGCGCCGGACCAGAGCCGGGATGGGAAGATGCCAGGCCGGATTCTGTACGCCGCGGACGGTTGAAATTCTAAGCGAAGAGCTGCATATTTCTCCGCTGGAAGTGACAAAGTTCGGCGGAAACTCAAAGCTGCTTTCCGGCAATCTGTTTGAAAAGGGGGATGGGGCGGAATGAGAACGGTCGATATCCTGATTGTGGGCGGCGGCCCGGCCGGTCTTGCCGCGGCGGTATCCGCCTATGAGAGCGGATGCAGGAGCATCCTGATTCTCGAAAGGGAGGAGGCTCTGGGCGGAATCCTGAAACAATGCATTCATAACGGCTTCGGACTGCATACGTTTCACGAAGAGCTGACCGGTCCGGAATATGCCCAGAAATACATTGACAAAGTGGTCGAGTACCAGATTCCCTATCAGTGCTGCACCATGGTTCTGGATATTACGGAAGAACGGGTGGTCACTGCGGTCAGCAATGTGAACGGGCTGCAGCAATTCCAGGCAAAATCCGTGATTTTGGCAATGGGGTGCAGGGAGCGTCCCCGCGGCGCGCTCGCCATACCGGGCTGGAGGTGTTCCGGTATCTATACCGCCGGGACGGCGCAGAAATTTGTAAACCTTGAGGGAATCATGCCGGGCAAAAAGGTGATGATTCTCGGCTCCGGCGACATCGGTCTCATCATGGCCCGCAGAATGACCTTTATGGGGGCAAAAGTGCTTGCCTGCGTGGAACTGCTGCCGTATTCCTCCGGACTCAAGCGAAATATTGTACAGTGTCTGGATGATTACGGGATTCCGCTGCTTTTGAATCACACGGTCGTCGATATTTCCGGACGCGAGCGTCTGGAGGGCGTGACGGTTGCGGAGGTTGACCCCGAGACGAAACAGCCGATCCCGGGAACGGAAACATATTATGAATGCGACACGCTGCTTCTTTCCGTCGGACTGATTCCGGAAAACGAACTCAGCAAGCTGGCGGGCGTGAAAATTTCCTCAGCAACGGGTGGAGCGGAGGTCGACGAAAATCTGGAAACATCCGTTCCGGGGATCTTTTCCTGCGGAAATGTGCTTCATGTGCACGACTTGGTGGATTTTGTGTCTCAGGAGGCGGAAAAGGCGGGCAAAAAAGCCTTTCAGTTTGTACAGGGTCAGCTGGCGGAAAACGGAGCCAGGATTCCCGTCACGGGGGGCTTCGGCGTGGCCGGAGCGGTGCCGCAGGTTCTTCATGCCGGATCCGGCGGCAGCCCGGTTACACTGATGTTTCGCCCGAAAGGGGTTTACCGGAACGCTAAGATCAGCGTAAGCGCGGAAGGCACGGAACTGTATTCCAGAAAATACCGTATCCTGACTCCCGGCGAGATGGTCAGTCTGGAACTTGGGCCGGATCTTCTCAGCAGGGCTGCCGGAGCAAAAGAACTTACGGTGAAAGTGGAGGCCTGACAGATGCGGAAGGAAATTACTTGTATCGGCTGCCCGATGGGCTGCCGGATGACGGCCGAGGTGGAAGACGGCAAAATCCTGTCGGTGGAAGGATATTCCTGCAACGTCGGGAAAAAATATGCGCAGGAAGAGCTGACCGTTCCGAAAAGAATGGTTACTTCTTTGGTCCATGTTCGCGGCAGCAGCCGGCCTTTGCCGGTCAGAACATCCGCTCCGATTGAAAAGAGCAAAATCTTCGACTGCCTCAGGGAAATCAGAGCCTGTGAAATCACGCCGCCCGTTAAGATCGGCGACGTCATTATTTCCCGCGTCTGTGGGACACAGGCCGATATTGTGGCGACCAGAGAGGTTTTCTGACCGGCTGTGAGAATCCCCCGCGGAAAGAATTTTTTCTTTCCGCGGGGGATTCTCTCACTATGAGTGTTTTATGGAAAATCTTTTCTCCGTACCGTTTTTCAGCCGCTCCAGATTTGCCCGGTGCTTATACACCAAAAGGCCGGCAAACAGCATGGAAAAAGCGGTTGTAATCCATACGTAGGAAAGCGGAGCGGCACCCGGTCTGCAGTCGCGAAAATAAGAGAATAGGAAATTGATCAGCGGAAAAGACAGAGCGCCGCAGACGGAAGAGATGGAAACAATTCTTGTAAAGGTAAAGACAACGGCGAAAATCGAAACCGCGATCAGAAAATACCGCCAGTCCAGAAAAGCAATGATGGCGGCGGAAGCAAGCACGCCCTTGCCGCCCCGAAAATGAAAATAAAGCGGGTAGATATGCCCCACGACGCACGCAATGCCTGCCAGATAGGCTCCGTACTGAATAAAATACTCCGGCAAACGGTATTGCAGGCAGAGCTGCTGAAACACGGCCCTGCCGACCAGCACCGAAGCGGCGCCCTTTGAAAAGTCGAAGACAAACGTGAGAATTCCCGCTTTGACGCCGACACAGCGAAGCACGTTTGTCAAACCGGCGTTCCCGCTGCCAAGGGTTCGAATGTCCTTACGGCTGTAAAACAGTTTTGTAAAGAGAATGGAAAAACTGATGCTTCCCAAAAGATACGAAACAGCGGCAACCAGCATCGACGGCAAGGCGAAGATGACAAATTCCTGCATTCGGATTCCTCCCTAGTACTAAACAGATTCATTGTTTGACCGCTTTGCATGGCAAAAACCAGAAAATACCGGCGCGGTCTTTTCTATATCTATGTAACATTCCAAGATATTATAATATCACATAATTTCAATATTTCAATAAATATTGTTGTATATATTTAATAAATTTAGGAACCGCCCGGCTTCTCTGACGACGCCGGGCGGTTCCCAGGTTATCGGCTATGCTTGCGTTCCTTTTGATAGAATAGATAGCACATGGAAATCAGAAGGATCAGGGCGGCGGCCGTGAAAAAGCCGATTCTGTAATCCCCTACCCCAAGACTGAAAAAGATAAGAACGGCGATGACCGCAAGAGACATATAAGCCCCGCCTTTGCCCAGAATCATCGGAGAAGTAAACTGTTCTTCCGGACGCCGGCGTTTCAGCCACAAAAGGAAGATAATCAGATTAATCGTCCAGCTGAAAAAGGAAAAGTAGGAACAGGCGGAGATCAGATAATTGAACAGCTTCGAACTCAGTAAAAAGGAAAGTCCGACCACGCAAAGGGAAAGCACGCCGGTCAAAAGCCAGGCGTTCCGGAAAAAACTCTTTCGGTTTGTTTTTCCAAAGGCTTTCGGGGCTTCTCCGGCGTCGGAAAGCGAAAGCAGAATCTGTACGCTCCCGAAATAGGTTCCAAGCATGACGGAAACAGCCGCGATAAAAATGGCGGCGTTGATGATTGCCGACGCCCATCCCAGACCGATTGCGGAAAGAGCCTGGACAAGCGGGGAGATGCCGGTGTTGACAGCCCTCCAGTTCACAGTACAGATGATCAGGAACATTGCAGCCGCATAAAAAAGGATGATACTCGCCATCATCAGAATGGTGGCGGCCGGGATTTCTTTTTCCGGTTTTTTCACCTTTGCGGTCGCCATAGCGACCGTGCTGATTCCCGCGTAAGAAAATACGGCGATCAGCATGGATTGAAAGAAGCCGGAGATTCCGTTGGGCAAGAATGCTTGCAAGGAAGAAAAAGGATTGGATTTTACGGCAATTCCGTTCGCTGCGATAAATCGAATGGCGGCGATTATGAAAAACAGAAGCGCCGAGATTTTCAGCACTGCCATTCCGGATTCCACCAGACTGAATTGATTCGTATTCAGCCTGTTGATTAATATTACAAGAACCGTAATGGAAAACGCGGATACGGCAACGCTTACTTTCGGGACCCAAAACCGTATGAAGATACCCGCGGCTACAGCTTCCGACCCAATAGCCAGCAGGTTGGAGATATAAAGCACCCAGCCCATTGTAAATCCGGCGTATTTCCCCAGAAACTGTTCCGCATACACTTTAAAAGAGCCGGTCACAGGGCGGTTGATGCTGATGCTTGTGATGGCGCCCAGAACCTGAGAAACCACAAGCCCGCTCAGCAAAAAAGAAAGAATTACGGACGGGCCGGCCTGACGGATGGAAATTGCGGAGCCCAAAAAGAATCCGGAGCCGATAATTCCGCCGACGCCAAGACCCGCAAGACTGTAGGTGTTTAATTTTTTTTCCTGAGGACCGGTGTTCCGGTTGCTGTTTTTAACGCTTTGCATACAATACTTCTCATTTTATCACTTTAACTTTAGTATAAACGATTTCAGTTTGATTATGAAAAATCCTATGGCAAAGTACAGTGCCGTCACATCGGCCTTGACAAAAAAGACTAAAAAGGTATATAATCAAATCACAGACTTAAAATGTAAATATATCTGAATGATATGTTATTATAATTCAGGAGTGTCCCAATGAAGAAGAGTGAAGAAATTGAGACCGGTATTTTTAAAAAATACCGCAGGAAAATATGGATTCCGTTTTTGACCGCGGTGAAAGAGTACCGGTTAATTCAGCCGGAAGATCGGGTTGCGGTTTGCATTTCAGGAGGAAAAGACTCGATGCTGACCGCCAAATGCATGCAGCATTTACAAAAGTACAGCGAATTTCCGTTTGAGGCGGAATATCTGGTGATGGATCCGGGTTATAACGAAGAAAACAGGCGGCGGATCGAAGAAAATGCCGCGCTCCTGAATCTTCCAATCAAAATTTTTGAAACGAAAATTTACGACATCGTTTCACGGATGGAAGGCTCGCCGTGTTATATTTGCGCAAGAATGCGCAGGGGGCATCTTTACAAAAACGCGCAGGAGCTTGGATGCAACAAAATTGCACTTGGGCATCATTTTGACGATGTGGTTGAAACGACCCTGATGAGTATGCTGTACGGGGCCGAAATCAAGACGATGATGCCGAAGCTTCACAGCAGGAATTACCCGGGAATGGAATTGATCCGGCCGATGTATCTGGTACATGAAGCGGACATTATCAGCTGGCGTGATTCCAATCAGCTCAGCTTCATCCGGTGCGCCTGCCGCTTTACGGAAAACTGCGAGTTGAACGGCGGCGGCTCCAAACGAAGGGAAACAAAGGAGCTGGTCGAACGGCTCAGAAAGATAAATCCGGGAATTGACCGAAACATTTTTCACAGTGTTCACAATGTCAATCTGGATACGGTACTCGGATACCGGAGCGGCGGAAAAACACACAGTTTTCTGGATGATTACGACCGGAAGGAAAATAAAAACGGCGGAGCGGGGAATCCTGTTCGGTAGCAAATCATTCGGTGGTTTTGGGCTTTGTAAAGTAAACATGAAAGATTAAGAAGGGAAATCAGCCAATTGCTTCAAGCGACGAGGAAAAGCTTGCGTTTGCTTCTGGCAGAAAGGTTTAGGCCCGCAACTTGTGCCGGGGTCAGACCG
>NZ_VWXL01000105.1 GCF_009746625.1 Caproicibacter fermentans
TGTGTATCATTCCACTCCTTAACATCCGGCCTACCTCCATGGCGTTTCTTTATGCCATGGTAGCCGTTATTCTTGAGTGGGTCAATTCCGCCGGCGATCTCGGTCAATTATACTCCGGCGATAACACAAGCAGATCAACATCCTGATTGTTGTCAATCAGATGCTGACGGGCTATGATTCAAAATGGATCAACACGCTATATCTTGACAAGGTCATGGAATACGAGAACCTGATTCAGGCTTTCTCCCGCACAAACCGTCTGTTTGGAGACGAGAAGCGCTTCGGCATCATAAAATACTATCGCTATCCACATACGATGGAACGAAATATCAAAGAGGCAGTTAAGGCTTACTCCGGCGATATTCCCACTGGTTTGTTCGTTGACAAGTTGCCAAGCAATATCAACAGCATGAACTATTTCTATAAAGAGATAGAGGAATTGTTTGCGAGTGCGGGTATTGTCAATTTTGAAAAGCTCCCGGACGAAAAGTCCGAGCGAGCAAAATTTGCCAAGCTGTTCAAGCACTTCAATCTTCGCATGGAGGCCGCTTCCGTACAAGGTTTCAGCTGGAGTAAAACCGTATATCCGGTGATTGAAGCTGATGGTTCTGAAACCTATATAACACTGCTAATTGATGAGCCGACCTATCTGACGCTTGTTCAGCGTTACAAGGAACTGTCATCAGGCGGCGGAGGCGGTTCGTTAGTTGACCCGCCATTTGAGATTGATACACACATAGTCGAAATCAACACGGACGCGATAGATGCAGCTTACATGAACTCCCGGTTTGACAAATTTCTCAAGCTCATTCAGCAGGGGGAATCCGATCAGGAAAGTATTGATAAGACCCTGAAGGAGCTACACAAGTCCTTTGCCATGCTATCTCAGGACGAGCAGAAATATGCGAATGTATTTATTCGCGACGTCCGGGCGGGCAATATAGTTATAGATCCAGATAAGACTTTCCGTGATTATATTTCCAGCTACATGAAGAAGGCTGAAGACGCAAGAATTGCCAGGATTGTCAGACGCCTTGGGTGCAGTGAAGATAGGCTCCGGGATTTTCTTGATCGCAAGGTTACCGAAGACAATTATAAGGAATTCGGGCGATTCGATGAGTTGCTAAATTCTGTTGATTTGCTAAAGGCCGAGCGGTTCTTCCACGCCAACGAACAGCAGAACTACAAACAGTACAGGCTCAAAATGTATATCAATAATTACCTGAAAGAGTTTGTACTGAGCGGAGGAATGGACCCGTATTCCAATATCCTCAGGGAAGAGCATTCGAGCCCTAAACAGGCAGAAAATTTTTCAGCTGAAGATACGACAGATACTGTTGTTGTTGAAAAGAACGATTCCGAGCCCGCAGAGGTCTATATCAAAACAACCGTAGACAAGAAGAAACTCTATCAGTGGCATTCTTCCAGCAAGGCACTTGCGTGTATGATGGAAACTGGTTGTTTTGCATATGTGGAACAAAAGGTATGCCTTGATGATCCAAAGTATGTTGAACGTCAGGAAGAAACCGGGAAAATGCGTCTGACTGCATATGCAAAGGAGCATGAAGAAGAATGCTTCCTGCAGTTTATTGAAGATGATAAAGGAAATCTCCACTATGTGAAGCTTCCAGCTAGTGTTGCCGACAAGGAGTTCAGGTACTCAGATTATATTGATGAAGATATCCTGATCAAGTACGGACTTGTGAATGAAATGGCGAAAATGATGCTTGAAGCCATTCATGAAATGGAGTTTGGCCCCGCATTGAAGGAATTAATGAGCAAACATATCTGCAACTATAGTGTCAACTTGCTGAGGTCAACAACCGGTCTCGACAATAATACCATAAGTAAAATGTGGGGTGGACAGAGCCTTACAAAGGTGAATGTGGTTTCTGCTTGTCTGGGAATCCACATTCCTTTCCCTGTAAGTAGTGCCATGCTTGAGCTTGCGAACATTATATTCAGAATGGATAAGCCGCCAGAATCGAATATGACATATATTCAGTTGCTTACTCTAAGGTGGGCGTCAGATTATGACGATATATATGAAGATCTGAAAGCCGAAGGGATAAATGAACTAATAAAGCAGCCGCCGCAGTTAATAAAAAAGAAGTAGAACACGCTCCATTGAGGTCAGAGTAAAATCTGGCCTCTTTTTTTGCGCCTATTTTTTTTGTTGAACTTTATTCAACGAAAAATACCGGTCGCTTCTCATCTGAGGTGCCCCATGAAAACTCAAGTAAAAAATGTTGCAAGTTTTTTACCTTGTCTACGTTGAGATCAGATTTCAGTAAAGAACATATGCGCCTCTGATTGATGGTTCATTGAACTATTGTCAACGGGCAGAAAAAGGAACTGTGCAATAATTAGTCCGTAATCGATTACAGAACTTTTTTGCATAGGAGGAACACCCAATGACGAACAAGGCCTGGAGAGTTACGATTGAAGACATTGAATATATGGCGAATGCTGTTTGCGAGATATTTGATGAATCTGTTGTAGAATCGTCATTCCTGATGTATGACGCGACATGCCCTGATGATCTTTGTCCCAGCCATTACGAGGCGGTCTACAGCGATTTGCTGCTGAAGTATTCCGATCGCTGATTTTCCCTATGTCCGGCGCATGACGTTAAACCGCACTTCGCTTCGACTGCGCATCCCCTGATCAAGGATGCTCTGTCACAGCCGGGCGAGCCACCCATAACCATATCCAGCTTTACAGAGGAACTGGCTATCAGCGAAACGGAGGACGTTTATGATAGTCAGGAAGCAATTGAACAGCTTTATCATCCATGTACCCCGTTTCGCAGAAAGTGATATGAGGTCAAAAGATGGCAAAAGCAGAAAGAACCAATAATTACGACGGTAAGCCCCTCATGCCTGGCGAGATCCTGGTACTGACCCCCTATGATGAAGATGACGTCGAAGCCAACTGCACCACCAAGGAAAACATCGTCACGGTGCCGATGGCAGGAACATTCTTCAAGGCTGTGCTCAAGGCTGTCCCCACGGAATTCGAGTCCGTCGCCAAATCCCAGTTCAGCGACTGGATCAACTCGCAGCTCCCCGCACAACGTGATGGCCGCTGCATGATTCCACAGCCGGACGGCTCTATCAAAGAGTGTCCCCGCATAAGCGGGACAAACCACCCTGTCTGCAAAAACTGTCCGCATCGAAATGAATACGAGGGTAAGGACAAGTTTGTTGTGTCCGTTGAATCATTGGAGGACGAATTTGGATGCGCCTCTTCCACAGTGTCTTCTGTTGAAGATGATCTCATCGATAGGGAAACTCTATCTGAAGCGCGGAGCGTGTTCCTCCATAAGGCTCAACAGCTTATCAAAGTATCCCCGAAACACGGGCTGGCACTGCTTTTGATGGCGATGGGCAGCAACGGCGCGGATTTTGCGGACAGGCTCCAGCTTAGCCACGATGCCGCAAACAAGGTTCGCCAGCAGGTGGTGAGCCTCGCCCCTAACAAGATCGAAAGTATCGGTCAAATCAATACCGAAGATATGAAAGCGAACCAGTCCAAGCGTTCCGAATACTACCGCAAAAAGGCAAATCGGATTTTGGATACAGTATTGAATACGTTCTTTGACTACTAAAGCAAATCCGACGGTGTAAAAGGAATCTCTCTGGTACCGCCATTTCTAACAGCCCAACTTTTATCGAAAGAACCATATAACAATATATCCTTGTTGTATCGTTATACGATATGCACCAACTTGATTTCCGAACGCACCAGTTCTATCTGGCTCGACCAGCTCCAGAGCAAAAAAGCCTCACAGGTCTCAAATCGCAAGATTACTATAACGCCAAAATGAGCAAACTGGTTTACCTGTTCTAATGCCGCTTTGTGTCGGAGCTGAATGTAATTATCAGGAACTGTGTCGATTCATTTTGTCGCATGGACAGCTCAACGCTGCCCATGCTCTTTTTCTTTCTCCGCTTCGCGCCTGTCGGGGCCAAGCAGATGATCGACGTTTGCTTTCACGGTCAACAGCTCTTTCATTTCATCGCGGGCATTGCGATAATCAGCGTAAGCCGTTTTTTTCTCTGCCAGAAGCTCCGCATATTCGGCCTGTAAGCTCTTGACGGTGGGAAGTTTTTTCACGCTCAACTCGTCAAATGATTTCTTCGCCACCTTGTGCAGAAGGATGTCGCTCTCGTGCTCCGCAAGGAATTTTTTTGAGTAGCCCGCTTTGCGGTAAGCAACATAGGTGTCGCGGGTTTTGGCGTAATTAACGATTTGAGTTTTCAAAACGGCGATCTCTGACAGACGTTTTTCAGCTACTTTGATTTGTGTGGAAAGCTCGTTATATCGGGTGGTAGCCGTAGTCGTTTTAGCGACAAGCGCATCGTACTCCAGCAGGCTGTGTTCGGTGAGATAATTCACCGTCTGCGCCATCTGTTTGAGATTGAACACCTTGGCCCAGCGTTCGTAACCGACGCCTTTTCCTGCGCGAAGCTTGACCTGAATATCCACCAGCAGATTGATTTGTTTTTCCGGCATGGGCCGGATGATTTTCTGGTGCGGTTTGTGTGTTTTTTCGCCGGAGAGGACAGCCCGAAGTTCCGCTTCACTGTAGCCGCTGCCCAGCGTATCCAACCGGATAAACCGCTTTTGATTTTTTCCGCGCAGGGCGGGAATTTTTCCCGGTTTGACTTCATATCCGGCATCCCGCAAGAGCTTCAGGAGCGCGTCGAAATCGGCAGGCTTCTGGGCAAGAGATGCGTCTATTGCCACACGCAAAAATTCCCGGTTGGAGGGCTTTGCCTGATCGCCCAGCCACTTGTTGTAGCTCTTGCCGTGCCGCTTCGGATTTTCCACGATAGACAACCCGTTCTCAATACACAGCGTATCATTCAGCCGCCGCACGGCTCTTGTACTGCCCCAAAAGTTTCGGAATTTCCGGGTACAGTCGAGGGATGTGGAATTCCAAATGATATGATTGTGAATGTGGTGTTTGTCAATGTGGGTGCAGACAATGAAAGCATGGTTCCCGTTTGTAAAGCGTTTGGCAAGCTCACAGCCGATCCGGTTTGCTTCCTCCGGCGTGACCTCGCCGGGAATAAAAGACTGCCGGAGATGGTAGGCGATCACATCGTCCGCGCCGCGCGTCCTGCCGGTGAGCGCGGCATACTGCCGTTTGGAAAAAAGGAACTCGGCATCGGCTGTCCGGCTGTCGCATTCAAAGCCAGTAATAAGCCTTCCGTAATCCGTTTTCTCCGGGTTTTCTGCGTAATCAATAATATCGCTGATTGCCGTGCCGACATCCCGGCCCTTGCCGGTATGCAGCGGCATCAGCCGCGTCGTTGCCATAAACATTCCCCCCATAAAATGAAAAGAAAGCTATGAAGCTTCCCAAACTGTTTTTCAAGCAAAACATGTGGATGACTTACAAATTGCGATTTAATTTGCTATAATATATGTAATAATTTGCCGAATAAAAATGAGTAACCATTGGGATTGAGGCTTTGTAGATAATAGCATTATGCGAAGTCGCCATAGACAATATTTGTTTATGGCGAACAAACCTGTTACAGCAATAATACATATTCCGACAAGCAGGGATTTGTTGAGATAAATAAATATGGGGTGAAAACATGGGACAGTATGACTTCACTTATGAAGTTCCTGACAACTTTCATGAGAAATTGGTTCGATTCTTACAACAAAATAGAAGCAGTGATATAGCACAGGTACTTCGGCATTGCAAAATTGAGTATGAAGATAAGGGGCTGGCATATTATGCAGGATTAAAGGGCGATAATTGGGATAAAAAGGCTTTGAATTTTACTTTTGAAGGATCGCAAAGTAATATCGATTTTTTAAAGCCAAAGGACCAAGTATTGAAAGACGCGATACAAAAACTACTAAGACCGAGTACAACAGGATATCTTATAAGGAATATAGACTATATTATTTCTGATGATGATTTTGAAATAATCCTTCCGGAAGAACATGGTGAATCGTTTGAAATATTATCAAGAGATATTTATGAGGCACTTAGTAGAAATGAACCGACTTTGGTACTTGATAGGTTACACACATACTCAACTAAATTCTTCAGACTATTTGTTTGAAGCATGGAATTCCTGTTTCCGATAATACCGGGGAAAATTACCCGATTCATAGCTTGGTTGGGGCACTTGCAAAGTACTATAAAGAGAATAAAGTGTTTGAGTCTGAGTTTGCCAATCAGGCTTTGAAAATGAGTATATCTACATTTGAAAAATATAATACAATCAGGAACGACAAGAGCTACGCTCATGATAACGAGGTGTTGGATAAAGCTGAAGCTGAATATGTAGTTACAATAGTTACGGCAACTCTTACTCTCATACATAAACTCGAAATGTAATAACTCTACAGTAACATCAGTGTCCTGAGTTCGTAGTTTGTTTATGACGGACCAACCGATTGTAGCAATAACACGCAGCTTGATAAACAGAAATTTGTGGAGGAAGGAACACAAGAATATTCGCATATAGGTATATGAAATTTCAAACATCATCAAACAACAGAAAAGCACTTTTCCAAGTATACGGGATATTATGGCTTTGGCTTTAAGTGTTCTGTCATTTTTGAGTAGCCAACTTGGGGGAAAAGAGGAAAAATGGATATCCGTGAAATCGAAAACGTCATTGATAATTTACATAAGAGGCACCCTGCTTTTTCCGGAACGAAAGAACAGGTGACATATGAATTGTTGTCTGCTTTTGAAGACCTGTGCTCTCTCTCGGTAATGAGCAGCATGTTGAATCCATTGGCTCTAAGAAAGATAACAGATCATATGGATGCGCTAAACCAGGCATTTGTATTGGGTTGAGAAAAGTGACTTACCCACTGCAACCGTGCAAATTGCTACCGACATTTCTGAAGAGAGATACAATCAGTGTGTTTCTCTACTTACTAATTATGCGTATCCGTACTCAGTGATATGTAGTGGCTATATTTCATTTTCAAGGAAACGGTTATTAGCCAAAGTTGATGACAACACAGTTACTTTTGATTTTCCGGCGGATCACAATAATTCTGCGTGGAGCGATATTCTCAGAGAAGCAAGCCAGTCTACACTCGGCAGTTTCATGGATTGTATTAATCCGGTAAAGATAGCAAAGGCTAATGCAGAATTACAAAAAAGAGTTCGCATTGAGGACGGATGCCTGTGTTACGAATTAACAAACGAAATAATAGATCCATTTCTTGAAATTGCAAACGATCAATGGAATTCTTCAAAAACCTTGCCCGACTCATGGAAGTTTGACCTGTTTACACTAGATGACTACCGGCAAGCATGGACATGTATCGCAGCACTTTGTTACATACATTTTCTCAGCTGCATTACAATAAAAGACCCGTTAATCAGATTGCGAAATAGCACAATAATTCTGCCGATAAGCAAGATAGTAGACTATATTGTATCGATAAGCGGATTGAAAAAAGAATCGGTCGAGAGTATTGTGAAATACATTACTTTTGAACCGTCCAAGCGTAATGTAGATATCATGTATCAGCCGATAACCGTGCTTAGTAATGAATTAACAATCATCGCCCCTATGTTATTTCTTGGCTCCCGCCCGGAACGGAATCTACTTGCAGTTGTAAGTTCAAGAAGCGATTCGGAGCACTCAAAAGAGGTAAATGATTTAGAAGATTTGATGGTACAGGAAATAGAGGCTGCTATCCCTCGTGCAACTACTCTAAAACTCACAAAGCACAAAAACCTTGGTGGGCGCTTGCCTGATGTGGATTTTGGACTGTTGGATGCAGCCTCAAACGCTGCTTTGCTATGTGAACTTAAGTGGTTTGCTGCCGCGGATTCCTCAAAGGAGGTATATGCTCGAGAAGATGAGATTACTCACGGATGTAAACAATCTGAATCAATTATGACGTATGCCATGAGTGATCGGAAACGGTTTATTAAGCAAGTGTTTGACGTTGACGATGGTGACAGCATTGATTTATTTTGTTGTGTGGTTGCAAGGCATAATATTAGGACCCAGCATAAATACATCCCTGTAATTGACTTGAAAAAGCTGAAGGAATTATTTTCGAGCAAACCAATTAGCAGTGTGTTCCATGCTATCCGTAACCACGAATACGAGGAATCCCTGCCCGAGGATGCATCAATAACATACCAAGTCATAAAGTATGGGGATTTTACGTTCAAAATACCTGCGATTTGTTTCGAGTCAACGCCACTATAAAATGAAGCTGGTACACTGTTTGTACTTCGCAAAATGTTTATACTTAGATACTTAAGTGATCTTTTTAGCCGTAAACCAGGTCCTGAATCGTATACCGCAAATCCTGTATCTTGCCGAGCAACCACGCCGCCGCCATCGGGATTCCGAACGGACTGACGAGAAACGCCATCACCAGCAGGATGATCCCGTTTGTAACCTGATGGGTAATCAGCGCCAGCACACCGAAGATGCCGAGGACCGTTCCCGCGAGGCCGAACACAAAGGCTGAGCAGCGGAGTACCAGCGCACAGATCCAGACGAAAACGGTCAGAACCACAATGACCGGAGCGACGAGTATTTTCAGTATCAGCCTCATAAAATCAGCCTCCTTTACAATTTCTAATACAACTATAATGCGTATGCTGTTTTTTGCAAGGATGTGGCAAAAAAATAGCGGGGCGGCTTACATGGTGTAAACCGCCCCCATTTTTCGGGATATACGCCCCTATTTTATTTTTGCAAGCACAGCGAGAATATCGTTAGCCGCCCTCCACAGCCGTTCCTGATTTTGGACGATATCCTCCAAATCCGCGTCGTAAACGCGCCCCGTTTCATGCACCCGCTTGGTAAGCTGGTTCAGGTTGCTGCTGGACCGGCGCAGGAGCGATACCATCTCTTTCAGCTCCGGCAGTTCCAGCTTCACCACATACCCGTCGATGGAAATTTTGCGAAGATACGCCGCCATGTTCTTCGTGCCCAGCTGCGCCATCTTCAGTTCGATCATTTCACGCTCCTGCGGAGTAACGCGGAATTTGAGCTGGATCTGCCGGTTGCGATTCGCCATGTCACAGTTCCATTTCTTTGCCCTTGGATGAGGCGGGCGTTGGCTCGGTCTGTGTTTTTTGCAGCTTTTTTCGGACAGACGGCTTGCGCTGACGAAGCGACTGGTCGCGATTTTCATCCTTTTGGATGAAGGCGAAAATTCCTTTCCGATCCTTGAGTGCAGAGAACGACAGGGACTTGAACGGCAGCAGCGCGAACAGCCGATCTTGATCTTTGGCGGAAGCACGAATTAGAAAATCCGGCGAGATCTGCGCCATGAAATGCGTACCGCTGGGACTGTTCGGCTCACGTTCGGATTGCAGACGCCGGAGCAGCCGCATGGCCTCCGACTGAATGTTCTCTTTGGTCAGAGGCTGGGTCAACAGATATTCGCGCCGCGCCTGATTGATGAAAAGGTCTACCAGACCGGGATGCGCTCTATCTACGATAAATTCCCGGTTTCGATTATCCCCAAAGCCGTTCTCATCATCAAAGACCGGAATCGTCCGCGCCCAATCCTTATTTCTGCGGTCAATGCGCCCATCCCAATCTTTCTCACGGACAGTGTTCGCAAGCACATAGAGAGTGCGGTCAAATCCAAACTCGGCAATGACCTGTTTTGCAGTGTCGCTGCCGAGACAATTATTGCGGTAATTGTCCCGGATGGCATCGTCGATGGCATCCCGGCAGGCAATGTTCGCCTTGTGGGACGCACGGTAAATCTCCAGTTCATTATGCTCATGGGCGTAAGTCGCCGGATATTTGTAGACGGGTATCGTATTCATATGTAACCTCCTAATTTCAAAATCAAGTAATATGTGATAAAATCTTTAGAGTAAAGCGGGGTGAAAAAATGGCATACAGCGAACAGATGTGGCAGGACGCGAAAAATAAATGCCGGTTAAACAATGAGGATATTGATCTTGCCAAACGCCTCGGTCTGAACCCACGCAGTCTTGTCAAAAACATCCCCAATAAAAGCGAACCGTGGAAAGCGCCGGTCAGCGTTTGGCTGCATGAGATAGATGAAAAACGCCGAAAGAAAACCGAACAAAAGCAGAAACGCAGGGCAAAAACCGCAGCCGCCCGAAATGACGGCTCCGACACAAAATGATTCCGTGCCGGAGTCTTTTCTTATCGGGCCAATTCATGTTTTGGTTTTCTGCCAGTCCCGCAGACGCAGGGCATTTTCAGGCTATCCAGCACAGAGGGCCTTTCGCTTTTCGCCATGACTTCCGACGCCTGCTGTTGGGCGGGGGCGCGGCTGTCGATGTCCAGCAGCGCGTTCAGCTCCGCGAGGCGGGTGCTCTTTTGCGCAAGTTCCGCTTCCTGCGGGAATGGCTTGCCGATCTCGGCCTTTGCCGCCGCTATCTGAGAATGAAGATTATCAAGCTGTGCGTGAACATTTTGCAACCGCTTCGGCATATCGGCAAGGGCGTTGTCAATGCGGATCAGATTGCCGCGCGCGTCCTTGCCCAGCGTGACACGGTGGGTCATCTGCCCTTTGAGGGTAAGGATAAAATCTTGTCCGAACCCCTCCACGGACAGTGACACGGTAAAACCCCGGTAGCTGCCGATCTCCATCGGTTCCAACCCCTTGACCTCCTTGCAGGCTTCCAGAATGGCGGCACCGGCATTGTCCTTATCAGTGAGGGAATCGCCCCGCACTACCATTCCGGCAAAGCCGTCTTTGGGATGCGGGTGCGCGTCCAGCGTCGCCATATCCGTTTCCAGCCCTTTGATGAAGCCTTTATTCCGCTCAATTTCCTCCGGGAAATATTTGAGCAGATTGTCCTCCAGCCGGAACTGCTGGCTCTGGTGGTTGGCTTTCATCAGTTTCAGCTTGGCCACGTCCATGTCGAGGTCCATCTTCTCTTTGATCCGCTCGTCCCCGGCGCACAGGGCCTTGATTTCCGCGTAGGAGAGTGCCGTCTCGTCGATGTCCTCACAGGAGCGAACGGGACTTTTGCTGGTCATGATCTGCGAAATAAATTTCTGCTTATTTTCCACAGTTTGGTCGGGTAAGAGACCGGCATCACTGCCGTTCCCTCCCCTAAGAACCGTGCGTGAGAGTTTCCCCTCACACGGCTCAAGCCTTTCTAAAAGCTCCCGTTCCGGGAACCCGGCTCAAATGGGTAATT
>NZ_VWXL01000106.1 GCF_009746625.1 Caproicibacter fermentans
CTATATTCGATATCCGTAAAAGTTTGTTGCTTTTTCATTTCTCTGCACCGCCTGTGAATTGATAGTTCTATTTTACCAGAGTTCTCCTCTCTTCGGTAGAGGGGCGGATTAAATCAGAGGTTCCTTAGAAAAACGAGTGACTCGTTCGGCTGTTTCTCTCTTTTGCGGGAGTATAAAAATCTCGTATTCGCAAAAACTATCCTGCAAATAACGTTTTTATGAAGGTCATTATGATTACACTTTTAAAAGATGTAAATTGTTTTTGCCCGAAGCACATCGGGCAAAAGGATATATTGATCGCAAACGAAAAAATTGAGAGGATTGATCCGGTCGGAAGATGGGAGAACTGTCCCTTTCTTGACCGGATTATTGACTGTGACGGCCTGACGGCGTTTCCCGGGCTGATTGATCAGCACGTTCACATTGTGGGCGGAGGCGGCGAACACGGCTTTGCCAGCCGGATCGGCGATATTAATCCCGATCATGTTTTTTTGTCCGGCGTTACCACTTTGGTCGGTCTTCTCGGATTCGACAGCTGTACCAAAGATCCCGCCAACCTTTTTGCAGGTGCAAAGAGCTTGAGACAATCGGGGCTGACGGCCTATCTTTATTCCGGGAGTTATACTTTTCCCATGCCTTCTTTGACCCAAAGTATTCTGAGGGACCTCATTTTGGTTGACGAAGTGATTGGCGTGGGCGAAGTTGCGATTGCCGACCACCGTTCATCACAGCCCAGTGCTCTGGAATTGGCGGAGCTTGCCTCCGCCGTTCATGCCGGCGGCATGATCGGCGGGAAGGCGGGCGTTGTTCATATTCACCTCGGGGAGGGGAAGCGGGGGATGGGCCTGCTGCTGGATGTGCTTGAGCAAACGGATTTGCCGAAGGAGATGTTTGTTCCCACACATGTCAACCGCCAGCCAAAGCTCTTCGAGCAGGCGATGGAATATTGCAGAAACGGCGGAAATATTGACCTGACGGCGGGGGAAACGCACGGAATACCAGTCCCGGACGCGATTGAAATGCTTGTGGACAGCGGAATGGATCTCTCAAGGGTTACTGTAAGCTCCGACTCCAACGGGAGCATTCCCACCGGAGGGGTCGGTAAAATTCAGGAGCTGTACGACGACATCCGCGGATGCATAGTCAAAAAGGGAATTCGTCCGGAAACCGCTTTTAGCTTCGTAACGGAGAATGTTGCTAAAATATTGAAGCTTTATCCTGAAAAGGGGACGCTCCAAGAGGGTGCGGACGCAGATATTGCGCTGCTTGACTGCGGTTATCGCCTTCGCAAATTGTTCTGTCTGGGCAAACAGACGGTGGATGACGGCCACAGGGTAAATTCAGAGGAGTGAGTAAGATGTCTGAACCCCCGAAAGGGTATTTGATTATTATCGGAGGAGCGGAGGATAAAAAGGGAGAAAGCGTTATATTAAGGCAGGCGCCGGAGATGCTTTCCGGTTCGGATTGGCTCACCGTGCTGACCACGGCAACGGAAAAGCCGCAGGAAGCAGGGAAGAAATACAAAGATGTTTTCAGCGGCCTCGGAGTAAAAAATGTCAGCATTCTTGATATCAGCAATCGGGAACAGGCCGAAAGCCCGGAAAACTGCAGCGCGATTTCAAAATCGAAATGCGTTTTCTTTACGGGCGGCGACCAACTGAGAATTACGAGCATTCTTGGGGGAACCAAGGTGAATAATGAACTGAAAAGGCTGTATTTTGACGGGGGGATCATCATGGGAACCAGCGCCGGAGCTTCCGCGATGACGTCCACGATGGTTGTTCAGGGCAACGACAATGAGCCGGCAAGGAAATGCACCCTGAAAATGGCGCCGGGCCTCGGGCTGCTGAGCGGCGTCATCATCGATCAGCACTTTGATCAGCGAGGCCGGTTCGGCAGGCTGCTGTGCGGCGTGGCGGAAAATCCGGACGTCCTTGGAATCGGAATCGATGAGGATACGGCGATCAAACTTTATCCTGACCAGCACTTTGAGGTGATCGGTTCCAATGCCGTGACCATCATGGATGGAAAGACCATTCAAAGCTCAAACGTTTCGGAACTGAATCAGAACGAGCTCCTGATGATCACCGGAGTTACGGTGCATACGCTGCCAACAGGCTATGGATTTGAACTAAAGGATAGAAAGGTTTTGCGACTGAATGATGGAAAGCAATAAGATTCAGATCCTTGACCATCGCTATTACCGCGGCAGGAATATTTACAGTCATAAACCGGTAATGAAGATGATCGTGGATATCGGTAAATACGGTCTGATTCCCACGAAGGAGATTCCCGGATTCAACCAAAAACTTCTTTCCTGTTTTCCGGGGCTGAAAACAAACTACTGCAGTCTGGGTTATGAAGGGGGCTTTCTGGAACGTCTGGAAGAGGGGACCTACCTGGCCCATGTGCTGGAACACACGATTCTTGAAATGCAGGCCATGCTGGGTTACGAAGTCAGCTTCGGGCGGACCAGAACCATTGAGGAGCCGTCCAGATACTACCTGGTCTATCAGTATAAAAACGAAGTATGCGGTTTGGAGTGCGGGAAGGCCGCGGTTTTTATCCTGAACCGGTTTCTGGACAATAAGGAAGTCGACATCGAGGGCTTCCTGGATTATCTGGGTGAAATATCCATCAACGCCGAACTGGGACCCAGCACCACGGCGATTGTGGAAGAAGCCCGGAAGCGCGGAATTCCCGTGACCAGAATCGGCCACGAAAGTCTGGTGCGAATCGGCTACGGGAAATACAGCCATCTGGTCGAATCGACTCTGACCGACCTGACCTCCTGCATCTCCGCCGATATTTCCTCCAATAAACAGCTGACGAAATCCATGCTCAGTGAAAATAAAATTCCGGTGCCGTATGGAAAAACGGTTTACTCCGAACTGTCCGCGGTCATGGCCGCCGGTCAGGTCGGACTTCCCGTCGTCATTAAGCCGATCGACGGAAATCAGGGGAAGGGCGTTTCCCTGAACCTGAACAGTGAGGAAGAAATCAAAGCGGCGTACCGGAACGCGGCGAAATTCGGAACCGGCGCCGTTGTGGAACAGTATGTAAAAGGGAAGGATTTCCGCGTTCTTGTGGTCGGCGACCGGGTCTGCGCCGTCGCGGAACGCCTTCCGGCCTGTGTGACCGGGGACGGGATTCATACGATTCAGGAACTGATCCGGCTGAAAAACAGCGATCCCAGACGGGGAGAGGCCCATGAAAAGCCGCTGACGAAGATCCGCCTTGACGAAGTTGCGCTGGACGAACTGAAAAAACAAAAGAAAAAGCCGGAGGATGTTCCCGAAAAGGGTGAAACCGTCCTGCTCAGAAAAAACGGAAACCTCAGTACGGGGGGGACGGCTACCGACTGCACGGACCTGATCCATCCCGACAACGCGGAGTTTGCCGTCAGGGCGGCTCAGGTCATCGGGCTTGACGTTGCGGGCGTCGATTTTGTCACGGAAGATATTTCCCGGTCGATTCAGGAGACGGGCGGCGTGATCGTGGAAGTCAACACGGCGCCGGGAATCCGCATGCATCTGTATCCGAGCGAAGGCATTCCCAGAAACGTTGCGAAGGATATTGTGGATCGGCTGTTTCCGCAGACGGAATACTGTTTCCCCATTGTGTCCGTCACCGGGACGAATGGAAAGACCACAACCGTGCGTCTGATTCACCATGTGCTTTCCATAACGGGGCTCAACGTCGGCATGACCAGTACCTGCGGAACCTACATTGGGAATAAGTGCGTCTGCAAAGGCGACAATTCGGGGCCGCGCAGCGCGGAATCTCTGTTGTCCGACCAGACGGTGGAGGCCGCGGTTCTGGAAACGGCGCGCGGCGGCATTGTCCGGGAGGGCCTGGGCTATGATCTGGCGGATGTCGGGGTCATTACCAATATCGCGGACGATCATTTGGGACTGAACGGTGTGGAAACTCTGGAGGATCTGGCCTTTGTAAAATCACTGGTCGTCGAGGCCGTCAAAAAGGACGGGCATGCGGTGCTGAACGCGAGGGACCCGATGACTCCGACGATTTTGAAAAGAGTACATTCCAACGTGATTCTTTTTTCCGGGCATCCCGCAAAAGACGTTTTTGTTCCCAAAGGATGTGTCAGGGTATATGAAGAAAACGGCGGAATTGTAATCAGCGCGCCCCGTGAAAGACTGAATCTGATTCAGATATCCGAGATTCCCGTGACGGGCGGAGGTCTTATCGAGTGCAATATTGAAAACTGTCTTGCCGCCGTTTCGGCCCTCTACGCGCTGCGCGTGCCTTTGGAAGTGATTCGAAAAGGACTGAAGAGCTTTTTGATGAACACGGGGCGGTTTGATCTGTTTCGGCTGGGCGGGTTTCACGTCATGCTGGATTACGGACACAACCGGCCCGGTTATGAAAATGTCATAAAGGCTTGCGGAAGAATGGAGCATGAAAGACTGATCGGCGTGATCGGCATGCCGGGCGATCGCAGTGACGCGGCGATTCGGGATACCGCTCACCTCTGTGCAAAATCCTTTGACGGAATTTATGTGAAAGAGGATGAAGACCTGCGGGGGAGGGAAAAAGGCGAAGTTGCGGATCTGTTCTACCGGACGATTACGGGCGACGGATTTCCAAAGGACCGGATTTCAGTTTTCGAACGGGAATTGGAGGCGCTGAAAAACGCCGTCGCTCAGGCGAAAGACGGAGATCTGATTGTCGCTTTTTATGAAAAGCTGGAACCGTTGAAACAGTACCTGGAATCTGCGGGAGCGGAAAAAGTGGGTTTTTGTCCGCCGGAGATGCCGCGTCGGGAAAAAGTGCAGATATCATAAGCAAGGCCCTGCCGTTTGCGCGACAGGGCCTGCTGCTTCTTAAGGGATTAAGAGTCGTATTTATAAAAGTAAAAAATGTGCTTGATTGGGTCGTATAACGCAAATATAAAGTCATGAGAATACTGGTTTTGAAGTGGGCTTGTTTTGCTGCGGATGTCTTGCTCGTTTCGGTTCAGAAAGAAGTAGTAGCCGATTGAAACGTCTTTCGTTTTCTTGATCCAATCGTCTCCAATCCCCCCATAATGAATCGCATTGGCTCCGTTTCCTCCGTAAATCAGGAGAGCAAGGTCCTCCGGTATCGGCAAGGGCAGCCAACCGTTTTGATCGGTGATCCCCATTTCCTCTTTGTCCGCGTCGGCGGGCAGCGCGACTTCAAGATCGACTTCGCCGTCTCCGAACCAGCCGGTGGAATCGCTGTACTCAGTCACGGAAGATTCGCGCGGAATGGCAACCTTTAACGTGTTTTCAATCTGAGATATTTCTTGCGCTTGAGGGTCAAAAGCATAAAAAATTAAAGGATAGAGAACCGCCGATCCGATGAGTGCCGTCCCCAGCACAATCAAAACCGCAGTCAAAACCGGGCTTCGCCGGCGCATAGGCATTGCCTCCGTTCATTAATCCGTTTCCGAATCGGCTTTTTCATCGTTTTCGAATTCCAACAGGTCGCCGGGCTGACAGTTTAAAACTCTGCAAATTTCGTTGAGCGTCGAAAAACGGATCGCGCTGATTTTTCCTGTTTTTATTTTTGACAGGTTAACATTCGCAATTCCGACTTTTTCCGAAAGTTCCTTTAAGGAGATTTTCCGGTCCGCCATGACACGGTCCAATCTAAGAATAATTGCCATCGTTCCCGTCCTTACAGAGTCTCGTCGGATTGTTTCTGCAATTCCATCCCGTATTCAAAAACAAGCGCAAGGCAGAACACCACGAAACCCAAAACAAAAATAATCCCGCCATAAGATGTAACAAATACTTCTTTCTGCCCATTGATTGCCGGCCGAACGGCATTGGAAATCCATTGAAAAATGATTTGAACCGGTTCCACCGCGATTAATAATGCGGAAATTGTTTTCAACCGTTTCACATTTTCCCGCAAAAAAGGAGAAGCTTTTCTCAGCGTCTGTAAAAATCTTCCGGTTAAAAATAAAATGAAAAGAAAAACAGCGTTCGTAAAAAGATTGGAAAATGTGGTAATCCAGAAATCACCCGATCGAGTCATCTTGGGAAACAAAAATTCTTCGGGTAAAACAAGCATCAGAGTGGACGCCGCAATGGACAAAACGATGACAGCCTGCACGACTCTTACAGCAATCAGCACGATTTTTCCGCTTTTTTCAATTTTTAAACAACTTGGGTTCATTAAAAATCCTCCTTTAATCGAAAAGATAACCATAGTATACCATAATTAATTACGCTATTCAATAATAAATTAATGTTTATCGATAATTTTTTTAATATTCCTCCGGCAGACGGGGGTGAATTGTAGCCCAAGGATCCCGTTTGTAAAACAGGAATCCCACTTTGCAAATGAGAATCCAATTTTGAAAACGAAAGTCCCGATTTGTAAATGAAAATCCCGTTTTGTAATCAACTTTCCCGAAAGTCTCTGGAAAAGCGTACCGCAGGAGCACTTTCGGAGCTCATGAAGGCTGCAAAAGGGTACAGTAAATAGAGGCGCAACTCCCGCTCAGTTTTTTTGTAACTGGAGAATCCCGCCTTGCAGGGGAACAATGGCTGGCGGACAGTGTAAGTAGATAAAATCAGGTTGAATGCTTGAGAAGGCGCGGCTTCAAAACGATATTTTCGGAAGCAATGGGGAGGCAACCAAGCTTTTGAAGGATTCCTTCCCCATAGCAGAAACGAAACATCTCATAGGGACTGCGCCCATTCAGCTTGTTCCTTTTGTAGGAGTTGATGTGATTCATCATTTTGAAAATGTCCGGTTGGGTCAGATTGTCGAAAGAGGTTCCCTTAGGCAAAACCCGCCGAATCAGTTCGTGATTCACCTCAATAGAGCCCTTTTGGTAGGGACTGCTGGGGTCGCAGTAAAAAATTCTCGTGCGGAGGATGTCTTTTCCGGAGGGACCGTATTCCATCAGTCTGGGATTCGAAAACTCACTGCCGTTGTCCGTCAGAATCACTGGGAACAGGTTTTCAAAACATTCCCGGCCCAAGAGCCTGTAAATGGCATCCAAAGAATCAATCACAGACTGCGAGGTGTTTGCGTCCCGCAGAAAAGCCAGCATTAGGCTGGTATTTACGAAATGAACGGTAAGCAATACTTTTCCGCCTTTGTTTCCCAGTACGGAATCCATTTCCACAATCTGAGTATCAGGATGGCCTTCCCTGTATTTTTTGAAATCCTCATAATTGCGTCCGATACGGCACCCGCGGTCAATCTTGAATTCCGGCTTTTTGTATCTGGGACGGTATTTCACTTTTCTCGGCAGATCAATGTTCCGGACGTCAAACAAAGAAGCGTCGATGTAATTGTAAAGGGTTTTCTCACTACAGGTCATTTCATTCGCGTGAGTAAGGTAGATCTGATGTACCGATTGGCCGTTCCGAATCAACGGAGTAATCAGCAGATTCAATCTTTCCAGCTCTGTGGAAGGCTTTTCGCTACGCTTCAAAAGCTTTCCGGGGCCGTAACTACAGACGAAACTCCTTGTAACCGGAAAATCCATACATCTTCCGCACGGGAGTTTCATTACAATTGCATTCTACTCTTGCGGGAGAGTATGGATTCTCGCTTTACAATTCAGGAACAAAACGGATCTGGCCATATGCGGTTGCCGGAATCCTAAAGCAGGAGTATAATTAAATTCAAAGTCAAATGAGAAAAGAGGAGCCTGCTTGCCGGAACTCTGCGACGTTTGCGATCAAAACAAAAACAGGACCGGCAGAGTCTGGACCCGCGGCGTCTCGATGCGGCCCGGAGATTACCGTCTTGTAGTATATGTGGGCGAGCTTCGGCTTCAGCCCGAGGAAGTGACACAGGCCAAATGGGTTGGCCGCGAGGAATATGAAGACATGTGCCGACAGGGAATTGTGGTTCCGGCCTGCACGCGGTTTTATGAATGGATGAAAGAAATGGAGGAGAAGAATGAAGCGTGAGACGGTAAAACTTTACGATTTGAATTCAAAGCTGAGAACTTTTCAAGCCCGTGTGCTGGAGTGTGTCCCCGAGAAAGACCGGTTTCTGGTCATTCTTGACCGCACGGCTTTTTTTCCGGAAGGGGGCGGTCAGCCTTCCGACCGGGGGGTCCTGAATTTTGCAAACGTACTGGACGTTCAGGAAAAGGACGGAATCGTCTACCATACCTCGGACCGGTCGTTCCAGCCGGGAGAAATGGTTTCCGGCGGAATCGACTGGCCGCGCCGCTTTGGGCTGATGCAGCAGCATTCCGGCGAGCATATTGTTTCCGGGCTGGCCCACCGGCTGTTTGGGCTTGACAACGTCGGATTTCATATGAGCGAAACGTCTTTGACGGTTGACCTGAACGGGGAGCTTTCCGCGGAGGACCTTGCGCTGATCGAGCGGCTGGCAAACCGCGCGGTCTGGCAGAACCTTGCGGTAAAAGTGTCGTATCCTTCCGCGCAGGAGCTGGGAAGGATTCCTTACAGAAGCAAAAAGGAACTCACCGGCCGGGTTCGGATTGTTGAGTTTCCCGGTTATGATATCTGCGCCTGCTGCGGCACCCATGTGGAGCGTACCGGAGAAATCGGCGCGGTTAAGATGTTGTCTTCCCAGCGGTACAAAGGCGGGACCAGACTGACCATGGCCTGCGGCGGCCAGGCCCTTCGGGATTACGGGGAGAGGGTAAACAGCGTATCTGCCGTTTCCGCGCTGCTTTCCGCAAAGCCGGCGGAGATCGAACAGTCTGTGGAACGGGTTCTGCGCGAGAACGCGGATTTAAAGCGGAGGCTCTCCGCCCTTCGGACGGAAATTTTCCGGTTGAAGGCTGGCGCCATCGCTCCGGGCTGCGGAAATATTCTGATCTTTGATGACGACCTGACTCCGGACGAGCTTCGCCGGTTTGCGCTGATTTTGTCGGAACGCTGTTTTGCGACGGCCGCGGTTTTTTCCGGCGACGATTCAAAAGGGTACCGATATGCCGTATCCGACCCCGCGAATGATGCCAGACCCTATGCAAAAGAGCTGTCCGCCGCTTTTTCGGGAAGGGGAGGCGGACCGAAGGAACTGGTTCAGGGTTCGGTAAGCGGACTGCAAAAAGAAATTAAATTGTTTTTCGAGCAAAGGGCGTTCCGCTGCCGGGAGACTTAAAACCGCGATGTGAAATTATGCAGAATACCCTAGATTGCGTAAAAAAATCTTGCACCTTTGGGGAATCAATGCTATAATAATTACGACTTTTATTGGGAAAGTGGTGTGCCGGTCATGGAAAGCAGAGCTGTTCAGGTTCGCTGCGATAAAAACCGGGATCGGGATATTGTCTTGAATCTTATTCCGGGGCATTTTGCAACCTCGCATTCTCACGTAAACTATTACATTGACATGACAGGCATTAAACACCAGCAGAAAATTGCCAAACAGGCAGCGGAATTCATGGCTGAAAGGTACGTCAATTCCGTATCCGTCGATACGATCATCTGTATGGACGGCTGCGAAATAATCGGTGCCTTTTTGGCTGAGGAACTCTCAAAATCAGGCGTTTCCTCCCTGAATGAGGGAACCGACATCAGCATTATAACCCCCGAATATCCAAATGGGCAGCTTCTGTTCCGCGACAATGTCCAGGATCGGATCTGGAACAAAAACATTCTTTTGCTTGTGGCTTCCGCAACCACCGGCAAGACGATTAACCGCTCGCTGGAATGCATCCGTTATTACGGCGGCAAAATCGTAGGAACCTCTGCGATTTTCAGCGCGATCGGAGAGACCGGCGGCATCGAGGTCAACTCCATCTTTACCAGTGATAATTTGCCGAATTATTTTACCTGCTCCGTTCTTGACTGCCCGTATTGTCAAAAGGGGCAGAAGATTGACGCGATTGTGAATAGTTACGGATACTCTAAAATTTAAGGCTGGCAGGCGCATGCCATATGCGCCTGTTTTCATATTATCCACGATGTGAAATTCATTTCGTATTATGGATAATTTGAACGTTTTTTAAAAGAGTTTTTGTTAATTTTTTCAAATCTAGCCTTGCAACTCGGGGTATATTGTGATATATTTAACATAGTCTGTTGTAAACAGCAGTTCGGAAATTTTTATTGGAATTTTAAGGAGGAAAAACCTATGTCAAGGAAAATCGTTTTAGCAGGTGCTTGCCGTACGGCAATCGGTAAATTTGGTGGGACTCTCTCCGGTGTGCCTTTGGTCGATATCGGCACGACGGTTGTAAAGGAATCCATGAAACGCGCCGGTATCTCGCCGGATCAGGTGGATGAAGTCATTCTCGGCTGCGTTTACCAGGCCGGTGTTGGCCAGAACATTGCGCGCCAGGTCTCTGTCGGCTCGGGCATTCCGATTCCGGTACCGGCTTTTACTCTGAATAATATGTGCGGTTCCGGTTTGAAAAGCATCAATGTCGCTGCGGCAATGATTACGGCCGGCGAAGCGGATGTCATTGTTGCGGGCGGTATCGAGAACATGTCCAGCACCCCATATCTGCTGAAAAACGCAAGATTCGGTTATCGTATGCGCGACGGCAAACTGGTCGACTCCCTGATTTACGATGGCCTTGAGGACACATTCAACCATTATCACATGGGGATTACGGCGGAAAACGTCGCGGAGAAATACGGAATTACCCGTCAGATGCAGGATGAATATGGCGCAATGAGTCAGAACCGTGCCGAAAAAGCGTTAAAAGAGGGCAAATTCAAGGAAGAAATCATCCCGATGGAAGTTAAAATGAGGAAGCAGACGGTCCTGTTCGATACGGACGAGGACATTCGTCCCGGCACGACCGTGGAAACCCTTGCAAAGCTGAAGCCGGCATTCAAACCGGACGGAACCGTTACGGCCGGAAACGCTTCCGGAATTGACGACGGCGGTTCCGCAGTTGTTATCATGTCGGAAGAAAAAGCGAAAGAACTTGGCGTGAAGCCTCTGGCAACGTGGGTTGCGGGCTCGTGGGCAGGCGTCGATCCGGCTTACATGGGACTTGGCCCGATTGAGGCAACAAAAAAGATCATGGCGAAAACCGGCATGACCGTTTCGGACATGGATTTGGTGGAAGCCAACGAGGCGTTTGCGGCGCAGACCCTTGCGGTTGCGCACGATCTGAAGTTTGATATGGACAAGACGAACGTAAACGGCGGCGCGATTTCTCTCGGCCATCCGGTCGGATGCTCCGGCGCGCGTATCCTTACCACCCTGCTTTATGAAATGAAGAGGAGAAAGAATGAGCTGGGCCTTGCGACTCTTTGCGTCGGCGGCGGCATGGGCGTTGCCACCATTGTTAAAATGGAAGGCTAACCAGTCATCAAACCTGAAACATTTTAGGAAAGAAGGCAATGAAGATGGGGTATGTGAAATATGAGCAGAAGGATCTGGTCGGGGTCGTTACCATTGACCGAGAAAAGGCCCTGAATGCCCTCAACACCGAAGTCCTTGCCGATCTGGAGGCAGTGGTCGACGCGATTGACCTTGGGAAAACTCGCTGCGTGATTATTACCGGCGCCGGCCAGAAGGCCTTTGTCGCCGGAGCGGACATCGGCGCGATGAGCACCATGACGAAGGAACAGGGCCGGGCGTTCAGCAAGCGCGGCAATGATGTGTTCCGCAAGATTGAAAGCCTGCCGGTCCCCGTCATTGCGGCCGTCAACGGTTTTGCGCTGGGCGGAGGCTGCGAGCTTTCGCTCAGCTGCGACATCCGCATTGCGTCCGAAAACGCTTTGTTCGGGCAGCCGGAAGCCGGCCTCGGCATTACGCCCGGCTTTGGAGGAACACAGCGCCTGGCGCGCACAATCGGCGTCGGCAAGGCAAAGGAACTGATTTATACCTGTGGCAAGGTCAAAGCCGAAGAGGCGCTGAAAATCGGTTTGGTCAACGCGGTATATCCGGCGGATCAGCTGATGGAAGAATGCATAAAGCTGGCCGGGAAAATCGCGCGGAACGCTCCGATCGCGGTTCGCCAGTGCAAAAAAGCGATTAACCTCGGTCTGCAGATGGATATTGACTCGGCTGTGTCCCTGGAAGCGGAGCTGTTCAGCTTTTGCCTGGATACCAAGGACCAGAAAAATGCGATGACCGCTTTCTGCGAAAAGAGAAAGCCAGATCCGTTTATCAACGAATGATTTTTGATTGTAAAAATATATAAGGGGGTTTTTTCTATGATCGTTGGCGTTATTGGTGCGGGGACAATGGGCTCCGGAATTGCTCAGGCATTCGCTCAGACAGAGAATTATTCCGTAAAGCTTTGTGATATTAACGCAGAGCTGGCTGCAGGCGGCAAAAAAAAGATTGAGAAGACGCTGTACAGAGCCGTCTCCAAAGGGAAAATGGAACAGGCTAAGGCGGACGCGATTCTCGCAAAAATCACGACCGGCACCAAAGAAATTGTTTCGGACTGCGATTTGATCGTTGAAGCGGCTCTGGAACGCATGGACGTCAAAAAGGCACTGTTCAAGGATTTGGAAAGCATCTGCAAAAAAGACTGCATTTTTGCGACAAATACGTCTTCCCTTTCCATTACGGAAATCTCCAGCGGCCTTGACCGGGCGGTCTGCGGCATGCATTTCTTCAATCCTGCTCCGGTCATGAAGCTGGTTGAGGTGATCGCCGGCATTACGACTCCCGCTTCCACAGTGGAAAAGGTCAAGGCGATTTCGGCGGAGATCGGCAAGACGCCGGTACAGGTCAAAGAGGCCGCCGGATTTGTCGTAAACCGTATTCTTGTTCCTATGATCAATGAAGCGGTCGGCATTTACGCCGACGGGACGGCCGCCGCCGAGGACATCGACACCGCGATGAAGCTCGGCGCGAATCACCCGATGGGCCCTCTGGCTCTGGGCGATCTGATCGGCCTAGACATCGTTCTTGCGGTTATGGAAGTTCTTCAAAATGAGACGGGCGACCCGAAATACCGCCCGCATCCGCTGCTCAGGAAAATGGTTCGCGGCGGTTTGCTCGGCAGAAAAACCGGCAAGGGCTTTTACGATTACAGCAAGTGACTCTGGCAAAGCTAATATGAATTTGGAGGAACGAGTATGGACTTTCAACTGAGTAAAGAACATGAAATGGCCCGCACTCTCTTTAGGGACTTTGCGGAAAAAGAAATAAAACCATATGCGCAGGACGTGGATGAGAACGAACGCTTTCCGAAGGAGGCGCTTGAAAAATTCCGTCAGTACGGCTTTATGGGAATCCCTTATCCGAAGGAGATGGGCGGTCAGGGCTGCGATACGCTGACCTATGCAATGTGCGTGGAAGAGGTGGCGAAGGTATGCTGCACCTCCAGCACAATGCTTTCCGCCCACACCTCACTTTGCACTTGGCCGATTTACAAATACGGCACGGCGGAGCAAAAGGAGAAATACATACCGAAACTGACCTCCGGCGAATGGCTGGGCGCTTTCGGCCTGACGGAGCCGAACGCGGGCACCGATTCTTCCGCGCAGCAGACCAAGGCGGTTCTTGACGGCGACCACTATGTGATCAATGGCAGCAAGATCTTCATCACCAACGCTGGCTACGCCGATGTTTATGTAATCTTTGCCATGACCGACAAGAGCGCCGGCAACCACGGCATTACCGCGTTTATTGTCGAAAAGGATTTCCCGGGCTTTTCCATCGGCAAGAAGGAAAAGAAGATGGGCATCCGTGGTTCCGCAACCTGCGAACTGATTTTCGAAAACTGCATCGTTCCGAAAGAAAATCTGCTCGGTCAGGAAGGCAAGGGGTTTGTTGTCGCCATGACGACGCTGGACGGCGGACGCATCGGCATCGCGGCTCAGGCGCTCGGCCTCGCGGAAGGCGCTTTGAACGAAACTGTGAAATACGTTAAGGAAAGAAAGCAGTTCGGCCGTCCTCTTTCAAAATTCCAGAACACTCAGTTTGAAATCGCCGACATGTACACCAAGATCCAGGCTGCGCAGCTGCTCCTTTATAAAGCTGCCGTTGCTAAAGATCACCAGAAGAGTGTTTCGCTTGAAGCGGCTGAGGCTAAACTTTACTGCGCAACCGTTGCGATGGATGTGACCACTCGCTGCGTACAGCTGCACGGCGGCTACGGCTACACACGCGAGTACCCGGTGGAACGCATGATGCGCGACGCGAAGATCACCGAGATCTACGAGGGCACCAGCGAAGTTCAGAAGATGGTCATTTCCAAATATGCCTTGAAGTAAGGCGGAAACTCTAAGGAGGGAAATTCGTTGAATATTGTCGTTTGCATAAAGCAGGTACCGAATACCAATGAAGTGAAGCTGGATCCCAAAACCGGCACCCTGATCCGCGAGGGCGTGCCGTCCATCATCAACCCGGATGATAAGGCCGGTCTGGAGGCGGCTCTTCGCCTGAAGGACGCGAAGGGCGCACATATCACCGTTCTTTCCATGGGTCCGCCGCAGGCGGATGCCGCTCTGCGTGAAGCGCTTGCCATGGGCGCGGATGATGCCGTGCTTGTAACGGACCGCGCTTTCGGGGGCGCCGATACATGGGCTACCGCTTACACGATTGCCGCTGCGCTCAAAACCATGGATTATGATCTGATTATTACGGGCCGTCAGGCAATCGACGGCGATACCGCCCAGGTTGGCCCGCAGATTTCCGAGAACCTGAACCTTACCAACATCAGCTATGCGGAAGACATTAAGGTAGAAGGCGACTCTGTGATTGTGAAGCGGCAGTTTGAAGACCGCTATCACATCATCAAAGCCAAAATGCCGTGCCTGATTACCGCTCTGAGCGAACTGAACGAGCCCCGTTACATGACCCCGGGCGGAATTTTCGACGCTTATCAGAAAGAGATCAAGGTCATTACCCGCAAGGACCTCGATGTGGACGACAGCTGCCTCGGCCTGAAGGGCTCTCCGACTCATGTCGTGAAGACCTTTACTAAGAGCGCGAAAGCTGCGGGTACCGTTGTCAATAATCTGAATCCTCAGGAAGCGGCCGAGTACATACTCGAAAAGCTCAGAGAAAAATTCATTATATAGTTGAAAGTGGTGAGCTACATGGATATTCAGGAATATAAAGGCATATATGTATTTATCCAGCAGGTCGACGGTCAGGTGGCCGGCGTTTCCCATGAACTGCTCGGCAAAGCGAAAGAGCTTGCAAAAGATATGGAAACGGAAGTTACCGCGGTTCTGCTGGGCTACCATGTTTCCGGCCTTTGCAAGGACCTGGCAAGCTACGGCGCTGATAAGATCATCATGGTCGACAACAAGGACTTAGAGCTTTATTCCACAAAGCCGTATGCATACTGCATGTGCCATATCATTGAAAAGTACAAACCCGCCGTGGTTCTTTACGGTGCTACCGCAATCGGCCGTGACCTCGCTCCGCGTGTGGCCGCCAGAGTCCGTACCGGTCTGACCGCGGACTGCACGAAGCTTGACGTTGCAGACGACGGCACAAAGAACCTGAGAATGACCCGTCCCGCATTCGGCGGAAACATCATGGCAACCATCATATGCCCGGATTATCGTCCTCAGATGGCGACGGTCCGCCCGGGCGTCATGCAGAAAATTAAGCCGATCGACGGCGCTTCCGCTCCGACTGACTCGATTGACATGGAAATTCCCGCTTCCGAAAAGGATGTTCAGATTCTGGAAGTCATCAAGAAAGAATCACAGAAGATGGATATCCAGGACGCGAAGATTCTGGTATCCGGCGGCCGCGGCATGGGCTGCCCGGAGAACTTCAAGCTACTTGAGAATCTCGCGGATGCTATCGGTGGAACCGTCAGCTCTTCCAGAGCCTGCGTCGATGCGGGTTGGGTGGAAAAAGATATTCAGGTCGGTCAGACCGGAAAAACGGTTCGCCCGAACCTCTATCTTGCCTGCGGCATCTCCGGTGCAATTCAGCACCTTGCCGGTATGGAAGAGTCCGATGTTATTGTGGCCATCAACAAGGACGAAGGCGCACCGATGTTTGAAGTTGCGGACTTCGGTGTTGTCGGCGATGCCCTTAAAGTTCTTCCTCTTCTTACGGAAGAAGTCAAGAAAGCAATGGCTGCCCGCAAATAATTTGTATCAATATGAATCTGAGGCCCGGCATACCGATTGGTATGCCGGGCCTTTTCTCATGTGAGAGCTTTACAAGCCTAGAGCCCCATGCGCCGCACACTGTCCGCGACAAGATCCGTCAGCTCCGTTTCCGCGCCAAGACTGAAATTCAAAAACACACCGGAGCCGCCCCCGGCTCCGATCGCGGCAATGAATACACTGCGATCAGCACCCGCTACGGTTAGACTCAGGCTTGCCCGATTGCCGTTTCTCATAAAATATTTGTCGTAAACCCGAACGGCAACTTTTGTTCCCCCGGACTGATAGTTGCTTTCATCCACAAGATTCATGCTGACTCCGCTTTGAAGAATATCATTTTCCAGAGTCGAAATAATTGACTCAAAATCCCCGTTTACGAGTTTTTCAAATTTAGCCATATCGATCCCTCCGATTTTCATTTGCTTTCAGTATATCATAACATCTTCAAAAAGTCCGGAAATTCGCTTGACAAAAGAGGAAAAGGGGAATAGTATATAAACATGTTTTAAACACGTTTAACAGGAGGAGACATGAAGGAGAAAGAAGACCTGAAAAGCCAGCTGATTTCAGCGGCGTCGGACCTGCTGCGCGAAAGCGAGGATCCGACGGGAATTACATCCCGCCAAATTGCCGCAGCTGCCGGGACGAACGCAGCGATGATCAATTATTATTTCGGATCAAAGGATGAGCTGCTGACAGAGGCGGTAGGCAAGGTGATTGAATCGGAAGCGGAATGGTTCTATGCCCCGCCGGATTCAATGGAATCCCCCAAAAAGGCTTTGCGGAACATATTGCTTCATCTGTCGCAAATGGTACTGCATTATCGTCGGTTCTCGAAAATTTTTATTCCGCATATTCTGCTCGAAGATGAAATCGTCAGCCCCGTCTATCTTCTTCCCCTGCTGCGAAAACATTTCGGAACGAAAAAAAGCGAAGTGGAATGCAGAGTCATTGCGTACCAGATGATTTCCTTTTTGCAGCTCGTGTTTTACCGTTCCGACGCATTCCTGCGTTATGCGGGGATCAATCTGACCGACGAAAGCGCCTGTGAAACTCTGATCGATCTGGAAATGGACTTATTTTTACCGGAGGCGAAAGTATGACTGATTTAGCGGAGTACATGAATCAAGCAATTGGCGAAATTATTTCATCCGCCCTGCGGGCCAGCCTGAGAAATCCGAAAGAAAGCAGGTTCTTGCTTCATGCCGGCTCAGCACAGAAAAAAGCGGCGGAGCTTCGCGGCAATTATGAAAAGAACGGAACCCATGTTCCGCCGTTTCTCATCGCCAGCATCACCCAGAAATGCAACCTTCACTGCGCAGGGTGCTATGCGAGGGCAAACCATTCCTGCATGGATCGTCCGGCAATAAATGAAATGAACGCCGAACGCTGGGACGAAATTTTCCGTGAAGCCGAAGAACTCGGAGTCTCCTTCCTATTGCTGGCCGGCGGCGAACCTTTGACCCGTGCGGACATCCTGAAGGCGGCGGCTTCTCATCAGAATCTGATTTTTCCGTTTTTCACAAACGGGACGCTGGTTCGGGGGGAACTTCTGGACCGGTTTGACCGCAGCCGGAATCTGATTCCGGTTCTCAGCATTGAGGGGAACAGGGAACATACGGATATAAGGCGCGGAAAGGGAATTTACGATATGCTTGCGGAAACCATGGAGCAGCTGAAAAAACGCGGTATTTTTTATGGAGTTTCCATCACCGTCACAAAGGATAACTTATATCAGGTTACCGATCAGGAATATTTGAGCCTGCTTAAGCACGCCGGGTGCGGCCTTGTGTTCTATGTTGAATATGTGCCGGTCGAATCCGGCTCCGAACAGTTGGCGCCCGGTGAGCGGGAACGGATTTTGCTTGAGCAAAGGCTTGACCGCCTGCGGGAAGAATTTCATTCGATCATCTTCCTCTCTTTTCCGGGTGACGAAAAAGCGCTGGGCGGCTGTCTTGCGGCGGGGCGCGGGTTCTTTCATATCAGCGCCATGGGTGCCGCGGAGCCCTGTCCGTTCTCTCCGTTTTCCGACACCAGCGTTCTGTCCGGCGGCCTGAAACATGCACTTGACTCCGGACTGTTCAGAAAGATCCGGGAAAGCGGAATCGAAACTGCGGAGCATGCGGGCGGATGCACCCTGTTTGCAAAAGAAAAAGAAGTCCGCGCCCTGCTCGGTAAATAAACCGATTTACAGGGAGCGGACAAAATAAGTCAGTTCCACCTTTCGAACTTACTGGGAAGACAACGAACGTACCCGCATGATTACGTCTGGCAGAATCTGCAGAATCTCATCCACTTCCGCTTCGGTATTCTGACAGGAAAGCGTCAGGCGCAGGGAACCGTGTGCCAGCGGTTCCGAAAGGCCGATCGCGCGCAGCACATGGCTCGGCTCCAGCGAACCGGCCGTGCAGGCGGAGCCCGCGGAGGCGCAGATTCCGTTTTGGTCCAGCAGAAGAAGAAGGGCTTCTCCTTCCACCTGCTCAAAGCTCAGGTTCACGTTTCCCGGAAGGCGTTTGACGGGATCGCCGTTCAGCCTTGTGCCGGGAATTTTCAGCGCCCCTTGAATCAGCCTGTCGCGCATGGCCGTCAAACGGTCCGCACAGGCTTTTCTGTTTTCACAGGCTTCCTTCAGGGCCACAGCCAGCCCGACAATTCCCGCGACGTTTTCCGTGCCGGCGCGCAGGCCGCGTTCCTGCGCGCCGCCGTCCATCAGGCCGGAAATGCCGGCGCCCTTTCGGATATAAAGGGCGCCGACGCCTTTCGGACCGTGAAATTTGTGCGCGGAAAGAGAGAGAAAATCCACATTCATCGCTTTTACATCCAGAGGAAGAATTCCGGCCGCCTGAACCGCGTCCGTGTGCAACGGGATGCCGGCGCCGCGGCAGAGAGCCCCGATTTCCGAAATCGGCTGAATGGTTCCGATTTCATTATTTGCGGTCATAACGGTTACCAGCGCGGTCTCCGGGCGGAGCGCGGCCTTTAATTCCTCCGGCCTTATGATTCCATCCTCATGGACGGACAGCGCCGAAACCGTGAAACCGCCGGATTCCAGTGACCGAAGAGAATGCAGCACCGCGTGGTGTTCGAATTCAGAGGTAATCAGGTGCGTCTTTCCGGTTTCTTTCCCCTTTTTCGCTGACATCTTAATCGCCCAGTTGTCGCTTTCAGAACCGCCGGAAGTGAAAAAAATTTCATCGGGACGCGCGTCTAAGCAGTCGGCTACGGTTTCTCTTGCCGATTCGAGCGCTCTTTTTGCCCGGCGGCCCGACGCGTACAGGCTGGACGGATTTCCGAATTCCTTTGAAAAATACGGAAGCATCGCCTGCAGTACGGAATCGGAGACGGGAGTCGTCGCCGCGTTATCCGCATAAATCATGTTGCAGTGCCTCCGTTTTTATGCTTCTCTGTTTCTGCGACCGCCATGCGGTCGCAAAGTTCGTTTTCAGGGTGTCCTGCATGCCCTTTTACCCAGTTGACCGTCACATGGTGCGTCTCAAGAAGACCGAGCAGGATTTCCCATAAATCGCTGTTCAGAGCAGGCTTTTTGTCGGCCTTGATCCAGCCGCGTTTCTGCCATCCTATGGCCCAGCCCTTGGTGATTGCATCGCAGACGTAGCGGGAATCGCTGGTCAGGATCACCTCGCAGGGTTCGCGCAGTTGGCGCAGCGCCTCGATGACGCCGGTCAGCTCCATTCTATTATTTGTGGTTTCGCGTTCGCCCCCGCTCAGCCTTTTTTCGTGGCTGCCGTAGCGCAGAACCGCGCCCCAGCCGCCCGGTCCGGGATTTCCGCTGCACGACCCGTCCGTAAAGATCTCAACCCGCTTCATCCTATCACCATAAGTCCTTTGATTTTTCTGTTATTATAGCACAAAGGAGGGGCACATACAAATCGCGGGGAAAGACGGTATGAAACGTTTTTTCATTTCTTTCATTTGATTAGAGAGCGCAGGATTGGTCATAATAAAGTCTGCGGAAAGAAAACTGTATTGACAGTCTTTGTGAATCAAGGTACAATAAATAAGATATTAGTGTCCGGATTCAGCGATTCACGGGTTATTCCCGTTTATTTAGCACATAGAGAAGCATTTAATACATTTTTGCGCGGGCCCGGTGCAGCGTAAAAGGTAAAATGAATAGAGGTAAACCAGATTCGTTTGACCCGATTGTCGACGGATTTTAATGGTTGTGCCCAAAATATGATGGAGGTCATTTTGTGACAGAAAAACAATTAAATAAGAGCACTAGCAGCTCGGCTGGCCGTCAAGGCGCTGAAAATCAAAACACCGAAGCCGGCAAGGAAAAACGTCCCGAACTTTATCAGAAGATCACGCCGCCTCAGCTTCCGGTGCAGAAGAAGCAGGAGCAGCAGCAGCGTCCCGCCGCAGCCAGACAGGGCAGACGAAGAAGCACCCAAAAGCCCTCTGCTGCACAGGAAAACGGGGAACGTCAGAATACGGAACGCCAGAATAATGAACGCCAGCCTCAGACACGCCAGCCTGCTCAGACAAACCAGCAGGCTTCTGGAAAACAGATTGCTGCCGACGGAAAGCAGCAGGCTCCTGGAAAACCGATTGCTGCCGATGGAAAGCAGCAGGTTCCTGGAAAACAAATTGCTGCCGATAGACAGCAACAGGCCGGACCAAAGGAGAAGAAGGGAATCCGTCCGCTGAACGGAGAAAAGCAGCGCGGCGGAAGGCAGAAAAACGGTGCGAAGCAGCAGCCCCTTACGGCGATTCAAAAAACCGTACAGCAGTATTTGACGGAACAGGCGGCAAGAGAGAAAAAAGAAGCCGCCGCACAGAAGAGCAAACGCGGACGCAGGGGACGTCAGAATCAGAAGAAACCGTCGATCAAAGCCTATTTCCTTGGCGGATTGAACGAAGTTGGTAAAAACTTTACGCTGTTTGAATGCGAAAACGATATGGTGATCGTGGACTGCGGCATGGCTTTTCCGGACGGTGATATGCTGGGCGTTGATCTTGTGCTTCCGGACTTCACATTTGTGGAACGCAACGCCGAAAACATCCGCGGCATTATTTTAACCCACGGCCATGAGGACCATATCGGAGCACTGCCTTATCTGCTGAAAAAGGTGAATCTTCCGATTTACGGCACGCCGTTTACACTTGCGCTGATCAACAGCAAATTAAAGGAACACGGCCTTCAGAATTCCGTGAAGGCTGTTGTCGTCCAGCCGGGCGAGCACGCGCAGCTTGGCTGCATGGATATCGAATTTATCCATGTCAACCACTCCGTTCCCGACGCGGTTGCCGTTGCTATTCATTCCCCGGCCGGAGTAGTCGTCCACACGGGCGATTTTAAAATCGACTGTACACCCGCGATGGGTAAAATGATTGATTTGGGTCGTCTTGCTCAGCTTGGCAACGAGGGCGTCCTGGCCCTGTTCTCCGATTCCACCAATGCGGAGCGGCCGGGCTTTACAAAGTCGGAAAAAAGTGTCGACAGCTCCTTCGACATGCTGTTCAAACGCGCGCAGGACAGCCGTATTATCATTGCAACCTTCGCCTCCAATGTGAGCCGCGTTCAGCAGATCATTAACTGCGCGGTTAAATACGGGCGCAAAGTGGCTTTGTCCGGCAGAAGTATGGTTAATGTCATGACGATCGGCGTGGAGCTTGGATATCTCGACGTCCCGCAGGGAGTGCTGATCGACATTGACATGATCAACCGTTATCCGAAGGAACAGATCGTTCTGGTTACAACCGGAAGTCAGGGAGAACCGATGAGCGCCCTGACCCGCATGGCATTTGCCGACCACCGCAAAGTGGAAGTAGGTCCGGGCGACTTTATCATCATTTCCGCTCGCCCGATTCCCGGAAATGAAAAAACAATCGGAAATGTGATCGACGAGCTGATGAAGCGCGGCTGCCGCGTTGTTTACGAATCCATGTATGAAGTGCATGTTTCGGGCCACGCCTGTCAGGAGGAACTCAAACTGATGCAGGGAATCGTAAAGCCCAAATATTTTATTCCGGTTCACGGCGAGCAGAAGATGCTGCGGAAAAACGCGGACTTGTCCTATGCCATGGGGAGGGACCCGAAAGACGTCTTTATCGGCGATAACGGCGACGTTGTCGAGCTTAACGAGGATTATATGAAACGCCTTGCTCCGGTTCCGGCCGGTCGGATCCTGGTAGACGGCTTGGGCGTCGGCGACGTGGGAAGCATTGTTCTGCGGGACCGCAAGCACCTTGCCGAAGACGGGCTGATTGTGGTTGTCTGCACCATTTCCTGCACGGATGGTCACATCATTTCCGGCCCGGATGTCGTATCCCGCGGCTTTGTCTATGTCCGTGAATCCGAACCGCTGATCGACGAGGCCCGTGATCTGGTTTCATCCGTTTTGCAGGAATGCGCGGAGAACAGAATTCACGACTGGGGAACGCTGAAAACTCGAATTAAAGACGAGCTGTCCCGTCTTCTCTACAATCGTACGCGCCGCAGCCCGATGATTCTGCCGATTATTATGGAAGTATAGCCATCCCGGATCGGTTTTAAGGGGTAATCAGTTTGAAACGAAAAGTATGGGCTTCTTCTCCTGTCTTTTTTGTCATTTCAGCAGTTTTGCTGCTGACGGCCGGTATCAGCTGGTTTTGGAACATCGTTGTTTTTACAGCGGAAATCACTCTCGCGGCTGCGTCCATTGCAGCCGTGCTGATTGCCAACAGGCATTTTAAAGCGCATATCGCCTTCGCCTTCAAAAGCGTGGGGGAAGTTTTAACCGGCGACAGGTATCGTTCCCTGCGTCAGTTTGCGCTTCCTGTTGCGGTGATTGGCGAAGCGGGAGACATCATCTGGGTTAACGACATGTTTCTTGATCAGGTCAGCGCGAACCGGGAATGCCGCGGCGATAACATTCTCAAATTTATTTATCCCGCAACAACGGAACAGGTTCTTTCAGCCGGCGGCACGGAGGTTACGTTTGGCTCCCGACAATATACGGTGTTCGGCATTCGGACAGAAGCGGGAAGCGTCCTGTACTTTCTTGACGACACGGCTTTTCAGGAGATCAGCCGCAATTATGAGGAAAGCCGTACCATAGTCATGCTGGCCAGCTTTGACAACCGGGAGGAGCTGACCCGGGATTCCAGCTCCAGTGAAGAAACAAGAATTGCTTCGGAAGTGGAAGAAGTACTGGCTCGCTGGGCGCAGGGGCTGGGCGGTTTTCTGAAACGCATGAGCAGCGGGCGGTATCTGATTTTGACCGACGAAGCGCACCTGCGGACGGAGATGAAAAAACGGTTTCCGGTTCTTGATTCCGTGCGCGCCATCAAGGCGGGAGACCGGCTGAGCGCGACGGTCTCGGTCGGCGTGGCCCGCGGAGCAAAAACTCTGCAGGAAGCGGACGACTGGGCCAGAAACGCTTTGAACATGGCCCTTGGGCGCGGCGGAGATCAGGTCGCGGTCAAGCAGGCCAACGATACATACGAGTTTTTCGGGGGCCTGTCCAACGGGGTGGAAAAGAGAGACTCCGTTCGCACTCGTGTTTTCGCGGCGTCCATCTCGGACGATATCAAAGAAAGCGACGTAGTTTTTGTCATGGGGCATAAATATTCCGATCTGGACTGCGTCGGCGCGGCGATCGGAATGTGGAACGTAGCCTGCAAAACGCTGCGCCGCCCTTCCTATATCGTGTTGAATCTGACGCAGAGCCTTGCCTCCCCGCAGATTACCGCACTTCAAAACGCGTATCCCGACGAAAAGATCTTTATGTCGCCGCAGGAAGCGCAGATGCTCGCAACATCAAGAAGTATGCTTGTGGTTGTCGATACTCATTCTCAGGATTTCGTTGAGAGTGCCGAGCTTTTGAAGACGGTGCCGCGCGTGGTGGTCATAGACCACCATCGAATGATGGTTCGCCACATCGAAAACGCCCTGGTTTTTTTCCACGAACCGTATGCCAGCTCCACCTGTGAAATGGTGACGGATCTTCTGCAGTATATCGGGGACAGCAAGCTGACCCAGACGGAAGCGGAGGCTTTGCTTTCCGGCATCATGCTGGACACTAAGAATTTTGTGCTGAAAACGGGGGCACGTACGTTTGAGGCGGCGGCGTATCTGCGCCGGAAGGGAGCCGATACGGTCAGCGTCAAGCGTATGTTTTCCGATTCCATCGACGCTTACAAGGCAAAATATAAAATTGTTTCCAATGCGGAAATATTCGGCCGCTTCGCCGTGGCTTCCACGGAACATGAGTTTCCGGATATTCGGATCGCGTCCGCGCAGGCAGCCGACGAGCTGCTTTCCATTCAGGGAATTGAGGCGTCCTTTGTGCTGTTCCCGGCGGGGGACGTCATCAATATTTCGGCCCGTTCCCTTGGGGACGTCAATGTTCAGCTGATTATGGAGACTCTGGGCGGCGGCGGCCATCTGACCATGGCGGGCGCTCAGCTGAGCGGCCTTTCGGTATCCGAGGCCCGTGACCGGCTCATCGCGGCGATCCGCGATTTTACAGAGAAAGCATCCAATCATACGAACGAAAAGTCATAAGGAGGTACCCGATGAAAGTAGTATTACTTCAGGACGTGAAAGGCAGCGGCAAGAGGGGAGAGCTGATTCAGGTCAGCGACGGTTACGCCAGGAATTTTCTCCTTCCGCGCAAGCTGGCGAAAGAAGCGAACGCGCAGGTAATGAGCGAGCTGAAAAGCGCCGAATCCGCCAAAAAATGGCGTATTCAGAAAGAAATGGAAGACGCTCAGGCCGCCGCTGCTTCCATCAGCGGAAAAACAGTGCGCCTGTTTGCAAAAGCGGGACAGGGAGGAAGGCTTTTCGGTTCCATTACGGCGAAAGAGGTGGCCGACGAACTGAAGAAGAGCTTCCATGTGGATGTTGATAAACGCAAGATCGCACTGGATGGAGATATCCGGGCGTTCGGTACCTATGAGTGCGAGGTAAAGCTGTATTCCGGAGTAACCGCCAAAATTTATGTTTTGGTTGGGGAACAGCAATAAACGGATATAAAACGCCGAAATTTAAAAAGGGGGAAGTAAAATGGAACCGATGCAAACCGGCGCCTATGCAGGCCTGAATTTGCCGTTCAGTCCGGAAGCGGAACAGTCCGTGCTCGGCGCGGTTTTGCTGGATTCTTCCTGTCTGGACCGCGTCGCGGAAATCCTTCCCCGTCCGGAATATTTTTACCAGACCAACAACAGCCTGATCTATTCCTCTATGCTGGAACTGTTCACTCAGGGCCGACCGGTGGATTTTATCACGCTGCTGGAAAAGCTGCGGCAGACGGAAGGCTTTGAGGAAAACGGTGGAAAAACCTATCTCCTTCAGCTGGCGCAGCTGGTGCCCTCTATTTCAAATGTGGAGACCTACGCCAAAATTGTCCGTGATAAATACGACATTCGCACACTGATCACAACGGCGCGCGACATTGTTGAAGAAGCCTCTTCCGGCGCCGCTGATTCCGCGACTTTGCTTGACAGCGCGGAACAGCGTATTTTCGACATCCGGCGCGGCAAAAACATGCAGGGCCTGCAGCGGATCGACGAGATCATTGTCAATGAATTCGACCGTCTGGATCTTCTCAATTCTCCGGATGCTGACCTGTATAAAGGAGTTCCGACCGGGATACGGGAATTGGACGAGACCATCACGGGCTTGAATCGTTCCGATTTTATCCTGCTCGGCGCTCGCCCCGGCATGGGCAAAACCAGCTTTGCCCTGAATATTGCCCGCCACGCGGCGCTTAAGGCAAAAAAGCGCGTCGCTTTTTTCTCTCTGGAAATGAGCAACGAGCAGCTTGTTTCCCGCCTTTTATCCACGGAAGCGCTGGTCGAGGGGACAAAGCTGCGTACGGGAAAGCTGGGCGAGGACGAATGGGTTCGCTTGATTGAAGCCGGCGATATTCTTTCAAAAGCGCAGCTGTACTTTGACGACAACCCCAGCATCACCGTGCCGGAAATCAAGGCGAAACTGCGGCGGCTGCGCGACGTCGACCTGGTTGTGATCGATTACCTGCAGTTAATGACCGCGTCCATGAGAATTGACAATCGCGTACAGGAAATTTCTCAGATTACCAGAAACCTGAAAATTATGGCGAAGGAACTGAACGTGCCCGTGCTGACGCTTTCTCAGCTGGCCCGTGACAGCGAAAAACGGACCAATCACCGCCCCGTTCTTTCGGACTTGCGCGATTCCGGATCCATTGAGCAGGACGCGGATATCGTCCTGTTTTTATATCGGGACGAATACTATCAGGATACCGGCGGGCCTTCGGAAGACGGGGACCGCAACCAGAGCGAGTGCATCGTTGCCAAAAACCGTCATGGTCAGACCAAAACGGTGCCGCTGCACTGGCAGGGCGAATTTATGCGCTTTACCGCCCAGGAGGTTGTTCGCAGTGAATGACCGGATGAAAAAACTGGAACAGAAAATTGAAGATACCATTTTGGAAGAAAAAATGCTGCCCGAAGGCTGTCAGATTGTCGTCGGATTTTCGGGCGGCGCCGATTCCATGGCACTGGTGCACTTTCTGCTCGGCTATTCCAGAAAGCACGGAATGACCCTGACCGCCGCCCACGTCAACCACGGCCTTCGCGGCGCGGAGTCTGACGCGGATGAGGCGTTTGTCGCCGCGTGGTGTTCGGCGAATCATGTCGGCTTGAAGGTCTTTCATGCCGACATTTCGGCGCTGGCCAAAAAAAGTTCACAGGGATTGGAAGAATGCGGGCGGAACGTCCGCTATACTTTTTTCCGCAGCCTTTGCGGGCCGGCCGGCCGGATCGCCACCGCCCACACCCTGACCGACAGCGCCGAAACAGCGCTGATGAATCTTGCGAAGGGGACCGGGCCGCGGGGGCTTTCCGGGATTCCCCCGGTCAGAAATGAAATCGTGCGTCCGCTGATTCGCGTGACAAGAGAAGAAGTAGAGGCCTATTGCCGTTATTACGGCCTCGACTTTGTCACGGACAGTTCAAACCTTTCGGAAGAATTTGCGCGCAACCGTATCCGTCACGGCGTGACGCCTGTTTTTCGGGAACTGAACCCCGGCTTTGAACAGGCGTTTTTCAGAGCCGCGTGCCTGCTTCGGCAGGATGAGGAATATTTACAGAAAATCGCACGGACCGGGCTGGAACAATCAATCGACGTCTGCGGCGGCTATTCCATCCGAAAGTTAAAGGAACAGCCTGATTCCATCCTTTCCCGTATGATTTTTCTGGCGGTTCGGAAGCAGACCAAAGCCCGTCTCGATTATAACCATGTTGCTTCTGTCATGGCAATGATCCGTACCGAGCGCGGGAATATGACCCTTCCCGGTGGAATACAATGCCTTTCAAACGGCAATACTCTTTTTGTTCATTCCGAAAAAGAGCGATCTGTTCCGTGGCGGGTTCCGCTGCAGCTTCCGGATACCTATCTTCCGGACGGGAGGACGATCTGTATCCGTCCGGTATCTTTCAAGAGAAAAAATGATGAGAAAATTAATAATTTGTTATTTAATAATCGAATCAACTATGATACAATATTGAATACTAATAGTTTTATTCGAAACAGGCTGCCCGGCGACCGGTTTTGCCCCGCGGGGCGGGGAGTCACAAAAACTTTGAAGAAATTATTAAACGAACGGAAAATTCCGCCGTTTCGCCGCGGCAGACTTGCGGTTCTGGAACGCGGCGGAGAAATTCTGTGGATTGAAGGAATCGGCCCGTCGCAAAGCGCCGCGGTTACAGACCGCACCGAACGGGCGGCCGAAATAATCATCAAGGAGTGCTGAAACCCGTGCATCAGATGACCGATGACATTCAGGAAGTATTATTCAGTGAGGAACGGCTTGCCGAGATCGTTTCAAAAATGGGGGCCAAAATCAGTGAGGATTATAAAGACAAAAACCTTTTACTGGTCAGCATTTTGAAGGGTTCCGTTGTATTTATGTCCGATTTAATGCGTTCCGTTACGACTCCGTGCAGCATCGATTTTATGGCGGTTTCCAGCTATGGCTCCGGCATGAAAACTTCCGGTGTCGTCAAAATCATTAAGGATCTCGACATCAACCTGAAAGGGTATGATGTTTTAGTTGTGGAGGACATTTTGGACAGCGGCCTTACCTTAAGCTACATACTGGAACTTTTGCAGGCGCGTGAGCCAAAAAGCATCCGGCTTTGCACGCTGTTTGACAAACCGGACCGCAGAACCGTCGGCATCAAGGCGGATTATGTTGGGACGGTTGTTCCGGATGAATTTATTGTCGGGTATGGCCTTGACTATGATGAAAAATACAGGAACCTACCGTTTGTCGGGATTCTGAAACCGGAGGTTTACGGAGGCTGACCCGCACAGGGGAGGGCCGATTCCTATAAGGAGTGAAATTTGTTTGGACAACAGAAAGACCGTAAAAAATATTGCCATGTTTTTGGGCATACCGATCCTGCTGCTGGTTTTGCTTGCAATGGTTTTAAACAATCATTCTGATAAAACCTATAATTATTCTGAGATTCTGTATTACTTTGAGGACCAAAAGGTTACGGATTATTCCCTTGATCTTGGCAGCGGCGAAATGATTATCCATCTGAAGGACAAAACTCAGATTTCTTATGTTGCGCCGAGCACCGCACAAATGGTCGAAGATATCCGTCCTTATGTGGAGCAATACAATTCGGAGCACCCGAATGCCCGGATGACCTTTAACTGGAAGAGGCCGGCTGAAACCACATGGCTGTCCAGTCTGCTGCCGATGCTGCTGACGCTGGCCGTGATGCTTTTGTTCTGGTGGTTCATGATGAAACGCCTGAACACCTCCATGGGCGACGCCGGTAAGCAGATGAATTTCGGCAAGGCGAAAATCAAGCAGATGGCTGACGAAAAGCGGAAGACCACATTTGCCGATGTTGCCGGAGCGGACGAGGAAAAGGAAGAACTTCAGGAGATCGTGGAATTCCTGAAGAATCCCCGCAAGTACAACGAGCTGGGCGCCCGCATTCCGAAAGGCGTGCTGCTCGTGGGCCCTCCGGGTACCGGTAAAACCCTGCTTGCCCGTGCGGTCGCGGGAGAAGCGGGCGTCCCGTTCTTCTCCATTTCGGGTTCCGATTTTGTGGAAATGTTTGTCGGCGTCGGCGCGTCGCGCGTACGCGACCTGTTCGATCAGGCAAAGAAAAATTCGCCCTGTATCATTTTTATTGATGAAATCGACGCCGTGGGACGCCAGCGCGGCGCGGGTCTCGGCGGCGGCCACGACGAACGTGAGCAGACGCTGAACCAACTGCTGGTTGAGATGGACGGATTCGGCGCGAATGAGGGCGTGATCATGATCGCCGCGACAAACCGCCCCGATATTCTTGATCCGGCGCTGATGCGTCCCGGCCGTTTCGACCGCCAGATCATGGTCGGTTACCCGGATATCAAGGGCCGCGAGGCAATCCTGAAGGTCCATGCGCGCGGCAAGCCGGTTGCCCCGGACGTCGACCTGAAAACCATCGCGAAATCCACCGCCGGATTTACCGGAGCGGACCTCGAAAACCTGCTCAATGAATCCGCGCTGCTTGCGGCGAGAAAAAGCCTGAAGGCCATCACCATGGATGAAATTGAGGAGGCCACGATCAAGGTTGTGGTCGGCACCGAAAAGAAGAGCCATGTCATGACCGATAAAGAAAAGAAAATTACAGCTTATCATGAAGCGGGTCATGCGGTGGCAACATTTTATTGCCCCACACAGGACCCTGTGCATCAGATTTCCATTATTCCGCGCGGTATGGCAGGCGGCTATACGATGCAGATTCCGGCGGAAGACCGCGCTTACCGTTCCCGCAAGGAAATGGAAGAAGACCTTGTTGTCATGCTTGGAGGCCGTGTTTCGGAAGCGCTTACACTCGACGATATTTCGACCGGCGCCTCCAACGACATTGAACGCGCAACCAAACTGGCGCGCAGTATGGTGACAAAATACGGGATGTCGGACGAGCTTGGTCCCATCACCTACGGACAGGATGAAGGCGAGCCTTTCCTCGGGCGGGATATGGGACATATCCGGAATTACTCGGAGGATACCTCTTCCGCGATCGACCACGAAATTAAACGCCTGATGACGGAGGCCTATAACAAGACGGAAGACATTCTCAGATCCCATATGGAAAAACTCCATGAAGTTTCAAAATATCTGTTTGAAAACGAAAAGATGAGCGGAGAAGAATTTGCAAAGATGATGAAGGGTGACCCCGAACCGTCTCCGCAGGATGGAATCACACCCGGCGCTTCTGCCGGGCATATGGTCGGAGAGGCCGGCTGAAAAGGTCAATAAAAATCAAGGGGAATGTAGCTGCATTCCCCTTTTGACTGCCTCTTAAAAAATTGGAAATAAGTTCATGAAAATACAATCTTAGGGAGGCCCCTGAATGGCACGAAAACAGGCCTATGGAAATGAAAGCATTTCTTCTCTGAAGGGCGCTGATCGCGTTCGGCGGCGTCCGGCCGTGATTTTTGGTTCGGATGGAATCGAAGGATGCGAACATTCCATATTTGAAATTTTGTCAAATGCGATTGACGAAGCGCGAGAGGGCTTCGGAAAACAAATTACAGTCACCAGGTACATGGACCGATCGGTGGAAGTGGAAGACCATGGGCGCGGCTGTCCGGTAGATTACAACCCGAATGAAAAGCGCTATAACTGGGAACTTGCTTTTTGCGAGCTTTACGCCGGAGGGAAATATAACAACAGCGAGGACGAGAGCTATGAGTATTCGCTGGGCTTAAACGGCCTCGGCCTCTGCGCCACGCAGTATGCCTCCGAATATATGGATGCGGATATTCGCCGGGACGGTTTTCGTTATAGGCTGCATTTTGAACACGGCGAAAATATCGGCGGACTGCAAAAGGAAGAATACAAGGGGAAAGACACCGGCTCCCGTTTTCGCTGGAAGCCTGACTTGCAGGTGTTTACGGATATCGACGTGCCCGTCGAATACTACATGGATATGCTCAAGCGTCAGGCAATCGTCAATGAAGGAATCACATTCCTGTTCCGCAGCCAGACCGAAACCGGTTTTGATACAACCACATTTCTCTATGAAAACGGAATTGCGGATTACGCGGGGGAAATCGCAGGGAACGACGCCCTGACTCCGGTTCAGTTCTGGCAGTCGGAACGCATGGTGCGCGACCGGTCGGACAAGCCGGAGTATAAAGTGAAAATAAACGTTGCGGTTGCTTTTTCCAACCGCAACCGCTTAATTGAATACTACCACAATTCCAGCTGGCTGGAACACGGCGGTTCCCCGGATAAAGCCGCCCGGAATGCGTTTGTTTATCAGATTGATTCCTATCTTAAACAGAACAATAAGTACAATAAGAATGAGAGTAAGATTAATTTCGCGGACGTCGAGGACTGCCTGATCCTGATTATCTCCTCCTTTTCCAACCGCACGTCCTATGAAAATCAGACGAAAAAAGCGATTACGAACAAAGGAATTCAGGAAGCCATGGTCGAAATGCTTCGCCATCAGCTTGAAGTTTATTTTATTGAGAATCCCGCCGACGCGGAAAAAATCGCGGCGCAGGTGCTCATCAACAAGCGCAGCCGCGAGGACGCGGAAAAAACAAGGCTGAACCTGAAAAAGAAGCTGACCAGCAGTCTGGATTTAACGAACCGGGTCGCGAAATTTGTCGACTGCCGCAGCCGGGATACCGGCGAACGTGAAATATTTATCGTGGAGGGCGATTCCGCTCTCGGCGCATGCAAGCAGGCCCGCGATCCGAATTTTCAAGCGATCATGCCGATCCGCGGCAAAATATTGAACTGCCTGAAGGCCGATTACGATAAAATCTTTAAAAGTGAGATCATAACGGATTTAATTAAGGTGTTGGGCTGCGGGGTTCAGGTGAAGTCGAAAGCCAACCGGGAGCTTTCCTCCTTTAATATCAAGCTTCTGCGGTGGGCCAAAATCATTCTTTGCACCGACGCCGACGTGGACGGATATCAGATTCGTACGCTTCTTCTGACCATGCTGTACCGGTTGACACCCGCGCTGATTGAGGAGGGCAAGGTCTTTATCGCGGAATCGCCTCTCTATGAGATTCAGGCTAAAAATGAAACCTATTTTGCTTTCACGGAACGTGAGAAAGAAGAATTTTCGGAAAAGCTGAAAGGTCAGAAATTTTCCATTCAGCGGTCGAAGGGCTTGGGTGAAAATGAGCCGGATATGATGAACCTTACGACCATGAATCCGGCGACACGCCGGTTGATTAAAGTGCTTCCGGATGAGGCGGAGCAGACGAGCAGAGTGTTTGACCTTCTTTTGGGCGACAATCTGGAGGGCAGAAAAGATTTTATCGCTCAAAACGGCTCTCAATACATTGATACATCGGATTTAAGCTGAGTGCTTGATTAAATCCCAACGAAATGGTGGTGCGGCAGAACACATGCCAAAAAAGAGGAAAGAACCCGTCCGCGGAACCGGTGCGCACGGCGTGATCAATCGCGCGGGCGAAACTGTTGAAGAAAGAATCACGGATACGCTTGAGAAGAATTACATGCCCTATGCCATGAGCGTCATCCTTTCCCGAGCAATTCCCGAAATAGACGGCTTTAAGCCGTCGCATCGAAAATTGCTTTATACCATGTATAAAATGGGTCTGCTGGGGCCTGGCAGGACCAAGAGCGCCAATATCGTCGGTCAGACCATGCGTTTGAATCCGCACGGCGACGCTCCGATTTATGATACGATGGTGCGCCTGAGCCGGGGGTATGAGGCCCTGCTTCACCCTTATGTGGATTCCAAAGGCAATTTCGGCAAGTTTTATTCCCGTGACATGGCTTACGCGGCCTCCCGTTATACGGAGGCCCGGCTGGACAACCTCTGCGAAGAGCTGTTCCGCGATATTGACCGCGATACCGTTGATTTTGTCGACAATTACGACAGGACTATGAAGGAGCCCACACTGTTGCCGGCAACCTTTCCAACCGTGCTTGTCAACGCAAACACGGGGATCGCCGTCGGTATGGCAAGCTCTATCTGTCCGTTCAATCTGGCGGAAGTCTGCAAAACAACAGCGGCTCTGCTGAAAAACCAGCAGCACGATATCTTCTCTACGCTGCTTGCGCCGGATTTCCCGGGCGGCGGGCAGATTCTGATGAACCGGGACACTCTGAAAAAAATTTATGAAACGGGCCGCGGCTCCATTCGGGTTCGGTCACGATATCGCTATGACGCGGATGCAAACTGTATCGACGTGGTGGAGATTCCTCCTACCGCGACGGTGGAAGTAATCGTCGAAAAGGTCGTTGACTTGGTCCGGCAGGGAAAAGTGAAGGAAATTTCAGACATCCGAGATGAAACGGGTCTTGACGGCCTGAAAATCACCATCGACCTGAAACGGGGAACAGACCCGGATAAGCTGATGCTGCGCCTGTTTAAAATGACGCCGCTGGAGGACAGCTTTTCCTGCAACTTCAACGTCCTTGTCAATGGAACGCCGCGCGTCATGGGCGTTCGGGAACTGCTGAACGAATGGAGCAAATTCCGGGTCAAGTGTGTTCGCCGCAGGACGGAATACGACCTGAAAAAGAAGCAGGAAAAGCTGCATCTGCTCAAAGGACTTCAGGCAATTCTGCTTGATATTGATAAGGCGGTGGCCATTGTCCGTTCGACCGAAGGGGAAGAGGAAGTAGTTCCCAATCTGATGATCGGGTTTGGCATTGACCGCACACAGGCCGAGTATGTTGCCGAAATAAAGCTGCGCCATCTGAACCGCGAATACATTATGAAACGGACCGAAGAAACGGCGCAGCTGGAGCTTGAGATTGCAAAGCTGCAAAAAATATTGGGCAGCGAAGCGGAAATCCGCAAAATTATATGCAACGAGCTGAATCAGGTGGCGGAAAAGTACGGAAAACCACGGCGGTCCGAACTGATTTATCCGGGCGAGATCGAGGAATATGACGAGGAAGAGATTCCTGATTACCCGGTTAACCTGTTTCTGACGAAAGACGGCTACTTTAAGAAGATCACACCGCTTTCGCTGCGGATGGGCGGAGAGCAAAAATTAAAGGAAGGCGACGAGGTCGGCCAGCATATTGAAAGCACAAACTCGGCCGAGCTGCTGTTTTTTACGAACCGGTGTTCCGTTTATAAGGCGAAAGCCTCTGATTTTCCGGATATGAAAGCAAGCGTGTTAGGCGAATATATCCCGGCAAGGCTCGGGATGGAGGACGGCGAAACGCCGGTTTATCTTGCGGTCACGACGGATTATGCCGGTTTTATGATGTTTTTTTATGAAAACGGCAAGGCGTCCAAGGTTGATCTTACTTCTTATGAAACAAAAACAAACCGACGCAGGCTGGTAAATGCCTACAGCGATAAAAGTCCTCTGGTATCCTGTACAAAGGTCGAAGAGGACCGGGAATTTCTGCTGGTATCTTCTCAGGGCAGAATGCTGTTGTTGCATTCGGGCGCAATCCAGAGCAAAACAACCAGATCGACCCAGGGCGTGGCGGTCATGACGCTTAAACGGAGCGCCAGACTGCTCCGCGCGGACCCGTACCGGGAAGGGTCCCTGCAAAAGCCGGACCGTTACCGTAAAACGATTCCGGCAGCCGGCTCCATGCCCGCTGCGGAAGATACCCAGGGCGAACAGATGACTCTGTGAAATAAAAAACGCCGCTGAAAAACCAATAGCTTTTCAGCGGTGGGACAATTCGAGCGGCAAACGCAAACCGAAACGTAAACACTTTTCTTTGTCCATGACATAGAGTTTCCTGATTTGAGGGCCATTATTCATTTTTCTGTCTGTTTTTCAAAAGATATCCGGAACACCCCTTGCAAACGGACTCTGTTTGTGATACCATTTTAAATAAGGAATTGTAAAGATTTTGGAGGTATTTTATGTCAGTCGCCGAGATTATATTAGGAATAGTGCTAATGCTTTTTTCCGTTGCGATAACAATCGTCGTATTACTGCAGGAAGGCCATGAGCAAAACGTCGGTGTTGTCACCGGCGGTGCGGATACATTCCTGACGAAAAACAAGGCGCGGTCGGTAGACGCCTTTCTGGCCCGCTGGACGAAAGTTATTGCGATCGGTTTCTTTTTGCTTGTTATTGCAATTAATGCTTATTTATTCTTTGTAGCTTAAACAGATGCAATTTCGCCCCGCTTGGCAAAAGCGGGGCGTTTCTCATTTTACTCGATGATTGGGAATAAGATGACGACATCTGTTTTCTGTTAATCGCCGTACTTTTGGGAAATGATAATTATTATGAAATGATTGACCGGAGGAAATAATTTGGAAGAAACAAAAGATAAAATTATAAAATGTTTAAATAAAATTTCTCAGAGTATCTCGTCGCGCGACTTGCTGAAACGAGTCAAAGCAAATAAAAACGATTATTATAAAGCCCTGGAAGAACTGGAGAAAGAGGGCAAAATTACTCTCAGCAAGAGTCGGAGAATCCGTAAAGTAAGAGAAAAATCAACCGTTGACGCAACCATTGTCTCGCTTTCAAAAGGCTTTGCTTTTGCCCGGCCGGAGAGCGGCGGGAATGATATTTTTATCCATGCCGATCATCTGAAAAGTGCATTTATCAAGGACAAAGTACGGCTTTATCGAATCAGACAGAGTCCGAAAGGGCCCAGCGGAGAAGTCGACTCCATTTCTGAAAAGAGCAGCCGGATCATCACAGGAACCCTCAACAAAGGAAGAGGAACGTGCGAAATGGTTCCGGACGACGCAATCCGCTATCCGATCCGGGTCGTTCAGAACGTGCCCCGCAATGCGAAAAACGGCGATAAAGTGCAGGCGAAGATCAGCAGGCAAAAGAATTCTTCCGAGCTCCAGGCTGAAATCGTTAAGATTTACGGAAAATCGAACAGCGCGAAAATTTGCGCGGACGCGATACTGGATCAATACGGAATTCGCACGAAGTTCGAAAAGGAAATACTGGAAGAGGCGAAACGTGCATCTTCGGCCGGCATTTCCGAAAAGGACCTGAAAGGAAGACTGGACCTGAGAAAGCTTGCGATCTGCACCATAGACGGCGCCGGCGCAAAAGATCTGGACGATGCCGTCTCTGTCAGCAAAACGCAAAAAGGCTTTCGGCTTGGCGTTCACATTGCGGATGTTTCCCACTATGTGCGGGAAGGCGGCGCTCTGGACCAGGAGGCGTTCGAGCGCGGAACATCCGTTTATTTCGCCGACCGGGTCGTTCCGATGCTGCCGGAGGAGCTTTCCAACGGGGCGTGTTCCTTAAATGCTGGGGAGGATAAACTGACCTTTTCCGCGATCATCGACCTAAGCTCGCGGGGAGAGATTTTATCCTACCGCTTTCGAAAGAGCGTGATTTGCTCCCGCGTTCGCGGTGTATACTCAGAAGTGAACCAGCTGTTTTCCGGTCAGGCAGGCCGAGAGCTGAAAAAGAAATACTCTCCGGTGATCCGTTCTTTACATGCGGCGAAAGAGCTTGCGGAAATTCTGAAGAAACGTTCGGGAGAAAACGGGTCTTTTGATATAGAAAGCACGGAGTCCGAGTTTACTTTGGATGAAAAGGGAGTCTGTGTGGACGTTCGTCCCCGTAAAAGCGGAGAAGCGGAACAGATGATTGAGCAGTTGATGATTACGGCAAATCAGGCTGCGGCGAAACTGGCGAAATCAAAGGGAATCCCATTTGTGTACCGGGTTCATGAACAGCCTGACCCGGAACGGGTACAGACGCTGATCCAACTGGTCGAGGCGGTAGGCTTGAATTCACGAACCCTGAAGAAAAAAGGGGAGCTCACAGCCGCCGATTTCGCAGCCGTGCTGGACCAGGCCAAGGATACCCCGATTCAGAAAATTATTTCGCATCAGCTGCTTCGAACAATGGCAAAAGCACGTTACGATTCGCAGCCGATCGGGCATTTTGGGCTTGCGTTGGAGGATTACTGCCATTTTACCTCCCCAATTCGAAGATATCCGGACCTCGCGATTCACCGTATCCTGACGGCACTGCTGCTGGGCAAGGATGCTTCTCAAATCAGCCGCTTCCAAAATTTTGCGGCCGGCGCCGCAAAAGCATCCTCGAATGCCGAAGTGCGCGCAATGGCGGCGGAACGGGATACGGAAGACTGCTATATGGCTGAGTATGCCGGTCAGCACATTGGTGAAATTTACGACGGCGTGATCAGCGGGGTAACTCAGCGCGGCATCTTTGTGGAGCTTGCCAATACTGTGGAAGGCTTTGTGCCGGTGGACAGCTTTCAGAACGCCGCGTATCAATTTGACGGCATGATCACTCAGGTTGACCGAAATACCGGACATAAGCTGACGATTGGGCAGCCGTTGCGAATTCAGGTTGCGGCTGCGGATGTCGCCGGAGGCCGTATTGATTTTATTCCTTGTGAAAATCCGGATTAATTTGGTGTTGACTCCCTATACTGCATAAAAAATGGAATAAATGCCCATCCTACTGACATAAGTATGAAACCGGAAGGCGGAATTGTTAGTATGGAATCGGTATTAAAGCTATTGCAGCACACCACGGACTGTGAGGAGGTACAAAACGGTCTGGATCAACAGCAGATCATTGATTCAATCCGAGACGTTTCCCGCAAGTTGGCATATAACGAATGCTGGTTTCAAACGGAATCCGACGAGAATCTGATTGATGCGTGCATCTATCAACGGGAAGAATTAAAATCCCGGTATCGTTATTTGCTCAAACTGGCGAAACAGAAGGGTGTTAACTGCGCTTCCTTCCAGAAATAAGAAGCGGAGGTGTAAAATTGCAGGATTTTACGGCGATCGCCTGCGCGCTCGGCGTATTTGCATTGCTGGTCGTGATTCAGGTGATCGTAAAGGCAGAACGCCCGGTTCGAAAGGCGATCGGAGGTGTTTTAACTGGGTTATGCGCTCTTGCCGTTGTCGATCTGACAGGATGTTTTACAGGAGTGATCCTTCCGATCAGTCCTTTAACGCTTGGCGTTTCAGGCGCTGCCGGAATTTCGGGGGTCACAATGCTTCTTTTGCTGAATCTCATTTTAAGATAGGCTGCCGGGATTTCCGGCAGCCTATTTTCTTGTGTATCAAATACCACCGGCGAAGCCGGTTATATTTGATACACAAGAAAAGCGGCTCGGAAATTTTCCGAGCCGCCCGTCTGAAGAAAGTATTGATATTACGCTTTCGCAACTTTTGGAGCATCATCAATATTTTTGTAATTGGGAAGGATACCCTTGACGACATAAACCACCACACAGATAATTGCAAAGATAATGCCGACCGGATAGGCGATGGAAGTGGAAAGATGCAGGCATTCAGGAGCCATGACAAAGTATGTGCTGGTCACGGCAGACATAAATGTTGCGGGAACAGCCGCCATGAGCGATACCATAGAAGACTTTTTCCACTTGCAGAGATAAGCTGCGCCTGCCCAAAGGACGATCATGGCAAGAGTCTGGTTGGAGAAGGAGAAATATCTCCAGATTACGGAGAAGTTCATCTGAGTCAAAATCGCGCCAACTCCCAGCAGCGGGATGGTAATAGCCAGGCGTTTCGGAATTTTAGTCTGGTCGATATGGAACCAGTCCGCGATTGTAAGCCTTGCACTGCGGAATGCCGTGTCCGCGGAAGTAATCGGGCAAATACCGACGCCGAGAACCGTAAGAACAACGCCGACAGGGCCAAGCAGACCCTTACCGATATTGTAAACCATCTGGGACTGGTTATTGTTGATAGCTTTCAGTGCGTCATAAAGTCCCTGTGTGCCGCCGTTGTAGAAAGACATACCGGCAGCCGCCCAGATCAGAGCAATGACGCCTTCGGAAATCATTGCGCCGTAAAAAATCTTACGCGCTTCTTTTTCGTCGCTGACGCAGCGGGCGATTAAAGGAGACTGTGTGGAATGGAACCCGGAGCATGCGCCGCAGGCTACGGTGATAAACATCATGGACCAGATCGGAGTGCCTGCCGGATGAAGATTAGCCAGCTGCATTTCAGGCATGCTTGCGGTGCGTTCAATCAAAGTTCCGCCGCCGACGCCGATGCACATGATAATGAGCAGAATGCCGAAAATCGGATACAGTTTGCCGATAATCTTGTCGATCGGGAAGAGCGTCGCGGTGAAATAATAAATGATCAAAACCACAAGCCAGAAATTTTTGCCTAGGGCCGCAGGGGTCAGCATGGCAATTAAGCCGGCAGGACCGCTTGTGAAGGTAGCGCCGATCAGCACAAGAAGGATGACCGAAAAAACCCTCATCACCTGAAGCATGACTTTGCCAAGATAAATCCCGACGATTTCCGAAATGGAGGCACCGTCGTTGCGGATGGAAAGAATACCGCTGGTGTAGTCGTGCACGCCGCCCGCAAAAATGGAACCAAGAACGATCCAGAAATACACGACCGGGCCCCAAAGAGCACCGGAAAGAGCGCCGAAAATCGGGCCGAGTCCCGCGATGTTCAGCAGTTGGATCAGGAAAGCCCGTGGAGTTGAAAGAGGTATGTAGTCAACGCCGTCAGGGTGTTTTACGCAAGGCGTTGGCGCCTGATAAGGCTGATACACTTTGTCTACTACCTTGCCGTAGGTCAGGTAACCAACAATCAAGAGCACCAAGGCTACGAAAAAGGTTATCATTTGAACTCCCTCCAATATTAATTAATTGTGAATAAATTGTAACGCAACGGGTGTTAAGATTCAACAATCATTATTAACAAGAAAGAATTCAAATTTTTTGTTCCATATAAAAAATCATAGCAAAAATAGAACACATGAAATGTTATTCTTTGTTAAAATTATATAAAAGCACAAAAATGGCAATAAAAACCACACAAAAATAGTTATATTTACTCCCGGTTACTGTGTCAAAAAAGACAAATTGCAGCGTACGATTAATGATTCTTTTCCTCCGGAGGGATCAAACCCGCGGCAATATCATTACGGCCCGTAACAAGAGCCAGCAGCATCCGGTAAACAGTTTCAGGCGAGCGGTGGAAATTTTCTTTTACCATATTGGCCTGATAAAGGTCCGGCACGTAAAGGGTAATATTCATTAAATCCATGTCACCGCCGGAAATATGGCAGACCACGTGATATCCCCGGTCGAATTTTATAAACTCCACGCGGTTTTCGCGCTCGCGTTTTGCATCGGCAAGCAGACGGATTGCGGCGCCCGCGGCTTTCTGCCGGACGGAAGGCGGCAGCGCGGTATCCAGCTGTTTGGCGATGATTTTTCCGCTGCTTCCAAGAGTATAGAAGTCCGGCCGGCCGGAGTCACTGCATAAAATCCCTTTTTCCGACATTTCTGCAATGGCGTCCGCTACTTCAAAATAATTTGCAAGCGCGTTGTCCTGCATAATGTTGATCATATCGGCTTTCGACAGCGCGGCTCCAACGCTGTCAAGCAAATAGCAGATCAAAATTCTGATTTCGTTTTTTGACCTCAATCCGCCGGGTTCGATTCCGGCGGTAAAAGCATCAAAAGCCACTTGAAGCGCCCCCTGCCTCTTTTTGATTATTTTACCACAGAATGGCGTTTGTGCAAAGGAGAGAAAAACAGGATATAAAACAAAAACCCGCTGCCGTGCAGCGGGGATGTTATCATTCGGAGTCTTTTGAATTTTTCAGGCGGTCTTTCAGGTTTAATAGCAGGCTCGTTTTCTGGTCGTCCGGGTAAGCTCTGAAAAGCCCGACCAGTTCTTTTTCCTGTGGCGACAGTTCATAAATATGGCTGGAATTTTTTTTGCCGTGAACATAGTCCGACCGGATTCCGCTGTCAGCAACCGAATGCGGGCGGGATTCATCCTCTAAAAGCTCATTGATTGAGATATTAAATACCTTTGCAAGAATCATCAGGGCAGAAACGTCCGGCATGGTTTTGCCGATTTCATAATAAGAATAAGTCGAACGGTCTATATTCAGTATCTTGGCAATCTGATTCTGGGTATAGCCGCTTTTGATACGCAATTCGCGCAGCCTTTCATTAATGCGAATCTTCATCAATTGCAATTCCGCCTTTTAATACATATTATCCAAGTAAATATTGATTTCTAACTTAATTCGATTATATATTCATTCTTTTGCCTGTTATAAGTTTCGTGATTATTATTCACAGATTTGCGAAAGTTTAAGCTTTTATTAAAATGGACTTGACGATTCTGGGTTTATTTAGTATAATACTTTAGTCGGTGAAAAGTGCTACTGTGGCTCAGTTGGTAGAGCAGCGCATTCGTAATGCGCAGGTCGTCAGTTCGAGTCTGACCAGTAGCTCCAGAAAGTGAAGTCATGTGTTGGATTTGATCCGCACATGACTTTTTCTATTTTATATACGATATGCTATTGATTTCGGAGGCATACAAATGTTGATTAAGGCAATAGATGAGTTCAACTCTGAAGGTCATCTCATTTATGCGGAAAATTATATAGGCGCTTTTGCCCGTGGAAGAACTCAACGAGAAGCACTGAACAAATTCGCCAGTGAAGTACAACAGTATACACGGTGGCTAAGAAAAGCTGTTCCTTCAGCAGAAGAATGCCAAATATCCGTTGTTCAGGAAAAGAGTACTTCTCTGCGAATTGAAGATGCAGACTCCGATGTGATATTTGACAGTGAAAAGCAGCTGCTTACGCGGTCGGAATACCTTGAATTGAAGCAGTTAGCTTTAAAATCCGCCGATGATTTTCTGCGGCTATATAATTCCATACCAGACAAATTCAATACGGTGCTGCAGCCTCGAAAAACTTTTTACGGCAATGTTCCTATTACAGCGAAAGAGATGTATGAACACACAAAGAATGTAAACAGCTACTATTTTGGAGAAATCAACATACCTGTAACAAATGAACCGGACATTCTCTCATGCAGGAGAGAAGGATTTGAAAAGCTTGAGCACAGGACGGATTTCTTGTTAAATACGGTCTATGACGGAAGCTGTGATGAACAGTGGTCGCTTAGAAAGGTATGCAGAAGGTTTATTTGGCATGATCGTATTCATGCAAAGGCAATGTACAAGATGGCTGTGAAACTGTGTGGTGGGCAAAACATAATGAATCCGTTTTACTTTACATGATGAGTAGAGAGTTATCTGAAAGTTAGGTGTGAAAAACGCCCAGCCCCAGGAAAGGGCATGAGCGTTTTGTAAAAGCAGGCTGCGCATAACTTTGGATAATTCCATAGCACGAAACCGCGGCCGGGTCCCGCCAGCAAGCCGTAAAATTTATATAGTTACAGCTTGCATCTAAATAGAGCGCATGACAGAAAAAATTCAGGAACCATGAGGGGCTCCTGAATTTTTTCTTAATATTGCGGATGTTTCAGGGGGCTTGAACGGGATTTTTGCAGAACTCCTTCATGCGGCATTTGCTGCAGGCCGGATTTCTGGCGGTGCAGACGGTCCTTCCGTGCAGCACCAGGCGGTGACAGAAATCGTTTGATTCTTCGGGCGGAAGAATCTTTTTCAGCTGCATTTCCACCTTGAACGGGTCTTTGCCTTCGCTCAGGCCCAGCCGGCCGCAAATCCGGATGCAGTGCGTATCCGTTACGACCGCCGGTTTCCCGTAGATGTCCCCGGCGACCAGATTTGCCGTCTTTCGTCCGACTCCGGGCAGCTTTGTCAGCTCCTCAATGGTGTCCGGCACGGTGCCGCCAAAATCCGATTTGAGCATGCGGCACATGGCGAGAATATCGCGGGCCTTGGTTTTGTAGAGTCCGCAGGAATGAATGATCGGTTCAATCTCTTCCACCGCGGCGTTACAGAATGCGTCGAGATTGGGAAAGCGCTCAAACAATTCCGGCGTCACCATGTTCACACGCGCGTCGGTACACTGCGCGGAAAGCCGGGTCGCAATTAAAAGCTGCAGCGGGTCGGCGTAGGTCAGGGAGCAGATCGCATCCGGGTATTCTTTTTTCAACGCTTGTATCGCAAGAATGGCACGCTGCTTTTTGGTCATTTTTATCCTCCGTTTGGCAGAATGGCTTTCACTCGGCATCAATATTTGCCTTTTCATTATAATATTTTCTTCGGCGTAAGGCAATGGCGAAACGTCCCTGTTTTCAGGGCCTTTTTTGCAGGAACGCCGTTGCGTTTTTGCATGTTACAGGGTATAATATTGATAAATTTGTTCGGGAAAGGGTTTGAATACGATGTACAGTGATCTCATGGATACCATCGGCTTTGTTTCGAAGGCCGACCCGGAAGTCGGCGCCGCGATGGCCAAGGAGTTGGGAAGACAGCAGGCGAATCTGGAACTGATCGCGTCCGAAAATATTGTTTCTCCCGCCGTGATGGCCGCAATGGGCAGTGTCCTGACCAACAAATACGCGGAAGGTTACCCGGGAAAGCGCTATTACGGCGGATGCCAGTACGTTGACATTGTGGAAGATCTGGCGCGCAAGCGTGCATGCGAACTGTTTGGCGCGGAGCACGCCAATGTGCAGCCGCATTCCGGCGCGCAGGCAAATCTCGCGGTGTATTTCGCCCTTTTAAAACCCGGCGATACCGTCATGGGCATGAACCTTTCGGAAGGAGGCCACCTGACCCACGGCTCTCCCGTAAACATGTCCGGCAGCTATTACAATTTCGTATCCTACGGCGTCAGCCCGGAAACCGGACGGATCGATTACGAAGCGGTCTATGAAACGGCAATGAAGGTGAAGCCGAAAATGATCGTGGCGGGCGCCAGCGCATATCCGCGCGTGATTGACTTTAAACGCTTCCGTGAGATCTGCGATGCCTGCGGCGCGATTTTAATGGTGGATATGGCTCACATCGCCGGACTCGTCGCGGCCGGGGAGCATCCGAATCCGGTCGAATGGGCGCAGATTGTCACCACGACGACGCATAAAACACTGCGCGGCCCGCGCGGCGGCTTGATTCTTTGCAAGGAAGAATACGCGAAAGCGATCGACAAAGCAATTTTCCCGGGGACGCAGGGCGGCCCGCTGATGCATATCATCGCGGGGAAGGCCGTCTGTCTGGGAGAAGCTCTGAAACCCGAATTTAAGCAGTATGCCCATAAGATTGTTGGTAATGCCCGGGCGCTTGCGGAAGGCTTGCTCAAACGCAAGGTGAAACTTGTCTCCGGCGGTACGGACAATCATCTGATGATGGTCGACCTGACCGGGCTGGAACTCACGGGCAAGGAGCTGGAGCAGCGCCTCGATTCCGTCAATATCACGGCGAACAAAAACACCGTCCCGAACGAGCAGCGCAGCCCGTTTGTCACAAGCGGCCTGCGGCTGGGTACGCCGGCGGTTACCACGCGCGGCCTGGACGCGGCGGATATGGACCTCATTGCGGAATGCATCGCTCTTGCGATTTTCGATTTTGAAGCGAACCGTGAGAAAATCTGCGGAACCGTCCGCGAAATCTGCGCCCGTCACCCGCTGTATGAATAATTGGCGAAAGGATGGTGCCGATGTCGGCTCCTTTAGCGGATCGGATCCGCCCGCGAAGTCTGGATGAAATTGTCGGTCAGCACCATCTGCTGGACCCCGGAAAGCCGCTCGTTCGCATCATAGAATCGGGCCAGATTCCCAATATGGTGTTTTACGGCCCGTCGGGAATCGGCAAGACAACGCTTGCGTCCATCATTGCCGCAAGGACCAGCCGGAAACTGGTCAGAATGAACGGCACAACCGCTTCCACGGCGGATATCCGAAATGTCGTGAATCAGCTGGACACCCTGGAGGCGCCGAACGGAGTCCTTTTATATCTGGACGAAATTCAGTACTTTAATAAGAAACAGCAGCAGACATTGCTGGAATTTATTGAAAACGGGTCGATTACGCTGATTGCCTCGACGACGGAGAATCCTTATTTCTATGTTTACGGCGCGATTTTGAGCCGTTCGACAGTGTTTGAATTTAAACCGGTTCAAAAAGAGGATGTCCGTGAAGCAGTGAAACGGGCGTTTGGAATTCTGGAGCAGGAACAGCACCGCGGAATCAAGGCGGAACCGGCCGCCCTGGATGTGATTGCCTCCGCGTGCGGCGGCGACGTCCGCAAAGCGATGAACGCAGTGGAGCTATGCGCCTTGTCCGGGGAAGAAAGAGACGGCGTCTGTCACGTATCGGAACAGCTCGCCAGGGACCTTACGCAGCGCAGCGCGATGAAATACGACCGCGTGGGGGACGAGCATTACGACATTCTTTCCGCGTTCCAGAAATCGATGCGCGGTTCGGACCCGGACGCGGCACTTCACTATCTGGCCCGGCTGCTGGAGGCGGGGGATCTTCCCTCCGCCTGCCGCAGGCTGATGGTCTGCGCCTGCGAGGACGTGGGACTGGCCTATCCGCAGATTATCCCGATTGTCAAGGCGGCGGTCGACACGGCGCTTCAGGTCGGTCTGCCGGAGGCTCGGATTCCGCTGGCCGACGCGGTGGTTCTGGTTTGCTGTTCGCCAAAATCCAATTCCGCCTATTGCGCGATCGACGCGGCCATCGCCGACCTGCGGGCCGGAAAGTCCGGGCCGATTCCCCGGCAACTGCAAAATAAGCATTATGACGGCGAAGATAACCCGCGCAAAGGGCAGTTTTATCAATATGCCCACAATTTTCCGCATCACTGGGTTCGGCAGCAGTATCTTCCGGACATCTTGAAGGACACGGTTTACTACCGGTGGGGAGAAAATAAAACGGAGCAGGCCTTTCGCAAATACTGGGCGGAAATTAAAAAAGAAGAGTAAAATTTTGTTGATTTTCGGGTGGTTTTGAGATATAATAGTAAAAATGCGTTTTTGGGGGCATATGGCTTGAACGATGTTATTCTGAACAGCCTTTCCTACGGCATGTATGCGATTGGCGTGAAGGACGGGGAGAAAAAATCCGCCTGCATTGCCAATACGGTCATTCAGGTCGCAAATACGCCTAACATCATTGCCGTCAGTCTGAACCACGACAATTACAGTTGCCGATGCATTCAAAGGAACGGTCTTTTTACCGTTTCCGTTCTGTCGGAGGACACCTCCGGCGCTGTGATCGGCGCTTTGGGATTTTCCTCCGGACGCGATACGGATAAATTAAAGAACGTAAGGCACCGCGTCCTTGCGGAAGGCATTCCCGTAATTAAGGAAAATACCTGCTGCTGGTTTCTCTGTAGGGTGCTGACTTCGTCGGAAACGGCGACTCATACCGTTTTTCTCGCGGAAGTGATCGCGGGCAGTGAAAAGGCTGTCGGCAAACCGATGACATACGAGTATTATCACAGAGTCATTAAAGGCAGGGCGCCAAAAAACGCCCCCACCTATCGCGAAGAAAAGCAAACGGCTCAGGAGCAGGGCGGAGAAAGCTGGATTTGCACCGTATGCGGCTATGTATACAGCGATCCTTTTGTTCCGTTCGAGGAACTTCCGGATGACTGGGTGTGCCCCATTTGCGGGGCGCCGAAATCGGCATTTAAACGACAGCAGTAATAGAAAAGCCACACCGATGCAGTTGCTTTGCACCGGGCGGGCTTTTTTTTTGGGCAATTTAGGGTAAAAAAGCAATGCTTTTTACTGATATATTACGTTTGAGGAGTGTTCATTCCATGGCAAAGCATATCATTCAGGTAGAAGAAAAACCCCCTATTCTGAAAGCTATTCCGCTTTCGGTGCAGCATCTGTTCGCGATGTTCAGCGCGTCGGTCCTTGTTCCGATTTTGTTCGGCATCAGTCCTTCCGTGGTTCTTTTTATGAACGGAATCGGCACTTTGATCTACATTTTGGTAACGGGAGGGAAAGCTCCGGCATTTTTGGGGTCCAGCTTCGCCTTTCTCGCGCCGGCTGGCATCATCATAGCAACCAAGGGACTTGGCTACCCTTATGCGCTCGGCGGGTTTGTCGTTTCCGGCGCGGTGTTCTGCATCGTTGCCGTCATCATCCGTTTTTGCGGCACAAAATGGATCGATGTAATTCTGCCTCCTGCGGCGATGGGATCTGTCGTGGCTTTAATCGGACTGGAGCTTTCCGGTTCGGCAGCCAATATGGGCGGGCTGATTTTAAGCGATACATACACACAGATCGATCCGAAAAAGATTACGGTTTTCCTGATTACGCTCGGAATGGCTGTGTTCGGCAGCGTGCTGTTCCGCAGGTTCCTCGCGGTAATCCCCATTTTGATTGCGATCCTTACCGGCTATTGTGTCGCTTGGGGCATGGGAATGGTCGATTTTTCGGCGGCAGCCGCCGCGCCGGTCTTTGCCGTTCCGAATTTCCAGCCCGCCCGGTTTGACTGGAACGCCATTTCCATTATCCTGCCAGCGACGCTGGTCGTGGTTTCCGAACACATCGGCCACCAGATCGTAACCGGCAAAATTGTCGGCCGTGACCTGCTCCGGACTCCCGGCCTGCATCGAACAATGCTCGGCGATGGACTGTCGACCATGATTTCCGGACTTTGCGGCTCCGTACCGACGACAACTTATGGCGAAAACATCGGGGTTATGGCAATGACCGGCGTGTACAGCGTCTGGGTGATCGGCGGGGCAGCGGTTCTGTCCATTGCCATCTCTTTTTTAGGCAAGGTCTCCGCAGTAATTCAATCCATTCCGGGCCCGGTCATGGGCGGCGTCAGCTTCCTGCTTTACGGCATGATCGCTTCCTCCGGCGTGCGGCTGCTGGTTGATCAGAAAGTGGATTACAGCCGTTCCCGCAACCTTGCCATGACGAGCGTGGTTTTGGTAACGGGACTTTCCGGAGCGTTTGTTCAGTTGGGGCAGGTAAAGCTGACCGGCATGTCTCTCGGGGCCGTTGTCGCCATGCTGCTCGGCCTGATTTTCTGGATCATCGACAAACTTCACGCGGCGAACGACTATGATGATTCCGCCGAAGCAGCCGAATAACTGCCGAACTTTTACGACGGTATTGAATAATGCTGCGGTTCATACTATAATGAAAGTGAATTGCAGCGGATTCAATTTAGGAGGTTAGCAATGGACACAAAACTGAAAAAGCAGTTGGAAATTGCCGCGTGCAAAATCCGGCTGGGCGCCGTCGAAGGCGTTTATCATGCAAAATCCGGGCATCCGGGCGGCTCTCTGTCCGCGGCGGATATTTTCTCTTATCTTTATTTTCAGGAGCTTCGGGTCAATCCGAAAAATCCGAAAGAGCCCGACCGCGACCGTTTCGTTTTATCAAAGGGGCACACCTGTCCCGGACTGTACGCGGCTCTGGCGCTTAAAGGCTATTTTGCAGAGGATGAACTGAAAAAGCTGAGACAGATCGGCGCGATGCTTCAGGGGCATCCGGATATGAAGGGAACGCCCGGAATCGATATGAGCACCGGCTCGCTCGGGCAGGGGATTTCGGCTGCCTGCGGCATGGCGCTTGCCGGCAAAATGGATCGGAAAGATTACCGGGTCTATGCTCTTCTGGGCGACGGGGAGCTGGAAGAGGGCCAGGTATGGGAGGCCTCCATGTTTGCCGGGCACCACAGTCTGGACAACCTGTGCCTGATTGTCGATATCAACGGCCTGCAGATCGACGGCCCGACCGCCGAAGTTGCGGGGCCCGAACCGATCGATGAAAAATTCCGCGCGTTCGGGTTTGACGTTCAGGGCATCGACGGGCACGACCTTGACGCGATTGAAAAGGCGTTTGAACACGCTAAAACCGTAAAGGGAAAACCGTCCGTGATTCTCGCAAAAACCGTCAAGGGCAAAGGCGTTTCCTACATGGAAAACAAGGCGGGCTGGCACGGCAAGGCGCCGAACGACGAGGAATACGCGGTTGCCGTGCGCGAACTGAAACAGGCCCTGGCCGGATTGGAGGCGGAATAAATGGCGGAAATGGTGAAAAAAGCGACAAGGGAAAGCTACGGAATGGCGCTTTCTCAGCTTGGGGATGAGTTCCCGCAGATCGTCGTATTGGACGCCGACCTTGCGGAGGCGACCAAGACGGGGATTTTCAAAAAAAAGTATCCGGAGCGTTTTGTGGACTGCGGCATCGCGGAGTCGAATATGATCGGCGTAGCGGCGGGTCTTGCAACCTGCGGAAAAATTCCGTTTGCGACCTCTTTTGCCATGTTTGCAACCGGTCGTGCCTTTGAGCAGGTCCGCAATTCCGTGTGCTATCCACATCTGAACGTGAAGGTCGTCGGAACGCATGCCGGGATTTCCGTCGGAGAGGACGGCGCGACGCACCAGTGCTTGGAGGACATCGCTCTGATGCGCTCCCTGCCGGGCATGACGGTCATCAGTCCGTCGGACCACTACGAGACTTTGGCGGCGGTTCGCGCGGCAGCGGAGCATAACGGCCCTGTTTATCTTCGCCTGAGCCGTCTTGCGGTGGAAAGCTTTAATAATTCAGACGATTACCGGTTTGAACTGGGCAAAGGCGTTACGCTGCGTAACGGCGGGGACGTGACAATCGTCGCGACGGGCCTGATGGTCTCCCGTGCGCTGGAAGCAGCGAAGCTGCTGGAGCAGAAGGGAATCGATGCCCGCGTGATCAACATTCACACGATCAAACCGATCGACCGCGAACTGATTTTAAAGGCGGCCAAGGAAACCGGAAAGATCGTTACCGTCGAGGAACACAATGTGATCGGCGGTCTTGGGGATGCGGCTGCGGCCGTCCTGAGCGAAGAATACCCGATTCCGCTGCGTAAAATCGGCGTAAACGACCAGTTTGGACATTCCGGTCCTGCGGCGGATCTTTTGGAGCAGTTCGGTCTTTGTGTTTCTCATATTGCGGAAGAGACGGAAAAGTTTTTGAAATAAACAGGTTCCGCTTGCACAACGCCGGTACGGCCGTGGGAAAAGCTTTTCCCGCGGCCGTTTTTTATCAGGAAAATTTCATACGACAGGGGTGAATCGCTTGCGGCAAAATGAGACCGGCAGAATCCGGATTTTGGCGTTACTCGAGCTTCTGGATGAACTGACGGATGAAGAACATCCCCTCTCTTCCCAGGAATTGATCGGGCTGCTGCAGGAGCAGGGGATTTCAACAGGCAGGAAAACCGTATACAGGGACGTTTCCGCTCTGCGCGCGCACGGGTTTGAAATTCTTTTCTCGCGGAAGCCGAAAGCGGGATTTTTTCTCGCCGAACGGCGGTTTGAGCTGCCGGAGGTCCGCCTGCTGATGGATGCGGTGCAGGCCGCGCCGTTTCTTACGGAAAAAAAGACCGCGGAACTGATGCGGAAGCTGAGCGGGCTGATGAGCCGGACCCAGGCCGGGGAAACGGCGGGAAAAACACACATGAATCTGCGGCCCAAATATGATAATGAGGAGATTTATTATACGATTGATGCCATCAGCCGGGCCGTTGCCCAAAAGAAAAAAATTTCCTTCCTCTATCGCCGCCATGTCATCCGGGGAAACCGGATTGTGCGGGAGGAAGGAAGAAGATTTGTAATCAGTCCGTATGCGCTGATTTGGGACAGCGACAAATATTATCTGGCGGGAAATTACGAGAAATACAACGATGTCAGCGTTTATCGTCTGGACAGGATCAAACACGCGGAGATTACCGCGCGGGCCGCGAGGCCGTTCCAAGAAGTGAGCGGTTACCGGGACCGCTTCGACGCGGAGGACTACGCGGCCAAAACGTTTCATTTGTACCACGGTGAGCTGCAGACGGTCGTTCTGCGCTGCGCCGACGAGGCTTTGGAGCCTTTGCTGGACAAATTCGGAGGCAATCTGAAAATTTCTGAAAGAGAGAACGGATTTTTCTGTGTGCGGGTCAAAGTATTTGCGGGCGAGGGTCTGGTGGAATGGCTGCTGCAGTACGGCGACCGAATCTGCGTGCTGGCGCCGCAAAAGTTACGGGATCAGGTGGCGGAGCGGGTGCGATGCATTGGGAAGGTTTATGGGTTTTAAAGAAACACGTGATCGATAAAGATTTTTATTCCGATTCCAATTAGAACGGCGCCGCCAAAATATTCCGCCTGGCAGGAGAAAAGCGCTCCGGATCTCTTGCCGATATAAACGCCGGCCAGGCACATAAAAAAAGTAATCAGGCCGATGACAGCGACCGATACGCCCATTAAAAAAACGGTGGAAGCACCGACCGCCGAGGGAAGAATAATTCCGGTTGCGAGCGCGTCGATGCTGGTTGCCACCGCGAGCGCGACCAGAGTTTTTGGCTTGATGTCGTTCTGCCTGCGGTCATGGATTCCGCAGTATGTTTTTTTATGCGCTTCGCGGATCATGCCGATTCCCAGGTAGCTCAAAAGAATCAGAGCGACCCAGTGGTCCACCGCGCTGATGAGGCTTTCTCCCGCTTTGCCGATCAACCAACCGAGCAGCGGCATTACGGACTGAAACAGCCCGAAGCAAATCGCCAGTTTCATGGCAAACCACGGCGTTACCTTTTTTGTGATAGCCCCATTCGTGATGCAGACGGCAAACGCATCCATCGCAAGGCCAATTCCAATCCCGCACAGAGAAACGTAATCCATTCTTTCCCTCCGAATTCAAGCGTTAAAAATTATCATACCTTGTTTCAGATTTTCTGTCAATTCATTCGGCAAAAACCGAATTTTCAGGAGTTGTTGTTGCGTTTTTTTCACTTTCATGATAGAATGAATTACCATACGAAAGCGGGGAAACATCATGATAGCAGTCATCGATTACGGGGCCGGAAATCTGCAGAGCGTTGTGAAGGCATTCCGGCATATCGGCTGTGAATGTTGCATTACAGACGACCCGGAACGCCTGGCGGAAGCGGATGCGGCAGTGTTGCCCGGGCAGGGCGCGTTCGGGGACGCGATGCGCTGCCTGGAACGCTCCAAAATGGTGGGGCCGGCGCTGGATTTTATTCGTTCCGGAAAGCCTTTTCTCGGAATCTGCGTGGGGCTGCAGCTTCTGTTCGAAAGCAGCGAGGAATCGCCCGGGGTGCGCGGACTTTCTGTTTTCCCAGGCAAAATTCTTCGCATCCCCGACGCCCCCGGGCTAAAAATTCCGCATATCGGCTGGAACAGTTTAAATCTGTTCCGCAAAGATGCTTTCTTTGAAGGTTTGAAGGAAAATCCGTTTGTTTATTTTGACCATTCCTATTATTTAAAAACCGACGACCGCGGTCTTGTTGCCGCCACGGCGGATTACGGAGCGGAACTGGATGTGGCAATCCACAGCGGCAATGTCTTTGCCGCGCAGTTTCACCCGGAAAAAAGCGGGGCGGCGGGGCTGAGAATGCTCCGGAATTTTGCCCTGCCGCTGAAATCGGAGGGCTGATAATGTACGCGAAACGAATTATTCCATGCCTTGATGTAAATAAGGGTCGTGTGGTCAAGGGAATGGAGTTTGTGAATCTGCGCGACGCGGGCGACCCGGTGAGAGCTGCGGTGGAGTATGACCGGCAGGGCGCGGACGAACTGGTTTTTTTGGATATCACCGCCTCCTCGGACGCGAGAAACATTATCATCGATCTTGTCGGGCAGGTGGCGAACAGCATTTTTATTCCGTTTACCGTCGGCGGGGGAATCCGCACGGTGGAAGATTTTACGGCTCTGCTCCGTGCCGGGGCGGACAAGGTTTCCGTGAATTCCGCCGCGATTCGAAATCCGGGCCTGATTTCCGCGGCAGCCGAAAAATTCGGCAGCCAGTGCGTTGTCTGCGCAATCGACGCGAAACGCCGGGCGGAGGGCGGCTGGGCGGTTTACCGCAACGGAGGCAGGGTCGACACGGGGATGGACGCCGTAGAGTGGGCGCGGGAAGCGGCGCGGCGCGGCGCGGGGGAAATCCTTCTGACCAGTATGGACTGCGACGGCGTGAAAAACGGGTATGACCTGGAACTGACCGCGGCCGTATCCGAAAAGGTTTCCATTCCGGTAATCGCGTCCGGGGGAGCCGGGAAACCGGAGCATTTCTACGACGCTTTTACCCGCGGGAAAGCGGACGCCGTGCTGGCGGCGTCTTTGTTTCACTTTGGCGAAATCCGGATTCCGGATCTGAAAAATTACCTTTCGCAGCGCGGAATTCCGGTTCGAAAATAAAATTGCAGAAAAAAGGATGGGAGCTGCTTTAAGGCTCTCATTTTTTATGGATAGAACGTCCCCGTACGGCATAAGAATTAGTATGAAATTGGAGGTGCTGGAAATGAAGTTGAAAAAAATGTCGGCCTGCCTGCTCGCGGCCATGGCCGTAATTTTCAGCCTGCCGCTGGGGGCTTCGGCGATGTCGGAAGAGGAAGTCAAGGCGCCTTCCGCCGTGCTGATGGAGGCACAGACCGGCAAAGTCCTGTACGAGAAAAACGATCATGAGCAGCGCGCGTGCGCTTCCATTACCAAGGTTATGACGCTGCTGCTTGTGATGGAAGCGATCGACAGCGGAAAAATCGGCCTGAACGACACCGTAACGGCAAGTGAACACGCGGCTTCGATGGGCGGCTCCGATATCTGGCTGGAGCCCGGCGAAAGCATGACGGTGGACGACATGCTCAAAGCGACGGTAATTGCCAGCGCCAACGATGCTGCAGTGGCTCTGGCGGAATATGTCGCGGGGAGCGAGGACGAGTTTGTCGCGCAGATGAATCAGCGTGCCAAAGAGCTTGGAATGAAAGACACCGTCTTTAAAAACGTCAACGGACTTGACGAAGACGGGCATGTAACATCCGCTTATGATATCGCGCTGATGTCAAAAGAATTAATCAAGCATAAAAAAATCTACGACTACACGAAAACGTGGATGGATAATGTAAGAGGCGGAAAAACCCAGCTGGTTAACACCAACAAGCTTTTGAAAAGCTACAAAGGGATTACAGGACTGAAAACCGGCACGACCGGCAAGGCGGGCAGCTGCATCTCCGCCACGGCAGAGAGGGACGGGGTCAGCCTCGTTGCGGTGGTTCTCGGAAGCTCCAGCACATCCGACCGCTTTAACGCGGCATCAACTCTGCTGGATTACGGCTTCGCCAACTGGTCGGTCGTCAAACCGCAGATACCGCCGGAAGCAAACGTGCCGATCGTTGTGGAAAACGGCATGAACGCAGTTGTGGAGCCCAATGTCAACAGCAACGAGAGCATTCTGGTTCCAAAGGGAAAGGCCGGGGATGTGAAATCCAAGGTTTCTCTCAACAGCGAAATCCGCGCGCCGGTGGAGCAAGGGCAGGTCCTTGGAAAAATCACTTATTCGTTGAATAATGAGGTCTTGAAGGAATCGGAGATTCGCGCAAAGAAAGCGGTGGAGGCCATTACGTTTGCTTCGGCGTTCTTCCTGCTGTTCCGTCTGACCATGATGGACCCGTAAAAATTCTTAATTTTTCCTGAATAATGTGAATCCGCCTTGCAAACTCAGCCCGCCTATTGTAAAATATAGTTGCAAGAACTGCAATAGGTAGGGGGAAAAGAAATGTCTGTTAAAATTGATTTGCACCATCTTACAGGTTTTATCGACGATAGTGAATTTACGGCAATCGCTCCTCAGGTACGTCTTGCGCAAGAAACGCTTTCTAACGGGACCGGCGCCGGCAGCGATTTTCTGGGCTGGCTGGATCTGCCGGTAAAATATGACCGGGAAGAATTTTCCCGCATTCGCGCTGCGGCGGATAAAATCCGCTCCGATTCGGAAGTCTTCGTCGTCATCGGCATCGGCGGCTCCTATCTTGGGGCACGTGCCGCGATTGAGTATCTGCAGTCCCAGAATTACAACAGTCTGAAAAAAGCCGGACCTCAGATTTATTTTGCCGGCAACAGTTTAAGTCCTTCCGCCCTTTCTGAAATCATGGAGCTTTGTGGGGAGAAGGACTTTTCTATTAATGTGATTTCCAAATCCGGCACCACCACGGAGCCGGCGGTGGCGTTCCGCGTTTTCCGCGGCCTGCTGGAAAAGAAATACGGCAAAAAGGGCGCTGCGGAACGGATTTACTGCACAACCGACCGTGCCCGGGGAACGCTGAAACAGCTTGCGGACCGGGAAGGGTTTGAAACCTTCGTTGTCCCGGACGACGTCGGAGGCAGATATTCGGTTCTGACCGCCGTTGGTCTTTTGCCGATCGCGGTGGCAGGCGCCGATATCGGCGAACTGATGGCAGGTGCCGCCGAAGAGCGGTCCGAACTGAGCGGAGATCCCGTGTCCGACGCCTCCTGCCTGTATGCCGCGGCCAGGAATATCCTGTACCGAAAGGGTAAGGAGACCGAAATCCTTGTCAGCTATGAACCGCGTTTTCAGATGATGTGCGAATGGTGGAAGCAGCTCTGCGGCGAAAGCGAGGGAAAGAACGGCAAGGGGCTTTTCCCGGCTTCCGTCGTATTCTCCACCGACCTGCATTCCATGGGGCAGTATATTCAGCAGGGAAAGAGAAACCTGTTTGAAACCGTGGTCCTGGTCGACGAACCGGCCGCCGACTTCACAATCGGAGAGGACGCCGACAATGCGGACGGGCTGAATTTCCTTTCGGGAAAGAAAATGTCCTTTGTCAACCAAAAGGCATTTGAAGGTACGGTGCTTGCCCATACGGACGGCGGCGTTCCCAATCTTGTCATCCGGGTTCCTGATTTTTCAGAAAAATCCCTGGGCGGACTGATCTATTTCTTTGAACGTTCGGTTGCGGTTTCCGGCTATCTGTTGGGGATTAATCCTTTCGACCAGCCCGGTGTGGAAAGCTACAAGAAAAACATGTTTGCTCTTTTGGGCAAGCCGGGTTATGAAAACGAAAAAGCCGTGTTGGAAGCCCGACTGAAATAAACCCGGTTGTTTTACCGGGGACGCAAAAATTATATAGGAGGAGCATCATCATGATTAATGTTATCGTAGGAAAAAAGGGGTCCGGAAAAACCAAAAAGCTGATTGAGCGCGCCAACGAATCGGTTTCGAAATCCAGCGGCAATGTCGTTGTGATTGAAAAGGGCAATAAGCTGACCTATGATATTTCCCACGACGCACGGCTGATCGATATTGATGAATACGGGATTCAGGGAGCGGATGCGCTTGGCGGGTTTATCTGCGGCATTTGCGCCGGCAACTATGACGTTACGGATATTTATGTGGACTCCACGCTGAAAATCATCGGCCAGGATATGGGCGGCCTCACCTCTTTCGCGGAGAAAATGGATGCGTTATCCTCTCTGTCCAATATTAAAATTACACTGTTGATTTCTGCGGACGAGGGTATTCTGCCGCAGGAAATCAAGGCTGTTTCTGCTGTGGTCTGAGGGTCAAGCAACAAAAATGTGCCGGAGACCAGTACTCCGGCACATTTTCTTGGGGAAAAACCCGAACCTATAAATTTTTATTGACAAAAGAGGGAAAAATCTCTATAATTAAGAACTGTAGCGCCGAGGTGGAGTATGCTGCTGGATTTAAAAAAAATATTCTCTCAGGAAAGTGAAAGCTGCTCATTCGATTACAGCATGGACCTGTCTTCTACCGGATTAAACGGGGTTTTTCCGTTTGTTTCCCCGGTGGCTGTGAAAGGTATCGTTGAGAGCCGTGACGGTTCCGCAAGGCTGAAGGCGAACGTTTCGTTCGATTTTTCAATTCCATGCGACCGCTGTGCGGAACGGATCGACAGGCACTATGATTTTGCTTTTTCCCATGTTCTTGTCCGTTCTCTTGAAAATAACGAGGACGACGACCGGTTTATCGAGGTTCGGGATGAAAAACTGGATCTGGACAAACTAATGCGGGAAGATATTCTGCTTGAACTTCCGACCAAATTTTTATGCATCGACGACTGCAGGGGACTGTGCCCGATCTGCGGGAAAAACCTGAATGAGGGGCCCTGCGATTGCGGCGGGCATCCCACGGATCCCCGGCTGGAAGTTTTGGAAAAACTGCTTCATTAATGGAATAGATCTTGTAAGGAGGTGCTGAGGATGGCGGTACCAAAAAGAAAACAGTCGAGCGCCAGACAGAACAAAAGGCGTTCCAATGTTTGGAAAATTAGCGCGCCCGCTCTGGTAAAATGCCCGAAATGCGGAGAACTGACAGTCCCGCATAAAGTTTGCGGCAACTGCGGTTACTACAATGGCAGGGAAGTAATTAAAAAGGAAGCGTAATTCGTTTCCGTTTTAGAAAGTCGGAGAAGGAGCAATCCTTCTCTTCTTTTTTGTCTGCGGGACTGCCCAAAATACCGGACCAAGGAAAAATGTCCCCGATTCATAGTTTTTCGGGGGCTGGAAAAGATGATAAGCAGGGAGGGGTAATCAATTATGGCTTTACCGGTAGTTGCGATTGTCGGCCGGCCGAACGTCGGCAAATCGACTCTTTTTAATAAACTTGCGGGGCAGCGTCTTTCCATTGTGGATGACACGCCCGGCGTGACCCGTGACCGTGTGTATGCGGAAAGCGAATGGGAATCCCGTCGGTTTTCCATTGTGGACACGGGCGGCATCGAACCGGGCGAGGATGTGATCCTTGCTCAGACAAGGGCGCAGGCGCGCCTTGCGATGGAAGCGGCCGACGTGATCGTTTTTGTGACGGATGTTCGCACCGGGCCGGTTGCCGCCGACCACGAAATTGCCGCCATGCTGATGAAAAGCGGAAAGCCCGTCGTGCTGTGCGTCAATAAATGTGACAGCATCGGCGATCCGCCGGCCGAATTCTACGAGTTTTACAATCTGGGGCTGGGCGACCCCGTTGGGGTGTCCTCCGTTCACGGACATGGTACCGGCGACCTTTTGGACCGCGTGGTTTCATTATTTCCGGATCAAAACGGCGACGCGGGGCCCGATGAGATGATCCGGGTCGCTGTGATCGGCAAGCCGAATGCCGGAAAATCGTCGCTGGTCAATAAAATTGCCGGTGAAGAGCGCTGCATTGTTTCCGATGTGGCCGGAACAACGCGTGACGCGGTGGACATCGCCGTGGAAAATGAGTTCGGCCGTTTTCTTCTGATTGATACCGCGGGCCTTCGCCGCAAAAGCAGGGTGGACGACAATATTGAACGGTACAGCATGCTGCGCGCGCAGATGGCGGTGGAACGCTCGGACGTGTGCGTCATTATGATCGACGGCACCGTCGGATTTACGGAGCAGGACTCCAAGGTTGCCGGCATGGCTCATGAGGCGGGCAAGGCCTGCGTCATTGCCGTGAACAAATGGGACGCGGTGGAAAAAGACGGTTATACTATGAACGCGTACGAGAAAAAGCTGCGGGAAGATTTTTCCTTTATGCCGTACGCCGGGATTCTTTTTATTTCCGCGAAGACAGGCCAGAGGCTGGATCGGTTGTTCCAGGCCATTCGGGAGGCGGCGGCGTCCAATACCCGCCGCGTTGCAACCGGGATGCTGAATGAAGTGCTGGCACAGGCGGTCGCTCGAGTCCAGCCGCCGACGGACAAGGGACGCAGGCTGAAGATTTATTATATGACCCAGGTTTCCGTTCAGCCGCCTACCTTCGTGTTTTTTGTCAATTCCAAGAAACTGTTCCATTTTTCCTATCAGCGTTTTCTGGAAAATATGATCCGGGATACCTTTGGCTTCGAGGGAACCCCGATCCGTTTCCTGATCCACGAGCGCGGCGAAAAATAGAACGGCGCCATGCCCCTTGACGCGACACGGACGGTATTGATCTGTTTAGAAAGGCCGCGTCGGCAGGTGTTTCTGCCGACACAGCCTTCTATTAAAAAATGGATGAGAACCCGGGGTTCATCGGCTATGAAATTATTCGCACTCCCGAAGGAACTTCCAAGGGGCAACGGGCATGGAAAAAAGGAACCGCAATCACGGTTCCTTTTACTTTTCTATTATTTATTTAGAAAAACGAGGTCAGGCATCAGACGGCGCGGGTCACTTTGCCGGAACGAAGGCAACGGGTGCAGGCGTAAATACGTTTGGGAGAACCGTTCACGATCGCCTTGACACGCATTACATTGGGCTTCCAGGTACGGTTGGAACGTCTGTGAGAATGGGATACCTTAATGCCGAAAGCAATGTCCTTGCCGCAGATTTCACATTTTGCCATAGGTCTGCACCTCCTTTAAAGGGCTTTTCATCGCAACAGTATTATGTTATCAGATTTATCCTGCAAATGCAAGCTTTTTTTCCTGTTTTACGCTGAAAAAAGTGTTTTTGCCGGTTTTGCCCGAAAATCCATGCGCCGCTTGCCTTTTTATCCTCTCCGTATTATAATCATAAGCAAAGTAAGGAGAATGTTTATGCTGATTGATCTGTTAAGAAGTCTTTTTTCCGGCGGATCCGTGGACTTGATGTCTGTCATTTCCCAGATTCTTGCAACGCTGTTTATTATTTTCTGCATCCTTCCCCTGCATGAATTCGCGCATGGCTGGGCTGCCGGAAAACTGGGCGACCACACCGCGAAATACAGCGGACGCCTGACGATGAATCCTCTTGCGAGCTTTGACCCGATCGGCTCGCTTTTCCTTCTTCTGTTCGGCTTCGGATGGGCCAAGCCTGTTCCGGTCGATTCCCGCTATTTTAAAAATCCGAAACGAGATATGGCTTTGACCGCCGTGGCCGGGCCGCTCGCCAATTTTCTGGCGGCATGGGCCGGCGGACTGATTTATTTCGGCCTGATCTTTGTGGGCAAAGTCGCCATGCCGAATTTCCTGTATATTTTCTTTTCGGCATACATCAATATCAATGTTGCGCTGGCGGTTTTCAACCTTTTGCCCATTCCTCCGCTTGACGGATCGAAAATCCTCGGCGCATTTCTTTCCAGCCGCGCCCTTTATAATTATTACCGTTACCAGAATATCATCGTTATGGTTGCGTTTGTCGTCCTGTTCAGCGGAATGCTCGACGGGCCCATCTGGGCGCTGGTAAACTTGGGAATGGGCGGCGTTGAGTGGCTTTCGCTTCTTCCGTACCGGTTATTCGGACTTGTATAAATATATTGCGCAATGATGGATAAAATATGTTATAAACTGGAAACGTTCGAGGGCCCTCTTGATCTGCTGTTAACGTTGATTGCAAAAAACAAGCTCGACATTTTCGACATACAAATTACAGAGTTGGTGAATCAGTATCTGGAGCAGGTTCAGGCGATGCAGGAACAGGAAATGGACGTGTCCAGCGAATTTCTGGAAATGGCCGCAAGACTGATTTATATCAAGACCGTTTCGCTTTTGCCGAAGCATGAGGAGGCTGAACAGCTCAAACGAGAGCTGAGCGGTCAGCTGATTGAGTACAGGGACTGCAAACGCGTGGCCGCCATGCTGGGGGAGCGGTTCAGTTTTGACTCTTATCCCCGTGAGCCGGAAAAAATTGAACCGGACCGCAGATACCGGGGCCACCATACTCCGCAGGAGCTTTATGCGGCGTATCTGAGCGCGGCGGGCCGGGGAAAACGCTTCCTTCCTCCGCCCCAGGAGGCTTTTACCGCGATTGTTTCCCACAGGATTGTTTCCGTATCTTCCCGCATCATTTTTGTGCTGCGCAGGCTCCGGCAGAGGAGCGTTCAAAGCTATACGGCTTTATTTGACGGCATCCTGGATCACTCGGAGCGTGTGGCAACCTTTCTTGCCATTCTGGAACTGATCAAAGGGAAGCGGGTTCACCTGAACGGGGAACAAAATCCGGAAATAAAACTGATAAACGGCGGTGTAAGGCATGGAGATTAAAAAGCTTCAGGGAGCCATTGAGGCGATTCTGTTCGCCAGCGGGGAAGCGGTTTCTCTTGACCGCATCGCGGAAGCGTTGGAAATAGACCGGTCGACGGCGGGCAAGATGCTGGAGAACCTTGCGGACCGGTACCGCACCGAACACGGAGGAATCCGTATCGTACGGCTGGAAGGCGGGTATCAGATGTGCACGAACCCGGAACATGCCGCTGCGGTGCGCGCCGCGCTTGAAATCCGCCGCAATATGCCGCTGACTCAGGCCGCGCTGGAGGTGCTGGCTGTCGTTGCTTATAACCAGCCGGTGTCCAAGGCGTTTGTGGAACAGGTGCGCGGGGTGGACTGCTCCGCGGTTATCAGCGGCCTTGTTTCAAAGGGCCTGGTCGAAGAACGGGGCAGGCTGGAACTGCCGGGCCGTCCGCTTCTTTACGGCACCACCACGGATTTTTTGCGGTGTCTCGGAATTTCTTCCCTTGCCGAGCTGCCGCAGCCGCAGAAGGAGCAGCATCAGGAGGAAACGGACGCTGAGGGCAGCCGGGAAGAAGTTCTTCAGCAGGGAGAAGGAACAGCCGAATGACCGGACTGATCATAACAGGAGTCGTTTTTTCTCTGCTTGCGGTGCTGCTCTTTTGCTCCGTTTTTGTTGAGGCAAGTTTCGAAGAAGAATTTTCCGCGCGGATTGGATTCCTTTTTCTGCACTACCGCCTCCTGCCCCGTCCGGAGGAGAAGCCGACCGGACCAAAGATACAAAAAAAGGAGAAACCAGCGCCGGAAAAAAAGCCCTCTAAAATAAAAGAGCTCTTTCACCAGAAGGGCCTTGGCGGTTTTCTGGAACTTCTGAAGGCGTTTACCCGTGTGGCGTACACAGGCGCGAAGAAACTGCTTTCCCACACGGTGGTCCGAAAACTCTCCCTTGATCTTACCGTCGGCGGAGACGACGCTGCGCAAACGGCTTTGAATTACGGAAGAGCATGCGGCGCCGTATCGACCGCGCTGACGGCTCTGCTTTCCGTCGCAAACTGCAAAGAGCGGAATGTTACCGTTGCTCCGGATTTTCAAAAGGGAGAAAACAGAGTAAGGTTTCGCGTCCGGGCCACGGTCAGGCTGTTTTTTCTCTTTTCCGCCGCGCTGTCGGCTCTGACTGGCTTTATCAAAGTATATTTAAAATATGGAAAAAAATCCGGACATCCGGATCAGAAAGAAAAGGCGGTGCTTTAAATGGCTGACCATCCGATCGAAGGCATGATGGATACAACGCTGGAAAAAATTAAGCAAATGGTAGATGTAAATTCGGTGATCGGCGACCCGATTACGACGCCGGACGGGACGGTGATCGTCCCTATCTCAAAAATCAGTTACGGTTTTGCGTCCGGCGGGTCCGATTTTCCGGGGAAAGCCCCAGAAAAACAGCTGTTTGGCGGTGCGTCCGGTGCCGGCGTCACCATTAACCCGGTGGCGTTTTTAACAATTTCGAACGGGGGCGTCAAGCTGCTGCGCGTCGACCCCGGCAACACGTCGGTAGACCGCATGATCGATTTGGCCCCCGAGCTGATCGACAAGGTATCCTCCGTGTTTCATAAGGACGGCAAAAAGGAGAAGACGGAAAAGCATTCCGTTCCGGCTGAAGAAATGGCCGGGGATCCCCAAATCTAAAATTGAATGGTAGCGCATCAACCGCCTGCATATAAATAAACCGGCAGGTGTTTGATTTGTTAAAAAAAGCGATTTCCATTTTTCTTGCCGCCCTGACGGCGGCTTCTTTTTCCTGTCCGGCCGGCGCCGAGGCTTCCCCCTCCGTGTCGGCAAAATCGGCTGTGGTAATCAGCGCTGCCGACGGGCGGGTCCTGTATGAAAAAAACAGTCGTGAAAAGCTTCCGATTGCAAGCACGACAAAAATCATGACGGCTCTTCTTACCCTGGAAGCCGCGTCACGAAATGACAGGACGGTGCTGATCACACCGGAAATGATTCGGGTGGAAGGATCATCCATGGGGCTGAAAGCCGGTGATAAGCTCACTCTGACCGCGCTTGCGGAAGGGATGCTTTCCGTGTCGGGAAACGACGCGGCAAATTCCGCCGCGATCGCCGTGGGCGGCTCCACTGAAAGATTTGCTGCGCTCATGAATCAAAAGGCGGCTCAGCTCGGCCTGTCCGAAACACATTATGTCACCCCGTCCGGGCTGGATAATGCGGAGCATTATTCCTCTGCGGGGGATCTGGCGAAGCTGACCGCGGCCGCGCTGAAGAATCCGGAATTCGCAAGGATCGTATCGCAGAAAAAAATACAGGTCCGGTTTTCCGACCCCGACCGAACCGTGACCTATACGAATCATAATAAGCTTTTAAGCATGTACGACGGCTGCAACGGGGTCAAAACAGGTTTTACGAAAAAGTCTGGACGCTGCCTTGTTTCGGCGGCGCAGCGCGTCGGCGTTCAGCTGGTTGCCGTTACCCTCAGCGATCCGAACGACTGGGAGGATCACGAAAAACTGCTGGATTATGGTTTTTCCAGACTGACCTGTTTTCAGGCGGATGATTCCGAATTCCGTCTGAATCTCCCCGTGGTCGGCGGGACCGCGGGCAGCGTTTCGGTTTTGGGAACGGCGGGCGCAGCCGCGCTCCTGCCGTCCGACGAGGTGCAGAACCTTCGCCGCACGGTTGAATTGCCGCGGTTTTTATATGCTCCGGTCAAGCGGGGGCAGGTTCTCGGGCTTGTCCGGTATCAAAACGAAACCGGCACGGTTGCGACCACAAAGCTGTTAGCCGGCGGGAACGTTTCCCGCCAAGCGGTGAAAAAGAATATCTTTGAAAAACTATGGGACCGGATCCGCGTTTTGTTTTCGGTCTGAAGGATGTGCAAATCGATTGGGCGAAAAAATCAGACTGCAGAAACTGCTTTCGGAAGCCGGAGTCGCTTCCCGCAGGAAAGCGGAAGAATTGATTCTTGCGGGCAAAGTCCGTGTGAACGGTATTGTCGCTGAAATAGGCGGCCGGGCGGACCCCGGCAGAGACCGGATTACCGTGGATGGAAAACCGCTTGAAACCAAAGTAGAGAAGGTGTATCTGATGCTCCACAAGCCTCGGGGATACATCACCACGATGAGTGACGAAATGGACCGCAAATGCGTGGCCGAACTGGTGCGGGACGTGCCGGAACGCGTATTCCCGGTCGGCAGGCTCGACCGGGAATCGGAGGGACTTCTTCTGATGACGAACGACGGTGAGTTTGCCAACTCGATGATGCATCCGTCGCATCATGTTCCGAAGGTATACCGTGTAACCGTGCGTCCTTCAGTGACGGAAGAACAGCTGGTTCAGATGTCAACCGGCATGGTGATCGACGGAAGAAAAACGGCGCCCGCCGTGGTGCATGTTCTTTCTCAGGAACCCGGACGAGCCGTGCTGGAAATTATCCTCAGAGAAGGACGGAACCGCCAGATCCGGAAAATGTGCGAGCAGCTTGGACTGGAGGTCGCACGTCTGCGCCGTACCGCGGTCGGTTTTTTAAAGCTGGGCATGCTTCCGCCCGGAAAGTGGCGTCTGCTGACCGGTGAAGAGGTTCGGCGCCTGACAGGGCCGGCTGCTCCGATCCGGAAAGCGGCCTCCGCTTTAAAAACTTCGCGCGGAACGCGCGAGAAAAGAAATCAAGATTCAAGAGGCGGGAAAGGCCGTTAAATCCGTTCCCGGGGCAAGAATGACTTGCCAATTAACTGGGAATCGTTTATAATGAATACAATTATTTTTTTCTTGAACAGGTGGGAAATCTCGAAAACGGAGGAATGGAAATGAAGAATGTCGGTCATGCCGAAACAGCGCAGTCGGGGCAGGATGTGAAGCACACCAAGGGCTATCTGCGCATTGTTTCGCTGCTTGACGATGGAAGCTTTCATGAGGTAGACGGCCTTGCGAAATCCCAGGGCGGGTATGCGGAAGCGGTGGCTGGTTACGGCACTGTGGAGGGAAGCCCGGTTTGCGTCTTTTCTCAGAACAGCGATGTAGATGGGGGAGCCATGTCGAAAGCACAGGCCTCCAAAATAAAAAAGATTTATCATCTGGCTGTTAAAACAGGAACTCCGATCGTCGGAATTTTTGATTCCGCCGGAGGGCGCCTGAACGAGAATGGAGACATCCTCGAGGCGTACGGTGAAATTCTGCTGCACGCAAACAATCTTTCCGGCGTGGTGCCGCAGATCTCTGTGATCCTGGGTCCCTGCACGGGCACGTCGGCGATGATCGCTGCCGGAGCGGACTTTGTCGTGATGTCGGACAAGGGGGAACTCACCATCGCGACGAACGGCGAGGGCGGTACGGCAAAAGAAGCGGAAAAGCTCGGCCTGTGCCAGATTGCCGCGGCGGATGAAACGGAAGCAATCAAGGCCGCGCACAGACTTCTTTCCATGCTTCCATCCAACAATCTGTCCTCCGCGCTGCTGTCCGAGGGCGCAGGAGCTCCTGCGGGGACTCCCTCCGCGGGCGAAACGGATGCCGGTAAATTGATCGGCTCCATCTGCGACGGCGGGGAATTTTTGGAGCTTAGCCCCCAATTCGGCTGTTCCGCAGTAACGGGGCTGGCCTATATGGGCGGTTCCGTCGCGGGCTTTACGGCCCTTTCGGGCGTGATAGATCCAGATTCCTGCTCCAAGGCCGCGCGTTTTCTGCGGTTTTGCGATTCATTTTCCATTCCGGCTATTACGATTGTGAACGCGGAAAAATTTGAATCGCTTCGGGAAGCTTCCAAGCTTTCCAGCGCTTATTCGGAAGCCACGACCGCAAAGATCACGGTTGTGACCGGCTCGGCGTACGGCCCCGTTTATATCGCCATTGCGGGAAGAGGGGCCGGCTCGGACTTTACACTGGCATGGCCGGACGCCGTCGTCTCGGCAATTTCTCCGGAAACGGGAGCGGTTTTCCTTTGGAACGACCGTCTTGCCGGGTCGGAAAATCCGGTGGAAGACCGGAAAAAACTGATTGAAGAGTACAGAAAAACAGAAGCATCCGCGCAAAAAGCCGCAGCGGATGGGATCATTGAAGCGGTTATTGCTCCGGAAGAAACACGCGCGGAAATTCTGGCGGGTTTGGACATGCTCAGCGGAAAACGGGTATCCACCCTGCCGAAAAAGCATGCCGATATTCAGCTTTAATTGAGAAGGACAGGGGGATCTATCAGTATGAAAAATCTTAGAATTACGGTAAATGGTACGGCGTACGACGTTCAGGTGGAAGAGCTTGGCGCAACTGCGGCGCCCGCACCGGCTGCACCTGCTCCCGCGGCGGTCCCTGCCGCCGCTCCCGCATCCAAAGCGGCCGCTCCCGCTCCGGCAAAGTCCGCGCCTGCTCCGAAGCCAGCGGCGCCTGCCGGCGGAGAGACGATTTCCAGCCCGATGCCCGGGACCATTGTCTCGGCAAACGTAAAACCGGGGCAAAGCGTCAAAAAGGGCGACGTCCTTGTTGTTCTGGAAGCCATGAAGATGGAAAACGAGATTATGGCGCCGCATGACGCGCAGGTCGCATCCGTTCTGGTGAATAAAGGGGACAGCGTTGAGAGCGGGACCCCCCTTGTTACCCTCCAGTAAGGGGGCCGAGCAATGAATAAGAAAATTGGAATTACAGAAGTTGTTCTGCGCGACGCGCATCAGTCTTTGCTGGCAACCCGCATGCCGCTTTCCGACATGCTGCCGATCCTTGGCAAAATGGATCAGGTGGGTTTCTATTCTCTGGAGTGCTGGGGCGGCGCTACCTTCGACGCCTGCCTTCGCTTTCTGAATGAAGATCCGTGGGAGCGTTTGAGAATCATCCGTAAAAACTGCCCCAACACCAAGCTGCAGATGCTGTTCCGCGGGCAGAATATGCTTGGTTACCGTCATTATGCGGATGATGTTCTGGAGTATTTTGTACAGCGTTCGGTTGCCAACGGCATCGATATTATCCGTATTTTTGACGCGCTCAACGACATCAAAAACCTCAACGTAGCTATCAAGGCCGCAAAAAAGGAAGGCGCCCATGCCCAGGTGGCAATCTCCTATACGACGGGCCCGGTATTTACCGAAGAGTATTATGTCGATTACGCGAAAAGAATCGAGGACGCCGGCGCGGACTCCATCTGCATTAAAGACATGGCCGCCCTTCTGACGCCGTATAAGACCTATGACTTGGTCAAGGCAATCAAATCGGCGGTAAAGATTCCGGTTCAGCTGCATACGCACTATACGTCCGGTCTTGCTTCCATGTGTGAACTCAAAGCCGTGGAGGCCGGAGTGGATCTGCTGGATACCGCCATGTCTCCGCTCGCGCTGGGTACGTCCCATGCGCCGACGGAATCCATGGTCGCCGCTCTCAAGGACACGCCGTACGACACGGGACTTGATTTGATTCTTCTCAATGAAATCCGCGAGTATTTCATGATTCTGCGCGATAAATATATCAAAAGCGGTCTCATTGACCCCAAAATGCTTGCGACCAATACGAAGGCTCTGGTTTATCAGGTGCCGGGCGGGATGCTGTCCAACCTGCTGTCGCAGTTAAAACAGGCGGGCAAGGAGGACCAGTTCGAAGCGGTTCTGGAAGAGGTTCCGCGCGTTCGCAAAGACGCCGGGTATCCACCGCTGGTCACGCCGACCTCCCAGATTGTAGGCACACAGGCGGTGTTTAACGTAATTACCGGAGAACGGTATAAGATGTGCACCAACGAATTCAAAGATCTGGTTGCCGGGAAATACGGGACGACCCCTGTCCCTGTCGACGACGAATTCGTCAAGAAAATTATCGGGGACGCTCCGCGGATCACCTGTCGTCCGGCGGATCTTCTCAAGCCGGAACTCGAAAGCCTGAGAAAGGAATGCGCCGAGTGGACCGAGCAGGAAGAAGACGTGCTGTCCTACGCGCAGTTCCCAAAGGTTGCGACGGACTTCTTTAAAAAACGTGCCGAAAAAAAGTACGGGATTGACGGAAAACATGCCGATCGGAAGGAAATGATCCACCCCGTCTGATTTTTTGATTTTTCAGCTCCGTGTTTCTTTTTCACGGGGCTGTTTTTTTATATTCCGGCTTTTTGGAACCGCAGTTGACAATATGGTCGGAAAGCTGATAAAATAAATAGGATTATGATTTGTTTCTGAATAAGTTTTTTTATTATCACTATGATTTATTAGGAAGAATAAAGAGATGAGATGATAAGTTTGATTAAGAGCATGACCGGCTTTGGCAGAAGTGAGAAAATCGTCGGAGGGCGGGATATCGCGGTTGAAATCCGATCCGTCAATCACCGGTATTTCGATTATTCTTCCCGCATCAGCCGCGGGTACGGTTTTTTGGACGCCAAGCTGAAGTCTTTTCTCCAGGACAGGGTCGCGCGGGGAAAACTCGATCTTTATGTTTCGGTTGAAACGCTGGAAAGCGCCGATGCCGAAGTGCTGGTCAATCATTCCCTGGCGTCGGGTTATATTGCCGCTCTGCGCGACCTGCAAAAGCGCTACGGTCTGCGCGACGACCTGTCGGTGATGACGGTGGCCCGCTATGCCGACCTTTTTACAGTGCATCAGGCTCCAGAAGATGAAGAGGAAATTTGGACGGCCGTCCGGGGGGTTGCCGAAGAAGCGTTCCAGTCCTTTTCCGCAATGCGGCAGACGGAGGGGAGCCATCTGAAAGACGATTTCCTCAAGCGGACAAAAACGATTCTGGAGCTTGTCGGTCAGGTGGAGGAAAGGTCGCCGAAAACGGTGACGGAATACCGGGAAAAACTTCTCCAGCGGCTGCATGAGATGCTGACGGACGTGAACATTGACGAGCAGAGGATTCTGACGGAGGCCGCGGTTTTCGCCGACAAGGTTTCCGTGGCGGAGGAAACGGTTCGTCTGCGCAGCCACATCAGCCAGTTTCATTCCATGCTGGAAACCGGTGAGGCAATCGGCCGCAAGCTTGATTTTTTGGTCCAGGAGATGAACCGGGAGGCGAACACCATAGGTTCCAAATGTGTGGACGCCGAAATTGCACATCTGGTTGTGGACATGAAGGCCGAAATAGAAAAAATCCGAGAACAGGTTCAGAACGTCGAATAGAAAAAGCAAAAGGGGATTATTATGAAGTTGATCAACATCGGTTTTGGCAATATGGTTTCTGCCAATCGCCTGGTTGCCATTGTCAGCCCGGAATCGGCTCCGATCAAGCGTATTATTCAGGACGCCAAGGAGCGCGGAGCACTGATTGACGCTACCTACGGCCGCAGAACCAGAGCGGTTATCATCACGGACAGCGACCATGTGATTTTGTCTGCCGTTCAGCCGGAAACGGTGGCCAACCGACTGAATGACCGCGACGAACTTTCGGAAGAGGAGCTCGACGAGGATGACGAATGAAGGGCTCCTGCTGATTCTTTCGGGCCCCTCGGGCACGGGGAAGGGAACGGTGGTGAAAAACCTTATGGCGGGGGATCCGAGTATCCGCTTTTCCGTTTCCGCCACAACGCGCGCGCCGCGGCCGGGCGAAACGGACGGGAAGGAATATTTTTTTCTGACGCGGGAACGCTTTCATGAAATAACCGCCGATGGAAAAATGCTGGAGAACGCCGAGTATTGCGGGAATTGCTACGGTACGCCGCTCACACCCATTTTAGAGTGGACTGCTCAGGGCCTGGACGTCGTTTTGGATATTGAAGTTCAGGGTGGCGCGCAGGTAAAGCAAAAAAGGCCGGATGCGGTTGGGATTTTTATTCTTCCCCCTTCCTTGCAGGAACTGGAGCACCGCCTGCGTCAGCGCGGAACGGAAACGGAAGAAGGAATCCGGGGCCGTCTGCAGGCTGCGCGCCGGGAAATTCAGGCAGCCGTTCACTACGATTATATTGTCATCAACGATACGGTTGAATCCGCGGTGGCACAGATTCAAGCAATCATCCACGCGGAAAAAAACAAAACCAGCAGAAATCAAGAACTGATTGAAAGGATCCTGAAGAAATGATTAAGCCGATTGCCGATTTAATTCTGACGCCGGACCAGAGCCGTTACTCCCTTGTGGTCGCCATTGCGAAAAGAGCGCGTGAAATTGCGGAGACTGCGGAAAAAAACCGGGAAGTTCTGGAGAAAAAACCGGTGGAGATAGCGGTTCAGGAATACGTGAACCATGAGTTTACCATGATTGAAAAAACAACGGAGAACGACGACACGGATGACTGAAAAATGCCTGAAAGGTGAGGATGTCCGTGGCCGTCGCAAAAGTCGCGGTGGAGAACACGGTTTATCATTTTGATAAATTGTTTGATTACCGCATTCCGACTTCTCTTCTGTCCGAGGCAAAAGAAGGCTGCCGTGTCCTTGTTCCGTTCGGCACTGCAAATTCCAAACGGCAGGGAATGATTCTGGAAAGGACGGAACAGGAGGGGGAGCCGGACCAGAAGCTGAAACCCATTGAATCCGTACTGGATAAGGAACCTCTCCTGACGCCGGAGGCGCTTCAGATGATTCCCTGGATCGGTGAGCATACCTTTTGCACGCTCTTTGACGCGGCAAGGCTCTTTTTTCCCGCGGGCATCCTTTTTCAGGTCAGCACGGAATACCTTCTGGCCGGGCCCGCCGGCGAAATTGCCGCCAAAGCGGGGGAGGGAGAGGAAGCGAGAATCGTCGCGTATCTGTCCCGGAGAAGGGCGGTCCGGCGCGATAAGCTTCTGCGTGACGTTGGGCTTGCTGCGGACAGCAGCCTTCCGGAGCGAATGCTTCGAAAGGGCCTGCTTCAAAAAAACAGCGTGACGTTCCGAAAGGTTGGGGACGCCACCCGGAAGATGGTTCGCTTTACGGATCCGCAGGAGCTGCCGAAACTGACCCCAAGGCAAAAATGCGCTCTTGAAGTACTGCGAGGCGCCGGATGCGCCTCGTTAAAGGAAATCTGTTATTTTTCCGGCGTTACACCAGTGGTGGTGGACGCTCTGGTCAAAAAGGGAGCCGCCCAGTATTTTGACGCGGAGGTATACCGAAATCCGTACGGCGACGTTCCGGAGGGGTCATCTTCACCGCCGGCAAAGCTGACCGCAGAACAGGACGAGGCGTATCGAAACCTGTACAGTCAGTACCGCGCCGGTCAGGGAGGGGTTTCGCTTCTGTACGGAGTCACGGGCAGCGGGAAAACGCAGGTTTTTATGCGGCTGATCGACCGCGTTCTGGAAGACGGACGGGGCGTCATCGTCATGGTTCCGGAGATTTCTCTGACGCCGCAGACGATCTCCCTGTTCCATGCCCGGTACGGCGCGGGGGTCGCGGTGTTCCACAGCGGGCTCTCCCTCGGCGAAAGGCTGGATGAGTGGAAGCGCGTCCGGAACGGGGACGCCTCCATCGCCGTAGGCACCCGGTCCGCGGTATTCGCGCCGTTTCAGAATCTCGGGCTCATTATCATGGATGAGGAGCAGGAGGGCACTTACAAATCCGAATCGTCTCCTCGCTATCATGCCCGCGAGGCCGCCAAATACCGCTGCGCCTACCACAAGTGCCTGCTGGTTTTGGCCTCCGCCACGCCGTCCGTTGAAAGCTACTATCACGCGCAGGCGGGCAGATATACCCTGAATGTCCTCTCCGAGCGCTACGGTTCCGCGCACCTGCCCGAGGTCGACGTGGTCGACATGAACGGGGAGGCGGAACAGGGCAACGCCGGAATCCTCAGCGGCTTTCTGGCGGAGTCGCTGCGGGAAAACCTTCGAAACGGGATGCAGTCCATTTTATTGCTGAACCGAAGGGGGTATAATACATTTGTCTCCTGCCGGTCGTGCGGGCATGTTGCGACCTGTCCGAACTGCAGCATCTCTCTTACATACCATGCGGCGAACAACCGCCTGATGTGTCACTACTGCGGATATTCGGTTCCGTTCACGCGGGAGTGCCCGAACTGCCGTGAAGAGCAGATGCGCTATTCGGGGTTCGGAACTCAGCGCGCGGAGCAGCAGCTGGCGGAGCTGCTGCCGGAAGCCCGGATTTTAAGGCTGGACGCGGATTCGACGATGACCCGGTTCGCCTATGACAAAAAGCTGAAACAGTTTTCCGAAGGAGCATATGATATCATTGTCGGAACCCAGATGGTCGCGAAAGGGCTTGACTTTGAAAATGTTACTTTAGTAGGGGTTTTATCGGCGGACCAATCGCTGTACGGCGACGATTTCCGAAGCTACGAGCGGGCGTTTGACCTGCTGACGCAGGTAGTCGGCCGGTCGGGACGGGGAAAATTTACCGGAAGAGCCGTCATCCAGACCTTTACCCCGGAAAACGATATTATCCGCCTCGCGGCGGACCAGAATTACGCAGAGTTTTACAGAAGGGAAATCGCTTTGAGAAAGTCGCTGCTGTATCCTCCCTTTTCCGACATCTGCGTGATCGGATTTGTCGGAAGGAGAGAGGAAAAGGTCCGCGCGGCGAGCGAAGCTTTTTTTACGCTGTTATGTACGACGGCGAGGGATGATTACGCGGACCAGCCGCTGCGGGTGCTGAGCCCGTCTCCCGCTCTGGTCGGGCGCGTCAGCAACCGGTATCGTTATAAGCTGATATTAAAATGCCGCGACAATAAGCGGATCCGCAGAATGATTTCCGATTTGCTGATTCGCTTTTCATCCGACAGGAGCTATTCGGATGTGACGGTATTTCCGGATATGAACCCGGAAACAATTTTATAAGATGGGGGAATAACATTGGCAATACGGAACATCATAACGGATGAAGATCCGTTTCTTCATAAGAAATGCCGCCCGGTTGTAAAGTTCGACAAACGTCTCTGGACTTTGCTGGACGATATGGCGGATACGCTTCGCGAAGAAAACGGCGTGGGGCTGGCGGCAATTCAGGTTGGAATACTACGCAGGGCCGTAGTCATTGACATTGGCGACGGCAGGGGGGGGCGCGAGCTGATCAACCCTGTGATTCTTGAAAAATCGGGGGAGCAGGAGCCTATGGAGGGCTGCCTTTCCATCCCCGGGAAATGGGGGATCACAAAGCGCCCCAAGCACGTAAAAGTTCGCGCGCAGGACCGCAACGGAAAGTTTTTTGAATATGAGGGGGAAGACCTTCTGGCGACGGCTTCCTGCCATGAAATCGACCATCTGGATGGAATTTTATTCCTGACCCATGTGATTAGGATGCTGACGAAGGAAGAACTGGAACATATGAATTCTTCGGAGGGCTGAAATTGAGGATTGTTTTTATGGGAACCCCGGAATTTGCCGTTCCCTCTCTCTCGGCGCTGATCGGAGCAGGACATGAAATCGCGGCGGTCTTTACCCGGAAAGACAAACCGGTCGGCAGAAAACAGATTCTGCAGGCGCCGCCCGTTAAGGTTCTGGCGGTTGAAAACGGAATTCAGGTGTTCCAGCCGGATACTCTCCGGGGAGAGGAAACGCAGACTGCGATTGCCCGTCTCAGGCCGGATGTTATCGTCGTTGCGGCATACGGAAAACTTCTGCCGAAAAACATTTTGGAGCTTCCGCGCCTGGGCTGCGTAAATGTCCACGCTTCCCTGCTGCCGAAGTACCGCGGGGCGGCGCCGATTCAGCAGGCGGTTCTGGACGGCGAAACGGTGACCGGCGTTACAACGATGCAAATGGCGGAAGGGCTGGACACCGGCGATATTCTGATGAAGGACCGCACGGAAATCGGCCCGGATGAGACATCCGGCGAACTGACCGCGCGGCTTGCCGAAATTGGGGCCCGGCTGATCGTCCGCACGCTGGACGCTCTGGAAAAGGGCGGCATTGCTCCGGTCGCGCAGAACGATCGGGAATCCAGCTATGCCGGGATGCTGAGTAAAGAGCTGTCTCCGGTTGACTGGAGCCGGCCGGCGGACCGGATTCACAACCAGGTGCGGGGATTGTCTCCGTGGCCGGGTGCCAGTACGCTTTTTGAAGGGAAAAAGCTGAAGCTACACAAAACCCGTGCGGCGGGGAAAAGCAGCGGCGTTCCCGGGCAGATTCTTCCGGGAGCGGAGCTGAAGGCCGTTTGCGGCGGCGGTACTGTGCTTGAGCTTTTGGAGGTTCAGCCGGAGGGCGGCAAAAGAATGAAGGGTTCGGATTTTCTGCGGGGACATCCCGCTGAAGGCGTGATTTTAGGAAACGGATAAAGGAGGATGCCGGAATGTATGGTTTTTATTTTTTCAATTTTACATACTTCTGGATCATGGTGCCCGCGCTCATCGTCACCATGATCGCACAATCGCGGGTGAATTCGACCTTCGCGAAGTATTCCCGCGTGCGCACGATGAATCAGATCACCGGCGAAGAGGCCGCGGAGCGCGTCGCGCGTTTCGGCGGAGTCAATCGGATTTTCATCAAACGGGTCGCGGGAAATCTTACCGACAATTTCGATCCGCGGAACGATACCATCAGTTTGTCGGAATCCGTCTATTCCTCCGTATCCATTTCGGCGGTCGGGGTTGCGGCGCACGAAGCGGGCCACGCGATTCAAAACGCGGAAGGCTATTTCCCGAATAAAATCCGGGCGGCGCTGGTGCCTGTGACCAATTTCGGCTCTCATCTTTCCATGCCGCTGATCATTATCGGGCTGATTCTGCCCGTTCAGTACGATTTTATCGTTTATGCCGGAATCATTTTGTACAGCCTTGTCGTTTTGTTTCAGCTTGTCACCCTGCCGGTCGAATTCAACGCGAGCTCGCGCGCGATTCGCGCGCTGAACGATGCCGGAATTCTTTACCCGGATGAGTTGGAGGGAGCAAAAAAGGTTTTGCGCGCAGCCGCAATGACTTATCTGGCGGCAAGTTTTACGGCGTTGCTTACGCTTCTCCGTTTTGTCTTGATCGCCGGCAACAGGAGGGGCCGCCGCTGATGACAAGCGCGCGTGAAGCGGCGCTGAAAGCTCTTCTCCGCGTCGACTCGGAAGGGGCTTACTCCAATCTGGCGTTGGATCATATTCTTACCGGCCTGCGCCTGGAGCCGCGGGAAAGGTCCCTTGCAACAACGATTTTCTACGGAGTACTGGAAAAAAGAATCACGCTGGACTATGTGATCAGCCGTTTTTCCAGCACTCCGCTGAAAAAAATCATGCCGGTCGCGCTCGAACTTCTCCGGATCGGCGTATATCAAATTTTATATCTGTCAAAGATTCCACCGTCGGCAGCGGTCAACGAGTCCGTCAATCTGGCGAAAACCTGCGGGGCGCGGCGGGCGTCCGGCTTTGTCAACGCCGTCCTTCGGAACTTTCTCAGAAGCGGCGCGAAAATCCCCCCGCTTGCGCCGGAAACGGACTCCGTTCGGAGGCTCAGCGTGGAATACTCGTGTCCGGAATGGATGATTTCGCTGTGGAGCCGGTCGTACGGAGATGAAACGGCGCTGGGACTATTGAAAGGTATGGCGCAGAAGCCTGAACTTTTCGCCCGGGTGAATAATACCCGCGTCGGGGAGGAACAATTAATCGAAAGGCTTCGGGAAGAGGGAACGGGCGCGGAAAGCGTCTTGTGGCCCGATCATGCGCTGCGGTTTCTAAAGGGTATCGACGTTGCGGAAAGCGGCTGCTACCGGGACGGGCTGTTCCATATTCAGGACCTTTCCTCCCAGATTTTGTGTGCCCTGCTTGATCCTCAGCCGGGGGAAACGTTGGCGGACGTTTGCTCCGCGCCGGGCGGCAAGACCTTTACCCTTGCGGAACGGATGGAGAACCGCGGAAAAATTTTCGCCTATGATAAATATCCGCAAAAGGTCAAGTTAGTCCGCGAGGGGGCGCATCGGCTGTACCTTTCCTGCGTCAGGGCTTCGGTTCGGGACGCCGCGCATCCCGAGGAAAACCCGGAAAAGGCGGATCGGGTTCTGTGCGATGTTCCGTGCTCCGGTCTCGGCGTGATCAGGCGTAAACCGGAGATACGTTTTAAATTACCGGGTCCTATTGACAGTTTGCCTGATTTGCAGTACCTTATTCTGTGTAAGTCTTCCGAACTCGTACAAAACGGCGGAACCCTTTTCTACAGTACCTGTACGCTGAATCCGGCGGAAAACGGGCGGGTTGCCGACCGCTTTCTCTCCGAGCATCCGGGGTTTCTGCCAAAGGCGATTTCATTGCCGGAGAGTTTTCCGCGTGCTGTGGCGGAGCCGGAAAATCAGATGACGTTTTTGCCGCATGTTCACGGCACGGACGGATTTTTTGTTGCGGCGTTTCGCAAAAAATAGGAGGATACTTTGAATCGTACGGACCTGAAATCGATGACGCTGGATGAAATGAAAACGGCTTTTGCCGGCCAGCCCTCTTTTCGCGCGTTACAGATTTACCGCTGGCTTCACAGGGGCGTTTCCGATTTCGAGGAAATGACGAATCTGCCTAAAAAATTCCGCGACCTACTGGCGGCCGAGTATTACATAGCCGCCGCCCGAATCGAGCGAAAATACTGCTCCGAACTGGACGATACGGTGAAGTACCTGTTTCGCTTGAACGATGGGGAAATGGTGGAAGGCGTACTCATGAGCTACCACCACGGCCGTACCGTCTGTATTTCCACTCAGGTCGGCTGTAAAATGAACTGCGCGTTCTGCGCCACCGGAAAGAGCGGTTTCTCCCGCAACCTGACGGCCTCAGAAATCCTTTCGCAGGTCCAGACCGCACAGATGGACGCGGGGGAGAGAATTTCCAATATTGTTTTAATGGGCATGGGAGAGCCTCTGGATAATTACGAAGCGGTGCTCCGCTTTTTGGATCTTGTTTCCTCAAAAGAGGGAATGAATATAGGGATGCGTCATATCTCTCTGTCCACCTGCGGAATCGTGGACAAAATTTATGATTTAGCAGAAAAGAAATACCAGCTGACGCTTTCGGTTTCTCTGCACGCGCCGAACGATCAGATCCGTTCCCGCATCATGCCGGTCAACAGCCGGTGGAATCTGAACGAGCTTCTCCGCGCATGCCGGACCTATATCGAATTGACAGGGCGCCGTATTTCTTTTGAATATGCCATGATAGAAGGAGTCAACGACAGTACGGAGAATGCCGAAGAGCTTGCACGCAGGCTGCGCGGAATTCTTTGCCATGTCAATCTGATTCCGGTGAACCATGTGGGAGGCTTTGCGTTTCATAAAAGTTCGTTGGAACGGCTGCGTGCTTTCGAATCGACTTTGCTGAATCATGGAATTACCGCGACGGTGCGCAGAACGCTGGGGGCGGACATTCAGGCCTCCTGCGGGCAGTTGAAGCGCAGATTCAAAGAGGAGGTGGCCAATGTTGAGGATTTTTAGTAAAAGTGATATTGGCCTTGTCAGAAAATCAAACGAGGATGCCTGCAAAAGCGGGATTCTTCCCGATGGGGCGGCCTGGGCTGTCGTCTGCGACGGGATGGGCGGAGCGAACGGCGGCGACGTTGCCAGCGGGATTGCCGTCGACCGCATTTCCGAACAGATTTTGACCGGCTATTCCGCCGAAATCAGTGAAGAGGAGATTCAAAACCTGATTTCGGAAGCGGTCCTGAACGCAAACGACGAGGTTCACGCCCGTGCCGGCACCGATGAAGCTCTGAGCGGAATGGGAACCACGGTTGTGGTCGCGGTGGTGTCCCGCGGCGTGGCGCGTATCGCGCATGCCGGCGACAGCCGAGCCTATCTGATTACCCGGGACGGAATTCGGCAGCTGACCACCGACCATTCCATGGTTCAGGAGCTGGTGGATAAAGGAGATTTGACCGTTCAGGAAGCGAAAAAGCACCCGCAGAAGAACGTTATCACCCGGGCGCTCGGAGTCGATTCCTTTCTTCAAGCTGATTACTGTGAGGTTCCGTTCCCGGAAGGCAGCCGGCTTTTAATTTGTACGGACGGCCTTACAAACTATGTTGATGAGGAGCAGATTTTTCGACTTGCTCAGGAATTGGACGCGGATGATTTGACCGGACGGCTTGTTGCCTTGGCTAAGAAGGCTGGGGGAAGCGACAATATCACTGTAACCGTCGTAGAAAACTGAGCCGCTAAGGAGTTGATTGCATGGATAAATACACCGGCAAACGGCTTGACGGCCGCTATGAGATACATGAATTGGTCGGAGTCGGAGGTATGGCGGTCGTTTACCGCGCTTACGATACGATTGACGACCGCGCCGTGGCCGTCAAAATTCTGAAAGACGAGTTTTTGGGCAACGAAGAGTTTATCCGGCGCTTTAAAAATGAGTCGAAGGCGATTGCTGTTCTTTCCCACCCCAACATCGTAAAAGTATTCGATGTCAGCTTTGGGGACAGAATTCAATACATTGTCGAGGAGTATATCGACGGAATCACACTCAAGGAATATCTGGATCAGCAGAAACGGATCAAATGGAAAGAAGCGATCCATTTCTCCGTCCAGATTCTGCGCGCGCTCCAGCACGCTCACGAAAAAGGAATCGTTCACCGGGACATCAAGCCGCAGAATATCATGCTGCTTCAGGACGGAACCATTAAGGTGACGGATTTTGGAATCGCCCGCTTTTCCAGAAGCGAGACCCGCACCATGACGGACAAGGCGATCGGTTCGGTTCACTATATCGCGCCCGAACAGGCGCGGGGCGACAGGACGGACGAAAAAACAGATATTTACTCCGTCGGCGTCATGTTGTATGAAATGCTGACGGGTCAGCTTCCGTTTGAAGCGGACAGCGCCGTTTCCGTAGCCATCATGCAGCTGCAGACCGACCCGAAGCCGCTGCGCGAGCTGAATCCCTCCATTCCGGAAGGCTTGGAGGAGATCACGCTGAAGGCGATGCAGAAGAATCCGGAGCGCCGGTATCAGTCAGCCGCCGAAATGCTGCGTGATATTGAAATATTTAAAAGAAATCCGAGTACGAAATTCCAGTATAAATATTTTATTGATGAAAAACCGACGAAATATATCGATGCGATCAACTCGGTCAGAAACAACGATCAGCCCAATTACAACGACAACTATGATTATGAGGAAGAACCCGACGAAGAGCCGGCAAGAAAGAAAAAGCCGGTTGCCATTCTGATCGTTGCCGGAATCGCGGCGGCGTTCCTGATTGTGACCATCAGTTTCGGGGTCGCGGCATTGGTTCACAGCCTCAACTCCGGGCCGAAGGATGTTACGATGCCCAACTATGTCAGCAAAAACATCGACGAAGTGAAGAACGAGATCAACAGCGACCCCACTTACAGCTTTACGATCAAGGAAGAGCCAAAGAGCGACCCAACGGCGGAAAAGGGTACGATTTTAGACCAGACCCCGAAAGCCGGCACGATGGTGAAGGAAAACACCACCATTACCCTGACGGTGAGCAGCGGGGGCGCGACGATTACTCTCGACGATTATTCCGGCAGTTCTCAGGCGGATGTGGAAGCCGCGCTGAAAAAGCTGAATCTGGATTATAAAATTCTGCCGATTGCCAGCGATACGGTAGACAAGGGAATCGTCGTCAGAACGGAGCCCCCGGCGAAAACCGAGGTTACAGCCGGTACGGATGTGATTAATGTTTACGTCAGCTCCGGAAAGGATATCCAGAAAATCCCCGTGCCGAACGTAGCCGGGCAAACGGTTGACGACGCGAGAAAAATGATAACGGACGCAGGGCTTACGGTCGGAACCACGAAAGAGCAGGCAAGTGATCAGGCGAAAGGGACCGTGATTGAAACCGACCCTCTCAACGGCGTAAAGGTTGACCAGGGCACCACGGTCAATCTGATTGTCAGCTCCGGGCCTGCGCAGAAAAAAGTTACCATCTATGTCCAGCTTCCAAAGAATGTGTCGCACGATATCGTGCTGAGGGCTTATCTCGGCAGTGACCTGAATGTTACCAAAACGGTCAATCCGTCTTATAATGACGTGTGTCAGCTTGAGTTTACCGGAACCGACGGGATTCAGACTCTTACCATTACGCTGGACGGAAGCAAGTACAACATTTATTCCCTGAATTTTGACACGGGCGAAGGCAAGCTCCAGTGGTCTACCGCTTATGTGGAGCCGACCGGCAGTTCCTCCTCTTCCAGCGAGATCCCGTCCGGCGGGTCCGTCTCGCCGAGCGATTGAAAATGATGGTTCAGGGATTGATTTTACAGGGAATCGGGGGCTTCTATTCGGTGGAGACCGCCGACCGGATTTACGAGTGCAGGGCAAGGGGAATTTTCCGTAAAAACGGCATTACGCCGCTTGCCGGCGATTATGTGACCATTTCCGCAGAACCGGACGGAACCGGCGCCGTTGAAGAAATTCAGCCGCGCCGGAATTTTCTGCTTCGTCCTCCGGTTGCGAATCTGGACCAACTGGTGATTGTCGTATCGGCCTGCGACCCCTCACCGAACCTTTTGAATACGGACCGTGAGATTGCCGCGGCTGTGGACAAGGGAATTGAACCCGTGCTTGTCTTTTCCAAAACGGACCTGATGCCGGTGGAACCGCTTGAGAAAATCTATTCCGCCGCCGGCTTCCGCTCTTTCAGCGTTTCCTGTGAAACGGGAGAGGGCGTGGAGAGAGTGGAGCGGATTCTGCCTGGGAAAACAACGGCTTTTACCGGGAATTCCGGCGTTGGAAAATCCACTCTTTTAAACAGTATGTTTCATGACCTGAACCTTCAAACGGGCGAAATCAGCCGCAAGCTGGGCCGAGGCCGTCATACAACCCGCAAGGTTCAGCTTCTGAAGCTAGAGGACGGCGGCTATGTTGCGGATACGCCGGGGTTTTCTTCCATAACGTTGGAAAAGAGCGACCGCATCTCAAAGGAAAATCTGCCGTTCTGTTTCCCGGAATTCGCCCCGTACCTGAATCAGTGCCGGTTTTCCTCCTGTTCGCATACCTGCGAAAAGGGCTGTGCCGTGCTGCAGGCGACCAGGGATGGAAAAATCAGCAAAACAAGACATGAAAGCTATGTGGCAATGTATCAGGAAATGGATGGGATCAGGGAATGGGACAAAAAGTAATCTGTATGGTGATCGGATCGGTTCCGATTGACAGCGCGGAAAATTTCGGGGAATATAAACCGGAGGACTGCTTCGTCATCTGTGCCGACGGCGGCCTTGAAAACGCCAACCGGTTTCAGGTCCGCCCCGATCTTCTGATCGGCGACTTCGACTCCTATCGGGGCGAATTGCCGGGTCAGGTGGAAACTATCCGGCTGGCCGTTGAAAAGGATGAGACGGACACGCTTGCGGCGGTAAAGGAAGGCATACGGCGGGGCTTCCGTCAATTTGCGCTGTTCGGCGTCCTGGGCGGCGAGCGTTTCGACCACTCCTATGCGAATCTCTGCGTTCTTCAGTATTTGAGCCGCCAGGGATGCAAATCGGTTCTTGTCGGTGAATCCTGCAGAGTATTTTTAATCTGCGGCGGGCGGCTGACTTTGAACGGAATGAGGGGAGCAACCGTTTCCGTGTTCCCGTTCGGGTGCCCGGCATGCCGCGTCAGCTATATCGGAATGAAATATCCGCTGACCAAAGCGGTTCTTCATTCCGACGATCCTCTCGGAGTCAGCAACCGCATTGAGGCGGAGGAGGCCCGCGTCAGCGTCCACGACGGTGACGCTTTGATCCTGGTCCAATCTTAAATTCTGTTTTGCACACATTTTACCCTCCCGGTATATACTGTTAATAGAATTTAAAACTGCGGCAGGGCGGTGATCGTATGGGAGGCAGGCATAAATGTGACGTGAAATGCTGGGCGCATTATATTGTGGCGTTTGGCTTTGGGTTGCTGCTGTCCTGTTTTTGCCCCATTGGGCTGATCATGTTTTTTGCGTCTGTTATCATCATTGCGCTGGGCATCGCACTGTTTAAGGGGTGCTGAACATAATTCCGGGAGGGATACAACCATGAAGGTAGTCGTTGTACACAGTTCGAAATTCTGGAGTTTTTTGCTTCGCAGGATGTTTAACATTAAAAAGGAACAATAAATTCAGCCCCCGGAAAACCGGGGGCGTTTTTTTGCTCTTTCTTCCATTCAGGCATCCTTGCCCGTCGATTTTTTCCATTCACATGGTATAAATAAGACAAGACCGGAATAACAATTACGTAGAATTAAAAAAAGGAGAGGGCCTCTATGGATTATATGCTTGACCGCGAGGCGATGGCAGTCGGAGAAGTTATTTTCGACGGCTGCCAGGAGCAGCCAGTCGACCTGAACATCAGCCTTCCGGATTACTGCCCGGATATACAGCGCATTTTAAAATGCCAGATTTACCCGAAAATCGGGTCACGGTCGATCTCCGGCGACCGCCTGATGCTGGAGGGAGGCTTTACCGTAAAGGTCTTTTATCTCGACCCTGGCGGAATGCGGATCCGGTTCTGCGACAGCACCGACACTTTTTCATCGGAGATCTCTTTAAAACAGGCGGCTGAAAACGCGCAGATTTATGCGTTCCCGCGAGTGGAATATATTAACTGCCGCGCGACGAGTCCACGGCGCCTGGATATTCACGGCGCCTTTTCGGTGTGTGCGAAAGTGGTTGTCCAGGGACACAGCGATGTTGTCAGCAACATCGTCGGTTCCGATGTTGAGCAGCAGAAAAAAACAATGAAGATCAACAATCTGGTCGGATTCTGCCAGCAACAGTTCAGCGTGGATGAAATCCTTGAGCTTGGCAGCGGCAAGCCTCCGGCCGACAGCATCATGCGTACGGACGCCTTTGCCGTTCTCCAGGACTTTAAGGTTACGGCCGGGAAGCTGATGGTCAAGGGCGAGGCCTGCGTCAAATTCCTGTATGACGGGACGGAAGAAAACAGTATGCCGGAGGCCATGGAGTTTACCATTCCGTTCAGTCAGATGCTTGACTGCGCCAGCGTAACGGACGACTGCCTCTGCGATGTCAAGCTGAGCGTCATCGGGGTGGAAGCTCAGATTAAAAACGATTACTCCGGCGACAAGACGTTTTTTGATACCCAGATTCGATTGTTTGCCAGCGCGGCGGCTTATCAGGGATCGGAAGTTACGGTAGTCAACGACGCTTATTCAAAGGATTTCGACATGAATATTGAGTCAAAACAGAAAACGGTGGATAACCTGGCGGAATTGGTCGGGGATACCACGGTGCACAAAAGCACTCTGTCCGTCGAAGACAACACCGTTTCCCGGGTGATTGACGTCTGGAATGAAATGAGCACCGTCTCCGCGGAAATTCAGGGCGGCCAGATTACTTTTAAAGGGAAATACAGCCTGTGCGTACTGGCGCTGGATGAGGAAAGCAAACCGTTTTATTTCGAGCGCCTGCTCGATTTTGAATATACCCGTGCCTGCAGCAGCTCCGGCGACAATACGAAATGCGAAGCACAGATTGCAGTCGGAGGGATCAGCTTCCGGATTATGGGCAGCGGGATAGAGGCGAAGACCGAGCTGCGTTTAACCGCGGAAATTTTCAGCCGGTACTCGTTTAAAGCGATTACAGATGTCACGGCGGACGAAGAGAAGCCGGTCGCCCGCGACAATTCCGCGGCATTATGCATTTACTATGCCGAAGCAGGGGAAAACCTTTGGAACATTGCCCGCGATTACCGAACGTCAATGACTACCATCAAACAGGAAAACGGCATAGCCGGCGACGTTATGGAAAACAGAGGAATGCTGTTGATTCCCATGTAAAAAGCGAAATCCCGGTACCGGCATAAAATGATCTCAGCCTTGAGGGGGAGGTAAAATGGAAGAACACAGCAGCAATATCTACAAGGATATTTCGGAACGCACCAACGGGGATATATACATAGGAGTAGTCGGCCCGGTCAGAACCGGCAAATCCACATTCATTAAACGCTTCATGGACACGATCGTGATTCCAAATATGGATTCCGATTATAAACGGGACCGAGCGGTCGACGAAATGCCTCAGTCGGCCGCTGGGCGCACAATCATGACAACGGAGCCGAAATTTGTTCCGGAGCAGGCCGTTACCGTTAAAATCGACCAGACGGCAACGTTTTCCGTCAGAATGATCGACTGTGTCGGCTACATTGTTCCCAGCTCGCTGGGGTACATCGAAAACGATAATCCCCGCATGGTCATGACCCCGTGGTACAACGATCCGATCCCGTTTAACATGGCGGCGGAAATCGGCACCAAAAAGGTCATTACGGAGCATTCGACCATCGGCCTGGTGATTACAACGGACGGCAGTATCAGCGACATTCCGCGTGAAGAGTACGAGGAAGCGGAAGAGCGCGTGATCGACGAGCTGAAAAAGATCGATAAACCGTTTATTGTTCTGCTGAACTGCATTGATCCGGACACGGCGGAAGCAGCCGCGCTTGCGGAAAAACTGCAAAAAAAATACGGGGTTCCGGTTTTGCCCGTCAACTGTCTGCGGATGGAAGAAAAAGAAATCCGAATGATTCTGGCAAAGATCCTGTTTGAATTTCCGGTGAAGGAAATCCGCGTCGACATGCCAAAATGGCTTTCCGGTCTGGAAAAGGATCATTGGCTGAGAAGCAGCGTATATTCCACGATACAGGCGGCGGCTTCAAAGGTCGGCCGAATCCGCGAAGTGGAGAATATTATCGGGGAAGTCGGGCAGTGCGAATATGTCAATGCGGCGAAAACCGAATCCGTGGAGCTTGGCAACGGGCACGCAAGAATCGGCCTGTCGCTTCAGCCGAATCTGTTTTATAAGGTGCTGGGGGAAAAGACAGGACTGGAAATCGGCGACGAAGGCAGCCTGATGGATCAGGTGCTGAAGATGGCCGATGTTAAAAAACAGTACGACCGCATCAAGGACGCTTACCGGGATGTGGAAGAAAACGGATATGGAATCGTTATGCCCACGGTGGAAGAGCTCAGTCTGGAAGAACCGGAAATCATCCGGCAGGGCGGAAAGTACGGGATCCGGCTGAAGGCGGCGGCTCCGTCCATCCATATGATGAAGACGCGAATCACGACGGAGATTACCCCGATTGTCGGCTCCGAGCAGCAGTCGCAGGAGCTGGTGGAATACATCCTCAAGGAGTTCGAATCCAATCCGTCGCAGATTTGGGAATCCAACATTTTTGGGAAAAGTCTGCACGAACTGGTCAATGAAGGGCTTCACAACAAGCTGACGCGAATGCCGAACGACGCGCGCGATAAAGTCCGCGAAACCATTGAAAGAATTATCAACGAGGGCTGCAACGGGCTGATCTGCATTATTTTGTAGCATTACCAATCATGGTCAGGGTGTCTGCTGAAAAGCAGGCACTCTTTTTATGTCATTCGGCATTTTTGCTGAAAAATTTTGATTGATCCGATTAGGATGGCCGTGACAGTTTAGGGTAAACTTTCTATTGCAAAAACCGATGTGATATGTCATAATGTTTGTATAAATATTATCAATCTAACAGGAGTGAAATTATGTTTTCTATTATAGAAAAAAGGAAACTCAACGACTCCATGACGTTAATGGTGGTTGACGCTCCCTATATCGCGAAAAAGGCAAAAGCGGGTCAGTTTATTATCCTGCGCGTCAATGAATACGGAGAGCGAATTCCGCTGACCATCGCGGATTACGACCGCGAAAAGGGAACGGTCACCATTATTTATCAGATTGTCGGCAAAACGACGATTCTGCTCGATCAGCTGAAGGTCGGCGACGCGATTCTTGATTTCATCGGGCCTCTCGGCAAGGCTTCCGAGCTGGAGGGTTATCATAAGGCGGCGGTGGTCGGCGGCGGCGCGGGCTGCGCGATTGCGTACCCGCAGGCCAAGGCCCTGCATCAGCTGGGGGCAAAGGTGGACATGATCGCCGGCTTCCGGAACAAGGATATTATTATACTTGAAGACGAGATGCGCGCGGCAAGCGACAGCCTTACCGTGATGACGGACGACGGCTCCAACGGGAACCAGGGGTTTGTAACCGACGCGCTGAAAAAGAGAATCGAAGAGGGAGCGGATTACGATCTGGTCGTGGCGATCGGGCCGCTGGTTATGATGCGCGCCGTCTGCAACCTGACAAAGGAATACGGCATTAAGACGATTGTCAGCATGAACCCGATCATGATCGACGGAACCGGGATGTGCGGCGGCTGCCGCCTGACCGTCGGCGGAAAGACAAAGTTCGCCTGTGTGGACGGCCCGGATTTCGACGGGCATGAAGTGGATTTCGACGAAACGATCAAACGTTCCAGAACCTATGCGGAAATGGAAAAGAAAGCGGCCCATGACTATAAATGCCATCTGATGGAGAGTGTGGAAAATGCCTAATATGAATCCGAAAAAGACGCCGATTCCGGAGCAGGAACCGAACGTCCGCAACAAAAATTTCGAAGAAGTTTCTCTGGGCTATACGGAGGCGATGGCGAAGGAAGAAGCGGAGCGCTGCCTTCACTGCAAAAACCAGCCGTGTGTTTCCGGCTGTCCGGTTGGGGTGCATATTCCGGATTTTATCCGGCATATCTCCGAGGGAGATATGGAAGGCGCCTATCAGACCATTAAACTGACGAATTCCCTGCCTGCCGTCTGCGGGCGTGTCTGCCCGCAGGAAAATCAGTGCGAACACAACTGTGTGCGCGGAATCAAGGGCGAGCCGGTCGGAATCGGACGTTTGGAGCGTTTTGCCGCGGATTGGCACATAAAGAACGGAAAGGACGAAGAATTCCATGCGGAGCACAACGGCCACAAGGTCGCGGTGATCGGGGCCGGACCGGCGGGATTGACCTGTGCGGGCGATCTTGCCGCCAAGGGCTACTCCGTTACGGTCTTTGAGGCGCTGCACGCGGCCGGCGGCGTACTGATGTACGGAATTCCGCAGTTTCGTCTGCCGAAGGAAATCGTACAGAAGGAAATCGACGCGCTCAAGCAAAAGGGCGTGGAGATCAAGACCGACATGGTGATTGGAAAGGTTTTCTCCGTCGACGAATTGTTTGATATGGGGTATGAGGCCGTCTTTGTCGGAACCGGCGCGGGTCTGCCCAGCTTTATGAATATTCCGGGTGAAAGTCTGGTCGGCGTTTACTCCGCCAATGAATTTCTCACCCGTGTGAACCTGATGAAGGCTTATAAACCGGAATACGATACGCCGATGATCGAGCCGAAGCGCGTTGCCGTGGTCGGCGGCGGCAACGTCGCGATGGACGCGGCCAGAACATCCCTGCGCCTTGGCGCGGAGCAGGTTCATATTGTTTACCGCCGTGCGGAAGAGCAGATGCCGGCCCGCCGTGAAGAGGTCCACCACGCAAAAGAAGAGGGCGTCGAATTTAATCTGCTTTGCAATCCGGTGGCAATCCATGGCGATAAGGACGGAAAAGTGGAGTCGATCGAGTGTATCAGGATGGAACTGGGAGAAGCGGACGCTTCCGGACGCCGCAAGCCGGTTCCGGTGGAAGGCTCCAACTTTAAAATTCCGGTCGACTGTGTTGTTATGGCAATCGGAAATTCGCCGAACCCGCTGATTCGTACAACGACCGAGGGCCTTGAGGCAAATCAGCGCGGCTGTATTATTGTAAACGAGGAAACCATGCGGACATCCCGCGAGGGCGTATATGCCGCGGGCGACGCTGTCAGCGGCGCGGCTACGGTCATTCTTGCAATGGGCGGCGGGAAAGACGCCGCCCGGTCGATCGACCGGTACATTCAGTCCAAACAGTAATTTTTAGAAGATAAGACGGCCTTCGCGGATTGCGGAGGCCGTCTTTCTGTTTGTGGCATGAAACCCTCTGCGCAGCTCCGCCCGCAGGCGCGGCAGCGGATGCGGGCAGGGGCAGTGAGCAAATCAGTATCCCAGCGTTTCGGGAAGAAGAAAAACCTTGACCCTTCCAGGTTCGCGCTGAAAACTGCTGATCAAAGTGTTGCAGCACATGCGTTCCGGACTTTTGCAGTCGGTGCATTTTCCGGTCAGAGAACAGCCGGTTGTGTGAACGTTCAGACGGAAGCAGTTTGCCGCCACAGACCAGTTTTTCACACGGCTTTCGGCTTCCGTAAGGTCCTGGACCAGTTTGTTGGCGCCCGCGATCACAACGACGTTTCTGGGGCCGTAGGCAATCGCCGCGATCCGGTTTGAGTTCCCGTCAATGTTAAAAAGCTGTCCGTCCATTGTAATTGCGTTGGCGCTGGTGAAATACCAGTCGGAATTCAGAGAGCGGAGAAAGATTTCACGCTTTTCTTCCGCGGTCATCCCTGTGCGGTAACGGTCCAGAAACTGAAATCTGCCGCTGCGGATAAAGTCCATGACCCCGGTTTCCTCCAGCGTAAAGGAACCTCCGTTTGCGACGACGGCGTTTTCAGGGACCATTTCACCGAGGAGTTTTAAAAGTTCTTCCCGGCTTGCAACAAAACGCGCGTCAAAGCGATTCGCATTCAGTGCCTTTACCGCCGACTCGATTTTCTTTTGCTCCATTTGTGCTAAAGCTTGATTCATATGAAATCCCTCTTTTCTTATCGATATCTTAACAAAAAATCGGTCATTTTACAAGAATGATTCGAGGAGATCAACGGATACTCTGTCCGCTTTTGATCCGGTTCGGTTCTGTTTGTGCGATCATTTTCATATGATTACTCGAACATGATTTGCAGGAGGATTTCAAATGAAGCGAAATACAAGAACGGAAACGGAACGGAAAGGCCAAAATTTAGTGGTGACCGGCTCCCGGACGCGCAAAACATGGGAGGAGCCGGAAAATACGGACCCGGATGAGGAATTATATTCTGCCGAGGCCGATGATTTTGAACCGCAGCCTGACCCGGTTAACCGCAGGGCAAGCACCAAACTGCTGACTGTGGTGCAGATCAGCGCCTGCACGGCCATCTTAATTGCTGCCGTAGCTCTGCGCCTGAACGGCGGAACGGTTTATCAAAAAGTGAGAAACTGGTATTTTGAATCGCTGAACGATTCGATTGTAGCTGATTCACAGATGGAGAATATGAAGCATGTGGTAATCGACCTATGGTCAAACATTACCAGCTCCAGACCGGAAAATACCCAGGAAGCGTCTTCTGCGCTGGATCAGCCAAGCAACCCGGCTTCGCAGGCATCCTCGGCAGGCTCAGCGAACGGAGCGGGTTCCACCCCTTCACAGCCTGAGAATGCTTCGGCTCCGGCGTCATCCGGTACGCAGACACAAGCGAATAGAGCATCCGCGCAGGGTTCCGCTCCGCAATCGGAAAATAACGCTTCCGCTTCGCCTTCTTCTCAGGGGAAGGCGCCCTCTTCCTCCGCATCGCCATGAATTTTACGGTCGGCGGTTGCCGGGTCACTTTCAGTTATTTCTTTTTTGCTCTGATTGCGCTGCTGCTTCTGTTTGACAGAAGCGGTGTGGCCGCGGCCGGTCTGGCAGCGGCGGCTCTTCACGAATCCAGCCATCTTGGCGTAATGTACGCTTTTGGCTGCCTGCCCGAAACAGTCAGGTTCACCGTTTTTGGCATTGACATCATCCGGACCTCACGGCCGGATCGCGGATACCTGAGAGATGCCGTCGTCTCTTTGTCGGGACCGGCGGCCAATCTTCTGGCCGCAATTTTGTTTTCCGCCTTCCAAAACTCGACGGCAAAGAATCTGATGCTGGCAGATTTCACGTTATTCGCGTTCAATTCCTTGCCGATCGAGCCTTTGGACGGAGGACAGGCCTTGTATTCGCTGCTGTGTACTCGTTGGGAGCCGGACAGAGCGGCGGCAACGGTGCAGGTGATTTCCTTTCTGTTTTTGGCTCCGCTTTCCGCGATCGGCTTTTTCGTGCTGTTCCGTTCACCGGGCAACTTTACGCTTCTTCTGGTCTGCGTCTATCTGATGGTTTTACTGGTTTTTAAAAAAGGAAAATATTTTTAAAATGCCCGCTTCCGAAGTTAGAACGGAAGCGGGCATTTTAAGGTCTGGTTTATTCTTGTGCAGACGATGACAAAGCCTGATACAGGTAATAACCGACCAATGCGCCTTGGTCGGGACGTCCCAGGGCCTTTTCGCCGAAATAGACCGCTCTGCCAAACGCGGGCAGCATGGATTTGGTATCCTCAACCCCCTTGGCGGCGCCTTCCATCGCGCGCTTACAGCATTCCGCGACGGAAAGTCCTTCTTTCGCCGCCTTTTGAAGCGCGTCGGCTGCCGGAGCAAGGGAATCCACAATCGTTCTGTTTCCACGTTGGGCTTTTCCGCGTTCCATAATGCCGCAAACAAAATCTTGAGCAAAGCACGCAAGGCCGTCGACTGTAAGCTCTGTTTTCCCGAGAGCCCCCTTGCCGGCTTTTAAGAAAGCGGAGGCGATCAGTGTTCCCATCGTCGATGGAACGGTGCGGGCGAACACCATTCCGGCCTGCATCAAAAGCTTTCCAAGATCGGTTTCTTCGCTAGACAGAACAAATTCGCTGGCTTTTCCGAACCCCGCCGACATCGTCAGCCCAAGGTCGCCGTCACCCATCGCGGCGTCGAGTTCAATCAGATACTCTTTCTTTTCTTCCATCAGACGGGAAGCTTCACAGACAAAATCAACAAGCTGCTTTCTGGTAACAACATTCATTGCAGTGGTTCTCCTTATATTTGATTCTGAAGAAAAAACGGCGTAGAGCAGGGCATGGAAAGGTAGTTCTTCAGTTCACTGTCAAGTTTTAGCAAAGAGATGGACATACCCGCCATATCCATGGAGGTTGCGAATTCCCCCACATAACTGTTGTAGAGGGAAATGCCTTTTTCAGCCAGTACGTTCGCAACACGGCGGAAAACAATATACAGCTCTTCCTTAGGCGTTGCGCCCAGTCCGTTGACGAGCACGGAAACCTCGTCTCCCTTCGAATAGGGCAGATCCGGAAGAATGTGGGACAGAATCTCGTCCACGATTTCATCCGCGGTTTTCAGCTTGTCTACTTTGATTCCAGGCTCCCCGTGAATTCCCATCCCAAGGTCCATTTCACCGTCCGAAATACTGAAATTCGCTTTTCCCAGCTCCGGGATCGTACAGGGGGTCAAGGCGACCCCCATACTCCGAACGTGATCGGAGGCCTTCTGTGCAAGGCGTTCCACTTCGGCAAGCGGAAGCATGGATTCCGCCGCGGCTCCGGCAATTTTGAAAGCATAAAAGATTCCCGCTACGCCACGGCGTTTGTTTTCCGAACCCTTGGGGGAAGAAGCCACATCGTCTCCGGCTACGACCTGGCGAACTTCGATGCTCTCCATCTCCGCCATATCTTTTGCCATATCAAAATTCATGATGTCTCCGCCGTAGTTTCCGTATAGATAGAGGACTCCGGCGCCGCGGTTCACTTCTTTTGTCACGTCGAGAATCTGCATGGAGCTCGGTGACTGAAATACACCGCCGATGCAGCATCCATCCAGCAGTCCTTCGCCGACATAACCTAAAAAGAGAGGAAGGTGCCCGGAGCCCCCGCCGGTGATGATTCCGACTTTACCTTCTTTTGTTTTCGAAGAGACCAGACATCTTTTGTCTTCGTTAATGAATTTAACCTGTGTGGGATGAGCAAGATAAATACCATCGAGCATTTCATCAACATAATCCTGTGGACGGTTCAGAAGTCTCTGCATTTTTAGTCCTCCTTAAGAATTCAGCTAAATGTTTAATAAAAATTATTAAGATATCAAGTAACGGATACATCATAGCATTTCAGAGAATCGTTGTCAATATGACACATAAATATAAAAATATTATAAAAAAATATTGACATTGATGTTGAATAATGCTACATTAATGTTGCTGCAATTCGTAAAATTTATTAAAATGTCAATTATGGTTAGAAGAATTAAAACTACTGCCATAAAAAACAAGCAGAACAAAAACAGATTGTTTAATAAACAAACAACGAGTTTTAAATTAATTTTAGAACGGAGGAAAAAGGGTTGAAAAAATTGTACGGCGTGATCACCGCGATGACGACACCTTTTGATGGCAATGATCAGGTTGACGTCAACGCTCTGGAAAAGCAGACCGAATTTCTGATTCAGAAAGGGATCAACTGTCTTTATCCGACGGGTACGACGGGCGAGATGTACCTGATGTCCCCGGAGGAAAGGGAGCTTGTTGCCCAGACTGTCGTGAAGAAAGCGGACGGTAGGGTGCCTGTTTACATACATGCAGGCGCCATGACGTTAAAAGAAACCGTTCGGCTGGCGGAACATGCCTGTAAAATCGGCGCCGATGGAGTCGGCATTGTGACTCCCAGCTATTTTGGCGTTAACGATAAGGCAATGGTGCTGTACTACGAGGAAATTGCGAAAGGCCTTCCGACAGATTTTCCAATTTATCTGTATTCTATTCCTCAATGCGCGGCCAATGATTTGAAACCGCATGTAGTGCAGGAAATAGCCGACAGGTGTAAAAATGTTGTAGGGATCAAATACAGCTATCCCGATATGCTTCGCGTGAAGGACTATTTATTGATTAACGACGGAAAATTTTCCGTGTTGTTTGGCACGGACCGGCTTTTTCTCGCAGCGCTTGCCATGGGTGTGGAGGGGACCGTGTCCGGCTGCTCCGGACCGATGCCGGAACACTTCGTCAGCGTTTATAAGGCCTTTTGCAAAGGTGACTATGAAACAGCACTGAAAGAGCAGAAAATCGCAAACGAAATCTGCGAAATCATACGTTCCGGTGCGGATATGGCTTACTTTAAAACTGTTTTGGACTACAGGGGACTGAACGGAGGGCACATGCGAAAACCGCTGATCGATCTGAACGAGGAACAGAAGGCAGAACTGGTCAAACAGATCCAAAAATATCTGTGAACAACCGCCCGTTATGATTTAGGTATTGTCGGCATTTATGGGAAATGCTGTCGATATAAAGATGATTAGGAGGAGCTCGTATGAAAAACTTAAAAAAAATACTCAGCGCAACCCTGGCCCTGACCATGACCGCCGCCTTATTTACAGGCTGCAGCGGTACGGGATCTGCTTCCGGCTCGGCATCGTCTGCCGCAGCCTCGAAAGCAACCGACTTTCCGACCAAACAAATTTCTCTGATTGTACCTTATTCCGCAGGCGGGGCGTCCGATACGGTGGCCCGCATCTATGCCTCCCAGCTTCAGCAGGTGCTTGGCAAACCGGTTATTGTCACCAATAAGACAGGTGCTTCCGGAGCCGTGGGTCTGGAGTATGTAAAAAACAGCAAGGCGGACGGATATACGATTGCCTACATGCCGGTTGAGTCCACGATGTTGAAGGCGCTTGGCTTCACAACGCTTTCCACCGACGATTTCAAATTTATCGCAAGGGCGATGACGATTCCGGCGGCCATTACGGTTCGGAGCGATTCCAAATGGAAAACACTTCAGGATTTTGTCGATTATGCGAAGGCTCATCCCGGCGAAGTAAAGGTTGGAAATTCCGGAACCGGTTCGATCTGGCAGATTGCCGCGGCCAGCATTGAACAGAAAACCGGCTGCAAGTTCACCCATGTTCCGTTTGACGGAGCGGCTCCTGCCGTGGCTGCACTCCTTGGCAAAAACATCGATGCTACGGCAGTCAGCCCGTCGGAGGTTCAGTCAAGCGTTGATTCCGGCGAATTGAAGATTCTTGCCGTCATCGGCGACGAACGTTCCTCGATTTATCCGGATATCAAAACGGCAAAAGAGCAGGGCATTGACGTCAGTGTTCAGGGCTGGGGCGGATTTGCGGTTCCAAAGGATACGCCGCAGGAAATTGTAGACGTTCTGGAAAAAGCGTCCAAGACGGCAATCAATTCCGACGATGTGAAAAAGCTTCTGTCACAGAAGGGTTATAACTTCGCGTACATGAGCGGTTCCGACATGGATACCGAGGCGAAGAAAGAATTGACCGATTATTCAGCCCTGATCCCGCAGCTGGGAATTGTAAAGCAGTAACGCCATTCTGTCGGGTGGAAGGGGGCTTCCACCCGGCAAAAGATTTTTGCACTGCCTTTGAAACGGAGGTTTCTTATGTATAAAGGTGATACGATACCGGGCTTGCTTGTTTGCGGGGTGGGCGTCTGGTTTCTTATTCCGGGAATCGGTCTTGGCATGTCGTCTTCTACAATCAGCGGCGTGCCGGGAGCGGGATTTTTTCCGGTTATTGTTTCGTCAGCCGTAATTTTGTTCGGACTGGCTCTTTTTGTGAAAGGATTAAAAGATAACGGCAAATTCGCTTATTTTGAGATGGACGAGGAGCAAAGACCGAACATTCGTCCTTTACTGCTGACTGTTTGCGCAATTCTGGCATTCTTTATCCTGTGGAAACTGATCCATTTTGTAGTTGCCGCGCTGGCCTTTTGTATGTTTGTCAACTGGATCTACCACAGAAGCTGGAAGTATAATCTGTTGTTTTCCATCATTTTCGTGGCCTTGATTTACGGTATTTTTAATTTGGGGCTGAAAGTTCAATTTGCCATTTAAGGGGTGCTCTTTATGACGGAATGGGTTCAAGGCTTTTTACAATTAATGCAGCCGATGGTGCTGCTTTCTCTGCTGATTGGCGTAATAGCCGGTGCCGTCATCGGCGCCCTTCCAGGTCTTTCGGCTACCATGGGAATCGCTATTCTGACGCCGATCACTTTCTGGATGCCTGCCGATCAGGGCTTTGCAATGCTGATCGGACTTTGGAATTCCGCGATCTTTGCGGGCGGGATCTCTGCAATTCTGATTAATACGCCGGGAACGCCGGCTTCCATCGCGAGCACGTTCGACGGCTATGCGCTGTACAAGCAGGGCAAGGGCGGGCTTGCGCTTGGAATCAATGTGATTTATTCCGCTATTGCGGGAATTATCAGTACGGTAGCATTGATTTTTTTCTCGTTTCCCCTTGCAAAGTTTGCCGTGGGATTCGGTCCGACCGAGTATTTCGCCCTCGCTTTGTTCGGCATCTCCATGATGATTACAGTTTCCGGAACTTCTGTTTTGAAAGGGGTCACGGTCGGATTCCTCGGCCTTCTGCTTTCCACAGTCGGTCTGGACCCGATCCTGTCCGTCAAGCGCTACACAATGGGCTCTACCGATTTGCTCGCCGGCATCTCCTTCTTGCCTGTCATGATCGGGATGTTTGGAATCGGAGAGGTCCTGTCTCAAATTTTTGAATACAAACAGTCTCAGCAGGACAGGGAAGCCAGGGAAAAAGCGGCCAATCTGGAGCTAGGACGTGTGCTGCCAAATAAATCGGAGGCAAAGGCGCTTGCCGCGCCGACCTTTTTCGCATCTCTCGTCGCAACGGTCGTTGGGGCAATCCCGGCGGCGGGCGGAGACATCGCCTCCATTATCTGCTGGGGACAGGCCAGAAAAATGTCCAAGCATCCGGAAGAATACGGAAACGGTTCGATGGAGGGGCTGGCCGTCAGCTGTGCCGCGAACAACGGGGTAATCGGCGGCGCCCTGACAACCATGCTTACGCTGGGGATTCCCGGCGACTCCGTCAGCGCGATTCTGATCGGTTCGCTTACCATGTACGGAATGCAGCCGGGACCCAAGATGTTTACGGACAATAAGCCGTTTGTCATCAATATCATGCTGCTGATGATCCTGGCCAACGTCCTGATGATGATATTTGGACTTTTAACCGCGAAAGCATCTGCGAAGGTTCTGAATGTAAAGCCTCAGACGGTTTGGGTTGCGGTCTGTGTTCTGTGTATTGTCGGTTCCTTTGCGCTGAACAACAGCATTTTTGACGTGATCGTCATGTCCCTTGCCGGCCTTCTCGGATTTGCTTTTAAACGCGGCGGATTTCCGGTCGGACCGTTTATTCTCGGACTTTTGCTGGGCGGTATGCTGGAATCCAATTTGAGAAGAGCTCTGGTTTTGTCCAATGGGAGCTATGCGATATTTGTTACCAGACCCGTTACGCTGGTTCTGCTTCTGTTGATTGCTACGGTGTTTTTGTACCCGATCGTCAAGTCAATGGTGCAGCGGAAGAGAGAAACAACTTAATCTTAAAGATTTCCGGGAGCGGAAAGTCGAAAAAATTTATCGATGCGGCTCCACGATATGGAAATGTTTCTTTTGTTGCTTTATAATGAAGAACAGTGAATAGAAACGAATACCGAAGGGGCTGCTCATGATGACAATTCGAGAAATAGCGGAACTGGCGGGCGTATCTCCCGCCACGGTTTCCCTGGTGCTGAATGACAAAGACGGCGTCAGTGTTGAAACGAGACAGAGAGTAAGGACGTTTCTGGAGGAATCCGGATACCATCAGAAAAGGTCGTACAACCGCACGGACCGGAAAAGTATTCGGTTTATCAAATACAAGGACAAAGGTCTTCTGGTTGAACATAACGGCGAATTTATCACCCGCGTGATTGACGGCATTGAGGACGGAGCGCGTTCCGCTGGGATTAATTTAAAAATAACCAATGTGACTTCCGACAATCTGGAACGGATGATTGAAGAAATCAACGCGGAACAGGATGACGGGATTATCTTTCTTGGCACGGAATACCGCGCGGAGGATTCCGATTTTCTTAAAAAATTGACGGCCCCTGTTGTGGTGGTTGACAATGAAATGAGAAATCAGAGCTTTGACGCGGTTGTCATGAATAATGAAAACGCGGTGTTTTCGGCGGTTTCCTACTTGAAATCTCTCGGGCACACCCGGATTGGGCATATCCGGAGCGAATACGTTACGGACAATTTTCATGCCCGCGAAGTGGGTTTCCTGCGCGCCATGCAGGAAGAAAATCTTCCGGTCAATTCCGCGGATACGTATTATGTTCAGCCGGATCTGGATACTTCCTATGAGATGCTGCTGAAATACGCGGAAGACAGAAGGGATTTTCCAACAGCTTTTTTCGCAGACAACGACATTCTGGCGGTCGGCGCCCTCAGGGCGTTCCGGCAGGCGGGCAAACGGGTACCGGACGATATTTCCGTCATTGGAATGGATGACCTGATGCTTGCCAGCATTTCGGAACCGCTCCTGACAACGCTGAAAATTCATAAGAAGACCATGGGCAAAATGGCGGTGTCGCGCCTGATGGACAAAATATTTGAAGGAGATCAGACCGTATTGAAGGTTTTGGTGGATGCGGAACTGGTGGTTCGAGATTCCACCGGCCCTCATGTGGGAAAATCGACAGAACAGTCGGATGTGAAGTTATGAAAATTCTGGATTTTGGTTCATTAAATCTTGACTATGTATTTCAAGTGGATTCTATTGTATTGCCGGGGCAGACCATTCTCTCCAATCGGATGACGCTTTCTACCGGCGGAAAAGGGTTTAATCAGGCTGTCGCTGCGGCAAGAGCCGGAGCGGCTGTTTTTTTCGCCGGTGCGCTGGCTGAAAAAGACCTTCCTGTTTTTCAGAAGATATTGGATGAATGCGGCGCGGATTGGTCGCTGCTCGACACTGGCCATGAGTTTACGGGCAGTGCGATGATTCAGGTCGACCGCGGCGGCCAGAACTGCATTGTCCTTTACGGCGGAGCCAACCAGGAAATAACGCGTGATTTTATCTGTAAGGTTCTTTCCGGGTTTGGAAACGGAGATGTTCTTCTCCTTCAAAATGAAATTTCAGAGCTTCCGTTTTTAATGAAACAGGCGTCGGAACGGGGGATGAGAATTTTTCTGAATCCTTCCCCCGTCAACCGGCAGCTTTTCGAGTGCCCCATAGAGGCGGCCGATACGCTCTTATTAAATGAAATCGAAGGACTGCAAATCAGCGGGGCAAAACAGCTGGATGAGATTCCGGACCTGCTGCTGAAAAAATATCCTGAGGTGAAAATAGTACTTACGCTTGGAAAACAGGGCGTTGTCTATGCCGACAAAAACAGAAGGCTAAGTCATGGCATATACGATGTGCCGATCGAAGACACCACGGCGGCGGGCGACACCTTTACCGGTTTTTACCTTGCCGGCATACTGAAAGACAACGACGCGGCTCGTGCGCTTCGCATTGCTTCCGCCGCGTCATCCCTGGCGGTCAGCCGGCGCGGCGCGGCCGGTTCCATTCCCACGATGAAAGAGGTCGAAGCTTTTTTAAGAGAATCGGAGAAGACGAAGTCTTAATCAAAAAAAGAAGGGGTTGTGTTTTTATGAGGTCGGTATTGAATTTGATAGAAAGCTACGGGATGATCCCTGTCCTGAATATCAAAAGGGAGGAAGACGCGCTGCCGCTTGCGAAAGCGCTTCGGAAAGGCGGCCTTCCGCTGATGGAGGTAATGTTCCGCACGGAAGCCGCCGCCGCGTGTATTCAAAAAATCGCGGCGGAGATGCCGGATTTCTGTATCGGGGCCGGTACGGTGCTGACGGTGGAACAGGCTAAAAAAGCGAAGGAGTGCGGAGCAAAATTCATTGTATCCCCGGATTTCAGCGAAGAAGTGATCCGGTATTGCCAAAAGGAGAATCTGCCGGTGGTGCCGGGCTGCATTACGCCGTCGGAGGTTCATCGGGCCGTTTCCATGGGACTGACGGTTCTTAAGTTCTTCCCCGCCATTCAAATGGGCGGACTCAAGACCATGCAGCTTTTCTCAGGCCCGTATCCGCAGGTCAAATTTGTCCCGACCGGAGATCTGACCAGAAAAGAAATGAACGAGTACCTTTCTTGTTCGAAGGTTGCGGCTGCCGGCGGGGATTTTATGCTCAGCTACGACGATATAGAAAACCGCAGATTTGACCAAATTGAACAGAGCGTCCGCGAGACGATTCTGGAACATCTTGACTTTCATATCGCGCATGTGGGAATCAACTGCGCTTCCTCCGGCGAGGCGAAGGCGCTCGGTGAAGCCCTGTCCTCCGTGCTGTTTCAGAATGTGACGGAATATGAAAAAAGTTATTTTTCCGGCAGCCTGTTTGAATTGATGAAAGCCCCGTTTTACAACAAAGGCGGGCACGTTGCAATCGGCACCCGCGACGCGGAACGCGCGTACTCTTTTTTAAAGACTTCCGGTATCCGGTTTCACGAAGAAACGCTGGCCCGTGACGAAAACGGAAGGGTAAAAGCGGTATATCTCGAGCCCGATTTCGGCGGTTTTGCGCTCCACCTTCTGCAGCACGAAAAATAGAGGCATGCCTGTCAGAAAAATGTTGCGCGGTTCGCAGGAATGTGATATGATAGAGAAGCATTTGAGATCCGTCGGAGAAATCCGATGGGATTCAATGCCTGAAAAAATTTTATGGCATTGAAACGGACAGTCCTCTGCCGACGGCATGAATGTCTGAAATTTAGGAGGATTCATCATGGACGCTTTAAAGACAATCTCACAAAATTCGATGAAAGCGGAGCTGCCCGCTTTTGAAATCGGCGATACCGTTCGGATCGACGTTAACATCCGTGAAGGCGAACGCGAAAGAATTCAGGCTTTTGAGGGAACCGTTATTGCCCGCAAAGGCTCCGGTGTCGGCGAGACCTTTACGGTCCGCCGCGTTTCCTACGGCGTTGGCGTGGAAAGGGTTTTTCCGCTGCATTCCCCGAATGTAAAGGGAGTCAAAGTCATCCGCAGGGGTAATGTCCGCAGGGCAAAGCTGTATTATCTGCGCGGCAGGGTCGGCAAGGCCGCAAAGGTCAAGAGCAAAATCCAGTAAGAGAATTCATACAGCGCATGGGAAGGGACATTTCGGTGTCCCTTTTTTGTTCTTTTGATCGGAGGAAATAGAATGAAGGATGTGTCGGATGCCGATTCCCTGCAGGAAAACGGTGCTGTTGAGAACCGGATTGCGGAGAATTGCTATGAGTGGATCGAAGCCCTGATTATCTCGCTTTCCGTCATCATGATTTTGTTTGTGTCTCTGTTCCGCGTCAATATCGTTGTTGACGGGGATTCCATGAAACCCAATTTTTATAATGGCAACCGGGTCCTGGTATCCTGCCTGAGCAGGAATCTTTCTCAGGGGGACGTTGTGGTAATCGATGCGAACGGAACCGGACTGAAGGAACGCATCATCAAGCGCGTGATCGCGACCGGAGGACAGACGGTGAATATCGATTTTACGACCGGCATCGTATCTGTCGACGGAAAAGAAATTGACGAGTCCGCGTATATTAAAAACGGAATTACAAAAGACCAGTATGACGTTAAATTTCCACAGAAAGTTCCGGCAGGCCATATTTTTGTTCTGGGGGACAACCGCACCATTTCCGAAGACAGCCGGTTTCAGGAAGTGGGAATGATCGACTGCCGGTATGTGATCGGCAAGGTGGTTTTCCTTTTGAACCCGTTCCATTCTATTGTAAAATAAAACGTTATGTAATTGGGTAAGGAGTTGAATTCCCGTTGGAAAAAGCGGAGCCGGAAGCGGAAAAGGGGAAAAAGCCGTCCAAAACGAACGGCTTCGCAGTTAACTGTTACGAATGGATCGAGGCGCTGATTACCTCCCTGATTATTGTTGTGCTTCTGTTCTCCTTTTCGGTTAGGATCGTAAGTGTCAGCGGGCCTTCCATGCTGCCCAATCTGCGCTCCGGCGACAGAATCCTTCTCTTCAGCGGGTTTTACAAACCCCGGCAGGACGACGTAGTCGTCATTACCCATACGCAGGGGCTTTCGGAACCGATTATCAAGCGGGTGATTGCGCTTGAAAACCAAACGGTTAATATTGATTTTCAGTCCGGCACCGTCATTGTCGACGGAAAACGCCTGGACGAATCCCGGTATATTCAAAACGGTATTACCAAACAGCCTTCGGATTATCAATTTCCGCTGACCGTACCGAAAGGGTGTGTCTTTGTGCTTGGCGACAATCGCCTGGTTTCCAACGACAGCCGCAGCCGCGACGTGGGAATGGTGGACCAGCGATTTATACTGGGCAAGGCGGAATGGGTCCTTTATCCGTTTGACCGCTTTGGAAAAGTAAATTCTTAAGGGGGTAAATTCATGCAGGAAGGCCGGCCGATTCAGTGGTTTCCCGGCCATATGGCCAAAACCCGTCGGCTCATGGAAAAAAATATCAAGCTGGTTGACGCTGTGGCGGAAGTAATCGACGCCCGGATTCCCTACAGCAGCCGGAATCCGGAGCTGAATCAGCTGGCGGGCGGAAAACCCCGTATCATGCTTCTGAACAAATCCGATCTTGCGGACCCCGTCTTTACCAGAGAATGGATTGCGTTTTTTCAGGAGCACGGCATGGGGGCGATTGCTGTGGACTGCCGTTCGGGAAACGGCCTGAACGGGTTTTTGCCGCTGGCCAAACGCATCCTTGCGGAAAAGCTGGAGGCCTGGCGGGAAAAAGGGATGGCGGGGCGCAGAATCAGAATTCTTGTCGCCGGAATCCCGAACGCTGGGAAAAGCTCGCTGATTAACCGTCTTTCCGGCAACAGCCGTGCATCGGTGGAAGACAGGCCCGGCGTCACCCGCAGCAGCCAGTGGTTTCCGGTGGGAAAAGAGATGGAGGTCCTTGACACTCCCGGCATTCTGTGGCCGAAATTTGAAGACCCCGCCGTAGGGGAACGCCTGGCGTTTACCGGTGCGATCAAGGATGACGTCATCGATCTTGAAACTCTGGCATGCCGGCTGCTGGAGGTTCTGGCCGCCGGCTATGCGGGGCTTCTGGCGAAGCGGTACTGTCTGGAAAACGACATTTCGGGCCTTGGCGGTTATGAATTGCTGGAGATGATCGGCAGAAAACGCGGAATGCGCGCGGGCGGCGGAGCAATCGATACGGAACGTGCCGCCATCATGCTTCTGGATGAATTTCGGGCGGGTAAAATCGGAAGGATCACATTGGAAAAGGCCGGTGAAGGGCATGACTGACTGGCATTTTTACGAAGAAGAAGCACGGCGCGACGGCTATCCGCTTGTGTGCGGGATCGACGAGGCGGGGCGCGGACCGCTTGCCGGGCCCGTGTTTGCCGCAGCGGTTATCCTCCCGCCGCAGGTTCAAATTGAAGGCCTCAACGATTCTAAAAAGTTAAGTCCCAACAAGCGGGAAGAGCTCTATGATGTCATTTGCGGTACGGCGCAGGCATACGGCGTCGGATTTGCAACCGAAGGCGAGATCGATGAAATCAATATCCTTCGGGCGACTTTCCTCGCCATGCGGCGAGCGTTCGATCAGCTGAATCTTTGCCCGGACTGCGCTCTGGTCGACGGCAACCGAATGCCTGACCTCGGCGTAGAGACGAGACTAATTGTAAAGGGCGATTCTCTTTCCGCCAGTATTGCGGCGGCTTCCATTCTTGCCAAGGTCAGCCGTGACCGGGTGATGTGCCGGATTGACGAAATTTATCCGGACTATGGATTCGCAAAGCACAAGGGTTACGGGACCGCGCTGCATATGGACAGACTCCGGGAAAAGGGCCCTTGCCCGGTGCACCGCAGAACCTTTTTAAAAAAGATATTGGCCGGGTCCGGCAATGAATAATTCGTCAGGGCCCTTTGGGGAAAAGGCTGCGTCCGATTATCTGACCGAAAACGGGTATCGGATTTTGGAACGGAATTATCATAGCCGGTTCGGTGAGATCGACATAATCGCGGAAAACGGTCAGTATATTATATTTGCCGAAGTCAAAACAAGAGAGGCATTTTCCTTGGTTGGCCCCGAATATGCCGTCACGCCGGGCAAACAGAGAAAAATCGCAAAGACGGCCCTTTTGTATCTGCAAAAAAACAAAACCCTGCTGCAGCCTCGTTTTGACGTAATTGGGATTGTGACTTCGGGCAGCGGCCGCTCCGTGGTCTCCCTGAATCATATCAAAGACGCATTCTGCTTTTCGTCCTTTTATTGAAACTGCAAAACCGGAACCTATATTTTGGCAAGGGGGAACAGAAATTGAATTATCAGTCAACCAGAAGCCGTACAGGCAAAGCGACCTCTGCGCAGGCGATTTCTCAGGGACTCTGCGGGGACGGCGGCCTTTTTGTCCCGGAACAGTTTCCGGCTGTCGGCGAAGAGGAACTGGCTTTGATGGAAAATGAAAGCTATCGGCAGCGCGCCGCGCGCATTCTATCCCGCTATCTGACTGATTTTACCGTCGAAGAAGTGAGAGAATGCGTGGAGCTTGCATACCGTCCGGACCGCTTTCCGGAAGGACCGGCGCCCGTCTTTCAGCTGGACCAAAATGTTTCGTATCTGGAATTGTGGCACGGCCCAACCTGTGCGTTTAAGGATATGGCGCTTCAAATTCTTCCTCTTCTGCTGACCCGTTCTTTGAAAAAAATCAGGTCGGACCGGGAGGCGCTGATTCTTGTCGCAACCTCCGGCGATACCGGTAAGGCGGCGCTGGAAGGATTCCAGGATGTGGAAGGAACGCGCATCCTTGTTTTTTATCCGAAGGACGGCGTCAGCCCGATGCAGGAAAGGCAGATGCGCACGCAGAGCGGCGGAAATGTTTTCGTCTGTGCGGTGGAGGGAAACTTTGACGATACGCAGACCGGGGTCAAACGGATTTTCGGCGATGCGGAGATGAGGGAGCTCCTCGCGAAAAAGGGCATGATGTTTTCGAGCGCGAATTCCATCAACTGGGGCCGGCTTCTGCCGCAGATCGTGTACTATTTTTCCGCTTACTGCGACCTGTGTGCCGGGCACTCGGTTCAGCGGGGGGCACCGGTCAACTTTATTGTTCCCACGGGAAATTTCGGCGATATTCTCGCCGCTTATTACGCCAAAAAGATGGGTTTGCCGGTTCATAAACTGATATGCGCTTCCAACGCCAATAACGTGCTTACGGAATTCCTGACCATGGGCAAATACAACAGAAACCGCGAATTCTACACGACGATTTCTCCGTCGATGGATATTCTTGTTTCCAGCAATCTGGAACGTCTGTTATACGATCTGACGGACCAAAACGACGAAAAGGTTGCCGACTGGATGCGCCGGCTGAACGAAACCGGTGAATATCAGGTGGACGAAGCGGTTCTGTCAAAAATCAGAGAGCTGTTTTACGCCGGATTCTGCAGCGACGACGAAACCAGAGAAGAAATAAAATCACTGTTTGCAAACCAAAATTATCTTTGCGACCCTCACACGGGTGTTGCAGCCCGCGTCTATGAAAAGTATCTGCGGGATACGGGCGACAGCAAAACCCCTGCCGTGATTGTTTCCACCGCAAGCCCGTACAAATTCGCGCCGGAGGTTTTGCGGGCGCTGGAAGACCATGCCCCGGCCGGCGATGAATTTCAGGCGGTGAGCCGCCTTTCACAACTGACCGCCACCCGGGTTCCCGCGCCGATCGCCGCGCTGGAATCGAAGACGGTGCGCTTTTCTTCCTCCTGCAAAAAGGAGGAGATGGGCGCGGCGGTGCTGAAAATATTGGATTCTGAATCCGTCTGAGAGCGTGCCGTTATGTCATTGTATGCGATAGCCGATCTTCACCTCTCCCTTGGTGCCGACAAGCCGATGGATGTGTTTGAGGGCTGGAAAAATTATACCGAGCGTCTCCAAAAGAACTGGCGCAGCGTCGTCGGCGGGGAAGACACCGTCGTTATTGCCGGGGATATTTCCTGGGCCATGAAGCTGGAGGATTCGCAGCGGGATTTCCGCTTTATCCATGAGCTGCCGGGAAAAAAACTGATCCTGAAAGGGAACCATGATTACTGGTGGTCCACCAGACAAAAAATCGAGCATTTTTTTGCTGAAAACGGGTTTACGGATATCGGGCTGATACACAACTGCGCCGCGCCGGCGGGAGACAGGGCTGTCTGCGGCACCCGCGGCTGGCTTTACAATGCCGAAAGTCAGCAGGACAAAAAAATAGTCAGCCGTGAAGTCGGCCGGCTGAATGCATCACTGGACGATGCGGAAAGGCTGGGCCTGAAACCGGTTGTGTTTTTGCACTATCCGCCCGTTTACGACGGAATGGAGTGCACGGAGATTTTGGACGTTTTGACAAGTCATAAAATCAGCGACTGCTATTTCGGCCATATTCACGGCAGCCTTGCGGCAAAACGGGCGCCGGACGGGGAGTACAGGGGTATCCGCATGCATCTTATTTCCTGTGATTACCTTGGATTTTCGCCAATTTTAGTAAAATGAATAAATTAAAAACATTTCAGGGAAAGGTAGAAACTTTACATTCCATGTGATATAATAGCTTAGACAATCGCAGATTTGCAGGAGGAAATGAAAAATGAGTTTAAAATCGACCACTCAGGTGGAAAAGAACCGCTACCAGCTGGAGGTTCTTGTGGATGCTGAAGAATTTGAAAAAGCCGTAGCTGCGGCTTATCATAAAGAAAGCAAAAAAATCACGATTCCTGGGTTCCGCAAGGGAAAGGCGCCCCGTAAGTTTATCGAAAAGTACTACGGAGAAAATGTGTTTTACGATGAAGCAATCAACTCCGTATATCCGGGCGCGCTTGAACAGGCGATTGAAGAAGCTAAGCTTGAAATGATTGAGGATAAAATTGATTTCGATCTGGTTTCCGCCGATAAGGAAGGGCTTGTGTTCAAGGCGACCATCACTACGAAGCCGGAAGTGGAGATCGAGGGATATAAAGGCATTCCCGCAACAAAAAAGATTTCAGAAGTGGCCGATGCGGATGTGGACGCGGAAATTGAAAAGGTGCGCGACCGCAATTCAAGAATGGTAACCGTGGAAGACAGGGAAGCCCAGAACGGAGACACCGCGGTAATCGATTTTGACGGATATGTCGACGGCGAAGCATTTTCCGGCGGAAAAGCGGAAAATTACAGTCTGCAGTTGGGCTCCGGTCAGTTTATTCCCGGCTTTGAGGATCAGGTGATCGGGCACAAATCCGGCGACGAGTTTGAAGTCAACGTAAAATTCCCGGAAGACTACGGCGCGGAGGAGCTCGCCGGAAAAGAAGCGGTTTTCAAAATAAAGCTTCATGAAATCAAGATGAAGGAGCTCCCGCAGGTCGACGACGATTTTGTCAAGGATGTCAGCGAGTTTGATACGCTGGACGCCTACCGCGCGGATATCCGCGAAAAACTGACTAAGGCAAGGGAAGAAAAAGCCAAAGACGATCTTGACAATAAACTGATCGACGAGGTCGTTTCCAGGCTGAAAGCTGAAATTCCGGAAGCAATGTATGAAAACAGGATTAACGATGATCTGCGCGATTTCAGCTATCGTCTTCAGTCGCAGGGTCTCAATGTCGATACCTACATGAAGTATACAGGTCAGGATAAGGACGCGATCCGCGGTCAGTTCCGCCCGCAGGCTGAGCGTCAGGTCAAGCTGCGCCTTGCGCTCGAAAAAATCGCGGAGCTCGAAGGAATCGTTCCGGCCGATGAAGATGTTGAGCAGGAGTATGCCAAACTGGCGGAAAGTTACAAGATGGATTCCGATAAGGTAAAGTCCTTAATCCGTAAAGAAGATTTAGTTCAGGATATCGCGGTGGAAAAAGCTTTTGATTTGGTTCGCGGCAGCGCCGTGGTGGCCGAAGAAAAGGAATAATTGCAATATCAAGGCCTGCATATATAAAAAGATGCCGGATGACGGAATAATTAATAAGATTTCGCCAATGCTCTAATATTGCTGGCAACTGGAGGGATTTTAGAAATGAGCAGTTTAGTGCCCTATGTAATTGAGCAAACTAATCGGGGCGAGCGTTCCTACGATATTTTTTCTCGTCTTTTAAACGACAGAATCGTAATGCTGACGGACGAAGTGAATGATGTGACCTCCAGTCTTGTGGTCGCTCAGCTATTGTATCTGGAGGGCCAGGATCCGACGAAAGATATCAGCCTTTATATCAACAGCCCCGGGGGCTCCGTTACGGCGGGCCTCGCGATTTTCGATACCATGCAGTACATTAAGTGCGATGTTTCCACCATCTGCATGGGCATGGCTGCCAGCATGGGGGCGTTCCTTCTGGCGGCGGGCGCGAAAGGAAAGCGGTACGCGCTGCCCAACAGTGATATTATGATTCATCAGCCGAGCGGCGGCGCGCAGGGCCAGGCCACGGATATTAAAATTCAGGCCGATCATATGCTGCACATCAAGAAAAAGCTGAATGAAATTCTTTCCGAGCGCACCGGGCAGCCTCTTGAGGTGATTATGAGGGACACCGAACGCGACAACTTTATGACTGCGGAGGACGCGGTCCGTTACGGATTGATTGACAAAGTGATACAAGGCCACGAAGATTCGACGAAATAGGGTGATTGAATGCCGAATAACGATGATAATAAAGGAAGAGAAATCTGCTGCTCCTTCTGCGGAAAACCGCAGAGCGAGGCGCGCCGCCTGATCGCGGGACCCGGCGTTTTCATCTGTGACGAATGCATCGAGCTTTGCACATCTATCCTGAACGATGAAAAAAACCTTTCCACAAGGAAGGAAAGTTACAGCGAATCAGCCGCGGAGCTGCCGAAGCCGCAGGAGATTAAAAAACAGCTCGACGAATATGTCATCGGGCAGGAAGAAGCCAAAATTGCCCTATCGGTCGCGGTGTATAACCATTATAAACGAATTTATTACGGCCGCGACAAAGACGATATTGAGCTGACGAAGAGCAATGTCCTTCTTTTGGGGCCGACGGGCGTTGGAAAAACATTGCTTGCCCAGACACTTGCCAAAATACTGGATGTTCCGTTCGCCATTGCCGATGCAACGACTCTGACGGAAGCCGGCTATGTGGGCGAAGATGTTGAAAATATTCTTTTGCGCCTGATTCAGGCGGCGGACTTTGATATTGAAAAAGCGGAACGCGGAATTATCTATATTGATGAAATCGACAAGATTGCCAGAAAATCAGAAAATCCATCCATTACGAGGGATGTCAGCGGAGAGGGTGTGCAACAGGCTCTGCTGAAAATATTGGAGGGTACGGTCTCCAATGTTCCTCCACAGGGCGGAAGAAAACATCCGCAGCAGGAGTTTCTGCAGATTGATACAACGAACATTCTCTTTATCTGCGGCGGCGCGTTCGACGGCTTAAACAAGATTATCGAGCGTCGTTCGGCCTCATCCTCCATCGGATTCGGCGCGCAAGTGCGCAGCAAAGCCGAACTGGACTCCACCTCCTGGATGAAGGACGTGATTCCGCACGATCTTGTCAGATTCGGATTGATTCCGGAACTTGTCGGAAGGCTGCCTGTCATTGCGGCGCTTGACGGCCTGGACGAGAACGCACTGGTCCGGATTCTGACGGAACCGAAAAACAGCCTTGTCAACCAGTATAAAAAGCTTTTCCAACTGGATAAGGTTGAACTTGAGTTCCAACCGGAAGCACTTAATGCAATCGCCCAAAAAACGCTTGAACGGCGCACGGGAGCAAGGGGCCTGCGTTCCATTCTGGAAAATATGCTGACGGATTTGATGTATCATGTTCCGTCCGATTATACGGTTGAGAAAGTAATCATCACAAAGGATGCAGTGGAAAACGGAGCAAAGCCGGAAATCACTTATAACCCAGAGCGAAAGCCGGTCGCGCTCAAGATCACGGCCCCAAGTAAAAGGGGAAGAAAGGACACCGCTTCCTGACCAAACAATTTGCCTGTTGCAGCGCGGTAAACGATTCGCCTGCAACAGCTTTTTTTTCAAGGAGCTTTTTATGAGTATGAATGAAACTGACATACAGCACGGGGCCGGCCAGATTCCGGCTCTTGCACTGAGAGGGCTCGTTATTTTTCCGGGCATGCTGCTGCAGTTTGACGTCGGCCGCCGCAAGTCCATTTTGGCCCTCGAAAAGGCAATGGAGGAAAATCAACTGATTTTCCTTGTCACACAAAAAGATCTTGCGGACAATGACCCCGCCGAGGGAAATATCTATTCCATGGGGGTCGTGGCAAAAATCAAGCAGGTCATTCGGCGCAGCGACGACGGGGTGCGGCTGTTTGCTGAAGGACTTTACAGGGCTTCCGTCTCGTCCTATGAATCGGTGAGTCCTTTCCTGCTGGTCAATTTAAATAAAGTTGAAACGCTGCCGTTCCGTCCTACCCGCAGGGCGGAGGCGCTGATTCGCTATACGCAAAACCTGTTTGAACAGTTCATCCAGAACTATACCCACATTCCGCCGGATATTGTCATCGGCGTGGTTCAGAAGAAGGATTGCGGGGAACTGGCGGATTATATTGCATCCAATATCATGTTTGACTTTGAAGAAAAGCAGACGATTCTGGAGGAACTGCACCCTGTTCGCAGGCTGGAGAAGCTTGCCGCAATTCTGAAAAAGGAAACGCAGGTTCTTTCCATAGAAACGCAGATCAGTGAAAAGGCAAAAGAACAAATCGACCGCAATCAGAGGGAATATTTTCTGCGCGAGCAGATGAAAGCCATTTCCTATGAACTTGGCGAAGACGACAATCCTCAGCAGGAAGCGGACGATCTGCGCGACCGCATTGAAAAACTCGGTCTGCCAAAAGCACAGCACGACAAGCTGATGAAAGAATGCGACCGTCTCTCTAAAATGCCGGAGGGCTCTCACGAGGGAAGCGTGATCGTCAGCTACCTGGAAACCTGTCTGGAATTGCCGTGGAACGTTTCGAGTAAGGAACACATCGACCTGAAAAAGGCCGGAAGAATTCTTGACCGTGAGCATTACGGTCTGGAAAAGGTGAAAGAGCGTATTCTTGAAATTTTGGCTGTCAAAAAGCTTTCTCCGGAGATCAAGGGACAAATTATCTGCCTTGTAGGCCCTCCGGGCGTCGGCAAGACGTCGATTGCTCATTCGATCGCGGAAGCGATCGGGCGCAAGTACGTTCGCGTTTCGCTCGGCGGCGTCCGGGACGAATCCGATATTGTGGGGCACCGCCGCACTTATATTGGCTCCATGCCCGGCCGGATTATCAACGCACTGAAACAGGCCGGAACCAACAATCCGCTGATCCTGCTCGACGAAATCGATAAAATGGGCAATAATTTCCGCGGCGACCCATCCTCCGCGTTGCTGGAGGTTCTGGACTCTGAACAGAACAACGCTTTTTACGATCACTATATCGATATGCCCTTTGATTTGAGCAACGTGCTGTTTATCACGACTGCGAATGACGCGAGCACAATTCCGGAACCTCTTTTCGACCGCATGGACGTCATTACTCTGGGCAGTTATACGCATCTGGAAAAATACAATATTGCAGTGAAGCACCTGATTCCAAAACAGTTGAAAAAGCACGGAATCAGCCCTTCGCAGCTGAAGATTGCCCCGGCGGCCGTCCACAAACTGATTGACGGCTACACAAGGGAAGCCGGCGTCAGAACTCTGGAACGCCGCATTGCGTCCCTGTGCAGGAAATGCGCCAAATATTTTGTTGAGGACGCGAAAAAGAAAATCACGATCAGCCCGAAAAAGCTCGAGGAGCTTCTCGGACCCGAAAAGTTTAAGCCGGAAAACGCAAGTAAGCAGGATATGGTCGGTCTGGTCAACGGCCTGGCATGGACCAGCGTCGGCGGAACCCTTTTGCCGATTGAAGTCGCCGTTATGGACGGGACCGGTAAACTGGAACTGACCGGTTCGCTCGGCGACGTTATGAAGGAATCCGCGCGTACTGCGATCAGCTGCATCAGAACCAGAGCCGGCAATCTTGGAATCAGCCATGATTTCTACACAAAATACGATATTCACATTCATGCGCCCGAAGGCGCAATTCCGAAGGACGGTCCGTCCGCCGGTACGGCAATGGCTACGGCGATTACCTCCGCACTCTGCAATATTCCCATTCGGCACGACGTCGCCATGACCGGCGAAATTACGCTGCTGGGCCGCGTTCTGCCGATCGGCGGCCTGAAGGAAAAAACAATGGCGGCTTATCGGTCCGGCATCAAAACCGTCATTATTCCGGCGGAGAATGTATCCGACCTGGAAGAGATCGATACGGTGGTAAAAAACTCCATCCAGTTTGAGCCTGTTGATAAAATTGATCAGGTTTTGAAGATTGCGCTGACGAAGATGCCGATCCCGCAGAAGGCTTCGGAAACGCCGGAAACGATGCAGCTTTCGGCGCCGAAAAACATGGACCGCCCATCCACCGGCGCAGCCTCGATTCCTCAGTAATGGTAATTAAAATATGAGTATTGAAACAGCATTTTTTGAATTATCCGCCGGACGCGCGGATCAGCTCCCAGCTTCAACCCTGCCGGAAATTGTTTTTTCCGGCAGGTCGAATGCGGGAAAATCTTCTTTGATTAACCGCTTGCTTTCCCGAAAGTCTCTGGCGAGGACCAGCTCGGCTCCGGGCAAGACAGCCACCATTAATTTTTACAATCTGGGATTTTGCCGGTTTGCCGATCTTCCGGGGTACGGTTACGCAAAGGTTTCGAAATCCGAAAAGCTTCGGTGGGCGGAACTGGCGGAAGGCTATTTTCATCAGACGAGGGATATCCGCCTGGTTGTTCAGCTGATGGATCTTCGGCACGCACCGACGCAGGATGATCTTCAAATGGTGCGCTTTCTGACCGACAGCGGCATTCCCTGTCTGATTGCCGCTACAAAGTGTGACAAGCTCAACAAAACCGGACGCAGGTCCCAGGAAGAGATGTACCGCAGCGAGTTTGCCGCCTGCCCTGAAATCATGGTGGTACCCTGTTCCGCCGTGAATGGGGAAGGCGTCGAAGCGATCCTTAAAAGGATTTTGTCGGCTTGTGATGTTGAGGAAAAACAATGATAAGGATCAATCCTGTTTGACTTTTATGCGCTGAAATGATATTCTGATAAAGTTGGGAGAGTGGTTGAATTGAACTCAAAGTTGAAGGACGACAGCGTCGATTTTTTATTCAGCGCAATTCTTACATTGAAGACGCCGGAAGAATGCTATGCGTTTTTTGAAGACCTTTGCACGGTTCCGGAAATCAAGGCCATGTCGCAGCGGCTGTGGGTTGCGCACATGCTGAACAATAAAAAAGTTTACAGCGATATTGTTGCGACTACGGGAGCCTCAACGGCCACGATCAGCCGTGTAAACCGTTCCCTTCATTACGGCTGCGATGGATACAATATGGTTTTTCAGAAGCTGGAAGACAGAGAGAAAGCCAAATAAAATGGAATATGCGACATTTGCGCGTTATTATGACTCGTTGATTGCGGGAGTTTCCTACGGGGAACGCGCCGATTATCTTTTCAGTATTTTCAGCCGCCTTGGGCACCAGCCGGGCCTTACGCTGGACCTTGCCTGCGGCACGGGCAGCCTGATTTTGGAGCTCGCCCGGCGCGGCGTCGAAGTCATCGGTCTGGATGCTTCCGCCGATATGCTGACGCTTGCGCAGCAAAAGCTTTCCGCTGCGGGTTATTCCGTGCTGCTGTTAAATCAAAGAATGGAAGAGCTGGAGCTTTGCGGCCCGGTGGACACGGTTGTCAGCTCTCTCGATTCCGTCAATCATTTGGAAACGCAGCAGCAGGTATTTGAAACGTTTCGTCGGGTCTCGGCCTGCCTGAACCCGGGCGGATGCTTTGTTTTTGACGCGAATACCGTTTATAAACACCGGGAAATTCTCGGCAGCCACACGTTTGTGTATGATTTAGGCAGCCTGTTCTGCGTGTGGCAGAACGCGTTTGAGGCAAAGACAAACCGGGTTGCCGTTTCACTGGATTTTTTCGAGCGGTCCGGAAGCGCCTATGAGCGCTCTTCCGAACGGTTTTATGAGCGGGCTTATGATTCCAAGACGCTGTGTTCTCTTCTAAAACGCGCGGGGCTCCGTGTTGCGGGCGTCTGGGCGGATCAAAGCTTTTTGCCTCCGGCGGATAAGACGGACCGAATGGTTATCGCTGCAGTAAAATAGGCCGGCGCAGAGTACTGGAGCGAATGAATTTTTCTTAGAGGCATAATGAATAAAATGGTAAAAAACTTGAAAAAAAGTAGTTTTTCCTGTTGACAACTGCGGATAAATATTGTATTATATAACACGTCGCTGATGAAACGGTGCGAACAGCCGGGAGCATAGCTCAGCTGGTTAGAGCACCTGCCTTACAAGCAGGGGGTCATAGGTTCGAGTCCTATTGTTCCCACCATTTCAGATGGCTCGGTAGTTCAGCTGGTTAGAACGCTAGCCTGTCACGCTAGAGGTCGTCGGTTCGATCCCGATCCGAGTCGCCATATTTGCCTCTGTAGCTCAGTCGGTAGAGCAGGGGACTGAAAATCCCCGTGTCGGTGGTTCGATTCCGCCCGGAGGCACCAAAATGCGAACGTAGCTCATCTGGTAGAGCGCCACCTTGCCAAGGTGGAGGTAGCGAGTTCGAGCCTCGTCGTTCGCTCCATTTTTGGCGTCATAGCCAAGTGGTAAGGCAAGGGTCTGCAAAACCCTCATCCCCGGTCCGAATCCGGGTGACGCCTCCAAAATGATTTGAAAGCCTCAAAACCCAAGTGGTTTTGAGGCTTTTTGTCAATGGTTCTGATGCTTTTTGTTTCCCGGATTCAGAATAAAGAAATCGGTGATGGTAACATGGTGCTGGATTTAAACGGATCATGGATGATGCGCAGGGTGGGGCAGCCCGAATGGAGGCACGCCCGGGTTCCCGGCTCGGTTTGTTCCGATTTGCTGGATGCGGGTCTCATAAAAGATCCGTTTTATGGAACCAACGAATCTGACACGCTGAACATTTTCGACGGCGATTTTGAATATCGGCGCTCGTTTCTTGTCGACGAAGAATTGCTTCGGCATGACAGGGTACAGCTTCGCTGCGAGGGGCTGGATACCCTTTGCACGCTTTCTGTCAACGATTGCCTTCTGGCGAACACCGACAATATGCACAGAACCTATGAGTTTGACTGTAAGAAGATGCTCCGGCCAGGAGAGAATATAATCGACGTTATTTTCCATTCCCCGACCCGGTTCGTTGCGGAAAAGCAGCGAGAGCAGCCGCTTCGCAATTCGGAAGAGGCTTACAGCGGCGGAATTTCGCATCTGCGCAAAGCGCATTATATGTTCGGGTGGGACTGGGGCCCGATGATTCCGGACATGGGAATTTGGCGGAACATTATGCTGATCGGCCGCGATCGTGCGTATATCGGGGATTATTCCGTTTCTCAGGTTCATCAAAGTTCAAGCGTGGTGCTGAACATCTCCGTATCCCTTGAAAAATGGGCCGGGGATGATTTTCAAGTCAAAGCCGTGCTGACATCCCCCGAGGGGAGTATTCTGACAAAACGGACGGTCAGCTTGGACGAACGCAATTCCATTACCCTTTCGGTGAAGGAACCGCGCCTGTGGTGGCCCAACGGCTATGGCGAACAGCCGCTTTACAGTGTTTCTCTTTTTCTGTATGAGGGGGAACGCAAGCTGGACGAAAAAGAGTTTCGACTCGGGCTGAGGATGCTGAAACTGGTCAGGGAGCGGGATCGGTGGGGAACGTCATTCGCGTTTGAAATCAATGGCGTAAGGATTTTTGCAATGGGAGCGGACTATATTCCGGAGGATAACCTTCTTTCCCGCAGAAACAGAGCCCGAACCGAGAAATTGATCCGAAGCTGCGTTCGCGCCAATTTCAATATGATCCGCGTCTGGGGCGGCGGAATCTATCCTGACGACTATTTTTACGAGCTGTGCGACCGTTACGGGCTTCTGGTCTGGCAGGATTTTATGTTTGCGTGCGGGGTATATGACTTTGACGAACAATTTCGGGACAGTGTCAGACATGAGCTGGAGGACAATATCAAACGGATTCGCGGACATGCGTCGCTTGCGCTTTGGTGCGGCAACAACGAAATGGAATGGATGTGGGTTCAGAACTGGAAAAACGAGACATCGCTGAAACGGTATCAGATGGAGTATCAGGAGCAGTTTGAAAAGAGTCTGCCGGAATTTGTCTCCCGGCTGGATCCCGATACTCCGTATTGGCCATCTTCGCCGTCATCGGGCGGTGATTTTCATGCTCCTAATGATGAGAACAGGGGAGATATGCATGACTGGGACGTCTGGCATGGAAAAAAGCCGTTTACGGATTACCGGTCGGTCGTTCCGCGCTTCATGTCGGAATTCGGCCTCCAATCCTTCCCAAGCCTGAAAACCGTAAGGACGTTTGCTCCTCCGGAGGAGTGGAACATTTTTTCGCGCGTTATGGAATCGCACCAGAAGAGCGGGACGGGCAATGAAAAAATATTGTATTATATTTCTCAGTATTTCAGGCATCCCGGCAACTTTGATTCGCTGCTTTACCTTTCCCAGCTGATTCAGGCGGAGGGAATTCGGTATGGGGTGGAACACTGGCGACGCTGCCGCGGAAGGTGCATGGGCGTGATTTACTGGCAGCTGAATGACTGCTGGCCTGTCGCCTCTTGGTCCGGCATCGACGGATGCGGCCGGTGGAAGGCACTGCATTACACAGTGAAACGATGTTTTGCTCCGGTTCTTGCCAGCGCCTGTGAGGAAGGGGCACGGGTTTCTCTTCATGTTTCCAATGAATCGAAAACTTCCGTAACAGGCTGTTTGGAATGGAAGCTGATGACGCCGGATTCAAAGATGCTTGAGAGCGGTGAAATGCCTGTATGTGCGGAACCCCTTTCCTCAAAGCAATGCGCAAGCCTGGACTTTTCACGGCAATTTACGACGGAGGAGAAAAGGTACGACGTTTATCTGGAGTATTTGTTTAGTGTTGGCGGTAAGCGGGTGAGCGGGGGAACCGTTCTGTTCTGCAAAGCAAAACACTTTCATTTCCATAATCCCGGAATTAAAATGGACATCACGGAGAAGGAAGACCGATTTTTCATTCGCCTCCGGGCTGATGCGTTCGCTAAATTTGTGGAACTCGATTTGAAGCACTGCGACGCGGTTTTCAGCGACAATTATTTTGATCTCTCCGCCCATACCGACCGGATCATCGCTTTGAAGAAAACGGAACTCGACGTTCCGCTGAATCCGGCGCGGCTTGCCGAAGATCTGTCGGTCAGGAGCGTCTATGACACTTATGAGAAGTTTTAATATTTCCCGCGTGTGAAACAAAGCCCCGGCGGAATCCTTTCGGACTCCACCGGGGCTTTGTCAGCCGACGCCGGACTTACAGCCAGCGAAGCAGTTTTTCATGGTCCTTCTTTTTCACTTTCGGTGTTTCGCCGTCGGGATAGCCCAGAGCAATCAGGGCGATCAGCTCTTCCTCAGGCGGAACGTTAAGAATGGCAGAGGCTTTGTCGATGTCGAATACGCCCAGAATGACGGTTCCAATCCCGTGATCCTTTGCGGCCAGACAAAAAGTCTGGCAGGAAACTCCGCAGTCGAAAAAGGTGTAGCCGTCTCCGTATTTTGTGGAAGGAGAACCGTCGCGCTCAAACCCGCTTCTCTTTTTCACGGCGGTCACAGCAACTGCCGCATGCGCGCCGCGCAGAACTCTAGGGAACCTCTGATTTAATCCGCCCCTCTACCGAAGAGAGGAGAACTCTGGTAAAATAGAAGTATCAAGACACAGGCGGTGCGGAAAAATGAAAAAGCAACAAACTTTTGCGGATATCGAATATAGCTG
>NZ_VWXL01000107.1 GCF_009746625.1 Caproicibacter fermentans
GGTGGTCGTAACTCCATACGTTTAGTGCGTTCCCTGTGAATTCAGAACCATTGTCCGTTAGAATCTCTTTGGGAAGGCCGCGAAACAGGGCAATGCGGTTGAGTACGGCTGCAACTCTTTTCCCTGTGATGGAGCTGTCCACTTCCAACGCTAGGCATTCCCGTGTGGCTTCATCAATTACAGTTAAGACTCGAATGTGGTTTCCGGATCGGGTACGATCAGAAACAAAATCCATTGACCATCTGGAATTTGCTAACAGGGATGTTCTGTCCGGCATTCCACGCTTTTCGTATTTCTTCTTTTTACTCCGCTTTTTCAAGGTCAATCCGGCTTCTTTGTACAGTCGGTATGTTCTTTTATGGTTGATATAGACGTTTTCCCGTTGGAGCATAACATGCAAACGCCGGTAGCCGAAGCGTTTCCATCGACTTGCCAACTGTGTTAACCGGTCTGTTATTTCTTTATCTTCTGTTTTATCCACCGGAACATATCGTTTGCTGCTTCGGCCAAAATCCAACAGCCTGCACGCTCTGCGCTCACTTAGCTGGTACGTTTG
>NZ_VWXL01000108.1 GCF_009746625.1 Caproicibacter fermentans
TTAATGAAAAACGAGAACCGGCTGTATGCCATGTTCGCGTGCGCAAATCTCTATATGCTGGCAATGGCAGGTCGAAGTTTCAGTGAGACCTGACAAGGGAGAAGTGCGCCCATTTCCGCAAAAGTGGGGATGAATCCAGTAATGTGGGCATCGAAATCCGGCACTAACAACCGGTCTGCAGCGTTCCCTTGCTCTCACTTGGCTTAAATCTCTGTTTACGCCATTTGTTCAGAGGTTCCTTAAATATGATTAATCGGGTAATGAACCGGCTCGTCGTTCATGAAGCGGACGGTTTCTTCTGCACATTTTCGGTTTAACTCTTCCGCGGACTCTTTGGAATACCAACCCATATGCGGGGTTACCACTACGTTGGAAAATTCAAAGATCGGGCTGCCTTTGGAGAGCGGCTCATGCGCAACTACATCCAAGCCGGCGCCTGCAAGCTTTCCGGACGACAGTGCCTGTACCAAAGCCTGCTCGTCAACAAGACCACCGCGAGCAACATTAATGAAGTATGAACCTTCCTTCATTTTTGCAAACGCGGCGTCATTCATCATTTCTTTTGACTGTTCCGTTAGGGCACAGTGAAGTGAAAGGATATCCGCCTGCGCAAGCACTTCATCCATGGACTTATATCCTATGAAGTCCGGGAAACTGTATCCATCCTGTCCGTACTTGACATCATAAGCAATGACTTTGCAGCCCAGCGTATGGACTCTTTTCGCAAAGGCGACACCGATTCTTCCGGTTCCGATAATACCGACCGTACTGCAGGCAAGCCGCTTGACAGGAATAGCCTCCTGATAATCCCAGATTCCTTTTCTGGTCATGTTGCCGATCATATGAATCTTGCGTACAAGTGAAAGCATCAGTGCGAGCGCCTGATCTGCCACTTCATTTGTCCCGTAATCCGGAACGTTGCAAACCTGCACACCGTATTTCGTCGCGATCGGAACATCGACATTGTCCACACCAACGCCATAACGCACAATCATCTTCAAAGTGGGAATCGCTTTGAAAACAGTCTCGTTCATGGGTGCGTACTGATTGAGAAAACATACGGCTCCCTGACACTGATCAATGACTTCCTGCTCTGTTTTGCAATGCAGCCACTTAAAATCGAATCCGGATTTTTTAAAAACATCACGTTCCGTTTCAACATCTTTATGGTCACAGTCACAAATGATAATCTTTGGATTTTCCATAGATAGCAATCCTTTCTTTGTTTCAAAAAATCCGTCGCGGATATTAAACGGTTACCAGGCCCAGCATCTTCGGAATCCACAAACTTAAATCCGGAATAAATGTTACCATCAACAGCGTAATAAGTACAACGAAGAAAAATGGCAACAGCGTTTTAATAACACTTTCGATTTTGACATCGGCAATTTTGCATCCGGTGAATAGGATCGCGCCGACCGGAGGTGTAATTGTGCCAACACAAAGGTTCATCACGATCATCAGGCCAAACTGCACCGGGTGCATTCCGAAGCTCTGGCAGATCGGCAAAAAAATCGGGGTGAAAATCAGTACGGCCGGAGTCGGATCCATAAATGTTCCGACAATCAGCAAAATGACGTTCATAATGAGCAAGATCGGAACAAAGTTATGGCTTACGCTCAGCAGACTGCTCGCAATCAGCTGCGGGATTTTTGTAAAGGACATAACCCATGACATTATGGAGGAGACGCATACCATGAATTCAACGATAGCAGTTGTTTTAACTGATTCCAATAAAATTCTGGGCAAGTCTTTCACTTTAATGGTGCGATAAATAAAACTAAGCACCAAAGAATAAACCACTGCGATCGCGGAGCCTTCCGTCGCAGTGAAAACACCGCCCAGAATACCACCGATGACAATAACAATCAGTAAAAGGCTTGGAATTCCGTCTAAAAATGTTTTTAATGCTTCTTTTACAGAATATCTTTCTGTATTAACATAGCCGCGTTTTTTTGCCATAAAGGCCACAAGGATCATGCAGCCGATACCCCATAAAACACCCGGAATATAACCCGCCATAAATAGGGCGGCAATTGACACGGAACCGGCGACTGTTGAATAAACAATCATCAAGTTGCTGGGGGGAATCATCATGCCGGTCGGGCCGGAAGCGATATTTACGGCCGCCGAAAACTCCTTGGTATAGCCTTCTTTTTCCTCGAGCGGTTCTAGAATGCCGCCCATAGCCGCTGCAGCGGCAACACCGGAACCTGAAATGGCACCGAAAAGCATGTTTGCGACAATGTTGGTTTGAGCTAAACATCCGGGTAAACGATGGGCAAGAATCTTTGCGCAGCCGATTAGCCTTTTCGCAATGCCGCCGTTATTCATAATATTTCCTGCCAGAATAAAAAACGGAATAGCAAGCAGCGCAAAAGAATTTGCGCCTGTAAAAACGCGCTGCGCGGAAGTAATCATAGACTGATGAAATGGAAGGATCGCCAGCATTGCCAATGTGGAACTGGCTCCGATGCTGATTGCAATCGGCATGCCGAGAGCCAGAGTAATGACAATGCCAATCACCATGATCAGACCGGCAATAGCAGCAGTATTCATACGTAGTCCTCCTACTTAGCGAGACTCGACTTCAGCGGATGGCGCACGATACTGATGCACCAAGCTGATGACGTTATAAATGACGTAAAATAAAATAATAATACCGCAGAAAGGAATTGCGGAATAAATCCAGCCTACCGGAATCTGCAAGGCAGCATCCAACGTAGTCATCTGCTTCATAGCACCGCCATAACCGCCTACAATCATAACGGTCCAGGCAAAGGCAGCTATGACAATCTCCGTTAAAATTTCCACAGCAAGACGCGGAGCTCCGGACATTTTATCCTTTAGAATGGTAATGGCCAAATGCTCCCGAAGCCCGAACACATAGGCACTGCCGAACATAACGAGCCATACGAACAGATTTTGCGCAAGGATTTCGGAAAAAGCACTGGGTTTATTGAAAAAATAACGTGTAATAACCTGATAAGTTACCAGAACGGTCATGAAGGCAAGAATGATAACGCAGCACCATTCCATTACCTTATCCACAACTTTTTTAATTGAAATTAGCGTGTTCATAGAAGGGAGCCTCCTTATGGTCACGGGTTTGCCCGAGAAGGCCTGCGGAAAACCGCAGGCCTTCTCGGCTTCAATCCCAAATTACCTTATTTAATTTTTTGGATCTCTGCATAAATTTTTTTGGTCATGTCGCTGCGGTTGGCAGTTTTGTCAATTAAAGGCTTCATTGCTGTTTTGAACGGAGTAATATCAACATCAAAGAATTTTGCTCCGCCCGCTTCAGCTTCCTTCTTGCATTTTGCTGTTTCTTCATCTGCCATGGAGAACATGCTTTCAATAGATTCGTTTGAAAGTTTCTTCATTGCGGCGTGGTCAGAGTTGCTCATTTTTTTCAGAACATCGCTGTTGATGACGAGCAGGTCCGGAATCATCAAATGATTTGTAAAAGAATAATATGGAGCAACTTCGTAATGTTTCAATTCAGTATAGGTAATAATATTATTCTCACCGCCGTTGATGGTATGAGCCTGAATCGCCGAGTAGACGTCGCCCTGGCTCATTGCGGTGCCAACTCCTCCCATCAGATTCAGCATCTGAACCATAGTGTCGGACTGCATTACGCGAATTTTCTCACCGGACAAATCTGCCGGAATCTTAATCTGCTTGTCCGTATAAATGGAACGGGGGCCAAGGCTGTAAGCAGCCAAAACATCAAATCCCGATTTTTCCGTAGTTGCAAACAGATCGTCCAAAGCACCGGACTCAAACAATTTTTTCTGTTGATCTTGAGTATCAAACATGTAAGGGCACCCAATTACACCAAAATCGGAGTTAACATTCTCAGCCAAAGAATTTGCAATAATTGCCATCTCAATGGCGCCGTTTTCAACGAGTTCAAGAGAATCTTTCTGAGAACCAAGCAACTCATTGGGCGAAACTTCAATAGAATAACGCCCCTCGGTAGCGTCGTAAAGCTTGTCGCTCATTTCCTGAACGGCCTTGAATTCAGGATTGTCGTTTGACTGGTTGAAAGAACATTTTAAAACCGTTTTGCCAACCTTTCCGGAGCTGGTAGAACCTGCGGATGCGGTCGATGCCGTAGAAGCGACACCCGAACCTGCTGCAGAACTTGCAGGGGCACTGCTGCAGGCAGTGGCAGAAACCATCATAGCTCCCGCTAGCAACAGCGATAATACGGATTTTTTTCTAATCATAACTTTTTCCTCCAATATAACTAAAATAATATGAGTCCAGCTGAAACCAGTCAGAAACAACAAAGGATAAAATGTGATGGGGAATAGCTGATAGTTTTTATAAACAGCAATAAAAATATAGTTATTTTACTAGTTAACCGTTATACGAAATCGGTAAATAAAAAGCCCGAAAAAAAAGCCTGATTTATTCAGGTTATATTTTTTACATTTTGCTAACTAAAATTTATCCAACCTCGAACGCAAATTTATCCTACCTCATCATTTTGGATTTGTCAATCGTTTTTAAACATATTGCCCTAATTTTAGTATTATTTACAATAAAATAAAACGTAATTGTCTATTAAGGAGATTTTTATTTTCCAAATCATCAAACGTAAAACTGCAATTTTTTATAATTTATAACGAAATTAAGTCTGTCTGCTATGGTCTTCCTGTTTTCTGAAAGGTGACAGATCATAGCAAACTTTGCTCCCTGTGGATATGTTGCCGAATTGCAGTGACTTACCGTTGATGAAAGCGAAATGTATTCTCGCGCAATATTAATTTTTTAACCTTTTCGCACTGTAAACCTATTCGGTGAATGTCTTCCTCAGTTGCCCGGACTGCCGCAATAGATGCAACTTCAGGTTCAATGATCAAACGAACCTCCAAAAGGTGCAAGGCAAGGTTTTTGTCTTTTTGGCAAACATGAATCCGCGCGGATCCGACGGAACACCCAGACCTTTGGGCGACAAACAAGAAAGCATAACATAAATCAAGCTCCGCATATAAATATGACACGGGGTGATCATTTTGAGCAAATTAAAGAATAATTTCTGGAGTAATACCATCCCTGTGTTTGTATTAATTATTTGCTGCATTGCATTTTTAATGCTATCGTTTCTCTCCTATCGCCGAATCGACCAAATCGCCTCTACGCTTGAAAGCAGCCAGGCGCCGAAGACCGTGGTAATTGACGCGGGCCACGGCGGGGAAGACGGAGGAGCCTCCGGCAGTTCCGGAATCCCTGAAAAAGAGATTAACCTGTCAATTTCAAAGGATCTGGAGCAGCTTCTAACCGTTTCAGGTTATCATGTTGTTATGACTCGAACAAGCGATACCTCGATCGGTGACAATACTCTCGGAACCATCCGTGAGAGAAAAGTAAGCGATATGCATGAAAGGTTAAAAATTCTGCAAAAGCAGGGAAACTGTATTTTTATCAGCATTCACCAAAACTATTTTACTCAAAGCCAATATAACGGCACCCAAATTTTCTATTCAAAGAATAATGCGGAAAGCAAGCCCCTTGCGGAAGATCTTCGTGCCAAAGTAATGGAATTATTGCAGAAAGATAACAAAAGACAGGCAAAACCGGCAACAAGTTCCATTTTTTTGTTATGGGAGGCGAAAGTTCCCGCTGTTCTGGTCGAGTGCGGTTTTTTATCAAACGCGGAGGAAGAAACCAAGCTGAAGGATCCTGTTTACCAGAAAAAAATCGCTTTTGCAATTTACAGCGGCTTTTTAGACTATTGTTCCGGGATTCGGCAACCTTCTTGAATTATCAGAAACAGTCGAATATAATGAATACAATAATATTAAAACGACAGGATGGGGAAGATGGGCGGAAAAATCAAGAGTGTTTATGTTTGCTCGGAATGTGGTTTGGAATCTCCCAAATGGTACGGAAAATGTCCCGGCTGCGGCCAATGGAATACAATGACCGAAGAGGTAGTGCAGCCCGTTACGAAAAAAGCGGTCGGTCAGAGCGGATTAAGGAGATCCCTTCCTCAGGCAGTCGCTCTTTGCGCGCTTTCCGCATCCGAAGAAGAAAGGTATCATACGGGAATGAGTGAACTGGACCGTGTGCTGGGGGGCGGAATCGTAAAGGGTTCGCTGATTCTAGTCGGCGGGGAACCGGGTATCGGGAAATCAACCATTCTTCTTCAAATTTGTCAGTATTTGGGGCAATCCCTGAAAATTCTTTATGTTTCAGGAGAAGAATCAGGGCGTCAGATCAAACTCCGCGCGGAACGGCTTGGGGTTACCTGTGAAAATCTTTACATATTGACCGAAACGGACATTCAGGCGATTATAGAACAGGTCCGTGAACAAAAACCGGACCTTGTCATGATCGATTCGATTCAAACAATGAATTTTACGGATTTAAATTCTTCCCCGGGAAGCGTAACACAGGTAAGAGAATGTACGAATGCAATTATGCGTGCGGCCAAAACACTGGAAATTCCGGTTATCATTGTCGGTCACGTCAACAAAGACGGAGCCATCGCGGGGCCTAAGGTTCTGGAGCATATTGTCGACGCGGTTCTTTACTTTGAGGGTGATCGGCAAATGTCATACAGAATGCTTCGGGCGATTAAAAACCGTTACGGCTCCACAAATGAAATCGGTGTCTTCGAGATGGAGGAAGACGGGCTCCACCCGGTGGACAACCCGTCAAAAGCAATGCTGTCAGGCCGGCCTAGTCATGTTTCCGGCACCTGTGTCACCTGCGTGATGGAAGGGTCGCGGCCGATCTTAGCTGAAATTCAGGGATTAGCGACAACTTCCGGTTATGGAACCCCCCGCCGTATGGCTACCGGCTTTGACTATAACCGAATGTCTCTCCTGCTTGCAGTCCTTGAAAAACGGGCCGGATACTATTTTTCGAATCTTGACGCTTATGTAAACGTCGTGGGAGGATTAAGATTGGATGAACCGGCCTGCGATCTTGCAGTCGCGCTTGCTCTTGTTTCAAGCCTGAAAAATAAGCCGCTCAACGATTCCGCAATCGTATTCGGCGAAATTGGACTTGCGGGCGAATTACGTTCCGTTACGCATAGCGACGCCCGCATCAGTGAAGCAAAACGCCTGGGATTTGAATCCTGCATTCTTCCATATCACAGTCTGAACAGAATCCGTAACAAATGGAGCGGAATCCAGCTGATTGGCGTCAAAAATGTGAGGGAGGCGTTTGAGGCCGCGATTGAATGATATCGTCCGGAGAGCGGGGAGTCACTTTGATACAGTGCACGCACCCGTCGCCGGTGTAGTTTGTGATGGCTGATGGCGTTTCCAGGGTACAGTAACCGTCACGCTGATAGATGCAGTCTACATCACATTGAATGATGCTCATGAAAAATCACCTCAACAGTATTGTGTTGAGTTTAAAAAAATTTATTCAAGGCAACTTTTCTGCAGGACGTTATAATTTTCATCTCTCCTCACAAAATAACCTGAGATGGGGGAATGAAAATGAAACGTTTTGTAATGCTTTTCGCTTTTACGCTCATTGCTGCAGCTGCTATTTTTACAGCCGGCAATGTCATCAAAAATTCCATTTTGAAGATTGACGTAATCAAACTGGAACCGGAATCACAAGTCGAGTCTATTACCTGTACAGGAAAAGTGGAAGAGATCTCCGACGGAAACGTATATGCGCCGGCCAATTCCATTTCAAAAAAAATCTATGTGAAAACGGGCCAGCAGGTTGAAAAAGGGCAGGCCTTAATGGTGGTAACGGCAACCTCAGCAGCGGATTCAGCGTACGAAACGTATTCTCCCTACGTCTCCGACGAACAGATGACTCAACAAAAAACGCAAACATTATTAGCTCCCGTCAGCGGTACGGTGGCTTCCATCTCTGTACCGGATACCGGCTATTATATTGATTCCACAAAGCCTGCGGTTACGATTCAAGACTCGTCTGCGCTGCAGGTCCGTTTGAGTGTGAACGAGTCACAGATTGCCGACATTAAAACGGGTCAGAAAGCGGAAATAAGCGGCGTTGGGTTTAAGAATTCCTGTTATTCCGGAACAGTAAAGGAAATATCGAGTGAAGCCAAGCAGATGCAGACTGCCTCCGGGCAGAATACCGTTGTTGAGGTTCTGGTCAGCGTAGACAATCCGAAAGAAGACATTAAACCCGGATTTACAGCAAAGGCAAAAATCATAACTTCCAATGATTCCTCCGTTCTGGTCGCGCCATACAGCGCCGTTCAGGCTGATGATAACGGAAACGAATATGTGCTGTGTGTTTCCGGCGGCAGAACGGTAAAAACTCCCGTGAAAACCGGACGAGAATTTGACAGCGGCTTCGAAATCATATCCGGCGTTTCCAAAGGGGATTGTATTGTAACGGATGCGGAAAATCTTACGGAAGGCGAACATGTCGTACCCGTCATGAGCAAGGCGGTGAATGCGCCGTGATTGATTACCTGAAATCTGCTTTCCGGAATCTGGGACGAAAAAGCGCCAGAACCTTTTTGACCATATTGGGCATCGTGATCGGAGTTTCTTCCGTAATTATCGTTGCCAGTATCAGTCAGTGCGGAACAAATTCCTTAAACTCGGAGCTGGACAGTCTCGGACTCAGCGGCTTGTCGATTACCACAAAAAAGGGAAAGAACGTCTCGCTTACCTCAGGAGATTTAAATTCGATTCGAAAAATCAGTCAGGTTCAGCAGGCTTCCCCAATTCTTGTGGAAAACACCAATATTACCCTTCGGAAAGGCACCACAACCGCATTGCTTTGGGGCATTGACACCAAGGCAAGCGATATCATTTCCGTAAAGGTTCTTTATGGCCGTCTGTTCAATAAGAGAGATGTCAATGCCTGTGCAAACGTTTGTTTGGTGGACAAAGAATTTTCCAGAAGCGCTTACCAAAGAAGCAACATCATAGGCAAAAGTATTTCTTTTCAATGCGGCGGTATTGAGCAGGCATTTACCGTCGTTGGTGTAGTCAAGACCGGAACCGGCCTTTTGCAGAATCTGATCGGCGATTATATTCCTACATTTGTATATGTTCCTTATACGACCGTCCAGGCTTCAGCCGGCCGCAGCGATTTCGACGAGATAGCGGTTAAAATCAAAGCGGGGGATAGCGCTGAAAATGTGGGGAAGATGATTGTCAGTAATTTAGACGCCAGCAATGGTACTGAAGACGCGTTCGTTTCCAATAACCTTGCAAAGCAAAAAGACGGGTTAATACAGATTCTCGATCTTGTAACATTAATTCTGTCTGCGGTGGGTTCCATATCATTACTGGTCGCAAGCCTGAGCATTATGACGGTAATGCTTGTGTCGGTAAACGAAAGGACCAGGGAGATAGGCATTAAAAAGGCGCTGGGCGCTACCCGTGGAGCTATTATGCTGGAATTCTTGTTTGAAGCCGCGCTGATTTCCGTAATCGGTTGCATTCTTGGAATAGGGGTTGGGTATTTAGTCTCTTTCGCCGGGGCATCCTACCTTCATGTAATACTCAGCATCCGAACGGACATTATTTTACTGGCAACAGGTTTTTCTGTTCTTACCGGTATTATTTTCGGCGTTTATCCGGCTTATAAGGCAGCATGTTTGAAACCGGTAGACGCATTGAGGCAGGAGTAATCATGCGTTTTCTGAAAATCCCGAATCTTCCGGAGTCGGACGTCGTTTTGGCAGCCGTCTCCCATACATATCCCGGTATTCTGTCGGGGCTAACCGGTCTTGGTGTCAAAGTAATTCCCGTGCAACCGGCAAAGTTTCTTGAGCCCCCGGTACAGAGCCACGCGGACCTGTTGTGCCAGCCTTTGGGAGCTAACCGAATCATTGCGGCAAAAGGGGAAGAATCCCTGAAATTGGCATTAGAAAATTACGGATTTCGCATTGCGGAATCAGCTTTCATGATCGAAAGTCCTTATCCGAAGGACTGCGCTTTAAATGCGGCCCGCATCGGAAAATTTCTAATTGCAAATAAAAAAATTATCGATCCGAATCTTTTGTATTATTCAAATAAAGAAAATATAAAATTTGTTGACGTCAGACAGGGATACGCAAAATGCTCGGTAGCGATAGCAGACGAAAAATCCATTATTACAGCGGATTGCGGAATCCAGGCGGCAGCATTGAAGGCCGGTTTCAGCGTACTGAAAATTCAGCCTGGATTCATTAAACTCGCGGGATTTCCTTATGGCTTTTTGGGCGGAGCCTGCGGTCTGATCGGAAAAAGAAAAATAGCATTTGCCGGCAATCCAGTTTATCATCCGGATTACCAAAAAATCAAAGAATTTCTTGACTGTAGAAAAATTGAAATCATTTCTCTCTACGACGGACCTCTTTTAGACGTCGGAGGAATTATCCCTTTGATGGAACGGTAGGAAATAAAGAATCTTGACAGAAATAAAAAAGCGGGATATAATTATACAAAATAAATATTTTGTATAATTCAGGGGACTCAAAAGCCTAAAAATAGGATTTTATTCGATTTGTGAAAGGATTCGTAACTAAATGAAACCTGAAATGCTTGCAGAGGCACCGCCGGTAGTCCGTGAATTTCTGGGCTACATTGGTACAATTCGCGGAAAATCACCGAAAACTGTTGAAGAATACTATCTTGATCTACGTACGTTTTTTCGTTACATAAAACTGCAGCGCGGATTGGTTCCGCCGGGCACGAAATTTGAGGAGATAAAAATTTCCGATGTTACGATTGATCTGATCAAAACAATCGATTTGACGCAGGTATTCGAATATATGAATTATCTGAGTTCCGAACGCAGCAACAGTTCGGCCACCAGATCGCGAAAAGTGTCAAGTCTCCGCAGTTTTTTTAAATACCTGACCAACAAAGCAGGAAAACTTGAAAATAACCCTGTCAAAGAACTGGAAACCCCCAAAACAAAAAAATCGCTTCCAAAGTATTTGTCGCTTGAGCAAAGTTTGGAACTTCTGTCAAAAGTTGAAGGAAAAACAAGGGAAAGAGATTATTGCATTTTAGTCCTTTTCTTAAATTGCGGGATGCGCCTTTCAGAGCTTGTAGGTCTGAATTTAACGGATCTTCACGAAGGAAATTCCACTGTAAAAATAACCGGCAAAGGCAACAAGGAACGTATTGTTTATTTGAACGAAGCATGCCACGATGCAATAAAACGTTATTTGGCTGTGCGCCCACGGGAAGGCTTAATTGATAAGAACGCTCTGTTTATCAGCGGACAGAGAAAAAGGATCAGCCCCAAAACCGTTCAGTATCTGGTTAAAAAATATCTGTCTGAAATTGATTTAGGCGGACCCGGCTATTCCGTACATAAGCTCCGCCATACGGCTGCCACATTAATGTACCAACACGGGCACGTTGATATTCGAGTCTTAAAGGACATTCTGGGGCATGAGAATCTAAGCACGACCGAAATTTACACGCATCTTTCAAGTGAACAGATGGAAACAGCCGCGCAGGCCAATCCTCTTTCTCATGTGAAGCAAAGAGGCCCTCTTATTAACAAGGAGAATAAAAAATAAAGGGGCGGTTTTCACCCCCCTTTATGCTTTATTTCTCAAGAAGCTATTCCTTTTTATCGGATTCACCCCGGAGACTGTTCTGGTATGGCTGAATCATTGTTTTGTCAACCAACGGATAGATTGTAAAATTAATCAGAAACATTCCGAAAGAAAAAAACAACGTTAATACAAATACGATCCCAATCATTAAACTGAGCGCCATAATCTGAGACAAATAAAGAATCAGCGTCAAAGCTGCCAATAATACGGTAATCAAAATATTACGCCATAATCCGATAATTGAAAAGATTAATGCGTTCTTGTAAATTTGCAGAAGATTTAAGTCAAATGTGACAGCCATGAGTGGAACATAATATTGAGCAAATATCAGTAAAAATGCTATTGCGATGCACAGGCATAAAGCAACCGCATATAAAGTTCCATCCATAAGTTTATGATAATAAAATCGAATCGAAACGCTGAGCACCAAATACAGAAGAATACAAACAACTCCGTTTGCCAGAAACATCTTCCAATTTTGTTTTATCGCATCGAAAAAATCTCCCATTAAAAACGCGTGTTCTTCACGGGCATAATTTCTTGTTACAAAAGTCAGACCCGCTAAAAACGGTGATATCAGCAGGATGGATATGATGACCAGCAAATAATCAGGAATCAGATTTCGAAGCAAATACGTGATTGCCAGCGCTATGACAACAAAAACAGAGAATAGAAGATTCAGTTCTATCAGCTGAGTAAACTTTCGAAAAAAAATCGCAAAGAAACGGAGAAACGCATTCTTTTTCGGCTCGTCTTTCCTTACGCCGGGGCCAGGTTTATTATAGTCAATGTGAAAAAGTCCCAAAAAGTATCTCTCCCCTACCCTAATTTAGCCCTGGGATGGCATTGATTATACACTTCCTTGCAATGATCATTTAATAGATGGACATAAACCTGTGTGGACGATATGTCGGCATGACCCATCATTGCCTGAATATCCTTCAGTTCAGCCCCGTTCTCCAGAAGATGAAGCGCAAAAGAATGGCGCAAGGTGTGCGGTGTAATTTCTTTCACAATTTTGGCCTGTTCCGCATACCCCTTTACGATCTTCCAAAAGCCTTGGCGGGTTAACCGCCGCCCGTTCAGGTTGACAAACAAGGCCTGTCCCCCCGCGGGAGTGATCATATGGGAACGCACCCTGACAATGTAATCGGATATTGCGCTGATCGCGGTGGGATATACCGGAATAACACGCTCGCTCCGGGCCGTGCTGCACCGCAGCATTCCGGTTCGCAGATTTATGCTGCCGATATCCAAATCCACCAACTCGGTTGCCCGGATCCCCGTCGCATAAAGAAGTTCCAGCATCGCCTTATCGCGGCATCCTTTCGGCTCTCTGGTATCCGGCTGCGATAACAGCAGTTCAATTTCTTTTCCGCTTAATATCTGTGGAAATTTTTTTTCGATTTTCTCCAGGTGAATTGCTTTTGCCGGATTAACCGTAGTATAGCCGAAAAGAACCATATACTGATAAAAGCATCGAATGGATGCAATATTTCGCGTGATAGTTGCGTCGGACTTTTTGTTCTGTTTCATGTCCTTAATGTAAGAGTTGATTTGATCCGCATCAACCGACGCCGGATCATCCCTCCCATTTTGGGTCAAATAAGAAATAAAATGTTCCACATCTCTTACATACGACTCCAGTGTATTCGCTGAAACCGATTTCTGGTTCACTAAATAATCACTGAAACTTGAACAAAAATCCTTCATTTTGTTCTATCTCCTCAATTTTGTTAAAAAGAAAACAGGCCGCCGAAACAGGCGGATAAAAGCAAATCAATCAGTGCCGATAAAAAAGCGACTCCCAAAATGGCGCCGAATTGCAAAACGTAAATTTTCAGCTTTGCTTGGTTTATCGTTTTGGATCCGCAGGATGCCAGCAGACGGGAAAAACCAATTCCCTCCCTGGCAGCAAGTAAAACCGATATGCAGCAGACTAAAGCTCCGGGCAATATCACGACCAGATTAAATAAAATCCCAAGCCCGCCGTAAGCCGCGTAAAGGTACCCGGAAGTAAGCCCCAGTCCAAATCCTCTGAAAAAAGGAATAAACGGGATCAGCAGCACTCCCCACATGGAAAGACCGCATAAAAAACATGCGAAAACGAAAAGGAAAGCCGAAGCAAAAGACGCTGTAAAAATGGAAAGGAAAGAAGCGGTCAGGCGCGCTTTAAAATTTCCGGCAAAAAGAAAATCCATCCGCTCCAACGCCTGCGTATCCGCATTTCTAGCGTAAACGGCCCCCACGGCCATTCCCACCAAAAACACAAGCGCCAGAAGTACCAGTTCCCAGTTCAGACGTGCCGCTTTCAACATCTCACGCCCGCAGAATGTTGAATTTTTACGAATTCCGCGGGCAACAACAATTACCCTGCTCATACTCATACATTCCTCCCAACGGAGCACCTATCAAAATGTATGAGGGACAAACGGATTCTATGTTTACTTTCCCAGTTCAATCGCTCGCTCAGTACAAGCTTTCATTGCTGCATCGATAACCTTTTCGAATTGACTCTTCTTCAAAACATCCAGTGCCGCAATCGTTGTGCCTCCCTTGGAAGAAACCTTCCGAATCAGCTCATCCGGCGTATTTCCCGAATCCAAAAGCATTTTAGCACTGCCCTCCAGCGTCTGGCAGAAAAGAGGAAGCGATATGCCCGGCTCTATTCCCTGCTTCTGCGCGCTTTCGATTACCGCTTTGGCAAACAGATAGATATAAGCCGGGCTGCTGCCGTTTACGCTGATGACAGCGTCCATTTGGCTTTCGACAATCTGTGAAACGATACCGCAGGAAGAAAAAAGATTCAAAACCAACTGATAGGCAAGGTCCGTTACATTTTCGGTTCTGCAGACAGCAGTAGCACCCTTGCCCAATAAAAGCGGAGTGTTCGGCATTGCGCGTATCACAGGACAACTACAGGCAAGAGCGCCTGTAATGGACTCCGAAGAGATGCCGGCCGCAATAGAGACCAAAGTCTTTGTTTCATTGACCGCCGGACGGATTTCCGAAAGCATCTCAGGAAAACTTTGGGGTTTTACGGCGAGAAAAATAATATCGCATGTTCTGACCAGATCGAGGGCCGAATTCACGGTCAAAACGCCCGCCTTACGGTGCAGGTTCTCCCTTTTTTCCTGATGAATATCAAATACGTAGATGTGATCCGCAGGAAAAGTGTTTGCTTGGACGACACCACAAACAATGGCGGACGTCATGTTTCCGCCTCCGATAAATCCAACTTTCTGAAATTCCATTATCTTCCTCCGGACGATTTTATATCTTTATACTAAACCAATTCGCAACTCGAATCAATACAAAAAATTACAGGATTTTCATTTTTATAAATTATGTAAAAATTCGACCCGCAAATTTATGTAAACCCATAAAAATGAGACCAGATCTGAAACTTATTTTTGATCTGCCAGAGCCGCCTGAATCATAATAGCACATTCAAGCCTCTTCTTTTCCAGCGAACAGGAAATGGCGTGCGGCTTATGAATATCTCCCGCGTACTGAAGGTTGTTTGCGTTACAGCCGCCGCTGCAGTAAAATTTCGCCCAGCAGTTTTTGCACTCCGGCTTGGAGTAAACATTGGCTAACGCAAAGCTGTCCTTCATATCGGTATTCAGACTGCCGTCCAAGACACTGCCCATTTTCCATTCTTCCTGACCCACGAACTGATGACATGGATAAATATCCCCCGTGGGGGTTATCGCTACATATTCGTTCCCGCAGCTGCAGCCGCGCAGCCTTCTGATGGCACAGGGGCCCTGGTCCAAATCTATCATAAAGTGGTAAAAGTCAAACTCTTTTCCCTCTTTACTGCGCTGAATAATCAAATTGGATAGTGTTTCATATTCCTCGAAAATTCTGGGCAAGTCCTCTTCCTTGACGGAATAATCCAGTTTTTCTTCAGAAACAACCGGTTCCATGGAAATTTCATTGAAGCCCAGATCCAGCAAATGCTGAATGTCCTTTGTAAAATCCAGATTATATTTCGTAAAAGTTCCCCTGACGTAATAATCCTTATCTTTGCTGCGCTCCTTTACCAGCTTTTGAAATTTTGGCAAGACGCTGTCATAGCACCCAGATCCGTCCACTCTGACTCGAAGCCTGTCATGGACACTCTTTCTGCCGTCAAAGGATAAAATACAGTTTGACATTTCGCGATTAATAAAATCAATCTTATCGTCACTTAACAGCAGACCGTTCGTCGTAATGGTAAATCGAAAGTTCTTGTCATATTTTTTTTCAATACTGCGCGCGTATTCCACAGTTTTTTTCACTACGTCAAAATTCATCAGCGGTTCGCCGCCAAAAAAATCGACCTCAAGATTATGACGCCCTTTTGATTTCTCAACTAAAAAATCGATTGCGCTTTTTGCAACCTCAAACGGCATCAGCATTCTTTCTCCGCCAAAATCGCCCTGAGCAGCAAAACAATATTCGCACCTAAGATTGCAGTCGTGCGCAATATTCAGACACATGGACTTAATTGGCGCGCTTTTCAGCATAGCCGCAAATTTTTCATACTCATCCGGAGAATACAGCTGGCCTTTCCTGTTAAGCTCCCGTATTTCCTCATATGCTTCCCGCACGGTATCTTCATCATAACGGTCCTTTAAAGCGTCCGTCATCGCTTCAGGCGGATGCTCGGGGATCTCGCCTTCCTCCAAATAATCCAGCATGTCAAACGGAGCTTCGTCAAACAAATGCACGGCGCCGCTATTGGCGTCCAAAACGATATGATAGCCGTTTAAGGAATACTTGTGAATCATTTACATTTCTCCATCCGAACAAAATTTAAGGGACAGAATCCTGTCCCTTTTGCGGTTATTTCAAAACCGTTTAATTCTGTTATTATCTGTTCTTATTTTCGCATTTCTGGTTGGCAACCGTGCAGGATGTCTTGCATGCCGACTGGCAGGATGCCTGGCATTCGCCGCAGCCGCCTTTTGCAGCGCTTTCCTTAAGATTCGCTTGATTCAGCGTTCTGATCTGCTTCAATTTAAAAGCCTCCGTTTCACTGTGTTAGATAAGGTCGAAACTATTATAGCAACGATACAGGAAATAGTCAAAAAATTATTTATGCTTCGGCTTCGTTTTCTTGCTGACCGACAGAACACCACCGACAGAACCGGACAAAACCATAACCAGCAGACGAACACCGGATTGGGCCGGCTCCGTCGCCTTATTCGAAATTGCAAGTCCCGAGAACAAAAACAGCGCAAAAAGAAGCATTCCGGCCGCCGCACCGAATAACAGCCCTCGTTTTTTCGAAATTTTAGCCGCAATATATCCGGCGGCAAACGCGCTGAGAACAGACACTGCTATGACCAGGGGCGATAAAAGCCCCTGCGGGATGCTTTCTGCCGAAACAAAAGCCAATGCTAAAACGCCCAGAAAAACAGCACATAGGAAAGCCCCTGCAACGGAGCCGATCACAATCGCGCGAACAGCGTCCAAAACAGGTTTTCTATTCATTGACTTAGAACTTTTTATCGTAACCGCCCCCTCCAATATCCTGACTAATAGATATTCAGAGAAAGCGGCGGATATTACTGCTGAAAATGACTATTCCGCAGTATCATGGACCGTATCCACACTGCCTACCGCCCATTTTTTTATTTTCATTTTTGCGCGGTCGGTACCGGTTTCAATAATCAGTGTGTTCGCATCGTCTTTCATTCCTACAACACGGCCTACAATTCCGCCGATTGTCGTGATATCATCGCCGATCTGAACACTGCTGCGCATTTTTTCTTCCTGTTTCTTCTTCTTTTGCTGGGGTCTCATCAAAAGGAAGTAAAAAATGCCGACGATTACAGCCATATAAAGGATAGTTATCCAAAGGCTGTCGCCCGCTCCGGCAGTTCCGCCGGTCAGTAAAAAGTTCATTAGTAACCAACACCTCTCTCTTAATGTTTAGATTATATCAGTAAAAATGTTTCCATGCAAGGTTTTCTCAAATTCTGCGGTTCAAAACTTTCAGATTATCCTGATAATAACGTTCAAAGGTTCCATTGTCCAAAGAAGCCCTGATTTTTTCAAACAGGCTGTTGTAAAAATAAATATTATGCATAACGCAAAGCCGCATGGCCAGCATTTCCCCGCTTTTGAATAAATGATGGAGATAAGCACGGGAAAAATTTCTACAGACCGGACAGTCGCAGTCCGAGTCCAGCGGGGATTCGTCCAGCTCGTACTTTGCATTGAACAGATTCCGCCGTCCCTGCCAGGTAAAAACATGCCCATGCCTGGCGTTGCGGGTGGGCATGACGCAGTCGAACAGGTCCACGCCTCTTTTGACCGCTTCCAAGATGTTCTCCGGCGTCCCAACGCCCATCAGGTATCTCGGCTTATCCTGCGGCATTTCCGGAATAACCGCATCAATAATGCGATACATTTCCTCGCTGCGTTCCCCGACAGCCAGACCGCCGATTGCATAGCCGTCCAAATCAAGCTCCCGGATCCTTTTCATACAGTCGATCCGAAGATCTTCATAGGTGCTTCCCTGATTAATTCCGAACAGCATCTGCCGCGGGTTAATGGCTCCGGGTTCCCGATTCAGACGGTCCAGCGCCGCTTTGGAACGTTTCAGCCAGCGGATGGTACGTTCGCAGGATTCCCGCGCATATTCGTATGGTGCGGGATTCTGCACGCACTCGTCAAAGGCCATTGCAATCGTGGATGCAAGGTTCGACTGGATTTTCATACTTTCCTCCGGCCCCATGAAAATTTTCCGGCCGTCAATATGGGACGCAAAGGTAACGCCGTCTTCCGTTATATTTCTCAGTTTTGCAAGAGAGAAAACCTGAAATCCGCCGCTGTCCGTTAAAATCGGACCGTCCCAGCGGGTAAACTCGTGAAGCCCTCCCAAAGTTCTGACAGTTTCATCACCGGGGCGGAGATGCAGATGATAGGTATTGCAAAGCTGCACCTGACATTTCAGATTTTTTAAATCCAGCGCGGATACCGCGCCTTTAATCGCACCGGCGGTTGCGACGTTCATAAACGCTGGCATCTGAATCGTTCCGTGCGGCGTTTCAAATTCGCCGCGCCGGGCTGGGCCGCAGTTTTTTATGAGACGATACATAGCAGCCATCCTTTAATAATACATTAATAAATAAACATCGCGTCCCCGAAACTGAAAAAGCGGTATTTCTCTTGTACCGCCGTCCGGTAAGCGTTCATAATATGCTCATAACCGGCAAGGGCGGAGACCAGCATGATCAGCGTGCTTTCGGGAAGATGAAAATTTGTAATCAGCCCATCCAGCACCTTAAACCGATAACCAGGATAAATGAAAATATCCGTCCATCCGGCACACTCCCGAATACAGCCTTCTTTGGTTCCTACTGCCTCCATCGTTCTGCAGCTTGTGGTCCCAACAGCGATCACCCGCCCTCCGTTCTTTTTCGTCCTGTTGATCAGGTCGGCCGTCTGCGCGGAAAGATAGTAATGCTCCGAATGCATCTTATGCTCCGTAATTTTTTCGGCTGTGACAGGGCGAAAAGTACCAAGGCCGACGTGAAGCGTAACAAAGGCGAGTTCGATCCCCTTGTCCCTGATTTTCCGGAGCAGTTCCGGGGTAAAATGAAGTCCCGCCGTCGGCGCGGCGGCCGACCCCACTTCTTTTGAATAAACAGTCTGATACCGTTCGTTATCTCTCAGTTCTTCCTTAATATAATGAGGCAGAGGCATCTGTCCTATTTTGTCCAGTATTTCATAAAAATTTCCTTCACAGGTGAAACGGGCAAGGCGATTCCCGTCTTCTATAATGTCCAGGATCTCCGCGCGCAAAAGTCCGTTTCCAAACGTAAATTTCGATCCGATTTTAGCCCGTCTTCCGGGTCCGGTCAAGACCTCCCATATATCGCCTTCACGGTGATTCAGCAACAGGAATTCGACCTTGGCACCCGTTTCGTCTTTTATTCCGAACAACCTCGCCGGAAGAACACGGGAATCGTTGAGCACCAGACAGTCCCCCGGATTCAGGTAATCGATGATATCATAAAAGTGCCGATGCTCTATTTCTCCCGTTTTGCGGTTCAGCGTAAGCAGGCGGGAGGAATCCCTCGGCTCCGCCGGCGTCTGAGCAATCAATTTCTCTGGAAGATCGTAGTAAAAATCTTTTGTTTTCAGATTTTTTAAATCAAGTTCCATTTTTAATTCTCCCATTCAGTTGCATTCGTCTACCAACAGTCTATTATAAATAAATTGACAAGCAATAGCAACCCATGCTATTATATTTTATGATTTATCCAAACTACAGATAGAGGCGCGAATTTCAAAATTAGCGGGTGCGAGGCAGCCAGAGCCGAAGACCACCCGTGAAAGGGAAAATCGCCGAAGGGGATACCACCGTGGCAGGGGATCCGCCTGGTTAACCTGCGAACAGCATGTTAACTGTCATCAGTCTTTGATGGAGAGCTATCGGCTTTATGAACGCGGCGTTTGCCGTCTTATAAATCGACAGTACCAAAAGTATTCTGATGACCGGTATTCTACCGGCTTTTTTATTACACAGATATTTTTTCTTATCCTTTCATATATTATTTAGGAGGCCTGTTGTCATGAAAAATTATCGGGTTGGAATTATCGGCGCGACAGGCATGGTGGGGCAGCGTTTCGCCGTGCTTTTGGAAAATCATCCGTGGTTTACCGTAACCGCGTTGGCCGCAAGTGAACGGTCCGCCGGTAAGACCTATCGTGAAGCCGTGGGCAAACGTTGGCTGATGACCTCTCCCATGCCGAAAAATTTGGAAAACATGATTATCATGGATGCCGAAAAAGACAAAGACAAAATTGTCGAAGCGGTCGATTTCGTCTTCTGTGCGGTTAATATGGATAAACAGAAAACCCGTGATCTTGAAGAGATGTATGCAAAAGCGGAATGCCCCGTTGTTTCCAACAACAGCGCCAATCGTCTGGTTCCGGATGTTCCGATGCTGATTCCGGAAATCAACCCCGGCCACACAGACGTCATTCCGGCACAGCGGAAACGGCTCGGGACAAAACGCGGCTTTATCGCGGTAAAACCAAACTGCTCCATTCAGACTTATGTTCCGGCAGTCACTCCCCTTCTGGATTTAAACGTTACTAAAATACTCGCATGTACCTATCAGGCAATTTCAGGAGCCGGCAAAACCTTTGAAACATGGCCGGAGATGGTCGATAATGTGATTCCGTTTATCGGCGGTGAAGAGGGTAAGTCGGAAAACGAGCCGATGAAAATCTGGGGCCATGTTAAAAACGGCGCCATTGTAAACGCCCCCGCCCCCAACATCACGACGCAATGTCTGCGTGTTCCTGTGAGCGACGGTCATACGGCTGCCGTATTTCTGTCCTATGAAAAGAAAATTCCGATTGATGAAATGATTCAGCGTTGGGAAAACTTCAGCGGGGAACCACAGAAGTTGGGACTCCCCAGCGCCCCGAAAAAATTTCTGTATTATTTTCAGGAAGAGGATCGTCCGCAGTCACGCCTGGATCGGAATCTCGAAAACGGTATGGCGGTTTCGATCGGACGTTTGCGCCCGGACAGTCAATACGACGTTAAATTTGTCTGCCTGTCGCACAATACGCTGAGAGGTGCCGCCGGGGGCGGTGTTTTGATGGCTGAATATCTCTGTGCAAAGGGATTCATGGATTAATATATTGATAACCGGGAGGTAGAATAATGATGAAAAGGCTTGTCTTCACGGGTTCCGGCGTTGCTTTGGTAACTCCTATGAAACAGGACGGCTCCGTTAATTATGAAGTACTGGAGCGTCTGGTCGATTTTCACATCAAAAGCGGTACCGACGCGATTATAGCCTGTGCCACAACCGGAGAATCCCCCGTCCTCAGTCACGAAGAACACTGCAGGATCGTCGAATTCATCGTAAAGAAAGTTGATAAGAGGATTCCGGTGATCGCAAGTTCCGGAAGCAATGATACCAGATATGCCGTGGAATTGTCACAGTCGCTTCAGGATGCCGGCGCGGATGCGCTTCTGCTGATTACGCCTTATTACAACAAAACGTCGCAGACCGGATTTATCAGACATTTCCATTACATTGCCGACCGGGTAAATCTTCCAATGATTTTATATAATATTCCATCCCGGACCGGCTGTAATATTAAACCGGAAACTTATGTGGAACTGGCAAAGCATCCCAATATCGTCGGCACAAAGGAAGCCAACGGCGACCTGGCCGCCTGTGCAAAAACAATCTCTCTGTGCGGTGACGACCTTGCCGTTTATTCCGGGGAAGACAACCAGACTCTGCCGATTCTTTCCTTAGGCGGCAAAGGGGTAATCTCTGTTTTCTCCAATATTCTTCCTAAAGTGATGAAGCAGATCTGCATGGATTATCTTAATGGAGACACAGAAGCTTCACGTCAATCGTTTTTAAAATATCTGGAACTGATGGACGCACTTTTCTGGGATGTGAACCCTATTCCGGTCAAGGCCGCAATGAACGATATGGGATTTGACTGCGGAGAATGCCGTCTTCCCCTGACTAATTTAAGTGATGATCTAAGCCATAAACTGCTCGAGGTACTGAAAAAATATCAGTTAGTCGAATAGAAACACAGCAAATCATTGAAAAGGACGAATCAAATAAAATGTTAAAAATGATCCTAAGCGGATGCAGCGGCACAATGGGAAAAGTGATTGATCATTGCACGGCTGAGCGCAATGATATTGAAATTGTCGCAGGGATCGACCTGCACACCGGGTCCGATCATTCGTTTCCGGTTTATCCTTCGCCGGAACAAATCAGCTGCAGCGCCGACGTTCTGGTCGATTTTTCGAATCCGGCACTTTTAAATCCGCTTTTGGAATTTGGCAAAAAGACAAAACTGCCTCTTGTGCTCTGCACAACAGGGTACGATAAAAGTCAGGTCAAAGCTCTGCAAGAAGCCTCCGGGGAAATCCCGATATTTTATTCCCGCAATATGTCCATGGGAATCAACTTATTAATCGAGCTTGCCAAAAAAGCGGAGCGTGTCCTTGGCAGCAGCGGCTTTGATGTGGAAATCGTCGAAGCACATCATAATCAAAAAATCGACGCTCCCAGCGGAACCGCGCTGATGATAGCAGATTCCATTGCCGAGGCCTCCGGTAAACAAATGCACTATCTGTATGACCGCCATTCACAGCGAAAAAAACGTTCCGTTCGGGAAATCGGAATTCATTCCATTCGGGGCGGTACCATTGTTGGGGAGCACCGGGTACTATTTGCGGGTCCGCATGAGGTTCTTACGATCTCTCACTCCGCGCAGTCCAAAGAAATTTTCGCGCACGGTGCGATCAATGCGGCCGTATTCCTTGCGCGTAAAGAAAAAGGACTTTACAGTATGGCTGATCTCATTCAAGAGGAGGACTGAAAATGAATTTGTCACCTAAAATCACCACCGTCTCCGACATTACTCTGATCACTCTTCAGAAATGCCCGTCGGAACTAAAATTCATTGCAAACATCTTCCAAAGAATTGCGAAACTTGGCGTTGATGTAGACATGATTTCTCTGGCCCCTACGCAGGGAGCTTATACCTCTGTTTCCTTTACAATTTCGGATAACAATCTTGACAAGATATTAAGCTTTACATCAGAGCTTCGCAACCAACGTCAAGTCAGCGCGGTTGCCAGCAGCGGCAACTGCAAAATATCAGTTTACGATGCCGGAATGATCGATTCTCCGGGTGTTGCAGCAGAGGTTTTCGATGTTGCTTCTACTGTTCATGCGGATATTCGTTTGATTACCACTTCTGAAGTTGACATATCGCTTCTGGTTACTGCGGCAGATTTTCAGGAAACCCTGAACGCGCTAACAAAAAGGTTTCACGATTAACAGCATGATAAAGGAATCCCCGGTTGCAGAAAATCTGTAACCTGGGATTCCTTTATTTATGATATTTACCGTGATTGATGATTTGAAACGCACGGTAAATCTGCTCGCAGAGCATTACTCTGGCAAGCTGGTGCGGAAAGGTCATTGCAGACATAGAAAGGCGAATAGAAGCATGTTTTTTGACTCGGTCCGAAAGGCCAAACGAGCTGCCAATGATAAAACTGATTTCGCTGGTACCGTGCAAGCTTAAAGTGCGAATCAAATCCGCCATCCGCTCTGAGGAAACGGATTCCCCTTCGATGCACAAAGCCGCGACGAAGGAATCTCCCGTCAGCTTCAAAACCCGGTCGGCTTCCGTCTCCAAAGCCGCTAGTATCTGTGATTTTCCGGGATTATCCGGCAAACGGCTTTCCGGGAGCTCCGTGATCGTAAACCGGCAAAAGGAGCATAGCCGTTTTTCATACTCCTCGCAGGCTTTTCTCCAGTAGTCTTCCTTTAATCTTCCAATACTAATCAAATTGCATCTTAACATTAAAAAATAATTATTTTCCCTTCCGCGTTTTCTTTCGGCGCGATAGAAAGCTCAAAGTCAACCCCCTGCTTTAATCCTGACATGGTAAGTGCGCACAGAGAGGTTTGATAAGCCAGCTCCGGCGTATTGTTTTCTGAGCTGAGATGCGCCAACACAAACCGGGTTGTTCCACTTGCCGCCAGCCCATTTAATTCTTCAGCGCAATCCGTATTGGACAGGTGCCCTGTTTTTGATAAGATCCTTCTTTTAAGCGGGTATGGGTACGGTCCGTTTTGCAGCATTCCAACATCGTGGTTAGACTCTAAAACCACCATGTCAGCGCCTGTAAGCTCGTGGCGAACCTCATCCGACAAAAAGCCAAGGTCAGTCGACACCGCGACCGTTCTGCCGTCACGAGTATCAATTCTATACCCTATGCCCTCCGCACAGTCGTGAGACGTATGAAACGGCTTTATGTACATACCCGCATATTCCACGCCGTTCCCGTCGATCATTTGCGCTTCATATTTTTCGCTGAGACAGTCAAGAAGCTCCAGTTCGGATAAGGTTCCCGCAGAAGCAAAAACAGGCAGTCGATGGCGCGAGGCAAAAACCCGGAGTCCTTTGATGTGATCGGAGTGCTCATGCGTTACAAAGATTGCCTTAACTGCCTCGCACTTGATTCCGCAGTGTTCAAGCATTGCATCCAGTTGTTTTGCGGTTCTGCCCGCATCGATCAGAATTCCTGATTCTTCGGACCCTATGTAATAACTGTTCCCGCTGCTTCCACTGAAAAGGGTACAAAAACGTGCCAATTTATTTCCTCCATTGTCTTTTCTTGCCATATCCTAAAAAAAAGGGACGACCTTTGTCCGTCCCTTCTCCCTAAAAATCGTTAAACGACTTTAGCCGATTCGCTGTCGGGAATATGAATCCGACGAATATCCGCACCAAGCAAACGCAACTTGTTTTCCAAATCCTCATAGCCGCGTTCAATATGGCGGATATCTTCAATCTGCGTTACTCCGTGCGCGCAGAGAGCCGCTATGATCATCGCCGCTCCCGCGCGAAGATCCGTAGCTCGTACCGGGGCGGCATTCAGGTGGTCTATCCCTTCTATGACGGCAATTTTTCCGTCAACAGATATCTGGGCTCCCATCCGTTTCAGCTCCTCAACATAGCGGAAACGGTTATCCCACACGCTCTCGTTAATCATGCTCGTCCCGTTTGCAATAGAGAGAAGCACTGCGATCTGAGGGTGCATATCCGTAGGAAAACCGGGATGCGGCATCGTTTTGATATTGCACTTATTCAGTAATCCGTTTCGGGCCACACGAATAGAATCGTCAAATTCTTCGATTTCAACGCCCATTTCTTCCAACTTGGCGGAGATTGATTCAAGATGTTTCGGAATTACATTTTTTACCAGTATATCACCGCGGGTTGCCGCCGCGGCCACCATGTAAGTCCCCGCTTCAATCTGGTCCGGAATAATCGAATAGGTGGTACCGTTTAAATGCTCAACGCCGTAGATTTTAATGACATCCGTACCGGCTCCCCTGACATCGGCCCCCATGGAATTTAAAAAGTTGGCCAGATCGACAATATGCGGCTCTTTGGCAGCATTTTCAATGACCGTCGTACCCTTCGCCCTGACGGCGGCCAGCATAATATTTACCGTTGCGCCAACAGAGACAACATCAAGATAAATGCTGCATCCGGTAAGCTGGTCGGCAGATACGTCCACCATTCCGTTTTCCAGCTTGTATTTCGCGCCAAGGGCTAAAAAGCCCTTCAGGTGCTGATCGATCGGACGGACTCCAAAATCACAGCCGCCCGGCATTGTAACCACCGCATGATGAAAACGCCCCAGCAAAGCCCCCATCAAATAATAGGAACCGCGGATATGCCGTGCAAGTTCGTCAGACACGATATGTGTATGAATGGACCTGGAATCAATTTCAAATGTCGATTTATTGATTGTGCGGATTTTAGCGCCCATATCATATAAAATGCCTGTAATGGATGATACGTCCGTAATATCCGGGACATTTTCAATTCGGCAAACACCGTCTGAAAGAATCGCCGCCGGTATGATTGCAACAGCTGCGTTCTTCGCGCCGCTGATATTGACCTCTCCGGAAAGACGACATTCACCTTTAATAACGAATTTATCCAATGCGGTCGCTCCAATCTCTTAATTGACAATACTATTATAACAAGTTTTTATCAAATATTTAGAGTATTCGTCATTTTACCGCACTTGTAAATATTTGAATAAAACCACGTAAATTTAAACATAAAAAATGGTATAAGCCTACATCCAATCAAAAGGGAATTCAGCCATATTACACCTTATTGATAATAATACAGGAAACTTTAAAAGTCAATATCAACACAAAAATGATTCGCCGTTTGAAGAAACGGCGAATCCCTATCTAATTGTGGACATATAACATAGGATTTACCTTTGTTCCATTTTTTATAACCTCAAAGTGACAATGTGGCCCGGTGGAATTCCCTGTGCTGCCCACTTTTGCGATTGCCTGGCCTTTTGAGACCTTTTGTCCCACCGTAACAAGGATTTTGCTGCAATGTCCGTACAAAGTGCTTATGGTGCCGTTGTGGCGGATGACAACCCGGTTTCCGTAACCTCCGTCCCATCCTGCCGCCGTTACAACGCCGCCGTCCGCGGCGACAATCGTCTTTCCATATGCGCTTGAGCCGGATATGTCAATCCCGGTATGAAAGCTCCCCCAGCGCCAGGTAAAATAAGTTGTAATCGTATGCAAAGACGGCACAGGCCACATCAGACTTCCGCTGCTGACACCGCTTCCCGTTTTCGGTCTCTTTTTGGTACCCGTCAAAACAACTTTATCAACAGGCTGAGACAGTATGGTACTGCTAATGGATTCCCGCTTTGTTTCTACTCCGTTTACGGTGTATACCTTATCGACACGCTGCTGTAATCCATCTGCGCCCTGTGTCAGGACTTTCGTGTAGTCCGTATATTTGGTATCATCATTTTGGGTAATCGTTTTAAATGGAATCGAGACCCGATAAGTTTCGGTCTTAACGAGCTCAACCTTCAGCTTTGGTTCGGCAATTTCAAGATTAATCAGATCGCCCGGATGGATGGAATCGCCAAGTTGATTGTCGTTGATTTTGTTGAGACCGGAAATCGTCATGTTATTTGCTTTGGCAATGGATGTAACGGTATCCCCATCCTTGACGGTGTAAGTCACCCCCGCTTTCGAGGTACTGTTCAGGATTTTTTTCATATCATCCGTTGAAATGATTGAAATCGTTGGGTACAGTCCGTTTTCAATTTCAACGTTCTGTGTAAACTGAGCCGTTGCGTTTTGATCATTGCCCTTTGCGGCATCCAGCAGATTCTGAATCAAATATCTTAAGTCCGCACTGCTTTTCACAGCGCCGATCAGTTCGCCGTCAACATATAATCCGCTGGCTTCTTCAATAATGCCGTTGGACTGCTCGATCAACTTGTTACAAACAAAAGAAGCGGTTGCGAAAGCACTGTTCCCTACGGAAAGCTTAAAATTCGGTTTAAAGCTCAGTTGCGATTCACTGTCCACAGTATCATGGACCATTCGCTGGTTCACCATTTCCGTGGCTTGTTCATAAGTGTTTTCGTTCTGTATCACGGCGATTTGTTTCCCGTTGTTCTCAAGGACCAGTCCATAACTTAAATGATTCCAGTATTGAACGGTGAAAAACAGAGCTAAAACAGACACGGTCGGTACGGCAATATTGAGGATGGAAAAAACAAATTTTTTGTGAAGCCGGAAGCTGATACCGGTAATGTGAAAACATTCTTTTAAAACAGCCAGCGCGCCCTCACGCCGGGCATCCGATAATCGCTTTTTCGCGATCGAAAAGCCTTCTCGAATCGAATGTAGCTCCGTTTTCAACCAAAGAAATCTTCTGCCTAGCAGAAGAAAGTACAAGCGCTTACAGACATTCGTAAACGGTCGAAAGAATATTGATAACTTACGCCGCTGATGCTTTAGAATCCGGATCGATTGTATTCCAACAATATATAAGAAGCGGCAAAAGCAGGTACCTGTATCCTGTAACTTCAGCCGGGCCGCCCCCCAGCCAGGGTCCGGCAGCTTGGCCAGCTTTTGAACCCGCATGCAAACAAATCCTTTCAAGGTTTAAATAATTACAACTTTGTAACTCTCGCTCTTTATCATATAACAAAAGTTACAAGTTTGCAACCCTTTAAAAGGAATTCCTGTTCTTAGAAATTGTAATTCAATTTTTCAACCGTCCAGTTTTCAATAACCGGCAGAAAGGCTTTCACTTCCTGTACCGTACCGGACAGGTCATGCTCCAGGTAATTGCCGCATTCCGAAGCCGCAGCACCCGGAATAGGCCCTTCATATTCCGAAATTTTTTGAAAAGTATCGACAATCAGGCGAATCGCTTCGGACGGTTTCGTATTCCGAAGCAAAAGATAAAAGCCGGTTCTGCATCCCATCGGCCCAAAATAGATCACACGATCTTTCAACTCCGAGTTCCTTGCAAATGTGGCAAACAAATGCTCTATGGTATGAAGAACCGGATTTGGAAGAAACGGCGGAATATTCGGTCTTCTCATCCTAATATCGTAGGTGACAATATCTCCGTCAACGCGTGAGGTGTAAATACCGGGTAAAAGTTTGTTGTGGTCAACGCAAAAGCTCGCAATGCGTTCCATCATAAGCCTCCTTAACAAAATGGAATATCATGTGTCAGCTCGGTCAGGTCGGCTGTTTCAAACTCATGCAAAAAATACCGACTTTCCTGAACGGACAAATCAAACAGATCAAAAAAGCTTTCTTTTCTTACGGTCGAATCTTTTTCCGGACTTTTCCATTCGGAATGCAGGATATTCGCGTAATCAAATTCATCCTGTTCGCTGATTCCGCGAATCACGCTGGAAACAAGATATTTTTTCGTCAGCTTTTCCAGCGCTTCCGCAACCGGTTTTTTTATCATCCATTTATCGTTGAGAAATCCGCAGATCTTTCTGCAGTCCGCCATCGCATGAAGCAGCTCGTTTTCCTGGTTATGAACCCCATAGAGCCGTTCAAGAACATAAGAGTACAGCCGCATGACCGATTCCTGTGCTTCCTTATTTTCAGGCACTGTGATTCTTAAATCGAAGTCGTTCGCAAGAGTTCCGGTTATGGAGCGCAGGATAATGCCGTCCAATACTGATTCCACGTGATTGTGAAGAAATCCGTCCCCCCTGCCGGGATACTTCTTGCGCAAAGTTCTGACATTCCAGTAAACAAACGGATGGGCGGTCCTGTCCAGACTGTAATGACACAAAAATCCGGAAAGATAAGACTCCGACCTTTCATCTCCTCTTGTTTGCTGATAATCGCGCATTACGGATAACAGCCGGGACGGCGCGTCATGGTGCAGCCGGCTGCCCATGGTGCGCAGATTTTCCCGAAACGGCTGAAAAAGCCTGTGGTAATAAAGAAAATCAGGCCCCTGTGCACCCCAAAGAAAAGCGTCCATGGATTTCGGGGTATTGTTTTTCTGAACCCGTAGCGCATGGTAGTAATGTGTAATGGCGGCGGGCAATTCAATCATCGTCCCAACTAGAAAAATTTATTCCTTTGCAAATAGAAAGGAATGCAGCAGTCTGCCGCATTCCTCATTTTAGCACAGGACCAAAGAATTTTAAAGGACCTTTGATAAAAAGTCTTTCAACCGCGGATTTTTCGGCCGCGTAAAAAACTCGTCGGGCCTGGCTTCCTCCAGAATCTGGCCATCCGACATAAACAAAACCCGGGTCGCCACTTCTCTCGCAAATCCCATTTCGTGGGTTACGACGACCATGGTCATGCCTTCATCGGCCAGTTCCTTCATCACCTGAAGAACCTCTCCAACCATTTCCGGGTCAAGCGCGCTGGTAGGTTCATCAAACAGCATGACATCCGGCTCCATGGCTAGCGCCCGAACGATTGCGATACGCTGCTTCTGACCGCCGGACAGCTGCCCCGGGTATGCGTCAGCCTTGTCTGCCAACCCAACACGTTCTAAGAGCCGTTCCGCCTGCGTTTCGGCGTCCTTAGGGGCTTTCAGCTTCAAGGTGACGGGAGCGAGGGTAATGTTCTGTCTTACCGTCAGGTGAGGAAACAGATTAAAGTGCTGAAAAACCATTCCCATTTTGCGGCGGTGACGGTCAATGTCACACTTGGGGGTATTAATCTGCTGGCCCTCAAACCAAATTTCGCCTTTCGTCGGCTGTTCAAGAAGATTCAGGCAGCGCAGAAACGTGCTTTTTCCGGAACCGGACGGTCCGACTACAACAACCTTTTCCCCTTTTTCTATCTCCTGATTAATCCCTTTGAGAACCTCAATGTCACCGTCAAGCGTATGGAAGCTTTTGGAAAGATTTTTAACGGTTATCACTTCTGTGCAGCCTCCTTTCAAAGTGAGTAAGAGCAGTGGTAAGTCCTATCACAATTACTAAGTATACCGCTGCGGTTGTTAACAGCGGCGTATACGGCTGGTAAGTAATGCTAAGAATAATATAGCCGCCCTTTGTCAAATCCTGAATCCCAATATAACCGGCCACGGAGGTTTCTTTCAGCAGAGCGATAAATTCATTGCCGATTGCGGGAAGGACATTTTTCAAGGCCTGCGGAAAAACTATTTTGATCATTGTTGTTCTCTGGCTTAAGCCGAGCGATCGCCCTGCTTCAATCTGTCCTTTATCAACCGACTGAATTCCGCTGCGGATGACCTCCGCCACATAAGCCCCCGAATTAATTCCAAACGCTAAAATAGCTGCGGTAATGTCACTGACCTTTGCTTGATTCAGGATAATATAATACATGATCATCAGTTGAACAACCACTGGTGTTCCACGGATTAATGTTAAGTACAAACTGCAGATGTTATTCGCAATCCGTAGTTTTTTAGGATTATTTCCATGGCCTACTTTGACTAATGCTACCAGTGTACCAAGCAGCACCCCAAGCAGCACTGCAAACAGCGTGATAATCAAGGTGTTTTTCAAGCCATCTATAATGTAATGATATCGGTTCTTATAGATTAAACACTGATAAAGCTGATCGGACAGTCGCAGGTATAGGTTTACAAAGAACCGTGTAAATTTGCTACCCGTATCCGCCGCTAAAGTTATTGAAAAAAAAGAAAACAGTAGGTTCATTAGCATCCTCCCGCTGAAAACAGCAGTATGCAGGGCGCAGAAACACTCTGCACCCTGCATATTTTATTTCTTCAAATTATTCCCCAGTCAGTGAAGATTGATATTTTTCAATAATCTGATCCAACTCTCCACTTGATTTCATCTCTTTCAGGACCTCATCAATTTGATCCAGCAGCGCAGTATTTCCTTTTTGAACTGCGATTGCGTACTGTTCGCTGGTTAATGAATCGTCCAACTTAACAAGTTTATCAGAGTTTTTCTGAACAAATTTTGTCGCCGGGAAATTATCAATGACAACCGCGTCGATTCTTCCGTTGATCAAATCGGAAATGGCATCCGACCCTTTGTTATAGCGCTTCACGGAAGCTACCTTAATGTCACTTGTTCCGTCTTCATTTGTGCAAAAAGTATCACCGGTCGTTCCCTGTTGAACTCCCACATTTTTACCATTTAAGTCCGTACGGGATTTAATATTACTGCCCTTTGGGACAATGATTGCCTGTGACGCGTCAAAATACGGATCAGAAAAATCGACATTCTTTCTACGATCATCCGTTGCCGTCATGCCAGCTGCCACAAAATCACATTTATTCGTTTGCAATTCCATGATCAAAGATGCAAATTCAACATCATTGATCTTCAACTCAAGGCCCAGTTTATCAGCAATTTTATTCGCGATTTCCACGTCAATGCCGACAATCTTGTCGTTGTCTCTATACTCAAACGGTTCAAATTCCGCATTAGTGGACATGGTCAGCGTACCGTCTGTAATCGTCTTTATAGCTCCGGAAGAAGATGCCGAAGACGCCGCCTTCGCGGAAGAAGGCGTTCCCGCAGAAGCACCTGATGCAGCCTCACTGGAAGAACTGCTGCTTTGCGAGCAAGCTGCTAAAGAAGCAGACATAGCAATCGCAAGGACAAGTGCCGCAAACCTCTTAGCTTTTTTCATAACGAACAACCCCTTTATTAAATTCGAAAATCATTGTCTGAAAGGATTATACCGCATAATTATTCATAATTCAAGTCATTTTACGAAATATATTGAAAAATTATTCAGAAGAATCGGTATATGCGGAATTTCGCATAAATTTCAGAAGCTTTTCCATGTCATCTGGTAAACTATGAACAAATCTCATTGTTCGCCGGTTAACCGGATGATGGAACCTGATTTCAGTACAGTCGAGGGCCTGTCTGCTTACTTTTGAAAGATTCCCGCCATAGAAATCATCCCCCGCAAGCGGATGGCCGGCGCTGGATAAATGAACTCGAATTTGATGGGTCCTTCCCGTTTTTAATTTTAGAGCCAGCAGGCTGTGGCCGTGCCCGGAAAAAAGGCTGCGCCATCGGGTCAGTGCATATTCTCCGTCCGAACGCACAGCCCGCTGCAGCTTGTGGCCTTCTTTAATCCCTATCGGTTTCTCAATTTCCCCGCTTCCGGTCAAAACGCCTTCGCAAATGGCCAGATATGTCTTTTTTACATTTCCGGCAAGCACAGAAGCCGCATAGGAATGCTTTGCCAATAAAACAAGGCCTGTCGTATCCCGGTCAAGCCGGTAGACCGGCCGAAACGAGTGCTGTTCCCCTCGGCCTGAAAAATAATGCGCAACCGCGTTTGAAAGGCTGTCGCGGTCATGCCCCGGCGACGGATACATCGGCATCCCAGCCGGTTTGTCAACCACAATCAAGTCCAGGTCCTCATAGACAACCAAGATCGGAATATCCGCAGTTTGGGGTATTTTATGATCCTGAGGCAGGCAAAGGCTGATGTGGTCTCCTTCTCCTAAGCATTCGGTTACAATCGCGTGTCTTCCGTTTACGGCAATCCCCATGGGCGTTCTTTTCAATTTTGCCAGCAGTCGAGTCGATATCGCACAATAGCCTTGAAGAAAGCTTTTCAGTTTTACACCCTGATATCCGGATGGTACCGTAAATTCAATGATTCGTATTTTAATCTCCACCATTCACACAATTCTTCCATTCCAATCTCCAAAGCAGGATTCTCCTTTGGCAAAGATCCGCTCAAATTCACTACTTGAAAAGAATGGTATATTTGCAGGAAAAAGAATCATAATAGACTCTGAAAAGGAGGTGAAGAGTCTTGGAAAAACAATCTTCAAGGCAGGACAATCAACAATGCTCCCGAAATACAAAATATGACAGTAATATGAAACAGAACAAAAACAACAAATCCTGCGAAAGTACGGAAAGCCAAGAAAACACCCAGGCTTGCAACAGGAACAATCAAAACAGCAAAGGCTGAAAGACACTTGTACCGGACGATTCTGCTGAATTCGCCCGGTTATTTTTTTTCGGATTTTAATCTTTCAATCAGTTCGCGAAGCGTTTTGTCTTCGGGTCTTACTTCCCGGAAACCCTCGCCCGTAATTTCGCCTGCGTCTCCAACGATCAAAAAAGCGTTTCTGTCAATGGTCCGAACAATATCCTTGATTTTTACGACCTCATAACGTCGTGCGGCGCAAAGAAGGACTTCACCCTTTCTGCCGGTATAAGCGCCTTTGGAATCCAGATACGTCACGCCGCGCTCCACGTCGGTCAGAATTTCCTGCGCGATCCGCTCGCTCTTTTCCGAAATGATAAAAATCACTTTGCCGGTCCCAACATCCGTGCCGTATAAGATTGTGTCGATCATTCTGGATGAAACAAAGATCGCAATCAAAGCATACAGCGCACTTTCAATGCTGCGATAGGCGATCGCTGAGATCACAACAATGACAAAGTCAACGCAAAGCATCAGCTTTCCCATCGAAACAAACCGTACTCTGCGGTTCAGCAGGCGCGCAATCAAATCAGTTCCGCCGGTCGTAGCGCCGCGCATAAAGACAAGGGATAGGCCTGTGCCATCCAACAGGCCCCCAAAAATTGCAGCAAGCATCGGATTGCCGCTATAGGGCGGTATCAAAACGGAAAGGATATCGATCGCGCTGGCAACAAAAACGGTAGCAATCATGGTCTTTCCAACCAGCTTGTAGCCGATTTGCAGAACGGCCCAGATAAAAATCGGAATGTTGAGAAGCAGACTCATCATTCCGATCGGCAGACCGGACAGATAGTTGATCACCGTGCTGAGTCCGGTCACACCGCCGGGCGCAATATGATTCGGGGCGGTAAACATTCTGACGCTGACAGCGCATAGAATACTCGCAGCGGCGTAGTAAAGAAAATCCAGCAGCAGCTCTTTCGCTCCGTTTTTCAGGTGCAGCAGCATAAACTTTTAATCCTCCCCGCAAACAGTTTCAAACAGTTCGCGCAGACGGTCCAGCCTCCCGCTCAGATATAGATATCCGAAAAGGGACTCGAAGGCGGTAGCGGCATGATATTCAGCGGGGTCCGAATTTTTGGGGACATGATTGCTGTGGGCATTTCTGCCTCTCCGCAAAATATCCTGCTCTTCCTGGGTCAGAACAGGCAGAAGCTTTTGTACAAATGCGGCCTGTGCATGTGCGCAGACCTGTTCAACGGCAGCCCGGTGTAATTTTGAAACCGGGCGCTCTGCCTGACAGACCAGTCTTTCACGAACAAACACTTCAAATACCGCGTCGCCGATAAATGCCAGGGACAAAGCCCCCATACGTTTTGGGTCACACGCAACATTGTAAAATCGTTCCAACCGGCGCACTCCTACTCCATATAATCAAATTCAACCCCGTAAATACTGACCGTGTCACCCTCATGAACTCCCTCTTTCCGCAGCGCATCATCCACACCGGTATGAAGCAGCACTCTTTCGAAATAACGAAGAGAATCCACGTCGTCAAAGTTGACAGAGCGCAGGACCGGAATCAACCATTCGCCTTCCACAACATAAACGCCATTGTTGTTTTCAACCTTCACTTCGTGCCGGCCGATCTCTTCAACCGGACGCTGCGGCTCAGGCTCCGGATCATAACGCAGCACCGGCGGAAGCTTCTGCAGTAGCTCATCGATCCGCTTCATAAGCGGATCCACCTGATAGCGGATTGCCGCCATCATCGGGAAAAATTCAAATCCCTGATTCTCGACAAACGCTTTAAAATCCTGTATCTTGGTATCATCCGTCAGGTCGCATTTATTGCCGGCAACCAGCATCGGCCGTTTCGCAAGTTCCGGATTGAACTTTTTCAGTTCGGAATTGATGACCCGAAAATCCTCTTTCGGGTCGCGTCCTTCGCTTCCGGAGACGTCGACAATATGGATCAGCAGCCTGCACCGTTCCACATGCCGCAGAAACTGATGTCCCAATCCGGCTCCCTCGTTCGCCCCTTCAATCAGCCCCGGGATGTCGGCGATGACAAACGAGCGCTCCGGCCCCATGCGAACAACGCCAAGAACCGGCGTAAGAGTGGTAAAATGGTAATCTGCAATTTGAGGCTTCGCCTCGCTGACAACGGAAACCAAAGTTGATTTCCCAACGTTCGGAAATCCGACAAGTCCGACATCCGCAAGCAGTTTCAGCTCCAGCTGAACTTCGAACGCTTCACCCGGTACGCCGGGCTTTGAAAATCGGGGAGTTTGCCTGGTTGCCGTCGCAAAGTGGGAATTTCCCCAGCCGCCCCGGCCGCCCTTTGCAATAATCTGAGGCTCATCCGCCGAAAGGTCGGCAATCAGCCGCCCTGTTTGGGCGTCTTTCACAAGCGTGCCCCGCGGAACGCGGATGACCAGATCTTTGCCGCCCCGCCCGCTGCAGCGCTTTCCTGACCCGTTCTGTCCGTTTTCCGCCGCAAACTTTCTGCGGTAACGAAAATCGGACAGCGTTGATTGATTATCGTCCACCTGAAAAACAATGTCTCCGCCACGGCCGCCGTCGCCGCCGTCCGGACCGCCCGACGCGACATATTTTTCTCTGTGGAACGCGACGGCCCCGTCGCCTCCATCTCCCGCTTTTATATTGATTTTTGCGTGGTCTATAAACATAAGTGAAGCTCCTTTACTCCCGCTTCTGCCGGATCAACCATAACTTTCCAGTAGCAGTATACCATATTTTGCTCCATAATAGCAAAAAAATCCCGGGTTTACCACCCGGGATCTTTTTCTGTACCGTAAGGCGGAATTACTGCTCCTCGGCATAAACGCTGACCTTTTTACGGTCGCGGTCGTAACGCTCGAATTTCACCTTGCCGTCAATCAGGGCAAACAGAGAATCATCGGAACCAATGCCGACATTGTTGCCCGGATGAATATGGGTACCGCGCTGTTTTACCAGAATATTGCCGGCCAGAACAAACTGACCGTCACTGCGCTTCACGCCGAGGCGTTTAGACTCGGAATCACGGCCGTTCTTGGTGGAACCCATTCCTTTTTTATGAGCAAAAAGCTGAATGTTAATCTGCAGCATGCTTTACACCTCCGTATCAATGATCTGAATATTTTGAGGATACTGCTGACGGAGTGCCGTCAAATGAAGCCGCAGCCCCCTTAGTGGAACTTTACAGGCTTCGGCATCCTCCGAAGCAATTTTACAGTCCAAGTAACCGTCCTTTACGCACAGCGAAGCGTTCACTCCTACGACATCCGTAATCGTGTTTGCCGTAAGATAAGCCGCGGAAGATACCGCCGCACATACAATATCGTAACCCGCTTCGTCGGCTCCGGAATGGCCGCTGATACAAAAACCGGCGTTCTTCCCGTCGCGAAACGTAAAAAACTCAACACAAATCATAGGTTTCAGGCGTTGATTTCCGCAATCTGAACCTGAGTGTACGGCTGCCTGTGACCCATTTTGCGCTTTTCATTCTTTTTTGCCTTATAGGTAAAGACCGTAATCTTCTTCCCTTTGCCTTCTTTCAGTACTTTGCCCGTTACGGTGGCTCCGTCAAGATACGGTGCTCCAACCTTTGCGCCATCCTCGCCGACAATGGCAAGTACCGGGAACTGAACCGTGGAATCTTTTTCCAGCGCAAGCTTTTCCACAAAAATGACATCGTCCTTCTGGACTTTGTACTGCTTGCCGCCGGTCTCAATCACTGCAAACATGAAATGTAGTTCCTGCCTTTTCTTAGTCTCGCTATTTACGGGCGGGTTTCCCTCTTAAAGCCCGGAATAAGCGGCCTATCTATGGTATCATATTCCGTCAAATTTGTCAATGAAACCTGCATCAATTTTTCCTGGAGGAAAGTGCAATGGCCAGTTCGCGCAAATAATCTCCCCGTGCGCCGAAGCAGGAAAGCGCTGCCGTCGCCTCATCGGTCAGACTCTGTACAAGGGCGCGGGCCTTCTCCATGCCGAGGATGGATACATAAGTGCTTTTCCCATTTTCCAGATCGCTTCCAATCGGTTTGCCAAGCGAGTCCTGCTCGCCTTCCACGTCGAGGATATCGTCCTGAATCTGAAATGCAAGACCGATCGACTTGGCGTATTTTTCAGCCGCATGCAGTTTTTCCTCCTCTGCATCAGCAAGAACGCAGCCCATTTTTGCGGCCGCCACGATGAGTGTGCCCGTTTTGCACTCATCCATGTAAATCAGAGTATCGGCCGGTATTTTCTGGTCCTCGCTTTGCAGGTCGATCATCTGCCCGCCCGCCATTCCGTAGGCGCCGGAGGCCCTTGCCAGAATACCGGCCGCCCGCGCAGCACGCTGCGGGCCGACTGAAGCAATGCTGTCTTGCGAGAGCATGGTTTCAAAGGCCATTGTCAAAAGCGCGTCCCCCGCCAGCAAAGCCCGGGCCTCTCCAAACACAACATGATTTGACGGTTTCCCCCGGCGCATGGAGTCGTCGTCCATACAGGGAAGGTCGTCGTGGATCAGCGAATAGGTATGGATCATTTCGAGAGCACAGGCAAACGGAATCGCGGATTCCTGGTCGCCCCCGCAAGCGCCGCAGAATTCCAGAAGCAGAATCGGCCGGATCCGTTTGCCGCCCAACAGAAGGCTGTATCGCATTGCCTGAAACAGCCCGCCCTGCAACAGCTTTTCCTCCGGAACATACTTCTCAAGTCCCGCCTGAATCGCTTCGGCGTAATTCCGCGGTTCAATCCTGCTCATCCGTTTTTCCTTCCTTTTGATCCATCTCCGTGATCTCCCGCACCTTTTGCTCGGCCTCGGTCAGCTTCCGGTAACAGAGCGAGGACAGGGCGGAACCTTCTTCAAAGAGTTTCAGGGATTCTTCCAGAGAGGTTTCCCCCGATTCCATCGTCCCGACGATTTCTTCCAACCTTGCTGCGGCTTCTTCAAAACTCAGCTTCTGTTTCACAGCACTCCAGCCTCCGATCGTTTCTTTTTTCTCATGCGGACATTTTCCACCACACAGTCAATATTGCCGTCGTTCATTTTCATGGAAAGAAATTCGCCCTTCCTTACTTTGGAAGCACTGCCGATCGGGCTCCCGTTCTCATCACAGGCCACCGCGTATCCACGCGACAGCACGGCAAGAGGACTGAGTGCGTTCAATCGCCCGCTTTCAGATGACAAAATAGTATGGCAGCTCTGTATTTTCCGGGACATATGACCGTTCAACGCGGAAGAAAACTGTGTGATTACCTGCTTTCTCTGTTCCAGCCGCTCTGCCGGGTTGCGAAAAACACCGCTGTCGGAAAGCTGGTCGATCCGCCGGCCCGCGTCGGAGAGGACGGACTCAATCGCCTGATTAAGACGCTGTCTCATACCGCGAAGCTCCGCTGCCAGCTCCATTCTGTCGGGGACCGCCAATTCCGCCGCCGCGGAAGGCGTCGGTGCCCGCAGGTCGGCGGCAAAATCACAAATCGTGAAATCCGTTTCGTGCCCGACCGCGGAAATCACCGGAATATGGGAGGCCGCAACCGCACGGGCGACCGATTCCTCATTAAACGGCCACAAATCTTCCAGTGAACCTCCGCCCCGCCCGACGATCAACACATCGGCGCAGTTCAAGCGATTGAACCGTTCAACCGCATCGGCGATCTGGGGCGCGGCCTCCGTCCCCTGAACCGCCACAGGACAAAAAACAATTTCAGCCGCCGGGTATCTTCGGCCCAGCACCGTAAGAATATCATGTACCGCAGCGCCGGAGGGCGAAGTGATGACTCCGATTCTTTCCGGATATTTCGGGATCTGCTTTTTCTTTCCGAATAAACCCTCGGCCTCCAGTTTTCTTTTTAACTGTTCAAACGCAATGCTCAAAGCGCCGACTCCGTCGGGCTGCAGATCTTCAATGTAAAGCTGATATTGACCGGTCGCCTCATAAACGCTTACACGGCCCCGGGCAATTACTTTCATGCCGTCCTCCGGCACAAACCGCAGGCGCTCCGTATAACGCGCAAACATCACCGCTTTTATGACGCTCTTTTCATCCTTTAACGACAGATATAAATGGCCTGAGCGATAATAATTTTTGAAATTTGAAATTTCTCCCGAGACAAAAACCTGCGTCAGATGCGGATCCTGTTCAAAAACGGAACGAATGTACGTATTCAGCTGCGTAACGCTCAAAACCATCGGCGTAATCCGGTTCACTGCAAATAACCTTCTTTCCACGCGGCAAGCACGGCGATCCCGGCGGCATTGTCACAGGAATATTCGGGCTCAGCAAAAAATGCTCCGTACTTTTTTTCCAGTGCGATTCGAAGAATGCCGTCGCTCATGACGCCGCCCGCAAATACAAGAGGAAGTTCCCCGTACTGCTTTAAAAGGACTTCCGCCATTCCGTCCAATGCCGCCAGAATGGAAGCGAGGCAGAACGCGGCAATCTCTTCTTTCGGCGTGCCCCTGTCAAGCATGGCCCTGCAGCGGTTTTCAATCCCGGAGAGCGAACAGTCCGCCCCCTTTAAAGTTGCCCGAACGGCTGAAGGGCGTTTTACTCTGCCGGCGAGCGCCTCCAGTTCCTTTCCTGCAGGAAAAGGGAGTCCAAGCATGGCGCCGACCCGGTCAACTGCCTGTCCGCCTTTCAGGTCCAGCGACCTGGCTACGATTTCAGTCTGAAAAACCTGTTTTTTTTCCGGCGTTGCCAGCACGGCTTCCGTCGTTCCTCCGGAAACGTGAAACGCAAGAAACCGCGTCTTAAGAAGATCGACTTTACCCGCAGAATACAGTGCCGCGGCAATATGCCCCTGCTGATGGGAAAACAAATGTAGCGGCAACCGGCAGACCTGGGAAATTGCTTTCGCAGACCCAAGGCCGGCAAGGAAGCAGGGCATATAGGAACTCTCCATGCTTCTCGGCCGGTCGGACGCTCCAACCGCCTCGATTTCCGAATCAGCAAGAGAAAGCGCGGAGAGCACCTGCGGCAGTTGGACCACATGATGAAAAACAGCGTCGCTCTGGCGGAGGCCCAGTTCTCCTTTCTTCACCGGCAGCGGCATTTTATTCTGGCTGACTACTCCGTCATTCCAGAGAGCCGCGGAGGTCGTATAGTTACTGGTGTCGATTCCCAATACGCTAGGCATGTTCCGCTTCCTGTGTCTTTGCCAGCGAACCCAGGACTCCGTTTACAAACGGTGCGTCTTCGGCGGTTCCATATTTCTTGGCGAGCTCGACCGCCTCGTTGATGGATACACTGATTGGAATATCTTTTTCATATAACATCTCATATACTGCTAGGCGCAGAATGGAGAGGGACACCTTTGAAAGGCGGCTGACTTTCCACCCGCGGGTAAAACTTTCGATTGTTTCATCCAGCGTCGATTCGTTTGTCTGCACGTTCGCCGCGACCGTTTCCGCAAAATCGTCGATAGGAAAGTCACCGGCCTCGTTTGCGGCGGTTACGACGTCGTCTATGTTTTCATGGTTGATGCTCCTTGCAAAAATCAGAGCAAAAGCCTGCTCGCGCGCTTCGCGTCTTTTCATTGATTTCCCCCGTGAGTTTATAGTTTCGAAGAAAAACCCTCCACACTGTGGAGGGTTCAACCCGTTTACCGATCATCCACGGGAATTATTATACCACATTTGCCTGCGAACACAACTATTCGCATTCAACAATCTTGATTTTATCATAGGAAATACCGGCCTGATCGGCAACAATATCCCGGACCACGATCGCGTCGTTCTGCGTATTGGTCTTGGTCTTTACGACGACGCTGCATTCTTCATTCTGCAGGAATACGACGCAGTCGTCAAAACCTTTCGCCTTAATCAGATTTTCGATCTCAGTTTCCTTCACGATGTTCTGGGCAATCGTGTTCGCCTGCGACACAGCCGTTTGCTTTGCCGCGTCTGTTTCTCCGGCGCCGCTTACAACCTTTTGCAGCATTTCAACGGATTCGTCCCGGGCTTTTTCCCGCGTAAGTCTCGCGGATGCGAAATAGTCGTCTCCCGCGACGCTCGCGCTGGTATCGACCGCCGAAGAATTTTCGCCGGAACTTGCGCCGCTTTCGTTTCCGGACGCGTTGACCAGCAGAGTTTCACCCAGCTCCCGTCCGGACGTGACGGCATTCGTCGCGGAAAGCTGCGTATTCCCCGACAGCGCCCAGTTCAGATAGACGGCCGCCCCCAGCGCAACAACCAAAGACGCAAGAACGAGCTGCCGTTTGCCCATTGTCATAATCGAATTCCCCCTGTTTTCTTTATTTTGCTTTTATGACGCATACCCGTACGGAAGAGATATCGAGAGCCGTCGTGACGGCGTCGATGACGCTCTGCTGTACCACCGGGTTTCCGCCGCCGTCGCAGACCACAACGACGCCCTTGACAACCGGCTGGATCTCGGTTACCGCAAGCGCCTGTTCGGAACCGTCGGCGCCTTTCACCAGAATGTAATTGGTCTCGTTGCTTTGATCCGTTTCATTTCTGGTCGTGCCGTCCGACTGGTCCTTCGTCGTCTGGCCGCTGGCCTTTTCTTCTTTTGCGTAAACCGACTGCTTTGTCTGTTCCAGGGTCACCATGACGTTCGCGCTGCCGACCCCCTGAATTTTTGTAATCAGCTCCGTCAGTTCAGTTTCAAGATGTGTCTCGTATTCCTCCGCCGTATAAGTTTTTGATGGCGAGACCGCTGTTTGCTGCGTCTTCCCGCTGTTTGTCAGAAATCCGGAAAGAAAAATGAGCGCGATTCCAACCAGACCGGCGCCAAGAATAATTTTACGGTAATTTTCATTCTCTGCCAAAAGGTCCAACAGACCGGTTCCCCGGGCTTTTCCCTCTTTTTCGTCACCCTTCATTGGAAACGACCTCCGTTTTGATTCCCAGCGTCTTTTCCAGCGCGGACGAAACACCGGCGCGTCCGGATGCTGCTTCCCCGTCAACGGTTACAATTACTTTATTAATTGATATGCTGCCGTTTTCATCCGTATCCATAATCACCTGAACATTTTTACAGTTTATCCCCATTCTCTTTAATTCCGAGTGGACCAATCCGGTAATACTCTGCTGCGCGGCGTCCTCATACTGCCGGTCCACCGTGGACTTCAGCCGTTCATTTTCTTTTGCCGGATGACTTTCCGTTGCCAGACCGGCCCGAATCTGCGGAACAGCCTTGGAGATTGGAGCAGCAAGAGCACAAATGATAAAAGCGCCGATGACAAACTTCGCCATTCGTTCCATGGAACCGTTCGGGACAAGGCTCTGAAGCATGGCGGCGGACAGAGCGGCAAGGCAAATTACCGTCGCCCATTCCCTGACCCCGTTCATTTCACGCCCCCGACAACAAGCATGATGACTGTTGAGATAATCAGGATCATCATGCTGCAAAGCAGGACCGCCAACATTGTTGACACTACGTCCGATGAGGCTTTCAGCAGCGAGGAGATCTCATTCAGGTCAAAAATCTGTCCGATGCCCGCGCACAGATTCAGCGTGAGGATCCAGATCATACATTCCGCGATAATCGGCAGAAAGATAAAGATCCCGGCAAGAAGCCCAAATGCGCTGACACCGGATTTCAGTAATTTGACACAGCCTGTTACGGTCTGCAGGGCCTCGCCAAGCGCATTGCCGACCACCGGGACAAAACTGCTGACGACAAACTTAGCGGCTTTCGAGCCCGTGTTGTCCAGCGACGACGCAACAATGGAATGCATGGTGATCAGGCTGGTGAACAGCGTCATGCACAGCCCCATGATCCATTTGACCATCTTATTGAGTGCAGCGCACAGCCCGCTCAGATTAATGCCGGGAGAAACCGCCGATACAATCGACAGTGCCAAAAATATATTCAGCATCGGAATAAAAAAGGTCGTTGACAGAATGGAAATCGCATTTCCGGCGGCAAGCATCAGGATATGGTACGACCCGGCGGAAACCGGCTGCCCCGCCGCGATCATGATTCCGGTAAGGACCGGAATGCAGGCCAGCAGAAACCCGGAGGCGGCGTTCAGCACATCCGCGGCGTCGTGGATACAGGATACAATCGGAGTAACCACGATCGTGCAGATGCAGAGCGTCCCGACCATTCCGATTACCCCGCCCATCGGCTTTTCGCCGAAGGACAGCTTCATCCCGTTCAAAAGCGCGCAGAGCAGAATCACCGCAAGTACGCCGCATAGAATTTTTAATGGATTTTTAGCCTGTCCTGTAAATACGCTTAAGATTTTCTGAAAGTAATTCTGAGGTGAAATAGAGGTGATGGTATTCCAGTCCGTTCCTTCCACCCCAAGATCGCCCAATAATTTTTTTGTTTCCGGAGACAAGCTGTCCGGTAACTCATCCGCTCCGCTCTGCTTCAGCTGGTCCTCATAAAACTCCTCCGTCAGCTGAGGCAGCCCGGATTCCGTCGCCGCCGCGAACACCGGATGTGAAAATACAATCGCGGCGGCAACCGCAATGATCAGGCAGACTGCTTTTTTCATTCTTCACCCACCGATCAGATTCACCGCTGTCTCCGCTATTTTTTCAAACAGAGGCAGAGACAGAATCACGATAGAAATTTTTCCGGCAAGTTCCATTTTAGAGGCCAGCGCGTTTTCCCCCGCATCCCGGCAGGAGTCTGCCGCAAACTGCGCCAGAAAGCTGATTCCGAGCGTTTTGAGCAAGATCAGGATATAGTCCGTAGTCAATCCCGTTGCGGAAAACAATGTTTGAATCTGATGCATGGCGGGAGCGACGCTTGCAAAAATTTCGAGCAGAATCACAACTCCCGCCGCAATGCTCAGTAAAACGGCGTACTCCTGATGATACCGGCGCAGCATGGCGGCAATTACCGCCGCGCAAACGGCTACTCCCGCAATTCCAACGATATTCATGTTACAAGCTGAATATGGATTTAATCGTCTTAAACAATGTGCTGATCTGCTGGATGATCATCATTAAAACAACGATCAATCCCGCCAGAGTGGTCATCATGGCCTGCTCCTGACGGCCGGAACGCTCCAGCAGCTGATTTAAAACCGCAACAATGATTCCGATTGCAGCGATTTTAAAAATCAAATCCACATCCATTTTTCTTCCTCCGTTTTCAGCACAGCAGCAGCGCCGAGGATAAGCCGGCGAATATGCCGAGCATCAGATATAATTTTGATTTCCTGTTCCGGTCTTCCCGAGCCGATTTCAGATTCGCACCGAACAACCCGGAAAACAGTTCCAGGTGCGAAATCTGGCCATCCGTATCGCTGGCTCCGAAATCCTCTCCGAAAGAGAGCAGCATTTCCCGGTCCCGCGCGGTAAATCCGTCGTATTTTGCAAAGCAAACCACGGCGGATTTCCATGCCGCGGCAAACCCCTTCCCGCCGTCAGATTGTTTCGCACACTCCCGCATAAAACGAAAATCCGTTCCATGCCTTTTTAAGACCTGAACGACAGGAACGGCGGAATAACGGACCTCCGTTTTTGCTGCGGAAAGGAACCGCAGAAACGATTCCAGGCTTTCTACCCTTACAGAAAGCTTACGCGATTCCATAAAGCCCCAGAGAGTTCCCGCCATAATCAGTAGAAGCGCCCCCAACAGCTTCAGCAAGCAAATCACCCGCTTTATAAATTCCTGCAATTTTTCCTGGCCCGTGCTTCGCATCCAAAAGAGCGACAGAAGCAAACGCCCCCGTGCGCAGCAGCTTTTGCGTCTGCACACGCCGCATCAGTTCCTGAACGGACCCGGCATGAATGCTTGCAATCATTGTGGCGCCGGTATTTAGCCCCTGTTCCACCGCAGTTACTTCACTTTCAGATCCGATTTCATCGCAGATGATAATTTCCGGCGATAAGGTTCGCACGGCAAGCAAAATTCCATCGGCTTTGGGATAACCGTCCAGCACATCGCAGCAGCACCCCAGATCATTCTGCGGAACCCCCATATAGGTCCCGGCTATTTCTCCGCGTTCGTCAACGACGGCAACCTTCTTCAGGTTTCCGCGGGAACCGCCAGACAACTGCCTTGCAAGGTCGCGGAGGATTGTTGTTTTTCCGCTGGAGGGAGCTCCCGCAAGCAAAAGTCCTTCCTGTAAGCGATTCCCAAGCTGATCCAGCAGTAAATCGGCGGCGCCCCGGATTTCGCGTGAAATTCTTAAGTTGATGGAAGAGATTTCGCGCACGGAACCGATGACCGCAGACTGTAAAACCGCCGTCCCGCAGATGCCCGCCCTATGTCCCCCGCTCAGAGTGATATAACCGTTTTTAATCTCGTTTTCATGGCTGTAGATGGAATAGCTGCACAGATTTCGAAAGCTCTCTTCCAAATCCCTGCGCTCCGCGACTAACAAGCCCGGAATCACACGGCACGCAAGGCGCCCGCCGGGGCCAAGAAAATAGGTGCCCTCCGCGCAGCAGATGCAAACCGGACGGTTCACGCGCAGCCGAATTTCCTGTGTGTGCTTCTTTACATCGGCTGGCAAATTGAAAAGAGCCGTACTAATTCTTTCACAGATACATTTGGAAGCTGTGTCAAACCGCTCGTCCCTTTCTTCGATCATTACCTTGTCCTCTCCCTTCATCCAATAGATATGGGCAAAAAGGGAAGGTTAGAACAAAAAAATAGGCCTCCGGGCCAAACGCCGGCAAAGGCCGAAAAAATCTCCGGCCCTTGCTGGGAACCGGAGATTTATTTTAGGAGCCAATTATTTCTATTGTGTAGTGAAACGACTTACTTTGTCCCGGCGGAAGAAGAGTCATTCCTCTTTTCTTTTCAAACGAGTCTCCCTCATCCGCGCAGGTAGGCAGCCCGCTCCACGGTTCCAGCGCTACAAAAGGACCGCCGTTCGAACTGGACCAAATCAGAAAATATTTGAAATCGTGAAATTCCATTTGAATCCCGCGGCCGGTCTTCGGGCAAAACAGCTTTACCGCGTCAGAGCGCAGGGAATCGAAAATCAGCGCGTCGTTTTCAAACAAATGATGATTTAACTTCAGAACCGATTCATTTTTTAAGATCGCTCGGCGCCGGCATAAATCGACAAGCCCGGTTTGTGAATCGGGGGACGGGCAGTCCGCAGTCTCCGGATATTCGAATTCCACGATATAATCCTCGAAAAGCTCCCCGGCGGTCAGCGGACAGCGAAAGCCCGGATGTCCGCCGATCTGAAACGGCAAATCGGAATTGCCCGGATTGCAAACGGTGTACCGGGTCGTCAGGCTTTTACCAAGCAGAAAATACTGAATCTCCAATTCAAAATCGTAAGGAAACCGTTCTTTTGTTTCCAAATCGGAGCGCAAAGCAAACGTAATAGAATCCTCGCTTTTGTCCTTCAGCACAAACTCCCTTTTGCGCGCAACGCCATGCCGCTCCATCCGGCAGATCCGACGGGAGGCCGTTACAGCCTGTTTATTTCGAAGACAGCCCACAATCGGAAAAAGAACCGGCGCTTGCCCGCCCCAGTAAGTTTTGTCTCCCTGCCACAAATATTCCAAGTCCGAACAGCGAAGTGAAATCAGTTCCCCACCGAATGTATTAAAATCCGCAGTTATATTTTGATTCGAAATTGTATCTTTCATGACAAATCCCCCGTTTCAAATTAGACGTTCCGTTATTTTCGAAGTCAGGAGTTTTCGCCAAGCATTTCTTCGAGCTCGTGCTCCGAAATTACGGCTACACCAAGCTGGTTGGCTTTTGTCAGTTTGCTGCCAGAGTCTTCGCCGGCCACAACATAATCCGTTTTCTTAGATACACTGCCGCTGACCTTTCCCCCGTGCTTTTCGATCAGCTCCGTTGCCTGTGCTCTGGACAGGTTCGGCAGCGTTCCGGTCAACACAAAAGTCTTCCCCTGAAAGCGGCTGTCCGAAACAGCGGTCAAACAAGACATATTAACTCCGGCGTCTTTTAAGCGGCCAATCAGATGCGCCGTATTGGACAAAGCGAAAAATTGAAGCACGCTCTGAGCGATAATGCCGCCTATGCCTTCCACCGAGGCAAGAGCGTCCTCTTCCGCCTGAAAAATTCCGTCGATGGTCCGGAAGCGGGCGGACAGAAGTTTTGCCGCTTTTTGTCCGACGTGAGGAATTCCCAGAGCAAAAATCAAGCGGTAAAGATCGTTCGCTTTAGAACGGTCAATTGCGGCAATCAGATTATCGGCAGATTTTTCGCCCTTGCGGTCCAATTCAAGGATTTGTTCCTTCTTTAAAAAATACAGATCGGCCGGGGACGACAGAAGATGCTTTTCAACAAGCTGCTCGATGACAGCCGGTCCCATCCCGTCAATATCCATTGCGTCACGGCTGCAAAAGTGAATCAGATGCCTGAGCAGTTGGGCGGGGCATTCCGGATTCGTACAGCGAACGGCGGCCTCCCCCTCTTCCCGAACCACCGGCGCACCGCAGGACGGGCAAACCTCCGGCATCGTAAAGGGCTGAGAATCTTCCGTATGGCAGACCACGCCGACCACTTCCGGAATGATCTCCCCCGCCTTTCTCATCACAACCATGTCGCCGACCCGAATTCCTTTTTCTTCAATGAAGTCCTGATTATGGAGGGTCGCACGGCTGACTGTTGTACCCGCAAGTTCAACGGGCTCAAAGATCCCGATCGGCGTCAGGGCGCCGGTTCGGCCGACATTTACCTCTATTCTTAAAAGTTTTGTCTGTTTTTCTTCCGGAGGATATTTAAACGCTTCCGCCCATCTGGGAAATTTAGCAGTGCTGCCAAGCATTTGTCTTTGTGAAAAGGAATCAACCTTTACAACCGCGCCGTCAATGGAATAATCAAGAGTTCCGCGTAATTCTCCAATCCGTCCTACCTCTTCAAGGACTTCCTCGATGGTATTGCAGGTGCGGTAAAAGGGAGGAACCGCGAATCCTAATTTTTTTAAGAAGTCCAGCGATTCTTTATGGCTGTGCAATTCGGTCCCCGTGACCTGCTGCACATTGAATACAAAAATATCGAGTTCGCGGGCGGCAGTAATCCTGGCATTTTTCTGTCTTAGTGAACCGGCCGCGGCATTACGCGGATTTTTAAACGGTTTTTCTCCTTCAAGCTCCTGAAGCGCCGCAAGTTTAAAGAAACTGCGATGAGACATGTAGACCTCGCCCCGCACTTCCAAAAACGGAATCGGCTGCGTTAGCTTTTTAGGAAGACTTCGAATCGTCCGGAGATTTTCGGTAATATCTTCGCCCACCGCGCCGTCTCCCCGGGTGGAACCCCTGACAAAGACGCCGTCCCGGTACTCAGCGGAAACAGAAAGTCCATCGAATTTCGGTTCCACAATAAAGGTTGGATTTCCCACCGCCGCGCGTACCCGGCGGTCAAAATCTTTCATCTCTTGACCGGAAAAGGAATCGTGAAGGCTTTCCATAGGAATCGCATGAATCACGGGGGAGAATTTATTCAGAGCTTCTCCCCCTACCTTCTGGGTTGGAGATTCCGGTGTGACAAGTTCCGGAAACTGTCCCTCGATCTGTTCCAATCGTCTGTAAAGTTCATCGTATTCGAAATCGTCGATTTCAGGTGAATCCTCGACATAATATTTTTGGTTATGGTAACTGATCTGCTCCGAAAGCCGATGCCATAATTGTCTCGCTTCTTCTAATTCCAAAGCTTTCCGCCTCCTGCGAATTTCAGTCCCAATTTGCAACCACCTGCGGCACAGAGCCGACGACGACCGTTTCCGCAACCAGAATATTTGTTTTGACATCTGTTGTCGCATCAAATCCGGGCAAGAAGGAATAGATGCTCGTATTAATGTCAAGATAAATCTGATGCTTTGTCTGATTGATTCCCGCCGAAGTCAGTTCGCTGTTGAATTCGGCTGTTACGTTACCGGAAAGAGACGCCTTCAGCGCGATTTTGGGACCTTTTCCGTGAAAAAAGTCTCCGCCGATTAAAGTACCCAGCGGGACCCATACGGTAGAATATGTATCATTGTTTAGCTTATCCTGAATATTTTCAATAATTTTTGCCTTGAGCTCATTCATTTTCATCATATTGGTCGTAATGGCCAAAACCTGACCGTCGCTGCCGCGCTGAACCGTAATTAAGTCGTCATAAGATATGTTGTCCCGATTCAGCTCTTCCATTACCGCATTGTTTATCGTGTTCACGGACTTGATTTTCGCTTCGTTAGCCGTAATAGACTCTATGACCGGCCTGATCTGGCTGTTGAAAATCAGTATGAACGCAAAAAATACAAACAGAAAAAGAATGAGTCTTCCTCTGGCGGGCATCGGGCTCCGTCTTCTCCGCCTCATGGGACGCACCTCCCAAAGTATATTACTGCATAATATACAAGGAGGAATTATTATGTGAATAAAACGGGCACAAAGAAACTTGCGAATCTTTGTGCCCGTTTTTATTGTTGAATCATTTATTATTCAGCCGTTTCATCTCCGGCGGGTTCCGCGGGCTTTTCAGGCTCCTCTTCCGGCTCCAATAAAGCGCGGATGGAAAGACTGACGCGATGCTTGTCAAAATCAATATCCGTAATCTTAACCTTTACCATATCATTGATCTTCAGAACATCCTGCGGCTTTTCGATCCGGTGATCGGCGATCTGAGAGATATGAATCAACCCGTCGATTCCGGGAATCACCTGAGCAAATGCGCCGAATGTCGTCATACCGACTACTTTTACCTCAGCAACACTTCCGACCGGATATTCTTTTTTCAGGATTTCCCACGGATTATCCTCCGGCCTTTTATAGCCGAGAGAGATTTTACCCTTCTCCTGGTCCAAACCCTTAATATAAACCGTTACCTTGTCGCCAACATTTACTACTTCGGAAGGATGTTTAATTCTTGACCAGGAAAGTTCGGAAATGTGAATCATTCCGTCGATGCCGCCCAGATCGACAAAGGCGCCATAAGAAGTCAGGGATTTGACAACACCGGTATATACTTTTCCCACTTCAGCGGTTTCCCAGAATTTATCGGCCTGAGCCTTGCGTTCATCTTTCAGAACAGAACGAATGGACCCAACGGCGCGCTTACGGCTACGGTTTACTTCGATAATGCGGAATTTAACTTCTTTTTTCAGAAGAGCCTCAATCGGATCCGTGCGGGACGCCGTTGCCTGAGACGCGGGAATGAAAACGCGCACTCCGTTTGTAACGGCAATTAAACCGCCCTTGATAATCTCAGTGACGACGCCGTCCAAAACGGACTGGTCCTCTTCCGCCGCATCGATTTTCTCCCAACCCTTTGTGGCGTCCAGGCGCTTTTTGGAAAGCATGATCGTTCCTTCCTGATCGTTTGTACGCATAATGAGAAGATCCAGCTCGTCTCCGATTTTCACCAAATCTTCAGGTTTTACATTCGGATCAGCCGAAAGTTCGGAAGCGGGAATATATCCAGCCTGTTTTCTGCCTACGTCTACCAGAACTTCGCTTGGCGTTACTCCGACAACGACACCGTGAACCTTCTCATCTGTATTTAAACTTTTGAGAGACTCTTCAAGCATTTCCTCAAAGCTTCCCTCGGTAGTATTTTCTTTGGGACCGGCACCCTGGTTGATTTCTGACATGGTATCAAGTACCTCCTTTATAATGCTTGCCGGCGTCGACGCGCCCGCAGTAATGCCAATGCATCCAGCCCGACTCAGGGCCGACAGCGGAAGCTCGTCCGCAGATTCGACAAGATAGGCGGCGCAGTTCTTTTTGCACAATTCAAAAAGTTTGGCGGTATTGGAACTCTGCTTTCCGCCGATGATAATCATTGCGTCGCACTGCCGCGACAATTCAGCCGCTTCAGACTGGCGTATCGCAGTTGCATTACATATTGTATCAAAAACTGCGGCATTTGTATATACCCTTTTGATGATTTCCAAACAATTTTCCCATTCATTTACACTGAAAGTTGTCTGCGATACTACACAAACGGGCTCTTCGGGCCTGACTGTTTCCCGGTCAATGATTCCTCTCAGCTCGTCGGCATTTTTAAAAACCAGGCAGCGGCCGCTGCAATGGCCTATGATCCCTTTGATCTCCGGGTGTTCCGCATCTCCGGCAACAAGAACAGTTTTCCCATCCTTCGACGCATGAGCCACAATATTTTGAATTTTTTGCACGAAGAGGCAAGTGGCGTTGCAGCACTCTATTCCACGTTCTGCAATTTCATCCAGAGTGTCCTCGGAAACTCCATGGGAACGAACTACCAGAGTTGCGCCTTCCGGGACTTCCGCAGGCGAATTCACGATTTTTACTCCGCGCTGCTCAAATCGGCTCAGTGTCTGTGGATTATGGATAATCGGGCCCAGAGTGCAAACCTGCTTCCCCTCATCGAGCAGTCTGCACACCGTTTGTACCGCACGGTCCACGCCGAAACAAAACCCGGCGGATTCTGCCACTTTAATTTTCATGATGTCACCCCGGAAAACCGACTTATTTTCATCCTCGGGAATTCCCGAGATCCGCCTCCCTCAGTTCCGCAATTCTGGCCATAACAAGCTTGCTTGCATTCCGGAATTCCGACGGAGTACCGTTTTTGATTCCAAGCTCTTCCTCTGAAATAGGGGCCCCAAATGAGACATAGCATGGATGAAACAGCCTTGGCATTCTGCCTTTTTTAGGCGTAATGCAGCACGGAACAATCGGAGCATGGCAGTTGTGCGCCAGCATGACCGCACCGGATTTCGGGTGCAGAAAATTTCCGTCCCTCGTACGGGTTCCCTCGATAAAAATCCCCAGAATCCGGCCGGTGTCCAGAATATCCTTGGCTGTATAAATTGCTGTTTTATCTCCCTTTCCCCTTGAAACGGGAAAAGCTCCCAGGGATTTGATGATTGGTGCAAGGAATCTAATATGAAACAATTCTTCCTTTGCCATAAAATAGATCTGGCGTTTTTGACTGTAGGCAAGCCGAAGTGGGTCCGTCATGCTCATATGGTTGCAGCAAAGAATCGCCTTTCCGTCTTTCGGCAAATTTTCCGCGTTTCGAACCAGAATCGGCATCAAACTGCGAAAAAACCAAGGCATAAATGTTCTTAAAAAAGAATAAAGAGGAGTCCGTTTCATTCTTTCACCAATTTCCATTCAGATTTTCAATCCCGAGCGTATCACATTGACGACCCGATTTATAGACTGCTCCAATGTATTCCCGGATGTGTCAATCTGCACAGAATCTTTCGCGGGAACCAGCGGAGCAACCTCGCGGTGTGAATCATGATAGTCGCGCTGAATCATATCCTTTAAAACCTCGGAGTATTCCGCCTTTTTACCTTTTTGCAGCAATTCTCTGTATCTTCTTTGCGCCCGTTCTTCCGGTGAAGCGGTAAGAAATATTTTGACCTGAGCATTCGGAAGGACCACCGTGCCGATATCGCGGCCGTCCATTACGACGTTCCGCTCGGCGGCAAGGGTTCTTTGCATGGAAAACAAAAATTGCCGCACCTCCGGGATTGCTGAAACCGCAGAAGCGGCGTTGGAAACCTCTTCAGCACGGATTTCCGGCGTTACGTCGCTGCCGCAAAGAAACACTTTCTGCTCCCCATCCTGAAAATCAAGGGAAACAGACACGTTTGAAAGCGCGGCGCAAACGGCTTCCCGATTAACCGGCGCTATCCCGTGATTAATCATGTACAGACCAATCGCACGGTACAAAGCTCCCGTATCAACGTAAACAAATCCAAGAATTTTAGCCGCCCGCCTGGCTACCGTACTCTTCCCCGCCCCGGCCGGTCCGTCAATCGCAACAGCAATCATCTATGATCCCCCTAACTGGTACGGAATTTCCGGCCAGCCGGCCGGTGGAAAACGCAATCTGCAGATTGTATCCGCCGGTATAGGCGTCCACATCCAAAACTTCGCCTGCAAAATACAAGCCCTTTATCAGCTTGGACTGCATCGTCTTCGGGTCAACCTCCCGAACAGAAACCCCTCCCGATGTGACCACAGCCTCTTCAATCGGACGAAAAGCTTCGATCGAAAATGAAAAGGATTTCAGCAGAGAAGCAAAATCATGGCGTATTTCCCTGGTAATCAAATTACATTTAATGTGAGGTTCTATCCCGGACCTGCGAACCGCCACGGGGATCATCGCTCTTGGCAATAAAGAGGAAAGTGAATTTTCAAAATCCCGGTTCTGATTTTCTCTGAACTCCCGAACCAGGCGGGCATCCAGCTTCTCCGGACTGAGAGCGGGCTTTAAATCGATCGCAATACGGTAACGGCCCGGCGACATATCGCGAAGATGAGCGCTGGCACTGAGGATGACAGGGCCGGAAAGCCCGAAATGGGTAAACAGCAGTTCGCCGAAATCTTCATAGATGATTTTGCCGGATTTCAGATCTTTAACGCTGATTGAAATATTTTTTAGAGACAGCCCCATCATTTCTTTGCAATCCGTGCCCTGAACAACAAGCGGAACCAGTGAAGGCCGAAGCCGCGTCACGGTATGTCCCGCTTGCCTTGCAAAAAGATACCCGTCCCCTGTTGAACCGGTTGCGGGATATGATTTTCCGCCACAGCAAACTACCACACTCTGCGCAGAAATTTGGCTGCCGTCCTTCAGGCTTACTCCCTGAATACGGCCGTCTGAAATCAAAAGCTGTTTTGCTTCTCTGTTTATCATTTGAGCGCCCGATGCTTTGACAAACCGCTCCAGTGCCCCGACGACATCGGCAGCTTTGTCGGACTGGGGAAAAACCCGGTTCCCGCGCTCAGTTTTGAGCGGCACGCCCAAATTTTCAAAAAAGCTCATGGTATCGTACGGAGAAAACCGAGAAGCCGCGCCGTATAAAAAGCGGCCGTTTGTCGGTACTGAAGCGATGAACTCCGGCACGCTGCAGTGATTCGTGAGATTACATCTTCCCTTGCCGGTAATTCCGATCTTCCTGCCCGGTTTCTGATTTTTTTCCAGCAGGCAGACCCTTAGGCCCCTCTGGGCTGCTGTCCCGGCCGCCATCATCCCGGCGGCTCCCGCGCCGATTACTAAAACATCAAACTTCAATTCGAGCTGTCATCCACCTTTTCATAAACGCCGTAAGCGTCCCAGATATCTTCGAGATTCTGAAAGATTTTTTTAGACTCTTCAGACTTTTTCAGGGAAGTCGCGACAATCAGCGCATTGATCAGGCTGAGCGGTGCGCAAAGCGAATCCACAATGGAAGCAATTTCGCTTCTGGCAAGCAGCACGCAGTCGGATGCCTGAGCAACCGGCGAAAGGGAACTGTCTGTAATCCCTATCACTTTGGCACCCCTGTCATGCGCAAAATTCATCGCTTTCGCGATTTTTCTGGAATAACGCGGAAAGCTGATCCCAATGACCGTGTCACTTTCATCAACCCTGATCATCTGCTCAAAAATTTCGCCTTCGCTCGTGGCCTGAACCAACAGAACATTTTCGAACAACAGGTTCAGGTAATAAGAAAGAAAAGTCCCAAGCGCCAGCGCACTTCGCGCCGCCAGGATATAGATCTTTCTGGACGCCACAATGGAATCTACGGCTTTGTAAAAGCTGTCGTGATTTGTTTCCTCCATCGTACGGCGTATTACGTCAATATCCTGATTGAATACAAAATCAAGAACATCTGAATTTCCTATCCGTTCCGTCGTAACCTCCATACGCTGAAAGGAGGTCAGCTTATTGCGGATCATTTCCTGTATCGCCTGCTGAAGCTGCGGATATCCCGCATAGCCGATCTGGGTGGCAAAACGCACAACCGTCGATTCACTGACCCCAACGGTGGCTCCCAGCTTGGAGGCCGTCATAAACGCGACTTTATCATAATGCTCTTCTATATATGCTGCGATACGCTTTTGACCTTTTGAAAAACTGTCAACCTTGTTCTGAATTCTTACCGCAAGTAAATTATCCATTCCAACTCCGCCTTTTCTCTGCATTTGTCCCCGACGGCCCGCCCAGAGCATTTTGAGCCGGGGACTCCTTTTTCATCAAAAAGAGTGGCCGGATATTGATTTCCGGTCCAATCCTTATTTTAATTCCGCAGTCGTTAAAAATCAAGTAAAACTTCCGCTGATAGGACAAGGCAGCCTATTTTGACCGGAACAGTTTTTTTATCATTGGATGTATCCTGCTAAAGTATGTGATTACCAGGAGCGAAACGGCGTAATCATAAATCAGAAAAACAACATTTCCGGCCAAAAGGAACAGCCAGGGGAGATAATAGCCGAAAATCGAAAAACTCTCTTTGGGTACGCTCAGAAAAGCAACCGACAGACAAAAATCCAGTACGGCCGCAGCATTGAATACAATCAATTTCACGGCCGTCTGGAGCTCTATCCTGCGTAAATGATTTTCCAATAAAGACTTGAGAATCGGATAATACCCGAAAAACAAGACAAAAAATAAGACGGCCTCCTTGTCCGCGGCAAGAAGCACGGAAAGAATGGACTGCGCCGCATAGACGCTGAAAGCCCAGCCGGTTCCGGCTTCAGCCACAACGGAAATCATCAGAATCCCCGCAAAAGCAGGAAGCGCATAGGTTCCAACCGGAATCATGCCGGTCAGAAACATCACCGCGGTGCCGAGCGCAGTTACCACAGAACAAAAAGCCAATCGAAGGCTGTGATTCAACTCAATCTTCCTCCAAAAAAACGAACGGATCAGCAGCAAGGGTAAACGCTTCCGCCAAAGCAGTTACAGCAGAGGTTTGCAAGGCACAGCGACGTGCACAGATCGCAGCCGCCAACCCCTCCGTACTGCGGAACATTGGGATTGTATCCGCCGAACATGCCGTTTCGCTGATTCGTTACCTGGTTAAAAGCGGCACGGTACTCCGCATTGGAAGGATCCATCCGGCAGGCGTTTGCAAAATCGTTATAGGCTTCATCCAGCCATCCGCGTCTGTAAAGAACAGTGCCCTTCAAAAAGAACCATTCGGCGTTCCGGTTTTCCAGCGGAACGCCGTCCAGAATCTGTTCGGCATCCGCAATCCTTTCGGAATTAATCAGGTTGCGTACATCATAAAACCCCGTGCTCCGGCCTGAATAGCCTTCGGTTCCGGAATACCCCGCATACCCGCTTTGACCGCCGTTTTTCCGCTGCCTGCGTTCTTTGATAATCTGGTCGTACGCCTCGTTGACTTCTTTCATTTTTTCTCCGGCAAGATCGGCCAGCGGACTGTCCGCGTAATTATCCGGATGATATTTCTTCGCAAGTTCCCGGTAAGCGCTTTTTATTTCGTCATCCGTTGCGTTCGGCGATACTCCAAGAACTCTGTAAGGATCAGACATTCGTTTTCTCCTTTTTAAACAACAGTTCCTTCTGCATCTGCGGCAGGCCCAGAAAAACGACATTCCGGACAATAGAACCCATTGAATTCATTTCCATCAAATTATAAGCCGCGCCAAGCTGCGAAAGCGTTTGGTTTAAAACCTCGTTTGCATAAGCCCTCGCTTTTCGGATATCCTCGGGATCGCTTTCGCCGTTCAGATGGAACCGGATCGCAAGTGGATTAAACGCGCCTTCTTTTAGATCGTCGCTCAGGTCGTCCGCCGCGTCAATAAAATAAATCCAGCGGCCAATATAATAGCCAAACCGATTCAAAACGCGCGATTTTGGCGTGGACGGATCTTCCCCCGAAGAGAACTCCATAATGCGCTCCATCATCCGTGCCGTCGGTTCCGCACAGGAATCCAGTCCGGGCGAATCCCTATGTTCAATCTCACGCTGCCGGTCCATCGCCTCCGATATAATTTCACCTAGTCCCGGATAATCGGCTGCCGCCTTGCGATAGGCATGTCTGACAATCGGCAGAACAAAAACGCGCAGATACTTTTTGAAACCTTTCGAATCAAAAATATCGTCTTTCAGCTTATGATACAATAATATCATCGTAAGAGCGGAAGCCTGTTCAAATTCCAGCCCCGCTTTTTCGCAGAATGCGCATTGCTTGAGCGGGTTAACCACACATCTTCCCTTTTCTAGTTTGGGAATCGGTTCTGAAGAAGCCGAAATCAGAACGAGCGCGTAAAAAGTACAGTCATAATTCAATGCAAGCCTTGCAGCAATCCCGTATTTTTTACCGAGAATCTTGCAAAGCGAGCAGTAAATTCCGTTATACGCTTCAAGTTCCCGTACAAGAAGTTCCGATTTCTGAGGTTTCACATAGCCAAACAAAAAGATCATCCTTATTCCTATTGAGATCGCCACAAGTTCAATCTTATTTTACTCTACCCCGCACCGACATTTAATTAACAATGTGTAAATTTTATTGGGATGCATCGGAATATCCCTTTGTCCCGCGGTCCAGAATGATATTACCGGAAAAAGCATTGTTTTTTTTTAAATGGCATCGTATAATGAAATAAAGTAATAAGGACAGGAGGTATAAAATATGAAATTATATGATATCGACGTGATTAAATTAATTGAATTGCTGGACCAGTCAAAAGGAAATGTTTATCTGGTAACGGATGATGGAAACAAACTGAATCTGAAAAGCAAGCTATGTCAACTGTACGGCGTGCGTGCTTTGCTTGAAAAAACGAAAAACTCGACTGTATCGGCGGAATTAAGTGTAGAAAACCCAGAAGACGAGTTGATGTTTATAAACTATATGATGAGTAAATAAAATGAATTTTGAACGCCGCTGTATGATTGCAGCGGCGTTTTTTTATCCCTTCAACTTAGTAAGCCGCGCTCAGCGGATTCAGAATTCCATAAGATTTATTTTCAATATCGTCAATAAAGCGAATTGCCTTTCCGGCGCCCACCGCCACGCAATTCTGAGGATCGCCGGCAATATGCACCGGCATTTTTGTCTTTTTGGAAATCAGACTGTCGAAACCAAACAGCTGAGCGGAACCGCCCGTTAAAATCATCCCGTCGGAATAGACATCCCCGACCAATTCCGGAGGGGTCTTTTCCAGCATTTCCTGAATGACGCGGATCACCTGCATGACACTGTCGATCAAAGCCTCCAGAATTTCGTCACTCGTAATGTCCGCCCACTGCGGCAGTCCGGTCATCGCGTTGCGGCCCTTCACCCGAAATGTTGAAACATCTTTTCTGGGATAAACGCACCCGATCGCCAGCTTGGCGTTTTCAGCCATGCGCCGCCCGATAATCAGGTTGTATTTTCTCCTGATGTATTTGATAATCGCTTCATTGAAAGCATTGCCGGCCACTTTGACAGAGCGGGATATCGCAATACCGCTGAGTGAAAGCACCGCCATATCCGTTGTTCCGCCGCCGATGTCAACAACAAGGGTTCCGTGAGGCTCTGAAATGTCCACTCCCGCCCCCAGCGCCGCGGCCACTGGCTCTTCGATCAGACAGATTTTTCTCACGCCGGAAGAACTGATTGCATCGACAACCGCTCGCTTTTCCACTTCCGTTATTTTACAGGGGACGCTGACCACGACGCGCGGCATTACAACGCGGCTCTGATTAATCTTCTTTAAGTATGTCCCGATCAGGTATTGGGCCAGGTCAAAATTGGAAATCACCCCCCCCTCCAGCGGCAGGCAGACATTAATTTTATCGGAAGTCCGCCCAATCATCGTGTAGGCTTCTTTTCCGGTCGCGACAACCTCACCCGTTTCAACATTAACCGCCGCAGCGGAAGGCTCGTTCAGAATAATTCCTTTACCATCAAGATAGATTTTTGTCGTAGACGTACCAAGGTCTATCGCAAGGTCGGTTCCCAGCACAAAATCACATCCATTTCTTATAAAAACACATTCGGAAGCAAATGCGGACTAAATTCACCCGCTTATTATAAAATAAAATACGTTCAATTTCAACAAGGCGTCCTTTCAACCTGCGCGATTGCGGCACACGAAACGGCTTTGGCTCCGTTTTCGAGAAGGACCCTGGCACATTCGCAAAGGGTAAAGCCTGTTGTTACAATATCGTCTATCAACAATACGCTTTCCCCGGCGGCCAAATCTTTGTCGGCTCGGTAAATTCCCTTGACATTTTTCATTCGCTCCGTGCGCGGAAGCAGATGCTGCTCCGGATTATCGCGAATTTTCTCAAGGCATTCCCGATAGGGAAGATTCAGCTTTTCAGCGATTTTTCTTGCAATCAACTCCGACTGATTATATCCGCGGCCTTTTTTTCTTTCGTGGGAAATCGGTACCGCCGTTACTACATCAAAGGAAGACGCGTTCATTCGGTTCCCGATCAATTCAGAAAGCTGATCCGCATAAAATTCCGCGTTGCTTTTTTCTCCGTAAAACTTAAATCTTATGATCGAATCACGAACCTGATCCTCGTAGGAGTAGAGGACGGCACATGGAATATTCTGTCCGCTGTCGGGAAGATTCATGCAGCGCACTGCGCTGACAGGCTTGATTGCGCAGACGCAGCCCTGACAAATTTTTGTTCCCGGCGCAACGATCTTGTCGCAGAAAATGCAATGCGGCGGAAAGATCAATTCCAGACAGAATAAAATTATTTTTTTAAACTTCATCCTCCCCGCCCCCGGTTAAAAGATAGGCCAGTCCCGTGTACCGTCTGGTCTTGCGATTGTTTTCAACCATAGAACGAACCGTTTCAGGAGTGCCGACAAGGATCAGCAGGGACTTAGCCCGGGTCACCGCAGTATAGAGCAGATTTCTGTAAGCAAGCTGAGGCGCACCCCGGTACATCGGCATGACTACCGCGGGAAATTCATTGCCCTGGCTTTTATGTACCGTCATCGCATAGGCAAGTTCCAGTTCCGCCGCAGTCTCGGTCTCGTAAGAGACAATTCGATCGTCCATGCGAACCGTGATCACAGAAGCTCGGCGATCTATCGACTGAATGATACCAAGGTCGCCGTTAAATACGCCCTCTCCTACCGAACCGTCCAAGCGGTTCCACGGCAGATTGTAATCGTTGCGAACCTGCATGACTTTGTCGCCCTCGCGGAAAAGCGAGCCGTTTACCCGGATTTCCGTCTTTCGGCCGTCCGGTGGATTGATTGCCTGTTGAAGTTTTTTATTCAATTCCGTTGTTCCAAGCTCTCCTTTTCGTGACGGCGAAAGAACCTGTATCTCTGTCAGGGAAGAAAAACCGTAGCTTTCCGGAAGCCGGCGGTTGCATAAATCAACAATGGTTGCGCCGATATTTGCCGGAACAGTGCATTTTAAAAAGAAAAAGTCTTCATTTCTGATGTCAAGTTCCGGCATTTCCCCGGAAACAATCCGGTGAGCGTTTCTTACAATCAGGCTCTGCATGGATTGCCGGAAAACCTGCCGAAGCTGCACAACGGGCAGAAGCCCGGAAGCGATCAGATCTCCGATCACATTCCCCGGCCCGACGGAAGGAAGCTGGTCGCTGTCGCCAACAAGGATCAGCCTGCGTCCAAGCGGAAGCGCCCTTAAAAAAGCTTCAAAAAGGGCGGTGTCAACCATGGATAATTCGTCAATTACGAGCGCATCGCACTCAAGCAAATTTTTTTCATTCCGGGCAAATACGGGCCTGTCCTCTTCGTCCCACTCCACCTGTAAAAGCCGATGAATGGTTTTTGCCTCCCTGCCTGTCAGCTCCGACATCCGTTTCGCCGCCCTGCCGGTCGGCGCCGCAAGCAAAACCTTTTCACCGCTGCGCTCCAGCAGGCGGATGATCGCGTTCAGCGTCGTTGTTTTTCCGGTACCCGGGCCGCCGGTCAGAATCAAAATTCCTTTGGACAAAGCCTCCCGCACAGCCTGCTTCTGCCCTTCGGCGTACTGAATTCCGAATTCCCTTTCAACCTCCGCAAGCCTGTCGTCAACTCCCGTAACCGACGGAGCCGGAAAGCGGAGCAGCATTTTGATCCGTTCCGCGGAATAAACCTCAGAGCGATAAAGACCGGGAAGAAAAACAAATTCCCTGTCTCGAAAAGTACAGGCGACAACGGATGTATCCGCTTTTAAATCCTCAAGGACGTCGCGGGTCAGGCTCTGTTCCACTCCCAGCAGGCGGGCCGCGGCCGAGGTCAGCTTGTCCGCAGGCAAACAGGTATGTCCGTTTCCCATATTGTGCTTGATCACGTGAAGGATTCCCGCGCGAACGCGGCAGATGTCGTCCTGCGGGCGTTCCAGCGACGCGGCAATCCGGTCGGCCCGGTCGAATCCGATGCTCACGCCGTCCTCGCAGAGACAGTATGGATTTTCTCTGACGCGGTCTACTGACTGCGCGCCGTAATATTTCCAGACGCGCACGGCCTCCTCGGGAGAAATCCCATATCCGCCAAGCTGTACCATCATCTGCCTGATTCCGCCGAGCCTTTTTACCTCTTCGCAGATTTTTTCCGCCTTTGGCTTCGTAATGCCCCGAACGGAGCAAAGGCGTTCCGGCTCGTTTTCCATGACCTCCAGCGCAGTGCCGCCAAAAAGCTCCACTATTTTTTTCGCCGTAGACGGTCCGACCCCCTTTACGGCGCCGGAGGAGAGATATTTCAGCATGGCCGCTTCATTGGCCGGTTTGGAACGCTCAAACGCCTCCACATGGAACTGCTCCCCATAATTCTGGCTGGTGATCCAGTTTCCAACGACATGCAATTCCTCGCCGGCACCGACAAACGGCAAATTCCCCACCGCCGTAACCAGTTCTTCGCCGTTATTGATTTCAATAACGGCATATCCGTTTTTTTCGTTTCGAAAAATAATCTGTTCCACCGTTCCGGTCATTTCCAGAAGTCCTGTTTCCGCCATCCAGTTCCCTCTTGTTCGCGTTGTAATATCTCTAGTATAAACGATCCGATATGTATTTGCAAATATTAACGGCAAAGGATCTTTTGTACTTCATCCGGCCGGCAGAGCCGGATTTCCGGCAGTTCGTAGCAAGCGATTTCACAGATTCGTCTGGTCTCTTCGTCCATACCACAATCGACGACCAGAAGCTGCGCTGCACTGTCCGGAAACCATTTAATCCGCTCGCAGGCACTTCTTAAAACCAATTCCGCTTCTTCGTCATGCCCGGTCATGGAAACGATCAGAAAAAATCCACCCGGATTTTTTGTTTTCAGCAGCCAGAATAAAAACATCCGGAATGCTTCCACAATTCCAAGAATGGCAAACAGCACAAAAACACTTTTGAAAATAATTTCAAACATAAAAACCACCCCAACACATTCTATGTGCCGGGGCGGAATTTTGATTATTTTTTCAATACGGCTTTCAGTGCATCCACACGATCGCATTTTTCCCAGGAAACGCCGAGGTCCTCCCGGCCCATATGGCCGTAATTGGAGACAGAGCGGAAAATGGGGCGCCGAAGGTCCAAATCCCGGATGATCGCGCCGGGTCTTAAATCAAATGTCTTTTCAACCGCATCGGAAAGTTCTTCTCCCGTGTAAGGTGAAGTTCCGAACGTGTCGACACGGACGGAGACAGGCCTGGCAACGCCGATCGCATAGGCGAGCTGCACCTCGCATTTTCTGGCTATTCCCGCCGCGACAAGGTTTTTGGCGATGTAGCGGGCGGCATAGGACGCGGAGCGATCGACCTTCGTCGGGTCTTTCCCTGAAAATGCGCCGCCGCCGTGACGGGCATATCCGCCGTAGGTGTCAACGATGATTTTTCTTCCGGTCAGCCCGCTGTCTCCGACCGGACCGCCGATTACAAACCTTCCGGTTGGATTGACATAATACTTTGTTTTTTCATCCAGCCACCGCTGTGGAACCACCGCCTGAATCACATGTTTCATTACATCGACGCGAATCTGTTCCAAGGTGACATCCGGGCTATGCTGGGCCGAAACCACAACCGTGTCCACACGGACAGGTCTGTCTTCCTCGTATTCCACAGTAACCTGAGTTTTGCCATCCGGCCTCAGGTAAGGAATCAGTCCGGTTTTTCTCACTTCGCTCAGCCGCCTGGCCAGTTTATGGGCAAGTGAAATAGGAAGCGGCATCAGTTCGGGGGTTTCATCGCAGGCATAACCGAACATAAGCCCCTGGTCTCCGGCTCCAATCAGGTCGCTTTCATCCGTTGCGCCGTTTTTTGCTTCGTAGGAGCGGTCCACACCCATGGCGATGTCCGGCGACTGCACATCAATCGAAGTTAATACCCCGCAGGTGTTTCCGTCAAAACCGCAATCCGGGTTATTGTATCCGATATCCTTTACGACGTCCCTTGCAATGGAGGCAATATCCACGTAACAGTTTGTCGAGATTTCTCCCATTACATGAATGATTCCTGTCGTCGCCGTAACCTCACACGCAACGTGCGCCGCCGGGTCCTGGGCTATGATCGCGTCCAAAACGGCGTCCGCAATCTGGTCACACATTTTATCGGGGTGCCCTTCCGTTACGGATTCCGACGTAAAAAAATGCTTTGACATATATTTGTTTCCTCCTGACTTTCCTCAGTTGGCCTTAGGCCATCCCTGAAAAATAAAAAAACACCGTCCGGAAAACCGGACGGTATTGATCCACCTCATCTTTCGGCTTTCCCGCAGGATTTGGCACCTTGCTTTCTTAAAAGCAGGTTGTCGGACATCACAGGGCCTGTTCCCTCCGTCGCTCTTGATAAGGACCTATTCATTTTTAATAAACAAATTATAGCACAGGCCGCAGAAGTTGTAAAGCGTTAACCATAAATACCCGGCTCATCATATTCTATGTCATTTGCCTATCCTGTTGTGTAAAATGGGACTGACTTTTTTATAAAGCAGCATGGTCAGGCAGGAAACGGTAACTCCTTTAAACAGGTTGAACGGCGCTACGGCCAACAGAATAAAGGTCGTAAGTCCCTGAATCGATGGATTAACAGCGGAACCCATACTGATTAAAGCATTCATCGGCATATGAAAAGCAGCCGCATAAACAGGAAGGAGCACATAGGCGTTTATCAGGCTGCCGACTACAATCAACGCCAGCGTTCCGGTAATTAATCCGACAATCGCATACCGCCTTGATTTATGATGCTGATAAATAATCGCGCTGGGAATCACCATGGAACTTCCAATTAAAAAATTGGCAAGGTCGCCCACGCCTGCGGTGGAACTGCCGTGAATCAGCATATAGAGTAATACTTTGATCAGCTCAATCAGCGCCCCGGCCGCGGGGCCCATTGCGAAGGCTCCGATCAGGACCGGCAGTTCGCTGAAGTCAAGCTGGTAAAATGCCGGAGCAAACCAAAGCGGAAATTCAAACATCATCAGCAAAAAAGCGATCCCCGAAAGAACGCCGATCTGTGCGATACTCCGGGCATCCAGCTTTAATCCCTGTCTCTTGCCTGCTTTTTCATAGTTCATAGAACTCATCTATTTTTCTCCTCTTCTTTCATCCGGAATTTAACGTCGGCTTTGGAAACGGACCGAAATCTGCGGCTGACTGCCGCTTGCGGACTGATCGGCTGCTGCCGCCGCTTTACCGCCGATGGGGAATTCCGCCCCGCCCTGAACCTTTTTCTAAAAGATCATCTCGGATGCTCGGCAGGGTTAACGAATGAAATAAAAAAAGTCCCGCAAAAATGCGGGACGGAATAAACGCTATTAAAACGTTTTTCTTCTTCCATCCGGACTTTACCGTCGGCTTTGGAATTCAACCAAAATCTGCGTTTCCGCTCGCGGGCTTGTCGGCTCACTGCCGCTTTACCGCCGGTGAGGAATTTCACCTCGCCCCGAAGACTGATTCATTTGTCCACAGTATATCACGGGATTCAGGTTCTGTCAAGATTCCGCCTGATATTCCTTTGGAATATTCCGATCGATAATATCCTGTATGAACTGCATGCTGAACTCCGGAGTCCGTTTCCGGACGCTGTGTTTCTTCGCCAGCGCGTCCGTATATTCGCTCAGCGGGTAAATCGCAAGATTCGCAAATCCGGTTTCATAGTGCGTGACAATCGGCTCGAATTTCATACCGGAGTATGTTGTTTTTCCTGTTTCGAAGTTTTTTGTCATTTTCACGGTAAGCAGACCGCTGACCATGTTTCTTCCGTAAAGCTGCCCGGAAATAAAATTTCCCATTGCAAAAATCACCGGACACTCTGCCCCGTCCGACGCTCTCGTGAGCAAAGTGAGCTTCTGCACCACATGCGGGTGGTTTCCGAATATAATATCAGCGCCCCAGTTAACCATGTCCTGTGCCAGTTTTTTCTGCTTGTCCGTCAGGGTATAAGTGTCTTCGGTCCCCCAATGGACGGATATTACAACGACGTCGGCCATGCTTTTCGCCTTTTGAATCAGGCTTTTAATTAATTCCGTATCGCTCGCGTAGATGATCCGGTAATTCGATCCCTTCGGCAGGTACAAACCGTTGGTCATCTCCGTGATTCCGATATGGGCCGTTTTGATCCCCTTTGCCTCCACAATCCGTATTTTCTGAAGGTCCTCATCATTTCGATAGGCCCCGACAGCCTTGACCGGCTGGGTATCCCAGTAATCAAGCGTTGCCTTGATTCCTTTCTCGCCCATATCCAGCAGATGGTTATTCGCCTGATTAATGACGTCGAACCCTAAATGGACCAGCTCGTCCCCAACTTCGGTCGGTGAATTAAAAAGTGGATAGCCTGAAATCGGCGCAGCCTTTGAGGCCAAAACCGATTCCTGATTAATCACCGCGACGTCGGCGCCGCGTATGGTGCCGGCAACGCGTTGATACATCGGGTCAAAATCGTAGCCTTTTCCTCCCGCCAGCTTTTGGGCATGGTTGTACACGGAACTGTGAATCAAATCGTCCCCGGCACCCAGAATCGTAATGGAAACCGGCTTTTGAGCCGGTTTGGAGGAGGAGGCTCTTGATGCCGCTGAGGAGGGTTCAGCCGATGATGGCACTGCGGAAGACGATGGCCTGGCGCGGTTGAAACCCGGAATTTGCCCGGAATATAACGCGGCAGCTGCGGCGCATACTATTACGGCAACGGATATGACCGCCGTCCGGCGGAACGCGGAATGATTTTTTTTACGCATCAATCAATATACCTTCTTTAATTTACTTGGATCCGAACGGATCCGAACGATAATAGTATAACATACTGTGCCATCAAAGTGGCATCAAAAGTCATGTGTTTTCCGCCACCGGCAGAATTATCTTAAAAAATCGAAAAAAAGGTAGAAAAGCGAGATTAAACTTGTTATTCTTATGATATAGTATTTCGTATTTTATTGGCAAATTCGAAGGAAGGTGATTGATTGAACCGCAAAAAAAGCCCCAAACTTGCCGCTGTCCTCGACATAGACTCCAATGCGCTGAAAATGCGAATTTCTCAGCTGAAAAAAGGAAAAATCGACGATCTCGAGACTCTCGAATATCCGCTGCACCTTGGCCATGAAGTTTTTACAGACGGAAGGATCAGCTTTGAAAGCCTGCGCGAACTGTCCTCCCTGCTGCACGGTTATGAAGACGTTCTGAACGGGTATGGTGTAACGGACTACAGGGCGGTTGCAACGACGGCTCTGAGAGAAGCGGAAAACCGATCGTTCATTATCGACCAGCTTAAAATTCAAAACGGCTTGCAGATTGAAGTTCTTGAGGATGATCAGGAAAAGACCCTGATTTATTGGGAAATTTTAAATTATTTGAATAAAATTGAAAACAAACGGGGTGAAAGCGCTCTGATTTGTTATATCGGGGCCGGCACCATCGGCTTTTCGGTCTATGACGGTAAGCAAATGATTTTTTCTCAGAACATCCCGATGGGGTCTTTAAAGCTGCACGATATGCTGGGGAATATTCAAAATATGACGGAGGATTTTTATACCGTCGTCGAAGAATATTTGGATTCCATCCTAGGGCATATCAACATCCCACTGGAAAACGGCAAGGCTAATAATCTGATTTTGACCGGCAGCGGGATCCGACTGATTGCGAAAATCTGCGGAATTGAGCAGGCGGACGGGAGATATGAACTGGATTCCCTGAGAATCAAGGATTTATTCCAACAAATACGAAAGATGCCGCAGGAACGGATCGGCCGCAAATATAATCTTTCCGAAGAAACGGCGGAACTGCTGTATTCTTCTCTTTCAATCGCAATGAAACTTCTTCATTACACGAATTCCGCAACAATTCTGTCGCCGGAAGTGGAGCTTTGGGACGCTTTAATCCGGCAAATGCTGATTGCGAAAAGCTCGGGGCAATATCAGGACCATGTGCGCGTCAGCGCAATCTCCTGCGCAAAGAAAATTTCCGACTCCTATCATTGCAGCAGAGCGCATACGGAATGTGTCAGAGGGTTTTCCTGTAAAATTTTTGATAAAATGAAGGGCCTGCACGGTTTGGGCAGAAGAGAGCGCCTGCTTTTGGAACTGGCTTCCATCCTGCATGACTGCGGGCATTATGTTACGGTAAAGCAGCACCTTCAGAGCTCATTCGATATTATCAAGGACACGGATATTTACGGGCTCACAGACGAGGAAATGCTGCTGACGGCTTTTGTTGCGCGCTATAATGAATACGACGTTCCCAGCCACCGGAACCACACCTTTGCGTTGCTGAGTGAAAATAACAGACTGATCGTTTCAAAGCTGGTGGCAATCTTCCGGTTATCCAACGCACTTGACAAATCGCAAAAACAAAAGCTCTCCGATATCAAGGTCCGGCTGGAAAAGGACCGGTTGACGATTTCGGCCCAGAGCGACGCGAATCTTTTTTTGGAGCAATGGGCGTTTGATCAGTGTGCGCCGTATTTTAAAGAGGTTTTCGGTTACAATCCCGAACTTACCATAAAATCTAACCTGCTGTGAAAAGGTTGTGTGACCATTGAGTGAGAAAGAAGAAAAACATGTGATCCCGTACATCAATCGGGAATTAAGCTGGGTCGATTTTAATTATCGCGTGCTGGAAGAATCCTTCCGAAAAGAAAATCCGATTATGGAACGAATGCGTTTTCTCGGCATTACGGCCTCGAACCTGGATGAATTTTTCATGGTGCGCGTCGCAGGTGTGGAAGATCAGGTAGATTCCCATTATTTCATGCGCGATCTTTCCGGATATACGCCCGCCGAACTGCTTTTGACTCTATCTCAAAAAATTCACAGCTTTATTGAAAAGCAGTATTCCTGTTTTACCCGCTCCGTTTTACCTGCTCTGAAAAAAAGCGGAATACGTTTTCTGAAAGCTGACGAGTTGAATGAAAGTCAGAAAAAATACATCTCCGAATATTTTGATAAGATTCTGTTCCCCGTTCTTACGCCTTTGGCCGTAGACAGAAGCCGGCCGTTTCCGCTGCTCGCAAATCGCAGCCTGAATATTGCCGTCCGCCTGAAAGGCGAAGACGAATCTTATTTTGCGGTGGTTCAGGTCCCCGGCATTTTAACGCGTTTTCTAAATATTCCGTCGGAGGGCGGAAACGACTACATTCTTCTTGAAAATGTCATTATTTATAAGTTGGGGGAACTGTTTGAACTGAATGAAATCCGTTCGGCCTGTACCTTCCGCATTACAAGAAGCTCTGATCTTGATATTGATGAAGACTCGGACGACCTACTGATTGAAGTACAGAAATTCCTGAAAAAGCGTAAACGCGGCAAACCCGTTCGCCTTGAACTTTCCCGGGGACATGACTATGAAACGGAATTGTTCCTGAAAGAAATGCTGGAGATTGAAGATCATCAAATTTATGAGATACCGGGCCCGCTGGATTTGACTTTCTGCTCCTCCTTTGCCTCTATGCCAAAATACGAGCAATTCTGCTACCGTCCGCTGCAGCCGGTTTATCCGGCGAGTGATTTTGCCGACTGTGACGATATTTTCAAAGCGATCCGAGAGCGGGACCGCATGGTTCATCATCCGTATGAAAGCTTTGAAACGGTCATCGATTTCGTTCGAACAGCCGCGGAGGATGAAAATGTCCTCGCGATTAAGCAGACGCTATACCGGGTCAGCGGACATTCCCCCATTGTTGCGGCGCTGATCCGCGCGGCTGAGAACGGAAAACAGGTAACCGTTTTGGTTGAACTAAAAGCCCGTTTTGATGAAGAAAACAACATTATGTGGGCGAAAAAACTGGAAGAAGCCGGATGCCATGTAATTTACGGGCTTGTCGGGTTAAAAACGCACTGCAAAATTTTGCTTGTCGTTCGCCGCGACGAAGACGGAATCCGAAGGTATGTACACATGGCTACGGGAAACTATAACGATTCAACGGCGAAAGTCTATACGGATATCGGCATTTTCACCTGTCGGGAACCATACGGGGTTGACGCTTCTTCCCTTTTTAATGTCTTGACCGGCTATTCCCGCCCCCCTGAATATAATCGCTTTATCGTTGCCCCGTCAGCCCTTCGCCCTTTTTTTCTCCGCATGATTCGAAACGAGACAGAGAACGCAAAAAAATCTCTGCCCTGCGGAATTACCGCCAAGGTCAACTCTCTAGTGGACCCTGAGATCATTGATCTTCTGTATCAGGCGTCGAAAGCGGGAGTTCCGATTCACCTGATTGTACGCGGCATTTGCTGCCTGATTCCCGGAAAAACAGGATTCAGTGAAAACATTACGGTAAGAAGCATTGTAGGAAGATTGCTGGAACACAGCCGCATTTTTGTATTTGGAAACGCCGGAAATACAAAAGTGTTTCTCGGAAGCGCCGACTGGATGCAGCGAAATTTGGACCGCCGTGTGGAACTTGTCTTCCCCGTGGAAGACGAACATCTTCGCGGCAGAATCATGAAGATAGTCGACTTGCTGTTAAACGACAACGAGAACGCGCGCACCATGGAAGCCGACGGCACTTACTCCAGAGTAGACAGAAGAGGAAAAACACCTCTCAGCTGCCAGGATGAGTTCGCAAAAATCGCTCAGCAATATGCACACTTCCAGTTAGACAGAGAAGTTTCAGCACCTGAAACTGCTTACTCAATAAAACGGAAAGGAATCACGGAACCATGAAAAAGATAGGACTGCTGACAAGTGGAGGCGACTGCCAGGGACTGAATGCAGCCCTTCGCGGAATTGCGAAATCTCTTTACAACCGAATGGGCCGAAACATAGAATTATATGGCATTCAGGATGGTTACCGGGGCCTGATGGAGGGAATCTGCCGCCGCATGGACGCGGATGATTTTTCCGGAATTCTGACTTTGGGAGGAACCGTTCTCGGAACATCCAGGCAGCCGTTCAAACAAATGCGGACGGAAAACGATGATAAGGTCAAAAAAATGAAATCAAATTACAAAAAATGGGGATTAGACTGTCTTATCATTCTGGGCGGCAACGGTACGCATAAGACAGCCAACCTCCTTTGGGAAGAGGGGTTGAACATTATCACTCTTCCCAAGACGATCGATAACGATCTGTGGGGAACGGACATGAGCTTTGGATTCCAGAGCGCTGTCGAAAACGCGGCTCACGTCATCGACTGCATTCACACCACCGCGACCTCGCACAGCAGGGTCTTTATCGTGGAAATCATGGGCCATAAAGTAGGCTGGCTGACTCTGTATGCAGGCATCGCGGGCGGAGCCGATGTCATTCTGATGCCGGAAATGCCTTACAATATTGAAAGTGTTGCGGAATCTCTACGCAAAAGGAATCAGCAGGGAAAACGCTTTTCCATACTTGCTGTTGCCGAAGGTGCAATCTCCATAGATGAGTCCGGACTCAGCAAAAAACAGTTCAAGGCGGAGCGGGTAAAAATGCCTTATCCATCCATTTCTTACCGCCTTGCAGATGAAATTGAAAAAATGACGGAACAGGAAACAAGAGTAACCGTTCCTGGCCATTTTCAGCGCGGTGGAAGCCCATGCCCGTATGACCGTGTCCTTGCCACACGGTTCGGTGCTGCAGCAGCAAAACTGGTCGTTGAAGAAAATTATGGAAACATGGTGTCGCTTCAAAACGACCGTATTGTTGCCGTACCACTGCAGGAGGTCGCCGGAAAATTAAAGACTGTACCGCTCGACAGTGAAATAATCCTGACTGCTCAGGATACCGGTATCAGCTTTGGAAATTGACTAATAAGCAAAAGAATGAATGCTACCCGGGCGCCTCTTTAAAGCTGCCTTTCAGACAAATCTTCTGAGTCGTCGAGGGTTATTAAAAAAACATGGCCCGGCGAGGAATTTACCTCACCGGGCCATGCTGATAAACAGTCTAACAACCGCTAATTACTCAATAATTTTGGAAACGACGCCGGAACCGACCGTGTGGCCGCCCTCACGGATCGCGAAACGAAGTCCCTCTTCCATAGCAATCGGCGTAATTAATTCAACCGTCATCTGAACGTTATCGCCAGGCATGCACATCTCGGTTCCTTCCGGAAGATCGATGGTACCTGTAACGTCTGTTGTACGGAAATAGAACTGCGGACGATAATTGTTGAAGAACGGAGTATGACGGCCGCCTTCATCCTTCGTCAGAACATAAACCTGACCGACAAACTTGGTATGCGGATGCACACTGCCCGGCTTTGCAATAACCTGACCGCGCTCAATTTCTTCTCTCTGAATACCGCGGAGAAGCATACCGATGTTATCGCCGGCTTCTGCGAAGTCGAGGGACTTACGGAACATTTCGAGGCCCGTGATAACAGACTTCTTCTTCTCCGGAGAAAGACCGACAATTTCAACTTCATCGCCGATTTTGGCCATACCGCGCTCAACTCTGCCCGTAGCGACTGTGCCGCGGCCGCTGATAGTCATAACATCCTCGACAGGCATCAGGAACGGAAGATCAGACTTGCGTTCCGGAGTCGGGATGAAGCTGTCAACAGCATCCATCAGTTCCCAGATGGATTTGTATTCCGGCGCATCGGGATCCTTGGAGGTGCATTCCAGCGCTTTCAGAGCGGAACCGCGAATAATCGGGGTATCGTCACCGGGGAATTCATATTCGTTCAGCAGATCACGAATTTCCATTTCAACAAGGTCAAGAAGCTCTTCATCGTCAACCTGGTCAACCTTGTTCATATAAACAACAATATAAGGCACGCCTACCTGACGGGCAAGCAGAATGTGCTCACGGGTCTGGGGCATCGGACCGTCCGCAGCAGAGACGACAAGGATCGCGCCGTCCATCTGTGCAGCACCGGTAATCATATTTTTAACATAGTCGGCATGGCCCGGGCAGTCAACGTGAGCATAGTGGCGGGCTTCCGTTTGATACTCAACGTGAGCCGTATTAATTGTAATACCACGTGATCTTTCTTCCGGTGCCTTGTCGATGTTTGCGTAATCGACAAAATCAGCTTCACCTTTGAAGTTAAGAACCTTCGTGATAGCCGCAGTCAAAGTGGTCTTACCATGGTCAACGTGACCGATGGTGCCAATGTTTACATGAGGTTTCGACCTGTCAAATTTTGCTTTTGCCATTGGAGATCCTCCTTTTTATTTATCCGAACTGGAATGATAGATTTTACATTATGCTTAACATTCTAACAATAAAAAGGTTAAAAAGCAAGCATATTTTACGAGGTTATTCCGATTTTTTACTGCGGGACGTAATAATCTTTTCCGAAATATTCTTCGGTACTTCCGTATAGCTGCCGGGCTCCATAACATACTGGCCCCGGCCCTGCGTTTTAGACCGCAGATCGGTGGAATAGCCGAACATTTCCGAAAGCGGAACCATAGCGCGAATCTGCTGCGCGCCCGGGATTGCGTCCATTCCTTCGATCATTCCGCGACGGGAGTTCAGGTCGCCCATCACGTCGCCCATGTAATCTTCCGGAACGGTAACACTAACCTTCATAATCGGTTCCAAAATAACCGGATCGGCTTTCGTCATAGCTTCCTTAAACGCCATTGAACCGGCAATCTTAAACGCGAGCTCCGAAGAGTCGACTTCGTGGAACGATCCATCGTAAAGCGTGACCTTGGCATCCACAACCGGATAGCCCGCCATAACGCCGGACAGCATCGCGCCCTGAATTCCCTGGTCTACGGCAGGAATAAATTCCTTCGGAATCGCACCGCCCGTAACGGCGTTGACAAATTCATAACCCTTGCCCGGATTCGGTTCCAGTTTAATCTTAACATGACCGTACTGGCCATGGCCGCCCGACTGCCTTGCGTATTTGGTTTCGACGTCGGCAAGACGGCGCACCGTTTCTTTATAAGCAACCTGAGGCTTACCGACGTTTGCTTCCACATGGAATTCCCGCAGTAAACGGTCGACGATAATTTCCAGGTGCAGTTCGCCCATGCCGGCAATAATAGTCTGACCGGTCTCCTCATCCGTGTAGGCCTTGAATGTCGGGTCTTCTTCCGCCAGCTTGGCGAGAGCAATGCCCATTTTTTCCTGGCCGGCCTTGGTTTTAGGCTCGATTGCAACACGGATAACCGGGTCCGGGAATTCCATGGATTCGAGCACGATTTTGCGCTTCGGATCGCACAGGGTATCGCCGGTCGTTGTGTTTTTCAGACCGACCGCCGCCGCGATGTCGCCGGAGTAAACCGTTTCAAGGTCCTGACGGTGGTTCGCGTGCATCTGAAGAATGCGGCCCAGTCTTTCATTATTGTCCTTGACGGAGTTGTAAACCGTGGAACCGGCATCAACCTTACCGGAATATACGCGGAAAAATGCCAGCTTTCCGACAAACGGATCCGTGGCAATCTTAAACGCAAGCGCCGCGAAAGGCTCGTCATCGCTCGCATGGCAGTCCTCTTCCTCCCCGGTGTCCGGATTGGTGCCGCGAATTGCGGGAATGTCGGTAGGAGCCGGCATATACGCGATGATCGCGTCGAGCAGCTTCTGCACGCCTTTGTTTTTATACGAGGTTCCGCAGGTAACAGGCACAAATTTATTTGCGATCGTCGCCTTGCGAATCACCTTTTCAATTTCCGCCTTGGTCATTTCTTCGCCGTTCAGGTACTTCTCCATCAGATCATCGTCCTGTTCGGCAACCGCCTCTAGGAGCTCGGCATGATATTTCTCGGCAAGCTCCTTCATGTCCTCAGGAATGTCTTCGACCTTCATGTCTTTGCCCATTTCGTCATAATAGACGTCGGCCTTCATGTCGATCAGGTCGATAATTCCTTTAAAGGTATCTTCGCTGCCAATCGGCAGCTGAATGGGAACGGCGTTGCACTTCAGGCGGTCTTTCATCATCTGGACGGTGCGGAAAAAATCCGCGCCCATAATGTCCATTTTGTTGACGTAAGCCATGCGCGGAACACTGAACTGTTCCGCCTGACGCCAAACGGTTTCAGACTGCGGCTCAACGCCGCCCTTTGCATCATAAACCGCTACGGCGCCGTCGAGCACGCGCAGAGCACGCTCAACTTCTACCGTAAAGTCAACGTGGCCCGGTGTGTCGATAATATTGATCCGGTGGCCCTTCCAAAAGCAGGTCGTGGCGGCGGAAGTGATGGTAATGCCCCGCTCCTGCTCCTGCACCATCCAGTCCATTGTTGCGGCTCCGTCGTGAACTTCACCGATTTTATGATTGATTCCAGTGTAATACAGGATGCGTTCGGTAGTGGTAGTCTTACCGGCATCGATGTGAGCCATAATGCCGATATTGCGGGTTAATTCAAGTGATACCTGCCTTGGCATAATTTCCTCCTAAATATACTGAAAATGTGCAGGCCGGCCATTACCAGCGGTAATGTGCAAATGCCCTGTTTGCCTCTGCCATCTTATGCGTTTCGTCACGCTTCTTGGCAGCGCCGCCAGCACCGTTCAAAGCATCAAGGATTTCGCCGGCAAGTCTTTCCCTCATGGTCTTTTCGCTGCGCAGTCTGGAATAATTGGTGACCCAGCGCAGGCCCAGAGTCTGCCGTCTTTCCGGACGGACCTCCATCGGGACCTGGTAGGTGGCGCCGCCGACACGGCGGGCCTTGACTTCCAGAGAAGGCATTACATTTTCCATGGCCTGCTCAAAAACATCCAACGGTTCTTTTCCCGTTTTGTCCCTGATAATATCAAATGCACCGTAAACGATTTTCTGGGCAACGCCCTTTTTCCCGTCGTACATGATATTATTAATCAATCGTGTTACAATTTTGGAATTATAAAGTGGATCCGGCAAAACATCGCGTTTCGCGGTTGAACCTCTTCTTGGCACTTTACTTCCCTCCTTCACAGAAATGAATTCATCGGTACTCGAAAGCGACATAACTCCCGTGGCCAGTACAGAGGCGCTCTATATGGTCAAACGCCGCTGCATTTCAGTTTTTTCAACATGCAGCCGTCAGGTTTCTGTCATCGTTAAATTGGCGTGCTGCTTATTTTTTGGCAGCACCGGCCTTCGGCCGTTTCGCACCATACTTGGAACGGGCCTGCATACGCTGAGCAACGCCCTGCGCGTCCAGAGTTCCGCGAATGATATGGTAACGCACGCCAGGAAGGTCCTTGACACGTCCGCCGCGAATCATCACGACGCTGTGTTCCTGCAGGTTGTGACCAACGCCGGGAATATAGGCGCTGACTTCGATTCCGTTGGAAAGCCTGACTCTTGCGATTTTTCTCAAAGCAGAATTCGGCTTTTTCGGGGTCGCGGTTTTTACAACCGTACAGACACCACGCTTTTGCGGAGAATCCTGATCGATGGAAATACGTTTCTTCGAGTTCCAGCCCTTTAAAAGTGCGGGGGCCTTCGCTTTCTTTGCGGATACTTCCCTGCCGGTATTGACCAATTGGTTAAAGGTTGGCATATGACACCTCCTAACAAAAATATTTATGTCAAGCCGCCCTTTTTGGGGCGGCGTGAACAACAAATTTTCAATCGGCTCTATTTTTAGCTGGTGCTAAAAATTGCAGCCATCACGATTTTACATTATAAGCCTAAACCGCATCATTTGTCAAGTTTTCTCCGGTCGGCTCGATTTCCACGTCACTATAGCATTTCATGCCGGTTCCTGCCGGGATGAGCTTCCCGATAATAACGTTTTCCTTAAGGCCCAGTAAAGGATCGACCTTGCCCTTGATCGCGGCATCGGTCAGCACGCGGGTCGTTTCCTGGAAGGACGCCGCGGAAAGGAATGAATCCGTCGCGAGAGACGCTTTTGTAATACCCAAAAGAACCGGGGTCGCGGTTGCCTCCTGCAGATCGGTTTCCCCTGCGGCGATGCGATCGCGTACAATCTGATTTTCGGCCTCCAGTTCGCTCTTTTCAACCAGAGCGCTGGGCAGCAGGGTTGTGTCGCCCGCCTCATCGACGCGAACTTTCTTCAGCATCTGGCGTACAATAACCTCAATATGCTTGTCGTTGATATCAACGCCCTGCATCCGGTAAACCTTCTGAACCTCTTCAATCAGATAATCCTGGACGGCCTGAGTTCCGGTGATTGCCAAAACATCGTGCGGATTGACCGAACCTTCCGTCAGACGGGTACCGGCCTTGATCTCGTCGCCTTCACTGACAATAATACGGGAACCAAACGGAATTAAATACGATTTGCTGTCTCCGGTTTCGGAGTTCGTCACAACGACGTGGCGGCTCTTTTTGATTTCGTCAAAAGAAACCGTACCGGCAATCTCGCTGATAATGGCAAGATGCTTCGGTTTTCTGCCTTCGAACAGCTCTTCAACGCGGGGCAGGCCCTGTGTGATATCTTCCGCACTGGCAACACCGCCGGTGTGGAAGGTTCTCATGGTCAGCTGCGTGCCGGGCTCGCCGATCGACTGCGCGGCGATAATACCGACCGCTTCGCCGACCATAACGGGCATCCTTGTCGCAAGGTTTGCGCCGTAACATTTTTTGCAGACGCCGTGTTTCGCGCGGCATTCCAGGATCGAACGGATTTTGATTCTCTTAACGCCCTTTGAAACGATGATGTCGGCGTCATTCTCATCCATCAGTTTATCCTTGGAAACCAGCACTTCTCCGCTTTCTTCGTCCACGAAGTCTTCCAGCAGATAACGTCCGATCAGACGTTCGTGCATGGTCTCGATAATTTCCTTGCCTTCCTTGATATCAAAGATCTCAAGGCCCTCGGTTGCTCCGCAGTCGTCTTCACGGATAATGACATCCTGCGAAACATCGACCAGACGGCGGGTCAGGTAACCGGAGTCCGCCGTACGCAGAGCCGTGTCGGCAAGGCCTTTCCGGGCGCCGCGCGAAGAAATAAAGTATTCCAGAATATTCAGGCCTTCGCGGTAATTCGCACGGATCGGAATTTCGATTGTTTTACCGGACGTATTTGCAATCAGGCCGCGCATGCCGGCCAGCTGACGAATCTGACTCATGGAACCGCGGGCGCCGGAGTCAGCCATCATGAAAATCGGGTTGTAGCGGTTCAGGTTCTTTTGCAGCGCGGTGGACACGTCTTCCGTTGCTTTCGTCCAGGTTTTCAGAACCGCGTTGTAGCGCTCACCGTTGGACAGCAAGCCCATTTTATATTGCTCGGAAACTTCGTCAATCTTCTTCTCCGCTTCCGCAATGATATCCTTCTTCTGCGGCGGAATCGTGGCGTCGCTGACGGAAACGGTGATTCCGCTGCGGGTGGAATACCGGTATCCCTGCGCCTTGATTGCGTCGAGAACCTCCGATGTTTTCGGCACGCCATGAACCTCTATGCAGCGGTCAATGATCTGGCCCAGCTGCTTTTTCCCAACCAGAAATTCAATTTCCAGCTTAAAACGATTTTCCGGCTTGGAACGGTCCACATAACCAAGATCCTGTGGGACCGGGCGATTGAAAATCATGCGTCCGACGGTTGTTTCAATCATCTGGGTTTCGGGCTTGCCGTCGAATACCAAAGTCCTGCGGACTTTGATCTTTGCATGAAGGCCGATTACATGCTCGTTGTAAGCCATGATTGCCTCGTCAAAGTCGCGGAAGCATTTGCCCTCACCCGTCTCTCCGGCCTTATCCAGCGTCAGATAATACGAACCCAGAACCATGTCCTGCGTCGGCACGGTAACAGGGCGCCCGTCGGAAGGCTTTAACAGGTTGCCTGCCGCAAGCATCAGGAAGCGGGCTTCCGCCTGCGCTTCTGAGGAAAGCGGAACGTGTACGGCCATCTGGTCTCCGTCGAAATCCGCGTTATACGCGGTGCAGGCCAGCGGATGCAGCTTAAGCGCTCTTCCTTCAACCAGGACCGGCTCAAACGCCTGAATGCCCAGACGGTGCAGAGTCGGCGCGCGGTTCAACAGCACCGGATGGTTTTTTATGACGATTTCAAGCGCATCCCAAACTTCCGGCTTGGCTCGTTCAACCGCTTTTCTGGCCGCCTTGATATTGCCGGCAGCCTGTGTCTCGACCAAGCGTTTCATGACAAAAGGCTTAAAAAGTTCCAGCGCCATTTCTTTGGGAAGTCCGCACTGGTACATTTTCAGATCAGGACCGACAACAATAACCGAACGGCCCGAATAGTCGACGCGTTTGCCAAGCAGGTTTTGGCGGAAACGGCCCTGTTTGCCCTTCAGCATGTCGGAAAGAGACTTTAGCGGGCGATTGTTCGGCCCGGTAACCGGGCGTCCGCGGCGGCCGTTATCGATCAGCGCGTCCACAGCCTCCTGCAGCATCCGCTTTTCGTTGCGGACGATAATATCCGGGGCGCCAAGCTCCAAAAGTCTTTTTAAGCGATTGTTGCGGTTGATGACACGGCGGTACAGGTCGTTCAGGTCGGACGTTGCAAACCGGCCGCCGTCCAGCTGCACCATCGGCCTCAGATCCGGCGGAATAACCGGAATAGCGTCCATAATCATCCATTCGGGGCGGTTGCCCGAAAGTCGGAAAGCCTCTACTACTTCAAGGCGTTTCAGAATGCGGACCTTCTTCTGGCCAGTCGCATTGACAAGCTCAGTTTTCAGTTCCGTCGAAACCTCGTCCAGATCGATTTCGGAAAGGAGCTTTTGAACAGATTCCGCTCCCATGCCCGCTTCAAAATCGTCCTCGTACTTTTCACGCATGTCGCGGTATTCTTTTTCATTCAGGAGCTGTTTTTTTTGGAGCTCCCTGACATCGCCCGGATCCGTTACGATATAAAGGGCAAAATAAAGCACCTTTTCCAGCATTCTGGGCGAAATGTCAAGCATCAGTCCCATGCGGGAAGGGATCCCTTTGAAATACCAGATGTGGGAAACGGGGGCCGCCAGTTCAATGTGGCCCATCCGCTCACGGCGAACCTTCGCGCGCGTCACTTCAACACCGCAGCGTTCGCAGATTTTCCCCTTGTAACGAATTCTCTTATACTTACCGCAATGGCATTCCCAGTCCTTCGTAGGCCCGAAAATGCGTTCGCAGAATAAACCGTCACGCTCCGGCTTTAACGTGCGGTAATTGATCGTTTCCGGCTTTTTTACCTCACCGTGCGACCACTCACGAATTTTTTCAGGTGAAGCAAGTCCAATCTTTATGGATTCAAAGGTGTTAAATTCCATATTTCGACCCCTTCCTGTCAAATTTTATCTTCATCGGAACTCATATCGAACAGATCGTCTTTCCCAAGATCTTCGGAATCGCCGGAACCTTCGTCAGTAAAACCATCGGAATCATCAAACAGACTTCCGTCATCCTCCGCTTCTTCCATGGAGAAGCCTTCAAAGTCGCCCTCAGCGACCGTCGGTTCATCAAAGTTTTCTTCCGAAGGATTGAATCCAATATCGTCGTCGTCGTCAAAATTCTGCTTCAGGTCTATTTCATCATTATTTACATCCAGCACCTTGACGTCGAGCGCGAGGGACTGGAGTTCTTTGATCAAAACCTTAAACGATTCCGGAATTCCGGGCGTCGGAATATTCTGACCTTTGACAATTGCTTCATACGTCTTCACGCGTCCGACCACGTCGTCGGACTTGACGGTGAGAATTTCCTGAAGCGTATAGGCGGCACCGTAAGCCTCAAGCGCCCACACCTCCATTTCGCCAAAGCGCTGTCCGCCGAACTGTGCTTTGCCGCCCAGAGGCTGCTGCGTAACAAGGGAATACGGGCCGGTGGAACGGGCATGGATTTTATCGTCTACCAGGTGGTGGAGTTTCAGATAATACATATAACCGACGGTAACGGGGTTGTCAAAATACTCCCCGGTGCGGCCGTCTTTCAAAAGGATCTTTCCGTCGGGGCTCAGTCCCGCCTGCGTCAGGCACTCCACAATATTGTCTTCGTGAGCACCGTCGAAGACAGGAGTCATAATTTTCCAGCCAAGTGCTTTTGCGGCAAGACCCAGGTGAACTTCCAGCACCTGCCCGATATTCATTCGGGAGGGTACGCCCAGAGGATTCAGCACAATGTCAAGCGGAGTCCCGTCCGGAAGGAACGGCATATCTTCCACCGGCAGAATGCGTGAGACAACGCCCTTGTTTCCGTGGCGGCCCGCCATTTTATCGCCGACTGATATTTTTCTCTTCTGCGCCAGATAGCAGCGAACCACTTTATTGACGCCCGGGCTCAGCTCGTCATGGCTGTTTTCACGGGTGAAGACCTTAACGTCGACAACAATGCCGCTTTCACCGTGCGGAACGCGAAGGGAGGTATCGCGAACCTCGCGTGCTTTTTCTCCAAAAATGGCACGAAGCAGACGCTCTTCCGCGGTCAGCTCGGTTTCGCCCTTTGGCGTTACCTTACCGACAAGAATATCTCCCGCACGGACTTCCGCGCCGATGCGGATGATTCCGCCGTCGTCCAAATCACGGAGCAGGTCTTCGTTGACATTCGGAATATCCCGTGTAATTTCTTCCGGACCAAGTTTGGTGTCGCGGGCTTCCGTCTCATATTCCTCAATGTGGATAGAGGTAAAAACATCGTCGCGCACAACTTTTTCATTGATCAGGACGGCGTCCTCGTAGTTGTAGCCCTCCCAGGTCATGAAGCCGATCAGGGCGTTTTTGCCAAGGCTGATTTCCCCGTCCTTTGTGGCCGGGCCGTCTGCGATGACGTCTCCCTCCGCCACGCGCTGGTTAATGTCTACTATCGGGACCTGATTAATGCATGTTCCCTGATTGGAACGCATAAATTTAATAACATGATAGACGTCGGTTTCCCCGTTGTCCGTAGTAATCTTAATTTCGTCGGCGGAAACGCTGCTGACGACGCCGCTGCGCTTTGCAAGCACACAGACACCGGAATCCACGCCCGCTTTATACTCCATGCCGGTACCGACAATCGGAGATTCCGTCTTCAAAAGCGGTACCGCCTGCCGCTGCATGTTGGAACCCATCAGCGCGCGGTTCGCATCGTCGTTTTCCAGAAAGGGAATCATCGCGGTCGCGACGGAAACAACCATCCGCGGCGAAACATCCATGAAATCAGCGCGTTCGCGCTCTATTTCAACAAATTCGTCGCGATAGCGGCCGTTTACCTTCGGGTTTACGAAGCGGCCTTCTTCATCGAGAGGTTCATTCGCCTGTGCCACAATATAATTGTCTTCAACATCCGCCGTCATATAGACGACTTCTTTTGTTACAACACCGGTTTTTTTGTCAACGCGGCGAAACGGCGCTTCGATAAATCCGTAATCATTGATTTTCGCGAATGTGGCCAAATAGGAGATCAAACCGATATTCGGCCCTTCCGGCGTTTCAATCGGGCACATGCGTCCATAGTGTGTGTAATGAACGTCGCGTACCTCAAATCCCGCGCGATCTCTTGAAAGACCGCCGGGCCCCAGCGCGGAAAGACGTCTCTTATGGGTAAGCTCCGCAAGCGGGTTGGTCTGATCCATAAACTGAGACAGCGGAGAAGATCCGAAAAATTCACGGATTGCCGCAACCACAGGGCGGATATTGATTAAAGAATGCGGTGTAAGAACCTCCAGATCCTGGGCCTGAAGCGTCATGCGTTCACGAATCACTCGTTCCAGGCGGGAAAAGCCGATGCGAAACTGGTTCTGGAGCAGCTCGCCGACAGACCGGATTCGCCTGTTGCCCAAATGGTCGATATCGTCAATCGTACCCAGGCCAACCGCCAGGCAATTCATATAATTGATAGAGGCAAAAATGTCATCGATAATAATGTGCTTTGGAATCAGCTCGTCGATTCTGGCGATGACTTTTTCCTTGATTTCTTCATCCGTGGAACTGGACTCAAGAATTTCATTGAGAATGGTGAAACGGACCCTCTCGTTGATATCGCATTCTGTTTTGGCGTCAAAGTTTACGAATTTCTGAATATTAACCATGCCGTTGGAAATCACTTTGATTTCGCGGTCCCCATCCTGCACATACGCGATGGAGACACCGGCATCGTCAATCTGTTCCGCAAGCTCATGGGACACGGCCACACCCGCCTCCGCAAGCAGTTCCCCCGTGCGGGGATCCGCGATCGGCTTGGAAAGCACCTGACCGGAGATACGGCCGGCAAGATTCAGCTTTTTGTTGTATTTGTAACGGCCGACCCGCGAAAGGTCATAACGGCGCGCATCAAAAAACAGGCTGTTGATGTGAGCCTGCGCGCTTTCTATGGTCGGCGGTTCGCTCGGACGAAGCTTTCTGTAAATTTCAAACAGGGCTTCCTCCGTGTTTTTGCACGGATCTTTGGCAATCGTTGCTTCTATCCGCTCGTCGACGCCAAAATAATCGCGGATTTCCTCGTCCGAACCAAGACCGAGGGAGCGGATAAATACGGTAACGGGAATTTTGCGGTTTTTATCGATACGAACATAGAAAACGTCGTTCGCGTCGTTTTCATATTCCAGCCATGCGCCGCGGTTCGGGATAACGGTGGAGCTGTAAAGTTCCTTGCCCGTTTTATCGTATTCCATTTTATAATAAACGCCGGGCGAACGAACCAGCTGGGAAACAATGACGCGCTCAGCGCCGTTGATTACAAAGGTTCCGCTGTCGGTCATCAGGGGAAAATCCCCCATGAATACTTCGGATTCTTTAATTTCGCCGCTTTCCTTGTTAAGCAGCCGTGCCGTGACCCGTAATGCCGCGGAATAAGTAGCATCGCGTTCCTTGCATTCTTCCACGCTGTAATTCGGCTTGTCGACATCCAGTTTGTAATCGACAAAATCAAGTACGAGATTGCCCGTGTAATCCGTGATGCCGGAGACTTCCTTGAATACTTCCTTGAGTCCTTCATCGAGGAACCACTGATAGGACTTTTTCTGTACTTCGATAAGATTCGGCATATCAAGGACTTCATCAATACGCGCAAAACTCATTCGAGTATTTTTGCCAACCTTAACCGGTTTGACATTCACCATTGGCTCAATCACTCCATTCATAGATTTGACATTCCGCGGCATAAATTAAGCACAAAAAGTTTTCATATATCTCACGATTTTATCATACTCCAGATAAACTATTGCCTTTTGAAAGGACTTGTGATATGATAGTTACAAATCATTTTGCGTATAAGTTGCCATGATGATGCAGTATATTATTTTATTACAATATATGGTGGTTGTCAAGTAATTTTTTAAAATAGCTAGATTATTTATACGTTCAATACAAAAGCCGGAGTGAAAGCTCCGGCTTTTGTTCTTTATTTCTAACCCTGCTTTTTCTTATTGTTCAGGGTGTCAAATGTATAGGAGTCGAGTTTTTCCCTTACGATTGTAGAAATTTCGTCGTAAATCTCGTGGAATCTGCAGCAGTGATCATGCGTGCAGCTGTAAGCATCCTGCTGGCATCGGCTCAGCATATAAGGCCCTTCCACGGACTCAATGACCTGACGAAGCGTGATGGAATCCGCCGGGCCGGCAAGCATATAGCCTCCATGCGCGCCTTTATAAGATACAATCAGCCCGGAGGCAACCAGCTTTCTCAGAATTTTCAATGCAAACCTCAGGGGAACCCGCGTATGTTCCGAAAGGGTGCGGGCGTCTACTTTTCGGTCCGACTGCGCGAGGTCGTCGACGATCCGGACCGCGTAGTCGGCCTCGAGTGTCAATACCATAATGATGAACGCTCCTTAATCCAAAAAATCTTTCAGCTTTTTGCTTCGGCTTGGATGACGCAGTTTTCGAAGCGCCTTTGCTTCAATTTGACGGATTCGTTCTCTTGTTACATTAAATTCCTTGCCCACTTCTTCCAGTGTGCGGGAACGTCCGTCCTCCAGGCCGAACCGCAGCCGAAGAACCTTTTCTTCTCTTGGCGTCAGTGTGTCGAGCACATCCGCAAGCTGTTCTTTCAAAAGCGTGTGGGAAGCGGCATCCGCCGGGGCCGGAGCGTCATCGTCCGGAATAAAGTCGCCAAGGTGGCTGTCTTCCTCTTCGCCGATCGGCGTTTCCAGCGAAACGGGTTCCTGAGCAACACGCATAATTTCTCGCACTTTTTCAACCGGCATATCCAGTTCGTAAGAAATTTCCTCCGCTGTGGGTTCATGGCCGTTGGTATGCAGCAGCTGGCTCGAAACCTTTTTTACCTTATTGATTGTTTCGACCATATGCACGGGAATTCGAATTGTTCTCGCCTGATCCGCAATCGCGCGTGTAATCGCCTGACGAATCCACCAGGTGGCATAAGTGGAAAATTTGAAGCCCTTGGTATAGTCAAATTTTTCCACCGCTTTGATGAGGCCCAGATTGCCCTCCTGAATCAGGTCCAGGAATTGCATTCCTCTGCCGAGATACCTCTTTGCAATACTGACAACCAGACGAAGATTTGCTTCCGAAAGCCTTTTTTTCGCCGCCTCGTCCCCGCTGGAAATGCGGATGGCAAGGTCAATTTCCTCTTCCGGACTCAATAGGGGCACCCGACCGATTTCCTTTAAGTAAACCTTAACCGGATCATCGATTGCAATTCCTTCCGTACTCAGAGTGGTTTCAAGGTCTTCGCTTTCAACAATTTTCGGGTCAATTTCAAGGTCTTCCAGCGGTTCGTCACCGAAATCCTCGACGATTTCAACTCCCTGCGACTCAAGCGTATCGTAAAATTTTTCGATCTGTTCCGGGTCAAAGTCCAATTCGCCAAGCGCGTCAAGGATTTCCTTTGTGGACAACTGCCCTTTTGCTTTTCCCTGTTCTATCAGTTCCCTGATCACCGTTTTCTTGTCAGGCATTGCCATAATGCGTCCCCCTATTTCTTTTGCTGCCTTAATTTTTGCAGGTAATCTTCTATTTCCTCAGCTCGTACCGAATCGGCCCGGCTTATCGTTAATTTATCATTTTCCTGGGAAATAATATTGATATATTTCAGCACGTCCGGCCATGTCAGTGTAATTCCGTCCTGAGCCGCAAGAATTCGTGAGACGGATGAAATTTCATCCATGGTAAATTCTTCCGAAAGATCGGCAAGGCCGACTGCATTTCCTTTTGTAATTCTGCCCACAATTATCGCATATACACGGCGGTTAAATGACGTAATAAATTTTTCAGGCGGTAAAATCGCCGCGATTTTTTCGGAGGATTCCGGAAATTTCAGCAAATGAGCAATCAGGGCTTCCTCCGCGACCGCCGCGCGAAGATTGCCTGCTTTTTCGGGATTTACACGATCCCTCAGGCCCGCGGCTTGTTGCTGAACCGCCTGAAATTGCTTTTTCATCTGCTTTTTCCGATTCCTTTTACTGTACGCTGAAATTTGATTCATGACCGTGGCCGTCGCGATTCCGGCCTCCTGTGCCAGCCGCCCCGCATAAACCTCCTGTTCAATGCGGTTTTCCAGGGTGGCAAGAACGGACGCTGCCGCATTCAGGTACTCGACCCGCTGTTCGGGGATTTGAAGATTGCGGCCCTGCTTCGCCTTTTGCAGACGATATTCCACATCGTTGCCGCAGGCGTCCAACAGCTGCTTAAACTTAATCGGCCCGTTCGTTTTTATGTATTCATCCGGATCCTTTCCGCCGGTAACGGTCAGAACCCGAACGACCAGTCCGGCGTCCCGAAGAATCGGGATTGCCCGAGAGGCCGCTTTCTGCCCCGGTTCGTCGGAATCATAGCAAACGACTATTTCTTTTGCATACCGGGCCATCAGCCGTGCCTGCGGCGCGGTCAGCGAAGTGCCGAGCGTGGCGACCGCCTCTTGAAAACCCGCCTGATGCAGAGCGATCACATCCATATATCCTTCGCATAAAATCAATCTTTCCGAATTGCAGTTTTTTGCAAAATTAAGAGCAAAAAGCAGATTGCCCTTATTGAAAACGGGCGTTTCCGAAGTGTTCAGATACTTCGGCTTATCATCTCCGAGGGTTCTTCCGCCGAATGCCACCACATTGCCCCGCAGGTCGATAATCGGGAACATGACCCGCCCGAAAAAACGGTCGACCGCCCTTCCGCTTCTGCTTTTAAAAGCCACGTTCGCAAGAATCATTTCATTCTGTGTGTAGCCTTTCTTCTCAAGCATGTCGACCAAAGCGAAGCGGGAAGCAGGAGAATACCCCAGTCCGAAGTGCCGGACAGTTTCCGGCTTTAACTCACGCCGGTTAAAATATTCTCTTCCCTCGCGCCCGGCATCCGAATTCAGCACGGAATAGAAGAATCGGGCTGTTTCCCGGTTGATTTCAAGAATCCGGGCGCGCAGTTTCGCCATGCCGTCATCGACCTGTGCTTCCGGAACCTGCAATCCGGCGCGCTGAGCAAGGAAACGAACCGCTTCCATGTAATCGAGATTCTCAATCCGCCGGATAAACGTAATCACATCGCCTCCCGTTCCGCATCCGAAGCAGTAAAACGAACCGTTTTCCGGATAGATATTAAACGACGGCGACTTTTCACTGTGAAATGGACAAAGCCCGACCAGATTCCTGCCGCTGCGTTTCAGGCTGACATAGTTCGCGGCGATTTCAGCAAGATCACAGCGCGCCTTCAGTTCCTGAAGGAACGATTCCGGCAAGGGCATACGTCCGCCTCCCTTTCAGATTCAGTTGCCGGCGCCTTATATTTTCCACGATGCCGGTACATAAATGGATTTAAACAATTCGACCGCATAATGATCCGTCATGCCGGCAATATAATCGCAGGCGGCACGGGCGCAGCCGTCCTGCTCCGCGATCAGACGCATATCCTCCGGCAGATTCTCCGGCTTTTGCAGATAATCAAACAAAGCGCCGATCAGATGAGGGACTTTGCGCTCCTCTCCCTTTGCATAGGGATTCTCATAAACGCTCTGAAACATGAAGTCCCTTAACAAATCAAATGCTGCCTGAACTTCCGGCCTCATGCCGACGGTTCCATTTTGGCTGCCCTCAATCACGGACCGAACCAGAGTATCAATCCGTTTCGATTTCCTGTGACCCAGCACCGATGTAATTCTTTCTGGAATTTCACCCTCTGTCAGCACTCCCGCGCGTTCCGCGTCGTCGATATCATGATTCAAATAAGCAATCCGGTCCGCGGTCCGTACGATGCGGCCTTCCATCGTCAGCGCTTCCGTCCCGGTCGTATGACACAGGATTCCATCCCGAACTTCTTTGGTCAGATTCAATCCTTTTCCGTTTTTTTCAAGGCGTTCCACAACCCGCACACTCTGTTCATAGTGCCGGAATCCGCCCGGAAAAATCTGATCCAGCGCGCGTTCTCCCGCATGCCCGAAGGGGGTATGTCCCAAGTCATGACCCAGGGAAATCGCTTCCGTCAGATCCTCGTTCAGCTGCAGCGCCCGGGCGATTGTCCGCGCGATCTGCGCGACTTCAAGCGTGTGAGTCAGCCGTGTGCGGTAATGGTCGCCTTCCGGAGAAAGGAATACCTGCGTTTTATGCTTCAGGCGGCGAAACGCCTTGCAGTGTATAATTCTGTCACGGTCCCTTTGGTAGGGCGTTCTCAAGTCACATTCCATTTCCTGCGTTTCACGCCCCGCCGAATTTCTTGAAAGCATGGCATAAGGTGAAAGCGTCTGTTCTTCCAGATTTTGTATCCTTTCACAAACAGTCATAAAGAAACCCCTTTCCGTGCATTTCACTGCATTATACGCGAATTCCTCTCCCTTTTCCTTTCCCGTAACAAAAAAAGTTAATTTAAGTCAAAATATTTTTCTGAAACAAGCTCTGTGCCGCACTCCCCGCAGGTTACATCCGATAAAGCATCGCTAAAAGCTTTTAAATTTTTGCTTTCCATATGGAACCGGATTTCGACCGTATCGGTATAACCGGTATGATCGATCACGCCGCCATACTGGGGTATCAGCGCTGCAACCGCGGAGTAGCGCGCGTAACCGCAGCTGATATCCAGCACGGAACAGGGCTTCATCACCGCAACGCCCGATTGTTCCAAAGCAATCGCGGCCGTATGGGAATATGCCCTGACCAGTCCTCCGGTGCCAAGCAGCGTTCCGCCGAAATAGCGGGTTACAACAACTACCGCGTCCGTTATTTCCGATTTCAGGAGAACATCCAGCACCGGCAACCCCGCGGTGCCCTGTGGCTCTCCGTCGTCGGAGTGCCGGGCTATTCCTCCCTTTCTCAGGCTGTAAGCGTAAACATGATGGTTTGCCTCGCGGTAGAGGGCCTTCTCTCTCCGCAGAAAAGAAATTGCTTCCTCCTCGTCGGCAACAGGCGCGGCGGCACCGATAAACCGGGAGCGGCGGTCTGTAAATTCCACCCGGACGGCCGCCTTCAGTGTTCGATATTCTTCTTCCATCCCCTGTCTCCCCCCGAAAAAAAAGATAGACGGCGCTTTTCTCGCCGTCTATCCGTACAAAATCGCTTTTACTTGCCGATGCCGTAACGCTTTTTAAACATATCGACACGGCCGCTTGTATCAATCAGCTTCTGTTTTCCCGTGAAAAACGGGTGGCATTTGGAGCAAATTTCAACACGGATGTTTTCCTTCGTTGATCTTGTATGAATTACATTTCCGCATGCGCAGGTGATCGTTGTATCCTGATACTGCGGATGGATCTTTTCCTTCATTCCTGTCACCTCTTTATCAACCTTACTCCATACTGCGAAGATTATAACATACACGACGGCTAATTGCAAGGACTATTTCCACCGCATTTCAATATTGCGGCTGTTGAGCCAAATAGGCGACATATTCTTCCAGACACATGGAATACTCCCTCATTTTAACCGCATTTTCCGTGCCGACATATCGGTAATGATCCGGCTGGGATCCCATTCCCGTCAGCGATTCCTTGTCGCCGGGATAGCGCAGAATGAAACCGAAGTATACACTGTTTTCGGAAAGCCAATGATATTGTTTGGTCGCCGCAAAATCGGACCCTTTTTTCCCTTCCGCGGAAAACGTCGCGGCCAGACCGGTCTGATTTTCATTGCATCCTCCCTTGCCCACGGTATTCTGCGCCTGACTTTCCGCGCGAACGCGGGAAAGATGTTCTTTCTGCATCAGGCGCTGAGTTTCAGCTTCATAAAGGCGGTTTTGCTCATCCGAATCCACATATCCCCCCGATAATGTCAGAGGGCAGCCGTCCGATTCCGCCTGAGCCATCATTTTTTTCAGAGCGGGCAAAATTCTTTGATCCACCCGATACCCGTCATAATCCGTCAATTCCGCCTTGTATCCGGATTCCAGGGGATGCGATAAATTCACCAGCATCAGATTCAGAGAATCGTCGTAGACGGGCAGACTGTCAACGTCGGATGATGCGGAGCCGGATGCCTGCAGAGAAGTATTTTGCGCCTTCTGTTCAAAAAAGTCCCGCATCTGGGACCACGCCAAAAGTCCTCCCGCCGCCACAGACAGCAAGAGCGCAGTCAGGATTACCGTCATCACAATCTTGATTTTTTTTATCTGATTCTGGCTGCGCCACTGGGCGCGCGATTTAATAATTTTTTCCCTTCGTTTCAGCATTTGCTCCATCCATTCCGTCCAATTCCGCCAATTCTTCTTTTTCATTGTATAACTTATCTGAAATGAATGCAACTGTTGGAGCATTTTCGGGATCTCTGCCAATTTATCGGCACTTAATTGATTTTTTTTCGTGATTCTAGTATGATGTAATAGATAAAATAGGTAATTAATACAAAATAAGCAGTAATGGAATGAGGCTGCAAGAAAATGAGAAAAACAAAAATTGTCTGTACACTGGGACCCGCAACAAAAGAGGAAGAGGTCATCCGTCAGCTGATGCTGTCCGGTATGAACGTCGCGAGACTGAACTTCTCGCACGGGACAGGAGCGGATCAGAAGCCCTATGTCGATCTGGTCAAAAAGCTGAGGCAGGAGTTGGATCTTCCGGTTGCTCTTCTCCTCGACACCAAAGGGCCTGAAATTCGGATCGGAAAATTTGAGAAACCGTCCGTCACCCTGAATACCGGAGACCGTTTCACGCTTACAACACGCGACGTTGCCGGTGACGATAAGTGCGTTTCCGTTACCTTTGAACGGCTGCCCAAGGAGGTTCACCCCGGCACAACGATCCTGATCGACGACGGGCTGATCGCGCTGAAAGTTGAGTCCTGCACGGAGACGGACGTGCTCTGCACCGTTGAAAACGGCGGAACCATCTCCTCTCACAAGGGAATCAACGTGCCCGGAGCGCATCTTTCCCTCCCGTTCATCAGCGAGAAGGACCGGCAGGACCTTGCTTTCGGCGTGGAGGAAAATTTTGATTTTATCGCCGCGTCCTTTACCCGCAGCGCGCAGGATATCATCGAACTTCGCTCTGAATTGCAGAAACTCGGGTGCCATAACATCCGCATAATCGCAAAAATTGAAAACACAGACGGCGTCCAGAATATTGAGGACATCATTCGGGTTTCCGACGGCATTATGATCGCAAGGGGCGATCTGGGCGTTGAAATTCCTCTGGAAGAGATCCCGATTATTCAGAAAAAGCTGATTAAAAAGGCCTCCAACGCGGGCCTACAGGTAATTACCGCGACACAAATGCTGGATTCCATGATGAAGAATCCACGCCCGACCCGTGCGGAAGCGACTGATGTCGCAAACGCGATTTACGACGGCACCAGCGCGATCATGCTTTCCGGAGAAACCGCCGCGGGACTGTACCCCGTCCTCGCCGTGAAAACCATGGCGAAGATTGCGGAGCGCACCGAAAACGACATCAATTATATTGAGCGGTTCAAAAAGCGTGATTTTTACGAACAGCCGAATGTTACCTCCGCCATTTCGCACGCAACCTGCACGACGGCATACGACCTGGGCGCCGTTGCGATTATTACGGTGACGAAAACCGGCCGCACGGCCAGAATGATCTCCAAATACCGCCCGTCCCACCCCATTATCAGCGGCACGACGGACCCGACGGTTCTTCGCCAGATGAACCTTTCCTGGGGAGTGGTCCCGGTGCTTGTGGAAGAGAAAGACACTACGGACGAACTGTTTGATCACGTGGTGGAAACCGCGAGAAAGCGCGGCCTTGTCCGGGACGGCGACCTTGTCGTCATTACCGCCGGAGTCCCTCTCGGCGTCTCCGGAACAACGAACCTACTCAAAGTTCAGCTGGTCGGGGATGTTCTGGTCTCCGGCAGAGGCGTATCCAAAGGCAGCGTGTGCGGCAACCTCTGCGTCTGCAGGGATGAAAAGGAAGCTCATGAGCGTTTTAAAGACGGAGACATCCTCGTTATCCCGGAAACGTCCAACGATATTCTTTCCATTCTGAAATCGGCCTCCGCGATTATCACAGAACGAGGCGGAATGAATTCCCACGCGGCTATCGTAGGACTGACGCTTGGAAAGCCCGTCATTGTAGCCGCGCAGAATGCCACCCAGCTGCTGAAAAGCGGCACCGCCGTTACGGTTGACGCAGGGCGCGGAATTGTCTTCAGCGGACAAAAATGCAAAAAAGGCTGAAGAAATAAAGACCTTTTTCCCCTCTTTTCCTCTGGGAAAGAGGCTTTTTTAATTTCTGTTCTTCTCAGAATTACTATTTTGCCCCGCTGACACATAGATGTATTTCGGAGGTGAAAATATGTATTATGTCAATGTGGAACGCGGAGTGAAACTTGCGGTTTATGATTTGAATCCCGCGGGTAAAAAAACTGTTTTTTTGGTTCACGGCTGGCCCTTAAATCACATGATGTTCGAGTATCAGTTTGACCTTCTTCCAAAGCTAGGTTTCCGTTGCATCTCGATTGATCTTCGTGGATTTGGAAACTCGGATGCCCCATGGAACGGCTATGACTACGGCCGCCTTGCGGATGATCTTTACGAAGTGATCCGAATGATCGGCGTTTCGGAAATGACACTGGTCGGTTTTTCCATGGGCGGAGCGATTGTGATTCGTTATATGTCGCGGTATAAAGAATATAAGATTTCAAAGCTGGCGCTGCTTTCAGCGGCTGCCCCCTGTTTTGTCAGCCGCGAAGGATGTCCGGGAGGGCTGCCTCTTGAGCAGGTTAATTCATTAGTAGCGCAGATCAGCCGCAACCGGCCGCAGGCGATCTATGATTTCGGGCAGAATTTTTTTGCGCAGCCGGTTACGCCGCCGTTCGCGGAATGGTTCCGTTCCGTTACCCTTTCCGGCCCGGGATACAGCACCCTGAAAACCGCGGAAACGCTGCGGGATGCGGATCTGCGCGCGGACCTTGAACAAATCACGGTGCCAACAGGCATTTTTTACGGTGTTTTGGACAAAATATGTCCGAAAGAACTTCCGCTTACCCTGAACCGGAAGATTCGAAATTCCAAATTGTTCCCGTTTGAACAAAGCGGGCATGCCGTATTTTACGATGAGTTGGAAAAGTTTAATCAGGAATTTTCCAGTTTTCTCACCAGCTGAGCTGCCCGCAGTTCAGCGAGCGGAGACGGAGGAAACCGTTTATGACTGCACTGCTGGACCGAAAAAACTGTATCGGCTGCGGTTTATGCGCATATACCTGTCCCGAAGTATTCCGTATGGCTGACGACGGTTACGCGAAAATCATACAGGAAAGGGTGCCCAGAGAAGCCGAGCGCACCGTTTTGGTCGCGAGGGACGAATGTCCCGTAAATGTTATTTCAGTTTCGAAGAAAGAAAACGATTCCTGATCCGGTGCGGACCAGGAATCGTTTTTTCGATTTTATCAGCGGGGAAGCTCCAGGACCGCTCCGCGGTTGCCCGAAGTAACAAGCGCCGCATATCTGGCCAGATATCCGCTTGTGATTTTCGGCTTTCTCGGCCTCCATTCCTTTCTGCGCGCTTCCAGCTCCGCGTCATCCACAAGAACATCGACCCGGTTACTTGAAATATCAATGCGGATTCTGTCCCCGTCCTTTACCAGCGCAATCGGCCCGCCGACCGCGGCTTCCGGCGATACATGTCCAATCGCCGCTCCTCTGGTCGCACCGCTGAACCGCCCGTCGGTAATAAGGGCAACGCTGCCGCCAAGGCCGCGTCCCATGATCGCACTGGTCGGATTGAGCATTTCACGCATCCCCGGTCCGCCTTTCGGGCCTTCGTACCGGATCACTACGACGTCTCCCTCGACGATTTTGCCGGAATTGATTGCCTCAATCGCGTCCTCTTCGCAGTCGAAGACTTTCGCCGGTCCCTCGTGGGTCATCATTTCGGGCGACACGGCGGAACGCTTGACCACACAGGAATCCGGCGCCAGATTGCCGCGAAGGACAGCGATCCCGCCGGTTTTGCTGAACGGATTTTCGACCGGACGAATCACCTCCGGATTCCGGTTGACGGCGTTTGCGATATTCTCCCCCACGGTTTTTCCCGTGCAGGTCATCAAATCCGTTTTCAACAGCCCCAGCTTATTAATCTCGTGCATTACGGCGTAAACACCGCCCGCCTCGTTGAGTTCTTCTATATACGCATGCCCGACAGGCGCCAAATGGCACAGACAGGGCGTATGGTTGCTGACATCGTTCGCAAAATCAAGGTTCAGCTCGATGCCGCATTCGTGCGCGATCGCGGGAAGGTGAAGCATACTGTTGGTGCTGCAGCCGAGCGCCATATCAATGGTCACCGCGTTGCGGAACGCGCCCTCCGTCATAATATCGCGCGGACGGATGTTTCTCCGCAGAAGCTCCATCACCTGCATTCCGGCATGTTTCGCCAGCTGAATCCGTTCCGAATAGACCGCCGGGATCGTGCCGTTGCCGGGGAGCCCCATGCCGAGAGCTTCCGTCAGGCAGTTCATGCTGTTCGCCGTATACATACCGGAGCAGGAACCGCAGGTCGGGCACCCCTTGTTTTCAAATTCACAGAGCGTTTCTTTGGAGATTTTGCCGGTATCGTATTCCGCTACGGCCTCCGACACACTGGAAAAGCTGACTTTTTTTCCGTTTACCTTCCCCGCCAGCATCGGACCGCCGCTGACGAACACGGTCGGAAGATTCAGGCGCGCCGCCGCCATCAGAAGGCCCGGAACATTTTTGTCACAGTTCGGGACCATGACGAGCGCGTCGAACGCGTGGGCAAGCGCCATGGATTCTGTGGAATCCGCGATCAGCTCGCGGGAAACAAGCGAATACTTCATCCCCTGATGCCCCATGGCGAGCCCGTCGCAGACGGCGATCGCGGGGAAAACAAGCGGGGTTCCGCCGGCCATGGAAACGCCCAGCTTAACCGCTTCCACAACTTTGTCCAGATTCATATGCCCCGGTACGATTTCGTTGTAGGAGCTGACAACGCCGATCAGCGGACGGTCGATTTCTTCATTGGTCAGCCCAAGTGCGTGGAGCAGGGCGCGTTTTGGCATGCTTTTTGTTAATGCTTCACTGTTCATTGATAACACCTCGCAGTTAATTATGTATGGGACGGCGATTTCTCGCCGCCTGCCTGAAAATACACGTTATGAAAATACTCTCTGTGCATATCGGACGGAACCCATCGCGTCCGGCGAATAAAAATCCGCGTGAATGTGTTCCGCGTATTCCTGCGTCAGAACGGCGCCGCCGACCATTACCCTGCAATCGGGAACGGCTGTTCGCAGCTGACGGATCGTTTCCTCCATATTGACAACCGTGGTGGTCATCAGTGCGCTTAAGCCAACCAGGCGCACCTTCTGAGCGACCGCTGTTTCCACAATTGTTTCGGGAGCGACGTCTCGTCCAAGGTCAAGTACGTCGAATCCGTAATTTTCGAGCAGCACCTTCACAATATTTTTGCCGATGTCGTGAATATCGCCCTTTACCGTGGCCAGAATGATTTTCCCCTTTTTCTCCGTCTGACCGCTCTCACTCATTTTTGCCCTCAGAACCTCGAACGCGGATTTGGCGGCTTCCGCGCTCATTAACAGCTGCGGAAGAAACAGGGTTCCTTTTTCGAAATCCTTTCCGACCCGGTCGAGGGCCGGAATCATTTCGGTATTGATGATTTCAAGCGGCTCCCTCGACGCTAAAAGCCGGGACGCCGCGGAACCCGCGCTTTCTTTCAAGCCGCGAAGAATCGCGTCGCTCAGCGCAACCTCTCCGCCGGCCGGGGCTGCGGGTTTTATCTCCTCCTGCTGAGAATACCGTCCGATATACTCCATACAGCGGTCGTCCGCCCCGCTGAGTGCGCAAAACGAGCGATACGCGTCCATCATTGCCGCAGAACCCGGATTGAGGATCGCGGCGCCAAGGCCGTTCTGCATCGCCATGACAAAAAACGCCGCGTTGATTCGTTCCCGCCCGGGCAGCCCGAAGGAAATGTTGGAGACGCCCAGCGAAGTATGCGCCCCAAGGCGGTCCCGAATCAGCCGAAGGGCCTCGAGCGTAACCGCGGCGTTCTGCTGCCCGGCGCTGATGGTCATGGCAAGCGGGTCAAACACCAGGTCTTTTTTCTCCAACCCGTATTTCCGGGCGGTGGAAAGGATTTTTTCGGCAATCCGGAACCTGCCCTCCGCCGTTTCAGGGATTCCGCTCTCATCCAGCGTCAGGGCAATGACCACGCCGCCGTATTTCCTGACCAGCGGAAAAATCGCCCTCATGGATTCCTCCTTGCCGTTGACCGAATTCACCAACGGTTTTCCGTTATAAACCCGCATGGCTGCTTCCATTGCCTGCGGACTGGAGGTATCGATTTGAAGCGGCAGGTCGGTGACGCCCTGAATTTCCCGAACCGTGCGGCTGAGCACCGCCGTTTCATCCAGCTCCGGCAGGCCGACGTTCACGTCCAGCACCTGGGCTCCGTTCTCCTGCTGGGTAACGGCTTCCCGAAGCAAATAATCCATATCGTTTTCCCGAAGCGCCTGTTTCAGCCGTTTTTTGCCGGTCGGGTTGATTCTTTCTCCGATCAGCACGGGCCGCTTCCCGAACATCACCGTGCGGGAATAAGAGGTTACAACCGTAATCTCCTTTTTCGCAACCGGCTTCGGTACGACCCGCGCGCACTGTTTTGTCACCGCGCGGATATATTCCGGAGTCGTGCCGCAGCACCCGCCGACGACCCAGGCTCCGCTTTCCGCAATTTCTTTCACATCGGCGGCAAATTCCTCCGGGGTGACGTCATACACATTTTCTCCATCCACGACACGGGGCAGTCCGGCGTTCGGGTTCACAACGACAGGAACCGAGCAGCATTCCAAAAGCCGAGGAAGAAGCCTCTTCATCTGGTCTGGCCCGAATCCGCAGTTCAAACCCAGCGCGTCAACGCCGAGTCCCTCCAGCAACGCGACAAACGCCGGAATATCCCCGCCGGTCAGCAGGCGTCCGGTTTCGTCGACGATCATGGTAGCGAAAACGGGCAGAGACGTGTTTTCTTTCGCCGCGAGAGCCGCCGCCTTGCATTCCAGCGTATCTCCCATTGTTTCGATCAGGATCAGGTCTGCGCCCGCTTTTTCTCCGGCGGCGGCGGTCTGCGCAAAAACCGATACGGCCTCTTCAAACGCAAGGTCTCCGATCGGTTTCATCAGTTTCCCCGTAGGCCCGATATCCATAGCGACCAGCGCGCCTGTTTTTTCTGCCGCCGCTTTTGCCAGTCTTACCGCCGCGGAGACGATTTCTTCCACCCCATGCCCGCTGCCGCGCAGCTTGATTCGGTTCGCGCCGAAGGTGTTTGTTTTTAAAATATCCGCTCCGGCCTCAGCATACTGCCTGTGAATGTCTTCGATCAAATCCGGCTTTTCAAGATTCCATAGTTCCGGCAGTTCCCCGGCCCCCAAACCGTTTGCCTGAAGAAGCGTGCCCATGCCTCCGTCGAAAAAAATCATGCGCCGTCCCAGATCATGTTTCAGATTCATTTGTTCCCTCCGTTCTGAACGGGCAGTTTTGTGCGCCGCATTCCATGCACTTGCCGATATGGCAGCTTGTTTTGTCCGCCGTTATCCCAATGACCGCCGTCACCGACTTGGTTGGTACCAGCAGAAAGCTTTCCGTCATGGACAACCCGATCCGTTTCGTAGAATCAAGGATCTGCAGAATGCCCCGCTGGTGGCGGATGGAAAAGTCCCCGTAGCCCGGACTGTACCGCGGCCGAAGATGCAGGTCCTGTCCCGCCGCCGCCTCCGCCAGAATTTCCTGCTGCCGGTCGCAGTAGCTCTCCATTCTTGCGGCGGCCGCGGCCTGAAACACTGCCGCAAGGCTCATATCCGTTTTCGAATATCGCTCCAGCAGGAGGTCGGCCTGCGGCCCAAGCGTCGCGGCAAACAAATACGCTTCCGTGCATCCGGCCAGATGCCTGCTCAAATCACGGCTTTTGATTTCCAGCCGCCCGACCGTAACGGAACCGTCCGAAAAAGCAACGGGAAAGCGGCGGCAAATGCTTCTGCCGGGACATGTTTTCGTCAACTCGTCAAGGCAGTACCAAATTTTGCGGCGAACTTCTTCCCCTGCGGGACTTCCCCGGTAGCCAAGGTAGCGAAGCGCTTCTTTTTCTTCCTTCCCCACAAAACGCCCTTCCCTTCCAATTTGCTTTTCGTCAAATAAACAAAAATCCCGTCTTCTCCTAAAAGAAGACGAGACTGTAATCCCGTGGTACCACTTCCGTTCACCCGCGCCTTAAGCACCGGGCCTTATCGGGTACAACCGCGCAGCACTTGCCCGCATACCCTGTTTCGTTAACGGGAACCCCCGTCGCAGCCTAAACGGAATCCGTCTCGGTGCGCCGCTCAAAAGTGATGTTCAATCTTACCCGCGCCAGCTTCCTTACAGCCCGGCTATTGCCGTGGAATGCTCTCTGTATGACGTTCCGGGTGATTTACTTTCTTTGTCATCGCGTTTTGTACGATTGAATTTTCTTTATTATAACCGACCCGGTGTTTCAAGTCAATGCTTCCCTGTGAAAAGTTCTTTTCTTGCTTTTGCGCTTTCGTCCGTTTATAATTGACAGAGCGCAAAGAATTGCCTTCTACGGAAAAACTGCTTGATCCATCAAGGAGAGTTGGTATGAAAAAGAAAATTGGAATTTCAGCCGCGGTACTTGCCGTATGCGCCCTGATTTTTGTGGGCTATCTGACTTTTCTCGCGCCGAAAGCGCAGGGCGGACAAAAGTCGGTAAAAATCGAAGTAGTGATCCCGTCAAAAAATATTGACCGCACCTTTCAGTACAAGACGGACAGATCCTACGTTTCAGAACTTCTGGACGATAAAAAGAGTGATTTGCAGGCCGAAATGGAGGACAGTCAATACGGCAAATTTATCTCCGGAATGCTTGGAGTCAAAGCCGACCCCGCAAAAGAATACTTTCATCTTAAAGTGGACGGAACCGACGCGACGGTGGGAGTTTCCCAGCTGCCGCTGGAAAACGGAAAAATTTACACTTTCACCTTAACGTCCTTATGAAGCAGGGTACGCCCGCGATTCGGGACATTGCGCTGATCGGTGTATGGGCCGCGCTGACTTTTGGGGTCAAGCTGGTGCTTGCCCCCGTCATTGGCGTCGAACTTGTTTCGCTTCTCCTTGCCGTTTTCACCGTGGTAGCGGGGTTCGGCAGAGGCATTGCCGCCGCGTTGGTTTTCACCAGCATTACCGTCCTGGAAAGCGCATATTACGGGGCGGGCGACTGGATCGTCCTCTACTACATCAACTGGCCGCTGCTGACGGTCCTGACGCGCGTTTTTCTTAAAAAGGGTTCCGGGGAACTGCGCGCCGCCGTCCTGCTCGGCCTGTTCGGCCTGCTGTTCGACCTGCCCTCCGGCGGGATCAAACTGGTTTTGTTCGGGCCGGTCTATGCGCTGACCTATCTGATCAGCGGAATCCCGTTCGACCTGGCTCACGGCGCGTCAAATTTTATCACCGCGTTATTTTTATTCCGGCCGCTGGCGGACAGGCTGGACCGTTTGAAAAGCGGAATCTGGAAAATATAAGGAAACACGGCGACCGCCGCCGGAGTACATTTTCAGCAAGAGAACCGGGAAATTATCCAGAAAACAGTTGACGTTCAATCTTTCCGGCTCTATACTGGTATTCGGAATCCAAACCGATGGGAGCTTACCGATGTCTACAATCCGTTAATCAAAGAAATATGCCTTGTAAAACTTGCTGCGTGTTGCGCGGCTTGTTTGTGTTAGGCAATTTTAAGGGTTAATGGATATTGCCGGATTCTTGGTTTGGATTCAAAGCCGTTACTGGCTGTAATTTTGAAAAACCGAAAACCGCGTCAGGGTATCTGTGCCTTGACGCGGTTTTTTCTTGTTTGCAGGAGGAAAACTCATGAGAAATCTCTATGTTTACAGTCCGCCTTTTTGCTCCTTCCTGATGAAAGCGCTCATTACAGGAAGGAAAATTAAATTTGAAAAAAGTAAAATGGACGGCGCGTTATCTCAGCACGCCGGCAGCGGTTAGGTACTGCAAGCATTGCGGCGTCAAGACCGTCTTTGTCTCCAGCGGCCTTTTTCGGGTGAATGCTCAACAGAAAGCGCTGGACGTCTGGCTGATTTTCAAGTGCCAAAACTGCGACACAACATGGAACTGTACGATCATGTCCCGCGTTAATCCTCACGCGCCGGCGCCGGATTTACTTCAGGGGTTTCACTCAAATGACGAAGACCTGGCAATGCGCTGGGCGACGGACACGGCGCTGCTCAAAAGGAACGGTGCCGAGCCGGGAATTCCGGAAATTGAAATTCTTGGCGATACGGTTGATTTCACCGAGCCGGTTGACATCGAGCTGACTGCCGAATGGCCCGCCGAATCTAAAGCGGCAACAGCCATCCGGGGAAAACTCGCAGTTTCCAGAAGCCAATTCGATCAGCTGTGTGAAAGCGGAAGAATCCGCTGCACATCGGGGCAAAACCTGAAAAAGTGCAAGCTTGCGGGCAAAATTCTGATCGAAATCCGATAGGCATAAGAAAGGCGCGGGGTGAATTTTCATCCCGCGCCTTTCATTTTTGGCTCGACGCCCGCCAAAGCTGCCGTCGATCGGATTCAGCCGCAAAGAGATCATCGCATAAAAACAGCCCCTGAGGTCAGTCTGAAAAGCCGGTTCGCCGGCCGACTTTTCAAGTACCTCTTTCGGGGCTGACAAGAATAGATGATGTCCCTTTTCAGACTACGTCGTATCCCTGATCCTCGATCGCATTGCGAATCTGATCCGGATTGACCTTTGCGGGGTCGTATTGAGTCGTAACTTTCTTCCCCCGTAAATCCACGGCGACGCTTTCCACGCCGTCCAGAGCACCCACCGCCGTCTTGACGGCGTGCTCACAGTGACTGCAGGACATTCCATTGACATTAAGAACCAATTCAGCTTTTGACATTTTGAATTCCTCCTTTAATTTTTGACGGACCGTTCCATCGGCCGAAACCGTTTCAGACTCAGCGAGTTGGTGACGACCGACACGGAGCTGAAAGCCATCGCCGCGCCGGCGATCATCGGATTTAAAAATCCGAAAGCGGCAAACGGAATTCCGATGGCATTATAGAAAAATGCCCAGAACAGATTTTGCCGGATTTTGCGCATCGTCCGTCTGGAAAGACGGATCGCAGCAGAAATGGTGCGCAGATCGCCGCGCATCAGGGTAATATCCGCGGCCTCCATCGCGACGTCCGTCCCGGTGCCGACCGCCATGCCGATATCCGCCGTGGCAAGCGCGGGAGCGTCGTTGATGCCGTCCCCGACCATGGCAACCACTTTTCCGGACTTCTTGAGCTTTTCTACCTCTTCCGCCTTGTGTTCCGGCAAGACTTCCGCAAGGACGTGCCCGATACCGACCTGTTTTGCGATGGCACCGGCAGTTCTGCGGTTGTCTCCCGTGATCATGTAAACGTCGACGCCCATCTCCTGAAGTTCTCGAATTGCCTCCGCGGAATGCTCTTTCAGCGTATCCGCAACCGCAAATACAGCTTCCGCCTGACGGTCAACCGTCATCAGCATGGCTGTCTTCCCCTCATTCTCCAGCTTTTCCAGAACGGACGCGACACCGGAAGCATCAATTCCGTTTTCATCCAATAATTTTCGCGTGCCCAGAAGGACACTCTTCCCTTCCACAACGGCCCGGACGCCGCGGCCCGGAATCGTTTCAAACTGAGAGGGATCCGCCACGGATTCCGAATGATCTCTGCCGTACTCATAAATAGATACGCCAAGCGGATGTTCCGAACGCTTTTCCGCTGAAGCCGCAAGCTTTAAAAGCTCCGTTTTATCTAAATCTCCGAGTACAACCAGATCGGTGACCTCAGGCTTGCCTTTGGTGATAGTCCCGGTCTTGTCCATGACAACGGCGTTCAGGCGGTACGCCGTTTCCAGATGCTCTCCGCCCTTGATGAGAATCCCGTTTTCCGCCCCAAGGCCTGTGCCGACCATGATCGCCGTGGGAGTCGCAAGCCCCAGCGAACACGGACAGGCGATGACCAGAACCGAAACCGCGCTGACAATAGACTGGTTCAGGTCGCCGGTCGATAAAAACCATGCGAGGAACGTCACGACGGCAATCCCGATGACGGTTGGAACAAAAACGCCGGAAACACGATCGGCAATTTTCTGAATAGGCGCCTTGGAACCCTGCGCATCCTCCACCATCTTGACGATTTGGGCAAGAACCGTATCCCTGCCGATGAGGGACGCTTCAAACGTAAAGGTTCCGTATTTGTTGACGGTCGCGCCGATGCAGAGATCGCCCGGCTTCTTTTCCACCGGAATGCTCTCGCCCGTAAGCATGGACTCGTCAATGGAGGAAGAACCCTCCACGATTTTCCCGTCGACGGGAATCCGTTCGCCGGGCCTGACAATGATGCGTTCCCCGATTCTGACTTCTTCGACCGGAATATCCGCCTCTTTTCCGTCCCGGATTACCCGGGCGGTTTTTGCCTGCAGCCCCATCAGCTTTTTAATTGCTTCCGACGTTTTCCCTTTTGCAACGGCTTCAAAATATTTGCCCAAAAGGATCAGGGTGATCACGACGGCCGCTGCCTCAAAATAGAGGTCTTTATGGCCGTTTGCAGCCGGGGCCTCAAAGAAAACGTTATAAAGGCTGAAGAAATACGCGGCGGAAGTACCCATGGCGATCAGCACATCCATGTTGGCACTTCCGGAACGAAGCGCGTAATAGGCGTTGCGGTAATACCGGAATCCGATCACAAACTGAACCGGCGTGGCAACAATTAATTGAAAGTACTGATTTTGTAACAGCGGCGCATGCAGTCCGGTCATGGAAAAAATCATGGCCAACAGCAGAGGCGAGCTCAGAATAACGGATGCAATCAGGGAATATTTCAAACTGTTTACTTCTTTTTCCCTGGCTTCTCGCTCGTGGTCCTTAGAAACCTCTTCCGCCTGCTCCGCGCCGTACCCAAGGGATTCGACCGCGCCGACCAGGTCCGATATTTTCACGGCGTCCGGATCAAATTCCACCGTCGCTTTTTCCGTCGTCAGGTTCACGCCGGCATTTTTAACGCCTTCCATTCTGCTCAGCTTTTTTTCAATTCTGGCGGAGCATGCCGCGCAGGACATTCCGGTAATATTGAGGACGGTTTTACCCGACTGCCGCTCCGGATCGCGGATGACGGAATATCCCAGCTTTTCAACCGTTCCGTCCAGCCTTTCCGGGTCGACCTCGCCGTCGTCGTATTCCACGGTAGCTCGTTCCATTGCAAGATTGACGTTTGCGGACTTTACCCCGTCCACCCTGCGCAGCCCTTTTTCGATTCTTGTCGCGCAAGCCGCGCAGGACATGCCTGAAATCTTTATTGTTTCCTTTCTGACCATAAGTATCTTCCCTTCTGCATAGGAATTACCGATTCCCCGGTTTATTTCCGCCCTGCCGGTTCATCTTGCAGCAATCGGGAATGCCGTCGCCGAATTCCTTTTTATTTTCCTTTGCCATCTTTTCCAAAGACCGATTGATTGATTTTTTTATTTTATTCCAAAGCATCATAACAATTTGCTCCCTAGACAAAACCACGTATTGTAAAGTTAAATGAAAGTTGAGGACTCGTCAGCCCTTCTGGTACAATGGTTTTGACACAAAACAATGTACTCCCGAAAGGAGACGAGTCCTCATGACAAAATCATACCAGATTTGCTGTCC
>NZ_VWXL01000109.1 GCF_009746625.1 Caproicibacter fermentans
GCGGTAACGCCGCATACATGGCGAAGGGCGGCAGCTTGTTATCTTAACAATAGAGAAAGGAAGGTGTGTGATACACCATGAGAAATCCAATCAATATGTTAAGCAGTTTACAGAACCACAGCAGTGACAGGTCGTATACCTTTGAACGGCTCTACCGCAATCTGTATAACCGTGAGCTGTTTTTGCTGGCTTATCAGAATATCTATGCCAGCCAAGGAAATATGACCAAAGGCACCGATGGCAAAACCATCGACGCAATGAGCCTGAATCGCATTGACGGCATGATTGCGAGCCTAAAGGACGAGAGCTATCAGCCACAACCATCAAGAAGAACCTATATTCCAAAGAAAAACGGAAAAATGCGTCCGCTGGGAATCCCGTCTTTTGACGATAAGCTGGTGCAGGAATGTGTGCGGCTCCTGCTGGAAGCAGTATATGAGGGTAGTTTTGCGAAAACTTCGCACGGCTTTCGCCCAAATCATAGCTGCCACACAGCGCTTAGCCAAGTGCAAGTCTGCTTTACCGGCGTAAAGTGGTTTGTTGAGGGAGATATTAAAGGCTTCTTTGACAACATCAACCACGAAGTTATGATAGGGATTTTAGCGGAGCGTATCAAAGATGAGCGTTTCCTACGTCTTATCCGCAAGTTTCTAAAGGCTGGATATTTAGAGGACTGGCAGTACCATAACACCTACAGCGGTACGCCGCAGGGCGGTATCATCAGTCCCATTCTTGCCAACATCTATCTGGATAAATTAGACAGGTATATGGAGGAACTGAAAAAGCGGTTTGATAAGGGAGCTGTCCGTGCTGTCTATCCTGAAACCTATGAGCTGGAGAAAAAACGTGGGGTGCTTGCCAAGAAATTGCGCAACACCAATTCAGAGGAAGAAAAGCAGGTGCTCACAGAGAAAATCCGTGAGATTGACCGTAAAAAGCTGACGATTCCTTATTCCGACCCGTTTGATACCAGCTTTAAGCGGCTTCAATATGTCCGTTATGCTGATGATTTTCTTATCGGCGTTATTGGCAGTAAAGAGGACGCAATCTCAATTAAGGAACAGGTAAAGGCTTTTGTTGCTGACACGCTGATATTAGAGCTGTCAGATGAAAAAACGCTGATAACCCATTCCGAAAAAAGAGCAAGGTTTCTGGGGTATGACATTTATGTACGGCGCTCTGTCGCTACCAAAAAGGACAAGACAGGGCGGCGCTGCCGCCACCTGAACGGCACTGTCTGTTTAGAAATGCCAACGGAGCTTATGCGTAAAAAGCTATTGGAATACGGTGCTATGACCATTGAAAAAACGGTTTATGGCAAGGACAACTGGAAAGCGAAAGCCCGGTACTATCTCAAGGATAACGATGACCTCGAAATCCTTGACCAGTACAACAGTGAAATCAGGGGCTTCCGCAATTACTACCGTATTGCCAACAATGCCGCTCATGCCAGCTCTTTCGGCTATATCATGCAGTACAGTATGTTCAAAACCTTTGCGACCAAATATCGCACAACTATGCGCAGAATGATTGGGAAACTGCGTATTGGCAAGAACTTTGGAGTACGCTTCACTGATAAAAAGGAAAAGACAAAAACACGGCTGTTTTACAATGAGGGCTTTGCAAGAAAGCCCTTGCAGAAAAATGCTGTCGTAGATGTTATCCCCAAAACGGTGATGTATTCCAGTAAAACAAGCTTGATGGCAAGGCTGTCCGCAGGGCAATGCGAGCTGTGCGGCAAAACTGACTGTGAGATTGAAATTCACCATGTCAGGAAGCTCAAAGACCTGAAAGGTAAAAGCTATTGGGAGCGCTTTATGATTGCGAGAAACCGCAAGACGTTGGCGCTCTGCTTAGACTGTCACGAAAAGTTACACTCTGGAAAACTGAATTAACAAGTGGAGAGCCGTGTGCATCGAGAGGTGCAAGCACGGTTCGGGGGCGAGTGTTCGGAAACCTGCCATAGGAATATGGTAAGGCGCTGGGCACTTAGCCCACATCGGAAACATGGTCAGTTCGAGTGGGCGGCTCCGGCAATCTTGTTTGCCTGCTTGGTGTTCACACTGACCGCTCCCTTATACATCTGGCAGGTGCTGGGGATGTAGCACAGGAGTCGCAGAGCTTTACTCCTCCGGCTTTTCCGTCAGGCGCAGCGGGGTCTCATCTGCATCCATATATGTTTCCTCGCACTCCTGCTGGGCGGTGCGCATCAAACCTGCTGCCTGAGAAATGAGCTTCTCGGCATCGGTTGCTGCGTTAAACATTTTATAGTAGAGCTTTTTGTAATCTGCCACACAAGTACCTCCTTTGAAATTATTTCGGCGGCCTCCGTTGTGTGGTATTAAAGCTCTGAACGAACTAATTGTCAAGTCATAAATCAGAAAAGGAAAAGCACCGGGCAGCTTTGACGGCTGCCCGGTGCAATGTGCGTAAATCTTACTTTTTCAGCTTAAGCCAAATTTCCATGCTTGTGGTTTTAGGCGAATGGCTTGCATATCTCTCCGCACAGAATGCTTCTGTTTGCAGTTTGTGATTTGGCAGCCATGTGTTGTAAATATATTGCTGCGCTTTATAAATTGCATCCATAACAAGTGCTTCAAAGTTTTCAGCTTCAAAGGAGCAGACAATATATTCTCCAACTGGCAGTTCCCAGTTCATGAACCCGTCCGGAGCCGCTCCCGTTTTTGACTTTGCCCCTGCAAAATAGCTAAAATGTCCTTCCTCTAAAGATGGCAAAGTCACACCGACTTCTTCAGCATCTTCAGAAAGACCAAGTACTGTTTGCTTCTGTTTATGGAAGCTTTGCCAAAGGGCATCCAGCGGATCTATGCCAGATTCTGTTCCCAATCCATCCAAATGCTGAATGGGTACATCTTGTTTAGCGCCCATAAAACAAATCGGTTCCGCAATTTCTCTTCGGTTTATTTCCAGAACAATGCCATCGGTGATGAGCGGTACGCCCTCATCAATTAGGGTGTAGTGAAGCAGAAGCTCCGGCTTAGTCATATGATTGAGCGTTTGCGGGTTTTTGCGATATTCCTCCGGTGTCATACCAAAGGTATCCTTAAAGGTACGGGTAAAGTGTTCGTGAGATGAAAACCCAAGCTCCAATGCAATATCTAAAATACGTTGTTCTTTTTGCAGCAGTGCTTCGGACGCCTTTGCCATACGGCGCAGCTTAACGTATTCAGCAACCGGCTTTTTAACCAAACGGCTGAACAGGCGCTGATAGTAAAAAGGCGACAGTGCCGCCATCTTTGCGAGGCTGTCAATATTTAATTCCTCGCCTAAATGTTCTTCAATAAATTCTATGGTTTCCTGTATTTGTTCCCATGCGTGCATGATAAGCACCTCCTTTGACCATAGAATACCACAGCTCAAAGGGATGCCGCTTGACTGTGTATGCTCTTTATTATTGGTACCAAATTCATTTTACCATAAGCAGTTTGTTTTCACACGGAAAGGAGTGATAACTTCAAATGTTCATATGGGATTTTGTCGCCGACACTGTCCTCGGTCAGATTGTGGATTGGATCTACGGTCAAATCGTGGGCTTCCTCGGCGACTTTTTTATGCAGATGGGAAACATGGGTGCTGACCTGTTCGAAATGAGCTGGGTACAGTCCATTGTACTGTTTTTTTCCTATCTGGCGTGGGCGCTCTATGGAGTAGGCCTTGTGGTGGCTGCCTTTGAATGCGGGATTGAATCTCAGTCAGGCAGAGGCAGCATCAAGGATACCGCCCTCAACGCCATCAAGGGTTTTATGGCTGTGGGGCTGTTCACCACGGTGCCGGTGGAGCTGTATAAGCTGTCAGTATCTTTGCAGGGCAGCTTCACTGCCGGGATTACCGGCCTCGGCACAGACTTCGGAACGGTAGCCCAAGGCATCATCACATCGTTACAGGATGCGGGGAATCTGGAGCAGGCTATGACCAGCAGCGTGTTCGGCGGCCTAAAAGCCATCACAAGCCCGATCATGATGATCTTTATCTTGATCCTGATGGGCTATGCGGTCATTAAGGTGTTTTTTGCCAATCTGAAGCGAGGCGGCATCCTGCTTATCCAGATTGCCGTGGGGAGCCTATATATGTTCAGTGTTCCCCGTGGATATATTGACGGCTTTGTTTCGTGGTGCAAGCAGGTCATCGGCCTGTGCCTGACGGCGTTTTTGCAGGCAACGGTGCTGATTGCCGGACTCATGGTGGTCAAAGACCATGCCCTGCTGGGGCTTGGCCTGATGCTGGCGGCTGGAGAAATCCCCCGCATTGCCGGACAGTTCGGACTGGACACCAGTACGAAAGCCAACCTCATGAGTACCGTGTATGCGGCGCAGACTGCGGTGAACATGACAAAAACGGTGGTACAGGCGGTGGCGAAATGAGCGAGAATATGCTGGTCTATATTGCCTCACCCTATGCCGGTGACATACAGAAGAATGTAGAATTTGCAAAGGCGGCCTGCCGTTATGCAATGGAGCAGAAGTGTACGCCGATAGCTGTCCATCTTCTTTATCCGCAGTTTCTGGACGACCATGATTCTATCCAGAGAGAAGCCGGTCTACGCATGGGGCATCGTGTGCTGGAGGCCTGCGATGAGCTGTGGCTCTGCGGCAGCCGGATTTCCACCGGCATGACGATGGAGCTGAAAGAAGCAAAAAAGCTGGGTATCCCTGTTCGTGAGATATCCGCAGAACAAATCCAAGGAGGTTATGCTATGGAAAAGAAATATGGCGTATGGGCGATGCGCAGCGCCGGTTCGGTGTGCGGAGCCGCCCAAAGCTGGTGCAAGCACGGAGGCAAGCCAATGGAATTTGAGTCGGTAGAACAGGCTGATAGCTATGCCAAACAGCTGAATGAGTCCTGTTATTCCCCCAATGTGCATTATGCCGCTAAAGAAATGGAACGGTCGCTGAATCAAGGCTCCGGTTTTTCCATGCGGATGTAAGGGAGGTGCCTCATGTATATTTACCCCGATCACTTAAGAGCAAAGGCAACCTTATGGCTGTGGCAGCTGCGGGATATTGGCATCATCGGCGTGGCGCTGCTTCTCTCTGTGCTTGCGGTTTCCCAGCTGGGCTTTGTACCGCCCATCGTGCTGACCGCCGTCTATGCTTTTCTCACTATCCGCTTTGAGGACACAAGCATTTTGGATTTTCTCCGGTATGCCTGTGCCTTTTTTATTGCCAAGCAGCAGTTCTATGAATGGAGGTACACACCTAATGAGCAGGAACGATAAGGCAGAAGCTAAAAAAAGAGCCTCCACCCGGCAGCTCATCGGAACCAAGGAAATCACCGAGTACAGCCTGCAGACCTATGGGCATGGGGAGCTGGTGTATTTTATCATCAAGCCCAGCAACATATCAGTGCTGTCCGAGGCCAGCATCAGCACCCGCATTTATGCTCTGATGACAGTGCTGAAAGGCATTGCGGAGATTGAGATGCTGTGTTTAAACAGCAGAGAAAACTTCGAGGACAACAAGCGGTTCCTCCGCAGCCGCATGGAGCAGGAGCAGAATCCTGTGGTGCGCAAGCTCCTCGAAAAAGACCTGTCCTTCCTTGACAGGATACAGGTACAGATGGCCACCGCAAGGGAGTTTTTAATCCTGATCCGTCTGCGGAACGAGAAAGAAAAAGAGGTGTTCCCGTACCTGTCCCGTATTGAGAAGTCCCTGAAAGAGCAGGGCTTTTCCGTAAAGCGAGCGGACAAGGAGGACATCAAGCGCATCCTTGCGGTTTATTTTGAACAGAACGTCACGACCGAGAAGTTCGAGGATTTCGATGGGGAGCGGTGGATTATTTTGAACGAGTGACACATGAAAACAAGGAAGCCCAAATATGCAATTTCGGCTTCCCTGTTTACTCATTACTCTTCATATGTTCGAATATCACAACCAAATAGCCCAATCGCCGTAATCAAAAGTACCGCTACCATGATGTAGATTGCCATCGACTTTTAGTTGCCTGAGAGCCTCTCGCATACGAATCAAAATCTCTGGCTGAATATCCAAACTGTGATGAGCAGGAAATACTTTTTTCACGGGCAGTGCCGCAACTTTTTCAAGCGATGCGAGATATGCCTGCGGATCAGTGGACGGATAGTAGGCAAACAGCGTGTCCTTATAGACAAGATCGCCGGTAAATAAGTAGCCACGTTGTGGTTCCCAAAAACACAGATGCCCCGGAGAGTGTCCCGGTGTATGCAGTGCCGTGATCATGCGCCCACCAAGATTAATGGTGTCACCGTCTTTTAGCACCCGTGTGGGCGTTCCCTGAAAGAACTTATATGTGTTAACATCGTAGCCCTCCGGCGGGTCGCAGCGGTCAAGCACCATTTCACGTATAGTATCCATGCTCAAAGGGAATTCTCCGGAAAGCCAATTGAGCTCAGCTTCATGGGCATAAAAATCATGATAGTATTTATGACCGCCGATGTGATCCCAGTGAATATGCGTAGCGACAGCCGTCACCGGTTTGTCTGTCAGCTTTTTCACCTCCGCAGATATGTCGCAGATGCCAAGCCCTGTATCAATCAAAAGTGCGCGGTTGTTTCCTTCGACAAGATAACAATGTGTTTCCTCCCAGTGACGGTATTCACTGATAATATGTGTGTTAGAATCAATTTTGTCTATTGTAAACCATGGTTTCATATTAGCTGTTCCTTCCTGTTATGCTCATTACAAGCGTCTCAGCTTTGCTTAAAGCTTGAAATTTTTCTCAGGGTCTCTTGAATATCTTTACAGATTAATGGCTGCATACTGCCCCTATAAATCTGAGGATTTGCTTTATGCAGCGCATTACAGATATTGTCAATGAGATCTGGCTTATGCTTTGCGATAACGGGCAAAGCCTTAATTGTCTGCCTTGCGGTAATCGGCTTATCATCCATAATGTGTTTCAGCAATCTGTCAATCATTTCATCTATTTTGTAGTCGCTGTCCCATTTTGCATTTGCCGCAATTAGGAGAATACCCCGTGTTCGTATGTAGGAGTTTGAATCATCCAGCATAGCGGAAAACAAATCAAAATAAGAGTACACGGCATCTGAGTTCAGGCTTTCCAATTCCAGCTGTTTCAAACATTGATATGCATATTTATCGTCTTTGTCCTTTAGTCCGGAAACAAGTTCTTGGATGTTACTCAGTATATTCACCACCTTACTATTTGAGTTGCAAACCATAATCAGACCACGCAGAAATCAGCTATTCAAAAGTGTTTCTAAATCCGATACCGACACATCCATGCGCTTGGAGGTTTCCGTCATTGATAACCCGGAATCAAGGAACCGTTTTACTACCATCTTCATATTCTCGCCAACTTCAATAATGTGACCATCTAAATCGTAAAAACGTATGGAGCGTTGCCCCCAGTCAGATTCCTTAACGCCATCGCCTATATACCTAATGTCATTGCGTTGTTGTAGTTTCGCAATAAAGTCATCAAATTTATCTTCCTCAAAGTACAACTCCATATTGTGAGATTCTTTTAATATGCTATTTTTTGAAATACCTAACAGCCAGTCAAAGTCCTGCTGTAATGATAATCCACCAAAGGAGACATTTCTGCCATAGTCTTGAAATACCTCCAACTCAAATAAATCTTGATAAAACTTTTTGGAAAGATTTATATCTTTCACCGCAACGCAAACGCCTTCATATTTCATTTGAATTTCCTCCAATAATTTTGATAATCTGTGCTTAAATACAGTTTTAATTCTAATATTTATTATACCTCACATCTTTATCAAAGTGAACCATTTTACTTCAAGCCGTCACAAACGTGGCGGCTTTTCTATATCCAAAATCAAAAACAGAAAGGAAGAAACATCGATGGCAAGAAAAAGGAAGCCCCAATCTCCACCGCAGGAGGATGCCAGAATCCAAGAATTTCTGGATATGATCGCCCCCGCAGTGGTCAAATTTAACACCGATCACTTCATCTGCGGCAATACCTACCGCTGCGTTTGGGCGCTCCGGGAGTACCCCACCGCTACCGAAGAACAGGCAATCCTCCGGCACTTGGGAGAAAAGGATGGCGTGACCCTGCGAATCTATACCCGCCACGTTACGCCGGTGGAGGAAAAGAAAATCATCAGCAATGCCGCCAATAAAAACCGACTGAGCAAATCCAACACCAATGATCTGCAGCAGACGGTCATGGCCGAAAGCAATCTGCAGGATGTGGCCACCATCGTGGCACAGGCGCACCGGAACCGGGAACCCTTCATCCACTCAGCTGTGTACATTGAGCTTTCGGCGCATGATCTGGATCAACTCAAGCTGTTACAGACCGAAGTCATGACCGAGCTGATCCGCTCCAAGCTCAATGTGGACAGACTGATGCTTCGCCAGCAGCAGGGCTTTCAGTGCGTGATGCCCAGCGGCTTCAATGTGTTCCGTGACCAGTTCGAGCGTGTTCTCCCGGCAAGCTCTGTGGCGAATCTCTATCCCTTCAACTACTCCGGTAAGACGGATGCCAACGGTTTCTATGTAGGGCGGGATAAGTTTGGCAGCAATGTGCTGGTGGATTTCAATAAGCGAGCCGATGACAAGACCAATGCCAACATCCTCATTCTCGGCAATTCTGGTCAGGGAAAGAGCTATCTTCTTAAGCTCATTCTGTGCAATCTTCGGGAATCCGGCATGAATATCACCGCACTTGATCCCGAAATGGAGTACGAGGATTTAACCAACAACCTCGGCGGTTGCTTCATCGATCTCATGTCCGGGGAGTTCATTATCAATGTGCTGGAACCCAAAACATGGGATGAAAACGGCAGCCCGGAGGATAAGGATGCCCCGCAGACCTTCCGCATCAGCAGCAAGCTCAGTCAGCATATTTCTTTTCTTAAGGACTTTTTCAGGACGTATAAAGACTTCTCCGACCGGGAGATTGACACCATCGAAATTATGCTGCAGAAGCTGTATGCCAAGTTCGGCATCAGCGACAGCACCAAATTCGACCGCCTGACTGCCAAGGACTATCCCATTTTGTCAGACCTGTATGGGCTCATTGAGGAAGAATACAAAGCCTTTGATGAGAGCAGCCGCCAGCTTTACACCGCAGAGCTTTTGCAGAATATCCTGCTGGGGCTGCACTCCATCTGCAAGGGAGCGGAATCGAAATTCTTTGACGGACATACCAATATCACCGATTCCAGCTTTGTGACCTTTGGGGTGAAAGGCCTGCTGCAGGCCAGTAGGAGTCTAAAAAATGCCCTGCTGTTCAACATTTTATCCTACATGAGCAACGAACTTCTGACCAACGGCAACACCGCCGCCAGCATTGATGAGTTCTATCTGTTCCTCACGAACCTCACTGCCGTGGAATACGTCCGCAACCTTTCCAAGCGTGTGCGGAAAAAGGACTCGGCAGTAATCATCGCCTCACAGAATTTGGAGGACTTCAACATTGAGGGGATTCGGGAGTACACCAAGCCCCTGTTCAGCATTCCGACCCATCAGTTTCTGTTCAACGCCGGAAATATTGATGCCAAGTTTTATATTGATACGCTTCAGCTGGAGCAGAGCGAATACAACCTGATTCGCTATCCCCAGCGTGGGGTGTGCCTCTACAAATGCGGCAATGAGCGGTACAACCTGATGGTGAATGCCCCGGAGCATAAGGCAAAGCTGTTTGGAAAGGCGGGTGGTCGTTAATGGGAGGTGAAAGAAAAAATGGATATGAAAGCCCAGCGCTTCGGCATTGAGGTGGAGCTGACGGGCGTTACCCGTAAAGCTGCCGCCGATATTGCCGCCGCTTATTTCGGCACATCGACTGTGTATGACGGCAGCTATTACGACACCTACGCTGCCATTGATACCCAAGGCCGCAAGTGGAAATTCATGAGTGATGCCAGTATTACCCCGGAGAGAAAAAACGGCAGACAGACGGTATCCGCCTCAGCAGAATACAAAACCGAGATGGTCAGTCCCATCTGCCGTTGGGAGGATATCAAAACCGTGCAGGAGCTGGTACGCAAGCTCCGGGAGGCTGGTGCCATTGCCAACAGCTCCTGCGGCATCCATGTTCATGTGGATGCCTCGCCCTTTGATGCCAATACTCTGCGGAACATCACCAATATCATGGCTGCAAAAGAGGATTTGATCTACAAAGCGTTACAGGTATCGGTAGCCAGACAGCACCGCTGGTGTAAGCCGGTGGACAACCGATTTTTAGAGGAACTCAACCGCAGAAAGCCCCAGACACTGGATCAGGTCGGTCGGATTTGGTATAACGGCGAAAGCCGCAGCGACATTCACTATGATGACAGTCGGTACCATTGTTTGAATCTTCATTCTGTGTTCCAGAAAGGCACGGTGGAGTTCCGTTTGTTCAACGGAACCACTCATGCCGGGAAAATCAAGGCCTACATCCAGCTATGCATGGCGATATCCGCACAGGCGCTCAACCAGCGCTGCGCCAGCCGAACCAAGACGCAGACCACCAATGAAAAGTACACTTTTCGCACTTGGCTGCTTCGCTTGGGTCTGATCGGGGATGAATTTAAGACCGCCCGTGAGCATCTGCTGAAGAATCTGGACGGCTGTATTGCTTGGCGTGATCCGGCGCAGGCAGAGAAACAAAAGGAACGGATGCGGCAGAAAAAAGAAAAAGAGCTGGATCAGGCACAGCAGGCTTCCACAGAAGCACAGTCCACCGCTCCCGAACAAACCGAAGCCGAGGCAGAAGATGCCCCGGCTTTTACTATGCGAATGTGAGGAGGAAACCATGACGAAGAATCGCTTATATATTGCCTACGGCAGTAACCTGAATCTGCCGCAGATGGCATTCCGCTGCCCCACCGCCAAGGTGGTGGGAGTCAGCGAGGTCAAAGGATATGAGCTGCTGTTCCGTGGCGGCAGCCGTGGAGCCGTTGCAACCATTGAGCCGCTGGAGGGCAGCTCTGTACCTGTGCTTTTATGGAAAATCAGGCCGCAGGATGAGCTTTCCCTTGACCGTTATGAGGGATACCCGAATTTTTACCGCAAGGAAATGCTGGAGGTGGAGCTGAATGGCAGGCCTGTGAATGCAATGGTCTATGTTATGAATGACGGCAGGGAGTTCGGCGCACCATCGGATTTTTATCTCCACACCATCGCCGAGGGCTATGAAACCGCAGGGTTTGATATAGACTTTCTGGATCAAGCGGTGGAAAAATCCATCCGGCTGGCACAGGAGCAGCAGGCCGCAGAGGATGCCCAGTTTAATCTTTGGGAACAGAAATGGTGGTAAAACTATTGCAGTTTTGCGTTCGTTCTGATATCCGCTACCAGTGGGGCAATGGCTGCTTGATCCGTGAAATCAACATCCTGCCCATAGGTTTCCAACATTATTTTGTCCTCTGCACGCAGCTCGTTTTCCGGCTTCTTACGCAACATTTTCACCATCATATTCATCATCGTGCGATGCATAAGGCTCATTTTTGAATAGCGCATCCCACCCCGAAGATGGTAAATATGTAGCCTTTCCCGCATGGCAAGAGGCAACTTTTGCTCTAAGGCTCCTCGAATGTTTTTGAGGTTCTCCGGGTCGGTTACATCAGCGGCTCCTACCGTAAATAGGTAGAGAGCCTTGTCTTTAATAAGCTCAAAGTTTTTTGTCAGCAGGGCAATGCCGTTCACGCCACCGGCATAGAGGCCGCCGCCAAAAACGATAATTTGATACTGTTGTAAATCAGCCGGTTTTACCCGGTTGGCCTGCAGCAGATCGGCACCCAAGTCCTTCGCAAGCCACTTGGCATAGGTTTCAGTGGAGCCATAGTGAGATTTATAGATAACTACTGTTTTCATTTTGTTTCCCGTCCTTCCGATAAAGCATTTTCAACTGCTTTTAGTATAGTTTTGGAACTTGTGGTTGCTCCGGATATTGAATCGACCTCTACGCTTTGCCGCTGTACGACCATGTCGGTGATGGGCTCTGCGGCGCTGCCCAAGCCGTTATCATGCTCCAGAAGTCGTACTTCTACAATGGTGTGGTTTTCTACGATAACCTCCACACAAACCTTCACAAACCCGTTATCATAACTGCCCGTATAGGTACCAGATGAAATTTGTGCCAGATTAAATGATGAATCAGATGTGGTTATCGGCTTAGGTAAATTTAAAAACACAAGGGCTGCAAGCCCCAGCACAATGATGGCGGCAATGTATATAATCGATTTTTTCTTCGTCATTCCATCTCCTCCTGCATTTTGCAGAGATTATCAATGAGTTTTATCACCACATTGGCGGATACTACGCGCTCTTCCTCACTGATACCGGAAAAGAGTTCTGTGAAAAAAGGGACAGCTTCCTGTGCAACCTGCCGTAGTATCTGTGCGCCTGACTCCGTTAGCACAACGCTTTGACTGCGATGGTCTTCCTCATTGTGCTGCAGCGCCACATAGCCCTGACGTTGTAGCACCTCAAGCATCTTACTGACATTTTGCCGAGTGGTGTCGGTCTCCTTCGCCAGCGTGGTGATGGTGGGCGGTGGATCGGCGGGCAAATCGCTTAAATTGCGCAGCAAAAACCACTGCTTTGTAGAAAGCCCGTGTGTCTTTTTATCAGCCACCAGCTGCAATTTATTCGCTAATACAAAAGCGCCGCCAAACAGGACATATTGTTTATTCTCTGGTATTTTCATTTTGATACTCCCTCATCTAAAAAAGCGCAACCTATTGCATTTAATTATATGCAATAGGTTGCGCTTTGTCAATGGAAAGGATGTGATGCTTCTATGGCAGACCCGGCAACCATTACCCTTGCGGTGAAAGCAGCAATCGCCGCAGCCACCGACAAACGGACATGGAAAGCGGTGGGCGTGGTGATTGCCGCCATTCTCACCCCATTTATTTTAATCATTGTCATGATTATGAGCCTGCTGTCTGGTACCGCAGGCCACAACAATTCCGCTGTGGATTTGAGTTTTCACGGCGGCAGTATCTCCTCACAGGTGCCATCGGAGTACCGGCAGTACATCGAGGATATGCGGGGCAGCTTCTCTGATTTGGATGAAGCTGTGTCTGAGATTACGTCCATGATCGAAAGCGGCAGCATAGACAGTACCCGCATGAAATCCATTTTTTATTCTCTGTTTTTCGGCGCTGAAAATCTCCGGATGGATGCTTCCGATTACCGAGCCTTTGCGGATTGCTTCGTCCGCTACGAGGAACGCACCCGTACCGTTACCGATGCGGATGGCAATGAAACCGAGGAAACCTATACGGTGGCTGTGCCTATTACCGATCTGAATGAGATATATGGAAGCCTTGAAAGCTCCCTTGGCAGAACCATTACAGAGGAAAACAGGATCAATGCACAGCAGATTTACTCCCATGCCAAGTATGGCAGAGCTATCCCCGGTGCGGAGGATGGAGAATACCCCGGAGAAATGGGCGATGGTACCTATCAGGCGTTGATGGAGGAAGCACAAAAATATATCGGCTATCCGTATGTTTGGGGCGGTTCTTCTCCGCAGACTTCCTTTGACTGCTCCGGCTATGTGTGCTGGGTCTATTCCAAATCAGGCGTATATTATCTGCCCCGCACTACCGCATCGGGTATTTTTAATCAGTGTGCCGTGATTTCCCGTGAGGAAGCAAAGCCCGGAGATTTGGTGTTTTTCCAAGGAACCTATGCCTCAGCCGGAGTCATAAGCCACATCGGAATCTATGTTGGGAATGGCCAAATGCTGCACTGCGGCGACCCAATCGGCTATGCGGATCTAAACAGCCGCTATTGGCGCAGCCATTTCTATGCCTACGGCAGGCTCAAATAACGAAAAAGGAGAGGATATTTCATGAAAGCAATTTTTGAACGGAAGCCCTCAGATTTCGATCTGCGGAGCTTTGAGGTATCAAAAACCATTCGGCTTCCCGCTGAAGATTTTGAAGCTGTGCTGCAGAAACCTATGAGGGATTACGACTTTATTCAGGAAAATATAGAGCAGATGCACTGCGACAGCAGCGGTGTGTATCACTGCCTGCTGCTCACCGGCGAGGGCAAAAAGGACGGACTGCTGGTGGAATCGGAGGGCTATGGCTACTGCCGGTATGCTTCCTATATTCCCAACATTTCCGCTCTGACCTCCCCGGCCTTGCAGCAATTCAATCAGAAGATGATGGAGGCAGTGGATTACATTGTGTCCACCGGAACCCAAAACACAACCGAGGGCAACTGGATTATCAGCTTTGATGAGCTGGCACAGCAAACTGGCTTCGAGCATGATTTTAACAGCATGGATACCCTGATGGATATGCTCCATGAGCGTGAGGAAGTAGCCAATGTGGAGTTAGGTGACAGTAGCATTGACGTGTGCTATTACCTTGATTTCTGCCCACAATATGGCGGTCACCCGGAGGAATCGGAGCCGGAGCAGCTGCCGGAAGCGCCCTCACCGGTCAGCAGGCTGAAAGATTTGCTTTATCTCCATTGGGAGGATATTCATCTGTTCCACAAGGATGTGGAGGTACAGCCTGCCACCATCGTGGAGCTTAATGAGCATACCCTGACCGATGCCGGGAAAGTGGCTTGGGCTGATGTTTTGGATGCCGAGGTGGTCAAGGTTTACAACGGCTACTACGGTTTGCAGATGGAGCTGGACAAGGTGAAACCCTCCCGCTTGGAGGAATTCTCGTCCATGCTTGCCGGGTACTGTCCGGTATCAGATTATGAAACATGGGTCACGCAAGACGGTGATACCCCTTTACAGTCACCCGAAATGAAATGATAAAATGGAGGAAAGTATCATGAAAAAAGCAACAATTACCATCAGCTTTGACAGCGAAAAGCTGGATGCCTTGACCTACCACATGAGCAAAAAGGATACAGATTTGCAGACGGAGCTGGAGGATACCGTCCAGAAGCTCTACGAAAAGCACGTTCCGCAGGCCACCCGTGAGTACATTGACGATAAGCTCTCCCGTGAGGCCGCTGCAAAACCCAAAAGACCGGTTCGCCCTGCTGCGACTGGCGGCTCTGACAATAGGCTAACGTAAGCCGAAACGCTGTCCGGGCGTGTGGGCGGCGGTGTTGCCCTGTGTGGCCTTTTGGCAGGCGTGGTGGCATCCTGATACCCATTACATCGTATCGCCCACGTTGCGCCCGTGTGGAGAGAATGTGAGAAAGCCTCGGATGCGGCGATAAATCCTCAGAATGAGGGCATTCCGGTAGGGTCGAAAGTGGTGCAGGTTAAAGGGTTTATGCTGCTTTGGCAGCCTAAACCCGAAAAACACCGACCGGCAAAGCCGTTCGAGGATTGAGAAGTGACATAACTTTCTGCTCGAAGACCTGATTTGTTATGCTGGTTTCAGAAAAAGGCAAGGAAAACCGGGCATTTCCGGGGCTTACACTGCATACCGGGGCAGAATTCATGGAGAAAAGGAGGCAGTATGGCAAAGGAACCAGAAAAAGTCCGCACCGGCTTTTATATTGAAAAGGAAGTGCTGGATCGGTGCGATGAACTGCTGGAGCAGGCCAACGTGAAATCCAGAAATGAGTTTGTCACCGAAGCGCTCAAATTTTACTGCGGATATCTCACCTCGCAGAAAATAGAAAACTATCTGCTGCAGAGCTTATCCTCCGTCCTCGTCAGCGCCATCCGGGATACAGAAAACCGTTTGGCCAGAATGGATTTCAAAATCGCTACCGAGCTGTCCAAACTCTCTCATGTGGTGGCGTATACTCATGCGGTTGACGAGCAGGCACTCCAAAGCCTACACTTAAAGTGTGTGGAGGAAGTAAAGCGCATTAACGGTGCGGTTGATTTCGAGGACGCATATAACTATCAAAAGCGGCGAACCTAAAATTGTAAGATAAATTTGTTTCATTTGGGTATGGACTATGAAAGCATATCCGTTTATATGTTGGTGTACAGCATTGTAATGCTGGGAAAGGAGATGAAAATGTGATGGAGAAAAGTGAGATATTTGAATCAGTTATCCGAGAGCTAACAGAAGCCGCAATTGAAAAGCGTAAGGAAGCTCTGGACGACAGCGAGCTGCAGATTTATGCCGAGGTAAAAACTCTCAGCTCGCAGGCTCGTGAGATTGTCAAATCTCTGCCGGAGGATCAGCAGCAAATCCTCACCGTTTATTTTGAGAAAACCAATCTGATTGCCGATCACGAATGTCAGCATCTCTATGTGCAGGGGGCAAAGGACTGCGTGGAATTGCTGAAAAAACTCGATGCGCTGTAAGAAAACATAGGTGGATGGCCTCTGCGAAAGCGGAGGCTGTTTTACATATTAGAGATGAAATTTATTGAGTAGAATGTTATAATTATTTTTAGGAGGGATAAAATGGGAAAGAGAAAAAAAGAAGTAAAAAAACCTCGAATGAGAACATATTCAGCAAATTTTATTGGCACTTCTGATGAAATCCATATATCTACAGATGCTAATGGTGCATTAGTCATGAGAACAAATAAAGGTGACATTCCTTTAACTGATAGGCAAATGTGGAGCGGGTATGAAAGATCTCAAGGAGAAAAAAAGCTAAACTATTTTACAGATGCAATGACCAATGATCCTAATAAAGAGATTGCAACCAAGTATAATCAAATATATGGAATTGATACCAACTCTAAATTTCATAATAATAGACTATATGTCTTAGCTATTCTAACCAAAGCAGAAATAGTTGAAATGGATGACCAAGGCGGTAAAGTAAGTTGCAAAATTAAACAAGTTATGAGTTGGGAGTATGATGCTCAGCAAGAAAATTTAGAGCAACAATCTTGGTGGTATGCTTGCGAATATATTCTTAGAGAATGTGCAATATTTAATAATCCACAAATAGCTTTAATTGTTGATTGCGATCTCGGCAACATTTTTCGATATAATAAAAGAGAAATTCCGATAATAGAAGATAAGTTTTTACCGCCCAAAATTCAGCTTGTATATGGTAGTGCTGATGTCGGAAAAGAATATATTCCAAATAAGATTATTTCTTATACGGATAAGAAAGCAACTGAATATTTAAACATGAAAATCAAAGGGGAATTGCAACCACTTTAATCTAAGAGTGCCAATTTTTATGGCACTCTTTTCTTTTGCCCAAACCACAGAAAGGAGGCGGCATCCATGCCCAAAATCATCTTCACATCTCGCTACCTGAGAGATGCCCCGGCAGAGCATCTGACCCACTATGTCAAATACCTTGCCACCCGTGACGGCGTTGAGAAAATTGATGAGAGCAAGCTGCTGCTTCCCGCCACCGAGAAGCAGCGGCAGCTCATCGGGCAGCTGCTCCGTGACATTCCCTCGGCAAATGAGCTGCTGGAATATGGCGACTACTGTGAAAGCCCCACCATCGGCAACGCTACCGAATTCATCTCGCTGGCATTGGAGCAGAACCTGAACCTCATCGGCAAGCGGGAAAATTATGTGGAGTACATCGCAGGCCGTCCCCGTGTGGAGCGGATCGGTGAGCATGGTCTGTTTACCGATGAGGGAGTACCGGTAGTGCTGGCACAGGTGCAGGAGGATGTGTGCAACCACAAGGGCGCTGTTTGGACTCATGTCATCAGCCTGCGCCGGGAGGATGCCGCACGGCTCGGATACGACAGCGGAAAGCAGTGGCAGGATTTGCTCCGCAGCAAAAAAGCCATGCTCTGCAAGCATATGAAAATCGACAGCGAGAACCTCCGCTGGTACGCTGCTTTTCACAATGAGAGCCATCATCCCCATGTGCATCTCATGGTCTACTCCGCCAAGGACAATGGTGGATTTCTCACCGAGCCTGCCATCGAAGCCATGCGCTCGGAGCTGGCGCACGATATTTTCCGTCAGGACTTCGCCCATATATGAGCATCAGAATGAAGCCCGCAGCCAGCTCAAGCAGGGTGCCGCCGATGTGATGGCAGAACTGCTTTCACAGGTTCAGGATTGTGTCTGCGAAAACAAGGTCATTGAAGCGGATCTGCAGCTGTTGGCTCGGCGGCTGCAAAACACCAGAGGCAAAAAGGTGTACGGATACCTCAAATCCGATGTGAAAGCCATCATCGACCGCATCGTGGATGAGCTTGCCAAAGAGAAACGGATCGATAAACTGTACCGGGCATGGAACGACTGGCAGAATGAAATCCTCAAAACTTACACCAACAAGCTGCCTCCCCTTACTCCGCTCTCTCAGCAGAAACAATTTAAGAGCATTAAAAACATGGTGATTTCCGAAGCGTTAAAGCTGGGCGGTCACCATTTCTCATTTGAGGATGAGGCCGCACCGGAACCGGAGCTGCCGGAGCCTGCGGATGGTGAACTGGAGGAAGCCTTCATGGAGCCTGCGGATGTGGCTTTTCGTGCCGAATGGAGCAAGCAATACAAGCTGGCGAGGAAATATCTCTACGGAAGCGAGGATGTGCCGCAGGATTTTGATAAAGCCTACAGCCTGTTTCTGCTGGAAGCGGAATCCGGCAATGCCCTTGCCATGCATGATCTCGGCAGAATGTTCGCCGATGGCTTAGGCCGTGAGATTGATCTGCAGGCCGCACACGCATGGTATGAAAAAGCACTGACCGCTTTTTTATCCGCAGAGGAAGAAAAGCCCAAACCCTATCTGGAATACCGCATTGGCAAAATGTATGTCGCCGGTCTTGGAACCGATCAGGACTATGGGCAGGCGGCTTCATGGTTTCAGCAGGCAGTGAACAAGAACCATAAGTACGCCCAATATTCCCTCGGTTGTCTATATTACCGTGGTCAGGGTGTGTCGCAGGATTATGCACAGGCGCTCCGGCTCTATACCCTGTCTGCCAATCAGGGCAACCCCTATGCGGATTATGAGCTTGCCAAAATGTATCGTGACGGTGTCGGTACGCCGGTAAATGCAGCAGATTCCGATCAGCATTTCAAAGCCGCTTTTTCAGGATTTTACCGTCTGGAAAAGGACAGCCATGATGACAAGCTGCAATACCGTCTCGGTCAGATGCTTTACACCGGAACCGGCACAGAAAAGGATGTGCAGGCTGCGGTTTCCTATCTGGAGAAGTCGGCGCAGCTCGGAAATGTGAATGCCCAATATCTGCTGGGCAAGGTGTGTCTGGAAACAGGCATCGGAAATCCTGAGCAGGCTGTAGCTTGGATGGTCAAAGCAGCCGAGGCCGGAAACGCCGGGGCGCAGTATGCCCTTGGCAAGCTGTACCGAGATGGTACTCATGTGGAAAAAGATATACAAAAGGCGGTGGACATGTTCACCGCTGCCGCCGAACAAAAAAATGAGTATGCTGCTTACCAGCTCGGCAGGCTCTATCTTACCGGTACGGATATCCCGAAGAATGTTCCGGAAGCGGTTAAGTGGCTCAAGCTCTCCTCCGACATCGGCAATGCTTATGCTGGGTATGCCTTAGCGAAGCTGTATCTTTCCGGTGACGGCGTTCCCAAGAATGTCGGTGAGGCAATCCAGCTGTTTACCTTATCGGCAGAGAAGAAAAATGAATTTGCGGCTTACCAGCTCGGCAAGCTCTATCTCCAAGGGGAGGATGTCCCAAAGGATGTGGAAGCTGCCATCCGCTGGTTGACCGCCTCTGCCGAGCAAGGGAACCAATTTGCACAGTATGTCCTCGGCAAGCTGTACTTCTATGACGGTGATGTTCCCCGTGACAAGGAAAAGAGCCTTTACTGGCTGGGGTTGTCTGCAGCGCAGGGCAATGTTTATGCACAGTACCTGATTAATAACATCAGCAGCTACCGCAATCCCTCGGTGCTGCTGACCGCCACCCGGCTGATGCACCGGCTGGAAAATCTGTTCAGGGAGGACTATCGCAGAACCGCAGGCATCACCGCCGGTCATATCGACCGCAAGCGCAGAAGAAAGCTGCAGGAGAAAAAGCAGGCGCAGGGTCACAAGCAGGATGACCATGCGCCGCAAATTCATTTATGATGGGAGGTTTTATTGTGTCAGGCTACATCCATTTTACAGACGAACAAAAGGAACGAGCCAATTCGGTGGATTTAGTGGACTTCCTTCAGCGGCAAGGGGAAAAGCTCCTGCCTTCCGGCAGAGATAAACGGCTGGCCAGAGATCACAGCATCACGGTTCGGGAAAACAGCTGGTATGATCACTCCGCTCAGGAGGGCAGCTATGCCATCGACCTCGTAAAGCGGATATACAACCTGTCTTTCCCGGAGGCGGTGAGCCTGCTGCTGGGCGGTGAACGAGGAGTGGAATACCGGCAGCACACTAAAAGCAGCGAACCGGAACAGCGAAAGCCCTTTGTTCTGCCGCCAGCACACACGGATATGCGCCGGGTGTTTGCCTATCTTATCAAGCAGCGCTGCATCAGCCGGGAAGTGCTGGCCGAGTTTGCCAGAGAAAAACTGCTGTTTGAGGATGCCGAATACCACAACGCTGTATTTGTAGGCTTCGATGAAAATGGTGTCGCCCGTCATGCCCATAAGAAAAGTACGGCAACCGGCAACGGCTTCCGTATCAATGTGGAGGGAAGCCACCCGGCCTACAGCTTTCATTACATTTCTAAGGAACCTCTGATTTAATCCGCCCCTCTACCGAAGAGAGGAGAACTCTGGTAAAATAGAACTATCAATTCACAGGCGGTGCAGAGAAATGAAAAAGCAACAAACTTTTACGGATATCGAAT
>NZ_VWXL01000011.1 GCF_009746625.1 Caproicibacter fermentans
GCGGTAACGCCGCATACATGGCGAAGGGCGGCAGCTTGTTATCTTAACAATAGAGAAAGGAAGGTGTGTGATACACCATGAGAAATCCAATCAATATGTTAAGCAGTTTACAGAACCACAGCAGTGAGGAAAACTGAATTAACAAGTGGAGAGCCGTGTGCATCGAGAGGTGCAAGCACGGTTCGGGGGCGAGTGTTCGGAAACCTGCCATAGGAATATGGTAAGGCGCTGGGCACTTAGCCCACACAGAAAGCACGGACAATTCGAGTGGGCGGCGCCCGCAATTTTGTTTGCCTGTCTGGTGTTCACGCTGACGGCGCCGCTGTACATTTGGACAATCCTCGCATAAAGACGGTGAAACCAGAGAGCAGGATCATCTGCGTAACGGATGGCCTGTTCTCGCCTTGTAAATGCGGGAAAATATTTTACTTAGGTATCGACTTTTGCTGTAGATTGTTTTATTGTGTTCTAAAAGGATGGTGATTTTATAAATGAGCAAGGAAGATATTATTGAAATGGTCGTTCGTGAGCTCACTGAAAAAGCTTTGGAAGACCGACGTGAAAATCTTTCAGAGGAAGAGCAGCAACCTTATGCTGAGGTTGGTAAACTTAGTGAACGTGCGCGGGATATTACCGCCAAGTTGCCGAAGGACGAACAGCAGACTCTGGAGGATTATTTTGTTAAAACCAATTTGATAGCGGATAAAGAATGTGCGTTTCTTTATGTACAGGGTGCGAAGGACTGTGTAGAACTGCTTAAAAAACTCGGCGCATTATAAAACCAACACCGGACAGAAGCTCTTACCTAAGGTAGGGGCTTTTGTATTAACCATTGCTGATAAATGGGGCATTTCAGAACGTAGAAAACAAAAGTCAGAAACCCTAATCTTATGAAAATCTTAGGAATTTCTCATGCAGGAAATCATAAATAAGAAAGCTGCCTTTGATATAATAATAAAATACCTTAGATATGCCCGAAAGGAGGAGACAGTCATGAATGATAAAATTCTTGTCGTAGATGACGAACATGATATTGCGGACTTGATAGAAGTCTATTTACAAAATGAAAACTATGCCGTATTTAAGTATTATTCAGCTAAGGAAGCTCTTGCCTGCTTAGAAAGCACGGAGCTTGACCTTGCTATTCTGGATATTATGATGCCAGAAGTAAACGGATTTGACCTTTGTCGAAAAATCCGTGAACAATACACTTTTCCGGTTATTATGCTGACCGCGAAAGATGAGGAAACCGACAAAATTACAGGTTTAACTTTAGGTGCTGATGATTACGTTACAAAACCGTTCCGCCCTCTCGAATTGATTGCCAGAGTAAAGGCTCAGCTGCGCCGGTACAAAAGGTACAACCCTGTCAAAGAAGATTTAGATACAAGCCCGGTTCTGTGTTATGCCGGTTTGGAGATAAACACGAAAACATACGAATGTCTGCTCAATGGAAATCCTGTTTCGCTTACACCAACGGAATTTTCCATACTCTGTATTTTGCTTCAGAACAAGGGAACGGTTGTAAGTTCCGAGAAGCTGTTCCATGAAATATGGAAGGATGAGTATTACAGTAAAAGCAATAATACCATCACTGTTCATATCCGGCATTTGCGTGAAAAGATGGGTGACACTGCAGAGGAACCCAAATATATCAAAACAATATGGGGCGTGGGTTATAAAATTTAACTGCCACACGACATGAGGAAAGGAAAAACCATGCTATGGAGAAAAAAAGAAAACGCTTAAAAGCCATTGTTTCCGTGTTATTCGTACTTTATTTAGTGATATTGGTATGGGTCATACTGTTTAAGCTGCAATTTACATTGAGTGATATAGACCATATAAGAAGTGTCAATCTGATACCCTTTCATTATTCTACATCCGTCGGAGAACAGTTTCATATTAGGGAAGTCAGGGATAATGTTTTAATTTTTATTCCTTTTGGAATTTTACTATCTATGCTGACTCCAAGAATGAAGCTGCGAAATAAAACCCTTATCATTTTGGGAACAAGCCTTGTTCTTGAAACGATGCAATATGTTCTTACCATTGGAAGTACAGATATTACGGACTTGATAACCAACGTATCCGGCGGAATAATCGGTATTATTCTATACACACTCTTGCTGAAAGTGGTAAAAGATAAGCAGAAAACAGATACGGTAATTTCAGTTGTTGCAGGAATCGTTGTGGTTCTATTCTTAGGGCTTATGGCTGTCCTGTTGCTATCCAATTAAAAAATGTATTAAGAATGGAGGTAATATCAATGATGAATAATGGTATAGAAAAGAAATTGCGTGTGAAGCTCTACATTACCTTGATCCTCTATACTTTGGTTGGCTATATCCTGGCGATACTATTCGATTATGGATTTAGTCAATTTTCAAACACATTTTTTCCGTGGCTACATCTTAGGATTGAAGTCATCTATTTTCTATATTTGGTTGTCGGCTTTTGCTGTATTTTCTATCATTACTGGAAAAAGCCATGGGGATATTTGCAGGAAGTTGTAAATGCCACTAAAACCGTATATCAACCAAATGACAGCACCATTGAATTATCCGAACCGCTCAAAGACATGGAAAAGCAGATGAACCAAATTAAAATGGCTGTTCTACTCAGCCAGCAAGCCGTAAAAGAGGCTGAAAACAAAAAGAATGAATTGGTCATGTATCTCGCTCATGATATTCGCACACCGCTAACCTCCGTAATCGGATATTTGAGCTTACTTGACGAAGCACCGGACATGCCGGTAGAACAGAAAGCAAAATATGTTGGGATTGCTTTAAAGAAATCCATGCGACTGGAAAAGCTCATCAACGAATTTTTTGAAATCACACGGTACAATACGCAGCAAATTAAGCTGAAGAAAGAAAATGTTGATTTATACTATATGCTTGTGCAACTCATTGATGAATTTTATCCTGTCTTATCCGCTAAGGGAATTTCCGCTTTACTTAATGCTGATGAAACTCTCACGGTTTATGCGGATTCCGGAAAATTGGCCCGGGTGTTTAACAACATTCTCAAAAATGCCGCTGCATACAGCTACCCTGATACGGAGATTCTGATTTCTGCCCAAAAGGAACAGGACAAAGTTATAATTAAATTTGAAAACCATGGGAACACGATACCGCCCGATCAGTTATCTGCTATCTTTAAAAAATTTAACCGTTTGGATGATGCCCGTAAATCAGACACTGGCGGTGCAGGGCTTGGGTTGTCTATCGCAGACGAGATTGTTCGTTTGCACGGCGGAGAAATTTCCGTTCAAAGTGAAAATGATACGATTACATTTACCGTATCCCTTCCGGCTTTGTCTTAGGAAAACATCAATCGGATATTAGGATTTTCTTAGGAATTTATCCTGTTCATCTTAAAGTTTGAAACGTCCTTGTTCAGTACAATAAAACTGAACAAGGACGTTTGTCATTGTATTATAGAAAAAAGGAGAATTGACATGAAACTGACAACTACAAACCTTAGAAAACAGTTTAAGGATAAAACCGCAGTTGATGATGTCTGTTTAAACCTTACGCCGGGCGTATGGGGGCTGCTTGGAGCCAACGGAGCTGGTAAAACTACGCTAATGCGGATGATTGCAGATATTCTGAATCCAACCAGCGGGAAAATCCTTTATGACGGTAAGGACATTCATGCAATGGGAGAAGCATACAGAAATCTATTCGGCTTCTTACCACAGGACTTTGGCTTCTTTCAGGATTTTACTGTAAAGGATTATTTGGAATATGTGGCCGCGCTAAAGGACGTTCCTGCAAGAGAAACAAGAAAAAAGATTGACAGCCTGCTGCATACACTCACCCTAACCGATGTAAAAAACAAAAAAATCATCAAGTTATCCGGCGGGATGAAACGTCGGGTAGGAATTGCACAGGCAATGCTGAATGACCCTAAAATTCTGATTATGGATGAACCGACAGCCGGTCTTGATCCCGGGGAGCGGGTTCGTTTCCGCAACTTTATTTCGGAATTTTCCCATGATCGCATTGTTCTCATTTCAACCCATATCGTATCCGACATTGAGTATATTGCTACCCAAAATGCGATTATGAAAGCCGGAAAAATTCTTGATGTAGGGACAACAGACGAATTGGTAAAGCAAGTTACAGGTAAAGTTTGGACTTGTGTTGTATCTACCGAAAAGATGCCTATGTATGAAATGCAGTTTCGCATTATTAACCAGCGCAGTGAGGGCAACAATCAGGTATCTATCCGATATCTGGCAGATGAAGCGAAAACCAGTGATTCTGTAATGGCGCCGCCCCGTCTGGAAGATTTATATTTATGGTTGTTCCCGCAAGAGGAAATTCGTGAGGAGGGAAAATAATTGATGCGTATTTATCGCCTTGAATTAAAACGCGTGCTTAAATCACGCCGTTCTATCATTTTATTGCTCATTGCGCTGTTCATGTCTGCGGTAATGGCTTGGCTTCCCGTCACATTCGAGGATATTAACCAATATGGCGAAAATGGTAACAAAGTAGCGGAGCTAAATGGTCTGGAAGCGATTACTTATAAAAAATCGCTTCGCTCTGTCAATAACGGAGAAGTTACCCCGGAAAAACTCAAAGAGGCTTTGAACATCTATCAAAGTGCCGTTTCAAAATATGGAGAGGACAGCATTTATAGAGGAGACTTCCCGGCAGACCTTTATACGGAAAAGGTATTTCCGGTCGAATCGCTTTTGGGAAGACTGCCGGAAGCATTTTCTGATTCGAAAACCGGTCAGGCAACAAGTTTAATGGATATATCACCGGATAAATTAGACAGCTTTTATGAACAAACAGTGCAGCACCTGAAAGATATCATGAAAATGGAGCAAAAAGAGTACCCAACTACACAGGAACAAGCCCTGCAAAAATATACAGAAGTAAAAACACCCTTTCAGCTTTATGCCGGATATTCGAGGGATGCTTTTGATTACATTGTACTTTTTATTTTTCTCCTTGTTATCCTTTGCACAGCGGCTGCCACACCTACGTTTTCCAATGAATATCAAACAGGTTCAGACAGCATTTTGCGCTGCACCAAGCATGGACGTTCCCGATTGGCAATGGTGAAGATATTTGCCGCATTGACTGTTTTTTCAATCGCTTTTGTCATTTGTATCTCACTGCACTTGTTGATTTCAAACCTTGCATTTGGACCGGAATGCATGAAAACATCGATGCAGATGCTGTTTTCCGTTATCAGCCTGCCCGCCATTAATTTAGGACAGCTTCAGATTGTCTTGGCTGCCGGAGGACTTATTTCTTTGCTGGCAACCATCAGTTTTACATTATTTCTATCAGCCAAATGCAAGGATTCTATTTCCGTTATCCTGACTGCTATTGTAATGTGCTTGCTCCCGATATTCACCTATTCAGCCGGGGCTAATTGGCTTACTTTTATCTTGCCGTCAGGCGGAATCGGTATGCAGAACAGCTTGCTTTACCAACTGACAGGCTTTAATTTTCTGCATATAGGTTTAATAAGTATTTGGTCGCCTTATGTCACAATGGCCGCCGCAGTAATTGAAATTCCTGTATTCCTTTTCCTTGCAATACGAACTTATTGTAAACATCAAGTTGCTTGAAAGAAAAGGCAGTCTATTTGCGCAACCAAAATTATATATAAGACTTGCTATTTTGTTTTTGCTTTTCGCGGATTTGCCTATCAAAAAACAAAAGACGTACCCGCCCAATAAAAAAAACGCAAGTTCGGCGGGTTTACTTCTATGCCTTTATGACGATCGTATCCCTCCGGACTTACGGGTTCGGAGGGCGTTTTTATGCGCATTCAGTATGCAGTAAAGAATAATCAGCCGCTGCCGGGCAGCGGCTCGGCGTGATGAAGCAGACATCTATGCTTATTCCTCTTCAGTTGTTGAACTGTGTTTAAAAAGCGCGATTTTATCCGGGGATAAGTGCGGCTTTCAAGCAGAACTTTCAGTACGTCAAAACAGGATATATCAGTGTGTAAACGTTCATTCGGAATTATTCCGGCTGGGCGTTTTTTTGTTGCTCGGAAACGGCAGGTCCGTTGGCTGCAGGTCTCCACCGCCTGTTCTTCATTTTCCTGATTCAAAAAAATCTTGAAATGGAGGACAAGCCTTATGGCTAAATATAGAAATTGGATTGACTACCGGAAAAAGTACCCCGGCCTGAGCGATGAAATCGTAGAGGTGCTGAAAAAAAGCGACAATAAAATGACATATCAGCAGCATGATCTGAAGGTAGACCGCTGCAAAACGGATAAGGTTACGGAATCGGTAATCCGTATCCCCAGCCGGGAGGTTTCCTATGACATGCTTTTGGAAGCAAACAGACAGTTTCAAGCGGAATCCGAAAGTGTTGAGGATAAGGCTGTGAATGCCGTCATGATTGAAAGAATGATAGTTTGTATCAAAACGCTCTCTACGGAAGAACAGAATTTGATTCGTGAACTGTTTTTCCATGATAAGAGCGAGCGTCGGCTGGCGGCGGAGACAGGTACTCCACAGATGACTCTTCACTACCGGAAGGTCAAAATTCTGAAAAAGCTGCGTAAGCTTTTGGAAAAGTAAAAATAGTTCCGTGCAGTCCCTCACATTTTCCTCTTAAGAAGTGAGGGACTGTTTTTTGAAAATTTAAGACCGCCATCGAAGCGTACGGCCGGTCGGCGGTCTTTTCAGATAGAAGCAGCAATCAACAGCAGAAAAAGAAAGGAAGGTGGGCTATGAATACACACCCCTTACCACCATAGACGGACAAACCCTCCTGAACACGCAGCTTGAAACGCCGCGCTTCGTGGTGTCCTCTCTCATCCCGATGGGGCTGCACATCCTCGGCGGCGCGCCCAAGGCCGGCAAGTCATGGCTTATGCTGTGGCTTTGCCTGTGTGTTTCCAAGGGAGAAAACCTCTGGAACTATCAGTGCCGGAAGGGCACGGCTTTGTATCTGTGCCTTGAGGACAGCTATGAGCGCATCCAGTCGCGGCTGCTTGATATCACGGAGGACGCGCCGGACAATCTGTTCTTCTCCATCATGGCGTGCAGCTTGGAGGACGGACTGACGGAACAGATTGAATATTTTCTCCGCGAACACCCCGACACAAACCTCATCGTCATTGATACTTTACAGAACATTCGCGGCGAGAGCAACAACTCCAATCCGTACGACAACGATTACCGAGAGCTGACCGTCCTCCGCGACATCGCCTACAAACATAAGATCGCCATCCTGTGTGTGCACCATCTGCGCAAGATGAAGGACGTTGATCCCATGAACATGCTCTCCGGCACCACCGGTCTCTCCGGTGTGGTGGACACGGTGTTCATCCTTGACCGGGAGCAGCGCACCGACAGCCGCGCTACGCTGTTCTGCACCGGGCGTGATATCGAGTCGCAGAAACTTGTGCTGGAACTGGACTCCGCGACGCATATCTGGAAACTGGTTTCGGACAGCGCCGCAGAGGAAGTAAAACTTATCGATCCGGTCATTCAGACCGTGGCAGACTTCATGCTTTTTTCTTCTGTCGATTTCACAGGCACAGCCACACAGCTTGCTGAAGCGATAGAAAAAGCGACAGGAGCCGTTCTCTATCCGGCAGTGCTGAGCAAGAAGCTAATGAAGCACCACGGACAGCTATCGGAGCTTGGCTGGCGGTGTTCCTTTAAGCGGAGCCGCAACGAGAAATTCATTGAAATCACGCGGGTTGCGGTCGGCAAGTACGGCAGCGGGGGGTAAAACCGATACCGGAGCCGGTGCCAAATTTGCCGTACGCAGCCGTACACACCGTACGCGGAGCGTAACGCACCTTGCTTTTCCAGACGCGCGTTGCCGCCCGTGTGCCCCCGTGTCGCGTTTTGGCATCCAACGTAGGGTAAGTACACCACTCTCGAAAATTGAAGGCAAAATTGGCGGCATTCCGGGGCGGTTTCCGTACCATAAATATGCTGAAAACGGAGAGACGTATGGAACGGGAAATTTCGACCTACAGCGAGTGATTTCAGGGTACAGGAATGCCCTGCTTCAGCAGGGGCAAGCAAAGCGTCCGCCTATACGGCGGTCGCATTTAAGCGGGGCGCTGCCCCACACCCCATGGAACGAAAGGAGCGTGAAATGCATGAAAAACAAGGACTTTGCCTTCCGGATCAGCGAGCGCGATCTGGAGGTTATCCGGAGAAAAGCGGCGCAGGCCGGAATGAATGTGACCGCATATATCACCGCCTGTGCGTTGAACAAAAAGATCGTCACCATAGACGGTCTCAGGGAGCTGACCTCCGAGGTGAAAGCCGTGGGCAGGAACCTCAACCAGCAGACTACTCTTGTCCATATGGGCAGGATCACCGTCACTAACCTTACCGAGTTTACAAGAGTGTTCGAGAGAGTCTGTGATGTGCTGCTGGAGCTTGCGGGGAGGATACGCTGATGGCTACCTTCAACCGTATTCGCAACAAAAAACAGTCGGGCGGCGCTCTTCACGGAGTAATCCAATACGTCCTGCGGGACAGCAAAACCATACATGATGGGCACAGGGTGACAAGCGGTCTGGACTGCTGTCCGCAGACTGCCTTTGCAGAGATGATGACCACCAAGCAGAACTTCCGGAAAACGGACGGCGTGTTTTTCTATCACTATGTCCAGTCCTTCCACAAGAACGAGCGCATCACGCCGGAGCAGGCCAACCAAATCGGGCTGGAGCTGGCGGCGAAGCTGTTCCCCGGTCATGAGGTTCTGGTGGCTACCCATACCGACACCGATGAAATTCACAACCACTTTGTTGTTAACAGCGTCGGTCACAAGACCGGCAAGAAGCTGCATCAGTCCCCTACTTCCCTGATGGAACAGCGGAAGGTCAACGATGAGATTTGCCGGGCACACGGGCTGAATGTGCTGGAACCCTACACCGGACAGAAAAAGAAAAAGGGCATGAAGGCCGGAGAATACCGGGCGGCGATGCGGGGTGAGAGCTGGAAGTTCGTGCTCATCAAGGCCATCGAGGATGCCTTGTATTACAGTGATACCCGTGAGCATTTCATTCAGAATATGGAGTACGAGGGCTACCGGGTGAGCTGGCGGGATGACCGGAAGTACATCACCTTCACCTGCCCCAACGGCATGAAGTGCCGCGACCGGAGCCTCCACGACGATACCTATCTCAAGGAAAATCTTGAAAAGCTGTTCGAGTACCGGCGCGTCTACGGTTTCACACCGCAGACTCCGGAACCGGAAATGGGCTGGCTGTCGCAAATTTATCCGCAGCATAGCGTGGCTTCCGATGCCGTCCGGCTCGGGAAAGATCTGGAGGACATGAGCAACACGCCGCCTCCGGTACAGCCTTATGTTCACGCTGACAGCAGGCAGAAGCGGCGGGAACGGCTTAAAAAGCTGGCGCAGGGACATAAGCTGCAGAGCGAAGAACAGGAGGAAACACAGACATGGAGTCAAAAATTGTGATGGAAAAGGAGCGTGTCATGAGGAATATTATCCCGAGACATTATGCCGGGTACCGGGAAGTGAAGATAGAAAAAACCCTTTTCCGGGTGACCTCCATTTTTAAGGAAAAATGCGATCTGAAGAAAAACCTGATGGATTGGGCTTTGAACAAAACTGTGAAAAAGCCTTGATTTTGGTGGCTTTTGTGATAGCTATTGCCGGAAAGGTGTGGTACTGTGTGTAGCTATACCCAAGCATCAGGGTCATATACCTAAGGAATGGAGGAATGAAAAATGAATTACCGGGTTGGGATTTATACCCGGCTCTCCCGCGACGATGAACGCGAGGGCGAGTCGATGAGCATTGAGAATCAGAAGGTCATACTCGGCAACTATGTGCGGGAACAGGGCTGGGAGCTGATTGAAACCTACGTGGATGACGGTTACACGGGAACGAATTTCGACCGTCCGGACTTCCAGCGGATGGTCGAGGACGTGAAGGACAGGAAAATCAATCTGGTTGTGGTCAAGGATTTGAGCCGCTTCGGGCGCAATTATATTCAGGTCGGAGAGTACACGGATTACCTTTTTCCTTCTGTCGGATGCCGTTTCATTGCCCTGAACGACGGCGTGGACACACTGAACACTGACAATGACATCATGCCCTTCAAAAATTTATTCAACGAGTTTTACAGCCGCGATATCAGCAAAAAGGTTCGAAGTGCAAAGATGGCAAGGGCAAAAGGCGGCAATTACCTCTGCGCCTACGCTCCCTACGGATACAGGCACGATCCGCAGAACCACGCGCATCTCATCGTGGATGAGACGGTCGCTCCGGTGGTGCGGCGTATGTTCGACATGCGGATGCGGGGACTCAGCTACCTTCTGATCGCAAAGGCGCTCAATGAGGAAAAGGTACTCAGTCCCCGTGATTATTACTACAAATGCCTCGGCAAAGAGAATCCCCGCAGGGTTACGCACACATGGTCGGATATCACTGTCAAGGAATTTCTCTCAAACGAAGCCTACATCGGCAATACCGTCCAGTTCAAAACCGGATCGATCTCCTACAAAAATCACAAGCGGGTCGACAAGCCGCAGGAAAACTGGATACGCTGCGAAGGTACCCATGAGGCCGTTGTCGACCGTGAAACATGGGACACTGTGCAGGAAATCAATCGAAAAAAATCCAGATTTCGCTCGCAAAAAGAGGGCACGGTTACCCTGTTCAGCGGCCTGCTTCAGTGTGCTGACTGCCGGGGTTCCATGAAGATGGCAAGGGATTACAACACCCGCAAGGACGGACATATGAATAACCGCCACGCCTACATCTGCTGCACTTATTCGCGGGGCGGCATCCACGCCTGCGCGCCGCATCGCATCATGATGCATGTTCTGACAGACCTTGTGAAGGAGGATATTCAAAAGCATGCGCGGAGGATTCTGCTTGACGAGGATACGGTTGTGCGGGAACTGATACGCCGGAAGAACGCCGACAGTACCTCGGAACGGGCGACTGCGGAGCGAAAGCTGCAAGTGCTTCGGGAGCGCGTCAGCCAGCTTGACAAGCTGATTGCAAAAGCCTATGAGGAAATGGTCGCGGGAGATATCCCCCGCGAGGTTCTGCTGGGACTGGTGGACAGATACCAATCCGAGCGCAATGAGAAAAACGGCTTAGCCGGTGAGCTGGCCGAACGTCTGGCAAAATCCGAGGAAACGGAGCAGGATATTCATCGGTGGGTAGAATTGATCAAACGGTACATGAACGTGGAGGAAATCGACCGCGACCTGCTCCTACGGCTGATCGACAAAATCATAGTCGGGCAGAAAATCGAGATGGAGGGCGTTCTGCAGCAGAGCATCATTATCGTTTACAACTTTGTCGGGGCGCTGGATTAATCACCGCCTTTATACAAGGTTTGACTGGAGCGTCGTTGGAATGTAGAAAAAAGTAAGCAGGTCGGCGCAAGCGGTCAACCTCAGCCGACCTGCTTATATTTGTTGCAAGTCAGAAACCATCCTTTTAACTATCAATATCATGTGCTTTCATCTTGTCTAATTCTGCTTTTTGTCTCTTTGTGTATTTTCCTCGTCCGGTAATCCACCCCTCTATTATAAAGAGGTTAAGGATTAAGAACACGATAAAGGATGTGAGATTAAAAGAAATCATGCCGGTTGCTAAGATATAGATCGTGAAAGCTAACGTGAGCAGGGGGATAATTCCACCCCAAAGTGGGTTTTTAAGCTTTGTGCAGAGCAAATCCTCTGCAATCCACAAAATAACAGTAATGCCACCGGCAATAAGAAAACTATTCATGATCTATTCTCCCTCTCATTTTTGTATTTTTCGATTATAATTTTCGCCGTTTCCAGATCAATTCGCGAGTCAACCGCTAAACCTTTGATAAAAGATTGAAAAGGTTCTTCTTTCTGCTGATCGCTCATTTCAATTTTTTGAATAAGTTTATCCAACCGTAATCGGACGGTCGGGTAAGAAACTTCATAAAATTTCGCAATTTCTTTCAGAGAACCCGACTTTAAAACAAAGTTTTTAAGAAAGGCAGTATCTTCTTGCTCTAACGCAAGTATCCACTGTGGAATTTTATCGATGTCCAATTGATATCTTCCTTTACATTAACTTTAACAATATTTATTATACACTAAATATTATTAAAGTCAATACAGAGATACAAATAAACTTTATTGTATTTTGATTGATCGTTCGTATAAATGCAAGAGCAGGCTGGCTTCATAAACAGGAAGCCAGCCTGCTCCAATACAATCCCTATTCCGGAAGCTGTTCCAGCGCCGTCAGAATATCCTGAAACTCCTGATTCCCGTTCAAAAAATCAAATGCCGGGTTTCCCTTAATCATCTCACGGACGCATCGGTTCAGGTAACCTTTTGACTGAGCGGTCTCACTCAGTTCGATGCTGTCAAAGAAGGGGCTTGCCTTTACCGCGTCATGGTCCGCGGGCATCTGCGCGCACTTCAAAAATTCATGGAGCGAATCCAGCGTTTCCCGTTCCTGCTTCTGCTCCGCGTGGCACTGCGCGATCATCAGGTAATGATTCAAATCCTGACCGTAAATCTGATCCCGGTCAAACATTTTGGAAAGCTTCAGGCTTAGCCTTTCCATCCGTACCGCAAGCGGATAATCCTTCTCCTTTTTTGCAATCTTGGAGAGCGTGCCAAGTGCGATGTTGCAGCCGAAGGCGTGCGTGGCAAGCAAATACTGCGCCACCTGTTTTGATTTTTCGTAATCCCCCATGGCATAGTAGATAGAAACTTTCATTTGATTCGGCTCAATTTCCGAGCTGTGGATGCCGTCGAGTGCCTTTATCGCTTCCTCGTACCGTTCCTGCTGCATTAAAAGGGCGCTCAAACTGTGTAACGCAGCCTCGCGGATTGTGATATCCTCGCTTCCGACCGCCTCCCGCATCAGAACTTCCGCGCGGCTTATTAAATTGGCGGCTTCGTCCTCTGTTCGCGCACAGGGAGTGTGCATCATAAAAACATTGCCCATTCGCAGCTTTAAAAACGCGCTGTTGGGGTATTCCCGGATGCTTTGTTCGGCAAGGGAAACCGCGCTTTCATAGTCGGAGGATTCAAACAGCTTTGTGCACCGGCCGCAGAGCTCCATGACCTGATCCTCCGACAGTTGAGGTTCGAAGCCCAGCAGTTCGTCAACCGTGATGCCCAGCAGCCGGGCAATCGGGGCGAGCAGGGTAATGTCCGGATACGCACCGCCGGTTTCCCATTTCGATACCGCCGCAATGGATACCCCAAGTGCCGTGGCAAGCTGATCCTGCGTCAGTCCCATGGCTTTTCTTTTGTTCTGAATGTTTTTCCCAATAGATAAATCCATTCTGATTCCTCGCTTTCTTGAGGAAGGCCCTTCCTGAGTATCAGTATACCCGATTCCCGGAAGGGCCGCAATGGAAGCGTGTTTGACTTTCAACGTCTGCAATTTAACCCGTGGTTGAATTATTCAACCGGTGTCTGCTTTTCGCCTTTCGCGATAAACCATGGCAAAGGGAGCGGCCCAATTTTAAGCTGCGCCGGGCAATCAAAGAAATTGCCCCGTGTCAGCCTGCGTGTATCACTTAATCCAGCCTCATTCGGTCGTCTCGGTTAAAATGTTTCCGTGAGGGATTCCCTTCGGCCCTCCAGATTTGCTTCCGCTTAAGGTCGTAGACAACCGACCAGACTGTATCAGCGTTTTGCCTGCGGTCGTACTGACACATGAACCCGTATTTCCCGGACAGGACATCCTCCGCGAAGGCCACGGAATAGCCATCCTTGTTATGCTCCAGCGCATTACGCGCGGTTTGATAGCACTCATCCGAATGCCAGTCGTCGATTTCCGGATTTCGGTACGGCCGCATCTTTTCAGAATTAAAATTGTTGGCGGTCGCAACGAACATCTCCCCGGCACGGGCCCGGATGACCTCCATCTCTCTGGGGTTGCATTCCACCACGGCAATTTCACCGTCTCTGTCCGCGATGGTTAGAGTTTGCGCCGACGCGATGGGAAACTTGCGCAGTGCCTCTAGCGCTTCAGCGGTGGTTTTGCATTTCTCCAAAAGACAGCGCAGCAGCATCCCGGCGTTGAGGCCCGGCTTTCGCAGATGCGGGTAGACAAAGGTCAGACCGACAGCCAGCCCATGCTGGTTGACGCCGTCTTCCATTTCCACAAAGGCGGTTGTGTTTCCGTTGAACGCATAAGCACCCTCAAGACGATACAGGCAGTTCATGTAGAGCTTTTCCAGACTCACAAGGAAATCACTGTTTCGCGCGAAGACGACCTCGTTCTCCGTGCTAAAGGCAAAGCAGGTGCATTTGTGATCAGGCTCGAAGCAGTACATGCAGAAAAGCAGCGCTTGGAGGGTTTCCAGAGGCACCTCGTTTCCGTCCGCAATACCTCGGATTTCCTCCAGAACCTCGGGAAAATACCTTTGGTATTCTTTAGCACATTCTCCGGCAAAGGCATATTTGTCCTCCGTAAGCGCAAAGGTTGGGCAGTGATCGAGTTTTTTTCCGTTCTTGAGCAGCAAGATCTCCCATTTGTACCCAGCCCCGTAGTGGGTTCCGGTAAATCTTCCATGATACATTTTTTAACTCTCCAATCATTGAATTGAGAGTTGACGTCATCTCTTGAGTCAAGCGTAATCGAATAAAAATTTTATGTCAAGCACTATATTAATTTTTTAGGAAGTGCCCGAATCAACTCATCCGGTAGTTTCATGCAGGTCTGACGGAGCGGTAGAAGCCAAAACCATATCCACCATCAGATTGTTAAATTTCTCCGGTTCCTCAAAACAGGCGCTGTGTGCCGATTCTTCAAACCAAACGAGTTCCTTTTTGGGCGCTTTTATTGCGTGAAATAACTTTTCAGCCACAACGGATGCCACCTGATAGTCATGCCTGCCAAGGAAAAAATAAACGGGTACGTTAATCTCCCGAATCGTATCAAACAAATCTGTTTGTAGAAATTCTCCCTGAGAGAGTTTGTTTCTCGCGGGCGCGTTGAGCGACTTGAAGAAGCGGACGACATCAGTAAGGCTATATTCCGGAGACGTAAAAAACTTTAGAATAAACTTACTCATACTCTTTGAACCATATATTGCTCCGCCAAAATAATTGAGCCATTTTCTCTGTATGCGGATGCCCGCAATTCCACGCGCATAGGTGCCGTTATGCGGTTCCCCGATGGCTTCCAACTCGCGGGTAGCTTTTGCATTTTTCTTCTCCCGCGCGGCCCGAAGCGCAAAGCGGTAAGATTCCAGCTCACTTTCCGGCATACTGGAAACCTGCCCTGTACCGATATACGCGTAAAAAAGCTCCGGATGCTGCGCTGCCGCCAGAATTCCGAGAAGCGTTCCCCATGAGTGCACCAGCAGATAGATTTTTTCTTTGCCCAGATCATCTTTGAGATACACCGCCAAATCACAGAGATCCTGTACAAACATCTGTACGCGGAGCGGAGAGAAAGCATCCCGTTTGGTATAAGATTTTCCGCATGCGCGCTGATCCCAGTAAACCACGACAAAGCTTTTTTCCAACGCCGCGTTGTAATGCCTAAAAAGCGGCGTCTCGGCGGAACCCGGCCCGCCGTGGATGAGCAGCAGCACGGGATTGTTCCGGTCTTCTCCCCAGATGATAACCGACTGCTTTGTATTTCCAATCGGCACCATCCGCATCTCGGCGATGCTGTTTTTCAATAGATTTCCCTTCGCATCCTGAAACGCGGGAGTATAAGCCCTGAATATTGACATTAAGAATTCCTCCGGTAAATGATTGAATCACCATGTGTTGATGGCGAAATGCACGTTTATCGTTTTGACGATATTTTCTGACTCAGGTTATGCATCGTTTTATAGTACGTCTTTTGGGGGATCAGACTGAGCATACCCGTCATCAGCTTTGTATGCAGTCCTGGTATGCAGATCACTTTGCCCTTTTGCAGGTCTTTCAAAGAGCATGACACAACCTCTTCCGGAGACATCCAGCTGATAATTCCTTTGTTTATCTGCCTCGATTTCTCCATACCCATCTTCTCGTGAAAATCGGTATGAGTAAGGCCGGGGCAAACTGCCAGGACCTTAACGCCGGTACCAATCAGATCAACATGCAGACCTTCTGTAAAGCTTTTGACGAACGCCTTTGCGCCAGAATAAACGGAATTTTTCGGTACAATCATGTACACGCTTTCGGAGGAAATGTTGATAACCGTCCCGCTTTTTCTCTTCACCATATCGGGCAGAACAGCCCGGATCAACTCCATGGGTGCAATCACATTGACATTCGCAAGCTGTTCCGCAACAGCTAAATCACACTCATTAAAAAGGCTGTTCGCGCCGAATCCGGCGTTATTGACAAGGATTTCAATCTGCTTTCCCTGCATGCCTTCGATCACTTTATGTATCCCGTCTTTTTCGGAAAGTTCCGCCAGAATCACGTCTACACGGACATGATGTTCCCCACGAATGCTTTCTGCAAGAGCCTCAATCTTTTCTTTTCGCCTTCCCGTGATGACAAGGTCATAGCCTTATGATGCAAACCTTTTGGCATAAGCGGCGCCGATCCCGCTTGTCGCTCCTGTAACTACCGCTGTTTTATTCTGCATAATAGCTTCCTCTTCCTTTTACTTGGCCAATTTTTCTGCGAGGATGGAAAGCAGCCGAATCAGCTCACTTCTTTCCTTCGCCGTTTCATAAGCACCCAGAATCTTCTGCCATAAAAGTGCCTCGCTCTGCCTGTGTTCCTGCTGCGCCAGCTTACCATCCTCGGTCAGTGAGGCGCTTTATTGCAGGCAGACTGCCCGGCAGCGAACCGAGTTTGTGGTGTCCAGCATTCTGGAAGCAAACCGGACAGAATTACTGGAACAGGTCGTTCGGCAAACAATCCGGGAGGAACTCAAAAATGTTCAGCTGTCCGCCAAAACGGAGAAGCCGGAATCTGATGTCCATCTGACCGATCTCCCCGACAGTCTAGTCCATGCGCTGGAGGATTTGTAACCAAGTAGGCACACTTTTGTCAGCTCCGCCATGACAAATGGCGAAAAGTATACCATCATGGCTATCATTTTGAAAAATCAACGCGGAAAGGAAGCAGCATTCATGAAAATGTCAACGATACAGATCCGGTATGACAGCGAAAAGCTGAACGCCCTGCGAAAATATAGGAACGAAGCGGAGCTTCGTGTCGGGTTGGAAGCTCACCTGCAGGAGCTCTATGAAAGGAATGTCCCAACAGAGCTTCGGAAGACTCCCGGCCGCCGGAATGAAAATGCCGCCGTGTGAGGGATGCGACGGGCCCACTATTTTTCTCTCTGCCGTTCGCGCCGTAGGAGCCATGGCATCCCGCTGAATGCGTACTGCGACAACGTCCGGGCTGAGTTGGAGAATCTGGTGGGCCAAACGACACAGCAGATGTGAAAGCCCGCGTTGCCGCCTGTGTGCCCCTGTGCCGCGTTTTCCCCGCAGGTATGGCAGCGTTTTACACCATGAAGATGGTGCGCCCGTGTCGGAGCTGTGTGCGAAAGTACGGCAAGCACTGAGTTTTCCACCCAGTACAAAGTCAGAAGTGAACCATGGGATCGAAAATGATGCGGGTTAAAGAAGCGGGGTAGCAAAGCGCCCCCGTTTCGGCTTACACCGCCCCGCAACGCGGGTCGGGGACGTTTTTCACCGGGGTCGGATTCCTGCCCGTGGAGTCGCTTCCGGGGTTGTGAGAAAAGCGGAATGCCGAAAATACAAGCTGAATCAAGTATTTCATAGGGGTTGCGACCGGAGTTGCGGCCCCTTTTCGCGTGAATGGAGGTTTTTGCATGCCGGAAGAAACAAAGAACAAAAAGAAGTTTCCGCTTTGGATGTATCCGAAAAGCAGAAAGCTGGTTTCGGACTGGTATCGGCGGGATAACTGCCAGAGCCAGAGCGAATTTATTGAAAAGGCGATCAAATACTACTGTGGCTACATCTCCGCGGAGGAAGGCGTGCGCTATCTTCCTGCCGCAATCACCACGGCCATGACCGGCATGGTGGACGGCATGGAGAACCGCATGGCGCGTCTGATCTTCAAGCTGGCGGTGGAAATGAGCATGATGATGAATGTCCTTGCCTCCACCGCCGACGTGGACGAAGCCACCCTTCGCCGTCTGCGGGGCAAGTGCGTCGGCGACGTAAAGAAATCAGTCGGAGCCGTAACCTTCGAGGATGTAGCAAAATTCCAGAAGGGTGAATGATTATGCCCCGGATTATCTTCAAGTGCCGGTATCTGAAAAACGCGGCTGCGCACGCGGAAAATCTCGTGACCTACGTGGCGACGCGGGAAGGCGTTGAGAAAATCCCGCGAAACTGGCGGAGCCTCCCCGCCACAGAAAAACAGAAGCAGCTCATTGCGGACATCCTCGCGCGGTTTCCCGATTCCGACCGGCTGTTTGAATACGAGGACTATCAAAACAGCCCGACCGCGGGAAACGCCTCAGAGCTGATCTTGGCGGCGCTGGATCAGAATCTTGATCAGCCGTCGCACCAAGAGGTCTACGTCAATTATATTGCCACCCGCCCCCGCGCCGAAAAGCTTGGCGCCCACGGCCTGTTTTCCGATGAAAATACGCCGCTGGTGCTGTCGCGGGTGGCGGAGGAAGCAGCCCAGCACACGGGCAACATCTGGACGCCGATCATCTCTCTGCGGCGTGAGGACGCCGCCCGTCTCGGCTATGACAACGCCGTCGCGTGGATGGCACTCCTTCGGAAGCAGCGGAACATATTCGCGGAGCAGATGAAGATCGCGCCGGAAAATCTCCGCTGGTACGCCGCTTTTCACAACGAGGGTCATCACCCGCACTGCCACATGATCGTCTATTCCGCCGATCCCCGCGAGGGCTATGTCACCAAACCGGCCATCGAGAAGATGCGGAGCGGCCTCGCGCGGGAAATCTTCCAGCAGGATCTGCTCCAGATTTACTCCGAGCAGACGGAGCGGCGGGATTCCCTGACCACCGAGAGCCGGGATACCCTGCGGGAGCTGCTGGAGCAGATGAAAAACGGAACCTGCGCAAACCCGGTCATTGAGGATCTGATATCCCGGCTGGCGGAGCGGCTGAAATACACGGCCGGGAAAAAACAGTACGGCTACCTGAAGGCCCCGCTCAAGGAGATGGTCAATCAAATTGTGGATGAGCTGGCGAAGGACGAACGGGTGGCGGCGGCCTATGCCGAATGGCAGGAACTACGTAACGAGGTTTTGCACACCTATAAGGACCATCTGCCTGAACCCCAGCCGCTTTCTCAGCAGAAGGAATTCAAGCAGATTAAAAACATGGTGATTGCAGAAGCGGTCAGTCTCGGCAGTCACCACTTTATATTTGAGGGCGATGAGGATGCGGAAGCTGCTTTTGAGGAAGAGCATTTCGAAGATTACGCAGATACCAGTGATCCACAAACGGAAAAACATACCCATGAAGACGATACATCGACGGTGAATCCTCCAAATGAGATAGAGCGTCTACAAAAGCTGGCGGCGCAAGGAAATTCATTTGCACAGTATCGGCTTGGAAAGCTCTATCTGCTGGGCGAAGACGTTCTAAAAGATGTGGGTTCCGCTATCCGGTGGCTGACTGCCTCCGCGGAACAGGGCAATCAGTACGCTCAATATGCGCTTGGCAAGCTCTATCTGGCGGGACGCGACGTCCCACGCGACCGGGAAGCCGCTATTCGCTGGCTGACGCGATCTGCGAAGCAGGGCAACATTTACGCGCGGTTTTTTCTCGATCATCCGGACTCCTTCCGAGATCCGTCGCTTTCCCTCGCAGCGACAAGGCTCCTGCACCATCTGAGCCATATTTTCCGGGAGGAACAGGATCGGCTTCCCGGAGGTCCGCGCATGCAGGTGGAAAGCAAGCTGCGGCGGAAAATCCGGCAGAAAAAGATCGCCCAGGGTCACGCTCCGGACGATCATGAGCAGAAGTTTACTACTTACTAAACAGGAGGGGATTCTCATGCACAGGTCGTTTGAAAAAACACGGCGAGAAAAAGAAAACCTGATCATAAAACAGAAGCAGCTCAGTAAGCCGCCCGTTCACCAGCGGGTGGCCTTTTTCTGCGCCCGGCACGGGCACATGCGCTGCGGAAAGCGCAGGCACTGACAAAGGAGGGTTTCCGGTATGGAGTATGTGTATTTTACAGACGAGCAGAAGCAGCGTGCCAACTCTGTGGATCTGGTGGATCTTCTCCAGCGACAGGGCGAAAAACTCGTCCGCTCCGGACATGAGTGGCGATGGAAACGCTATGACAGCGTTACCGTCCGCGGAAACGAATGGTTCCGGCACAGCCGCAAGGAGGGCGGCCACGCCATCGACTTTGTGCAGGAGTTCTACGACATGAGCTTTCCCGAAGCGGTGCAGTGGCTCCTGGGCGGCGAGAGCGGCGTGGAATGGAACCAGACGGACAAGAATGCCCCGGCACCGAAAAAGGAGTTCGCTCTTCCGGCGCAGAATCCCGACATGCGGCGGGTGTTCGCCTATCTCATCAAGCAGCGCTTTATTGACCGCGAGGTGCTGTCGCAGATGACACTTGGCTGTTCTACGCTATCTCCCGCCTTTGACTGATACCCCAACTCGGCATACCCTCGTAAGCGCTTATGATACATCCGTTCCAGCACTTTGACACGAACGTCAACGTAATCGTAGATGCGTACCTCACATTTTCCAGCAAAATCCCTATGTAATCTGCCGGCATACTGAGCCAAAGTCCCGCGCCATGCGATGGGCATGGTAAGAAACAGTGTATCCAAGCGTGGCTCATCGAAGCCTTCACCAATATATTTTCCAGTGGCAACAACAATGAGAGGCTGATCCGGCGGTATTGCTTTCAGCGCTTCCAGCTTTTCGCGCTTTATCTTTTGTCCATCACTTCCGGAAAGCAGGAAGACATTGACACAGGCCGTTCCCAACAGTTTTGCCAGCAGAACGGCATGTTCTCTACGTTCTGTGAGAACAAGTGGCGAACGGCCCTCGTTCAATGCGGATATTACATCCTTTACAATAAAACGATTGCGCATATCATCGTCAGTCAGTTTTGAACAGACCTCCTGAATGGTCAGTTCCGTAGCATTCGGGATGCAGGTCGGTATAAAGCGTGGAAGAATAAAATGCCCAAAATCACTTTTTTTTGCTTGTTCCTTGGCGTCTACACGGTAGCGTATGGAACCGCACTGCATAAAAATAATGGGCTGGTGCCCGTCAGCACGAATCGGTGTAGCGGTGAGTCCATAAACATTTTTCGCTACGACAGCAGACAAAACTTTTTCGAAGCTTACTGCAGAAACATGATGGCATTCATCGCAAATGACCATCCCATAGTCCCGTACAAGCTCCTTTACTGCATCTCCGTCGGTTAGTGACTGCATTGTGGCGATGTCTACGATACCATTCAAAGTGTTTTTTCCAGCACCAAGCTGGCCGATCTTGCGGAATGCTGCCAGACGCTTGATCCTATTCAGTGCCGCATTGGACATTCCTTCTTTCTTAATGTAGATTCCATCTGCCAGTGTAAGTTCGACTGAGTCGGGAAAATCCGTCCGTCCAAGTTCTGCAGGTTTGGAATGTTTCCACGGTGTTTCATCTTCACCGGAATTCGCCAACTCACCGAGTTCTCCGCTATGGCAAATAGTACTTATCAGTTCGTCCAATTGTTCAAGGGGTCAATCTTTTCACACAGGATAAAAAAGCCCATTGATCCGGCCAGGGGTCAAAGTGATCGTTAACAAAAACACTGTTTCCCGCCCGGCGTGCCATACCCTGAAGGGGAAGAGCAATCAAATTACCAAATCCACCCTTTGGCAGGGTATCCTGATTGGGAAACAGCCTGTCATAGGATTCCATTTTCAAGGTGGCATGACGCTCCATGGCACGGGAGAGCAGGCCGCTTCCCAGTTTTCTAGCCTTAGCGGCTTCCACGGGCTCAGAAAAGAAAAACCACACATGCCCACCATTTCCCGAACGTGATCGTTCAACTGCCGGTGTAAGGCCGAAATCTCTGCATGTCCCGAGGAACGCCGACACATCTTTCTGCCAACCTTCATCGTCGAAGTCTATCGCAAGAATACATGTTGTTTCATCCTGGAGCATAGGGAACAAACCAACTACATCTCGGGCATATTCGTCTTTGCCTTCCAGATGTCGGTAAATCACGCTGCCTGTTAGTGGCAAAAAAGCACGGTTTGGGCAACGCCCGCAAGGGGTTGCTCTTTTGTCACATAGACCCCGCTGCCATTCATTTTTGCAAGCGGGCGAATATCCTGCCTGTCCGGTTTTTAAATTATACCAACGTTTGGCATAAACATCACCGCGTCCGCAGAATAGAGAGCGAAACAATGAAATCTTCTCACTGGAAGAGCTTTTGTTCTTGACTTTTGCATCTGAAAAAGAAAACATTGCATTTTCTTCGTGTGTTTCCCATACATCAGAATGACAAGCAAGCTTTGCTCCACTTTCGCTTTGACATATTACAATCTCGTCTTCACAGCCAATCATTTTGAGCGATTCCAGCCATGTATAGCGATGCCCATCTATAACTGCCGTATGCCTCATTTCAGAGAATACCTCGTCAGTTTTCCGCTGCCAATCTTTACTATTGTTCCCAGTTCCATCATTTCTTTTAAAAGGGTAGAAGTCCTGGTTGTTCCGAGATTCAGGAGAGTTTCTAGCTCTTTTCTGGTAGCACTCTTATGCTGGCTGAGATACGCCTCTATCATCTGGTAGGTAGGCTGAGTCGCAGAGATATTTTCCGCAAAAGATACTGCTTCGTTATTGCGGTTTGGCAGAACAACACGGAATGCTCCGTCCACATTTTCAAACACAGGCTTTTTTGCAGCTTGGGAATAGCTGCTCATAATTTTACCGATTCCCGTCCCATATGCCTCGATTAGCCGCATTCTGTAAAAGAGTGCTGCGAGCTTTTCATTTCTTGGCTGAGATGCCCCCAGCATAACGGCTTCGAGAGAAAGCCCTGAAACAAGGCCGCCTAGGGAAATAAACTCTACTTTGTCGGTGTAAACATTTACAAAAGTGCTGCCGCTGAAGCTATAATCGCGATGGACGATGGCGTTAAGCAGAGTTTCACGAATGGCTTCTGTAGGATAATCACGCTCATCGTTCCGTATCAGGCCCTGAAAAGTGGCCTTTGTTTCATTGTAAAAATCAATCGCACGATAAGTATCTTCGAGCTGCTTGAGCAGCGACCCGGAAAACTCCTTTCTGTCCCTGAATACAAGCTTGTCTGTTCCCTGAAAAACAGCCAGTTTAACAGAATGCTTACACTGATCAGAAAGCAGAAGCCCCAGATTGGTATAGATCCCGTCACTTGTCATGATTCCGATGTTTTTTTGTTGTACCGCGCCAAAGTCTATTTTGCGCGAGGCAAATTCCTTTTTAAGATATGTGAAGGACAATTCCTGTATCAGAGATCTGTTGTTCTCGAAAGAATCTCCGTCTGTCTCTTTAATCATTCTCCGTATCGCATCTTCCGAAGCCGGTACAGACGCCGTGCCTTGGCGCACATATACGCCGGATGGTTTCATGCCCTTATCTCTGAGATAATAAGGCCGCTTTGTACCGCGAGACACTTCAATTTTCACGGCGGCTTTCCCATCTTCACTTACAAAAGAAAGCTGCGTAAATAAAGTAATGTCGGGGCTGATTCCATCTCGAATGGCATTGGATGCCTGCTGCATGACAAAGTCGCTATTTTCCAGCCCTACGAATTGCCCATTATCGCGGATGCCTATATAGACCGTCCCACCATCTGAATTTGCAAAGGCGACAACTTCCTTCTTGATTTCCGGAACAAATATCTCTTTAAACTCAATTTGTTCAGTTTCGTGAATCATTTTATGACACCTCCGATCAGCATTCTTTCATACTTTCATTCTTTCACTGATAGTAACACAGTGAGTGAAAGAAAGCAATAGAATGCTGTCGAAATGTGAATCTCCATCAATAAATTTCTCTCCTATAATAAAACAAGCAAAGCCCAGCAAACAATGTTATCCGCAATCGAGAACTGATTTATGAAGTTTTGCGGATATAAACCGCAAAAGTCAGTTTGACGAAGATGGATAAAAGGCCGAAGTCCTCCAATATCAAGAGACACAATCATTTTTATCAGGCAGAAGAAAATCCTGATTTTTCAAATGTCAATTATCGCATTCTGGTCGAAAATAACCCGTGCAGGTTTGTACCGTTTGACACCTGGCTTTCTCCGTCCGAGTGTGGTATTGTGTGTACTGCCGACGGCAGTACCGGAGAAAGCCACGCGAAAGGAGAACGGAAATGAAACGAATTACAGGTCACTTGACCTCAAAAAATCAGAAATGGTACGCCGTACTCAACCTTTATGACACGAGCGGAAAACGTTCACAAAAGTGGGTCAATCTCGATTTAAAAGACCAGCGCGGCACAAAAACGGAAGCCAATCACCGGCTCGCTGAAATATTGGCGCAGTACAACACCGGCGACCTGTATTTGCAGGAGAGCATGACTCACGCGGACCGGGAACGCAACCGGATTACCAACATGCTGGTCGAGGATTATCTTCGGGAATGGCTGGAGCAGCACAAGCCCAATATTTCAAGCTCCACCTATCTGAATTACAAGAGGATGATCAACGGCAGGATGACGGCTTTTTTCAAACCGATGAAGCTCAAGGTGATGGATGTCAGGCGACGAAATCAACGCTTACTACACGACGATTCGTTCCGACGGGCTGAAGGGCACGACGGCGCAGCGCCACCACGCCATGCTGCACAGGGCTTTCCAGCAGGCGGTAAAGCGGCGCATTATCCCCACGAATCCCTGCCTGCAGGCCGACAGGCCCAAATCCGTGCCGTTCATCGGCAGCTACTACAACGCCGAGGAGCTGAAAACGCTTCTGAACTGCGTCGAGGGGGACCCGATCCGCCTGGTCATCATGCTGGCGGCCTACTACGGCCTGCGCCGCAGCGAGGTTCTGGGGCTGAAATGGTCGGCGGTGGATTTCACCGCCAAGACGGTCAGCATCCGGCACAAGATTCTGGAGGAGGAAACCAAGAGCGGCATCGTGCTCAAGGGCTACGACGTGATGAAAACCAAATCCTCCTACCGCACCCTGCCGCTGATTCCTCACATCGAGGAGGAGCTTCTGGCGGAGCAGGCGAGGCAGGAGGAAATGCGGACGGTAATGCGCGGTGCTTACGACAAAAAATATTCGGAGTACATATGCGTAGACGCCTTGGGCGGCCTGATTACCCCACAGTATGTCAGCAGTCATTTTCAAGTCATTCTGAAAGAAAACGGGCTTCGAAAAATACGCTTTCACGATTTACGGCACAGTTGTGCCTCGCTCCTGCTGGCAAACAATATTCCCATGAAGATGATTCAGGATTGGCTGGGGCATTCCGATATGGCGACCACCGCCAACATCTACTCCCACATCGACAGCTCCAGCGAGCTGGCCAGCGCCAACATGATTGAAGAAGTGCTTGGAGTGACCGATGACGAGGATAATCCGGAGAACGACAAGGACGAAAAACCGGAATAAACTCTCCGAAGGTTCGAACCCACGCAATGTCGCAGAAGACTTTCCCATCTTGCAGTTTTCTTGCAGAAAAAGCCTAGAAAAGCCGCAAATCCGCTTGCCTCGATTTCTACCAAAGTGGGGGAAACAATGTAAAAACAGATATAAAAATGTCCTAAAAGCCCGAAAAATTCGGACTTTTAGGACAAATTTGGCGGAGAGGATGGGATTCGAACCCATGTGACGTTGCCGTCAAACTGATTTCGAGTCAGCCCCGTTATGACCACTTCGATACCTCTCCATATATTTTCAACCGATTGCTCGGCGAAAAGGCGATATTCAGTTGATTGCAAAATTGCGAGAAAACTGCAAGATGAAAATTAGAACCGCTGTAAAATAGGAGCCGCAAACCCGCATGAAATCAGGCTTCTTCGAGCCTGTCCCATCGCCGACCACACGCGATTTTGAAGGGTCAGACCCGTGACGGCCGCTCTGACACGCTTGAGTCTATGCACGATAAGCGTGCTTTCTTATTTTACTGGGAAGCGCTGAAAAAGTCAAGGCTTTTTCAAAAACAATCAGCCGTAGGCCTGAATGGAGGAGGCGCTCTTGGCGTCATCTGGAAGAGTGACGGAAGGCGCGGAGTTAATCTTATCGATGTTCCCCGATAGTTCGCATTTTGTTACATGAACCGATACGCTGCTGCCGTCAATATTTTTGAAGATCTGATTGACCGCGTCCGTCAGGTCGGCTTCAATCCGGACGATTTTTCCGGTGCCTGCGTCAATGTAGCAATAGCCGTATAAATCGGGCGCGCCGTTGAGCAGAGCCGGGACCACCGTGCTGGAATTTTCAGCCATACCCGAAACCGTCACAATATTTTCCACTGCACTGCGCAGAATTTCACTGCTTAGCTTTAGCTCAATCTTATGGACTTTCCGGGAATGCAGCGTCGTTTCCCGCACATATTTCTGGTCTTCCGCGTTGTTCAGCACGCGGAGAATATCCACCTGGGCCGCGGGCGAAGTGTCGAGGTTGCCCGCGTCGGTTTTCTGCCAGACCCCGTTTGGCTTACAGTAAAAGCTCGGTTTGCCGTTCTCGGTCAGGGTGTACGTCTCATTGTCGCTGGAGATGCCGTCATTCTGGATTTTCTGAACCGATTTTATTGCGAACGGCTTTGCCGTGTATGTAATACTGTTGGAGGAAGAATAGACATGTTGGGCGCCGTTCGCCGTAAACACAAGGTTCTGGCTGATGTCGGCGCTGCAGCTTTGTATGGAATCCGCGTCCGTTTTTGCTTCCCGGAACAGAACGCCGGCGTCGGGTCCGCCGGAACAGGCGTTGCACATTATCGCGGCGGCAAGAAACAGAAGCGCGGAAAAAATGCGATTAATTCGTTTCATGATGAACCTCTTTTCAGTCGATCTGAGCCTGTCCCCATTATAATGGTTTTAGAGTATGTCCGCAACCGGATTTCTTCCCCCGAACTTGACAGTTACCCTCCTGACAGCGTAAAATAGATGCAAAATCAACTGATTTCTTCCCTTTGCGCACTCTAAATTTTTTAATTAAGGAAGTTGCCCGCATGAATCAAATCAGCAGCCTTGCAATGAGTTTCGCCTCCCTTTCCGTCTATCGCGGAATATTAAACCGGCCGGTGCCCGCGGCGCTCTGCCGACTGCTTCACGCGGCGGGCCATTCGCAGCGGGAATTTGCGGAAGCGTGGGGCGCTTTCTTTTCCGCTCTTTGCGGGCAGGAGGGAAGCTCAAACCTGCGCGGCTGTCTCGCCAGGGATGTTTTATACGACCAAAACGCGTTCTCTCTGGCGGCGGCGCGGGGAGAGGAGATTGGCCGCACGGTTTTGGACGCGGCGCGGCGCGACCTGGACGTCGTCTTTCAGGCGGCTTCCGTCACGCCGGAACAGCTGCTCGAGGGATGCGACTTTGCGGACGGCCTAAGGGCGCTGAATCTGCCGCGGTGGCAAACGGGGGCGCTGCCCCCGCCGTTTGAGGCCGGCGGCGGAACTTTCGCGGACCGTGCCGCCCGGTATTACCGTGAAAACGGATGCGGCGTATACGCGCGCTGCCGGGCGTTTATCTGGCGAGGCGGAGAAATCAGGCCGGTTTTGCATCCTGACCCGACCGTTCTTTCCGAGCTTACGGGTTATGAGGATCAGCGCCGGACGGTGATTGACAATACGCTGGCTTTTCTTAACGGCCTGCCCGCGAATAACTGCCTGCTGTACGGAGACCGGGGCACCGGCAAATCCTCCACCGTCAAGGCGATTCTGAACGGGTACTGTCATCGCGGCCTGCGGATGATCGAAATGCCGAAGGAATCCCTCTCCGATTTTCCCGTCCTGGTGGACAAAATCGCAGAGCTTCCGATGAAATTTATCGTTTTTATCGACGATCTTTCCTTTTCCCGCCAGGATGAAACGTATGCTTCGCTGAAAGCGGTGCTGGAAGGCGGCCTTGCGGCAAGGCCGGAAAACACGCTGATTTACGCGACAAGCAACCGCAGGCATTTGCTGCGCGAAACGTTTTCCGACCGGGAGGGCGATGAAATCCACCGGGGCGACACGATTCAGGAAAGCCTCTCGCTTGCGGACCGGTTCGGGCTATCCGTCAATTTCAGCCTTCCGGCGAAGGACGAATATCTGGAGATTGTACGCGGGCTGGCCGAGCGGAGGGGGCTCGGCGGCCATATGAAGGAACTTGAGGAGGGGGCCGAACGCTGGGCGATCGGCCGCGGAGGGCGTTCGCCGCGCTGCGCGAAGCAGTATATCCGCGCGGCGGAGGCCCGCATTCGAAGCGGCCGGAAGCCGGAGTAAACCGAGACCGAGAAAAGGAGTCTGGAATGGGAAAAAGATTTTTGGCCGTATTCCTGGCGGCGATGCTTGCGTTTTCCGCCTTGTCCGCCTGCAGCCGCGCAAGTGATATTTCTTCCGGAGCGGGGGATAAGGACTTTCCCGTTGCGTTCGGGAATGTGACGATTCAAAAGGAACCCGCCGGCGCGGTGGTGCTGTCGCCGAATATCGCGTCCGTGATTCTGTCCATCGGATATGAAGCGACTCTGAAAGCGAGAAGCAAGGACTGCACGCAGAGCGATCTTTCCGTTCTGCCGGTCGTTTCCGCCGACGACGCGCAGAAAATACGCGACCTTGGCGCGGACATCGTTTTCGCGGATTCCCTGACCGAAGAGCAGAAATCCTCGATGGAAAAGGCGGGACTGACGGTCCTGACTCTGCAGCCGGCGGACAGCCGGGAAGGATTGGAAAAGCTCTATTCGTATGTGGGCTCGGCGCTCAAAGGCGCGCGGACCGGCTACCGGAAAGGGCAGGACGCGGCGGCCGGAATCTATCAGACCATCGATGACATTACCCGCGTTTTACCGGACAGCGACACACCGGTCACGGCGGTGTATCTTTATGACGCGAAGGGCGCCGCCGCGACCGGCGACACGCTCGCCGGAAAGCTGATTGACGCTGCCGGGCTGACCAATTCCGCGGAAGGCGGAAAAGATAAAACCGTGAAAGTCTCCGATTTGCTGCTGGCGGACCCAAAGTACATATTCTGTGCCAAAGGCGTCAGGTCCCTGCTGGAAGCCTCGCCTGATTACGCAAAATTGACGGCGGTGAAGGAAAAACGCGTTTATGAGATGGACCCCGGCCTGATGAACCTTCAGGGGGAGGAACTGGTCCAGGCGGTCAGCTTTATGGCCGGAACCGTGCATCCTGAGCTGCTGGGTTCGGCCTCCTCGTCATCCGGGGCGGCCTCTTCCTCCTCTTCCTCTTCTTCGGGCGCTTCTGTCGAGACGAACCTGAATCTGGACCAGACTCTGAAGAACGGGATGCAAAGCGACGACGTTTTGAAAATGCAGAATCGTCTGGAACAGTTGGGATATATGTTCGTAAAGCCGACGGGGCTTTATGCGGAAGGAACCGAGCAGGCCGTAAAAGATTTTCAGCTTTTGAACGGAATGACGGTAACCGGCGTGGCGGACCCCGCGACCCTGAAAAAGATGTTCTCCTCCGACGCGGTCAAACGGCCCGCTGAATAAACGCAAAATTGCCCCGGCGGCTTTCCGCCGGGGCGCTTTTCTTTTGGTCAGGCATTGACAAACCCCGCGGCTTATCTTATAATAGATAAGCATTTGCGCATGAGAACGAGTCTTATGCGGGAAGCATTTTGAATGATTTGTCTCCGTAGCTCAGCTGGATAGAGCGTCCGCCTCCTAAGAGAACGAGGAGCGGACACCTTTTGGGGAGGACCCCGCCTTAAAACTTCATATACGTCTCCGTAGCTCAGCAGGATAGAGCATCCGCCTCCTAAGCGGAAGGCCGCGCGTTCGAATCGCGCCGGGGACGCCAGAAATCACGCCGAAAGCCTTGATTTATCAGGGTTTTCGGCTTTCTTTTACTTTTCCGGTTCGTTCACCTTTGCGGATTTGCTAATAAAACCTGCTAATAAACGACCGGAAATTTGCTGCCGCTAATAGAAAGCGCATGGTCTGCATCAGCGGCCGGAAGAATTTTTTCTGCTAATAGAAGCCGGATTTTCCGACCCGAAAAACCGGTTTTGGGAGGCCCTTTGCTAACAGGCGTTTTTGACCTCCCAGCGTGACTGCTAATAAAATCATCCGTTATTAGCCGTCTGGATAGACTGAAGAACTTTTGTTAGCAGTTCCGGGTTGCTGGTAAGCAGCGCAGCCAGGGCATTTGCGTCCATCGAGGGCGCTTTTTCTGTTGCTGCTGGCTGTATGGCTGTGCCGCCCTGCTGATAGAACTGCTGCTCCATTTCAGAAGCCAGCATTCTTCGGTCCTCATCCAGAATGTGTGCATAGCGTTTCGTGACCATATCCGGTGTACTCCAACCACCATCGCCCTGTACCGCCTTCAGATCACCGCCGGACAAGCGAAGCTTTACGCCCGCGCTGGTATGGCGGATGCTGTGAAAAACAATCTCGCTGGGATCAATGGTGGGATCACCCATGGCTTCAAGAACTTCCTTAAAGCGTTTGTTCAGGTGTTCTGTCATGATCGGTCTGCCGTTTGCCTGACAGATGATAAGCCCATAATCCATATACCCGTCATCGCCCAGCTCGATCTTGAGCTTGTCCTGCATTTGCTTCAGAACCTTCAGCTTTTGGGCAACCGTCTCCGGGATGTAAACATTTCGGACGCTGCCCTCAGTCTTAGGCTGTTTCAGGACGATCAGGGTTCTGGTTCCGGGATACAGATTCGGAAACCGGAACATGATGTCCATTTTGGTAAGGGTATCTGCGAGTTTTTTGTCCACACGGTCGATCACCCTGTCGATATAGAGCATCCGGTTCGCGGGGTCGTATCTGTCCCACTGTGCGCCGCCGACCTCACCGCCGCGCATACTGCAGGCAAAGGCCAGATGAATCGCGCAGTGGATCAGATAATAGTCATAGATATCCGGCCTGTCCGTAAACTCCATGACCTTCTGGAGCTGCTCCGGCGTCAATGCGGCACGCTTTTTCTCTTTGTGTTCCGGGAGTGTTGCGTTCAAGAACGGGTTCTTAGCGATGTACTCCCACTTCACAGCCTGATTAAAGGCGCAGCGCAAAACCTTGTGAATATCATGGATAATCGAAGTCGTGAGATGCTCTCGCTTGGGTTTTCCGGGGTTGGTTACGGGTTCTGCCTCAAAGAGCAGGAAGTGATAGTAGTCATCCACGGTTTTGGTGCGGATGCTGCGGAGCTTTCTGTCTCCCAGGTACGGGTACACATAGTTCTCCAGCAGGCCAACATTCCCGTCATAGGTAGATGCTACCCACCGCTTCTCCCCGTATTTCTGAACGAATTCATGGAGAAATTCGCTGACGGTCATATCATTCTGTTCGATATGGATATTCTGAGACACCTCATACTCCAACTGCGCTTTTCTGGACTTTGCTGCGTTATAGCTGAGGCCGGATTCCCATACTTGATGTTTGTTTTTGCCTTCGCCTTCGTAATACACCACGGCGTAGGCTTTTCCTCTTTTTACGATAGATGCCATGTTTATTGCCCTCCGATCTGATTGAAGTTATCCAACCAGTTGTCGAAAGAGACTTTGGAGATCCGCAAGACCCTGCCCACGCGAACCACCTTGAAGCAGTCAGAATTACACAGCTCATACGCCTTCCTCCTGCTGATACCGAGAATTTCTCGTACCTCATCCACGGAATATGTTCTTTTGCCAACTGATGATGTTGTAGTTACAGCTCCGATTGCAAAGACCTCCTTTCACCGCAATCGGATTGATCGGATGCATCACAACGTACTTGTATTATATCTGCTGCGGAACATCCAAGCAATCTTGCGGCCTATGTAGTATTTGACGCCTTTCTCAAAATGGCGTTTGATTGTCTCGATCCATGTGGGATGAAACACCATGCGCCGCAAACAAGTCTGCTTGTGGCGACAGGTCTTGCATCTCACAAGACAGCCGCACCGAACAGATTGAAGCCATCATAACATAACGGTAAAGTTTCGGTGCGGCTGTATCAGTTGTTGCAAAAAGTATTGTCCGTCATTTTTGCCACGCATCCCTGACGGTAGGGATATTACAGGCCGCCCCTGGCAGGGCTGTCATAACTCCGCAGCGTCGTTTTACTCGTGCGCCACAGGGTTCCCCCTCAAGTCTGTGGGAGGTCGTGAGAAAGTATCGTTAGCCCCCGCGCTGTCATCGCGCCCGGATTGCCAAGCCGGGTCTAAAGCTCCGTTGATCGCTCTGGCAGTTTGTCTGTTCACCTCCTTCAAACTGCCGTCATCGCGCCGGGCCTTATGCCGCTACTCACGCGGGTTTCGTACCTGTAATACCGTGTATTCAGTTTTCAATGATCTCAAGGTCACGAGGAATAGCGTGTCCTTCTAATAACCGTGAGATTTCCGGGGATTACATTAGGGGTATTACAGACGATTTTTCAAAAATATTTCCATGTTCCGCAGCCCACGTTGGATAGATTCGCTGACGGATGCAGCACTCACACCTTCACTCTTGGCAATCTCGGATATCGTCAGGCCCATGAAGTACCGGGCGTTGATCCTCTTGGCCTGCTTGTCCGGCAAAGAAGCGATAGCGGCATGGAGCTGTTCCATCGTGACCTTGCGCTCATAAACCTCACAGGGTGTCATGGCCACAAAAAGAGCTTCGTACTCAATACCGTCGCCCCGATCCAGCGAGTAATGAGCCTTGTGGTAGTATGTACGGCGACGGTAGGCGGCCTCCAGCCGGTCATACTCCTGCATGATGGCAGCCACCTCATCAGGGACTTCAATAATGTAATCGTTCTTATAAAAATCGGGGTACTGTTCCCGAAGATTGATCTTGGTCATAAATAACCTCCATTTCGATTCATTGGTTATCGAGTGAATCGAAATGGAGGCGGAGAACGACAGCCAACGCTGCCGGTTGATTTATTGGTATGGGTGAATTGCAGTTCACCTGTCAGGGCATACTGGTTTTCTACCAAACATTGAAATTCATGTGCGTAGTCTGTAATTTAACCGGTATTTCCTGATTCATAAGCGGCCTCCTTGCTCATGTGGTGAATTACAATACATATAAGAGCAGTATTGCAATGAATACAAACGGAAGAAGGTGTATTGTAGAATATTTTTGAGGTGAACCACGATGCAAGATTATTTCCATTCTTTAGGTGATGCTGTAAAAATTGCCCGCAGCGAACTTGGGCTTACGCAGGAACAAGTTGCTGGCAAAATTGATGCAGACACGCGCACGATCATGAATATTGAAAACTATAAGGGAAACCCCAAAATGAAAACGCTGTTTCCTTTAATTCGCTTGCTGAAAATAGACGCTAGAGACATTTTTAATCCAGAGATGAAACGCGAAAGCCCTGCCATCCGCCAACTGCGTTTTCTGATTGAGGAATGCAGCGAACAGGAAGCCGCTGCGCTGATTCCTGTGATCGAGGCAGTCCTATCAACACTGAGGGCAAAAGATGCCAGTGAAATTAAATAAGCTACATAAATAGAAAGAGAGCCTGCATCCTAACGTCAGTAGGAAGCAGGCTCTGCGCTTTATGCGTCTGGCTCGTTGCTCAGCACCATTTTCAGTTGTACGACATCCACCCGGATTTCCTTCTTACACTTAGGGCAATACAACGGAAACTTTACAAGGACGGTATCTTCATACACCTTTGTTCTTGTTTTCCCTCCACAGATCGGGCAATATATCCATAGAGAGCTCTTTCGATTGTCTCCCACTTTTCATACCTCCAGTCACGGCGCAGCTCTGCGTTAATCGTCTGGCTTTGGCCTTCTTTTCAAGCATACCCAAATGGAGCCGGTAGACTACCATTACTTATAATTTATCGGCTCTACCTCTTGGCATCTGGCTTTCTGATGATGTGTTTCGTGTGCCTTCCTGATGGCTGTAGGCTCCTGCCTACCATTAACTTAGTGGTATATGAAAAGGATTCACCCTCCAACTTTTTTTGTACTTCCTGATAAATCTTCCTTTCCTGTTTGCTGTACTCGAATGGGATCGCAATGTAAAGAACAGCCTGCGGCCTGGTGGCTCCCTCATTGATGCGTGTGCTGTCGGCAACAATCAAATTTTCATCTATTTCTTTTATTTTCCGGCAAACAATCTCTTTAATCCGATTCTGCTCTGACGGACTTGCCGGAACCTCCGGCTCAATGGTTGCAACATATCCAAATTCCTTGTATATGTCACTTTTCAGGTCTGCGATAAGCAGCAAGAATCTTCCCTTGTCTGCATCACACTTTGTTCTGACAGTCAAAAACGCACCGTACCGTTCATATCCATAATCCAGTAACTGTAAATCAACGACTTCATCAATCATTTCTCTGTCATACGCCAGCACATAGCTCTTTAGCCGCTCCGACAGGGCTTCGTCTGCCACTTCGCCAAGAACACGCCGGGATATTTCTGCAAATGATTTCAGACCATTACGAATGAAATGTTTCCATAAAGAATGGTAAATCTTCAATAGTAAGCCTATGGACAGTATTATCTATAAAGGGCAAATGGCTGACAGTTACTTTTGAAGTGACTGTCAGCCATTTTAGTTGTCTAAAAAATTCTGTAGAGTAGATGCTATGCAGGTATTTTAAAAGTTTTCTTTTCTGCATCGTAAGCGACCCAATCTCCGCTTGGATAAGTATAACGAATCGAGTAGTTAGCTACAATTTGATTTCTATCCCGATTGTAACTGTGAGACAAAATTTTGTCTTCGGAAATGTTGGTGTCTGCCTTTTTCTTCTGCTCAATATATTTCTGAACCTGAACGTCTAATTGCTGTTTATGCACTTAATTAAAAGATATAAGAATATTCTTACTAATATCCTTCATCTACAACTTTCCAATCGGAATTTGTATCTGCTTTTGTCAATGCGATCCCTCTTGGCGGATCTTCAGAATTTTCGATTGCGACTGTAAAGACGATTAATTTATCTTTTTCATATTTTGAAGAGTATTGCTTATAAAGACGGTTGGTCGTATCAAACTGATATGATTTTGGTTTCCATGTAGTTCCTTTATAATACGCTTCCGCAATTTTTTTAGCGCTTTCAATTTCTTCATTTGTAAACATATTAGAACTCACTGATTCATTGCTAGATGGCGGTAGTACATTTGAATCTGACGATGACGAACTTACGACCATTCGCGATCGGTCAGAGGAAACATTATTACTATTCCTTATATAACTACAACCAAATGTTCCTATTGTTATTAATACTACCAATAAGGCCAGAAGGAACTTTTTGCTCATATATATACCTTCCCTTCAAAACTGAACTGCTACCACCTAAAAGGCGGTAGGTTCCATTGGCGGCTGGAAGCCACCTAAATATGGAAAACGTCGCTTTTATATCAGCCTAACACAAAATCAACAAGTAGTTTTCGCAGATCTTCCGCTTTTGACGGATTATGTTGACCTAAAGTTTTCGCCTAGAGGTGAGAGTTTTAATCCCGTATTCGTGATAATAAATAGGGGCAAATATTTGAATTTGCCCCCGAGAGATACTTGTTAACGCATGTTATAGATAATAAAACCATTTGACGATGCATAGCTTCTTAACGAACCATCAATTGTATCGCCTGTATGGGCGCCTACTGTGAAGTCAGGGCTTGAATAGCCAACAATAATCAAAGTATGATATGCTCTACCATTGCTATTCAATAGCGACACAGCATCACCTGTCCAGCCATAATTGAAGGAACTACTGTCGACACTTGTGAATTTTTTATAAGACGATGCGTTAGTTTGCCAATAACTTCTAAATGCTTGCGCACCTCTCCATGTTGAAGATACATTATTAGTGTTTTGAGTATTTCCTCTCGAAAACCAATTAGACCAGTTGCTGGCGGAAGACGCGCTTCCTGGTGTCCCTTTCATGGGCTTTCCACCAGCGTACAGGCATTGCGACACAAAATTGGCACAGTCGCCACCAGCAGAAGCCCAACTTGGATAGGCGGAATTATAATTGCGGTAATATTTTTTTGCGTAATTTACGGCTTGATCATAATTATAAGAGCCATTGGTTGCTAAGGTAGTACATGTATTCACCTTTTCGGTCGGCATATCTTTTGCTGCCAGTACTGATTCATATGCCGCAATATAGGAATCCACATATGTCATGTTAACATTAGGAATTTTTTTAATTGCGTCATAGTTTTGCTTTAAATACTTCAAATTGAATTGCCAATTATCCAAAGCAGTGCTAGCGCCACGTGAATTTATCAGATCTACAATATATTCCTCTTCGGCCATAACGTTTTGATATGCTTCGTCTACTTCATTGCGATTATTTCTCGATTGTATTTGTGATTTGGATGTTGCTTGACTTTTTTCCTTATAAAGTCTATCGATTAAATTGCTTTTTTCGGTCTTAGCTAAATCTGGATAAACTTCATTCACATAAGAAACAACACCTTCATATATTTGATCGGCTTGTTTCTTATTCTCAGAATTCCCATTAACTTTATCCGCAGCAAAACTTGGTACGGAAATAGCCAATGCCATTACTAACGTTAAGCCTAAACTGATCATTTTTTTCATGGAGAATTTCATTTTTTTCACTCCTTCAAATTAGTCATCATTTCTATATTCGAACATGATTTTTTGCTATTTTGATAGAGGCTTTCACCTCATTAATAAGTTCATTGGAATCACCCCTTTCCATCAAAATATATAGGAGAAATAATTAGCAATTTACGGTTTTGCTATAAAGAGTATCTGCCTCCGAACCGCTCGAACCACTCACAGAGTAATAAGTTGCGACGCGGTAAGTTCCGCCGGAAACCCTATAGGTTTTAGATACTGATGCCGAATAGGAATTCGAAGATGCGGACCAGCTTGCAACTCTATCCCAAGAGCCGCCGGAGTAGCGTTCCAGAGTGGATTCCACATCAATTCTCTTTCCAGAGGTTGTTCTTTGCACATACCCAAAGATATGGGCTGTCCCGTTGGAAATACTCAAGGTGCTGCTTACCCTGTTGATATAAGCATAATCAACGTGTATGGGCGAAGATTCCTTAGTCGACCTAGGTGTACTGGCGGCCAGCGCTGGACATGCGGCAGAAAAAACGATCAGAGCACTCGCTGCAAAGGAAATGATTTTTTTTGATAACATACGAAAGCCTCCCTTAATTTTGTCTTCTACACATAAAGACAAATTAGGAAGGCTTTTTGTGACAAACATTTTGGGAAAATTTATTTTTTTGATCAACTATATTTAGGGCTTGTTTGAAAAATCGACCCCCATTGTGCTATTTCAATAAAACCATGGTAGCGGCAATATAAACGAACGCGAGAAAAGACGCATCTAGCTTATCGTATCGAGTGAATATTCTGCGAAACCATTTGAGCTGCTGAAAGAAGCACTCCACAAGATGGCGTTCTTTATATGTATGCCAGTCAACAGACCACGGTTCCTTGCAGTTGTCTTGAGGTGGAATCGTATAGGTGGCTTTCTGCGACGATATATAATCGCGGATTGTCTGCGCTCCGTAGGCTTTATCACCCAGTATATTGCAGCCTCTGATGTCAATCTGTTTGAGCAAGGGAATGGCACGAATGGAATCATGCTCATTGCCCGGGCTGAGCATAAAGGAGATGGGGTTACCTAGACCGTCCACAAGCGTATGAATCTTGGTGTTACGTCCTCCTCTGGACATTCCCACAGCTTTATCCTCAGATTTTTTTCCCACCATTGGCGCTCTGATGCACTTTACATGACGTCGAATCTATGCTGACGTTTTCCATATCCGCATCACCCGACAAGGCATGGAAGATTGCCTCAAATACACCGAGTTTCCTCCATTTACGAAAACAAGCATAGACGGTCTGCCAAGGCCCATACCGTTCAGGCAGTTCTCTCCATGGTGCTCCGCTTTTGGCAATCCACAGTATCCCATTTACCATACTGCGGTTATCATATTTTGCCGGACGGCCGCGTTTTCCAAACTTCGGATGCTCTGCTGGCAGCATATTCTTGATTCGTTCCCACTGTTCATCTGCAATTTCATATCTGTGTATACCCATATCTTGAGTCTACATAATTTATCCATACTGTGCAACTTTTATTTTTCAAACAAGACCTAGAATCAGCGAAAGATGGTGGTTAAATATCGGTATGTTGTAATCCACTACAATTTGATTGGTAAGACAGGGTGATCTTCACTTTATAAGAATACGCCAAGGCGCTTTATGCTTTCATATCCAATCCCGAAATTGTAGCTATTCCGCTACTTTGTACTGAACCTGTCTGCATCTCAGCTCTCGCGGCGGCGTATGCCTCATGATAAATTGCCGTTGTTTCATCGTAAAACTTGCCTTCCACCTGCGATTGGTGAGGAAGCCAGCCATTCCTGCAATCATAAGACAGGATTTCCGTTCCGCTATTGTCATAGATAGACATAGACGCTCCATTTCGTGCGCCGACCTGCAACATCCCTGTAAACGGAAGTCCTGGGAGTTGAAAAAAACTTGGTAAACCATTTGTGTATTTGGCGTTCATCACCATAGGAGTCATCAAAGAAATCAACTTTGAACGGTCAGGCGATATATGCTGCGTTTTATATGCGTTGATATATGCTCCATATTTATCTCCCATGTATACACCTTTTTTTGCACCTTCCCGTGCCATTTTCTGAATGTTTTCAACCACTGCATCCGGCAAGGAACTGGTATTTTTCTTATCGGAAGTGTTTTCAGTAGAAGTGGTTTTATCTGCTTTTACAGTAGTTTGGGAATTTAGACGTGAGAAACCTCCCATGCTAAGAGAACTTATAGTCATAACATTACCCTCGTATTATAAAGTGTTTTTCGATATATATTATCGGCAGTTTTCGAAAAAGCTGAATATAGACCACAAATGGGAGGGACAACCTTTATAGCTTGTCCCTCCCACTGTAGAACAAGATTACTCCAAAACATATGAAACTGTCATCTGAGCGGATTTATAAGAAATACTGCCAAAAGAGCGAAGATCCATCATACGATCTCCAGTAGGACGTGTAATATTTGTCCCATAAACGAGTGCTGTCCAATTTCCAGAGGCCTGTTGTTGTAAAAAATCAACGTCGTCCGTCATGCCGTACGGCCTCCATGAAATATCGGCTGTTTTTCCCCTCGGGCTAGTTACTTCTATCTTTGAAATGACTATTAGTCCCAACATGTTTCTATTGTTATTGTTTATGACACCCCGCCCGGGATTAATCGCAATGGAGCGTACCACGGCATTGGATGGAAGGCTAGAGAATCGAAAGGTTACAGGCATACTCCATCCGCTTGCTCCTGGATCTAATGCAAGTCCCAGACTTTTGTTTGCGGTTACTGTTCTGCTGTCAGCTGAGGCATAAGGCATCGCCTCAAGCTGTGCATTGACCGTCTGTGTGTAAACTGTTTTGCCTGTAGAACTCGTGGATGTTTGTGTTTCGGCTGCAAACGCAGTAGTAGTAACCATTGCACAGCTGACTAAAAGAGCGAGGAATGTGGCTCCAAAGCGTATTTTTGTTTTCATGGTTTATACCTCCTTGATTATTGAAAAACCGTTCTCAAACAAGCTATTGTCCTCAGAAAAAAGGCGTACTTTTAATTAACCATTGGAATCACCCCCTAAATAATGAATATATTTATTGTTTTAATCTGTCTATTTGCAAAGACTAACAAGAGAAAGTTTTACTGCAAATTATATCTGACTCCGACTCACTCGAGCCGATTACAGAGTAACAAGTTGCGATTACAATAAGTTTCTCTGGAGACTGCTGTTGGCTCTGTTGATATAAGCATAATCAACATGTATGGGTGAAGATTCCTTAGTTGACCTGGGTGTACTGGCGGCCAGCGCTGGACATGCGGCAGAAAAAACGATCAGAGCACTCGCTGCAAAGGAAATGATTTTTTTTGATAACATACGAAAGCCTCCCTTAATTTTGTCTTCTACACATAAAGACAAATCAGGAAGGCTTTTTGTGACAAAAATTATGGAAAAATTTTAATCTTTTTTCATGGGTACACTTTCAGCAATCCGGAAGACCGTTTTGCGGTCTAAAGTAGACGATATCATATACATATAACGGCTGTCGTACCAGATCAGATTTTGTATGCCTTTATTGGAATAATACTGCGCAGGCGTCCCATTCAGTTTTGTATCTTCAATTTTGACGCCTTCCGTATTGATACGGGCGGATACATTTTCAAGCGGTTCCTGATCGTATGAAACAAAGTCTTTGCCTTTCTCATATTCGAGCATCACGATATCATTTTTTTCCTGATGAACCAATTGGAAACCGTCCGGGATATACGAGGGGATGTAAGCCTCAAAAACAAGGCTGTCTGTTTGCGAGGACGACGTTTGGCTAAAAAGGATTTGTGTGTATTTTTCATATATTTGGGACACAAATCTATAAATTGATTGCCGCACGGCGGAAACGCTCAGTGCCATGGAGAAGACCATAATAACTGAGACAAGAATAGCAATCCACCGTTTTCTCACTATATGGGATTTTGCAGTAGTTTTTCCAGAGCTACATTTTTGTATAAGTTTTTTCATGTGACGCTCAAATCTCTTGGAAAACACATGATTGATTTCATCGTCGGAAGGTAAAGAATCCAGGAACATGCGGTCGGCTGCTATAACAGCAGCTTTCAGGGATTCTTCTGAGTAGTTAGTCAGCATTTTCACTTGTCTCCTCATTCAGAAATTGCTGAATTTTTTCTTTCGCGCGCTCCAATCGCTTTCGGACAGTCGGTTCCGAGATCCCTAACATCTTTGCAATTTCTTCATTTGAAAACTCCTGAACATATTTTAACGTATTGTAAAGTTAAATGAAAGTTGAGGACTCGTCAGCCCTTCTGGTACAATGGTTTTGACACAAAACAATGTACTCCCGAAAGGAGACGAGTCCTCATGACAAAATCATACCAGATTTGCTGTC
>NZ_VWXL01000110.1 GCF_009746625.1 Caproicibacter fermentans
CACTCCCCATCGGGTTTCCCCATCCGGATAAGTTGTGGGATGACAGGTGTAATTTCACCGTCCTTTCCTGATATTTTACCTGCCGCTTGCTAAAGGCGGTTTTTGATATATACCCTTACGGGCGCACGTAAAGCTCGGTCATACTGTTGGAGACCGGGGTGCCGGTGGCAAAGACCACGCCACGGCTTCCGGTCACTTCATCCAGATAGCGGCACTTGGCAAACATATCGGAGGATTTCTGCGCGTCCGTGGTGGAAAGGCCGGCCACATTCCGCATTTTTGTGTAGAGGAACAAATTCTTATAACTGTGCGCTTCGTCCACAAACATCCGGTCCACGCCCAACTGCTCAAAGGTGATAACGTCATCTTTTCTGTGGTCGGCCTGCAATTTCTCCAGCCGCGCTTCCAAACCCCGCTTGGTGCGTTCCAGCTGCTTGACAGTAAACTGTTCGCCGCCGCTGGCTTCCACCTCGGAAATGCCCTCGGTGATTTCCCAAATCTGCTCCTGCAGCAGCCGTTCCTGCCGCTCCTTGCTGATAGGGATACGCTCAAATTGGGAGTGTCCGATGATGATCGCGTCATAGTCGCCGGTGGCGATACGGGCGCAGAACTTCTTGCGCCGGTGGGTCTCAAAGTCCTTTTTAGTGGTCACAAGAATGTTGGCCGAAGGGTACAGCCGCAAGAACTCGGAAGCCCACTGTTCCGTCAGGTGGTTCGGCACCACAAAGATGGATTTCTGGCACAGGCCCAACCGCTTGCTTTCCATGGCGGCGGCCACCATCTCAAAGGTCTTGCCTGCGCCTACCTCATGGGCCAGCAGCGTATTCCCGCCGTACAGCACATGGGCAATGGCGCTTTTCTGATGCTCCCGCAGCGTAATTTCGGGGTTCATGCCGGAAAACACGATATGGCTTCCGTCATACTCGCGGGGCCGGGTGCTGTTCATTTCTTCGTTGTACTGGCGCACCAGGGCCTGCCGCCGTTCCGGGTCTCTCCAAATCCAGTCCTTGAAGGCTTCCCGGATGGCTTGCTGCTTCTGTGCGGCCAGGGTGGTCTCCTTGGCGTTCAATACCCGGCGCTCTTTGCCGTCCGGGTCCTCGATGGTGTCATAAATGCGAACATCCCGGAGATTCAGAGAATCCTCCAGGATGCGGTAAGCGTTGGCCCGGTCCGTGCCATAAGTGGTGTAGGCCGCGATGTTATTGTAGGGTATCTGGGTCTTGCCGGTGATCCGCCACTCGGCGGTGTAAGCAGCATAGTTTACATCAATGGAGCCGCGTAGATACCGGGGCGTATCAAAGGATTCGTACATAAATTGCCGGATGTATTCCTTATCAATCCAGGTCGCGCCCAGCCGCACCTCGATTTCCGATGCGTCCAGGTCCTTGGGCTGAGCCGCTTGCAGCGCTTCCACGTTGACCGTAAAGGCAGAATCCCGTTCCGCTGCCCGCTGTGCCGCCCGGAGCTTCTGCCGGACGTTGCCGGACAGATATTCGTCGGCGGTCTGCCAGCCGGAAAGCGGGTCGCTGCCATAGGCCGGGTCCTTGAAAATAACGCCGGTCAGATCGGTGGCAATTTCTTCGGTGGATTTGCCGGTCAGCTGGGACATATACTCCATATCCACCCTGGCTTTTTCCGCAATAGAGACAGCCAATGCTTCACTGGCGGTGTCCACCGTAGTCACCGCCTTATGGGGCTTGATGGTCCGTTTGGTGAACATATCCGCCTTGCGCTCCAGCTTTCCGTCCTCATCCAGCACCTCCAATGCACACAGGAGATAGTAGGAGGAATCGTCCGAAAAGGCCAGCCGGTTGCCACGGTCATTGATAAGCCCATATTTGGCGGAAAAGCTGTCGTAGAGCCGGTTCAGCTCTGCTTGCTTTTCCCGGATGGCGGCGTCCGGCGTGTATTCGTCCATTTGCAGGTCAATGAGCTGATGCACACAGTCCCGCAGAGCAACCATGCCTTTGACGCGGGCCTCGGCGGTGGCGTTCAAATCCGGGCGCATCATGCGGCTGTTCTCCCGAAAATATACTTCACCATCCACCACGGTGTAGGAATAATTCTTTACGTTGGGATCAGCCGGGAGGGAGGTGTCGATGGCTTCTCCGTCCCCCAGGTCAGGCAGTTCCGCTTCCTGATAGGTGCCGCGAATGGATTTGACCGCATCGTGGAGTTGATCGGAGAGTTGCAAGCCCTCAATCGGTTCCACGGTAAAATCCTGCCTGCCATATTGAGTGCTTTCGGAGGTCTGCCTGCCCAGAATCATCTCCGGGTGGTCCACAAAATAGCTGTTGATGGCAAAGCCATCCTCGTTCTGGCCCAGGTGTACCCAGTCCGGTTCAATGTCAATGGGCCGGTCACGTTTTTGTAAAAAGATAATATCGGAGACTACATCCGTACCGGCGTTGGCGCGGAAAGCGTTGTTTGGCAGGCGGATTGCCCCCAGGAGATCCGCCCGTTGGGCCAGGTATTTCCGTACTTCCGGGCTTTTGGCGTCCATGGTGTACCGGCTGGTGACAAAGGCCACCACGCCGCCCGGCCGCACCTGGTCCAGCGCTTTGGCGAAGAAATAGTTGTGGATGCTGAATCCCAGCTTGTTATAGGCCCGGTCATTGACCTGATACTGGCCAAACGGCACGTTGCCGATTGCCAGATCATAAAAGTCACGCCGGTCCGTGGTCTCAAAGCCTGCCACGGTAATATCCGCTTTGGGATAGAGCTGCTTGGCAATGCGTCCGCTGATGGAATCCAGCTCCACGCCGTACAGCCGGGAGCCGGACATTTCCTCCGGCAGCATCCCGAAGAAGTTGCCGACGCCGCAGGCCGGTTCCAGAATGTTCCCGGCAGTAAAGCCCATGTTGCCGACTGCTTCATAGATCGCCCGAATAACCGTGGGGCTTGTGTAGTGGGCGTTCAGGGTGGAGGCCCTGGCCGCTTCATATTCCGCCGGTGTCAGCACGGTTTTCAGTTCAAGATACTCCGTTGCCCAGGAAGCCTTGCTATCGTCAAACGCATCCGCAAGGCCGCCCCAGCCAACATACCCGGATAGGATTTTTTGCTCCTCCGGTGTGGCCGGACGGTGTTCTTCCTCGCATTTTTTCAAGAGCTGGATCGCCATGATATTGGCGCAGAATTTCTGTTTCGGGCCACCCTCGCCCAGATGCTCGTCCGTAATGTGGAAATTTTCTGCGGCAGGCGGGGTAGGCTCCGGTTCCTCCATATGCAGCCGTTCCACCACAATATCATAGGGCAGGCCATTTTTCTCCCCCGGATAGACCGTATCGCCCACCTGATAGGCCGGGGCCAGCGGGTCACGAGCCGGGGGCGTTGTGTCAGGGATAGCCTCCTGAATCCGCTGCCATTCTTCATCCGTGACAGTAACATCTACCTCATGGGTGGCTGCTCCGTCCCCAATGGTGATAGTATCTCCTTCACGGGTCACAGGCTGACCGGACAAATCCGGCTGCTCCGGGGCAGATGGTTGTTCCTCTTGGGCAATCCGCTCCACATCGCTCATTACTTGCCGGATAAACGGGTCGTTGTCCAGCTTTTCCGGGTCAACCACCTGACCACCAACAATACCACGCTGTTCCAGGGCCTCCCGGATAGCAATAGGGTCAATATTATCAAAGCGGTCCTGTTCTTCTTCTGTGAAAAACCGATCCTCCTTAATGAGCTGGGCAATCCGGCGCTGTACCTTCTGCCAGGAAAGATCTGTGCCAGCCCCCGGAACCGGGAACGCCGGGAGATCATCGCCGTATTCCTGTTTCAGCCATGCCGCTGTGCCTTTGTCGCGGGCATGGTCTTTCATGTAGCGGACTACTGCGTGTTTGCTCTGAATGTCGCCATTCCATTCCTGAAGTGCTGCATCAATAGCGGCCTGGGTATCCACGGGCCGCGCCGGTTCCGGGGCCGTTTTTGAAGGCTCCGGTTGGGGCATAGAAAAAGCGGAGGGCTGTCGGCTCTCCGCTTGCTGGATATATTCTGGATTTGCTCCTGCTCAGACAGGAACTGGTTTAATGTCAGTTGTTGATAAGCTCCGTCAGGATAATCTCCTCCGCCTGGGCCTTGCAGTTGTTCATCAGGCCCACCCACCGCATCGGGTCTCTGGCTTTCAGGGCTTCCGTCGCGCCCGCCGCTTTCGCCAGTTCTGGGATCATCTGCTCCAGACGGCCGTTCGCTGCCTCGTCGATCTCCTGCAGGTGCGCTGTCAGCTTTCCGGTCAGAAGAAGGTTGTTGTAAAGCGCCGTCCGATGTTCCTTCAGATAGGTTTTCCGCATCCTGCCGTACTTGCCCAGGGGCTTCTGCGGGGGCTGTTCCTCCAAGATCAGGGCGGGAATCTGATAATCCCCGTTCTGGATATAATGCAGTTCGCTCATTTGCCTGGCTCCTTTCATATTCGTAGTGCTTGATGGTTGCGCCAATCTGCCGTAGCACTTCCTGGCTGGACTGGCTGACCGCTGTACCCAGAGCTGTGACCACAGCGGGAGTATTGAAATCGAAAATACCCAGGAAATCCTCATGCTCGAAATAGGCTTCCGGCTCCAGTCCGCAGCGGGACATCAGCGCGTAAGTGATACTGACGGTGGCGGCGCTTCGGAAGGCTACTCCGATGTTGAAATCATCATATTCCTCCAGAAAGGAACCGTCAACGATGTGGAAAATGTCGCGCTGGTTCTCTGACCAATATTCATCGGCAAGCCGGGCAGCCACCTTTTCCAGTTGGTCGGCAAGGCCGTGTTCTGCTGAAATATCATAGGCTTTTTCCAACGCCTCCGTCACCGGGGCTTCATGTTCCGGGCGGTACTGCCAGAGATAAAGTTGACGGGCGTTTTCACGCCCGCCGGTATCGGAAACATCAAACACATAGCGCAGTTTCGGTCGGTCGCCGCTGTCATCCAGGAGAGCAATTCCCTTGGAACCGCGCTGCACATATCGGCCCATTGTATTGTTCCAGAGGTCATATTCCGCACAGGCGGTAGCATCGGGCCTCTGAGCGAAAATCATCATCTGCTCCGGGAAAGGGTACTTATACAACCGGGCGGCGGTGGTAAGAAAGGCCGTCCACCGCTGGTAGTTGCCGGTCAGCCCGGCGGCTACCTGTTCGGCCATCTGTGTATAGCTTTGCAGTTTATTCGGCATCCGCGTCCTCCTTGTCATCGAAGTCCGGGTACAGCTCCAGTGCCGCAAAGTCCGCATCTGTCATGGCCGAGAGCTTTTCCAGCGCGGAATCGGTGATAGCCATCAGCTCCGTTTCGTCCGGTTCCAGGTATTCCCGCATCTCCTTTAAGGCGTCCATCAGGCCCTGACGCGTACCGGTGTTGTAAATGCACATCAGATTGATCTCGTCAAAAGTAAAGTTTCCCATATCAAATCTCCCTTTCCGCGCTCTTTTTGGGCGCTGTCTTTTTGTGATCCTGTTTCGGCTGGCTGTGAAGCTGCTCCATCACGGATTTTTTCTTTTCCCGTTCCTCCCGGTGGACAGCCTCGGCCAAATCCATCAGTGAAATAGGCTGCTCGGAATGGACCTGTTGTTCCAGCTCGGCCACGGTCTGCCGGGGGCCGTTATTGATGATACCATCAATCATGCCGTAATCGTCCTCCACAGACATCTCGGCATTTTTTAGCGGATTATCTGGGGACAGAAAGTCGGGAAGCTCCTGAAATCCAACGCTGTCGCAGTAGTGACAAGATACCACGCCGTTTTGCTTGACGGCAACGATGTCGCTGACGCTGAGAGAGGGACTGTGATAGTCTGCCGGATGATGGAGATTAAATGCCTCATAAAGCATTTCCAGCTTTTGTTCGGTAGTTCCTTTTCCCGCCAGCTGTCCGGTATAGATCAGATCGTAATTACCGCGCTCAATGGCCAAACCGTGAGACTGCATCCAGTCCATATTCATAAAGCGCACGTTGTTCGGGTCCTCACGGCTTACCTGATAAATGGCGAAACAATCTCCCGCGTGGGCCAAGAAAGCGGCTTCCCGTTCTTCCTGGTGCTGCTGACGCTCCATGATTTTTTCATGGAACATGGGGCTTTGCTCCCATTCCTCGCGGGAAATGCCAAAAACGGTGCCGGGGGCCTGGGCTTCAAATTCCTCTTGGTCAAAGAGCATTTCTGCGCTGCCCCCGCTCACTATGGCATAGACAGTTAAATCCATATCGTACAGCTCCAAGGCTCTTTCTTTAGAGAGTGGCAGCATATCGCCGTCCATGTAGCCGCAGGCTTCCAGATCGGCCGCTTGCAGGACTTCATCCGGCATGGGATATTCGTCCAGCGCCTGCTCCGGTGCATCCGGCAGCATGGAGGCAGGCGGCACCTGGCTTTCCGGGGAGAGTGTTTCCTGCTCAACAGGAGCTTTAACCGTCTGTACGGATGCAGAAATATCCTGCACATGATCGTCCTCCCACTGGACCACCTCGCTTTGCATCTGCTGGCTGGCAGGCTGCAGCTCGGTAGCCTCCGCCGTCAGGTCAACGCCGCACTCTTTGCAAATCTCCGCAAAATGGCGATCAATGTCCGTAATCAGGCCATCGGCCGTCTTATTGATGCTTTCCAGACTGGCCCGGAGTTCCGACAGTTCCTTGCCCTTACTCCAGGAGGCAATATAGCCGAAGCTGTTCTCACCGGTCTGGATTCCATAATACTGGCAGACAGCGTAGGAGACGCTTTCGGCCTCCACTTCCTCGGTATTTCGGCTTTTGATTGCAGCCTGTACCGCAGAGGTATCTTCCTCAACCTCAAGCCGCCATTCAAACTGGTTTTCATCCACATACCGCCAACCGGCATCAGCCGCAAAAGCCTCCGCAGCGGCTTCCGTTTCAAAGCCCTGGCTGTAATCGTGCCGAGTGCCGCCCTCACTCACCATAACTACTTTCCATGATGGAACAGCCTCTGTTTTCTCCGGGTTGTGGAGCTTGGCATGGGTGATCTCATGGATCGCAGCTGAGATTGTCTGAACCTGGCTCATACCTGTGCGGATGGCAATGCGCTGGTTTTCCGTATCAAAGTAGCCGTCCATATTGGCGGCCATCGGCTCCAATTCCATGGGAACCGGGGAAGAACGGCGCAGAGACTCCATGAAAATCTCATAGTGCTGCACATCTCCGGTCAGGTCGCTGGCAAGCTGAGGCAGCGGTTTTCCTTCGGTCTGGCTCACATCGAATACAGATACCACCTTGAACATGGGTATCTGGACTTCTTTTTCCTCCACAATGGCCTTGCCGTCCTTGTCCAGAATCGGAGCCTTGGTGTCAGGGTCGCGCTTGATTTCCTCCACCTTTTTCTTATAGGGCGTGGGCGCAATAATCTTGATACCCTTTTCACCGCGTTTCACATGTCGGCCAAACTGATCGCGCCACTTGTTGAAACCGGCAACCTGGGTGGCGTCCGGTTTTTGCATATGAATGAGCATTACGTTGTTGACGGAGTAATGGTGGAACCGGGACATGACGCGGAGGTATTGCATATATTTGTCGCTCTGAAACAGGTCTTTGATGCCCTGCTCAATGCCCTCGGTGATTTCCCGTAATCGTTCTTTATTGGTAACTTTCTGCTCTGGCATAGTTAGTCAGCTCCTTCCTGAATCAAGTTTTAGGCAAAAAAGGAGCAACCGCTTCCGGTTGCTCCTTTGAGTGTTTTACAACTTATATTAATAATAATATCTTTGATGATTAAATCGAACGCTATCTAAAGCTTTTTGTAATTCAGAAGAAATCCGCCCTTTTTCGTCACATAGCCCATAGGATCTGGCTAAGCGGTATGTTTTGTGCGAACTTTGAATGCGACCACCACATCTTAATAAGTAGTCCATGTCCCTTTCGTCAAGGTTTGCAAAGAAACTTAACATTTGATCTGAGAAACTGTTGGGCAATAACGTCTGGATTGCTTTAATATAGTGCGATGTTTCTTGTGCCTCTTGGCGCATTTCTTGAAGGTTTTCGACAAGGAGATTATACTCCAAACTTTTCTCAGTCAATTCAGAATGATATTTTCGCAGCTCCTCTAACAACTCTTCCGTTTGCCCTGACTTCTCGTGCGCGTCAAGAGTTTTAATTAAATTTTCTATAATATTAGAAATTTCATCTGTTTTCCCATGAAGTTCAGTCTCTTTTTCTGCCTGTCCAGAATCTAAATGATCTATACGAGAAAAAAGATTTTCAAATTTTTCACCAAAGCGTTCTTCAATTCGTCCCAGTAGAACAGACTGATCTTTCATAAAATCATATGAACTGTCATAGAACTTGCTGCTTGTCTCATCTGCCTTAAAGTAGAAAAAGATAGAGATAAAAATTGAAAAAAACGCAAGTAACGTTGAGAGTATGCTATCTACAGTAAAGCCTGTACGATAAATTGAAAAACAGATGAGAACGGTAAAAATGATAGAAACAAGCGCAATTGTGACGGATATAATAATTTTCACGATATCCTTAACCGTGTATTTTTTACCGCAACCTGACTCATTATCTTTATTTTCTTGTTGACTCACAAGCACCCCTCCATTCATGGCATATTATAGCATAAATTGTCATAATCAGATAGAATGTTTTTTATTTTTTGAAGTTTCTTGGCGGTGCATATCCAGCCATTTTAGCACGCGCACTAGCTGCTTTGCGGCGTTCTTCGCTGTACGGCTCCCGGACTAGCACACAGCCCTTGGGGACAACATAGCGGTTCGGGCCGTCCGGCTGGATCTGCTGCGGATATTTCTCAGACAGTCGGGCCAGCTTCACCAGCAGCTTGGGGTCTTGGGTATAAACGCTGGCAGTCGGCTCTGCCTGGTTATAGAGAATAATGGTTTCCTTCTCGTATTTGGATAGCTTCATAGGCTGTTACCTCCGCTTCGGACTGGCTACGTCAAACTCCAGCTTGAACCCCACATATTTACCACCGGTATCATCCAGCACCACCGTAGCGTCATAGGTCTTTCCGGTTTTTTCAGAGTAGCAGCCGGTGAGCCTTGCCCGTCCGGTGGACAGCAACTCCGTCACCAGCGCCTTGGTCGGCTTCTTTTTCTTGGCCGTGAAAAACTTGTTTTCTTTCCAGATAGCAAAGCCGCAGTCCCGGTTTTCACAGACGAATCCCTTGCTGATCTCCACCACGGAGGCCCCGCAGCGGGGACATTTACCCAGACTCTCTTTATCGCTGGGAAACAGTGCAGCAGCATCTTTTACCGCCTCATAGCGGCCGGTTAATTCTGTGAGCATAGCCGCGATCTCGGAAAGAAACGCATCAGGCTCCGCACCGCCACGTTCGATCTCTTTCAGGCGATGCTCCCATTCGGCAGTCATGGAGGGTGACTGTATCTGGTCCGGCAGTACCGTGATCAGGGCCACGCCCTCATGGGTAGGCATCAGATGGGTAGCCTTTTTGACCTTTTTTCGCTCTACAAAGCCCACCTTGATGAGCTTTTCCAGAATCCCGGCACGGGTGGCCGGGGTTCCCAGTCCTTTTCGCTCCGCATCCTCCGGCATTTCTCCGGCACCGGCAGTCTCCATCGCAGAAAGCAGCGTATCCTCCGTAAAATGGGCCGGCGGAGAAGTCTTTCCCTCTTTCACGGCGGCAGTTACCACAGAGAGGTTGTCGCCTTCAGAAAGAATCGGCAAAGCCCAGGCCTCCTTTTCCGGCTCCGGCTTGTTTTTCAGAGTGTCTTTGTAACGCCCACCCAGTTCCCGCCATCCGGGATTTAAGATAACACGACCTTTAGCCTTAAACTCCTGACCGGCACACTCTACCACAACAGAAGTTTCTGCATAGGCATAGGGCTGGCCCACAGCACACAGCAGCTGGGCGCAAATGAGCTGTAAAAGGGCCAGCTCCCCGGCAGGCAGGGCCGAGAGGTCCGTTTCCCGAATACTCTGTGTGGGAATGATTGCGTGATGGTCGCTGACCTTGGAATCGTCAATGACCTGGGCGGGATTACAGCGAATGGTCAGCTTCTCCGCAAACGGCATGGCTTTGGCGGTGGTATTGACCAGCAGCGGCAGGCTTCCGGCCATGTCCGAAGTCAGATACCGGCTGTCGGTACGAGGGTAGGTTGCCAGTTTCTTTTCATAGAGGCTCTGCAAATAGTCCAGCGTCTGCTGGGCGGTGAATCCCAACAGCCGGTTGGCCTCTCGCTGGAGGGTTGTCAAATCATAGAGGGCAGGCGGCTTTTCTGCCTTTTCTTTGCGCTCCACGGATTTGACCGTGGCATGAGCTGCCGTGAGGCAGGCTGCTTGAAGGGCCTCTGCCTGGGGCTTGTCCGTGATCCGCTCCGATGCAACTGTGAAATCAGAGAACGCCACTGTCACTGTATAAAACGGGGTCGGCTTGAAAGCGTCAATGGCCGCTTCCCGCTGGACGATCAGCGCAAGGGTCGGGGTCATCACTCGTCCAATGTTCAGGGTGCGGTGATAAAGGATGGAAAAAAGCCGGGTGGCGTTGATGCCCACCAGCCAGTCTGCCTGCACCCGACACAGGGCCGCCTCATAAAGCCGGTCATAGTCCACCGAGGGTTTCAAGTGGGCAAAACCGTCCCGAATGGCACTATCCTCCATTGAAGAAATCCAGAGACGTTCCACCGGCTTTTTACAATTCGCCTGTTCATAGACCAGGCGGAAGATCAGCTCACCTTCGCGCCCGGCATCAGTGGCGCAGACCAGAGAGGCCACATCCGGCCGTTCCATGAGCTTTTTCAGGGTATCAAACTGTTTTCTGCTGTCCGGGAGAATGGTGTAGGCCCAATGCTCCGGCAGAATCGGCAGGTCGGCCAGCGCCCATTTGGCGTAGTTTTCTCCGTAGGCGGAGGCATCGGCCAATTCCACCAGATGGCCCACGCACCAGGAGACAAGAAAACCGTTGCCCTCCAGATAACCGTCCTTCCGGCTATTCGCGCCGAGAACTGCAGCGATGGATTTTGCCACAGAGGGCTTTTCCGCAATGACCAGCTTCATTTCGTGGTTCCTCCTTCCTTGGGTTTGGGCTTGATGATAAGGTCACGATGACACAGGCCGAAACAAGCCCGTCCATAGCTGGAGCAGCCATAGCAGCGGTGACTTTTCGGCAGCGCCGAAAGGCAGGTTTCCCGCCCGCCCATCGGCTTCTGCTGCATCATGCGTTCAAAGGGACTGTTGGTGAAGTAGGTCATTTACCCTCACTTCCCGTGCCGTCCTCATCATCTTCCTCGTCCAGCTCATCCTCCGGCATTTCCGCATCTTCCTCGTCATTCTCGTCCTCAAAGTCATAATCATCCAAATCGGGGGATGTCTTGGTTTTCGGCTTGTTTTTGATGAACTTGATGTAGGCAAAGGCACCGCCGCCACCCAGGGCTGCAATCAGCAGCAGTACCAGCAGACCGGCAGCCGAATTGCTCTTTTCCGGTTCTGGCTCCGGTTCCGTAGTGGGTTCCGGCTCCGGTTCAGCAGGCTTGGTTTCCTTACCGGCGCACTCGGTCATATTGGTGGCACAGACGGGGCGTTCGTATTGACTGCGCCTGCCACACATTTTTCTGAGCAGGTGCAGACCACGGGCGCTGTTTCTTCTTCCTCGGCCAGCGCCGACAAATCGTCCGTATCCACCGGATTCAGGAAATAGGTCTTGAACTGTTCCTCGTCCTCATTTACCGGCGCATCATAGTCGATCACCAGATAGAAGATATTGCCGTCCCGGTCCTCAATGGTGATGAACTGCTTATTGGTGGCCTTGTCATAAAGCAGGTCACGAGTCACGATGTCCGTTTCCTCAGACAGCGGTTCGCCGGATTTCGGCTCCGACACCGTTTCGATGGGTTCCGTTTCCTCAAATTCCGGGCCGCCGCCCGCAAATGCCGTGACAGAAAAGGCGCTCATGCAGAGAACACATACAGCCAGACAGGTCAGGAAGCGCAGCTTAGATTTCTTCATGGTCAGATTCCTCCATTTCTCCCCGCATGACAGCGGCGGGGTCGGTTTTCATGGTCTGGATCAGCACGGCAAGCTGGGTAATATCCAGGCTGTGCGCGTGAATCAGCTCCAGAATGTCGTTGTTCTCCAGCTCTGTAATCTGCCGCTCAATTTCCCGGTTGCGGCTCTGAAGCTCGGAGATTTTGTTCTTGTTTTTATCCAGCTCACTGCGGAGCTTGTTGATCTTGGCGTTCATGGTAAAATCCCTCCTTTACGGCAAACGGCCAAAGGTGTAAAAGTGTTGCTGCCAGTACGATGTATTGATGCTGGCGTAAGAGATGGGATTTCCGCAGTGGATCATCATCCCATCGCCCACATAGATACCCACATGGCTGACGCCCGGCGTGTCATAGGTCCCCTTGAAGAAAATCAGATCACCGGGACGCGCGTTGGCGGAGGACACCGGGGTACAGATGTCGCAAAGCCCCTGTGCGCCCAGCCTGCCCACATTCCAGCCGGAGTGGTTGATGACCCAGCTTACAAAGCCGGAGCAGTCAAAGGAAGTGCTGGGGGTGGAACCGCCCCACACATAGGGGTAGCCCAGGTATTTTTCTGCTTCCTTCAGCATGGCGGCAAAGACTTCATCTTCCAGCGCCTCCGGCGGCACATCGTAATCCAGATAGTCCTCTCTGGTGGAGGCATTGGGATTGCCTGCGAACAGGTCCGGCCGGTTGCCCAGGGTCGCCATATACACGGCATACATACTGACCTGTTCCTCGCCCATGATATAGACCGGCAGATGGGACAGGTCGAAGTTTTCCAGGGTTACATAGCAGATGTAATAATCATAAGGGACTTCTTCGCTGGTTTCTTCTCCGGTTTCCGGGTCCGTGGAGGTTTCGGTGCGGTAGCGGGTTTCCACCACCACATTCTCAGTGAGCGTGTACTGACGGTCAAAGAGCATGGCAAGCGTTCCCTGTACCTCAGAAAGCGTCCATTCTCCCTGATGGTAGGCGGTGAGAATGGAAATCAGCACATAGGGGTCGTGCTTGATCTCATCCAGGTCATAGTGATACTCGTCATATCCGCTGTGCAGGCTCTCATAATGGTCGATCTCATACTGAAGGTCAGCCTCCATCTGTGCGTAAGCAGCCTCCGCACCCAGCATATCCTCATCACGGGAGGGATAGGTGGAACCGGCGAGGCCGGACATTCCACCCTCCAGCAGAACCGAACAGGAGGAAAGGCTGTTCAGGAAAAAACACAGAATGAGAAACAGCGCGATGGCAATGCCGAATCCGCGCCGGTGCCGCCAGACAAAGCTGCCTGCCTTTTTCGTCTCCTCGGCAGTCTTTTTAGCGGCCTTGGCCGTATTGTCCGCAGCCTTTGCCGCAGTACCGGCAGTCTGTCCGGTGCGCTTGGCGGCGGCATACTGCTTTTTGATAGCCTGCTTTTGCTGCCAACGGGAAAGGGGGTTGCTGAAGCTGGACGGATTGTCCTGCATGGTTTTCTGATACAAGGCATTGACAGTGGCCTTTTCCAGCTTTTTCTCCGCCCTTGCCGCAGCCCGGTAGGGCCGCAGCTTTTGGGAGCGGTGGGCAGAAGCGGCCAGATGTGCGCCGCCCTCGGCAGTTTCCTCCAGACGGTGGGCGCTTTCCACGCCCACATTGTCCTCCTCGGTCTCTCCGATTTTTCGGTGCATCTGAACGGCAATCGCCTGACCGGGAGCCGTTGTGACAGCATGGGCCAGTTTGGAGGCCGGTGCAGGCTGATCCACTTCCTCAAAACGAAGGCGCACCGTTTTCTTCCCGGTGGCCGGGTCAACAGTGCGCTTTTTGACTTTCTTCTTTTTCTTGGGAATTTTGGCCCGCGCCTCCTCCGCTTTGTCAGCGGCCTTATCTGCCTTGCGGATATGTTCTTTCAGCCGGGAATCCTCACGCTCGGCGTCGGTAAACTGGAGACGGGGATTGTTCTGCTTACTCAAACCACTCACCATCTGCGATTTCTTCCAGCATGGACTCCAGTTCGCCATAGACAGCCAGATCGCCGGGAACGCTGGACACATTCAGCATCAGCTCCGTCAGAAGGGAGCAGAGAATGAACAGTGCCTTTCCGTCGAAGTGGTCCTTGTCCCAATCCGGGACAAGCTGGGATTGCAGCTCGGCCAGACGCAGAATACCGGCCAGACCGCGCTCATTGAGCCTTGCGCCCACGCGCTGGGCCTGAACAAAGGTGGACAGAGCCAGTGTGGTATCTGCCAGCACCGACACTTTTTTCTTTGCCAGTGCGTCCTGTTTGAAGATAGAAGTATCCATAAATTTACGCCTCCTTTTTGATTTCATTGGGTTTGGTGGTCATTACGGCGTACAGCTCGGTATCCTTCGGGAACCGGTCAATGAACGGCAGAATGACATTTCCGTAAAACAAAAGCCCCTCACCCTCGCCGGAATGGGTCACATAGGAGAGCTGATGGGGGCTGATATTGAGCTGCTTGGCCAGAATCTGCCGGTCACCGCCAGCCTGGTTGAGCATATACACAAAGTCGCTGTTCTCAAAGATGTTCTCTACCTCACGGGAGGAAAGCAGGTCCTTGACATTCTGGGTGATGCCGGTTGGAATACCGCCCCACTTTCTGAACCGCTTCCAAATCTCCACACTGTATGCGGCAGTCTGTTCCTCTTTAAGCAGCAAATGGAACTCGTCCATGTAGTATCGGGTGGACTTGCCTGCGGCGCGATTGGCGGTGACGCGGCCCCATACCTGATCCTGGACAATGAGCATCCCCAGTTTTTTTAACTGCTTGCCCAGCTCCTTGATGTCGTAGCAGACGATGCGATTGTTGACATCCACATTCGTGCGGTGGTTAAACACGTTGAGGGAGCCGGACACATAGATTTCCAGCGCGGTGGCAATGTGGTGGGCTTCTTTCTCGTCCTGCTTCAAAAGAGCCTCATATAGATCACCCAGAATTGGGATGTTCTCCGGGCAGGGGGCATTGAGGTACGGCTGATAAATCAGGCGCACACAACGGTCAATGACGGTTTTTTCCACAGGCTGCAATCCGTCCCGGCTGCCCACCACCAACTCACACAAGGACAAAATAAAATCCGCCTTCAGAGAAAGCGGGTTTTCATCGTCAGAATAGTTTAAGTTGATGTCCATAGGGTTGATGTAGTCGGAGCTGGTCGGAGAAATACGAATGACCTGACCGCCCAGCCGCTGCACCAGCGGGAAGTACTCTCCCTCCGGGTCACAGATGGCAATATCGTCCCCGGTGATGAGGAACGCATTGGTGATCTCGCGCTTGGCGGAGAAGGACTTGCCGCTGCCCGGCGTACCGAGAATCAGGCCGTTAGGATTTTTGAGCTTTTTCCGGTCCACCATGATGAGGTTGCTGGACAGGGCGTTCAGGCCGTAATACAGAGCCTCGCCGCCGGATTGGAAAAGCTCCTGGGTGGTAAACGGGATAAAGATTGCGGTGCTGGAGGTGGTAAGACTGCGCTGAATCTCCACCTGATTGAAGCCCAGCGGCAGGCTGCTCATCAGCCCCTCCTCCTGCAGGTAGTCCAGGCGCACAAGCTGGCAGTTGTACTTCTGCGCGATGCTGGACGCCTGGAACACGTTGTTGTCAAGCTGCTGCTTGGTGTCGGCGGTATTCACCAGCAGAAACGTCATCAGGAACATTCGCTCGTTGCGGCTTTGCAGCTCCTTCAGAAGATTCTTCGCCTCGGTGCCGTAGGTGGCAAGGTCGGAGGGAATGATGTCCATATCGTATCCGGCCCGAACCGCTTTTTTCTGCTCCTCGATCTTCATCTTGTCCAGATCGGTGATCTTGCGCTTGACTGTCTTGATGGCAGCTACCTGGTCCACAGACTGAATGTGCATTGTGGCGATCAGGCTGCTCTCCATATCCAGAAAGTCTGCCAGCATCCGGTCATTCAGCTCCGGTGCCAGGATTTGCAGGAAGGACACCGCACCAAACTTCTTGCCCATACGGAAGGTGCGCCCTTCCTTGAACTCAAAGGAGGAGGGTGCGATAAAGTCCTTGGTGGACAGCCCGCTGGCTGCCAGCCAATCCCAGGAGAACTGAAACCGGCTCTGATCGTCCATGTGGAAGATGTCGTGCATCAGGCGCAGGCGTTCCAGTCCGTTTAAGGTGGCAGCAGATACACCCAGCCGCTTGAAGTTGTTGAGAATATCGTTTTCGATGCGCTCCAGCCGGGGCTTTGCCGTCTTGATGCTGTCAGCCTCGATACCAAAGGTCAGAAACTTGGTCTTGGTCAGGCCGTTGTTGCCCTTGGCAAGCTGATTCTGGAGCATTTCAGCATACTCGGCCCGGATACTATCAAAAGCATCATTCTGGGGCGGGATAAAAATGCTCTGTTCAAAGCTCTCCATACTGGCGGTAAGGTTCAGGAACGAAAACTGAAATCGGATGGAGCTGTCAAAGTAGTTGAGGAAATCACACCAGGCATCAAAAATGGCGCTCTTGTCCTCGTTCTGAGAAAGCTGATAGTTGATGTCCTGAAACTGGATGGTCTTGGTGTAGAAATTGCCGATCACGCGGCATACACCGTCCGGCCACATCCGCTCATAGGGAATGGACTGCTGGACCGACTGCTGTTTCTTATCCGTCCGCTTCGCCCGTTCGATGGCGGCCGCGATCTCCCGGCGCTCGGCGCGGGTCAGCTTTCTTTTTTGTGTCGTTTTTACAGACAATGCGTTGTACCTCCTTGTCCAAATGATACTGCCGGTCTAACACGGCATAGAAATTGTCGGTCTGATAAGGCCGGTGCTTGGGGCGGACGAACCGCACCTGCACATAGTTGTGAATCACTTTTTCAAAGGGCTGGCCGTTCTTTTCATACATGGCGAACAGAAAGAACGGCAGCATCACAAGCACCATACACAGCGAGGCGGTGCTGGTACTGATATAAGATTTGAGCAGGAAAAACAGCGGAACGCCGACCAGTGCGCCGCTGCCGAAACAGATGAGCTGTCTCTTGGTGAGGTTGAACATCACCTTGGTTTTTACCTTGCTCAAATCCTTTGGCACGTTGACATAGGCCATAGAGGAAAGCCTCCTTTCATGGGTTAGTGGGCATTAAACACGCTCTTGGCAAGGCTGCCGGTCTTAAAGAGGGTGAAGCACAGCAGCACCGTATAACCCATGCAGGTCCAGATTGCCGCGCTGATGTCGCTCTCCAGCGCGATGTTCTGCACCAGAACGGCATAGATGCCCACGCAGATGATAATGAGAAATGCCTGAAAGCCCAGGGCAAACAGGGAGCGGAGATAATTCTGGCCCATCTGTCCCCATTCCCGATTGAGCATGGTCGCCATCGGGATCGGGGCCACGGAAGTCACCAGATAGATCTCCACCATACGGCCATACACGATGATGAAAATACAGATCGTCAGCGCCCACATGGTAATGCCCACAAAAAGGCTCTGGAACCAGAGACCGAACAGCGGCCCCAAATCCATCTCCATCAATCGAGCCTCCATGTCCGTGACCACACTGGAAATATCAATGGAGGCATCCGAGATGATGACGCCCGCTGCGTTATTGACCACGCTCTGAGCCACATCAAATACGCCCATGACAATATTCCAGGTGTTGGTGACGATGAGAATGGCGCAGGCCGTCTTGAAAATCCACTTGAAGAACATCCAGGTATCCACATCGTGGAGATTGTTTTTGTCCGTAATCAACTGGATCAGCTCCAGCGTCATCACAAAGGCCAGGATGGCACCGGCAATCGGGACAATGACTGTTTCCGAAAGGTTCTGCACCATCGAAAACACGCCGCTGTTCCATACCTGCGGAGTGGTTCCCACCTGGGTGGAGATTTCCCCAACCTTTTGGTTTACATGGTCGAACATCCCGGACAGGTTGCTCATAATGCCGCTGACCAGCAGTTCTTTGAGCCATTCTGTGATGGAATCCCATAAGAAATCCAAACGCTTGACCTCCTTTCTTGCCCCTCCCGCATGAAGCGGAAGGGGCAGAGGATTTCTTGAGGCTCAATGATTGTCCGAACCGTCCGGGGCCGGAAGTTCAATCCAAAGACATTCCGGTGCCAGCGCCGCAATATTGCCGCCAGCCAGCACCATATCCAGGCCGCGCCGCTTCAGGCTTTCGTCCTCGTTTTCGTAGCCCTCCAACAAGGTGATAGCACCCCAGATACCCAGGCCAGCGCCAATGGAAATGACAAGGATTTGCATGATTTCCTGTACCGTATATTCCGGCTTGGAAAGATCGTTCGGTTTCATAAAAGCCTCCTTACAGTGAATGGTTGGTGAACGGGTTGCAGGGGTTCGGGATTAACCGAACAGGCCGGACAGCAGGGGAACCAGGGTGATGCCGATGAGAGCCACGCCGCCGCCTGCCATGAGCTGCTTCATGCCCTGACTCTTTGCACCGGGATTGTCATTGCCATAGCCCTCCAGAAGATTGATCGCACCCCAGATGCCGAGACCGGCACCGAGCGCCACAACGAGGGTCTGAAGAACACCAACTGCAGAATTGAAAAATGCCATAATAAAGTACCTCCAAATATTTTATTGTTTGGAAGGCACGCTTTCCTCGTTCCAAGATCAGGCTGCGTTAAGCGGGGGCAGCCTCCCCATCGGGCAGGGTAATATCAAAGGCTTCAAACCGTTCGCCCGGCTTCGGTTTAAGCCTGGTGGAAAGAAAACGCTCTATGTTGAAGGCGTTTTTCTTATCAAAATCGGATAGGTATTTGTAGTTCGGGTGCTTGGTAATGTCGTACTTGTCCGACAAAAACGGCCGCACACCGCGAAGCTGGAGGATGCACTTACTGCCGTCCAGAACGGCCAGCTCATCCACGGAAGCCAGCTCCTTGCCCAGCTTCTGAAAGTTCTGCCCGTGGCTTTCCTGCGTACCCTTGGTGACGCTGGTGTTATACATATCAATGGTTTCCTTGCCCAGTGCGGCACTCAGTTCCTTTAATGTCGTAGGCTCCGAGCCGCCCAGGAAGATACGGGCATCCATGTTGCCGATGATGGTGTCACAGTTGTCCTTATACAAGGCTTTGAGCTGAGACTGTGCCTGAAGGACCAGACAACACGAAATTTCGCGGGAGCGGATCGTTGCCACCAGCTTTTCCAGACGGGGAATCTGCCCGATGTTGGCCGCCTCATCAATGAGGCAACGCACATGAACCGGCAGACGGCCTCCATACACATCATCGGCCTTTTCACACAGCAGATTGAAAAGCTGGGTGTAGGCCATAGAGATCAAAAAGTTAAAGGTGTCATCGGTATCGCTCATAATGAAGAACAGAGCCGTTTTCCGGTCGCCCAAGGTGTCCAGCTCCAACTCATCATAAGCGGTCAGCTCCCGCAGCTCCTGAATGTCAAAGGGGGCCAGACGCGCACCGCAGCTAATCAGAATCGACTTGGCTGTTTTTCCGGCAGCCAGCTTGTATTTTTTGTACTGGCGTACCGCAAAATGGTTGGGCTTACGCTTTTCCAAATCCTCAAACATCAGGTCAACGGGGTTCTGAAAATCCTCATCGTCCTCCCGTGTCTCCATCGCGTTCAGGAACTCAATCAGGGTGGAAAAGTTCTGCTCCTCCTCCGGGGCCTCATAATGGATGTAGCCGATCAGCGCCGTGTAAAGCAGCGTCTCCGCTTTGAGCCAGAAATCGTCCCCGCCCTTGCCTTCACCTTTGGTGTTGGCAATCAGGGTCGTGACCAGCTTCAAGATGTCCTTTTCGCTGTGAATATAGGAGAAGGGGTTGTAGTGCATGGACTTCTTGAAATTGATGGTGTTCATGATCTTGATGCGGTAGCCGTTGCGCTGCAGGAGCTTTCCGCACTCGACCACGATACTGCCCTTGGGGTCTGTGACCACAAAGCTGGTGGGATACGACTTGGAGGTGCATTGCATCAGGTTGGGCTTGAGCCAGAAGCGGGTTTTGCCGGAACCGGAACCGCCGATGATCAGCACATTCTTATTCCGGGCGTACTTGGGATTCTTTGGCCGGTTGCTCATCATCAGGCTTTCCGTCTGTGTGAGTATGATGTTGTTTTCAAACACCGGATCGACAAAGGGCTTGATGTCCTCTGCCGTCCCCCAGCGGGCGGAACCGTACTCAATGTCCTTGCGGTATTTCTTGGCGTTCTTGCCTTTCACATAGACTGCCAGCCACAGGGCTGCACCGCAGAGCAGGCCGATGAGCAAATCCTGCGGGTGAAAGCTGGGTAAGAAGGACTGAAATGCGGCGGCGAAGCCCTCCGGCAGATGCAGCAGCTTCGTGGAAGCATCCACACCGGCGGCCAGCCGCCATGCCTGTCCCAGCTTGGTGGCAAAGAGGCCAATCAGCAGATAGGGCAGGTTCAGCAGCAGGAGCTTCTTGATGTTGATCTGTTTCATCGTTCCAGCTCCTTTCGCTTGGTTCGGTCCACCACGGCGTTTTTCACCAGAGCCTTGAATTTCTCCAGCTTGCCCAGCACAGATTCGCGCCGCTCCGCTTTTTTGAGCTTCGTGGCTGCGTACTTCTCAAAGGCGGCATTCATATTTGCCTCGTTGGGAGCCTTGAAGAAAATCTGAAAATGGCCCTTTTCCGTCTCAAAGACGGTATAGCGGACGCCGTGTTCTCTGGCAATACGGTCAAAATCCCGTAGGCTCTTGTCCTGCACATCGAGCTGGCGCATATCGCCATGCTCCTGCTGCAACTCCTCCATGCTGACCTTGCCGAAGGACTTTACGTCAGGACTGTCCCGGCTGGCCTGCAATTTCTTTTCCTTGCGGTAAGCCAGGTACTTGCACAGGGCAGCCTTTAACACCCGGCCGGAAAACTTTGTCGCATTGATGCCCAGAGTGAGCGTCCTGTTTTCAACTTCTTCCTGCATTTCTCATCACTCCTTTCCGTCAGATTTGCAGGGAGGCGACTTTCACTAAGGCGGCACCACCAACCGCCGGAGCAGATATTTCAGCATTATGGAGCCTCCGTTACCGTACCTGGTCTTTGCGGTCATAGAACAGATCTCCGCGAATGACCCTGGCGTGGGACAGAATTTTGATATTCCCGCGTTCCTGGTTCTCCAACGCTTTCTGATAACCGGCGTCAGCGAGAAACAGCCTCATCCTGTCTCCCTTGAAACCAACCGGCGAATCGTGGGTCAGCACATCAAAGATAATCATGTGGCGGGTGTTCTCATCGAACCGGGCCAAATCCAGGTAGTCATGGCCCTTGTAATTTTGCGCTCCGGCCTTGATACGCATTTCCTCCATCAGCTCGCCAATGGTTTTACCCATGCTGATTTCCTCCTTTCTCCCGTCCCTGGCCCTTGACGGTGAGCAGGCCGTCCAGAGTGGTAGCGGTGATCCGGAGCCGCTCCGCAATGGCAATATCATTTTTCATGGCCTCGTCTACGGTATCGCCGCAGACTACCAGCACATGAGCACGCCGGAGAAAATCGCGGGCAATGTCGATGCTGTCCTTATGCTCCTGCGGGATGGCATCGTTGAGAAACAGAGGCAGGAACAGAAGCGGACAGACCGGCGAAAAACCGGCATCATAAACGGCCCGGCAGTAACGGGCGGCGGTTTCAGTGTTCTCAAATTCGTTGCTGCCCCATGGGGCAGTGATGTAAGCCAAAGGTCGCTTCATGGCATATCCTTTCTCCCGGATGTCCGGGCATAAAAATAGGCGGCCATCAGCCGCCGTACATATCGTGGTTTACCAGCGCCGTGTAATAGTTCCCGATGGTGGTGGGTGCATTGAACAGCGCCGCCAGCAGGTATTGCTTGATGTTTCGGATTTTGGTGGTGTTCTGCCTCATGCAGTCCATCACAAAGCGGACGTGATCGCAGTTCAGTTTCAGAAGCCGGGACTTCACGACTTCATGGGAGAAGTCGCTGCCAGCTACCCGTGTGAACTTTCGCTTGGCGCAGACCGTCTCTACCATGATCTCAACGATTTCGTCCAGATCTTCCACATACGGTCCTGCATCTTTCCGCAGAATGTCGTACTCGATGTTTTCCAAAATCAATTCCCGATAGCTTTCCATTTCGCTCATGGGCATCGCTTCCTTTCGTTTCGGTTCCGGCGGGCTTCCCGCCGCATACCCACGGAAAGGAATCGAATCGATATTTGATCCATCTGTAATTGATTTTTGGGTATTTAATTCTTCTATATTTAATTCTGCGGGCTTTTCCAGATATGGCGTGTCCATATCCGGGGAAACCATATCCGGGTTTTCCGTATCTGGTGAATCCGTATCCGGGGTTTCAGCTTTGTGGGGCTGCTCGTAAATGATGTACTCCGTATCGCTGATCCTGCCATTGGCACCACGCAGCTGATGCCGGACGATGTAGCCGTTGTTTTCCAGCTCTTTCAGGGCAGAACCGATAGCATCCACGCCCTCTTTGCAGATGGCGGCCAGCCCCCGCGTGGTGTAGTTCCATTCATCCGGGAGAGACAGCATCATAGACAATAGGCCCTTGGCTTTCAGGGTCAGGTTCTGATCTCTCAAGTGATAATTGGACATTACGGTGTAATCGCGTGTGCGTTGGACGCGAAAAACAGCCATTGACTTCACTCCTTCCTTGCGCCGGTTGGCATGAAAAAAGCCGCAGTCACTTCAAACTGCGACAAATCAGTGTTTCTTGCTCTTTTTCCTGTCGTACAGGATATGGCCCTCAATGATGTGGGCAGTCCGCTTGATGCGGATTTCTCTGCGGTTCTGGCTCTCTAACGCCCTCCGATAGCCTGCCTCGCTCAGAAACAGGCGCATTTCATCACCGGGGCTGCCGTAAGGGTTGCCCTGCTTGCGGACAACAAACTCAATCATCCGGCAGGTGCTGTCCCGGAACCGTTCCACGGCCAGAATGTCATGGCCTTTCATCTCCCGAATGGGAATATCACTCATACACCGGCTCCTTTCTCAGCGTTCCTGCTGTTGCTGGCGTTTGCGCTGCCATGCTTCCAGCAGCTTGATGATGGTTTCCTCCATCTTCTTGGGGGTGTAGCTCTTGGGAAAGTATTTCCGCAGGGTGTCAGAGGTGAGCGTTACGCGGTCCAGCTCGCTTTTCTTTTCCTCAGACATAATGGCAAGCATCACATCTTCGGTCAAACGCCCTTCCTGGCTGAACTTCTTCATGCGCTGGGCCTGCGAAAGAGAAGGGGTAGCCTGTTCATAGTCCATTGTCTCAACAAGCCGTGCCTGTTCCTCCGGTTTGAGAAAGGACAGCTCGTAGGCCGGACTAAGGGCGATTTTCTTTTCATCTACCATATCCAACAGAGGGGGAATCAGCTCGGTCAGGCGGATATAACGCATAACTTGAATACCACTTTTTTCACCGGCCTCTTGCGCCACCCTATCACGGGCGCTCAACTTCTGTTCAACTTGAACAGAAGTGAGGTCCGTTCTGGCTCCTTGGTGCTTAACGGCCTCCAATTTCATCTTATAAGCAAAAGCCCGCTCACTGGGGAGCAGGCTTTCACGCTGGAGGTTGCTGTCAACCATAATAATAGTGGCAGCGTCATCGTCCAGATCACGGACAATACAAGGCAAAGTTTCTTTCCCGGCCAGTTCACTGGCATGGTGTCGCCGGTGTCCCGCAACCAGCTCATAGCCTCCATCCGCATCGGGACGCACGATGGCAGGAACCAAAACGCCGTACTGCCGAATACTGTCCGCCGTTTCCATCATGGCCTCGTCATCCTTGACCTTAAAGGGATGGTCCTTAAACGGATGCAGTTCAGACAGCGGGATTTCCACTACTTTTTCGCGGCTGGCGTCGGCGCGGCTTTCCTCGGTGGAAAACAGATCATCTACCGATGCCAGCTTTACATTTTTCGCGCTGCTTTTCAATTTTCAGCACCTCCTTCGTCAGATTTTTGTAAGCGGCGGCCACCTTGCCCTCCGGGTCGTGGGCGTAAATACTCTTACCCTCGGCGCTGATTTCCTTGGCCCGGACGGAGTGTGGAATCTCAGAACCGAATACTTTGATTTTGGAACCGTAGGTTTCCCGCAGCAGGGCGCTGATCTCTTTGGCAAAGTTGGTGCGGCTGTCTACCATGGTCAGCATAATACCGTCAATTTGCAGCTTGGGATTGATTTGCCGCCGAACCTTGTTGATGGTCTGCAAAAGCTGTTCCAGTCCTTTGGCGGGCAGATACTCCGCTTGGACGGGAATCAATACCCTGTTGGCGGCTGCCAGTGCATTGACTGTGAGCATACCCAGGGAGGGCTGGCAGTCAATTAAAATATGGTTATAGTCCCGTTTCACTGTGTCCAGATACTGCCGCAGAATGGTTTCCCGGCTCATAGCGTTTACTAGGGACACCTCCATGCCGGAGAGCTGAATATCCGCAGGCATCAGGTCAACACCCTCCGCATGGTGCAGAATACCCTCGCCGGGCTGGATGGGCGTATCGGTCAGCACCTTGCCCATCATATCGGAGAGCGTGACCGGCAGCGTGTCCGGACGGGAATAGCCCAGGCTGATAGACAGGCTGCCCTGGGGATCGCCGTCAATCAGCAGCACCTTCTTTCCTTCCTGTGCCAGTCCAATGCCGAGATTGGCGCAGGTCGTTGTCTTGCCAACGCCGCCCTTTTGGTTGGCGATGGCGATGATCTGTGTATTCATCGTTATTACCTCCATAAAAATAAGGACACTTCACACCATGCGAAATGTCCTTACAGATTTCTGATTCAGTTGTAGACAGTTGTTTTGTTGATCTTGGAAATTCACTTAAGGTTTCCGAAACAATCGGTTAAATTTAGCTTTATCTTTTGATTGATGAAATGAGCGATGTATTGATTTTTGAGCCATTTATTGGTACAATAATGATAGTTTACGGATATGCGAGGATGTTATGAAAAACAAAAAACCGCCCTATGAAATCACGAATACGATCATTGATTCTGTTGCGGAAATTGCCGAGCTGGTAGGCAGGCTCACATCAACCAACCAGCTTTCCAGCAACCCGACTTTGTGCCGGAGCAATCGTATTCGCACCATCCACGGCTCCCTTGCCATTGAACAGAATACGCTCAGCTTGGAACAGGTAACTGCAGTCCTCAACGGTAAGCATGTCTTGGCTCCACCCAAGGATATTGCAGAGGTCAAGAATGCCTATGAGATTTACGAGCGGCTGGACGAGCTGGACCCCTACTCCGTAGATGATCTGCTGACCGCTCACGGCATCATGACACGAGAATTGGTGGATGAGTCAGGAATGTTCCGTACCCGGCCTGTGGGTGTTGTAGATCAGGAAGGGCGTGTCCTGCATTTTGGAACGTTGCCGCAGTATGTCCCGGATTTGGTCATGGAGCTGCTGGACTGGGTGAAAAACAGCGATGTGCATATACTAATCCGCAGTTGTGTGTTCCATTATGAGTTTGAACTGATCCACCCCTTTGCGGATGGAAACGGCCGTGTGGGCCGTCTGTGGCATACGTTGCTGCTTTCCAAATGGAACCCGGCTTTTGCTTGGCTACCGGTGGAATCCATCATCCATGACCGCCAGCAGGAGTATTATGCAGCCATCAATGCTTCCAATGATGCCGGAGAATCCACGGTGTTTATTGAGTTTATGCTATCAGCAATCAAAGCATCGCTCATTGACGCTATCAATGCGAGAGATGATGTGAGCGATGGAGCGATGGATAAGGCAACGATGCGGTGGAAGCAGATTGAGAAGTTCCTGGAAACACATCCGTATATTATGAACGCAGATGTCCGTGCGCTGTGCGGCGTTTCAGCGGCTACAGCTAATCGGATTCTTGCGAGTTTAGTCGCAGAGAGTAAACTCGTGAAATACCGTGAAGGTGGGCATTGGGGATATAAGCTATTAGAACAATAGGCGCTTTCCTATATTGCCGAGTCCACCTAATCGTAATAAAATTCACTAATCAACAGTGATCCATTAATTAAGGCAAGGCTTAATCTTGGACCCGTTGGTAACAGTTGGGAGTTATACACTCCGAGGAGGAACCTATGAGAATATCCTGTGTGAAAGTGAACAACTACAGGAATATTGATGGAATTGAAGTTACTTTTAATCCTGAGTGTAACTATATCATCGGGGAAAACAACCTTGGCAAAAGCAACTTCTTATCGCTGTTAGCTACGGTTTGCAACGGTAAGGGCTTTGACGAAAAAGATTTTGCCGACCCAGAAAAGCCAATCGAGGTCGAACTTGACATCAAACTTCTTCCAAATGAGCAAGGCTTTTTTGGCGACAACTTTTCGCCTGAGGATGCTTCTTTGCTGAAAATACGGTATCATCAAACAGTCAGGGACGCATATCCGACCATTGTTAGTGCAGACTCTAACGAGAGTATTCCTCCCCGACAATTGCGTAAACTCAACTTTCTCAAATACGAGACTACCTCTGTCCCAAGCAAAGAGTTGCGTCTAGACACTCAAAAAGGTGCCGGGCTATTGATAAGCACAATAATTGAACGGTTCGATGATGGTGCGGCACATGCTTTTTTGGACACTACACAGGTAGACAGACTAATGGAGTTCATTAACGGATACCTTGAGAAAATCCGAAGTTTTCGAGACTACTCAATAAAAGCGACTGTGTCTCCAGATTCCACTGAAATGCTGACCAGACTTTTTTACTTATCGGACGGAACCAGAAAAATTGAATCCACCGGAAGCGGTGTTCAGTATATTGCAATGGCATCCATGAATATTCTGTGCCAGATAATGGAGTTGTATAAGAGTAAATCTGTTTTGTTTGAAGATCTCTTGTATACCGATTCTGACGGGAAGAAACTGCTACCGCTTATCTTATCGATTGACGAACCAGAAGTTCATCTTCATCCATATCTTCAGCGGTCGCTGATCGGCTACTACAAGCGAATCCTTTGTAACAAAGACGCAGAGTTTGTGGATCTTTTAAAAATGCTGTTTAATGTGGATGGAATTAGTGGTCAATTAATAATCGTTACACATTCAACAGACGCTCTGATTGGGGATTACCGTAACCTTATTCGATTCTATAAAAATCAAGATAAAACAGCAGTTATTAGCGGCTATGCACTCCGCCCAATTGCAGGAACTAACAACGATGGGCGAATTAAAGCTGAAACTGAAAAACATCTCATTATGCACTTCCCTGAGATTAAAGAAGCATTCTATGCTAAGTGTGCGCTCTTGATTGAAGGTGAGACGGAATACGGCTGCATTCACAAATTTGCTGAAAAGTTAGGCATTTCGCTGGATGATTACGGAATCTGTGTCATTAATGCAAGGGGTCAAAACTCAATAAAGCCTCTACGCCAGTTGTTTACATTTTTTGCAATTCCAAGTGTGGCTATTTACGACGGTGATGTTAAGGACGGCCACGCTGCTGCTCCTGATGAGTTTTTTACAACAGAACTGTGCTTTGAGATAGAGATAGTAAAAACACTTTTTGCTGCCGGTAAAACCGAGCTGGTTAGAAAAATCGCGCTTGATATGGATAGCAACGCATGTTCCGTTTCTTTAGACACAGATTTTGTCCGGAATCACTTCAGGAAAATGGGCATTGATATAACAGGTTATACTCCCAAAAAGCTGAGCGATGTAAGCGATGATGATGAAGAGGATTTTTGCCGAATGTTCTCAGCATGGTTTATGGCAAAGAAAGGAGTTCTTCTTGGCAGGATCATCGGCGATGCAACTCCCGCGGAAAACATCCCTGCCTGCTACAGCAACGCGATACAGAAAGCACAGGAGGTAGCTGCAAATGTCTGATGCTAATCTTGTGGAAATCAAAGAAAAAATAACTGCCCAACACGGAGGTGACGAACGGCAACTCGATGTAATCTTCTCGGATAGTCCGCGCCTAATAGTTGAAGCGCCTGCTGGATATGGGAAGACGACTACGATGATAAGTCGGATTGCCTACTTGTTTGCGTCTGGCCAAATTCCAAATCCAAAGCGAATTCTCGGTCTTACTTTTAGTGTCAATGCTGCTCTGAAAGTTAAACGAGAAGTTGCAGGAAAACTGCCCTCATTACTTGGCTTGCAAAATAGTCCCGTGTCAATCGGAGAAAAGGTTACAATCACAAATTATCATGGTTTCTGTAAGGGCATACTGAAAAAATACGGATATCTTATTGCGGATGCTTTACGTAAGGATGTTAATCTTTTTCGAGCAGTCGGCGATAGCGATATTGAAAATCAGACGAACCTTAAAACCACACTTACTCCTGCAGAGCTTCAGAGTCTCAAAGCTGTAGAAACTGACGTGAAAGAGGCTCGTGTTCCTGATGCTCAGACGATCCACGCATATAATGACATTGTTATTAAGAAGCTGCTTCCACTTGACTACATCACGCACAATGCCATCATTTTATTTGTGCTCGAGATTTTTACAAATTACACGGAGGTTAAAAAGTTTTATCAGAGCTACTACCCGCTTATTGTTGTAGATGAATTTCAGGACACAAACTGTATAGCATGGAAACTGCTTGAATCGGTTATTTCTGAACAGACGCAATTACTCTTTCTTGGTGATTCATTGCAGCGGATATATGGGTTCATAGGTGCACTTCCAGACATTATGTCAAAAGTCGTTGACGAATATGGAATGACAAAAGTTGAACTTTCAAAAAACTATCGCTTCCAAAATAATCCTGATATGCTAAAGTTAGATAAAAACATCCGGGCCAATGCAGCATCTTGCTTTACACCAACTATTGCAGCTGATGATGTAGCAAAACTTCCTGCATTTTGGGGTACAACTCAACAAGATGAAGCAGAGCAGGTCGTTGCCAAAGTCCAAGATCTATTGGCAGAAGAGAATGTAAAAATCGCAATTCTATTCCGAAATCGAAGTAAAAATGCAGAAATCGTAGAAGCTGAACTTGCGAGGAATGGCATTCAATACTTCTATGGAATGTTTACTGACGAAGATTCGGATTATGTTGAGTTCCATAACAAATGCCAAGAAATGTTTATCAGGCGATTTGGTAAGTCAAAGGCCATAAATAAAAAGGCTTTGGCGGCGTTCTCCGATAGTGTAAGGACAGCATATGCAGCATCAACAGGTAAGACAGTAGATTCTCTGCTGAAGTTGCTTGATGCCCTTGTGGAGAAAGTTTCCATCGATTATGCAGACCTTGTTCCTGAAGATAAGTATACCCTGTTACTGGACATTTTTGAAAACCGTCAGCTAAAACAAGCAATGGAATATGTCGACTCACGAGTGATTCTCTCCACCGTTCATGGTGCGAAAGGTCTGGAGTGGGATTATGTAATCGTTTGTGATGTTGAGCAATGGGCGTTTACATTTATTTGCAGGGACTGCCCCAGTAAATCGACTCAAGGCAGTGCTCGTTGTCGACTACCGCAAAATATCCCAACCCAGATGGTTGAACCGCTGCTGGATGATCTATGCGTGTTCTATGTAGCACTAACAAGAGCAAAAAAGCAAGTATTCATTTCTGCCAGCGGAGAACGCTATAATGCCCGTGGTCGGCAATTTACTGGAGGAAAGATTTGTTGCTTTGCTTTAGTTAATGGTGTAAGGCTAATTAACGCAGCGCCCAATAAAAGCGGTGATTGAAGTTCTTTCTTACTCTTTGTTTCATTTATAGATGTAGCAAAACGGTTGCGATTCTGCTCTCGCTGCTCCCTCAGTTAATTTGGGCAATCCGAGCGATAGTAGATTCTGTGCGTTCATTATCCGTATAAAATAAGGACACCTCACATTATGCGGAGTGTCCTTACTGAGTCAAATATTCAGTTGTGATCTTGCCTCAAATCCAGCGTCAAGCTCACCAGCTCATGCGAACGCAGAGCGTTCCCCGACTGCTAACGCTAATAACCGTGCTAAGAGCGCAGGTTTTTTGAAGTAATACGGGGTGTCCTTACGAGAAATTCCAGGATACTCGGATTGTTCAATTCCCTTGATTTTACGGTACTTTTTAGCATGACATGACATTGTGATGCACCCTGGGATATTGAATTTTCCAAACTCCTAAGCGGAAGGCCAGGCGTTCAAATCGCCTCGGGGACGCCACAGCGCCGTATTTTTACGGCGCTCATTTTTTGTAATGCGAAAACTCGCGGCTGTGCGGGGAGTATTGGTCCCCTTCCGCACCCAAATGCTTTTGATTTCGTTTTGTCCTGTGTGCGGGAGGGGCAGGGGGAGAGAATCGCCGTTGCAAGTCTAAGAAACCCCTGAGCGGCCTTGAGACGCAGCCGGTAAAACAGGGCTTTGCCCGTATAGAAAGACCCCCCGGCTGTGCCGGGGGGTTACTATTGCTTTTTCTCGCTTTGTGTGCTACACTGGTCTAAAAATTTGCTTGAGGTGTGCAATGGCAAAGGTAAAGCTTACAATTACGGAGTCAAACTGCCGGTGCGGCATTCATCGGGCGGGCGAGACCTTCCTGGTGCAGGACCTTTGCCCGCCGATTTGCCATGAGCTGTGGAATAATATATATCCGTCCGTTTACGCGCTGCTGAACGGGGCGGAGCTGGAAATCGGCGAGAACAGACAGAAATGTTTCGACGCAAAATGTCCGGACGGCGGAAGAGTGTGCGTTCACGGAGAAGTTTGCGCCTGAAACATGAATCCATGGGGATGAAAAAATACAGGCTAAGGAGCTGTTGCAAAATGAATTTGCGATGGCAACTGTACAAACCAATAGCCCTGAAAGCGAGAAAATGCGCCTTGAGACGGCTTTAGAAGCCCAGTCAAAGCGCATTTTTTGTGCATTTTTACGACGAGGCCATTTTGCAAGCCTCTTTCTGTTCGATTATGATTCGGCAAGGGCTTTGTTACGATTTACTCCATTTCCAATTCATGTACTGCCGCACGACATCCGTTACGGCGACCTGCTTTTTAACGGCGACCTCCTCAAATATTCTCCGAACGACGGGAAGACCGCTTCCGAACGGGTCCTGAACTGTCAAAATACGCCTGTCCATTCTTTTCATTTCCTCGACTGTCAAAACTGGAACCTCCCTACTTTAGCAGATGACTCTATTATACCGCGATCATGTGCATTTGTCGCAATATCGCAATGAAATGATTCTCCGGAAAGTATTATGAGAGTTTGGGAAAAGATGCGGTGCCGGTAGTGATATTAACGACGCTTTGTGATATAATGAAAAATCAGATGCAGACATTTAAATTCTTTTCTTTGGGAGATTTTCTATGAGATACGATTCACCGTACGGTCCTTTCGGACCATATGGAGACCCGCGTTATTATATGGCCGTGCAGGAAGAAAAAAAGCAGATCCGCCGCGAGTCCAACCGCCTTGGCTGGACCGCGTTTTCCGGCATCTTTCTGCTGGCTGTAATCCCGCTAATCGGCGTGCTGTATTTTCGCATGCTGCAGCCGTACCAGCCCGGGATACAGGAATTCGGCGGAGTAAACCCGGTGATGTTTTATCTGATCAACGCGCTGGGCTACGTGCTGGGGCTGTCCGCCCCCGTGATGATCTATTTTGCGCTGCGCCGGATTCCTCTTTCAGCGGGAATCCCGTTTGAAAAGGCGGGAGTCCTCAAGACCCTTGCCTGTGTGCTCCTGGGCAGCGCCGGCTGCCTTTTGGCAAATTTTCCCGCCAGCATAATCGTCAATCTGGAACAGGCCTTCGGGTTCAGCGGGAATATTCCGGACATGCCGCTGAACGACAACCCCGCCGTACTGGCCCTGTATGTTCTGAGCGTTGTGGTGATCCCCCCGATTGTGGAGGAAATGATGTTCCGCGGCATGATTCTTCAGGGATTGCGCCGTTTCGGGAACGGGTTCGCGGTTTTTGCTTCCGCGGCGCTGTTCGGCCTGTACCACGGCAACCTGGCACAGTCTGTTTTTGCGTTTCTTTGCGGTCTGGTTCTGGGCTTTGTCGTCATTCGGACCAATTCGCTCCTTCCGTCCATCCTCATTCACGCGCTCAACAATCTGGCGGCGGTCGTCCTTGAATTTGTCGAACGGTACCGGGGAACCGGGGCCGCGGTGACGGTCGGCAATTACAGGGCGGGCGCCCTGCTTGTGCTTGGGCTGCTGTCCCTGATTTATCTGTTAATTCGGGACAGAAACTTTTTCCGCACGGGAGCTTCCGTCTCTCCGCTCCGTTTTTCCCAGAAGATCGGCGCTCTGTTTTCAAATCCGGGCGTGATCATGCTGACGATTTACGCGGCGGCCGCTTCCGTCTATGTGTTAACGGGGACTTGAGCCATGAGGACCGATGAGGATTTTATGCGCGAGGCCATCCGTTTGGCGCGGGAGGCCGGAGCAGAGGGAGAGGTTCCGGTCGGGGCAGTCGTGGCGCGCGGCGGCGAGGTGATCGCCCGCGGCAGGAACCGGAGGGAAAACGGCAAAAACGCCCTTTGCCACGCCGAGATGGAAGCGATCGACGGAGCCTGCCGGGCGCTGGGCGGATGGCGGCTGTGGCAGTGCGAGCTGTTCGTCACGCTGGAACCGTGCCCCATGTGCGCCGGGGCGATCATCAATTCCCGTCTTCGCCGCGTCGTGTTCGGCGCGCGCGACCCCAAGGCGGGTTCCTGCGGGTCTGTGGTCAACCTGTTCGAGCTGCCGTATAACCACAAGCCGGAGCTGACGGAGGGTGTTCTCAGGGAGGAATGCTCCGCTCTTCTTAGTGATTTTTTTCGGCGGCTTAGAAAATAGATCCGGGCAAATTGGATGGGAAAGGAATCTGTTCCATGACTGAGCTGGTTGATTTATTTTTCACCTTTTCCAGAATCGGCGTGCTGACCTTCGGCGGGGGGTACGCCATGCTTCCGATTCTGCAGAGGGAGATTGTTGAAGACAAAAAGTGGGCCGAGGACAGCGAATTGGCGGATTACTTTGCAATCGGGCAGTGTACGCCCGGAATTATCGCGGTTAACACGGCGACGTTTATCGGATGCAAGCGAAAAGGAGTCGCGGGCGGCATTGTCGCGACGCTGGGGCTGGTGTTTCCCGCTCTGATCATCATCACGGTCATTGCGGCGTTCCTTCGCAATTTTGCCGACCTTCAGCCGGTCAAAGACGCTTTTGCGGCCGTGCGCGTCTGCGTCTGCGTTTTGATTCTCAACGCCGTGATCAAACTGGGCAAAAGCTCCGTGAAGGATACGGTCACGCTGATCATCTTTCTCTGCGTTTTTCTGCTCTCCTTTTTCACGAATTACTCCCCGATTCTCTGGGTTGTGCTTGCCGCCGCGGCCGGAATCCTTGTGAAAGGCGGGCGCCGCGCATGATTTATCTGAAACTGTTTTACGAGTTTGCGAAGATCGGTCTTTTCTCCGTCGGCGGCGGTCTCGCGACCCTGCCGTTCTTAACGGATCTTGGGAACAGCACGGGCTGGTTTACTCCGGCGGACCTTGCGAACATGCTCGCGATTTCGGAATCGACGCCCGGGGCGATCGGCGTCAACATGGCGACCTATGTCGGCTTTCACGTGGCTTCTTTGCCCGGCGCGGCGGTTGCGACGCTGGGGCTGGTAACCCCTTCCATCGCGGTGATCCTGGTCATCGCCCATATGCTGAAGCGGTTCCAGCAGAACCGTTATGTGCAGAACGCGTTTTACGCTTTGCGCCCGGCTTCGACCGGGTTGATCGCCGCGGCGGGGATGGGCGTTGTAAGCATCTCGATTCTGACGCTGAGCGATTATTCGCAGACGGGGAATCTGCTGAATCTGGTAAACTGGAAAGCACTTGTGCTCGCGGTCGCTCTGTTTTTCGCCATGAAAAAAATCAAATGGCATCCCGCGGCGTTTATCGCGATTTCCGCCGTGATCGGGATTGTGTTCCATTTCGGAAGCTGAGCCGTCCGAAAGAATAAGAAACGGCCCCGGACAATTTGTCCGGGGCCGTTTCTTATTCTTTTCGCGTAAACTCCTGGTCATCCAGGTAAAGGGTATTCCCGTCGACCCGGAAATCATAGGTTTCTTTCACGGTTTTGATCACGACTTTATACTGAATGGTGATCTGTGAACCCTCTACGCTGTAAGTTCCCTGAAAGGAGCCGAGGTTCAGCGCCTCGATTTTCATCGTCCCGTCGGAATTGAAGCGGTATTCCGTCAGACCGTACGAATCTTTCCAGCGGCCCGTGAGGTTGTCCGGCTCCGAGGGCGGGGCGGGCTTGCATCCGGCCAAGGTTAAAAAAAATACCGTCAGCAAAATCGCTGAAATCACTCGCTTCAAAAGGATCACTCTCCCCGTTATTCAGGAAAATGGTAGCATTCCCTTTTGCGTGGAACCTGTCATTTTCCGTCGTTTCACTTATTTTTCAAAGCGCAGGCCGACCACCCGGCGGGGCAGGCCGGAAAGCAGTGCGATCTGCTCCTGCGTCAGGGGGTTGTAAGTCAGGCTCCATTCTTCAAAATTCGGGTCGATGAGCAGGCAGGCGGCGAAAAAGTCCGCTTCCCTTTCATAGCGGGGCGCGCACAGATTGGTCAGGTCGGCGATGACCTGCGCGTTCAGCCCCGGATGAAGAAGCAGATGCCCCAGCTCGTGGGCGCAGCAGTAGCCGCTTTCCGTTTTGGAGAGAGTCTCTTTTAGTACAATAATCGGTTTTCCGGATTCGGTGCGAAAACAAAAACCACGGACCTGCTCCGGCAGGTCCAGCCTCTGAACCTGGACCCCCATGCGGTCGCACAGGCAAAACGGAGAATTGCTCTGAAAACGCGCGGTAATCCGGTGCGCCAGCTTCTCGATTTCGTTCATCTTTACCTCCCGGAACCCTATTTCTTCGGAGAAGACAGGGCGGCGGCGACCCGGATGGCGTTCGCCAGCTTTTCGCGGTCGCCGGGGCTGATCGGCGCACCGTTGAACATCAGCCCCGGCTGGTGTTCCAGCGTGCGCGCGAAACTGTCGATGACATCCCCAACGTCGCTGGGGCGCTCCGTTTCCAACAGCTCGTCCGTGCTGCATTCCAGTACGGACGCAAGGCGCGCCAGCGCCGTGCTGTCCGGCACGCGCCGCCCCTGTTCATACATGCCGACGGCCGACGGAGAGACACCCAGGCGAGCGGCAAGCTCTTTCTGCGTCATCCCGCGCTCACAGCGCAGCTGTCTGATTTTATCGTTCAGCATTTCAAACACCCTCTGCGGTTTTCTTCATTTTATCACACATATCGTGTTGTTTCAAGAGATCTTTTGCCACCAAAAGGATGAGTCCCAAATTTGACCCTTAACTTTTAAAATAAGAACATGTGTTCTAAAAAGTCTTGAAATGATTCTGGTAAGATGCTATTCTAAAGTAAGCAGCGGGCCGAAACGGTTTTCGTTCGGTGCAGCTCTGTACAAAGCAGCTACACGAAACGTGTAGAGAAAGGAAGTATATGGACTATTGCAAATGGGGGATGGAGTATCTGCGGCAGGCGCAGAAGCTGAAAGAACATTTAAAGCCCTTGCGCAGGCGGCTGAAAAACACCTCCGGGGAGGACTATGTTCTGCTCTGCCGGCGCGTTTCAATGCTCAATGAGATGTACCTGGAGCTTTGGCGCACGGGCAGGGATCTTCTGGAAAGGGGAGACGGAGAATGAAGCGAGGTTCCAATTTAAGCCTTGATTTGTTTGGGGACAGGCTGGATTTGAGCCAAAAGGGCTCTGACGACGGCGGCCGGCACAAGCGGATGCTCCGCACCATGATGCTTGCGGCGCAGGGGGAATTGACCGCCCGGCAGATGGAGTGCGTGCGCCTGTGTTACGAGGAGGGGAAAGGCGTGAGTGAAATTGCGGAAGAATTGGAGCTTTCTCCCTCCACGGTGTCCCGCCACCTGAAGAAGGCGCGCCTTCGCCTGAAAAAAATCCTGCAGTACTGCTATCCTTCGCTGAAAGGAGACCGCCCGTCCGCGCCAAAAGCCCAAAACGGGCGGAAAACGGCGGTCAGTCAGCCTCCGCGCGCGCAAGCCCGGACAGAAGGCGGTCGAAATCTTCGCTGAATTTTTTCAGCCGGATCGGCCTTCCTTCCCGGTTGCAGAAACAGTGTCCGCTTCTGCCGGTCGCGCGGAGACTCCCGGTTGAAAGGTCCGTGATGCGGTAGTCGATGGTCATCCGGACTCCCTGATAGGCGGAGACCCGGACGGAAATGCGAACCGTATCGCCGAATCGCACCGGGCTTTTATACCGGCAGGAGACCTCCGTCACGGGGATCATCAGGCCGTCGTCCTCCAGCTTTTTGTAGCCCCAGCCGATCTGTTCCAGAAAATCGATGCGGGCTTCCTCCATCCACCGGATAGTATTGGAATGGTGGATGATTCCCATTTTGTCCGTTTCGTAATAATTCGCTTTGCGCAGGTAGGTCGCGGGGGCGGGCAGCGAATCTGTTTTCTCAAGGGTCAGCAGGCGCTTTTTGATTTCCAGTCCCGCGGCGTAGCCGACGAGGGAGCCGTCCGCCCCGACCACGCGATGGCACGGAATCAGGATTGCGATCGGATTTTTATTGTTTGCCATACCCACGGCGCGGGATGCTTTCGGGCTCCCGATCTGCTCCGCGATTTGACGGTAACTGCGGGTTTCCCCGTAAGGGATGGTTTGCAGGGCGTCCCAGACGCGTTTTTGAAAGGCGGTTCCCTCCGGCGCGACGGGCAGGTCGAACGCGGTCCTTTTTCCGGAGAGATATTCTCCGATTTCCTCGGCGGCTCGGTCGGTCAGCTCCGAGCGGCGAAGCTCCGCGGGATCCAACGCGCCGAAATGGACCGTGGTAATCGCGTCTCCGTCGGACGCGACGGTGATTTTTCCGATCTGTGTCTCGTAAATACAGCAGGCTTTCCCCGATTCGACCGGCGCGGCCTTCTTTTTTTCACTTTCCGGCATTTTTGTCACCTCTCCCTGAAAAATTTATCTTTTCCCCAGTATAGCAGAAAACAGGACGATTGGAAACCGCCGCGGCGTGCAAAAGCGGGGCCGCTGCGAAAGCAGCGGCCCCGAACCAAATGGGGAGAAACCTTTTAGCTGATTTTATCTTTTGTCAGAACGGAAACGCCGGTATCCACATCTTTGTTTTCAATCGTCTGGCCGGAAAGAATGGACACCGCCGCTTTCATGCCTTCATAACCCATGACTTCCGGATTCTGCGCCATGGTGCAGAGCAGGGAACCATCCTTGATCAGCGAATAAATGGAGTCGGATTTATCAAATCCAACGCCGACCAGGTCGCTTTTGCCGGAGCCTTTGATCGCGTTGCCTACGCCGACGGTGCAGCCTTCGTTGGCGCCGAAGAGCCCGACCGCGCCCTGCGTGATGTAGTTGTCCGCGATGTCCTGCGATTTCGCCGCGTCGCCCTCGCTGTACTGGGTTGCGAGAAGCTCATACCCTTTGCCGTCAAAGGCGGAACGGAATCCTTTTTCACGCGCGACGGTGGAAGCGGTGGCGGAGTTTACGTTCACAACACCGATTTTGCCGCTCGTTTTACCGGCTTTCTGAAGTGCTTCAAGCATTTGCTCGCCGGCCTGTTTGCCTGCCGCCTCATTGTTCGTCGCAAAGGTGGCTTCGCCCTCTGTCTTCGCGGCGGAATCTACGTAGATGATTTTGATTCCCTTGGATTTTGCGTCCTCCAGAGCGGAGGTGATGGCATCCGGGCCGTTGGCCGCAATCAGGATTGCGTCGGCGTTGTCGGCAATCGCGGTGTTGACGCGTTCAATCTGCTGTGCGTCGTCCTTTTTGTCGGGAGCCAGCCACTTGTAGTCGACATTGTTGAGCTCCGCGACTGCTTTTTTGCACCCCTTATCGACCGAAACCCAGTGCTGGTCGATGCTGTCCATGGTGATCAGAATTACTTTGTGGTTTTTTTCACCCGCGGCCTGGCTTGATGCGGCCCCCGCGGAAGAACCCGATTCGCCGCCCGCGGCAGAAGCGGACTGCGACCCCTGGCTGCAGCCGGCTGCAGCGCCGAGAATCATGACTGAGGATAAGAAAGCTGCCAACAGTTTCTTTTTCATACAATAAAACCTCCCTGTTTTTATGATTTAAAGCGGTTGCTTTAAATTATTTGGCCGAACCGACCTGAACGGGTAAAACGCGCTTTGCCTTTTTGCGGGGCTTGTTTTTGCGGATGACCACGTCGAGCAGGACGGAGATTACGACGATTGTGCCGATGACAATGTTGCGGATTGCGACGGGCGCGCCGGCAAACTGGAGTCCGTTCTGAAGCACGCCCCAGATGGAAGCGCCGACCACGGTGCCGACCAGCAGACCCTCGCCGCCGAAGGTGGAAATCCCGCCGATGGCCGCGGCCGCGACTGCGTACATTTCATACATGTTGCCGGCGTCCATGGTTCCCATCCCCGCGATGGCACAGGTGATCAGGCCGACCACGCACGCGCAGAAGGCGCTGACAACGTAAACAATGACGGTTGTATTCACCGAATTGACGCCGGAGAGCTTTGCGGCTTCCATATTGCTGCCGATGGCGTAAATATGACGGCCGGTTCTGGTTTTACCAAGGAGAAAGTCAAAGGCAAGAAACAGAATCACCGCAATCCAGATGGTGTTGTACAGCCCCAGGGTCTTTCCGTAGTAAAACAGGTTCCGGAATCCCTGCGCCGAGTCGCCGATCGCGTCCGTGTTATAATTGTTGTTGACAATCTGGGCGACCCCTCTCGCGATGGTCATGGTGCCCAGCGTTGCAATGAACGGCGGTACCTTGCACTTTGCGACCAGAGTGCCGTTTAAAACCCCGACTCCCAGACAGATCAGGATGGTAATCATCGTCGCGGCAAAGGGAGCAACCCCTTTTGTCATCAGCGTTGCGGAGATCATGCAGCTCATGCCGACCACCGAACCGATGGAAAGGTCGATGTTTCCCGTAATCAGCACATAGGCCTGCCCGATGCCGATAATCAGAATCGGGGCGATCTGCCGGAGCAGGTTGCCGACGTTGCGCTCGGAATAAAAGGAAGAGCTCAGCATGCTGAAGACGATGCAGAGAACGATCAGGCCGGCGGTTACGGTGACGACCTGACCGACCCCCCGAATGGACATAAACCGTTTCCAGGCGTTTTGCCTGTCTTTTGTTTCCATATTCTAATGCCCCCGTATCAATAGTTTGCAGTCAGATTGCTTCCGGAAGACCGGATTTCGTGTCAAACGTGGTTGCGTATTTCAGGATTAGATCCTGGGAGGCTTCGCCAATCTCCATTTCTCCGGTGATTTTTCCGTCGCACATGACGAGAATCCGGTCGCTGATTCCGAGAATCTCCGGCATTTCGGAGGAAACGAACAACACCCCGATGCCCTGCTTTTTCAATTCGTTCATCAAATTATAAATCTCTACCTTGGCCGCCACGTCGATTCCCCTGGTCGGCTCGTCGAACATCACGACTCTGGAGTTCCGGGCGAGCCATTTCGCCACAACCACCTTCTGCTGGTTGCCGCCGGAGAGCGTCGCCACATTCACGGTGGAGGACGGAAGCTTGATATTGAGGTCCTGAATGGATTTTTCCGACAGCTTTTTTTCTTTTTTCCGGTCGATGACGCCGAACCGGTTGCTGAGCATGTCAAGGTTCGGCAGAGAAATATTGCTCTGTACGCTGAGCTTGATGCAGAGGCCGTCTTTTCGGCGGTCCTCCGGGACCAGCATAATACCCCCGCGGATTGCGTCGATGGGGCGGCGGATGACAACTTCCCGTCCGTCCAGAAGAATCTGCCCCGAGTCCTTCGGGTCCGCCCCAAAGATCGCGCGGGTGGTTTCCGTTCTGCCTGCTCCGAGAAGCCCCGCAATGCCGACGATTTCGCCCGCGAACAGATCAAAGTTGATGTCCCGCACCATTTTTCCGGCGTTCAGGTTTCTGACTTCCAGGATTTTTTCTCCGCGCGGGCAGGAAATCCGCGGGAATTTTTCCGTGATTTCACGGCCGACCATATTGGCGATGATTTCGTCCATGGTGGTATCCGCGAAATTCATGGAGGCGATGTAGCGGCCGTCCCGCATAATCTGCACACGGTCGGCGATATTCTGCAGTTCTTCCAGCCGGTGCGAGATATAGACAATGCCGCACCCGTCGCCTTTCAGCCTGCGAATGATCTGGAACAGCTCGTCGATTTCGCTCATGGTGAGCGCGCTGGTCGGCTCATCCATAATCAGGATCCGGGCGTCCGTCGACAGGGCCTTTGCAATTTCAACCATCTGCTGTTTGGAGACCGCCAGATTTCCCACTGCTTCGGCGGGGTCGATATCCAGATTCAGCCGGGCGAGAATTTCCGCGGCGCGCCGGTTCATGTCCTTTCGCTGAAGAACGCCGCAGCGGGACTCTTCCCGGCCGAGAAAGATGTTTTCCGCCACGGAAAGATGCCTGCACAGGTTCATCTCCTGATGAATAATCGCGATGCCCAGCTCCTGCGCTTTCTTTGGATTCAGGTCTTCGACGGTTTTGCCGAACAGCCTGATTTCGCCCTCATCCTTTTGATAGACGCCGCTTAAAACATTCATCAGGGTTGATTTGCCGGCCCCGTTTTCGCCAAGCAGAGCTAAAACTTCCCCGGACTTCAGCCGGAACGACACGTCGTCCAGCGCCTTTACGCCGGGGAAGCTTTTGCAGATGCGGTCCATCTCAACCAGGTACTCCCCCACGAAGCTCACTCTCCTTTTCCATTGCGTCCGTCTTAACCGTTTTCAGTATAGCAGGATTACCTTTTCGCGGTAAGGGGAGCGCCTTTCGATTTAAGGGGGGTATTTTTCGGTATTTTTGATGTTTCCAAACATAATTATTGAACTGATGATAAAAAATATAGACAAATTAACCACGAATCATAAAATGATTCCTTCGGAACGGAACAGGTAGAATTCGTCCCGGTCATACTCCTGACTGAACCGCCCCTTTTTCAGCAGGATCAGCCGGTCGGCGATGACCATGGAATCCGCAAGATTCACCGACGGCATCACGACGGTAATTCCTTTCCGTTTCATCAGGCCGATCAGGTCGATCAGGTGCCTGCGCAGATACATGTCCGCGCCCGCAAAGGGCTGCATGCAGAATACGATCTTCGGGTTTCCGAGCACCGTCCGGTAATAGACCAGATCGTACAGGGAGGGAAGACTCAGTCCCTTGACGTTCGGCTCGTAAATATCGTTGCCTACCAGCGCTGCGTACTCCTTTTCAATATGTCTTTTCATCCGTTTGCCGACGGGCAGGCGGTTTTGCTTTTCACCAATCAAAAAACAGAGGTTTTCAAGGTAGCTCATATCCTTAAAAATCATGCTTTTTGCGGGATTTTCGTCGATGAACGCGACCCCGTTCGCCGCGGCGCGCCGGGCCATGCGCTGCGTGTAGGACGCCCCGCAGAAAATGATTTCTCCGCTTTCCGGTTTCAGGCTCCCGTTCATTAAAGCCATAATATCCCGCAAAACCGTGTTGTCGATGTCCAGCAGAACGGTGCATTCTCCTTTCGCGACGGAAAAGGACATGCCGTCCATCGTTTCGGTCCGGACATCGCGGAACGAAAGAAATTCTTCTCCCGTGCGGGAAACCGGTTCTTTTTTTGGCAGATTGTCGAAGCTCTTGCTGTAAAACGGAAGCATGTTTTCCGGAAGAAACTCCCCGCGGTCGAGTACTTTCAGAATTTTGCCGTCTCTCATCAGGGAAATGCGGTCGCAGATTTTAAACGCCTCTTCATGGTGGCTGCAAATATACAGAACGGACAGGCCGTTTAGGCAGAAAAGCCGAAGCAGGCAGTGAAGATTGATCAGATCCGCCGCGCTGACGGAGTTGCTGATGTCCCTGACAACGACGAGCTTTTCCCCCATCATCAGCGCGCGCAGCAGCTCGACAATGCATTTTTCGTAACGGGACAGGTTCGCGACCAGATCGCCGCCGCTGACCGCGATCCCCAGCCGGCTTGTGAAAAGCCGAAGCTGCTCGTTCAGAACCCGGCGGGAGATGACGAATTTTTTTACGCCCCGGCGCAGTACGAAAATATTATCGGAGACGGTCAGGTCTTCCACCAGGCGGCTTTTTTGCTCAATGACGGCGACCCGGTTCGGCGTCATGGGACTGTGCTGGTAGTTGTTGACCAGCGTTTCGTCAAAGTAAACGCGCCCGTAATGAATGGGCGCGTTTTGGCGGATCAGACGGATCAGGGACTCTTTTCCGTTTTCATTGAGGCAGACAAGACCCATGATTTCGCCTTTGAAAATATGAAGATTAAAATGATCCAGCATGGTCAGTCCGTCCTGAAAGGTAGTGACCTGGTCCATCCTCAGTATCTCATTTTTCATAGGTGCCTCTGCCGTCCTTTTGAATCAGCGGGAGAGTAATCTCCACGTCGGTGCCCACGTTCTGCGTGCTGTACATGCAGATTCCGTACTCTTCCCCGAACAGGAGCTTGATCCGGTTGTTGACGTTCACCACCGCGATTCCGCCGTGGGACTCTTTTTCCGGATTGATATAATCGAGCGTCATGTCGCCCAGCCGGCTGTTGATTTCGCGGAGGCGTTCCTCCGTCATCCCGATCCCGTTGTCGGAGACGGTGATGATCAGGCGGCGGGTGGTCACTTCGATTTTGATCCGCAGCCGGCCTTCTCCGATGATCCGTTCAATTCCGTGGTAAATCGCGTTTTCCACAATGGGCTGAAGCGTCAGCTTGGGCAGACAGTAGGACATGATTTCCGATTCGTGGTCCGCGTCGTATTCCACGCTGAGGTTCAGCTTTTCCCCAAACCGATACCGTTGGATAATATAATAATTCCGGATGTTCGCCAGCTCGTCCTCCAGGGTGACCAGATTTTCGGAGCCTGAAATCGTGTAGCGGAAAAACGTGGACAGCGCTTCCGTCATCTTTGCCACGCTTTCAAGACCGGCGCTGAGCGTCTCGCCCCGGATTCCTTCCAGCGCGTTATACAGAAAATGGGGGTTGATCTGGTTTTGCAGGGCAAGGTACTGCGCCTGCTTCTTTGTCGCGCTGATCAGCTTGTCCGTGTTCATGATCTCCTGGATTTTCCGTACGGCGTCTTCCATTTCCGGGCTGAGCGCGGTGCGCTGGCTGAACAGGCCGTTCATGGTGTAGCCTGTGCAAAACAGGCGCAGCGCCCTGGAGTTTTCAAGATAAGGCCGGCGGATCCACCGCCAGAAGACGGCCGCCGCCGCGGCAAAAAGGAAGAAGCCCGCGAGCACGAGCGCCATGTGGCGCTCTTCCCGGACGGCCACGGCGGTCCACGCCGCCAGGTACAGAAGAAAACACGCCGCGCAGGCCGCGATCAGCCATGTGACCCGGCTTGAGAGGTATTTGAATTTTTTCCGTTTCATGCCCTTTCACGCCCTAAGCATACAATTTACGGTATTCGTTCGGCTTGAGCCCCGTGAATTTTCTGAAACTTTTCGTAAAGTGCTTTTGGTCGCTGTACCCCACCTGCTCACAAACCGCGGCAACATTCAGGTTCGTTTCCCGAAGAAGCCGCTTTGCCTCTTCCATCCGCACTTCCGAAAGATAGTCGACAAAATTGCTGCCGGTTTCTTTTTTGAACAGCGTGCTGAAATAGGTCGGGCTGAATCCCACCGTGCCGCTGACCTCCTCCAGCGTCAGCGCGCCGCGGAAATTCTGCCGGATGTACTGCTTCGCCTGCCGGATGGGACGGGTGTCCGTTTGCCTTTTCTCTTCGGCGATCCGGTCCAGGGAGCCGGTGACCCGCGAGCAAAGATAAGCGAAAAGCTGCGAAACGCTGCCGCAGCGGTTTGCCCGGGTCAGGAAATCATCCCGCCGTTCCCCGCTGCTCCCAACGGGAATTTTCAGGCCGCGCAGATGCGTCAGGTACAGGTCGAACGCCTGGGAAGCGACATAAAAAATTTCCCCGCCGCTCAGCTCCTTTTCCTCTTCGATTTTTTTCCCCAGCTGCAGAATGCACGCCTGTACGGCATCCCGGTCCAGAATTTCCAGAAACAGAGAAAGCTTTTTGTCAAAGTCCGAAAGCAGGCCGTCCGCACAGCCCGCCGAAACAGGCGGAGCCGCGGGCTCGATGAGCCGGTCGCAGCCCAGGACAAGCCTCTGTTCCACCGCGTATTTCGCGGACTGAAAGCTGCGGGGGAGCTTTCCAACCTCCGGCTCCGCCTCGCCGATTCCCAGGGTGAACGAAAACTTTTCAAAGGCGGCCTTTTGAAGCATCAGTTCATCCAGGAGGGATTTCATACTTTTTCGCAGATCCTTTTTTTGTTCGGGGGCGTAATTCAGCACGCACCATGTCGTACTGTCCATAAAGCTGGTTTCCAGGTCGAAACAGATGCCTTTCAGCGTGCGGCTGATAATCTGGACGGCCTTGTCTTCCAAAATCCGGATGGCGCTGTCGTACTCGTTCTCCCATCCGCAGTCGATCTTTACCGCGCACACCTGAAACAGGCCGGGGCGGAACGAATAGCGATAGGTCCGGTTCACCTCGTCCGGGCCGGCTCCGTCCGGCAAAACCGCTTTCCCCGGCAGAAGATCGGCAAACAGATTCTGGCGCAGCTTTTCCGTACCGCATTTCAGCTGGTCGTAAAGCATCTTTTCCTTGCTGATCCGTTCGCTGCGCCGCAGGTGCTTCTGGCGAATTCGGTTCAGGGATGCCATCAGGTCTTCCTTTTTGATCGGCTTGAGAAGATAATCGCCCACGCCGTACTTGATCGCGTCCTGCGCGTACTCAAAATGCTGGTATCCGCTGATGATAATAAAGCTCAGGTTCTCGCTGAGCCCCCTGGCCCGGCGGATCATTTCGATGCCGTCGTAGCCGGGCATGCGGATATCCGTGATCATCAGGTCCGGGGAAAGCTCTCGGACCATGTCGAGGGCTTCCACCCCGTTGTGCGCGATTCCCGCGATTTCCATATCCAGCTCGCGCCAGTCGACCAGATTCCGGATCAGCTGGCACACCTTGTCTTCATCGTCTGCAATAATTACCTTGATCATTTTTTCTCCTTGTTTGCTTTGAGAAGGCCGAATCATTCGTCGAACAGTTCGGATTCGACAAATGCGCAGATCATATGATAAACGGACAGATGGTCCTCCTGAATCTGATAGGTTTCCTTGTGCGGGGCGACGACGCAGCAGTCGGCGAGCTTCGCGAGCCGCCCCCCCGTTTTTCCGGTCAGGGCGATCGCAACCGCTCCGGCGGTCTTTGCGGCCATCAGGGCGTAAACCACGTTGGCCGCGTTGCCGGAGGTGCTGATGCCGAGCACGGCGTCGCCCGGTCGTGCGTAACCCAGAACCTGCTGAGCGTAACCCAGAGCTGGGTCCGCGTCGTTGGCGAAAGCGGAAATCAGCGCGGCGTGGGCGTTCAGGGAAATCGCCGGCAAACCGCGCTGAAGTTTTTCAGCCAGAAACTCACCGTCATTTCCAAATTCCTGCTTTAGCCGGTCTTTCGTTTGCTGTTCCAGCGGCCGTTTCAGCAGGAAGCCCTTCATCAGCTCCCCGACAATATGCCCGCCGTCGGCGCAGCTGCCGCCGTTTCCGCACACCAGCAGCTTTCCTCCGCCGCGGTAAACGTCCAGAACAGCGGCGCATGCCCTGTCGATGCTTTCGCGTACCGGCAGCAGGTCGGGTCTTCGCAGGTAAAGCTGCTCCATAATTTTTTTACTGGATTCCTTCATGCTCTAGCTCCGTTTCATAATTGTATTTGGCGGTCATCAGCGCGGCCGCGTCCCCGACGTTTTCCAAAAGCGTGCTGGGCACGACCCGGCAGTTTTTACGGACGGCGGGCAGCGCTTCGCGCTCGATCACCTGTTCTGCAAAGGGGTAGATTTCGTCGTAACATCGGGCGAAGATACTGCCGATGACGATCCGCTCCGGATTGAGCACATCCATCAGAATGGACAGCCCTTTGCCGAGCTGAACGCCGACCCTGCGCAGAATTTCTCTTGCCAGCGGGTCGCCCGTCTTTGCAAATTCACCCACACGGGCCGCCGTGACGCCTTCCATCCCGTTTTCCCCCCGGCACAGGGCGGGCTGCTTTCCGGACTGCAGCTGCTCCAGAATCATCAGCTTTGCAAGCTGGGCGATTCCTCCGCCGCTGCAGAACCCCTCAAAGGACCCTGCCTTTCCGTAACCGCACGGACCCCAGTTTTCCAGACGGATATGCCCGACCTCGCCGGCCATGTCACACGAGCCCTTGTAGAGGCGTCCGTTTAAAATCAGGCCGGCGCCAAGGCCGGTTCCGAACGTGAGAAAAATCATGTTCGAACAGCCCTTTCCGGCGCCCAGCTTCCATTCCGCCAGAGCGCACGCGTCCGCGTCGTTGCAGAGCCAGGCGCGCAGGCCGGTTTTTTCCGTGAAATAATCCGTGACCGGCACACGGTCCCACCCGGGCAGATTCGGCGGGGAAAGAATCAGTCCCGCGCGGCTGTCCAGCGGGCCGCCGCAGCTGACGCCGATTCCGCAAACCCCGCCGATTCCTCCCGCCCGCTGTGCGCAGAACCGGATATCGTCCGACAAAAGTTTCAGCATTTTTTCCGCAGGCACGGATTTTGTTGGTCGGACGGCACATTTATGCAGAATTTTTACATTGTCGTCCACGATTTCGCCAAGGCAGACGGCGCATTTGGTTCCGCCGAGATCAACGCCGATTTCCAGCATAAGAACATCCCTTCTACATGATTGTATACAAATTGTTTAAATTAATTTAAGATTATTTTATCTAGTAATACAAAGATAGTCAATACAATTCTGATTTTTCAGGGCAATCGGCGAAATACGGGGCATGGAAAAGCCCATGGGAAGGGCCTGATGCGCGCGGGCTGCTTAAAAATAATCCCTCAGTGGTATGACGTTCCGTTTTTTTGTAAGCGGGCATAAGAAACAGGCAGCACTGGTTATTTATAGAAAATAAAATGTGAATCAAGTAAAAAAGCAATTGCAAAAAAAGAAATGATGGATTATAATAACTATTAAAAATTATTATTTAATTTAATTACTTGAATTGCATTAAAATTTCAATGCAAGATTCTGAAAGCCCTGTCGAAAGGCAAGGAGCCAAAGCCGGGATTTGGTAGGTAAGACAAACGGACAATAGCAATTCTTTCAGCAGAATCGGATCAAAGCCGCCTTGCTTTTTAGAAGCAGAGGCGAGCCGGGGGGGATATGTTGTTTCAGAGTATTCGAACCATGCGCGTCAGCGATCAAATTGTCTCTCAGATCCAGTGCCAGATTGTAGAAGGAAAGCTGACGGAAGGACAAAGGCTGCCGAATGAGACGGACCTGTCCAAACAGTTCGGCGTCAGCAGGGCGTCGGTGCGTGAAGCCCTGTCCGTGATGGAGTCGAAAGGCATTGTGGAAAGACATAAAAACGGAGGAACGTTTCTTTGCAGGTTTTGCCTGGAAACAATTCTGAAGGCGATCGATATCCCGCGAAAACCGGACATTGAAATGTTTGAAGACCTTTACGAAGCGCGTGAGCTTCTGGAAATCAAAGTGGCGGAGCTGGCCTGCCGGCGGGCGGATGAGCTGGATCTGATGAAAATTGAAAGAACCCTGTGCCTGATGCAGGAAAGCGTCGACCACAATGACTCCGGAATTGATTCCGATATTTTATTTCACCAGTGCATCGCGATGGCAACGAAAAACCAGGTGATTGCGGGAATGGTCCGCTCCCTGGGGACCACCATGAAGGAAATGCGGGTCAGGACATTGGCTTATCCGGGAAGGCTTGCAAAATGTTTGCAGGAACACCGCGATATTTACCTTGCCATAAAAAACCGGGATGAAAAGGTCTGCTGCTCTTTGATGGAGCAGCATTTCGGCGAGGTCGCAAAGATCCGCGCCGCGATGCAGCTGCAAAGAAAGAACGATCCTCCGCGCAAAAAGCCGGAAAAAGTTTGACCGTGAGCATAAGCTCATAAAAATAGATTACATTTTGAAGAAGGGTGAATTATGAAAAAAAGAAAAATTACCGGGTTTGCAAGCTTCGCGCTTGCTGCATGCCTGCTGCTGTCTTCGTGCAATGGGGGAAGCACGGCGAGCAAAGCCGCGAACAGCGCTCCCGCGTCATCGGCAAGCAGCGATGCTTCCAGCGCGGCAGGTACCCAGGCGGACAGCGAAGAAAAAATGATTGCCGCGACGGACCCGTCCAAGCTTCCGGCGGCGGCTTCCGGCCGCAAAGACACGCTGGTTGTCGGCTGCGCCGATTTAAGCGGAATCTTCAATCAGCTTTACGCCTCGAGTGCGGACGACTGGCATGTTTCCGTTCCGATTTCGGGCGCGCAGCTTCTCGATAACGACGATAAAGGCGAAATGATTCCCGGCACCGCTACATACAAGGTTTCCGACGACGGCCTGACCTATACCTTTACGCTCAAAGACGGAGACAAATACTCCGACGGGTCCCCGGTCAAGGCGGAGGACTATGTCAATTCCGTAAAGGTAATCTGCGACAAGAGCTATGACGGCCCGCTGAGCCCGCTTTACAACTATAATCTTGTCGGCGCGCAGGATTATCATGACGGCAAGGCAAAAGATATTTCCGGCATTAAAGTGGACGGCAACAAAATTGAATTCAAACTGAGCGCGCCGAACGCCAGCGCGATTTATCAGCTTGGCACTATCATCCCGATTTCCACGGCGAAGTACGGCAGCCTGATTAAACAGGGCGATGTCAGCGGCATCAAGAATTTGTCCATGATTAATTATGTCACCAACGGCTCCTACACTCTGACCGACTACAAGGCCGGCCAAAGCGCGACCATGAAGGCCAACCCGAACTATTACAAGGGCGCGCCGAAAATCCCGAACATTATCGTGAAGGTGGTCGCCGAGGGCGAGGAAATGCAGGCGGTTACGACCGGAAACGTCGATATCGACGACGAGGTTACCTGCAACGACGACCAGGTCGCCATCGGTCAGCAGGCCGGTTTTGTCAACATGTGGGTTCAGCCTACGCTCGGCTACGGCTGGGTTGGCCTGAACCATAAGAACGATTTGTTCAAGGACCAGAAGGTTCGCCAGGCACTGCTGTATGCTCTGGACCGCAAGAGCCTTGTCAACTCGGTATACGGGCAGTACGCGCATGTTCAGAACATCAACCAGACCGCGCAGAGCTGGCTGTACACGGAAGACGGCATCAACACCTATGATTACGACCTGAAAAAAGCCGCCAGCCTTCTGCAGGAAGCCGGCTGGACCAAGGACGCGAACGGCAGCCTGACAAAAGACGGCAAACCGTTTAAGTTTACATTCTCCGCGACAAAGGGCAACGCCGTAACGGACGTTATGCTGCCGATGATGATTGACGCCTACAAACAGCTCGGGATTAACATGCAGGCGGAGTACGTCGACTGGCCGACCCTGCAGCAGAAATTCGAAAAACAGACTTACGACATGGCTTTCATGGCATGGGGTCTGACGCCGGATCCCGATGACTCCTATGTCTACTGCACCGGCGGCTCTGAAAACTACCTGGCCTATTCCAATCCGGAGTTGGATAAAGCCTATAAGACCGCGCTTACCCTGACGGACGATAACCAGAGAAAAGCGCAGTACGCAAAGGTATATCAGATCATCAACAACGACCTGCCGAACTTCATTATTTATCAGCGCAGTGACTGCGTGGCGTTTAATACGCGCATTAAGAATTTCGCGTGCGCGCCGTACAATCTGATTTATAATCAGTACTACAAATACGAATTGCAGTAACTCTGCGCATTCTTTTTCCGTAGGGGGAGCGGGAGAAGGGCCTTCGGGCCCTTTTCCCAGTTTTTGTTACTAAAGAAAAGGAGACGACAAATAATGAAACCGGTGTTACAAACATGAAAACATACGTTACCCGCCGCCTGCTGATTCTGATTCCTATTTTGATAGGCGTTTCCATCATAGTCTTTCTGCTGATTGCGTCGATCCCCGGTGATGCGATTGACGCGAAATTCGGCGCTTCCCGTCTGCCGGCGGAGAAAATTGCCGAAATGAAGGCGCTGCTCGGACTGAACCAGCCGGTGGGCGTCCGGTATTTGAACTGGCTGAAAAACGCCCTTCATGGGAACCTGGGGATTTCAACCCAATACAATCTGCCGGTTGCGACGGTCATCCACGATTTCATCTGGAATTCTTTCCTGCTCGCGATTGTTTCCTTTGTGCTGGAGCTGCTCATCGCGATTCCGGTCGGGGTGCTGTCCGCCACAAAGATTCATTCTTTCTTCGACAACCTCTTTACCGTGCTGGCGTTCGCGGGAATTTCCCTTCCGTCCTTTTTCCTTGCCCTTCTGCTGCAAAAGGGCTTTGCGGTGGACTGGAAGATGCTTCCCATGGACGGGATGCACACGGTCGGCGTAACGCTGGCCGGCGGAGCTTATCTGATGGATATCCTTTCCCATATGATTCTGCCGGTGATTTGCCTGACTACCATCAGCGTCGGGGGCGCTATGCGGTTTGTTCGCACATCCATGCTGGATGTCATCAATCAGGACTATATCCGCACCGCGCGCAGCAAGGGCCTGCCGGAGCGGATCGTCATTTACCGCCACGCGCTGAAAAACGCGGCGATTCCGATCATCACCTACATCGGCAACAGCCTGCCGGGCCTTTTTTCCGGCGCGCTGATTACGGAAACAGTCTTCGCATGGCCGGGGATCGGAAAGATATTTCTGGAGTCGATCGCCAAGCGCGACTATTTGTTCATGATGGGCTATGTCATGCTTGTTGCCCTGCTGACCATGCTTGGAAATCTGCTTGCCGATATCCTTTACAGCGTGGCTGATCCAAGAATACGGTTGAAGTGAGGGCGGTAAAATGACAACAGCAAAAAAGACGGCAAAACAGAAGGAAACCCAGCAGACGCCCTGGCGCCTTGCCTTTCACAGACTGAAAAAGAACAAACTCGCTCTAGTCGGGTTGGGCGTACTCGTCCTGATTTTCCTGGTTTGTTTTCTCGGCCCCTATTTTTCTCCTTATCCCGACGTCAATATGGTCGATCTGGCGCACTCGAAACAGCCGCCTTCCCCGCAGCACTGGCTGGGAACGGACCGCAGCGGCCGCGACATTCTGTCGCGCCTGATGTTCGGCGGCAGAGTTTCCATGACGGTCGGCGCTGTCGCTACGGTGCTTGAGATTTTCATCGGCACTTTGTTCGGATGCATTGCCGGCTATTACAGGGGATGGATTGACACCGTGATGATGCGCGTCGTCGACATCATTCTCTCTCTCCCCACCATGCCCATTCTGATTATGATCAGCGCTGTTTTTTCGGACCTGCACGTCGATACGAAAATCAGAATATATCTGCTCATGTTTATTCTGGCCGCGCTGGGGTGGGCCGGCATCTGCCGCTACTTCCGCGGGCAGGTTCTCTCGATCCGGGAAATGGAGTACATGCTTGCGACGGAATCCATGGGTATCCGCGATATTAAAAAGATTTTCAAGCATATCATTCCAAACGTGTTCCCGCTCGTGATCGTTACCGCAACGCTTGCCATCGGCGACACGATCCTGATGGAATCGACCATGTCATTCTTAGGCGTCGGCGTTCTGCCGCCTTACGCCAGCTGGGGCAACATCGTCAGTGAAGGTTCCAACATGGTGGACTTCACGCTGCACCCGTGGATGTGGATGCCGGCAGGATTTTGCATTCTGATCACCGTTTTGTGCATTAATCTGCTTGGTGACGGCCTGCGCGATGCATTGGACCCGAGAATGAATAAGTGAGGGGACGAAGTTTAGAATGGCCTTTATAGAATTTAAGAATCTGAGTACCTGGTTTTATACCGAAAGCGGGATTGTGAAGGCTGTAAACGGCGTCAGCTTTGAAATTCCGGAGGGCAAAACCGTCTGCGTCGTGGGCGAATCCGGCTGCGGCAAAAGCGTTACCGCGCTGTCGCTCATGCATCTGGTCCAGACTCCGCCCGGTAAAATTGTGGAAGGCGAAATCCTGATGGACGGAGAAGACCTTTTGAAAAAAAGCAACAAGGAAATGCAGCAAATCAGCGGCAATAAAATTTCGATGATCTTTCAGGAACCGATGACGTCCCTGAACCCGGTTTACACGGTCGGGTATCAAATTATGGAAAATCTGCTGTTCCACACGAACATCGGGAAAAAAGAAGCGCGTGAAAAAGCGATCGAAATGATCCGTCTGGTCAATATTCCGCGCGCGGAGGAAATTGTGGACTGCTACCCGCATGAGCTTTCCGGAGGAATGCGCCAGAGAATCATGATTGCGATGGCCTTAATCTGCAATCCCCGTTTGTTGATTGCGGACGAACCGACAACGGCTCTGGATGTGACGATTCAGGCACAGATTCTGGACCTGATGCGCAAGCTGAAAGACGAGTTAAACATGTCCATCCTGCTGATTACGCACGATTTGGGCGTGGTGGCGGAAATGGCGGATTATGTTGTTGTCATGTACGCCGGAAAAGTCATTGAAAAAGGAAATGTTGCGGATATTTTTGCCCATCCGACCCACCCTTACACCGTCGGACTGCTGAAATCCAAGCCGGTCATCGGACAAACAGAGCACAATAAGCGTTTGTATTCGATTCCCGGCCAGGTACCGAACCCCGTCGATATGCCGGAAAACTGCTATTTTAACGAGCGGTGTGAATTCTGCACAAAGCAGTGTAAAGAGGAGATGCCCGTTCTTCGTGAGATCGAACCCGGACACTCCGTGGCATGCTGGGTAAAACCCGAACAATGAAAGGGAAATGACGATGGAAGATTACATATTGGAAGTAAAGGACCTGAAACAGTATTTCCCAATCCGCGGCGGAGTGCTTCAAAAGACAGTCGGATGGGTAAAGGCGGTCGACGGCGTTACGTTCAAGGTGAAACGCGGCGAAACGCTGGGAGTCGTCGGCGAATCCGGGTGCGGAAAGTCGACGCTGGGGCGCAGCATTATGCGCCTGTATCAGATGACAAGCGGGCAGGTGCTGTTTGAGGGAAAGGACTTCGGGAAGTATTCCAGAAGGCAGCTTCGCAAGCAGCGCCTCCGGATGCAGATAGTGTTCCAGGATCCCTATTCTTCGCTTGACCCGCGCATGACGGTGGGAGAGATCATCGGAGAAGCTCTGATGGATCACCATATCACAAACCGCAGCGGCATGCGGCAGAAAGTGAAAGAGACGATGGATCTGTGTGGTTTGCCGTCCTATTATATCAACCGCTATCCTCACGAATTTTCCGGAGGGCAGCGCCAGAGAATCGGCATCGCGCGCAGCCTTGCGCTGGATCCGTCCTTCATCATCTGTGACGAGCCGGTTTCCGCGCTGGATGTTTCCATTCAGTCGCAGATCATCAATTTGCTTTGCGAGCTGCAAAAGGAAAAAAAGCTCTCGTATATTTTCATTTCCCATGATCTGTCGGTCGTCGAGTATATCAGCGACCGGATTGCGGTCATGTACCTTGGAAATATTGTGGAAACGGCGGCGAAGGAAGACCTTTACGCGCACCCTTCCCATCCTTACACGCAGGCGCTTTTATCCGCGATTCCGCTGCCGGACCCGACCAGAAAACGCGAGCGGATTATTTTGAAGGGAGACATTCCCTCCCCGGCCAATCCGCCGTCCGGGTGCAAATTCCGCACGCGCTGCCCGATGGCCTGCGAAAAATGCGAAAAAGAAGTTCCGCCTTTTATCGATTTGGGCAAGGAACACTATGTCGCCTGCCATTTCGCGAAATGAAACCTGTGAACTTTTTAAAGCTTGGGCAGGGCCCGAGGCCCGACCTTCTGGAAGAGGAGCTCAGGCAGGAAGAAAAGCGCAAAGCCGGGCAAAAGGAGCAGCAGAACCGAAGCGAGCCGGCGGAGAAGTCCGCCGGAAAGGGAACGGGAGAAAACAGGCCCGATTTTGAAGGCAAGGATATTCTTGCCATGATTATCGCGATGTTCCAGCTGATTCTACCATGGATCGCGGTCGGAATTTTGGCGTATTTCCTGTTGATGTTTTTAATCACCAGAATATAAAATGGCCGTGTCGTGTTACGGCAGGCCGGAGATTCCGGAATGAAAAGCGGAACGCCTGATTTTAGGCGTTCCGCTTTTCAAATACGGACCCCATTTTATCCCCGTATGTAAAATACGGGGTGAACCCGAATAAAAATAATCGCCCAGCGGACTTCTTGTCGGCTGGGCGATTTTCTTTTGTTTATACGCCAAAACAATTTTGATTTTTCAGGGGTTACCTATGAACGAAAATAAAATTAATTTTTGAATTTTAGCCTTAATGGGACAAATTTTCAACAGACGGAAGGGGTAGTTGCAGGGAGGCGCTGCGGATCACAACCCGCGCAGCATACGCAGATCAATGATATCGCAGTCGCTTTCTGCAACTAAAAATTTGAAAGGCAGGAAAAAAGATGGTTTATTCAGTCAGCGACTACAAAATTGAAATCGGCGCGTCCGTAAAGACGGGGGAACCGCAGTTCAGCACGATCTCCAATGTGGAAAGTATGGAAATGAAGCTGAAAGGAACGACAAAAGCATGGAGCCCGATGGAGCTAAAGGGCTGGGCCCGCAACATGGTAACAGGGAAAACGCTCTCACTGACTTTTAAGGGAAAACGCTGCTACGGCGATGCCGGCAACGACTTTGTTGCAAACAAGCTGCTTTCCACCGGAAGCGACTGCGCGGCTGTTCTAAAAATCACGTTTCCCAACGGCGATGCGCTTGTCTGCGACGGGCTGGTTGACATCACATCTTCGTTCGGCGGCGCTTCCACCGATATGGATTCGATGGAATGGACTTATACCGTCGACGGAAAACCGGAGTATCAGGAAGCTGCGCAGGCGTAACGCAGCGCGGCAGGAACAAATTGTGCCGAAGACCGTCCGGGCTTTTGACAGCCCGGACAACTGATGAAAGGATGAACCTGAATGAACATCAACCTCGATGAATACCTGGATGAAATGCGTCCCTGCGTTACCATTTTCGGAAAATCCTACGAAGTGGACAGCGATTTTAAAAAGGTCCTGAGCATGCAGCGTTTTGCCTCTGATTTAAAAGGAGACGCGGACTCCATTCATCAATTTCTCGCCTTTTCGCTGATCGGAGGAGAAACGGCCGCGGATGAAATCTTATCGCACTCCATGCCGTTTTCTGTTCTTCAAAAGCTTGAAATTGCCGTAATGGCGGCAATGACCGGAAAAAAGCCGGAAGAATTGGAGGGACAGCTTGACACAGAGAAAAAGCCCTCCTTTCGCACCGGCAGCCGCGGCAAGAAATAACGGATTTGATCCGGAATACGATTATGACTTAATCTGTGCGTCGTTCGCCGCAGCTTACGGTCTTCGTCTCAGACTTCCTGAAATTCGCATGAGCTGGAAAGAATTCAGCGTGCTGCTGACAAACCTTCCGGCGGAAAGCCAGCTTGCACGTGTCATCGCGATACGTACTGCGGAAGGAGAAGAATTGAATAGGCTTTCGGCGCCACAGAAAACTCTGCGTGACGATTGGTATGCCTGGCTGAACAAGCGCACAACAACCGCTGAAAAGGCAGAGAACGGCGGACAACTGCAAAATACCTTGAAATCAATGTTTTATGAAAGATTAACTATTAAAAGTCAAGCCTGAAATGAGGATGGTGGTAAAAAACAGATGGTCCAGAAAGAGTATAGCAAAGCAGGCGTCCAGTTGAACGCCGCATCGGCTATTCCGAGGAAATTACGT
>NZ_VWXL01000111.1 GCF_009746625.1 Caproicibacter fermentans
AAGGTCCCATGCGGTTTTCCGGCCCTTGCAGACCCTCTTCCGCAGCGCCCTTTCCGTAAGGCGCTTCACTATAATACCAAAACCCACCCCTATTGTCAACCCTTTTTTTCATTTTTTTTGGGTTTTCTGTTTTTGCCTCAAATTATATCATTACCGATAGGAAACAAAGACATTCAGCCCCAAGTCAGCCTGATCTGTCACATAAGAAACATTTTTTAGGTTCAAAGTCACGCCCGCCGCGGAAGCTGCTTCCTGCAAATAGGCTGCCATTTTATACGGTTTCGCCGTGGTAAGGCCCTTAATCGTCGCATCGTAGCCGGCGGCGGTAACCAAAAAAGCAATCGTTGTTTTTTTCTGCTTCATCTGCGCCGCAACGGATGAAACGACCGCGTCGTCTTCAGATCCGTCCAGAGTGGAAATGACGATTCCTTTTTTTCTGAAATAGTTGTCCTGCGTGGAGCCGCAGACCGGGAGCGTCATATTGTAGACCGCGTTGGCGCTGCAGATTTGCGCTTCCGTCAGCGACGAAGCGACCGGTGCGATGACATGCGTCAGCTTCAGCGTCTTATCATCTATATTAAAGTAGTTATATACCGTATTTGTATTGTCGCACCAGGTTAGGTCAACGTGATACCAATTACCGTCAATCTTAAAACCGTTCCACATGTGGGCGACTCCCTCGCCTGTCCCGCGGATCAGCACGCCGGAAAGGCCCGCGTATCCGCCGAGCAGCAGCATCGCCCTGGAGTATCCTTCGCACACCGCTTTTCCGTCGATCAACGCCCCGTATGCCGTATAGGATTTCCAATTCTTATTTGTAACGGCGGAATCATCGTAAGAACAGGCCTTCGTTATGTAATCAAATAAATATTCCTCGCGGTCGAACTCGCCGAGCCCGGACGGCATAGACTGGAGGATGGACTGCACCTTTCCGTTAAAAGCCAGAACAGCCGCGCTGCACTCGCTCTGCGTCAGCTCCGAATAAAGCTGCAAAATCGTCTGGTCGTTCCGGTATCCGTAAGAATAAGCGTTCGCGACCCAGAAAACCTGAGGATGGTCATCCAGATAGGCTGTCGTTGTCAGGCGAATTTCCGCTTCCGTCAGCTTCCCGGGAATTGAAATCTGACCGGTCGGGGCGTAATTTTGATAGGTTTTTGAAACCGCAACCTGATATACGCTGTTTTCGATTAATTTGTAGAGGGTTCTTTCCGATTCCGTCTTCAGCGCCTGATACCCGCCGCTTTGAGATACCGCGGTAAAACCGTTTGACGCGGCATTTTGTATACTCAGCCGTTTCACCGTCTGCGAAGCTTTTGATTCCGGAACTTTTTGGGGAGTCTGGACCTCCGATTCCGATTTTGCCTTTCGCGGGGCCGAAGACTGAACCGCAGAAGAGACGGAAGAGGACGGCTTTGAAACAGAGGAAGAGACCGCGGGCAATCTCGGCTTCTCCTGCTGGGAGTCGGCGGATGCGGCGGATGACAGCGGCGCCGGGGACGACGAAGGATCGGCGGCCGATAATAGATTCGAACCCGCGCACCCGCTAAGTTGAATCGACAAAGCAAAGGCAAGCAGAGCCGCAGTTAATTTTCGATCAAATCTTCCGAGTTTCAATTTTCTCTCCCGTCCTTTCAAATCCTTTTATGATTCATTATAACACAAATACCATTAAAAAAATTATAAATTCCTGATTCTATTCCGGTGCAGTTTTCTTGACATTGCATACTATTTCTCTTATAATAGGAAAGCTGTATTATTTTCGAGGTGTAGCGCAGTTGGTAGCGCGCCTGCTTTGGGAGCAGGATGTCGCAGGTTCAAGTCCTGTCACCTCGACCAGAAGATTAGGTCAAAATAGATACAGGGCTGAAAAAGCCAGTGTTTATGCGGCCTGACGAGGGTTTTGAATGAAAAATTCAAGACCCTCGTTTTTCATAGATGCACCTCGCTTTTTAACAAGAAAGCGGGGTGTTTCTCATTTTTGGCCGGAATCAGTCCGGTAAACAATTTAATAAAGCCAATACCCTACAGGGCAATTTTGAAGCGGCTGTGTTCTTCGTAACTGAAAACACAGCCGCTTTTTTTGTTGCTCAAAAACAAAATGAAAGGATGGATGCACCATGAAAAATGAACTGCAACCCCTGCGGCTCTTCAGCCCCCTCTTCCCCCATATCTACAGAAAAAACGAATGGGGCGATCTTGACGATTATCGGGAGGATTTATCGGCCGGTGAGATTTTAGAATATGAGGACAAAATCCTTGCCCTCATTCAGAAAGAAAAGCTGACCAGCGAGGGTGAGCGTGGCCTCGCCGTTTACCTTGATGATGATCTCAGCCAAAAGGTGTACAGCATCAATCCCTCAGTAGAGGAATGGAACGGTGAGCTGTGGTGTGTGACCGAGGTGCAAACTCACGGTTCGCTTTCTGCTCCAGAGCTTGTGGAGTTGACAGAATGGCTTTCTTCACAATTTTCTGACGGTTGGGGCGAGGGGCTGGAACAAAGGGAAATCAAGGTAGATGACGGTGAGCTGTATCTCAGCTTTTGGGATAGCAGCGACCGCTTCTTTATCAAGCCGGAGGATGAGCTGAAAGCCTGCCAGTCCTTCGGCTTCGGCATGACGATGGGAGGAATGCAGTAATGCCAAATCATGTAACCAATATTGTAAGAGTATCCGGCGATCCGGAAAAGGTCAAGGCGATGTTCGAGGATATCAAAGATGATAAGATCGGCCTCGGCAGCATTGACTTCAACAAGGTCATTCCGATGCCTGCGCATATCTTCCGTGGCAACCTTGGTATGGCCGAACGTGAGAAGTACGGCAAAGAAAACTGGTACGACTGGTCGATTTCCAATTGGGGAACCAAGTGGAACAGCTATGGCTACGATGGCGCATATACCCCGCAGGATTTTGACGGTGAGCATATCGAGTTCCAGACCGCATGGAGCCGTCCGGAAAGTGTCATTGCTGCACTGGCAGCAAAATATCCTGATCTATCCTTTGAACACAAATGGGCTGACGAGGACTTCGGATATAATGTCGGGCATTTGGAGTACGAAGATGGTGAAGAAATGTTCTGCGACATCCCTCCCGGTGGCTCCAAGGAAGCGATGGAGATGGCGGCTGAGGTTCACGATGTGGATCTGGCCGATGAGGGCTACCTGTACAACGAGAAAACCGGCGAATATGAGTACCATAATCCAGACGAGTCGATGTCACTGAAAATGTAGTGAGCATGGACTCTTTTTCTTTCCAGAGGGAGGTGATGGAATATCAATAGCTTTATCAGCTGGGTGGGCGGCAAGAAAGCCCTCCGCAATATCATATACCGGCTCTTCCCCAAGGACTTCGGCAGATACATTGAAGTCTTTGGCGGCGGGGGTTGGGTTTTATTCGGCAGACCGCCGGACTGCAAAGGAATGGAGGTCTACAATGACTTTAATGGTAACCTGACCAACCTGTTCTACTGTGTGAAAAACAGAACACTGGCATTTCTCAAGCAGCTGGGCTTCCTGCCACTCAACTCCCGCCATGAATTTAATGTCCTGCGCCGCTTCTTTGAAAAGGATGAATTCGATACGGAATATCTGAAAGAAGAACTGGAACTGGCGCAGCAGAACCTCCCGCCGCCTGAGTTTGAGGAATTGAGAGCTATCCTGCTGGAGCAGGCTGAGCCAAGCGATGTGTGGAGGGCTGCCGCCTTCTTCAAGCTCATCCGTTACAGCTATGGCAGCGGCTGCACCTCCTACGGCTGTCAGCCCTTTGACATCCGAAAGGTGTTCGCCGTGATATGGGAGGCATCAAGGCGGCTTGCTAATACGGTTGTGGAAAATAAAGACTTCGAGGCATTGATCCGGCAGTACGACCGGGACGATGCCTTTTTTTATTGCGATCCGCCGTATTACATGACCGAGGGTCACTATGCGGTGGAGTTCCTCAAAACCGACCATCAGCGGCTCCGGAATGCGCTGGCAGGCTGCAGGGGCAAATGGATGGTCAGCTATAACGACTGCGAATTTATCCGGGAGCTGTATCAGGAGTACACCATCACCCCGGTCACCCGCCTGAGCAATCTGGCGCAGCGGTATGAGGGCGGCTGCGAATACCCGGAGGTGATTATTACCAACTACGATCCCAAGGAGCGGGAAAAGGATACGTTCCAATTAAATATATTTGATTTTGGAGGTGAATACGAAGAATGACCGGACTTGAAAAAATCCGATGGGCAAAAGCCCTGATTGAAGAAGAAAGCAGCGGTGCCTATCAGTTTGTGGTGGGCAATGTTCACGATGACCTGTATCTGCGCTGCGGGGATAAAGCCAATGTGGGGCTGTATCTGACCGTGCAGCAAAATGAGAAAACAGGCGGCTATGATTGCATTTTCAAGGGCTATACCCGCATCAGCAGCGGCTACCACAATGCCAAGGGAATGCAGAAGCTGGCTGGCGAGTACAAGCAGGCCGCATATTTCCTCAAAGAAATGGAGATCGCCAACATCTCTCTGACCGGGGATGAGCTTCGCACCTTTGTGTCGGAGCTGAAATCGGCAGAGGAACAACAAATCAATGCCCCGCAGATGGGGATGTAAAAGGGAGGTTTGCACTATGAAAATCATTGAAACGAAAGGCCAAATTGCCGATAACGGCAGCATCATCCTGCCACCCGGTGTACTGGACACCATGTGCGTCACTGCCGGTGATACCGTGCATCTGGCGTATCTGTCTCATCATCCGGTGAAACAGATCAACAGCTATGGGGAATTCTTTCTCACCAAGGACGGCATCGACCATGTGAATGAGCCGGTGGAAGCACCGGAATCCGCAGAGCTATCGGTGCCTCATGCACTTTTGGAGGCGGCGGGGATTCCGTTGGATGACGATCTGGATATCCGCTGCGAGGACGGTGCCATCATCATCGAAAGTGCCGATCCCGTGAAGCAGCTGCCGCCCCAGCTCATGGAGCTGTTCGACAGTATTGGCGTGAGCCATGACACCATCCGTTGTGTGTTGGAGGGAGGTGCGGAAGATGAAGAATAGACCCATCTACAAGCTAATGGACGGCAAAGGCCGGGTGCTGATTCCCAAGGAGCTGCGCACCGCCAGCGGCATGGATTACGGCGACATTGTGCGGCTTGAACTTGCCAATGGCAGAGTCAGCGTCCAAAAGGTGGATATCATCGAAATCGGCGACCAGTCCCCGGAGGCGGTGGAGGCCTATGTCCGTGCAGCGTTTAAGACCATGCCGGACAATACGAGACTCTCCCTCATTTCCGACCTGACCGCCCTGCTGCAGCAGAAAAAGGAGGGCTGATGGATGGAGCGAAAATCGATATATACGGAATCAGACTGTTCGGCAACGGGCTTAGCCTGCAGTATTCAGGGGAAAGTTGTCGTATTGGATCAGGATACTCCGGAAAGACAGTTGTACTTCTGCCTCTGCGGAAATGGAGCCGGTGTCAATCCAAGTGGCTCCGCTGTCTTTTTGGTATCTCTGCGTACCGGGGAGTTTGCCCTGAAAAAACGCAGCGAGGTCATCGGCATCCTGAAGCCGGAGCATCTGCCGGACAGCGCCAAGCTGCAGCTCTCCCAAATCAGGCCGGTGGGAGCAATGGATTTAAAGAATCATGAGCCGAAATACAGCGGCTACAGCTTTCTCGCCGATGGCCGATATGCCTCCGGTGTGTGGCTTTGCACCGAGCAGGAAGCGCTGGAATATGTGGAAATGCAGAAGCCCTACCAGCACCGCATCATGCTCTGCGACCGGGATGACTTCTGTGTGCTGGAAATGGAAAACGGCAGGCTCCTCCATCCCACGGAGGAAGCAATGGAAGCCTTTCGCAATCCGCGGAACGGAGGCATGACTATGACGTAAAGGAGGTAAGCTCATGCGAAATATCCGAATGGAAAAAGATATCATTCTGTACTACGGCAACCCTGCCGGTTATGTCAGCGGCGGCAAAGCGGTGGTTGATCCTCTCTTCGAGTCGGAGGAACTGAAAGCCTTTCTCAGCCGCCAAAAAGATATCGGCGAGGTGAAATGGACGAACGGCATATACGACCGCCTTGTGAACGGTCAGAGAGATACCCAAGAACTCACCCTGCTGAAAAGCTGCCGTGTGTGGCAGTTAAAGCCGGAATCGGATATCCGGATGCGCTTCATCAGCCTTGAAGATTTCGGCAAATCATTCGGAGAACCGCAAATGTCCGATTACCAAACGGTCTATGACGGCGAGGTGGAAACCAACGATCTGGAGGCGCTGTACACCAAATTCAACACCGCCCATCCTCTCGGCTATGTGGGGCATTCCCTGTCCATGTCGGATGTGCTGGAGCTGTACGATGAAAACAGCAGCAGCTTCTACTACTGCGACCGCTTTGGCTTTCAGAAAATCGGCTTTGCGCCACCGGCGCAGACACAAACCATGCAGCTCTGATGAGCTGCTTATTTCATTTTAGGAGGAAAATATCATGCCTCATGTAGACGTAAAAATTAATTCCATGTACCCGCCCGGAGCCAGCGGCGGCATTCGTGCCTACGCTTCGGCAACGGTGGACGGCTGCCTCGGTATCCGGGGCATCAAGGTGGTGGAGGGAGGCCGTGACGGTCTCTTCGTTTCCATGCCCAGCCGCAAAACGGAAAACGGCTACAAGGAAATCTGCTTCCCCGTGACCAAGGAGTTCCGGGAACAGCTCCATAAGACCGTGCTGGACAGCTACCAGCAAGCCGTAGCCATGAACCAAGCGCCGGTACAGCCGCAGGAAGCTGCACCGGAACAGTCCCAGCCGCCCATGCAGATGGGCGGGATGTAACGCAACTACAATAAAAAATTTGGAGGTAAAACACCATGAAAAAAATGATAAGCAAGGTAACCCATAAGGCAAATATGCTGGCAATCAAAGCAAGAATGGCGCTCACCAACAACCACGCCGAGGGATTTGTGGATACCGCAATTAAGATTTTGATGGCCGTGGTCATCGGGGCTTTGGTACTGGCCGGTCTGTATATGCTCTTTGACAAAACCGTGCTGCCTACCCTCGTTCAGCGCATTAAGGATATGTTCAACTATGCCGGATAAGCTGGCCGCTGTGCAGGCGGTCATTTTTGCCCTACTGCTGTGTGCGGCATCGGTAACGGACTTGACAAAACGCATTGTTCCAAACTGGCTCTGTCTTGGGATTGCGTTCATTTCCATAATCGGATTTGCGCCGGTTAAGCTGCTTGGTATTTTTATCGCCCTGCCGTTTCTGCTGGCCGCCGTGTTCTTCGGCGGCATGGGCGGCGGCGACATCAAGCTGATGGCGGCCTGCGGTTTGGTGTTGGGGCTGCCCCAAGGACTGCTTGCGGCGATGTCCGGACTCAGTCTGCTGCTCACCTATGTGGGCATATATCGGATTGTCTGCAGGGTGCAAAGGCGGGAAGCGAAAAAAGCCTTCCCCCTTGCGCCCTTTTTATCGGCGGGCTGTCTGCTTGCCTATTTCATTTCGTGAAAGGATGGATGGTATGAGAAATCAAAATAAGCGAACTGTTTTGAAACTGTTGTGTGTGGTGCTGCCGCTTGCAGCTGTGGCTGTCGGCATTCCACACGTTATCCGCAGATATAAGATCAGAAAATGTGCTGTGCAGTAATCATCTTTTATCAATCAAAGGAGGACTTAAGCTATGAGCTTTTTTAAGAATAGAACGGTTATCGGCGTGATCTGCATCGTACTGTCGCTTCTAATCTGCTTTGCGATTACGCCGCTGTTCAACCAAAGCATCAGCCAGAAAACCGAGATTGTGCGGGTGATCAAGCCCATCAAAATCGGAGAGGCCATCACCAAGGACATGGTGCAGACCGATGAGGTGGGCGGTTACAATCTGCCGGAGGATGTTGTCAGGCAGATGGATACCGTCACCGGAAAATTTGCCTCCGCCGATTTAGCGCCGGGAGATTACATCATCGCCTCCAAAATAGCCGATGCTCCTGCTGCGGAGAACGCCTATCTCTACAACCTGACCGGCGAAAAGCAGGCCATTTCCGTATCGGTCAAGAGCTTTGCAGCAGGATTGTCGGGCAAGCTGATTTCCGGGGATATCGTGTCCATCGTCGCCCCGGACTACAAGAAACAGGGCATGACGGTGATCCCGCCGGAGCTGCAATATGTAGAAGTGATTGCCGTCACTGCAGGCAGCGGTTACGATGCAAACACAGGAGAGCAGAAAGAAGCCGAAGCTGAGGATGAAAAGGAGCTGCCTGCCACCGTTACCCTGCTGGTTACACCGGAGCAGAGCAAAATCCTTGCGGAGCTGGAAGCGGACGGTACCCTTCATGTGTCCCTCGTTTACCGTGGTGATAAGAAAAATACGGTGAAGTTTACCGCGGCGCAGGACTTGGTGCTTTCCCAGCTGTACCCGGAGGAAGCGGAATCTCAGGAAAGCGAGGATAGCACTCAACCGGAATCCCCTGCGAATACACAGGCAGAAAGCGGGGCTGAGTAAATGCTGAACTTCAAAAAAGGCGGCCTGTTCAGCCGCAAAGAAAATATAGAGCCTCCGGAGATAGAACCGGAAAATATCGCACAGGTGCTGGCGGTTTGGGGCAGCCCCGGCTGCGGCAAGACCACTGTGGCGGTCAAGCTGGCCAAATATCTGGCAGACAGAAAAAAGAATGTGGTGCTGCTACTCTGCGACTGCACTACGCCCATGCTTCCCTGCATTTGTCCGTCCGGTGAGCTGGAGGGGGATCATTCCCTCCGCAGCATTCTGGCTGCCAATTCCATCACGGAGTCCTTGGTGAAAAACAACTGCAACACCCATAAGCGCATGAGCCATCTGGCAGTCATCGGCCTGCAAAAGGGAGAAAACGAAAACTGCTATCCTCCGGTGAACGAAAAGTTACTGCGAGAGCTGATGGGCGTGCTGCGTGATATGGACAGCCATATCATCATCGACTGCGGCAGCGCCATCTATTTTGACGAGTTGTCCACCATCTCTATTCTGGAATCCGATGCGGTGCTGCGTCTCATAAACTGCGACCTGAAATCAGTCAGCTATCTGTCCAGCCAGCAGGAATATTTGCGGATGGCAGGCTTTGACTCTGAAAAGCTGTACAAGGCGGTTAGCAATGTGAAGTCCAACGAAGCCAGCCAGAACATGGAGCAGGTGCTGGGCAGCGCTGTGTTTACCCTGCCGCACTCCCCGGAGCTGGAGGCTCAGGTGCTGGCCGGAAACCTGTTCGCCGATTTGTCCCTGAAAGACAGCAGAGGCTTCCGCAAGGAAATTCAAAAAATATCAAGGGAGGTATTTGGAGTATGAGTATAAAAGTGTTTTGTTTCCAAATCTCCCTCGGAGAGCTGGGGGTTCCCAAAAGGGGGATGGTTCCCCCTTTTGAGGCACACCGTGAGCGCAGCGAACCTTGCAGCTTTCGCAAAAGCTGCGTGTGCCAAAGGAGGTGTTTGGCGTATGAGCAGGCATAATCTATTCTTTACTCCAGAGCAGGAAACCGGGGATTTTCACAGTGTGCTGCAGCAGGTGCAGGAATATATCGCCGGTCAGCACAGCGAGCTGTTGTCGGACGGCAATGCCGCTGAAGCCAAGGCCAACATCAAGCGCTACATTGCCAAGTTTGTTCAGGACAGCCGTGTGGCGGTCAAAGGTATGACACAGCAGCAGCTGGTGGATGCTATGTTCACGGAGATGGCTGAATACTCCTTTCTCACCAAGTACATCTTTGCGGACGGAATCGAAGAAATCGACATCAACAGCTGGCGGGATATTGAAATCCAGTATGCCGGTGGGCGCTGCGAAAAGCTCACGGAACACTTTGACAGCCCCGAACACTGCATTAATGTACTGCGCCGGATGCTTCATGTGTCCGGTACGATTCTGGATGATCAATCTCCGCTGGTGGTGGGTACCCTTGCGGAAAATATCCGGATTGCCGTCATGAAAAGCCCCATTGTGGATGCCAATATCGGCGCTGCCGCCTCCATCCGTATTGTGAATCCCAATCATATGGAAAAACAGGACTTCATAGACGGCGGCACGGCAACCGGAGAAATGCTGGATATGCTCTCTGAGTTTATTCGCTACGGCATTTCGGTATGCATTGCCGGAGCTACCAGCAGCGGCAAGACCACTGTTGCAGGTTGGCTCTTAACCACCATCCCTGACAACAAGCGTATCTTTACCATTGAAAACGGCAGCCGGGAGCTTTCTCTCATCCGGGAAAAAGACGGCAGGGTTACCAATTCCGTAGTGCATACCCTCACCCGAAACAGCGAGAACGAGCTGTATCGCATTGAGCAGATCGACCTTGTGGACATCTCCCTGCGTTTCAACCCCGACATTATCGTGGTCGGCGAAATGCGTGGCGAGGAAGCCAATGCCGCACAGGAGGTAGCCCGAACCGGCGTGGCGGTGGTCACCACCATCCACTCCAATTCCTGCGAATCCACCTACCGCCGCATGGTTTCCCTGTGCAAGCGAGCCGTGGATATGTCGGATGAAACCCTTATGGGTTATGTCACAGAAGCCTATCCCATTGTCGTGTTCTGCAAACAGCTGGAAAACAAGCAGCGGCGGCTCATGGAAATCATGGAGTGTGAAATCCTGCCGGACAACAGCCGAAATTACCGTACCCTGTTCCGGTACGAAATCACCGAAAACCGCTATGAGGACAACCAGTTTTTCATTACCGGACACCATGTAACGGTGAATCCCATCTCCGACAGCCTGTGCAAACGGCTGCTGGAAAACGGAATGCCGCAGGAACGCATCAATCTTCTGAAGAAAGGAGGGCGGCGAGCCGCCGCTGGCAATTCGCACACTGGAACAGACGGTGAAATTGCAAGTTTGCCGCCTGCGTCCAAATCAAGTGAAGAACGGAGGTGTCACGTATGACAACCATTCAACTCTTGGCCTGTATTGGTATGATTACAGGCTTTTTTCTATTGCTCGGCTTAAAGCCGATGGAATTCACCGATGGGCTGTTTTCCTTTCTCACCAGAGAAAAGAAATCCATTAGAGATGAAATCAAGGCCGCACAGCGCCGCCAAAAGCCGGGATTTTTGAAGCGGCAAATCCAGATGGCGCAGGAGGTGCTGGCCATGACCGGCAGGAGCAATCGCTTCTCTCTGATTTGCGCCTGCTCTCTGCTGCTGTTTGCCATCGGTGCCGCTATCGCCATTGTGATGGGCAATTTCTTCTTGGCTCCGGTGATGGCTGTGGGGTTTATGATGCTGCCCTTTTGGTATGTGCAGCTCACCGCCAGCCATTTCAAAAAAGACATCGCCGCCGAGCTGGAAACGGCGCTTTCCATTGTCACAACAGCCTACCTGAGAAGCGAAAACATCCTCACCGCTGTGGAGGAAAACCTCAACTATCTGAACCCACCCGTGCATCAGGTGTTCAAGGATTTTGTCCTGCGGGTGAGGCTCATTGATCCCGATGTGCTGGAGGCCATCAAGATGCTGCGCACCAAAATCGACAACGAGGTGTTCCGGGAATGGTGCGATGCTCTGTGTGACTGCCAACATGACCGCAGCCTGAAAGTTACCCTGACTCCTATCGTCAGCAAGCTCAGTGATATGCGGATCGTCAACGGCGAGCTGGAATACCTCGTCTTTGAACCCCGCAAGGAATTTATTATCATGGTCATCTTCGTGATCGGCAACATTCCCCTCATGTATCTCCTGAACAAGAGCTGGTATGACACGCTGATGTACACGCCGCTGGGTCAGATTATTCTGGCCATCAGCGCCGCTCTGATTTTTATCTCTACGGCCTGCGTGCTTCGGCTCACTAAGCCCATTGAGTACAGGAGGTGATGGCGATGGGATTACTGTTTTTATTCGGAGTCACTTTGGCAGCGGGGCTGTTCTTTCTTCTTTTGGATCTGCTGCGCCTGCCGTATCTCAGCACCGCCAAGGCCATGCTGAACACCACAAGGTCGGAGAAAAAAGCGGCAAAGAGCATGGAAGCCTACCTCATGACATGGGCGGTAAAGCTCGCAAAGCTCATTCGCATGGACGAATACCGCAGGCATCGGCTCAAAAATGTGCTGAAAGCCACCGGCATGAACATGGAACCAGAGGTCTATCAGGCCTATGCGCTGGTGAAATCCGGCGTGATTTTGCTGATGGCGATCCCTGCAGGCTTTGTGTTTCCCTTGCTGGTGCCGGTGGTGGTGTTCCTTGCGGTTATGGTGTATTTCAAGGAAACCAAAAAGGCAGACGAAAAGCTGTCTGCCAAGCGAGCATCGGTGGAAAAGGAACTGCCCCGTTTCGTTGCCAACATCGAACAGGAGCTGAAAGCCTCCCGTGATGTACTGGCCATCATAGAAAACTACAAGAAAAACGCCGGAGAAGCCTTTGCCGGGGAGCTGACCATGCTGGCGGCGGATATGCGATCCTCCAGCTATGAGGCAGCCCTTACCCGGTTTGAGGCAAGGCTCAATTCGCCCATGCTGTCGGATGTTGTGCGAGGCCTCATCGGTGTGCTGCGTGGAGATGACAGCACGGTGTATTTTCAGATGCTGGCGCATGACTTCAAGCAGCTGGAGCTGCAGAGGCTCAAGGGTGAGGCGCAGAAAATACCGCCGAAAATTCGTATGTTTTCCTTTCTCATGCTGATGTGCTTTCTCTTTACCTATCTGGCCATTATTGCTTATGAGATTATCAAGTCCCTCAGTGGGATGTTTTAAGGAGGTGAAACTGTGATTGTACAGGAAATGTTAATCAAGTATCCGCAGGCGTCCTTTGATATGATGACACCGGGCGGGTTTGTCTTTTTAACGCCGGAAGCAGCAAGGGAGCTGCTGTCGGGAAAGAGCGTGACCGGACATCCCGGTGTTTCAGAACCTTCAAGGGTGGTGACGGCTGATGAGCTTTTGAATCAGGAAGTCGTCAGTTCCGAATACAGCAACAATGTGTGGCATATACTAAGCGATTTTCCGCAGATGGAGCAGGACTCCGCCTCGCCCGAACAGGGGGTGAAGCTATGCTGAAGCTCTTAAAATCCAAACGTGGCGAGGGTTACATTGATGTGTGTGTCCTCGTCCTCTGCGCCATGCTGGTTATTGCGTTGGCGGTGCAGGTGCTGCCGGTGTTCATCGCCAAACATCAGCTGGACACCTATGCCACAGAGCTGTGCCGGGAAGCGGAAATCTCCGGCAGGGTTGGCAGCGAAACCAGCCGCCGTGCGGCGGTTCTTACCGAGCAGACAGGGCTGAGTCCCCGGATTTCATGGTCAAAGACCGGCAATATCCAGCTGAATCAGGAAATCACCGTCACCCTGACCTTGGACAAGAACATCGGGATGTTCGGCGGGTTCGGTTCGTTCCCTATCACCCTGCGTTCGGAGGCCTCCGGGAAAAGCGAGGTGTACCACAAATGACCAAGCTAAAAAATGTTCTTAAAAGTAAGGCCGGGAACGGCTTCCCCTTGGTGGTAGCCATTACGCTGGCGCTTGTCATTATCCTGTGTGGCGTGATGGAGTTTTTTAGGCTGAATATTATCGCCACCGGCGTAAAGGAGGCCTTGGAGGATGCTATCATCGTGACGGTCAACGACAACTATGCCGATGTGTATCACGGTGTGCGGGAGGGCTACAGCGGAGGCTATCAGCCGGACGGATCTTCCTTTTCCTACAGTGTGAACACCGGTGATATTTACGGTTACATGGATGGTGTTCTCGGCACAGAAGCTGTGGGAGGCAGCCATGTGAAATATGCCGGGGATGCTTTGGAATACAAGCTATCTGGCTTGGATGTCACTATCCGCAATGCGCCGCTGGCTCCGTCCTCCCCTAAAAACGCACAGCGCTTTGAAGCGGATGCGGTGATTCTTTTGGAGGTGCCGGTGTATTTCGGCGGCAAGGAGCTGGCTCCCATGAAGATCAAACTCAAGGTTCAGGCGGGATACACCGAGGTGTTTTAACTGTTCGGGAAATCGTCTGGACTTCCGAAAAAATATGTAGTATGGTGAGAAATACAAAGGTAACATTTTACACTTCTTCAAAGGAGGCTTTTTATATGAGTGATAAAACCAAAAGGAGGCTCGCCATTGCGGGCGCTTCGGTGATTTGCATAGCGTTGGTAATTGCCATCGGAATACGGTTTGCCAAGGAGCCCGTAAGGCCGGATGCTTCTTCACAGGAGCCGGTCAGTTCTTCGGATGTGGCTCCTGATATACAAAATAACACAAAGGAAAAAGAAGTTGTGGTTTCCCCGCAGCCTACACCGGAGCCGGAAAGCTCGGAAACACTGCCGCCCCAAACCGATCTGCCGGAGCAAAAACTCCAGCCCGATCCGGTAAAGCCGGAAGCTCCTGCAAAGCCTGAGCTGCCAAAGGATGCGGACACCAAAAACCCAGCAAAGCCGCCGGAATACAAACCGGAGGATACGGAAAAGAAACCGGCTGCTGAAAGTAAGGCGCAGGGCGGCGAAAAAAAGGACGGCCAAATTTATGTACCGGGATTCGGATGGATTGATGATATCGGTGAGGGGCAAGGTTCAACCGCAGATGATATGTATGAAAACGGAAATAAAATCGGAGAAATGTAATCTTTAGTTGAAAGTGACTAACACGTAACGTGACCTGAAATGCCCGAAACTGCTGGCATAAAGCATATTTTAGAGTCTGTGTTGCAGATAAAATAGTGACATAGCCGCACTTATTCATAAG
>NZ_VWXL01000112.1 GCF_009746625.1 Caproicibacter fermentans
GTTCTACGTAATACCATTTTTGGTGACTGACATGGTTTCAGCTTTTTTCGTTAAGCAAAACCAGAAAAGTTGAGTATTGTTCAATCAAATGAAGAGGCTATTACAAGATGAAAGTTTTGTAGTAGCCCTTCTTGTTTAACTAGATCAAGTATAACGTAAGCGTCAAGCCAGGCAGTGCCTTGACAAAAAAGGAAAGTAACCGGAACAAGTCCGGTTTCTCCCGCACGCTACACGTCTTTGGTTGGCAAAGGACGAAATGGCAGTTTTGAATATTTCTTAATGTCATCAATAATGTTGCCGCGGTTCTCTAATGTTATGAAATTTTTTCTATAATCTTTAACTCCCAAAATAAAAAATCTCTCCTTAAATGTGACAGGTCTATTGGAAATGTAAATGAACTTTTTGCGTATAACTGACCCGGTCTTTTTGTCCTGCGTATACGCAATTCCTGTTTCACTGTCAACGCCGGAACTTTTTTGACCCAAAACGCCGGTCGGAAATGACCCATATCGCCGGTTACATGAGCGCCAGTCACAGTACCGCCGGAATGTCCACCGGCGGTACTGTCTGAACGCCAGCTTT
>NZ_VWXL01000113.1 GCF_009746625.1 Caproicibacter fermentans
GCACTTTATCATAACCCAAAAAGCAACTATGCTTTTGCTTATAACGATCATGAATTACATATCCGCCTGCGCACGGCAAAGGACGACTGCAAATCCGCAGTGTTAGTAATTGCAAAAAAACACGCATGGATGACAAAACAAAAATTCCAAATGGAAAAAATCGCCACCGACCGTTACTTCGATTATTATCAGTATAACTATGCAACGGACGATCCGAGGCTGGGCTATTATTTTCTAATCTCCGACGGCGAAGCGACTCTCGTTTATTCCGAATCCGGAGTAACCGAAGCTTTCAACGATCAATATGCTTATTTTCATTATTTTCAGTACCCGTTCATCAATCCGATCGACGTTCACACCGTTCCCTCCTGGGTTCATGAAGCAATTTTTTATCAGATCTTTGTGGAACGGTTTTACAATGGCGACCCCGGCAATGACCCCGGGAGTGTTTCCCCGTGGGGCGAGCTTCCAAAGCCGAAAAGCTTTTTCGGCGGTGATTTGCAGGGCATCCTTGAAAAACTTGATTACCTGAAAGAACTTGGAATCAACGGGCTGTACCTCACTCCGATCTTTGAGTCCCCCAGCAACCATAAATATGATACAACCGATTACCGTAAGGTCGACCCCGCTTTCGGGGATAAAGACCTGCTGTGTAAACTCATAAAACAGGCGCATGAAAATGGCATTCGCGTAATTCTGGATGGGGTATTCAACCACAGCGGTTACTTTTTTGCCCCGTTTCAGGACGTTCTGAAAAACGGCGGTCATTCCCAATATGCCGGCTGGTTCCATTTTACTGAGTTTCCTGAGCATGGCGGCGAACCGAAATACCGGTGCTTTGGAACAAGCCCCAACATGCCGAAGCTCAACACATCAAATCCGCAGCTCAAAAAGTATCTTTTTGATACGGTCGCTTACTGGATGGAAGAAACAGGGATCGACGGCTGGCGCCTCGATGTCTCCGATGAAATCGACCACCAGTTCTGGCGGGATTTTCGCCAACTGGTTAAAGGGATCAATCCGGAAGCCGTGATTATCGGCGAAAACTGGCATAATTCTTACCCATGGCTGATGGGCGACCAATTCGACGGGGTGATGAACTACCCTGTAACAAAATCGTGCATTCAATTTTTTGCATCAGGGGAAATCAGCGCGGAAGAATTTGCGGAGGATTTATCCGGCAGCCTGATGTGGAACTCGGATCAGGCCAATTTTTCCATGCTGAACCTTTTGGACAGCCATGATACCATGCGTTTCCTGACCTGGTGCCGGGGGGATAAAAAGAAACTGATGCTGGCCATTCTGTTTTTATTCAGTTATATTGGCGTACCTTGTACCTATTATGGAACGGAAATCGGCATGGAAGGCAACGGTGACCCGGACAGCAGGCGTACCTTTGACTGGGACGAGAACCGTTGGGACAAAGACTTACTTGCCTTTTATCAACAGATCATTTCCTTTCGCAAAAGCTGCAAACCGCTTCAGTACGGTAATATAAAAATGTGGGCCGACGACGGGGTCTTTTATCTGGAACGGGGGTATGGCGATGAAAAGGCTCTGACCGTATTAAACAACACAGGAGAAGGCAAAAACATTGTTCTTCCGGTTGGCAAAGCGATCGACTGGGTCTCCGCTGAAAAAACGGAACTCGCGGAATCGGGATTTTTACATCCGTTTGGCGGATTCTCTTTTTACTACTCCATTTGAATTAAAAATTAAGTACAATAATCAAATGTCCGATTTCCGGAGCAAAAATGATTTTTGCCGGCGCATCCAACTTGATTGGTGGTCTGCGGCCGGCATTGCGGTGGAAGACTGAAAACAGAGACAGGATAAAAAATCAGAACGGAGGGCTTATGATGCCCAAATGGCTTAACGACGCAGTGTTTTATGAAATATATCCGCAAAGCTTTTACGACACGAACGGCGACGGGATTGGGGACATCAACGGCATCACCGAAAAGCTGGATTACGTAAAATCGCTTGGCTGCAATTCAATTTGGATCAATCCCTGCTTTGATTCTCCTTTTATGGATGCCGGATATGATGTTTGTGACTATAAAAAAATCGCACCCCGCTACGGTACGAACAACGATATGATACGGTGCTTTACGGAGGCGCATAAGCGCGGAATGCGTATCTTGCTCGATTTGGTTCCCGGACATACCTCCGACCGGCACCCGTGGTTTCTGGAAAGCAAAAAAGCGAAACAAAATCAATACAGCCACCGGTATATCTGGACGGATTCCGTATGGAACCGCCCGGCCGGGTTCAACTCCATGTGCGGTGTAACAGAAAGAGACGGCTGCTACCTT
>NZ_VWXL01000012.1 GCF_009746625.1 Caproicibacter fermentans
TCATATTCCTGTTTGGTATCAGCTTAAACGCTATGACCGGCTGCGTCTATGGGAGCCTGTTGCGCGGGGAGTGGTTGTCCTCTCGTACCGTTCCATTCCCTTAGTGTAATTATACTAGGGCGCACTTTCAATTCCTTTCCGCGTTCTTCTTCCCGGTCGGCTTCCGCTTCGACTTCGTCCTGCGTCTTACCGCAGAGACTTCCAGCCGCTGTCTTCTCCTTCAATGAGTATAAAAAAAGCAGGGCATTCGCCCCGTAATTTCCAACCGAAAATTATGAATTTTCAGATGCCCAATTTTTCTACAAATTTGGCGGGGGCCTTCCGGGGAAAAACCGGAAGGCCCTTTTACTGAATCAGTCAGGTGCTTTTTACGGCAGAGGTTACGGCACAACCACTTTCCCTGTAGAGCCGAGTTTTCCAAGGGTGAGAGTGATGGGCGTACCGGATGCGATTGTATAGGTAGCGGTACCGTTGTTTACAAAGTGGACACTTGAATCGGTAACGACCGTGACGTTGGTACTTTGCTGCAATACGCCGTTGATAAACATCTGGTATTTACCGTCAACTCCCGGCGAAGCAAATCCAGTTGCAGTTGCGCCGCTGCCCGTGGACCATCTTGCGGCCGACCATGTTGCCGAGGCGTTTACCGCGATAGGCGTAGACGCGGTTACCGTAGTAAAGTAGTTGGTATCCAGAATGGACGAGGATGTGGATGCCAGTTGAAATAATTTGATTGCCATACTATTTTCTCCTTTCCGTATGAATCCTAATACGGAAGGACCGACTCTGATTTCAATCAGCAAGATTATTGACGCGGCTTGCGGCCACCCGATTCGTCAGGAGCAGCGCATCCGTATTAAGCTACTTTATTTTATGTCGGTTATCTCTTCCCGGTGACACAGGGTAGGACGACTTTAACGCTAAGTGTTAGCAGATTTTGATTTTTTCCATCATTTCCCGAATGACGGAAGTCTCGATTTCCGGCCCGGGTATGCGGGCATCCGCTTCTTTCCTGAGAGCGAGACAGATTTTCAAGTCCTCCAGCGCTTCCCGGTTCCGGCCAAGCCGGCGGTACAGTTCCGCGCGCAGAATCAGCAGATCGCTGTAAAAGAAATAAAGCCGGAGACCTTCGCCAAGGATTTCCTCGGCCTCCTCATACCGTCCGAGGGACAGCAGGGAAACCCCCAGGCATTTGTACAGCTGCGGACCGTAAAAGCGCCCGCAGCCGATCGTTTGGCGCGCCTGTTCCAAAGAGGCGGCGCTTTCCCGGCAATTTTCGCGATTCAGGAATTCGATCCCTTCCAGATACCTCACGTAGCTGTCCTGCGGGTGTTCCTCCAGATCTTTTTCCAGAAGGCGTTTCCGTTCCTCCAACTGCCATCCCACTGCTTTTTCTCCGCGGTGCGCAATGCAAAGACGGGAATCACAGATGGAGAAAAGGACTTCATCCGGAATCCATTCAAAGGAGCGGCAGCAAAAGCGATATTCTTCCCGGTTACGGATCAGCCGGAGAAACTGTGTGTGGGTAGTGATATTGCGTTCTTTCGGGTCGCAGCCAATAGAAAAGAGATAGCCTTCCGCATTGGGGTTCTTCAGAAGAAACTTCAGCTTTTTACGGCCATCCTCAGAAATTTCCTCGTCTGCCTGTAGGAACAGCACCCATTTTCCGGCTGCGTGCTCCATGCAGAAATTCTTGATTTTACTGAAATCGTCTTCCCACACGGGCCGGTATACTTTTGCTCCCGCCCGTTCCGCCAGCTCGACCGTTCGGTCGACGGAGCCGAGGTCGGCCACAAGAATTTCGTCGGCGGTTTCCTGCATGTCGTTCAGACAAACGGGAAGAAACGCCTCATCATTTTTCGTAATGACGCACAGACTGAGCTGCTTTTCTTTAGCCATAGCTCACACCGCCTTTTCCCGCGGCTCTTCCGAAAAAGCACGGAGGGAATCCGCCGCTTCTGCCAAAGTGACGGAAAGGCTCTGACAGACCACACGAAGATCATTGTAAAACCGGCTCTGAAGGCTAAATGCCTGCGCCGTTTTTTCCGGCGTATCGACCGTCCCCAACCGGTCCAGCAGGTGAAAATAAGCGCATTTCAACTGTTGAAAAAAGGTGCGGCACAAGACGTTTTCCGCAAATTGATGAAACGCGTCGATATTTTCCTGATAGGCTTCCTCCAGTGTCCGGCGGTCTTGTTCTTTCTCCCTGCTGCACAGCAGCAGCATCTTGTCGCATTTCAGCTTTTTTAAATTCATTTCCTTAGCAAGATTGCGGAATAAAACGGCGTAGCGTTCCACGTCGGTGATGAAACCGCCGAGCCGCGTCCTGCGCTCCGCGATGGAGATGTTCGCCTTGTATTCCGAAATCAGTTCGCCGACCCGGGACGGGATCGGCTCGACGCAGTATTGCCGGATCAGTTCGCCGAGCTCAGCCCGGTCGGCTCCGTGGATTCTTGCGCCGCCGTCCGTGGCGTTATAGAAACGATGCTCCGGATGGTCCTCGATGATGTGCTCCAGGCCCAGCCGGAAATCCGCCCAAAGCCGGTTGGAGGGAATCATAGTTCCGCTGTTTCCTTCCACATAGACCGTGGGAATGGCATGAATCCGTTCTCTTGCCTGCTTTCCGGTTTCCTGTGAAATGACCGCGTCTTTGCTGTGCGTGAGGCCGTCCGGTCCGTAGGCGAAATCCTGCCCCACAAATATGATGGGATCGGCGCCTAGGTACATTGCTATGCACGTCGCAAAATGTGATACGTTTGCACCCGCGTCCAACTCGCTCCCGTCGCCCAGGTTTTGGTTGAACCAACGGTTCAAGTCTTCCCCCTTGCGGAGGATGGGGATTTTTTCTCCGGCAAAAGAGCGAAAGACTCTCGGGTCAGTTACCGCGAGCGCAAGGAGGGCAATGTCGGGGGAATAATTCCGGTCTTTAAAATGGTACAGATAGGTGTATTTTGTCCGTTCGACGATTGCCAGAATATCCGGAGTGATTCCGCTTTTGGTGAGCGGAACAATGGCCGACTCCACGCAGAGGATCAGGGCCTTGCCGTGAATCCCTTTGAGCTTCTGGATGCTTCGGTCCAGCGACGGGCCGTTGGAAATGATGAATGCCGGAACGTTCCTGTATTTTTCCTTCAGGCAGCTCGGGTACGGGTTTTCCAGAATCTCCCGGACGTTGGCCAGCATGTTCCTCAGGCCGGTCATGTTGTCCTGATGACTGTTTCCGAGCAGGGATGACAGAAAACACAGATCCCGAAAAAGATACCGGTGGATTTCAAGATACTCCGTTTTAAAGTTCCGCACGGCGGGTAAGGAAAGCACAACGGCCGGATGCGTGACGCCGAAAAAGAGCATATTGTAGAATAGCTCCTGAAACGCCTCTCTAAAGTAAGAGCTGTCCCCGATGAGAAATACGATCTTGTTTTCCTGAATCAGTTGAGACAGGTCGAAATAATACAGCATAGCCTTGAACAAATAGCGGTCCTGTTCAAACACGACCACAAGCGTGTGGGGCTCTTTGTGGGCGAACAGCTCGAAAAGCGCATACCCAAATCCGGTCCCGTAAAGGAACACCTCGGCCGGTCCTCCTGGCGCAATCGATTGATACCAGGTTTTCGCTTCCCGGATCGGATGTTCGCTCGTAATATGGAAGCTGACGTCCCCTTGCCGGTAACGGCAGACGGGGTACCCCTCCTCATTGTAGGTGACTTCTATTTTTTCCCGGAGCTCACTGTCAGAAATTTCAGACATGGAGGCTTTCAGCCATGGCGACAGCAGCGCAAGGTTTTTTTCATACATCTCTTTTGTCTCGTCCGGTTTGGCTGTTTTCATATTTCGCCGCCCCCCTTCCGCCATTCATTGGTCAAGGGAATGAGTGTGTCCTCCAGCAGATCGGTAAGACCGGTAATATCCCGATTCCGCATGGAAAGATACAGCCTTTGAAGGGGGAGCAGCAGGCGGTTCAGGTCAATCTGCGGCTCCCGCGAAAGCCGGTCGGTTTCGACCGCGTGCTCCAGCTCCTCCATGGCGTTCAAAAAGCTGTCCATGCCCTCGTTGTCCTCTCCGACCCGGAAATGCCCGACCGCCGCTTCCAAAAATTTCAGCAGACGCTTCTTTTCAGGCTTTGGCTGCATTGGGTCCGTTTCCGCCGTCGTCTTCTCCATCGACTAATTCCCTCCATCCGTTTAGCTGATAGGCCTTTAAATGTTCCAGCGTTCCGAAAACCTGGATTTGGACCGCGTTGTCAAAATCACTGAGGATTTTGTTTTCCTCATCCTCTTCCGCCTTCGATAAGATCACATCCTTCAGCGGACCGGCTTCCTCCCGTATAGCAGCGATTAGGCTGCGGAATTCCGGAATTTTCGCTTCTTCGCTCCGTTCCATCTGAGTTCCTCCCATTCGGCACAGTTTCTTTATGAAAATTCTGCTTCGTTACTGCATTCTATTCGGCCGACGGCGCAAGGTGTTACGTTCTCAGCCGGAATCATGGCACGTTATCTTCATCTTTATAATCAGAGCAAAAGGGTCCGGGTCGGCCGGATCATGACAATGCTATTGCCGATGGAAGAAAGTCCTGCCGCGCTGGAAAGGAATCAATTCGCATGTCGCGTGCCGATTGCCGGGTCAGCGCCCGCACGAATCACGATCATTAATCTTCCTCGGCTTTTCCAACCGGTAGGTTTGGCTGTAAAGAAGAAATCCTGCCTGTTCCGCGGCCTTTTGCGAAGCGCAATTCCCTGTAAGAATTACGGCTTCGAGCTTTTTCAGCTTGAAATGTTCAAAAGCATAGGCGCTTATCGCCCGGATTGCCTCGGTGCCGAAGCCCCTGCCCTGCGATAGAGGATCGATGAAATAGGAAACGTCGACCGATTCTCCGCACAGATTCTGCAGGCCGGCAATCCCGGTTTTTCGACCGCTTGCTTTTTCGGTAACCATGAAATCAAACCTTGTCGCGTCGTCCCGGTATTTTTCAAACCACGCCAAGTGCGTTTCCATCGTGAGTGGAATTTTCGACCGAAAGAAGCGGATGATTTGCCCGTTGCTGCGCCATGCCACGATCTGGGCGGCGTCTTCCCAGGTAATGCCGCGGTAAAGCAGCCGGTCCGATTCGAAGCAGGCGTTTTTATCCCGGGCCAAAGAGTCCGAATTCAATCGGCTCACCCCTTTCAATGTCCCGCAGCGCGCGTTTCCCAAGAGCGTGGGAATAATATTTGGGCTTCATGCCGCAGCCGGGACGGATCACGCGGATATTCTCCTCGGTGAGAAGCTCGCCGGCCCTGATGCTTTTCACGGCGAACACGGAGCGCCGGAGCGGCATGCTTTCCTTTTCGAGGGTGGACGTTCCGCCCGCCTTCCCGCCGATGATCTCCGCCGCCGTCCTCACGTTTTTCACCATTTTGCGGAATTCGCCGGGTTCCAGGGAAAAGGCTTTGTCCGCACTGTCGATGCCGCGGCTCAGGCACAGATGCTTTTCGATCGCGCAGGCGCCCAGCGAAACGGCGACAACGTCTGCAATGCTTCCCGGCGTATGGTCCGAAAAGCCGACGGGAAGCGAAAAGGTTTTTCTCAGTTCGGGGATGGCCGCAAGGTTCATATCGCCGTATCTCGCCGGATATTCGCTGCAGCATTTCAGCAGCACGACCTCACGGTTGCCGCGCCCGTACGCCGCCCGCTGTGCCTCGCCGATTTCTTCTAAGGAGGCCATGCCGCACGACAGCAGGAGCGGCTTTCTCTTTGAGGCGGCATACTCGATCAGCGGCAGATCCACCAGTTCAAACGACGCGATTTTAAAGCATGGAACATTCAGCGCATCCAAAAAATCCACGGCGCTGCGGTCGTAGGGCGTAGAAAAAAAGTCCAGCCCAAGTTTCATGCATTCGTCCCGGATCACGCCATGCCATTCCCACGGGGTACTGGCCTCCTTGTAAAGCTCGTAAAGCAGCCTGCCGTCCCAAAGACCGCCTTTGATTCGAAAGCAGTCGCGGCTGCAGTTAATCGTCATGGTGTCGGCCGTGTAAGTTTGCAGTTTCAGCCCGTCCGCCCCCGCTTCTTTGGCCGCCCGAACGATTTTCAGGGCGTTTTCAAGGCTTCCCGCGTGGTTCGAGGACATTTCCGCAATGATGTAAGGTCCGCGGCCGCAGAGTTTCTCATAGAAAGTCATACTGTCTTCTCCTGCCAATCTCACGAAAGTCGGTGGGGAAGGGAATCCCGCTATCCCGGTTTTCTGTAAAAGCCGATTACTTTTTTTACGGCGCATACCACGTCGGCAGCATCCTGGTCCGTCATGGAGTAAAAAAGAGGGAGGGTCAGCGAGGCCCTGTAGTGTTCCTCCGCATTCGGACAGAGTCCCTCCCGATAGCCAAGCCGTTGGTAATACGGCATCAGATAGACCGGGATATAATGGATGGCCGCGCCGATATTTTCGGCACGAAGCGCCTTGAGTACGGCGTCCCTGCCGGCTGTCAGCTTTTCCGTGTCGAGGCGGACGACATAAAGATGCCGGACCGTGTCCGATAAAGGGATTTCTTTCGGAAGAATGATTTCCGGCATCGGGGAGAATTCTTTGTTGTAAAAAGCAGTTAGTTCTTTTCTCCTTTTTGAAAACCGCTCCAGTTTATCCAGTTGACTGCAGAGAAGCGCCGCCTGCAGATCGGTAATGCGATAGTTGTAACCCAAAGCCTGCTGCTCGTAATAACATTCGTTTTCATTTCTGCGGATCCATTTTTCTCTTTCGCGCGTGATGCCGTGTTTCCCGTAAAGCCGGGCCTTTTCGCAGAGTGAATCGTCGTTGGTCGTGACGGCTCCGCCCTCCCCGGCGGTCACGGTTTTGACCGGGTGAAAGCTAAAAGCGGTCAGGTCGGCGATGCTGCCCACCGTTCGGTTGTCATACCGCGTGCCCATGGAATGCGCCGCGTCTTCGATCAGAATCAGATTGTGCTTTCGGCACAAGTCGCCAAGGGCGTAGAGGTCCGCCGCTTGCCCCATGTAGTCCACCGCGATGATTGCCTTGGTGCGGTCCGTAATCTTTTGCTCCGCCGCCTCCGGCGAAAGATTCCAGGAATGGGGGTCGATGTCGGCAAACACGGGAATTCCTCCGCAATACAGCACGCAATTTGCGCTGGCGGCAAACGTCATCGGGGGAACGATGACCTCATCTCCGGCTCCAATGCCGGCCGCGAGACATGCCGTGTGCAGGGCCGCCGTGCCGCTCGACACCGCTACGCAGCAGGCGGCCCCCGTCACCTTGCATAACTTTTGCTCGGCCTTCTCGATCATGGGGCCGCAGGTTAGGAAATCGCTTTTCAGCACCCGCGTTACGGCGGCGATATCGTCCCCGTCAATATACTGTCTGCCATAGCTCAGAAAAGTATCGCGCACCGGTTTGCCTCCGTTCACGGCAAGCGGCGCAGCCGCGTTTTTGTTCTCCATTTGATGTATCAGAACCTCCCCATACAACAGCCGATGCCGAAAATCAATCGGCGGAATGGCCGTTTTCAAACGGGATCTTTGTCAGCAAGGACTGGAGCCGGCTTACATTCAGCCACTGCGTATTGGTGCCGGAACAATACTCAAACCGATACGGGACCTTTTTGGCGCCGTCCAGATTGTACTTGCCGGGGTCGCACCAGTCCATGCGCGGATAGATGACGTAATGCTTTTCGTATTCGTAGGTGGTAAGAGAATCCTCTTTCGTAATCATGACCTCGTGCAGCTTTTCGCCTTCCCGGATGCCGACTTCCGGCATTTCGCAGCCGGGGCAGATCGCCTGAGCAAGGTCCGTAACCTTGAAGGAGGGGATTTTTGAAATATAGGTTTCTCCTCCATAGGACTCGCTCAGCGCCTTCAGGACAAGGTCGACGCCTTCCTCGAGCGTGATCCAAAACCGTGTCATGCTGTGGTCCGTTATTGGCAGAGAAGTCGAGCCCTTTTCGACAAGGGAGCGGAAATAAGGAATAATGGACCCCCTGCTTCCGGCGACATTGCCGTAGCGCACAATGGAAAAAACCGTTTTTTTCGCGCCCGCGTAAGCGTTGGCGGAAATAAACAGTTTGTCGGAAACCAGCTTGGTGCCGCCGTAAAGGTTTACCGGGTTGACCGCCTTATCGGTGGACAGGGCGACGACTTTTTTAACATTCGAGTCGATCGCGGCGTCGATCACGTTGTAAGCCCCGAGAACATTGGTCTTTACCGCTTCAAACGGATTGTATTCGCACGCGGGAACCTGTTTCATCGCCGCCGCGTGCACCACGTAGTCCACCCCGTCAAAAGCCCGGTAAAGCCGTTCCTTATCCCTGACGTCGCCGATGAAAAAGCGCATTTTATCAAGGTGCTTTGCAAACGTCATTTTCATCTGCCACTGCTTGAACTCGTCGCGTGAAAAAATAATCACCTTTTTAGGGTCGTAGTTTTCTAATACGCGCTTGGAAAACGCCTTCCCAAAGGATCCGGTTCCGCCGGTGATCAGCACCGTTTTTCCATTCAGCATACTACACCTGCTTTTCCCTTTGCTTCGCCGCAGCAACAGCGAAGTTTTATTTTATCCTTTCTCAATTTATGTTTCTATGGAAAAAATGTGCGCCGTAATGACTCGGGAGGATCGGGTTTCGCATATATTTGGGGCGGAAAAAATATATTGTAGGAAGATGGGACGGCTCATTGGGCGGACGGGAAATGACAGGGATCACGAGAGGATGACGCAAGATGAAACTGGCGCTGGGCACGGCGCAGCTCGGAACCGATTATGGCATTCAGGGAAACGGCAAACCTGATCCGAAAGAGGCGAGAAAGCTGCTGGACGCCGCTCTGGAGTTGGGGATTTCCCTGTTCGATACGGCGGCGGACTATGGCGACGCCGAGGTTCTTCTGGGAGATTATCTTGCAAAAAGCGGCGCGCGGGATTCCGCCCGGGTCGTGACCAAGCTGAGGCAGGGGGTCCTGGACGGCGTTCCCGAAAAGAAATACGAAGCCGTCCTGGAACAGAACATCGAACAAAGTATGCACAGGCTGAAGAGCGATCGTCTGGACGGCCTTTTGTTTCATAACGCGGAATATGTTTTCCGCACGCCCGCCGTGGAAGCGTTGATCGGGGAAAAATACCGAGGGGCCGTGAACCGAGTCGGGGTGTCGGTATATGCCCCCGCGGAAGCGGAGGCAGCCCTTGCCTATGACGGCCTTGACGTGATTGAGGTGCCGTACAACGTTCTGGACCGGCGACTCGACCGGAGCGGATTTTTTCGAAGGGCCAGGGAGCGCGGAATGACGATTTTCGCGCGCAGTTCGCTGCTGCAGGGGCTTTTGACGATGCCGCCCGAACGGCTCCCCGATTTCATGGGCTTTGCGGCGCCTTATGTCGCGCAGTTTCAGGAGCTGTGCGGGGAAGTGTCTCTTTCGCCGCTGGAGTGCGCGGCGGGCTTTGCCGCCGCGCACCCATACATCGATTACCTGATTTTCGGCGCGGACAGCGTGAAGCAGCTTGAGGAATATGCCCGCGCCGCCCGAAAGGGGATGGACCCGGAGGCATATCGGCTGATCTTTTCAGAATTTCAGGATGTTCCCGAACGGGTGGTCACCCCGTTCCTTTGGAGAAAGTGAGGGGATGCCAGTGCTGCCGTATCTGGCGATCGTACAGGCGCGGATGGGTTCGTCCCGGCTGCCGGGAAAGGTCATGGCCGATCTGTGCTCCAAACCGATCGTCTGGCATGTAATCGAAAGGCTCAGGCTGTCGGAAAGGGTGGGGGGGATCGTCGTGGCGATTCCTACGGGCGCGAGGGACGACGTCCTGTCCGCTTATCTGCATGAAATCGGCGCGGAGGTTTTCCGCGGGAGCGAGACCGACGTCCTGAGCCGTTTCTGTCAGGCTTCCCGGGCGCACCCGTCCCATGCGATCGTGCGTGTTACCGCGGACAATCCGCTTTTTGATCCAAAGGTGCTCGACGAAACCGTCAAATATTTTGAAAAGGGCGGGTACCGCTATGCCCGTACCGAGGGGTTCCCGCTTGGCGTCGGCGCGGAGGTGTTTACGGCTTCGCTGCTGGAGGAAGCGAACGGCAGGGCCATCACGCCCTATGAGCGCGAGCATGTCACCCCGTATATGTATACTTCGCAGGAAAGCCGCGGCGCTTATAACTGCGGGAAAAACCGCAGCCGTATCCGGTTTACGGTGGACACGGAAGAGGATCTCCTTTTCATGCGGAAAATTTACGGGCATTTTTTCAGGGGAGTTCACAATTTTTTTCTTGATGACATCCTTGCTTATCTTGGGGAAGAAATCTGACCTTCTCCGGGACGGACGGGATAAAACGGACGCGGAGGCGAATTGTTTTGAACAGTCTTTTTGATCTGACGGGCAGGACGATTGTTGTCGTCGGCGGGGCCGGCTACCTGGGCGGGCCGCTCTGCGAGGCTTTCGCGCAATACGGCGCCTCGCTGGTCGTCGCTTCGAGGAATGTCGCGCGCTGCCGGGCGCTGGCGGAGGAATTATCCGCGAAATACAAGATCGCAGCGCTGGGGGAACGCGTCGATATTCTGGATACCGACAGCATCCGGCTTTTGTTCCGCACTGCCAGCGAGCGGTTCGGAAAAATTGACGCCTTGGTCAACAATGCGTATTCGTCCGTTTTCGGCTCTGTCGAAACGATGACCGACGAACTGTGGGATCGGGGAATTCAGGGGACGGCCGGCGGGGCTTTCCGCTGTGTCCGTGAGGTTCTGCCGTACATGCTGAACCGGCAATACGGGAAAATTATCAATATTGCGTCCATGTACGGCGTGATGGCGCCGAATCCCGAACTATACGGCGGCGACAGCAGAATCGGCAGCCCTGCTTGTTACGGCGCCGGAAAGGCCGCTGTGATTCAGCTGACAAAATACATTGCCGCCTATTACGGCAGGCGGGGTATCCTGGCAAACTGCATCTCCCCCGGCCCGTTTCCTCATCAGAATGTTCAGGAGAACCGGGATTTCATGACCGCGCTCGGAGAAAAAACCATGCTGGGGCGTTTCGGCCGCCCGGAGGAACTCATGGGAGCCGCCGTGTTTCTGGCCAGCGATGCGTCCAGTTACATCACGGGGCAAAACCTCTGCGTTGACGGCGGAGCGACCTCCTGGTGAATATCCGCTGAGCGGCACGAGAATGTGTCACAGAATGCGTCTGGGGAATAATATAAAAGGGATCGCGGCTAAGAATTATTGCCCGGGGTGAACGCCATGTCAAATCTTTGTCCTTTCATTACCTGCCGGTTGACCGACCGATACGGAACTGTCGTCAGTCCATACGATCCGGGCGTCATTCTCTATACGGTGCTGCCTCTTTCGGGGAATAAGGTAAAACAAAAGAACCTGTCGGTCGCAATAGAAGGTTATGTATCAGTATATTTGGATGAAAAAAGAATTTCCGTCCCGATTCCGTTTTATATCGTTCAGTCCGTCCAGGTTTCTGCCCCCAAAAGGAGTTTTTTCACCTTTCAGCTGCAGAGCTTTCATTGCTGGGCGCTTCCCTGCGGCTGCAGGGAAAATCCCGGATTTGAGCGAGTCAAGCTGCTGATTCGCATGGAAACGGTCGTTTTCGCCAAGAAAGACTGCAGCCTGCTCGTCCCCCGGATAGATTCCCGTCTGCGGGAAATCGACCGTGTTTGCATCTGTGCGAACAGGATTTTTGACAGTGTCCGCTTTTGCAGCGGATGCTGTATCTGTTATAAAAATGTCGAGCTCCGCGCGGAGCTCTCCCAATACAACGCCGTTTCCGACGGCGTCAGGCGGACTTACCGCGACTGCGACGAACTGAAAAAATACGGCGGGGAGGGAATCCTCTCCCCGGAAGAAGTTTCCTATTACGATGTATTCGTAAACGGCGTACTGCAGCCAAAACCAACCTATCTTTTGAAAAGGGGAGAACTGACGTTTAAAACGCAGGACGTTCCTGCCAAAGGGGCGCCCGTCATTATTTTATTTACCACATGGAGAAATGTGGACTGCCAAATCATGGAGGTTTCCGATTGGCAGTACAACGCCGTTTCCGACGGAGTGAAAAAGAAATACACCGATGAAGACGAAATAAAAGAGTATGGAGCCCAGGGGATTCCCTCTCCCTGTGAGGTGTCCTATTTCAATCTCTTTATCAACGGCGTCCTTCAGCCGAAAGTAAACTACCGGGTTCGAAAGGGCCTTTTGGAACTGACCACATCGGACGCCCCCTCGAAAGGAGCTCCCGTCATTCTGGAATCCATCGCCATTCGTGATTCGGAAGGCCGCCTTTTCCACGCGGAGGCCTTCCACTACAACGCATACTCCTGCGGTGGGAAAATTTATACAAACCGGGATGAGATCCGCATGTACGGGGAAAATGGAATTCCGAATCCGAATTCGGTTTTTTATCAGAATTTGTTTATTAACGCCGTCCTGCAGCCGCATGTGAACTACATCGTGCAGCAGGGCTGCCTTTTGCTTGAAACAAGGGACTGTCCGACCGTCGCGGCCCCCATTACGCTGCAGTCCGTCGGCGGCGGCTGCGAACTGCCGCACTGTGAAACACAGATGTCCGACGCGGCGCTTGCACAGTGGAAAAGGGAGTATTCCTGTGGAGAGAATCCCGGCTTATCCCCCGATATTGTGCCGGGCGGGGACTAATGGCGAAAGGCCCCCGCCCGGCGGCAACAGAAGGATCACCTCGATATTGCTTTTGATGATCGATTCTGTCGGTTCATAAGCCCCTCTCAATCAAATAGCTTACGCAGCAAGTCCGGAACCTTTTCGGGCTTGCTGTTTTACTGTTTTAAAATACCCCATTTGGGGTATTTGCTATGCCGGCTTCCGATTGTATGATATACGGGATACCGGTATTAGAATTTGACGGAAAGGGACGGTAAAATGAGCAGGATCATCGGAGTCATCCCGCATGACGATTATACCTTAACCATCGCTCTGAGCAATGGGGATAAAATTATTTTAGATATGAGGAAAAAAGTCGACACGATTTTTTTTCAGAGCCTGAAATCTCCGGAAAAATTCAGAAACGTGCATTTCGAGGATAAACGGATTTTTTGGGACGGAGGCACGCCTAATCTTCCGCTGGGTTTCACGCTGGACAATATCCTGTTCGACATGCGGGATGAATAAACCCCTGAAAAGTCTAATTGCGACCGGGTAGAAAAGCATGAAACAAACCTGATAAGGTAAGCGGCAAGACCGCAACCGGAAACGGCCCCGGCACGGCATATATCATGTTCGACGTGTACGACAATAAAAACAAACTCCTGACCCACGCGTCCGTACGGGTGGACGTGAAAACGGGAATCCGGCCGAGGGGCGACTCCACCAGGCAGATCGGCGTGTTTTAGCCGGAAGGCGAACAAAACTTGATAATACAAGGAGAGAAAAAGAATGAACAGTAACTCAATCAGTCAAAAAGCGCTTTCTTTCTTATTATGTTTCACGATGATCCTGAGCGTTTTCGGGGTGGACACGGCGGGTGCGTTCGCCGCGGTAAACGACAGCGGGACAATGCGGAACGGCGCTCCCGTCACGCTGTACCTTGACAGCGGCGATATTGTCATTACAGAGAACGGGTACTCCGTGGGCGGCGGGGATGAGGTTCTCTGCACCGGCGGCTACGTGATTACGCAGAACGGCAGCGGTGATGTCAGCCACACGATCACTGTCAAGAGCGGCACGCAGGACATTACGCTTCAAGACGTGCACGCAAAATCTGCCCACGGCGCGGCCTTTGAAATAGAAAGCGGCGCGGAAGCCGACATTACGCTCGTTGGCAGCAATTCGCTGGATTCAAGCGGCAGCAGCGACTTCTGCGCCGGGCTTTCGGTCAACGCAGACAGCGCGGTGCGTATCTCGGGAACCGGTTCTCTGACGGCTTACGGCCAACTATTATACGCCGCTGGCATCGGCGGAAATTATAACCAAAGCTGCGGCACGGTCGAAATTTCCGGCGGCACGGTTGAGGCGCACAGCGGCACCAACGCCGCGGGCATCGGCGGCGGCTATAGCGGCTCCGGCGGCACCATCAAGATCACCGGCGGCACGGTCACGGCGTACGGAGGCGCAGGCGGCGTGGGCATCGGCGGCGGAATGGACGGCTCCGGCGGCACCATCACGATCAGCGGCGGCACGGTCACGGCAAAAGCAGATCCGAACGGAGACGCGGATATCGGCAATGGCCACAACGGCGGCAAAAACTGCTCTCTGGCCGTTTCAGGCGGCGCCACTGTGACCATGCAAAGCGGTTTGGGGACGGACGCATCGCCTTTTACCCACAAGGACTGCACAATCATCATCGGCGGCACCACAACAAAATATGATGCTGACGGACATGCAATCGAGATTAGGACGTTGTACCTTGACAATGGCGACATCGTCATTACAAAGAACGGGTACTCCGTGGGCGGCGGGAATGAGGTTGCCTACAGAGGCCGTTACAAGATTACGCACAGCGATGCTGTCAAGGACAGCGATAAGGTCAAGCACAGTATCACTGTTGAGAGCGGCACACAGGACATTACCCTGCAAGACGCGCACGCCAAACCTACCCACGGCGCGGCCTTTGAAATAGAAAGCGGCGCGGAAGCCGACATTACGCTTGCAGGCAGCAATTCGCTCGACACAAGCGAGAGCAGCAGCAAACGCGCCGGGCTTGCGGTCAACGCGGGCAGCACGGTGTGCATCTCGGGAACCGGTTTTCTGACGGCAACCGGCAAGATGAATAGCGCGGGCATCGGCGGAAATGGTGAGAGTAGCTGCGGTACGGTTACAGTCTCCGGCGGCACGGTCACGGCGACCGGCGGCAGCGACGGCGCGGGCATCGGCGGGGGACTGAACGGCTCCGGCGGCACCGTTACGGTCAGCGGCGGCACGGTCACGGCAAACGGAGGTTATAACGGCGCGGGGATCGGCGGCGGCTACAACGGCAAAGGCGGCACCGTTACGGTCAGCGGCGGCACGGTTACGGCGACCGGCGGCAGCGGCGGCGCGGGCATCGGCGGCGGAAAGTACTTTACCAACGGCGGCGCGGGCGGTACTGTTACCATTTCCGGTGCGGACACGCAGGTGACTGCCAAAGGGCAGGACGGAGAAGACATCGGGTCCGGCGAGAAGAATGATAGCGGCGGCAGCCTGACCGTGGGCGACGTCAGTACAGTCGACGGCCCGGCGGTGAAACTGCTTTCGGCGGGAACGAACGCGTCAAACCCGGATGACAGCCGTCCTCAGTTCATGAACTGCGTAATTCATGGCGCGGGCGCTAAGGACGCAAGCGGAAATGACCTTAGCGGCTGTTACGATGCGAACGGCAAAATCAGGCTGGAAGTGACCATTCCGACACTCGCTTCCGCAAAGATAGGCGAAACGGTCACGCTGAGCGCGAGCGTCACAAAACACAATCCGGATGTTCAAAAATATCAATTCAATTCCGCGTCCCTTCCCGGAACGGTTCAGTTCACCGGGAACGGCACCTCACTCGGTTCTCCCGTGGGGGTGACAAACGGCACGGCGCAGATCAGCTGGACGCCAGCGAACGGAAACAAAGTCTCGCTGAAAGCGGCCTATGTTCCGGCGACAGATGACCGTTACGCTCCGGCGGAATCCGCGCCTATCGATTATACGCCGGGAAAAATAACGCCGGCTATCCAGACGGCCCCGACGGCCTCGCCGGTCAAAGCGGGCGAGAAGCTATCCGCGTCCGTATTGACGGGAGGCGTCGCGGCGGCGAACGGCAAGCAAATTCCCGGCGCGTTCTCATGGGCGCATCCGGATATGACGGTTGCCGGCTCCGGAAGCTACGAGGTGATTTTCACGCCGACGGATACGGCGGATTACAATACGGTCGGCGGCATTCTGGTAGCGGTGACGGTATCCGGGGGAAAAATAACGCCGGCTATCCAGACGGCCCCGACGGCCTCGCCGGTCAAAGCGGGCGAGAAGCTATCCGCGTCCGTATTGACGGGAGGCGTCGCGGCGGCGAACGGCA
>NZ_VWXL01000013.1 GCF_009746625.1 Caproicibacter fermentans
TCATGTTCTTTTAGAATCCTGATGATCTGTTCCTCGCTGAACCGTTTCTTCATGTTAATCACTCCATCTGCATTTTATCATATTGTGACTAACTTTTCTATTGGCTCAGTTTTCGGGGCTCAGGTCATATGTTCCCGTCTACCGATAGTGCTAAAAACGCAGTGGATATGTTCCCGAGAACGGACACACTCAAATAACATTCATCCTGTCCTCTCAAGCCATACAGAGGTAGTTTGCCTGCTTGAGCGGAAATATCAGGGTTAAGCATATAACCTGTCCGCCGAGTAAAATCGGGAGAAAAAGATATGAACAGATATATAGCTTTTTGGGGACAACAGGATAGGATTAAGCAATTTGAAACAACACAACGCCCGATATCGTATTAAGCTATAAGGATATGATCAGAAGTTGTTTGGAGTACTATCATGAATTTAAGTCAAAGAAAGATTTTTAAGGGAATATACGCCCTCTTACTTGGAGTATTAACAGGCATATTGACAGTTCTGGGACAGAAATATCTTCCCGCTTCGCTAAATTCATTAGCAAACTCAGGTGCTATTTGGTTAACTCCAGCCTTCTTCATGGCTACAGCTACGAAAAAAAAGCTCCCGGCATTTATTCTTTGTGCTGAAACATTAATCGTCTGCGTCATTTCCTATTATTGGACAGAATCCATTGTTAATCAGCACACCTTTGTTTTGGAAGGCTTCTACTTCTATCTCTGGCTTATTTGTGCTGTAATTGCCGGTATCATTTTCGGATTTGGTGCTTATTTATACAGGCAGAAGAGTACGTATTATCATTGGGGTGCAAGTCTTCTTCCTGCCGTTTTTTTTGCTGAGGGTTTCAGCGAAATAATTCATTTGTCCGAATATATGCACATGCTTCCTGCCGTCGTAGGAAAGATTGTATTAGGTCTTGTCCTATACTTTATCATCTATAAAAAAGCCTTTTATCATAGGAAATCACTAATATCATTTTGTTCATATACAGTACTTGGGATCATCGGTTATGAGTTCCTTTTCAGGTTAACGACATAAAAACGATAGAAAACATCCTTCCGCCAAGGCCTTCCTCTGCTGCCCCGTCATCTTTTTTATCGGCTTAAGGCATACAGAATGTATTGTCAAACTGTGTCGAATATAAAAATATTTAGCTTTTGAAAGGAGTTTTGACTGTGAAATACACCGGATCATGTCTTTGTGGCAGAGTTACTTTTGAAATAGAAGGGGATTTTGAAAATTTTTTCCTTTGCCATTGTGAACGATGCCGTAAAGATACAGGGTCAGCCCATGCGGCCAATCTGTTTTCCTCTACAGCCAAGTTAACCTGGCTTTCAGGTTAAAATGAAGTGAAAACTTTTAACTATCTTTCAGAAGGACACATAAAAAGCTTCTGTGCTAATTGCGGATCAGCACTGCCTAATATTCAGTCTGACGGAAAGCTGCTGGTTGTTCCCGCAGGATGTATTGACAGTGTTATATACATGAAACCGCAAGGACACATCTACTATGCGAGCAAAGCGAGTTGGGACAGTGATTTAGAGAAAATACCAAAGTATAAAGAACTCCCAAATGAATAAAAAAACAATCCGCCACTCAGGAGTAACTATGTCTTAACAGCATCATTATTGTCTACTCAAGCCACGTGGAAACCGTAGTAGGACTATGTCGAGTAGACTCGTAAAACGATTAAAGGATACCCTGACGGGTATCCTTTTTATAAATTTCGGCTCAGTTTAAGAATAATGTTGAAAATCAGATAAGCTTTCATTGTTAATGTTATCTATAATAATATATAATTAAGTTCGTGTACAATGGCAGATTGTGGCAAAGTAAAGATGTTCGTATGAAAGGCATGGAAAGGGACAGCAAAAACCTGATGATTTCCTGGGCCGGACTAAAAAAGCAAGAAATATAGCACAAAGAAGAAATAGAAAAATCGGAATCGGCGGAGATGGATTTATATGAAAAGATATATTGCATTTTTAAGGGGGATCAATGTAGGTGGTAAAAATAAGATAAAGATGTCTGAATTAAAGGCAGGCTTTGAAGAACTTGGCTTTTTACAAGTAAGGACATATCTGAACAGTGGCAATATCATCTTTTCAAGTGATAAGAACGACAACGAGACTTTTTCTGGTCAGCTTGAAAGAATGATAAAAGACAGGTTTAATTTGGATATACCGGTTTTTGTCATATTAAAAGAAGACCTGGAAGATATATTACGTAATGCTCCTGGCTGGTGGAATACCGGGAAAAAGGAAATATACGATAATCTGATTTTTATAATACCGTCGACAACATTTACTGAGGTGTTTAGTGAAATAGGAGAACCTAAAGAAGAATTTGAAAAGATAACAGGCTACAAAAAAGCGGCATTCTGGTCTTTTAGTCGTAAAGATTATCAAAAGACAAATTGGTGGTCGAGGACAGCCCGCGCAAGCATTAGCAGCAGGCTGACAATCAGAACAGCAAATACAGTTAAAAAGATTGTTGAAATGTAGTTCACAACTCCCAGTGTGTTGGGAACAAGGCAATGAGCCTGTTGGCGTGGGCTAAATCGGAGGATTTATGATAAGAGAATTTAAAGCAGACGACTTAGGGAACCTCTGAACAAATGGCGCAGGAAGAGGAATTCAGCGAAAAGGGATTCAAGAGGCGTTCCAACTGAATGATTACGTCGAATTTCGACGCTATACTCCTGAATTTATTTCCACTTTTGCG
>NZ_VWXL01000014.1 GCF_009746625.1 Caproicibacter fermentans
CCTTCAAAAAGAGTAGATTCCAGAAAAACAGAAAATGATTGATTTTTCAGCTTTGCTTTACGGCGGAGCTTAGCATTGCTATTCCTATTTCGACGATTTGTCTCGCAAAGTTTTCAACAAAAGCTTCATATTTAGATCACTTTTCAACATAAACGGGGGTGTTGCAAAATTTTCATTTTGCAACACCCCCTTCAAAAAAGCTTTAGCGGTGAGTAAAAATGCAAGCTAAACTTTACCCACAATCCTTCCGTTTCGGTGTCAAAGCAAAATAGGCAGCTTCCATGAAACGAGAAGGGCTTTGGCAGGGAGGGGGCGCAGCCCCCTACCGTATCGGTCCCCTTCCGCACCAAATGTGCTTTCGATTTTCGTTTTGTCTTGTTTGCGGGAGGGGGTGAGAAGTTTCGTTGCAAGCGTAAGAAGTCTCCGAGCGCCTTGAGGCGCTGCCAGTAAACAGGGCTTTGCCCGCATAGGAAGAACCCCCGGCTGTGCCGGGGGGTGACTATTGCTTTTGAATTTAGTTGCGAAAACAAAACAAAAAGCTTATGAAATGCGCCTGTCATTGACTTATTCCTGTCGCTCTGCAATTTGCTGGGTACTAAAATACCATTCTCCCGCATACCTATTAGCAATCGGATTCGTTTGGAGGGTGGAGCAGTGAAAGGTATTGTGGAGGAACGTGCCGTGGAGCTCGGCGAATATATCATCCGGAACAGGGCCACTGTGCGCAGTACAGCGAAAAAATTCGGCGTAAGCAAAAGCACTGTACATAAAGATGTGGCGCAGCGCCTGAAAACAATCGATCCGCAGCTGTATAAAAAAGTGAAGATCATTCTGGAGTTCAACAAATCTCAGCGCCATATCCGCGGAGGAATTGCCACGCGTCTGAAATATAAAAAATCCATTTGACCGGTGGAAAGGCGAAGAATTCAACTTATGGGAATTTTGGTCAATAAAGCTCCTTTTCTTCCAGAAACGTTTTGCGGCGGCCTGTCCGCGGCGATCTTAGATGCGGTGGGGGAGCTTTTTTTATGGGTTTCGTTCGAACATGCCTCGCTAAACCGGACTGTTTTCGTTAAACATCCGGCCTGCTTGGCAGAACGGCATCCATGCGAAAACAAGCGAGGTTACGGTGAAGCGGTTTTTGACCGTGTTTCCGGCAACCGCCGATGCCAACGGTGACCGAGACAGTGAAAATAAGGCCGGCCCGAATTCCGGGCCGGCCTTGCTGCTGTCTCCGCTTTTAAAGGGAATCGCTCTCCAGTACCGTGACGCCCCGGGCCTCCACCGGGGTGGAAAAAACGATCTGCGTTTCCGTCGGCCCGTATTTTTGCAGCTGGCCGATGAACTCATCCAGCTCCATGGTGCTGTGATAAATCACTTTGATCAGCATGGAGTAATTGCCGGTGACACAGTTGCACTCCACCACGTTGGGGCAGGAACGGATAAACGGATAAAATTCCGGTTTTTGGTTCGGCGACATCTGCAGGTTGATAAACGCTTTGATATGATATCCGAGTTTATACTGGTTTACCGACGCATGATAGCCGCTGATCAGACCCTGTTTCTCAAGCTTTTCAATACGGGCCGAGATTGCGGGGGATGATAAAAAAACTTTTTTCGTCAGCGTTTTAATTGGAATCCGCGCGTTTTCCTGCAGTGCGGAAATCAATGTGGCGTCTATTTTATCCATAATTCATCACCTCATAAAGATTTACTTTTTTAATGGCTTATGGCGGTAATATTTAAATAAAAAAGGAGCCAGCCAGAAATTAAGCCTGACATGCCCCTTTGCATTTTATTTTATTATAAATCGTTTTCACATCTTTGCAAGATAAAAATGTAAAAAGATTCACTTTTTGTTGTGCTTTCAATTCGTTATCTTTATTTTGCCTCGGTTTGCAAAAATAAAGAATGCAAAGGTGATAAGCCGCCTATACCGACGGTTTGCCCCTTTGCATTTAATTTTATTATAAACACTTTCAATTATTTTTCAATACGAAAAAGAAATAATCAGAGGAAAAATTTTAAGAGGCGGCACTTCGAGATTGGAGAACAAGGGGCAAAAATTTAATAGATACGGTCTATCCTTAAAAGTATTCTACTTACTTGATTCAGAAGTTATGATTTTTCCTCAGGAGAAGAGCCGCCCTCCGTTCGTAAAGAAGGACGGGAGCAGAATGAAAATGATCCGAAGCCTAAAAAAGTAAAGTTAAAAAACGGCTGACTTACTTACTTAAAGCTAAAACACATAAAAATAAAAATATCACGGAATGGCGGAAAAACTGTTTACGGAACTCCGGGAACGTGTTAAAGTACTTCCGTTCAGAGAAATGAGATATGGCTGTTTATTCCGGAAATGGGGCGGCATTCACATGAAAACGAGAACGGAAACAGATTCCATCGGGAGCCTGCATGTTCCTGCGGGAGCATATTACGGGGTTCAGTCGCTGCGGGCCAGAAGTAATTTTCACATCACGGGCAGGCGCATGGACGCAGATTTTATTGTCTCGCTGGCGCAGATTAAAAAGGCCGCCGCGATTACAAACCGCAACGCGGGGGACCTGAAAGCATCGGTCGCAAACGCGGTGATTGCGGCCTGTGACGAGATCATATCGGGCCGTCTGCACAGCCAGTTTATTGTAGACCCGATTCAGGGCGGCGCCGGAACAAGCGCCAATATGAATGCGAACGAAGTGATTGCCAACCGGGCGATCGAGCTTCTCGGGGGAGAAAAAGGGGACTATTCCATTGTTCACCCCAACGACCATGTCAATATGTCGCAGTCCACAAACGATGTTTTTCCCACAGCCGGAAAGCTGACCATGCTGAAACTGATTCCGGAGGCCGTACACCAGCTGGAGCGCCTCGCCGCCGCGCTTGAGAAAAAGGCCGGGGAATTCGACGATGTGATCAAAATGGGGCGCACCCAGCTTCAGGACGCCGTTCCAATCCGCCTGGGGCAGGAATTCGGCGCGTGGGCCGCTGCGGCCAGACGGGATATCGTCCGGCTGCAAAGGGTGCAGGATGAGATGCGCGTCGTCAATATGGGCGCTACCGCAATCGGGACTTCGGTCAACGCGGTGCCCGCTTATCTGTATAACATCACGGCGAATCTTCAAAAAATCTGCGGATGCAAGCTGGTTCAGGCGGAGGACTTAATTGACGGGACGCAGAATCTGGACGGATTCGTGGCGGTATCCGGAGCAATGAAGACCTGCGCGGTCAATCTTTCCAAAATGGCGAATGATTTCAGACTGCTTTCCAGCGGGCCGAGGACCGGCATCATGGAGATTGCTCTGCCCGCGAAACAGAATGGGTCCTCCATTATGCCGGGAAAGGTCAATCCTGTGATTCCGGAGGTGGTATCGCAGGTGGCGTTTCAAATCATCGGCAACGACTGCACCGCGACTCTTGCGGCGGAAGCCGGCCAGCTGGAATTGAACGCGTTTGAGCCGGTTCTGTTCTATAATCTGATTGAGTCTGCCAGAGGCCTTACCGGAGCGGTCAGAACTTTGGTTGACAACTGTGTGACCGGGATTACGGCGAACCGTGAGGTCTGCCGCAGACACCTTGAGGAAAGCGTCGGCATCATTACCGCGCTTTGCCCTTATATCGGGTATGCCAAGTCGGCGGAGCTTGCAAAAGAGTCTCTGAAAACGGGAGTCCCGATTCTGGAATTGGTGGAAAGCCGCAAGGTCCTGAGCGGTGACAGGCTGAAAGCGATTTTCGACCCCGCGGCGATGACGGGGAACGCTCACATGAGGAACGTCGGACGGATTTCCGTTTAAGGAGGCAGCTATGAACTATCTTGGAAACGAACTTGTTTATTTGGAAGAGGACCGGGTCAACCACTGGCCGGACCGCCGGGACCGCGCGACAAGACGCCCGAGAAACCCGGATGAAAAGGTCTGCAGGCCGGATCGGTTTGTTCCGGAGCGCGCTGTCGAATTTGACGGCCGGGGAAACCTTTGATTACTGCGGCTTATTTGTCTATTAACAAGCTGACGGCGCGGAATTTTCCGCGCCGTTTTTTTCATTAAATTAAAAATGATCGGGGGTGATAGAATCGGCCCGGAATTGTGATATAATAAGAAAAAAAGAAAAGACGCGTCTGCGGATGGGGGTGGTTTTACGCGTCTGTTTATTGCCGTTTCGCTGTCCCCTGAAATCAGGGATACGCTGGAGAAAGTAATGCGGAGGCTGAGGCTCTGCTGTGAAAGCGGAAGATTTGTGCAGGCCGAAAACCTGCATCTGACCATTGCCTTTCTGGGGGAGATTCCTCCTGAAAAGCTCGGCGAGGTCAGGGGGGCGATGGATTCCGTCGGCGCGGCGCCGTTTTTTCTGCATGTGGGCGGATTCGGCTACTACTTTCGCAGAGAGGACGGAAATATTTTCTGGGCCGGCGTGGAACGGTCGGAGCATCTGACGGGCCTTTACCGTCAGTTATACGAACAGCTGCAGAACCGTGGGTTTCGTCTGGAAAAACGTGCTTTTCGCCCGCATCTGACGCTTGCGCGCCAGGCTGTTTTAAAAAAGGATTACGACCACGGGGCCTTTGTGGTACCAGCGAAAAAAATGCGGGTGGAAAAAATAACGCTGTATCAGTCGGAACGCCCGGGGGGAATACTGAAATATACTCCGGTCTATGAAAAAACACTGCGAGAGGAGGCGATGATATGAAAGCGCTGATTACCGGCGCAAGCTCCGGCATCGGCAGGGATTTTGCGCGCGAGCTCAGCAAACGGGGATACGACCTCGTCCTCGCGGCCCGGCGGGTCCCCCGGATGGAAGAGCTCGCGCGGCAGCTGCAGACGCATGTCAGCGTGGTGGGGGCGGACCTCTCCCTCAAAGACCAGTGTTACGACCTTTACCGTCAGGTGCGCGGGGAAGAAATCGATGTTCTGATCAACTGCGCGGGCTTCGGTGTGTTCGGCCCGTTTGATGAGACCGATCTTGAACGCGAACTGAATCTGATCAACGTCAATATCCGGGCCGTCCATATCCTGACAAAGCTCTTCTACCGCGATTTTAAGCAGCGTGATTCGGGCCATATTCTGAATGTGTCGTCCTCCGCCGCGTTTCAGCCGGGTCCGCTGCTTTCCAGCTATTATGCCTCCAAGGCCTATGTCCTGCGTCTGACGCAGGCCCTTGCGGAGGAACTGCGGCGCGACGGCAGCCGGGTTTACATTGGCGCGCTCTGCCCCGGACCCGTGCATACTGAATTCGATTCCGTCGCAGACGTCCGTTTCAGCGTCAAGGGGCTCTCCAGCGAATACGTCGCGCGTTATGCGGTCCAAAAAATGTTCGCGCGCAAAACCTTGATCGTTCCCGGTTTTTCCATGAAAGCAGCCCTGTTCGGGGAGCGCTTTCTGCCGGAATCGGCCGTGGTGCGCATTGCCTACCATATGCAGAAACGAAAGACAAGGCCGGGGCCGTAACCGCGGCAAAATAAAACTTGACAAACAATTCCTACAACTGTAGTATAAGATATATCTTACAGTTGTAGGAGTTGCTTTTATTATGCGTAAAATTGCAAAGCTGCCCGGGGCAGAGCTGAAAGTGATGCAGGCTGTCTGGAGCTGCGCAGAATACCCGGTCACCACCGCGCGTGTCCGCGAAATTCTTGGGCGTGAAAAACCCTGGAGCGTTTCGGCGCTTCAGACGCTTCTGAATCGGCTGATTGCGCGCGGCTTTCTCAGCAGCGGAAGGCAGGGCAGGAACCGATGCTACACGCCCCTGATCGGCGAGAAAGAATATCTTGCGGATGAGAACAGGAGCATACTTGAAAAGCTGAACGGCAATTCCGTCACCCGGCTGGTCGCGTCGCTGTATGACAGCCATTCCATCACGCCCGAAGACCTTGAGGAGCTGCGCGCCTTTTTGGACGAAAGGACGGGGAGAACATGAATCTGCTGATTCGTTTCGCGGAGAATACCGCAGAAATTTCCGCGGGGGCTTCCGCGTTGATATTGCTCCTGTTTTCCGCGGGAAAACTGACCCGAAAGGTTTACGCCGCGCAATGGAGGAGTTGGGTCTGGCTGGCGCTTGCGGTGCGCCTGCTGATTCCGATCCATTTCGAACTGCCGCAGACGGCCGTCGCGCTTCCGGCGCCTTCGCCGGAACAGGGCGTCACGGTTGTTGTTCCCGGAACCCGGGGCACCGGCTCTTTTTCCATCCCGGATACGGTTTCCGGACAGGAGCGGAACGCGTATGAAAAGAAAGCGGAACTGATCCGAGAGGATGCGGAAAAGCGCACGGTTCCCTTGAACACGCTTCTGGCGGTGACGTGGGCGGCCGGGGCGGCGGGATGCCTGCTGTGGACATTGGGTTCCAGCCTGCTGTTTCGGCGGCGGCTTCTGCGCTGGAGCTCGGAGGAAACGGATGACGGGGTTCTCCGTTTGTTCCGGGAAGAACGCGCGGCGGCCGGGGGAGGCGGCCGGGTTCGCCTGATGCGCGGCAAAAAGGATGCGGGACCGATGCTAATCGGATTGCTTTGCCCGGTATTGCTTTTGCCGCCCGGTTTGTTTGAGGACGGGGAGCTGCGGGTGATTTTTCGGCACGAGCTGACGCATTTCCGGCGGCGCGATTTATGGTATCGCCTGCTTTTGGCCGCCGCCTGCGCCGTCCACTGGTTCAACCCGCTTGTCTGGCTGATGGCGCGGGCGGCGAACCGAGACCTGGAGCTTTCCTGCGACGAGGCGGCGCTTAAAAACGCCGACCCGGCGTTCCGGGCGGAATACGGACGCGCGATCCTTTCGGTCGCGCAGAAGGCGACTCAGCGACGCGCCCCTCTCTCCACAGGGTTCGGCGGCGGAAAAAAGGAACTGAAGCGCCGCCTCGAGACAATTTTGAATACAAAGAAAAGACGCCGCGGCGCGGCGGCGCTGTGCGTCGCCCTGGTTCTGACGATTTCCTGCGGGGCGTTTGTCACCTATGGCGGAACTTCCCCGGATGGGCGGAAAAACCGGGAAAAACAAGATGTTCTGGCGCAAAGGCTGCTTTCAGTCCGCACGGAATCTATCGGGGACAACAGCGCGGTCGGAAGAGTGCTGGGAGCTCTGTCGCTGCCCGACGGCATGGTACAGGGGGGAATGGCGCTTCAGACAAACAGCGAACCATATTCGCTGACGGTCCGCTATACCGCGCAAAGCGATGAACTTCTCACTCAAACGGATCTTTCCTGGGCGTACCGGAACGCGACGCTGATACTCAGTCTGATCCAGAATGCCGACCGCGTCGTGTTTTACGTCGATGCGCCGGACTGCGCCATGACTTTCGTTTACACGCGGGAGCAGTCGATGAAGCAGGAACAGACCGATGTGAGAACGCTATCTCAGGGCGCGAGCGAAATGGAAAAATTTCTGGCGGATTTAAACAGCCGCACCGCGGAGGATTACCAGATGACCCACTCTACCGAAGCGAAAGAGAGGGAAGATCTGCTGACCGTCGGTCAGGCAGAAACAGCGGTGGAACAGCATGCGCCGATCATTCTCCCCGAAAAGCTCGTTTCCCGGGGAAGACTGGTTTTCGCCGGCGCGGATTGCTACGGCTTTACCTCAGTACTGGAAGGGAAAAGCCCGCAGCCGGAGCAGTGGTACGCGATTTCCAGAGACGGGAGCGCCTTTTTTGTGATTTCGGGTTCCTGCCCTGTGGTGCGGAATCTGGAATCGGCGGAAACAGCCGTAAAAAGCGGCGGCTCGGAAGCGAGCCTGACGGCGCTTCGGGAGCAAATCACACAGGCGCAGGAAACTTTAAAGCAGGCGCAGGTGGAGCTCGAGAACCGGCGGAAAAGCGGGGCCGCGGATTATTCCGAACAGCAGCAAAAAGTCCGTGAAGCCGAAGAAGCTCTGGCGAAGGCGAAAGAGGAGTTTCAAAACCGTCATACGGCGCTGCCGCCCTATGAGCACCGTACGGACGACGCGGTGGAAAGCGCCGTTTATGAGGCGCTGGGGCAGTTTTACTCGGAGCCTTATACCGACGGCAACGTGGTGATCAACGCTCCGGTAATTTACGGCAGCTTTGAAGAAGACGGCGCGCTGCGGGTCTTTGCGACGGTAGACGAAGCGGAATATGAGCTGGACGGGGAAGTCCTGAATTCGGTCGGCGGAAGCAGGATTCCGATGGAGCTCCGCTTTTCGAAGGACGGAAATCCGTGGAAGCTGATCGGCCGCACGACGGCGAAAGACGGCTCCTATTTTGGGGACTCCATCCAGGACTTCTGCGCGCCGCACGGCGACGTTGCGAAAAAGATGCTTGCGGATTACGGCAAATCCGGTAACTTTCTGTCCGGAATGAAGAAAAATATTCAGGAATACGTCTCTCAGACCGGAATCGGTGCGAAAAGCTTTCATTCCGGCGGGAAAGACTATTTAATCGTCTGAGCAGGACACGGCGATGCTGATCGGCTCTGCTACGGCGGGATACTCGAAAACGCATCGTGCCTTGTCCAGTAGATTCGATCCGCCGTCCGGCGTCGAATGGTAAAACATTGTGCATTTACGCTACGCGTGCTTCGGCAGTTAGAGGAAGAAAGAGAATATTACGGCGAATTTATTCTTTTGCTCAGCGAAATACCCGATTGAACGAATTCAAAGTCACATGAAATTATCCGGTGTGCCAAAAATAGATGTAATAAAATAGTTCATGAGTTCGCTTCTGGTTTTCACCGAGCGGGCAAATTCCAGAAAATCTTTTCTTTTAATAATTTGCATCAGCTGGGACAGTGCTTTCATATGCTGAAACTGATCGACCGAACAAAAAGAGATTACCAAATGAACGGGGTCGTTTTCTCCATTACCAAAAGGGATCGCTTTTTTTAGCGTAATTAAGCTGAAGCCGGTGGCATGAACCAGCTTAAAGGAATTCACATGGGGGAGTGCAATACCCGGAAGAATGACAATATACGGTCCGAATTTTTTGACATTCCGAATCGTGTCATCGATATACCCCGGTTCGATCTTTCCTTTTCGCAGCAGCAGCTCCCCGCCCTGCCGAACCGCATCTTCCCAAGTTTCCGCCTCAACGTTCAGCGAGATGTCATCCGTCTGAAAAACATCGGTTAGATTCAGCGCGTCACCCGATGGCCCTGATCGGGTCAGTAACTGATGAAGGTGCATTTCAAGCTTGTTGCGGTCAAAAATCACCGCCGATTTTTCAATCGTGCGTATCAGGGAACCGAGGTCGATGTCTCCTTTGGCTTGAAGCGAAAACGCTCTCTTTTTCGGTAAATAACGATCCAGTTCGACCATGTCGGCATCGCTGATGAACGGGTCTACCACAATGCACCGGATTCCTTTCGCTTGAATCTGAATAGTTGAAATAACACAATCGACAGCAACGCTCTTTAAGGTCTTTTTCAATGCTCTGGCAGGAATGGTATCTATGATATTTACATCATACAGTTCCTGAAGGCGCAGCTGCACGATTTTTGCTGTCCCGATTCCTGATTCACAGACAATCAGCGCGCTTTTTCTAGGGGCTTCCCGCTTAACCTTTTCCAAAGCAGTTTGAAAATATAAAGCCAGATAGCCAATTTCATCGTCCGACAGCTGAATGCCGTATTGATACTCAATGGGTCTGAGACAACTGCGGGTTTTTTGAAACGTACCCGCGATGGAATTTTTGATTTCCGCAAGATAAGGGTTCGTAATTTTAATTTGATACTTCGCCCGGTATATCATGGGCCTATAATGCTGCAGCAGCCCTTCAAACAATTGTTCATCATTAGATAAGTTGACTGAGACTTCCTCCTGAAAATGGTTGATCAGCTCTGAGACATCGATTCTCCACTGTACCCAGTTTTCTTTATCGGGCCGCCGGTTTATGATTACATTGCCGGTGAGCAGGAACATGGCCAGATAGGCGATCTCGTCTTCGGCTAATTGGATGGAAAACCTTCCTTTTATCATGTACGCAATCAGTTCTGCAACCGAAAATTCTTCTTTATCTTTCAGCATATCGATGTTTTTCTGATGCAGATCCAATTTTTTTCCCTGTCTGTTTCTGAATACCGCGATTCCTAAGTAGGCGGACAAGGATTGAAAGGTTTCGTCCGTAAACACCAGCTCCAAATGTTCTTCCGCTTTTTTAAGGCATTGTTTGATATAGATAATATCCTGTCGGGAGAAAATCCCATTGGCGCAAAAGTAATCGATCCTTTCCTGGGGGGTGTCCACCAGCTTCATATAGGCGCGCCGAATACCCTCTTCATCCCCGAGCACTTTGACCCCGTGGGCTTTATGAATGTCCAGCTCGAGATTGTGTTCTTTCAGCCAAAGCCGGACCTGTTTCAGATCCTTATGAACGGTTCCTTTGCTTACTTTAAGCTCTTCGCTCAAATCCGCCACTGTTTCATAATTACTGTTTTTCAGCATTGTCATAATGATAAACCGAACACGTTCCTCAATCGTCATCACATACTGGTAAAAGCCGATGCTGTCCAGCTTTTGCCGAAGCTTGGTCAGATCGGTCTTGGTGAAGCTGCACCAAAGGCCGGACCCCGGTTTCCTTTTCACCGATTCAAGGCCATTCTCATGAAGGTAGGAATCAATCTTTGCAATGTCGTTATGAATTGTTCTTTGGCTTACGCCGTATTTTTCCGAAAGATCGGCGACCCTGACCGGTCGGTTGGCTGCGGTCAGGTCACTCAGAATTTCGGCGCACCGGCGATTGATCAATAGAATTCCCCCTTACCCATTCAATAGTTTTTTCCCTTTGTGCGCGGGTATCCGTCGTAGAGGTATAAAGCACAAAGCGCGTTTACAGCAGTTTGATCGGTGCAGTTTAGGGATAAGATCTTCCCGCGCTTTTATCCTCATTTCATTATAGTGCAAGTTGAAAACGTTAACTTGACAAATTGAAATTCTTTCAGCCTTTACAAAAGGGGGCCGGATTCATGAAAATCCGGCCCCCTTTCCCTTATTTTTCGTTTATTTGGATTTTGCCTTGTCTCTGGCATTGAGCACAGCACTGGCTATGATGACCAAAGCCGTAAAGCCGACAATAAGCGTGATTAGAGCAGCGGCGCCCATATGGCTGATGTTTCCCATAATAATGCCTGGAATCAAATAATCTGTATCGGCGAAAGTAGCCGAAGCCCCCGCGCCAAACGAACCCAAAGCCGGAATAATAAAGAGAGGCAGCCAAGAAATCAGCAGGCCGTTAACGAAAGATCCGAGCACTGCGCCCCGGCGGCCGCCGGTCGAGTTCCCGTAAATCCCCGCGGCCGCCCCACAGAAGAAATGCCCGACTACACCAGGAATAATTACCGTTGTTCCCAAAGCAAGCATTGCGAACATCGACAAAGCTCCTGTTAAGAAAGAAACGAAGAAACCAATCAGCACAGCGTTCGGCGCATACGGGAAGACGATCGGGACATCAAGAGCAGGCTTTGAATTTGGCACCAGTTTTTGAGCAATCCCCTGAAAGGCCGGCACGATTTCAGCCAAAATCATCCGTACCCCCTGAAGCACCACCACAAACCCGGCGGCAAAGGTTCCCGCCTGAACAATAGCGAAGATAATGTAGTTTGTGCCGTTGGAAAGCTTTGCCTCCACAAATTGGGGGCCCGCGGCAATCGCCAGTAATAGGTAAACCACCGACATCAAAAGCGAGATGGAGACCGTTGAATCGCGCAAAAATCCAAGACTCTTTGGAATATTCAGCTTTTCTGTTGATTTTTCCGGATCGGAATTGCCGAAAACTTTTCCAATCCAGCCGGAAAGCGCATAACCAATATTGCCCGTATGCCCCATGGCTACATTGTCAGTGCCTGTGATTTTACGCATAAACGGCTGACAGAGCGTAGGTGTTACCGAAAGCAAAGTTCCTTCAAACAATCCGCCCAGAAGGACCGTCTGCCAGGACTGCCCCATACCCGCAGACGCAAGAATTACTGCCGCCATGCAGGATACGTAAAGCATCGCCTGACCCGTTAAAAAAATGTATTTAAAGCGTGTGAAGCGGGCCAAAAGAATATTGACCACCATGCCAACCAGCATAATGAGAGCCGTCGGCGTGCCGTATTTTACCAAAGCGAGTGCTACGACGCCCTCGTTTGTTGGAACAATTCCGTTTACATGAAAAGCATATTGGAACATACTTGCAAACGGCGTCAGAGAGTTCGACAGGATTCCCGCGCCGCCTACAAGCACCAGAAAGCCTGCAAAGGTTTTAACCGTTCCTTGAATTACGGCCGATGCCGGCTTTTTCTGCAGAATAAGGCCGAGCATCGCAATTAATCCCACCAACAGCGCGGGCGTAGTTGCGATGGAAATGATAAAATTAAGAACTCCATTCATGACTGATCACTCTCTCTTCCCCTTAATTATGACGAATGCCATTGCGATCAAGCACGGTGTTCAATGCGGCACGCGCCACTTCCTTGTCAATAATCGAATCCAGCGAGACGATTTTTTCCGCCGGAATATTGGGCAAAGCCGTCACCAGGGTTTTTTCGATGAAGAAATAATCCGCGGCGTCCGGCGTAGCGGATCCCACGTCGATATGATCCAGCTGAAATTCATTCATATCCAGATTTTCTTCCTGCAGAATTGCCTGCAGATTCATTTGAACCATAAAGCTGGTTCCAAGCCCTGACTGGCATACACATGCAAGTTTCATTTTGTTATTCTTCTTTCTTCCGTGATTGATTTTTTCGGTGGGTTCGGCAATTTTATTTCAGCAAACAGTTAAATTTCAAAGCTTCTACTAAATTTTTTGTGATGGATATAATTGATAAGGTCCTGTTTCGCAAGCGGTTTGTCGGCCATTGAAACAAAAGTTTTGTCCCCCAGAAGCTCCATCAGTTCCGCCAGAGTATCCAGATGCGAGCTGCTGTCCTTTGCGCTGAGAGCCACCACGATTTTCACCGGGTCGTTTTCCGGATTGCCGAAATTGACCGGCGTCTTTAGAAGAAGCAGGGAAATGCCGATTTCCTTAACTCCCTGCTCGGACCGTGCGTGCGGCATAGCGATTCCCGGAGCGATCACAATATATGGTCCGGCATGTTCCACATTTTCCACCATGGCCTCGGTATACCGGTGTTCCACTTTTCCGCATTTCTCCAAAATTAAACCGCTTTTTTGAACTGCTTCCCTCCAGTTTTTGACCTCAGCATTGATTTCCACGCTGTCTTCGTTGATTAACTCTTTGATCATTTGCTTCATCCTTTTTCTCTATGATTTGCCTGCGGATTATTGGGCGCCCCGGATCGGATGTGTCTTTGCCTGCGGCCCGGGGCCCCGGAAAGTTCACCAGATTTCAAACGGTCCGCGCCTCCCTTTTGGATGGTTTCATCATAATCTGATTTTTCGCTGATATAAAGCTCAATTTGTTTCCGGCTTACTGTTGCAAAAAACATATCTAAAAGGCAAACAAGCAAAGAACGGAGGATGTCTTTCAACTAAATTTATAAATTAGTGAAATCATTTTTATATTATTTTGCCATTGAATTATATAAAATGACAAATTAGTTTAACATTATTGTTAAATATCATGATTTAATTGGTCGTATTGACATCAATTTTGGTTTCTCCTAGAATGAATCCATGGCTGAAGCACCGGCTTCATTGGTTCGAACAAATTGAGTTTGGGAAGTGTCTACAATGGTTAATTGTGTAATTACGGTAAAAAATCCGACGGGAATTCACGCGAGACCGGCAACCGAGCTGGTCAAACTTGCGACGAAATTCAAAAGCACCATCACGATGTCGCACGACGGTAAGGAAGCGGACCCAAAGAGTATTATCAGTCTTCTTTCCTCCGCGTTGAAAGCGGGGACGGTGATTACTCTTCGTGTGGATGGAGAAGACGAAGAGCTCGCTGCAAAAAGGATCTGCGAGTATATTAATAATCTGGAGGATTAAGTGAAATGAAATTGGTCGGAATTGCGGCTTCATTCGGGAAAGCCGCCGCCGAAGCAATGGTCCTTTCCGCACCCCCGGAGATAGACGCGGACCGCAAAGACCCAAGAGGCGAGAAAGAACGTCTCATGACGGCTGTGCAGGACGGAATTAAAAATCTGAGCCTTGAGTTGGACGAAAGCAAAAAAAAAATTGAGGGAAATTCAGCCAAGCTGGAAATGCTTGAAATGCATCGGACCATACTGAACGATTATGTGTTTCGAAAAGGAATCGACGGCTATATTGAACAGGGATATTGCGCCTCTTCCTCCGTAATGCGCGCTGCGGAGGACCAGGCAGCCACGCTGGAAAACCTGGGAGATTCCTTTTTAAGCGAGCGGGCGCAAGATATTCGTGAGGTCGGCAGGCGTCTGGCATACTCGATGGAGGGCTTTTCCGAGCCGGATTTATCCCATCTTGAGAAGAATGTAATCCTTGTGGCGGAAAGCCTCTCTCCCGCCCTGCTTTCCGTCGCCGACTGCGGCCGTATCAAGGGAATCCTGACCCGTCGTGGTTCCAGGACCTCTCATGTCGCGATCCTCGCCTCGGGGCTGGGAATTCCCACTGTCGTCGGGTGCGCTGGAATTGAAAAAATCCGAGACGGCGAGCTTGTCTTTCTGGACGCCGAGAAAGGAACCGCCTCTTTCTCACTTTCCGAGCAGGAAAAGGAACGGGCAAAAGAGATTATCGCGCTCTACGAACAGCAAAAAGCCGATCTGAAGAAATACCAAGCCTGTGAAGCTTTCACGGCGGATCGAAAGAGAATTCGGGTTCTCTGCAATATCATGGATACGTCTATGGCGGAAAAGTCGCTCAAATATTCAGCGGACGGAATAGGGCTGTTCCGCACGGAATTTCTGTATATGGACAAACCCCGGCTTCCCTCGGAAGCGGAGCAGGTTGCCGTTTACCGCAGCTTGGCCGTAAACTGGAAGGGGAAGCCCGTCACCATTCGAACCATCGACATCGGCGGTGACAAACCGGTTGAAAGCCTGCATTTGGAAGCGGAGAAAAACGCCTTTTTGGGGTACCGTGCCATTCGCATCTGCCTTGACAGGCCGGAAATTTTCCTCATTCAGCTGAGGGCTATTTTAAGGGCGAGCGCTTTCGGTAATGTCCAAATCATGTTTCCTATGATTTCCAACATCTCTGAATTGCAGCAAGCCAAAAGCATTCTGGAAGAGGCAAAGAAACAGCTTCGTGCCGAAAATCAGCCTTTCAATGAAAAAATACCGATCGGAATGATGGTCGAAATTCCCTCTACGGCCATTCTGTCGGATAAATTTGCCGCCCTTGTCGACTTTTTCAGCATCGGGAGCAACGACCTGACCCAGTATGTTCTTGCAGCAGACCGGACAAATCAAAAGGTGGCATCCATTTATAATCATCTTGATCCAGGCGTCTTAAGACTGATTGAGCTGACGATCCGGAATTCAAGGGAAGCTGGAATACCCTGCTCCCTTTGCGGCGAAATGGCGGGGGATCCTTTGGCGCTCTCACTTTTGATCGGGTTTGGACTGGAAAAATTCAGCGTGAACCCGGGTAGGATTCCGCTGATTCGGAATCTGCTTTCCCTAATCGATTTCAAGAGAGCCCAAACGGTTGCCGACCAGGCCTTGAAACAAAGTTCTTCAAAGGGCGTAGCCGATCTGGTGAACGGGACTCTGAGTAAGGAATACCGGAATTGGCTGCAAGACGGAGATGATTTAATCGGTTGAAAAACTGTGACAAAGCTAAAAACCGGAGCCGCAATCGGCTCCGGTTTTTAGCATTTGCCGCGAAATTCCACTACTTTACCGAGTATTTTCACGGGCAGCTCGGCGATTTCCTTATTTGTGTAGAAGAAGGCTTTGTATTTGGGGTTATAGGGCAGCAGCGTCATTCCGTCCTCGCGGTTGATTACGCGAATGACCAAGGCGTTTTCACGCCCAACCTGCACTACGGCGACGCTGCTGTCTTTCGCGGTGTCCTGGCGGCGCACGATGGCGACGTCTCCTTCAAACATACGGGGCTCCATGCGATCGCCGCAAATCTGAATCCCGAAATATTCTCCTTCCTCTTTCCAGTAGGGATCGAAATCAAGAAAATAGAGTACCGAACCGCAGGGGCCGGTCAGCGGGTTCGTTTGCAGTACAGAATAAACGGGAATTTGTTCAGACATTTTTTTTTCGTAAAATCGGGCGTTGTCGATTCCAAGAAGGTAGTCGATTGAAACGCCGAAATAGGAGGCAAGGCGCAGCAAAGTCTTTTTATCCGGCTCATATTTTTCGTTTTCATAGCCGGACAGAGAGGACTGGCTGACATGAATAACCTTTGCAAGATCCTCCTGCTTCATCGCTTTCTGCATACGCAAAAAACGGATTCTGTTCATTCATATCAGCCCTTTCAATTCAATTCTACAAATTATATTAGAAAAGTAAATGAAAAATCAATTAACTTCATACATGCTGTTGACATATTGATTTTATAAATATATAATGAAAAAAGTTTGAAAAACAGATATAAAAGAGTTTTTTGTCATTTGTTTAGAAATCTATGACTGAAATAAATACGGCTGAATTTTTAAGCCTGTAAAAAGAAGGCGTTATCATTGAAACGGATTTTTCAGAATGTCAGGATTTCAAAAATACTGACCATACTTCAGTTTACGTTTTCCGCATTCGGTATTTTTTCCTCTGCGGTGGGAATCTATTCGCTTGCACAGGTGCTGTCGGGGGAGGATCTGAGCCGGCTGAAACACCTTGCGGTGGGAATCATTGTGCTTTTGGCGCTGTCCTGCCTGGTCTTTCTCGTTTCAGCCGTGTTCTCCGTTGTCTGGATTTCAAGATCGATTTCAAAACCGATTGAAGAAATCGCGGTTGCGACAAAGAGATTCGCAGGGGGAGAGCTGGGCTTGAAGCTCAACTGTGAGCTAAAAAATGAGGTCGGAACCATATCCGCATCCCTTAACACCGCTTTTACCCTTTTAAAACAGGACGTGGAAGAGATTTCGGGGACTCTTGACCGGATCGCGGAGGGTGACTTAACAATGGAGGTTCCACGCGACTATGTGGGGGATTTTGCTCCGATTACCAGGGCTTTCCGGGAAATTCTGCAAAAGCTGAACCATACGTTTGAAATCATTCAGGAAACGTCGGGCCAGGTTGACGGCGGAGCCCAGCAAGTTTCCGCGGCGGCGCAGCAGCTTGCCCAGGGAGCGACCGAACAGGCCGCGTCCGTGGAGGAGCTGGCGTCTTCCACACAGGAGATTTCATCGAGCATTCAGGAGACGTCGGAGCATATTGGGCAAGTCACATCTTATCTGGAGGAAACGACGCAGGATATTCAGATGAGCAACGATCAGATGCAGCAGATGCTTGACGCCATGAACGGAATTAACGCCTCTTCCGATGAAATCCGCAAAATCATCAAGGTGATAGACGACATCGCATTTCAGACGAATATCCTTGCGCTCAATGCCGCCGTGGAAGCGGCACGGGCCGGGGAAGCGGGCAAAGGATTTGCCGTTGTCGCGGATGAAGTCCGGTCGCTTGCCAGCAGGTCCGCCGATGCCGCAAGCCAGACGACCGCTCTGATCGAGGGCACCATCGCCAAGGTGAAGGATGGAACCGAAATCGCGGACAGTACGGCGAAGGCACTGGAGGAAGTATCCGTCAGAATCGGCAGAGTGAACGAAGCGGTTGAAAAAATAAACAGCGCGTCAACCACACAGGCAAGCGCCGCGGAACAGATTACGCAGGGAATTGAGCAGATTTCAAGCGTGATTCAGACGAATTCCGCATCGGCGGAAGAAAGCGCTGCGGCAAGTGAAGAACTCTCCGAGCAGGCAAGCTTGCTGAAAGAGGAATTGAAACGGTTTCACTTGAAGAAAAAATCAGCCGTCTCCTGACGGCTCAGATTAGAATGATCCGGCAAAGCGACCGCCCCGTTCTTTGGGGCGGTCGCTTTTTTGACTCGGGAGCTGAGACAGGTTTCCGCGGTAGTGCGGACAAATTTCGCCGCCACACAGCAAAGCGCGGCCGCAAGCGAAGAGCTTTCCGGTCAGGCCGAATTGCTGGAACGCCGTTCCTGAGCAGGTTTCACCGCATCATGAAGGGATGATAAAAAGCCTGATGGAGCATCAGGCTTTTATATGATCTGTGACAGAATTCGACCAAATATCCAACGATCAGCGGAAAAATCCTTGACAAGTCCACCGCTGCATCCTATACTTGATTTATCCGGTTAGAAAAGTAATTTAAAATAGAATTTAATAACTAATTACTTAAAAATCTATTTTATTTTAAGAAAAAGAATGGAGAAGGGAATATGAAAAAAATCAGCCTGAGAATCAAGAACATGAAAATCTCTCACAAATTAATAGGCGGCTTTTCCATTGTGAATCTTATCATGGCGATCATTTCATTCTGCGCACTCTATGGACTGGACCATATCAAAGACGCGAAGACCTGTTTCGTTATCGTCCTTATTCTGGAAATAGTTGGATTGTGCCTTTCCGCATATCTGTGTTATAAGCTTTCGGGCGGTCTTGCTAAGCCGATTGGCGAGCTGGAGAACTGTGCAAGGCAGTTTGCGGAGGGTGATCTGAAAGTTGCTGTCGATTATGACGCGAACAATGAAATCGGCGGGTTGGCGTCGTCGCTGAAACTCGCGTTCAGCCGACTGGACCATGTTGTATCGGAAATATCCACCGTCCTGCTCGGGGTGGCCGATGGGAAATGCGATTTTGAGCGGGTCAGGCATTTCCGCGGGGATTTTAAGCCGATTTCAGATTCGATGAATACGATCCTGGACAACTTGAACCGGATTTTCGGAAATGTCAAGGTCTCCGCGGAGCAGGTCAACAACGGGGCGAAACAGATTGCGGACGGTTCTCAGTCGCTTGCGCAGGGTGCGACCGAACAGGCCAGCTCCATTGAGGAGCTCTCGGCGTCAATTTCGGACGTTTCCGACAAAATCCGTCAGAATACTTCCCAGATCAGCAGTATGGCGGGCTCGATGAACCAAACCGCACAGGAAGTGAAGGAAAGCAACGGCAGAATGAAGCAGATGCTGTCGGCGATGAACGAAATCAGCAATTCTTCCAATGAGATCGGAAAAATCATCAATGTGATCGACAATATTGCGTTCCAGACCAATATCCTCGCGCTGAACGCGGCGGTCGAGGCAGCAAGGGCGGGCGAAGCGGGGAAGGGCTTCGCCGTTGTGGCGGACGAGGTGCGTTCGCTGGCCGGAAAATCCGCGGACGCTGCAAAACAGACCAGCGAACTGATCGGCGATTCCATAGAAAAGGTAAAGGAGGGCCGTTCGCTGGCCGACGGCACCGCGCATGCGCTTTCCAGTATTGCCGAAAAAGTCCAGGAAATCAATGGGATGATACAAAACATCGAACAGGCCTCCAACGCTCAGGCAACCTCGATCGGCCAGATTACGCAGGGCGTTTCACAGGTTTCCGCCGTGATTCAGACAAATTCCGCGACGGCGGAGGAAAGCGCGGCCGCCAGCGAAGAGCTTTCCGCGCAGTCCAAATCGCTGATGGGTGAGGTCGACTGGATCAAGCTCAGAGCAAAATAAAAATGAAAACAAACAGGAATAAGGAGCCCTCGCGGGCTCCTTTCATTTCTATCCGGATGTTGGTTTTAAAAACAGTTCATGCCGGGGTAGACGGCTCCGCCGCCCAGATGGGACTCAATTCTTAAAAGCCGGTTGTACTTCGCCACGCGTTCGCTGCGGCTCGGGGCTCCCGTCTTGATCTGACCCGCGTTCATCGCAACGGCCAGGTCGGCGATGGTCGTATCCTCCGTTTCGCCGGAGCGGTGTGAGACAACCGCGGTGTAGCCTGCGCGGTGAGCCATTTTGATTGCCCGGATCGTCTCGGTCAGGGAACCGATCTGATTGAGTTTAATCAGAATCGAATTGCCACAGTTCATGGTAATTCCTTTTTCCAGGCGCTTTGTGTTGGTTACGAACAGATCGTCGCCAATCAGCTGGGTGCCGGAGCCAAGCGCCTCCGTAATTTTTGCCCAGCCCTGCCAGTCCTCTTCGCCCAGTGGGTCCTCAATGGAACGGATCGGGTATTTTCCGGCGAGGTCTTTCCAGTAAGAGATCAGCTGATCCGTTGTGTACCGCGTTCCCTGTTTCGGAAGTTTGTAGCCTTCTGTGGAAGCCCACTCGCTGGCGGCGGCGTCCACAGCCAGAACAAAATCCTTTCCGGGCTTGTATCCGGCCTTTTCAACCGCCTGCAGAATCAGTTCGATCGCTTCCTCGTCGGTTTCCAGGTTCGGCGCGTAGCCTCCTTCGTCGCCGACCGAGGTGGACAGCCCCTTGGATTTCAAAATTCCCGCGAGCGTGTGGAATACCTCCGCGCACCAGCGGAGGCCTTCGCGAAAGGACGGCGCGCCGGCCGGCATGATCAGAAATTCCTGAATGTCCACGTTGTTGGCGGCGTGCGCTCCGCCGTTTAAAATGTTCATCATCGGCACGGGCAGGGTATCCGCGCTGATTCCGCCCAGAAAGCGGTACAGAGGCAGCCCGAGCGCGTTTGCGCCCGCTCTTGCGGCCGCCAAGGAAACCGCCAGTATGGCGTTTGCGCCCAGCTTGGATTTATCCGGCGTTCCGTCCGCGCGCAGCAGCGCGCTGTCTACGGCTGCCGTATCGGTCGCGTCAAGCCCCCTGACCGCATCCTGAATCACGGTGCCGACGTTGTGCACAGCCTTTGAAACGCCTTTTCCGCCAAAACGGGATTTATCTCCGTCCCGAAGCTCCAGCGCCTCATAGGTCCCGGTGGAAGCGCCGCTTGGCACGGCGCCCCGTCCGGTAATGCCGTTTTCCAGTTCAACCGTGGCTTCCACGGTCGGGTTGCCCCGCGAATCAATTATCTCCAGACCCTGAACAGATTTAATTCTATCATCAGACATGCTTGAACCTTCTTTCCATTGCCAAAAGTTAGCAGAAACTTACTCTATTCATAACATAGCATACCTAGTATGTGAAGTCAAGCATAGTTCTATGAAATTATTTTGAATAAATCATTTCGTCCGGCGCGGGAGCGGCCCGCTGCAAAGCTTTGGCGCGGCAGGCCTCCGCTTTCTCGGGCAGGCCGAGCGCGCCGTAACAGTCGGCCAGCTTTTGGAGCGGAACCGTCCCCGCGGCGCGGAGATCGAGTTCGCTTTCCGCGCCGAACGCGGCGGTGTAATACCAGGTGGCGGCCTCCTCAAAGTCGCCGAGGCTCTGAAAATAATCGCCGAGGTCGCAGCAGACCTCCGCGCACGGGGTGCCTCCGATCACATTTTTCAACGCTGCCTTGAACATGGCCGCGGGGTCCCCCTGCTGCCGCGCGCACCTTACCACCACACACTGGGAGACGCGGATATCATCCAGACTGCGCGTTTCTTCGTGAAGCGTCTGTTCAAAATACGGATAGGCCGCGAGGAAGTCGTCGGGTTTTCCCGCCATGAAAAGTTCCTTCGCATACATCCGGTGCAGGCGCGGGTCGAGGGGGCTTTTTTTGACGGCCTTCTGAAAAATGATAAAATCCCTCCGCGCGTGCAGCGCGGTCGGGCGGTGGACCACCTCAATTTCGCTGTCAAGCCTGTGGAGCGTCAGATCAACGGTTTCATGCACGGGGTCAATCCAACGGAAGCTGCGAACACGCTTGAACAGCTTGGGGCGGTATTCCACGTCAAAATTGTAATTTGTGTTGAATTGGAGCTGATTGGCGTACCGCATCTGAACCAGCTCGACTTCAGGGGACAGGTCCCGCTTCAGCGCGAGAAACTTTTTACGGTTTTCCTCGTCGATCACCTCGTCCGCGTCGGCGGAATAAATATAATCCTTGGTCGCCTTTGAAAAGGCAAAGTTTCTGGCGGAGGAAAAATCCCCCCGCCAGGGGAAGTGATAGAGATGAGAGGTATAGTTTTCTGCGATCTCACGGGTGGAATCGGTTGAACCGGTATCGACAATGATGATCTCATCCGCGATACCGTTCAGGCAATCCAGGCATCGGGACAGAACCGCCTCCTCGTTTTTTACAATCATGCAGACGCTGACGGTTATCATAAAACCAGGGTGCCTCTTTCCGGCGCGGACACGAAAAAAATCCGGTCCGCTGTTTTTTTCTTTATCATAGCACTTTCTGCGGCCGATTTCATGAAAATATGATAAGACTTTGCCGGATGGTGCCGATATATAGAAGAATAGCATTTTTGTCTGATCGGAGGAAATCCATTTATGAAAGCACGTATAAAAAAGTCTGCTTCCGACACACGGGAAATCCATCTTTCCAGTGACGGCCCTTACCACGGGCACCCGATCCGGCTGAGCATCGGGATGATCGTTAAAAATGAGGAAAAGACGCTGGACCGCTGCCTGAGCTCTTTAAAGCCGCTGATGGAGGCGGTCGAAAGCGAACTGATCATCACCGACACCGGCAGTACGGACTCAACCGTGGAAATCGCAAAGAAATACACCGACCACATCATCCATTTCGAGTGGTGCGACGACTTTTCCGCCGCCCGTAACACCGGACTGAAAGAGGCGCGCGGGGAATGGTTTCTGTTCCTCGACGGAGACGAATGGTTTGAAAACACGGATGAGCTGATTGAATTTTTTACAAGCGGGGAATGCGACAAATACGGGTCGGCGTCGTATATTCAAAGGAATTATACCGATTCAAGTGGAAAGAATTATATTGATTTTCATGCCCTCCGCCTAAATCGGGTTATTGAGAATTGCCTTTTTATAAATCAAGTTCATGAAGCGATGCCCCGAATAACACCGACGAAATTTTTTAAAGACTATGCACATCATTATGGATATGTTTGTTACAGCAGACGGGAAAGAATGAAAAAGAGTCAACGAAATATACGTTTGCTTGAAATGGAATTAGAGGAAAATCCTCTGAATCTAAAAGCATACTATGAACTCAGCAGAGAGTACTTTGGCTTTTACGATTTGGACACTGTAGAATATTACTGCACGCGTGGGCTGAAGATTGAAGAGGAGCATCCAGATCATATTTGGAAGCTGTCCATTTTTCAAAGTTATGTGAAAGCACTTTATAAAGGGAAAGCATATCAGAAAGTGCTAGAGCTGGTGGAAAAAATGGTGCGCGAGGATCCCCAAATGGAAATTATCTGGATGGATTATCATTATTACGCACAAAACGCTGCATTTCAAATTAGGGATTATGAACGCTCAAATTCGCATGGGCTTGCCTATTTAAAAGTTTACGAACAGTACCAAGCTGGACGGCTGGATAATAATATGCTGCTTTTTGCAAATTTTGATCATATAAAAGAAACTGATAAAGAGCAGGTACTTTATCTGCTAGGTGTAAGCTTTCTTTTTCTTCATAATTACAAAGAAGTCGAAAAAATTATCGATCAATTAGATTCTTTAGACCCGGCAGTTTTAGGTCATGGCTTACTGCTTATCAGTCGAATGTGCGCCGAGACGGAAAAATGGGAGCAACTCGCGTCATTTTATCAAAATAAACGTTCGGTGGAAGCTTCATATAAGATTGATATAATGAAAGAAATAGAAGCGGTTTTACCGCTGGAAGAAAAGATGCGAGCTGATGCAGCAATCGCTTTCGCCGCTTTACCTGATAAGGATGATGCATACGTTCGCATGAATTGTCTTCGGAATGAGGAATTAAACGGGGATAAAGATGCCGTGGAGTGTGAATTGGATTGGTTTTTGCGTTGGGAGGGGAAATGGAGTACAGTATACTCGGACGTGCTTTTTTTTGCGATGCAAGAGAAAATGAATATTTTGAAGTTTATATTAAAAATTGAGGTGGACGAGTTCAGACCGATCATTGACAATATGCAGAAGCATCATAATAATTTTCCTGAAGTTATAAAAGAATATCTTAAATCGTATTCCTTTGAAAATCTGAAAGGACTGTACTGGTCGATTTGTTTGCGGGAAAATTTGTTGATGATGGAAACAAAGAATTTCGCAGCAAATGAAGATGAAATGAAGTTTTTTATTGAGTATGCGAGGCAAAGTGCAAAATATGTAAGAAGTATTTTCCGGTCTGAACTGTTATCACCGGACCGGGTAACAATTCTGCCGCGGGCGTACCGGTTCGGGTTTTACATGGGCCAGGCACTTGCGGCACAAGAGAAATCAGACAGCGAAAGTTATTTGAGGAATCTTCGTTTTGCTTTGAAATCCTATGAGGGAATGAACCGCCCAATATCTGTGTTACTGGATTACTTTGAACAAGAAGAAAAGCTTCGCAGGGAAAAAGCGGAGGAGTTCAACAAATTGGCAAAACAAGTGAAAGAGCGCATCAAAATATTGATATCACAGGGGAAACTGAAGGAGGCGGGGCAAGTGACCGCGCAGCTTGCGGCTTTGATGCCGAACGACCCGGATGTGGTGAAATTCAGAACACTAACACATACGGAGCCGGACATGAAAGAACTGGCGGCACAGCTTCCTCAGTAAATTTAACCGTAGAGTACCGTTATATGAAACAAACGAGGGCGCTTCCGGAATTCCGGAAGCGCCCTCGGCTTTTGGGACAGATTAAACTTGCTCTTAGCCTTTCAGCAGGGACAGAACGCTCTGCGGCTGGCTGTTGGCCTGCGCCAGCATGGAGGTAGCGGCCTGCTCCAGAATCTGGTTCTTGGTCAGGTCGACCATCTCGGAGGACATGTCCACGTCGCGGATCGTGCTTTCCGCGCTGGTCAGGTTCTCACTCATGGTGGAGAGGTTGTTGGTGGTATGCTCCAGACGGTTCTGCAGGGCGCCGAGGTCGGCGCGGGTGCCGGAAACAGTCGCTATTGCAGCTTTAATCGTATCGATGGCTGCTTTTGCGTCATCCGGTGTTGCCACGGAAATCTGGTCGATGCCAAGGCCTTTGGAACTCATATCCGCAACAGCAAGGGAAACGCGCTGATCAGCTTTGTTTTCAGAGCCGATTTGCAATGAAAGACTATTGTTAGAATTAACTGTAACTGTACCTGACCCCGCGGTGGAAGTATCATAACCGGAAGTGTTTACAGTTATCGATAAGCCGCTGTATTTTGCCTTGACTTCATCGCTTGCGGAATCAGCAACCTTTGCGGTTAATGTATATGACCCGTCGGAAGCTACCGTGACAGTGTCAAAGGTTACATCGCTTTCAGAGCTCGTGACGGAAAGCACGCCGGCATCAGTGGTAGCTACCGTCAATTCGTCGCTAGCTTCAAGATTACCACCGGACAAGGTAATTGCCGTAGAAGCAAGAGTATTGGTCGTGTCGTAACCCAGCGAGCCGTCCAGCAGGTTGATTCCGTTGAAGTTCGTGGAGGTGGAAATGCGGTCGACTTCCTTCTTCAGGGCTTCCACTTCTTTGTTCAGGTTGGCGCGGTCCGTCTCATTCTGATAAGTGCCGTTCGCGGATTGAACGGCCAAAGTGTTCATCCTCTGCAGGATGGATTCGGTTTCGTTCAGGCCGCCTTCGGCGGTCTGTACCAGCGAAATGCCGTTCTGCGCGTTGTCTTCCGCCTGGTTCAGGCCGTTGATCTGGGCGCGCATTTTTTCGGAAACCGCAAGGCCTGCGGCGTCGTCGGCGGCGCTGTTGATGCGGTAGCCGGAAGACAGCTTCTGCAGGTTTTTGCTGATGGCGTTATCGTTCGTCTTCAAGCGGTTGGACGCGTTTAAAGCGGCAATGTTGTGATTAATACGCATAATTTTATTCCTCCTGAATTTGTTTCCGCGCGGCGCAGCCGCCGTTCGCGGGGAAAGAGAATCCTTTCTCCTTCCGTTTTATCCTTGGGGAGCATCCCACGGCTTTCGCCTCACGGGCCCTGTGAAGGCGAGCGCCAACCGGAAAATCCTTCCTTCGGATTCTATCCCATATATCGACCGAAAGGCCGATAATTTTAGGCCGTTTTCTATTTTTTTTCGTTTTTTTCGCCGCCTGGCGCCGTCAGCTTGTCGGGGTGCAGCAGCCGCAGAAGCGTTTCCATCTGCAAATCTCCGGAGGAGGCGCTCGCCTCGCGGTTCAGCTCGCGGGTTTCCAGTAATTCCCTGCGCATAATCGGAACGCCCTTCGGGGCGCTGATCCCGATTTTGACCCGTTCCGCGCCTATTTCCGTAATCACGATTTCGATATCGTCGCCGATCAGGATGGATTCGGAGGTTTTCCTTGTGATCACCAGCATGTCATTCCCTCCCCGCGGCGGCGCCGTGAAACAGCTTGCAGCGAACCGGGTAGCTGCTTTCTTCCAGAATGACCTGCGCCCCGGTTTTTTGCGGCACGTTGATGACGATGGGGCTTTTCAGGTTTACCACGGAGTTTTTGAGTTCCCGCTTGATCACGGCAACCGCCAGAAAACAGAGGTCCTCCGGCTTCGGGTTCCCCAGCCGTTTCAAGTCCTCCGGCGAAAGAGAGGGCTCATAGTCTTTAAAAACAAAAAAAGGATTGACGACGATCAGGGAAGGATACGCGTCATGAGCCGCCTGCAGTGACCAGATGATCTGCGATTCATCCCGCTGCAGCAGGATGAATTCCTTCACCGATTCGAATCCGTAAATCCCGTTTTCAAACCGAATGATATTCCGGGAGCCTGTCCGGGTCCCGGGGTATTCCTGTTTCATGGAGGCTCCTTTCCCGGCGGCGTGACGCCGCGTCCCGGCCGAGTTCCGGTCAGGCAAGTTTGTTGAAACGCCTGTCTTCCCGCTGATCCGGGACGGATTCGTACAGCCGCGCGGCTTCGCGGTAAGACCGGATTGCATCCGTCGGCGCGGGTAGCGAATCGCTGTAATTTTCACGGCTCAGTTCATAACGCAGACGTCCGGTTTCCACCTGCAGCCGAAGCTCGCGCGGTTCCAGATTGAAGCGCAGCGGTACGGCGGGCATAAACGCAACGCCGACGCCGGGATGATTCCGGCTGATTGTGTCGCAGACTGGAAGATCCCGGCGTTCAATGGCAATCAGCATATGGATTTCCTTCCGTTGAACCGTCTATGGTAAGCAGGCCGCAGGCGCTTCTGCTATTTCATGAAATCAAGCAGTGTAGGCTGAAGAATGCTGCTGCATACCTGCAGAGCCGCCTGATAGCTGAATTTTTCCCAGGCCAGATTGGAAAAGGCGGTCGCGGGATCGACGTTTTCCACGCTCTCGTCCCTGGCCTGCAGGTTCAGGTTGACGTTGGAGATATAATTGCTTGTGCTTTTCAGGAGAGTCTCTTTATTGCCAAGCTCCGAATTGGCCTTGTACACGTTGTCCTGCGTGTCGCTGAAGCTGTCCATATAAGGCTGCATCGCGTCCATCAGCTGTTCACCCGTTAAGCTTTCATCCTTGAGGGTTGCGGCCATTTTGGTCATCAGGGAATAAGCGTTCTTCGGGACGCTCGTTCCGTCTTTCGTAACCATGCCGTAGCCGAGGTAGTTGATTCCCGGCAGCGCGGCGTTGAAGGCGCTCTGGTCGACGACGTTTCCGTTCGCGTCCGTCTTGAGGCCCAGGCCGATATCCACATAGGAGGTTTCGCCCGCAAGCTCGTCGAGGTCCACCATATTGGTGATTTTGGTGGAGGACGTGCTGGCCTGTACGGCGTCGCCGCCGTTTTCGTCAAGGTTGCTGATGTTAATCTGTTTGACGTCGTCCGCCGTGATTCCGGAGAGATTTGAATCCGATGTGCTGGCGGCGCTCAATGCGGACACGAAATCGCCGCTCTGCAGCTCGTCCTGCAAATCCTGCTTGGTTGTTCCGCTGATGGTAATTGTTTTGCCGGCGGGATCAACGGAAACGGACTTTGCCCCGTTGGAGATCTGAACGGTGTATCCGTTCAGCTTGTCCTTGAGGGAAGCGCCGAAGTTGATCTGCATGGATTTCTGGGTCGTTTTTCCGTCCCCGTCGGTATAATTGTAACTTACGGTAGAGGAAGCTCCGTTGGTGTTTTCGCCGGTGTCCACATTGATTCCGCGGTATAAAAGATTGCCGCTGCCGTCGAGCGTGAACGGAGCCTCGCCTTCTCCGCCGGCCCCGGAAAAGAGATAGCGGTTGCTGTACTGGGCGTTCATGGTGGAAACCAGGGAATCCCGCAGACTGAGGATATCGTCCGCGAGCGAGTTTCTTGCGGATTGCGGCGTGGCCCCGTTGATTCCTTTCAGGGCGCTTTGGTCGTTGGCGTTGGAAAAGACGTTCACGATTTTTTGAACCGCCGTGTCCGCCGATGAAATCAAGCCGTTCAGATTTTCAATATTGGAGGAGTAATTCTCGTTCAGGGACAGCTGGCGGCGAACCTGAAAAGCCTGGCCCGCAAGAAACGGGTTGTCGGAGGGCGTCTCAAACTGCCGGAAATCCGAGGACGTAACACCGGCCTTGTTCAGCCGGTCAAAAGCGAGATTCAGATTTTTAGTATACTGGTTTGAAATCATTCCGGATGTGATTCTCATGGACCGTTATCCCCTTCCTACAATCCCCATATTGTTGATCAGCGTGTTCAGGCATTCGTCCACGGTCGTCATAAACCGGGCGGAAGCCGACAGCGCCTGATTGTAAACGATTAGATTGATCGCCTCTTCGTTGATATCCACGGAGGAGTTTTCCTGACGGCGCGTGTTGATATTGCTCAGCATGCTGGAGTTCGCGGTATCCTGGGAATTGACGGCGTTGATGTCCTGGCCGAGCGTCAGGGAGATATTATCCACGGCCTCCTGCATCGTCCCGGTGAAAAGGTCGATGCCGTTCGGGGTGGAAATCGTATACTTGCTTGTCGTCAGGTCGGAAATCATCTGTGTAATGTTGCTGTTCGAGCCGCTGGAATCGTCGCCCGCGTTTGCCGTGTCTTTGGAAAGAGTCAGGTAATCGCTGGTCCAGTCGGGAGAAACGCGGATGTTTGCAGCGGTGATCGTAGAATTGCCCGACAAGTCGACGGTTTTGCCGTTTGAATCGGTAAACAGCGGCTTGTTGTCTTTCGCGTCGTTGGTGCTGTTGTCGGCGTTCATCACCGAAGCCAGCTTCTGGGCCAGGGTGTCCAGCATATTTTCATAGTACCCGATGCCGCGGTCGGTGTCTGTGACCCCCCCTGAGGGGGTGTCGTACTCCCCGTTTTCGTTGAGCAGGCTAAGGTATCCGCTCAGGCTGCCGCCCTTGAGCAGATCGTTGCTGTCGTTGGCCGCGCTGCCGCAGGTTTCGCCGTCCGTATCCGTGACGACCACGGTTGCGTGATCCTTGGAGCTGGTGCCGGAAAGGCTGAGGCTCCCCGCTTTGTTTCCGTCTACCAGGCAGACCTCTTTAGAGCTGGAGGTCTGGGTCCCGTCGCTGCCGAAGGAACTGCCGTGAATCGCGTCGCCGTTGCTGTCCGCCAGGTAAATCGACATCGTGTCGACGGTTTTGCCGGAGCCGACGTCGGTCGGCGTTTCCACAACCTTGACGTTGACATATTCCGAAAGCTCGTCGATCAGCGAGTTCCGCTTGTCCATCAGCTCCAGAGCGGGCGATCCGGCAAGATCGGCGTTTTTGATCTGGTCGCTGAGACTTGAAATGTTTTTCAGAAGGGTGTTGACTTTGTCCACTCCGTATTTGCTCAGATAACCGTACTGCTGGTTCCGGATGGTGTCGAGCTGGCTGGCCGCCGTGTTGAGCTTTGTGGCGAGCAGAGAGGCCGCCTCTTTCACCGTGCTTTCCGTCGCGGTGGAACTGCCGGTTGAAGTCAGGCCTTCCAGCTGTTCGATCAGGTCGCTGTATGCCGCGCTGATTCCGTCCGTTGAGGTTTCATTCAGGGCATCCTGAATGTCCTGAAGGGCGCTGAGCTGTGTGGAAGTCAGCCCGCACTGCGCGTTCTGGGTCCGGTACTGTCCGTCCAGAAACGGATTTCTCAGCTGGCTGATTCCGGTTGTCGAAACGCCTTCGCCGACGATGGCGCCGACTCCGGCGTAAAGCATATTGATGCTGGTCGGGGCGACGCTGCTTTGATCCACGCGCTGGCGCGTGTAACCGTCCGTGCGGGCGTTTGTAATATTCTGACCCGTGGTGTTCAAATTGGTCCGCGCCGCCTGCACGCCGCTTTTGGCAATATATAATCCGTCAAATGTTGAACTCAAGGCACACACCGCCCATTCTATATTTTTGTGGAAAGAAATGCGGGGGGCTGATTGCCGCCCCTGATCTTCTCGTCGTAAATTTTCCGCAGCTCCGGCCGGTTTTTGAGTTTGCCGATCACAGCGGACGCCGTATGGATCTTTTGCTCAAGCAGAACGGTATTCTGCCGGTTTGTTTCCTTCATCTCCGTCAATACGGAGGAGAGCTGACGGAACAAAGCCTGGGCCTGCTCCCGGCATTCGCCGGGAAACTGCGGGATGAGCGCGTGAAACTTGGCGTCGGGCTGAGGCGTCAGGTCCATCAGCTTTGCGCGCTCCTGCTCCAGCCCGCGGGCCTCCAGCACAAAGGCCTGCTCCCGTTTCAGGCATTCGTCCAGCAGGTCGAGCCTGCCGTTTTGCAGATCATCCAGCTTTTCCTTTTCCAGCCCCAGAAAGTTCCGGTAAAAATCCAGCAGCTTTTCAAAATAAGAAATCAGGCTGCCGGACGTTTTTTTATCCATCATGGCCCGGATTTCCCCCCTTTCGCATAAACATACTTATTCGTCGGACAGAAGCAGTCCGGCCAGCAGGCCGGAATCGACTTTGTAGCTTCCGTTCCCGACAGATTCTTTCAGATAATCGAGCTTTGCAGCGCAGGAGTCCCTGACGATATCTTCCCGGATGCTGTCTTTCAGGCCGCCGAGAAAAGAATCCTGCCGCTCCGCGCGGGAGGATAGTTCAATCTTGTCGGTTTTCGAAACCTGCCCCAGAGAGCCGGCAAACGATGAGGACGACGGCTTGACCGTCCCTGTTTTGCCTGTGTTTCTTTTTCTGTTGATTGGTGCAAATGGGGTAATGGAAAACCCAGAATCTTTGATCAGCATCCAAACGTTCACCTCTTATAGCCTTTATCGGACGGTTGTTTCAAAAATTTAGCTTTCCGCCGCAGAAATAGATGGAATATTCATCACATGAACTGTTTACGGGCCGAATCAATTCATAGTCACTAGAAAACAAATGCGTTTTTTGTCGAAGACAGAAACAAAAGCCTCAAAAAGCAACAATACATTACTAAACGTTTACTTGGTTTTTTATCTAAATTTTACAGAGAAATAATTTTTTTTTCCACCGAAATCTGTTGACTTTTGTCGTATTATGTATGATAATATATCCTAATTAATAACAACATATTTTCCTCAATATTTTCAATATTTGGAGTTTTTTCCAGAGAAACAAGAAAATCTGCTACAACAGGTATAAAAAAGAAATGTAAATAAATATTCACTTTTAATGTGTTTTTATTCTTTTTGGAAGGAAGGTGACGAGCTTGAACTGGAGCGACAGTGTAACAACATCCCTGCTCAAGAAAGATCTGGACGGACTTTGGGCCAGACAGCAGGCGGTTTCGGACAACATCGCTAATTTTGAAACGCCCGGTTATAAAACAAAGAGCGTATCGTTTGAGGATCAGCTGCAGAATGAAATCGCGGTCGGCGGAACCTCCGATGATATGGTCAGCGGAATCGATCAGGTTCAGCCGGAAACGACCGTTGCGCAGGACGAAATGTTCCGCGCGGACGGAAACGGAGTAGACCTGGAGCAGCAGAATGTGGAGTCCCTCAGAACGCAGATGAATTATTACTATTCCCTTCAGACGATCGGAGACGTGTTTTCAAGGCTGAAAACTGCGATTGGCGGGGGCACATAAAAAATAGACAGGAGGTCTTTTCATGGCATTTCTCAGCTCGCTGGATATCAGCGGTTCGGCATTGACGGCAAGCCGGCTCAGAATGGACGTTATTTCCGAAAATATCGCGAACGCTTCCACCACGCGCACCGACGCGGGCGGACCCTACCGCAGGAAGATGGTGGTTTACCGCGCCGCGGATTCCGAGGAGGACAGCTTCGGCTCCCTTCTGAACAATGAACTGGGCGATTCCACAAAGGCGCCGGGAGGAGTCAAGGTCGACGGAATCGTCGAGGACCAGACCCCGTTTACCACGGTCTACGACCCCTCCAGCCCGGACGCGGACGCTCAGGGCTATGTACAGAAGCCGAATGTAGACGTGACGAAGGAAACGCTGGACATGATGTCGGTGACAAGGGCATATTCCGCAAATATTAACGCGCTGAACGCGGTCAAGAGCATGGCCGGCAAAGCGCTGGAAATCTGGAAGTGACGATAAAATGAATCAAATTGTGCCAATTCAGGATCTAAATTCACTCAATACGTTAAGCTCTGCCGGCTCAAACGCCGCACAATCTCCTTCCGGTCTGCCGTTCCAGTCCCTGTTCGAAGACGCCGTCAACAATGTGAAGCAAACGGACGCCTCCCTCAATACCGAAGTCTATAAAATGACGACGGGCCAGTCGGATAACCTGCACGATATTTACATTGCGTCCCAGAAAGCCAGCCTTTCCGTCGACCTGCTGGTGCAGATGCGCAATAAGGTGCTTGATTCCTATAACGAAATCATGAGAATGAGCGTTTGATGAATTTTCGTAAAGGGCGGTTCAAATCCGGATGAATGAATTAAAGAAATACATACAGCCAATTAAAAATTTTTGGGTAAAACTGTCCGCTAAAACGAAAAAAATCATTTTCATTTCCCTGGGAGGGGTCGTCCTGCTTTCCGTCGTTCTGGGACTGCTTCTGAACCGCACGCAGTATGTGGTTCTCTACTCGGGGCTGGATCATGACGAGGCCGTGGCGGTCATGGCGCAGCTGAAGGACAGCGGCGTAGACTACAAGGAATCCGACGACACAATCTACGTTCCGTCGGACAAAGAAGATTCGATGCGGATGCAGCTCGCCAATGAAGGATACCCAAAATCGGCGCCGAATTACGACTTCTTTACCAGTAATGTCGGGGTCATGACGACGGATTACGAAAAAAAGGTCATTGAAAAATATCAGATGAACCAGAGGCTGGAAGCCGTAATCAAAACGCTGGAACCGATTGAAAACGCCTATGTTACCATCAGCATTCCGGATGAGGGGGACTATGCGTGGGACGACCAGAAGAACGCGCCCGCCGCCTCCGTTACGGTCAAAATGAAGTCCGGGCAGACGCTGAACGCGAAACAGGTCAACGGCATCAAGCAGCTGGTTGCAAAAAGCGTTCCGAGTTTGAAAACGGAAAACGTCTCCGTCATTGACAATTCAACCGGAGAGGAACTGAATTCCTCGGATTCCGACACTTCCGGCAGTGTCCAGATGGACATGACGGAATTCAAGCTGAAGATTGAACAGCAGTATGAAGACAGCCTGCAAAAAAAGATTCTGAATCACCTGACGGAGATCTACGGGCAGAACAATATCAGCGTAAGCGTAAAAAGCCAGATGGATCTTGATAAAAAAATTCAGAACATCGTCACTTATCAGCCGACCACCAGCGACGGAAAGGGAGTTGTCAGCGAAAGTACGGAACAACATGAGGAGACAAGAGACGGCTCCTCGGGCGGCGGGGCCGCCGGAACAGAATCCAATACGGAGACAACAACGTATCCGGGCGTGACGGTCAACGGAAATATCATAACGACAAAAGACAACAAATCCTATAAATACCTGGTCAGTCAGGTTCAGGAGCAGATTCAGAGCGACGCCGCGGCGCTGCAGGACGTAACGGTTTCCATCATTGTCAACGACCCCGGGATGACGGACGCGGAAGTGACAAGTCTGAAAAACGCGGTGGCTTTTGCCTCCGGCGTCAGCGCCGATAAAGTGGACGTTATGAGCAAGAGCTTTTATAGCTCCGCGCAGCCCGCCAACGCGCAGCCGGCCGGCTATGCCCTGCCGTTTGACTGGCGTCTTCTGGCCGCGGGGGCCGGCGGATTTCTGCTGATTGTGATTCTTACGGTCGTTCTTCTTGCCAAACGCAGGAAAAAGCGGGCGAAAGAGCTGGAAGAGAAGCTGATGCAGGGAGAGGAAGTCAATTTGGACGGCCTTTCGCGCGCTGGAATTTCGGACGTTCCCACGGAATCCATCGAGCAGATTCGCCAGTCGACCGGCGGAAAAGAGGAGAAGGTTCGGAAAGACCTTCAGGAGTTTTCAACCCAGAATCCGGAAATTGCTGCCCAGCTGATTCGCAGCTGGCTGAGGGGGGAGGACGACAATGCCTGAACATAAAATTTCAGGAGCACAGAAAGCCGCCTCCGTCATCATCGCTCTGGGGTCCGACGCCGCTTCCAAAATCTATAAATATCTCCGTGAAGAAGAAGTGGAGCAGCTTACGCTCGAAATCGCGAGGACGACCAATCTTCCGCCTGATGCGATGGAAAGCATTCTGGGCGACTTCTACAACCTTTGCCTGACGCAAAAGGTCATCACGGACGGCGGGGTGGAATATGCCCGCAACGTGCTGGAAAAAGCCTACGGCGCGCAGATGGCGAGCTCGCTGCTGGACCGCGTCACCAAGTCGCTTCGGTCAAAGGCGTTTGAATTTCTGCGCAAGGCGGATTACAAAAACCTGCTGACCGCCATCCAGAACGAACATCCGCAGACGATTGCCCTGATTCTTTCGTACGCGCGCGCGGACCAGGCCGCGACGGTCATCGCGGACCTGCCCCCGGACAAGCAGTCGGACGTCGTCCAGCGGATCGCGACAATGGACCGGATTATTCCGGACGTTGTAAAAATCATAGAAAACAACCTTTCCGATAAATTCTCCAATGTCATGAGCGTCGATATGACTCAGTTCGGCGGGGTCGACTATGTGGCCGACATCATGAACAATATGGACCGCACCAATGAAAAATCCATTTTCGACGACCTCAACCGCAAGAACGCGGAGCTGTCCGAAGAAATCAGGCAGAAGATGTTTGTTTTCGAGGATATCGTTATTCTGGACAGTATGTCCATTCAGCGTTTTTTGCGGGAAGTGGACCCGAAGGATATTGTTTATGCGCTGAAAGGAGCCAATAAAGAGGTTGCCGATACCATCTTCAGCAATATGTCCTCTCGCTCTGCCGAAACGGTCAAATCCGACCTGGAATATACGCATAATGTCCGCTTGAGGGATGTGGAAGAAGCGCAGCAGCGTATTGTCGGCGTAATCCGCCGTCTGGAAAGCGAGGGCGAACTGGTAATTTCTAAGGGCGGGAAGGATGAAATTATTGAGTAAGGTCATTAAAGCCTCCCAGTACGGTCCGTTTATGGAAGAACCGGTATTTCAGTCAGCGGGCGTCGGCCATGCGTCGGTGGAAGAACAAAGAAAGCTGATTCTGGAGGAAGCGTTCCAGAAAGCCAAACAGATTATCGAATCGGCACAAAGCTACAGCTCGGCTCAGCTGCGCGACTGCGCCCAGCGCGTGGAAGAAGAACTGCAGGAAGCAAAAAAGCAGGGGTATCAGGACGGCTTTTCCCGTGGCCGCGAAGAGGGAGAAAAGGCGGGGCTGCAGTCCGGAATGCGACAGGGGATTTCCGAAGGAGAGAAAAGGGCCGACGAGGAGAACCAGACCCGCCTGAACGAGCTTTCCGAAATGATCCGGTCCGTTGAAAAATCCAAGACGGAGATTCTTGCAAAATTCGAATCGGATCTGACGGATCTTGCGGTCACCATCGCGAAGACAATTATCAAAAGGGAGCTGGAAGCCGACCCAGGCGTTCTGCACGCCATTGTTCAAAACGCAGTCGATTCCTACCGGAATCAGGCGTGGGTTCGCATTTATGTCTCCGGGAACACGGCAAAGCTGCTGACCAAAGCCGACGTTTCCATCGCAAAAGAGCTGGAGTCCGTCTCGGATCATGTCAAGGTGGTCGTAACGCCGGGGATCGGGGACGAAGCCTGCGTGATCGAAATGCCGGATCAGGTGATCGACGCGGGAGTCGATACGCAGCTGAACAAAATACAGTCGGCGATGCATGACTCCGAACGTTCGGAACAGTAAAAACGTTTGAAAGGAAAGGCCGTATGGTTGATTTGCGGGCTGCCTGCGAGATCGTCACGAAGATTGATCCGCTCTGCTACAAGGGAAAAGTGAAAAACATCGTCGGGATGATGATAGAGACCACCGGCCTTGACGCCAAAATCGGGGATATCTGCACCATCGGCGGCCAGACGGGCGGGCCCGTGGTCGAAGCGGAGGCGGTCGGTTTCCGCGACGGAAACGTGTTGCTCATGTCGTACGGGGATATCCGCGGGGTGGGCCCGGGAAGCATCGTGGAATCGACCGGCCACAAGCTGCGGGTTCCGGTCGGCGAATGCCTGAAGGGCAGGACCGTCGATGCCGCGGGCAACCCGATCGACAGCCTAGGGGACTTTGAACCGGAAACGTACTACGATGTGGAATCCTCCTGCGTCAATCCTCTGGACCGGCCCCGCATCAGCGAAACCATGACGTTCGGCATCAAGGCGATCGACGGGGCCCTGACCATCGGCAAAGGGCAGAGGGTCGGGATTTTTGCTGGCAGCGGCGTCGGGAAAAGCACCCTGATGGGGATGATCGCGAAAAATGTCAAATCGGACATCAACGTCATCGCGCTGGTCGGCGAGCGCGGCAGAGAGGTGAAGGAATTTATTGAAAAGGACCTGGGAGAGGAAGGTTTGGCCCGCTCCGTGCTGGTCGTGGCGACCTCCGACCAGCCGGCCATGCTGCGGGCGAAATGCGCCTTTGTCGCGACGGCCATCGCGGAGTATTTCCGCGATCGGGGAGAGGATGTTCTGCTGATGATGGATTCCCTGACGCGTTTTGCCATGGCCCAAAGAGAGATCGGGCTCGCGACGGGCGAGCCTCCTATCGCAAGGGGCTACACGCCGTCCATTTATTCGCAACTGCCCAGGCTTTTGGAACGGAGCGGAAACTTTATGACGGGTTCCATCACCGGAATTTACACGGTTCTGGTGGAGGGCGACGACACCAACGAGCCGATATCGGACACCGTGCGCGGCATTCTGGACGGGCATATCGTGCTTTCGAGAACGCTTGCCGCGAAAAACCATTACCCCGCCATCGACGTGGGAGCCAGCATTTCGCGCCTGATGACGGATATTACCTCAGAGGAGCATCAGGCGTCCGCCTCGCGGCTGAGAAATCTTCTCTCCGTGTACAATCAGAATTACGACCTGATTTCCATCGGAGCTTATAAACCCGGCATGAACAAAAGGCTCGACGAAGCGGTCGGTAAAATCGACGGGATCAACCGGTTCCTGATGCAGAGGGTTGACGAGTCGTTTTCCTATGAAGAAACCGAAAACCAGATGAAAGGGATTTAAAACATGAAGAAGTTTGTCTTTTCCCTTGAAAACGTCCTTCGGTATAAGAAGGAATTGCTGGATATGCTGAAGAATGAAATGGCGCAGCTTCAAATGAAAATCCGGGAGCTGGAAGAGGAAATCACCAGAGTAAAACGGGAGTATTCCGATTTGAACCGGACCCTGACCCTTCAAATGAAGACCGGGGTGGAACCCTGCGGCATTGCGGTGTACAAGCGCTATTTTGTCGAGCTGGACCGCCGCACCAGAATGCTGGAATCGCAGAGGACGGCAGCGCAAAGGGCCGCCGCCGCGAAGCAGGAGGAGATCGTCCATATGAAAAGCGATATTTCCGGCCTGGAAAAGCTTAAGGATTCACAGCTGAAGGACTATGAGGCTCAGGGACGCAAGGAGCAGGAGCTGCTTGTGGAAGAATTTGTCTCTCGGAAAAAGGATGCCTCGGATTGCCGGACGGCCTGAACAGTTTCGCTGTCTAATTTAATTTTAGATAGATTGATTCCATTGAAAGGAGGTGAGTGAACATGATACAGATCAGCGCGCAGAGCATGAACGTGCCTCAGGCGAAGCCGGCGGGCGAAAACCGGCCGGCTGAAACGGACGAATTTCGTTCCATGCTGAAATCCGCCGTTCAGAAGTCGGATTCCAAAGCGCCGAATAAGGCGGAAGACGGTAAAACAAAGAAACAGGTTCAAAAAACGGACGAATCGGACCGAGGGCAGTCGAAGCAGGACACAACTCAGCAGACTGCATCCCCCTCGCCGCAGGAATCCGCTCTTTTTATTGCTCCGGGAAAAATTCAGGCAGTTGATTCTCCGGCGGATGGGAAAGACGGCGGCACGCAAACGGCGCAGATCGCCGGAATTCAGGCGGCTGCTCAGGAAACCTCTCAAACGGCGGCCGGAACCCTTGTTTCCGGTGCGGAGCAGACGGCGGAAACGGCCGCACAGCAAATTTTGCCCTCCGCACTCGATGAAAAACAACCCCCTGCGAAATCCGTGCGGACTTCCGGCACTCAGGCGGCGGTCCCCGTAAATGAAAGAGCCGCTTCCCAACAGGGAACGAAACCAAACGGCACGGCGGACGCACGGGCGAAAACCCCGGCGGAATCCGGCCGATCGGGCGGAGCACCCCAAAAGGCGTCGTCCACCGGCCAAGCGCCGAAGACCGAAGGCAAGGGAATTTCAGCCGGAACGGTTCCGGACGGAACGGCGCAGGCCGCGCACACCGCGGACTCAGCCGATCAATCTTCGGCCGTTTTGAATCCCGCCTCGACGGGAGACCGGGCGGTTCAGGAAGTCAAAACGCAGGTGCGCGGCGCGGGTTTGAGCCAATCCGGCGGAGACGGCAAAACCGGCCAACCCGGGGTTGACGGCAAAACCGTAGGAAACGCCGCGGCGGCGACCGACAGCCTTTCCAACCTTTACGGCAACGGCAACATTGTCATCAAGGTTTCCGGCGAAGCGGCCCAGGCTCCATCCCCGGTTCATCAGGTGGCGAACGCGGCGGCCTATCAGCTGCAAAGCGGGAAAAACGAGTTCCAGATGGATCTTTACCCGCAGTCGCTCGGAAAGGTATCGCTGAAGATGACCTCGCAGAACGGCCTGCTTACCGTTGAAATCGCGGCGGCCGATCCAAAGACCCAGAGCCTGCTCCTCTCAGGTTCCGCCGAAATCCGTACAATTTTACAGGCTTCCACCGGACAGAACGTACAGACGGTGATTCCGAACCAGCAGGCGGCGCAGTGGTACGGGCAACCCCAGGACGGCGGCGGAGGAAATTCTGGGAATCAGGGCCGCGAACGCGAGAAACCCCGTAAAAGCACCCTGGAGGGAATCAGCTCCGTTTCCTCGGAGCTGAGCACAGGCGATTTTCTTACCATGATTCAGCAGATCGGCGCGTTTTCGCGGTAACAAAAGGAGGAAAAAAACTTGGATAACCTTGGAATTACAGGATATGGGACTCTGGGGCGAACCTACGCGTCCGGGCTGGAATCGTCGGCAAACAACTCAAAAACAAGGAATCCGTCGGACTCTTCGCTGGATATGAACGATTTCCTGCAGCTTCTGGCGGCGCAGTTCCAAAATCAGGATGTGATGAATCCAACGGATAATACCGAATTCATTTCCGAACTCGCGCAGTTTTCGTCCCTGCAGGCGATGAGCGAGCTGACCACCTACTCCGAGCGGCAGTACGCTTCAACCCTGGTCGGCAAGACCGTGGAGGTGGGAACATACGACACGGCCGGGAAGTACGCAATGAAGAAGGGTGTTGTCGAAAGCACGGCCTTTGGTTCCGACGGCTGCGGCATTCTTCTGGAAGGCGATAATACGGCCTACAAGCTGACCGACGTGGTCATGGTTTTGAACGATTCGGGATCGAGCGGCGATTCTTCGGGAAGCGGTTCTTCGGACGGCGGTTCTGCGGAGAAGTAAGACTCGCCGAGCACGCCTGAAACTCCCTGGACCGTCGTAATTCAATCAATCCAAAGGCGGCGAAATCATGAACGACATCCAGTTTCGGAAAAATTATTCCGCCTGGATCGGCCCAGCGTATCCGGTTCAGCCGGAAAGCCGGAATCCGAAAACCCGGCAAACCGACTCCGCAGGAAAAGGCAGTTTTTCAGAAATCCTGCAAACCGTACGGCAGGGCGGCCTGACTTTTTCCAAACATGCTCTGCAGCGTATGGATGAACGGCAGATTGAAGTTTCCCCAGAACTGATGGCGCGGATGAGCGGCGCGGCGGAAAAAGCAAAAGCCAAGGGCGTGCGCGACGCGCTGATGATGAGCGGAGACACCGCGTTTATCGTCAATATTCCCAGCTCGACGGTCGTCACAATGATGAACGGCGGGGAAATGAAAGAAAATATTTTTACAAACATTGATGGAGCCGTGATTTTATAACCGGACCTTTGTAAGGGGGTTATCGGGCTTTGAATGACGGAGAAGCCCGGCGGTTCCGAAAAAAGGAGAGAAAATACAATGGCTATGATGAGAGCAATGTCCTCCGGCGTGGCCGGACTCAAGGCCCACCAGACGGGGCTGGACGTGATCGGCAACAATATCGCGAACGTCAACACCTACGGGTTCAAGGCGTCGCGTACCCTGTTCAGCGACGTATTGTACCAGACCCTGACCAACGCGACAGCGCCATCTGCTACAAACGGGACCGGCGGCATCAACCCGAGCCAGGTCGGCTACGGTTCCACCGCTTCCTCGGTTACGGTCGATACCGGACGCGCCGGCATGGCGACCACAGGGTACAGCGGCGACTGCTATATCAACGGCGAGGGATATTTTATCATCGGCACCGGAACGCCAACAGATAATGTGCCTGCAAGTTATGAATATACCCGGGTCGGCGCTCTTTCATTTGACAGCTCGGGTTATCTGGTCGACGGCAGCGGGAACCGCGTTTGCGGAATTGCCAGCGACAAGCCGACAGCTCTGGATAATGGATTAAACGGCGACAATTCCGTTCCGGAATATATTCACTACGATCCCGCCGGAGACGGTTCGACTGCGCAGACACTCAGCGATATTTCTATTGCAGCAGATGGTACAATAACAGCTACTAACAGCGCAGGAGACGTTGTGACGGTCGGACAAATTGAATTGGCACACTTTACCAATCCGGCGGGCCTAGAGCAGGAGGGCGGAAACTACTATAAAGACACCGGCAACTCCGGCGACGCCACCTTTGCTGCTCCGGGCAGCGGTTCGACCGGCAAGCTGGTGACCGGCGCGCTGGAATCCTCCAACGTGGACCTCGCGAATGAATTTTCCAACATGATCTCCACCGAACGCGGCTACCAGGCGAACTCCAAGATCATCACGGTTTCGGACACGATGCTCGAAACCCTTGTAAATATGGTCCGTTAAGGAAACGCACCGCCCCTTCCCGGTTAAAACCGGGAAGGGAACCGCGGTGATCATCCGACTGGGGGGGAAGGAAAATGATCGAACTCACGCAGCTCAACGGCGCGCCGTTTCTGCTCAACTGCAATCTGATCGAGACGATCGAGAACATACCGGAAACCAAAATTTCGCTCACAACGGGAAAATATTACCTGGTTCAGGAAGAGCGAAAGGAAATCATTCGAAAAATTATCTCCTATCAGCGCATGATTTACAAAAATATGATCTGTATTGAAGGGCTCAGGCCTCAGGATTAAATCTAAGGTTCAGGGAAGTGTTTGTTCATGGATTTTACAGGAATTATCGGTCTTATTGCCGGCTTGGGCCTGATTTTCTACGGAATTACGGGCCTGACCGACATGGGCGCGATGAAAAGCTTCATTGAGTATCAGAGCATGGCGATTACCATCGGCGGAACCATTGCCTCCACCCTGATTGCTTTCCCGATTTCCTACTTCAAGAAAATCCCCGCCCAGCTGAAAATAGCCGTTCAGAGGAACCGCTACGACCCCAAAAAATACATCGACATGATCGTGGACTTTGCACAGGAAGCGCGGAAAAAGGGACTGCTTTCTCTGGAGGAAAAGGCAAACGGGCTGAACGACTCCGATTCCTTTTTAAAGAACAGCATCCTGCTGATTGTGGACGCGATCGACCCGGAAAAAGTGAAAGAGATGCTGGACAATGAACTGGATTCCCTGGACGAACGGCATTCCCAAGGCTGGCAGTTTTTTGAAAAGGCCTCGACGTTTGCGCCGGCGTTCGGCATGATCGGCACGCTGATCGGTCTGATCAACATGCTGGGGAACCTGAACATGGATTCCACCAGCGGCGCGAACGCTTTGGGGCAGGGAATGTCCGTCGCGCTGATCACCACCTTCTACGGGTCCCTGCTTGCAAACCTGATTCTGGTTCCGGTTGGTCACAAGCTGCATATGCGGCACAACGAGGAACGGCTTTGCAAAGAAATCGTTGTGGAGGGGGTCATCGCCATTCAGGCGGGCGACAACCCGAAGCATATTGAACAGCGGCTGAAAGCTTTCCTATGCGAACGGGAGAGGGGAGAGGAAACGGAGTCCGGCAAGAAGGGTAAAAAGGAAAAAAAGAGCAAAAAATAGCGCTCATGAATATATAACGGGGGATTGAGGTGGTAAAATGAGAAAAAAGAAACAGGATGATTCTTCCGGCGGCCCCAGCTGGCTGGATACCTATGCCGATATGGTGACGCTGCTGCTTACCTTTTTTGTTCTTCTGTTTTCCATGTCGACTTTAAATTCCAGCAAATGGCAGAAGCTGGTTGTCGCGCTGTCGGCAAACATCGCAAAAACCCAGGTCAACAGCGAACAGCAGGTGGTCATCGACCCGTCGTCCAATGTCGTGTCCAAAGCGCCGAGCGCGGCCGCTCCGGATGAAGGACTGGACGAGGAATCCAAGCCGGTCGACAAGGTAACGGATTTTGACCAGCTTTACGCTTACCTGAAAAAATACATCGAAGACAACCATCTAGACAGCAGCGTGAAGATTTACAAAGGGGACGGGTACACGTTTCTTTCCTTTCGAAACAGCATCTTTTTCGACGGTGACAGTTCCAATCTGCGCCCGCAGGGAAAGGTGATCCTCGATTACCTCTGCGACGCGATGTCCAACATTCCGGACCAGATCGGCGAAATCCGTTTCTATGGGCATACGGCCAAGGTTTCGGCGACGAATACGCCGGAACGGCAGGCGTTTGACCGCGGCCTTTCCGACGACAGGGCGAAAAACGTGCTGCTGTATGTGCAGGCAAAGGGGATTATCAGCGGAGCAAAGATGGTCAGCGAGGGTTACGGCGAATACCGCCCGATTATACCGGACGACGGGACCGAGGCGACCAGAGCAAAAAACCGGAGGGTGGAAATTTATCTTTCCAAAACCGGCAAGACGGTCGACGTTCTGGACAAGGTTTACGAGGAAATCAATGCCGCGAGCCGGGCTTCGTCGGCAGGCGGTTAAGAATTCTTCCCGGCGCCGCGGCGCCGGGCCGTACAGACAGTTTCAGAATCCTAGCTAAAGAATGGTGGTACATATGGCGGAAGTATTGTCGCAGCAGCAGATAGACGATCTGCTTGGGAGTCTGCAAAGCGGCAGCATGGATTTTCAGGAGATCGAAGAGCAGACCTCCGGACCGAAAGTCAAGGATTATGATTTTCTGTCACCTAAAAAGTTTACAAGAGAGCAGATCAGGCTCCTGCAGAATATATTTGAAAGCTTTTCACGCCTTTTCAGCCTTCATTTGTCGGGGGTTCTGCGCATGAACTGCCAGGCGGAGGTGCTGCAGGTTGAGGAAGAGGAGTATAAGGAATTCGGAAACGCCCTGAGCGATTCCGTTCTGATTGGGGTCATGGGTCTCCACAGCGCAGAATACGGCATTGAGGACAAGCAGATCCTGATCGAAATGTCCAGGCCCATTTCCTTCAGCATTCTGGACCGAATGCTCGGCGGAAGCGGGAACGGCTATAAAATCGACCGCGAATACACGGAGATTGAACTCTCTATTCTGGATTATCTGTTCCGGGAGATCGCGCCCATTCTAAAGGATGCGTGGGCCAACTATCTCGATGTGGAGCATACGATGGACGGGATCGAGACCAATTCGCAGCTGATTCAGTTTATTCAGCCGGACGAGTCCGCCGCCATTGTCGTGGTTGAGGTCACACTCAATGAGCTGAAGGGAAATTTGAATATCTGTCTTCCCGCCAGTTCTTTGGAAGAGATTTTTAAGATCTTTGATTCAAAGTATGTAAAGATCAACAGAAAACTGGACCCGCAGCAGGAGCAACGCCGAAAAGAGCACATCCTCGAAAGCCTGAAGGACACGCCTCTGACGGTTTCCGCCGTGTTAGGGAAGACGGAAATCACCCTGAAGGATCTGATCGATCTGCACAGGGGAGACGTCATTCCGCTGGATGCACCGGCGGGGGACGAGTCCGTTATTCTTCAGGTTGAGAAGCTGAAATGGTTTACCGGTCAGATCGGAGTAAAAAAGAAAAAGTACGCCGTGAAAATTGGGAAAGTCCTCTATTAATATTTTATTTGAAAAAAGGTGATTGTTTTGGAGCCAAAGCAAGAAAAGCTTCTGTCCGATATGGAGATCGACGCCATCGGCGAAATCCTGAATATCAGTTTGGGTTCTTCCGCCACCTCCGTTTCGGAATTGCTTGGGCAGCCGGTCAACATTACGACGCCGGAAGTCAGGCTGATGAAGACCAGCGAATTCGACATTAAAACCTACGAGCCCGCCATCGCTGTTGAAATTAATTATGTTCAGGGACTTTCCGGAAAAAACTTACTGATTTTAAAAGAATCGGATGTAAAGGTCATTGTCGGCCTTTTGCTTCAGACGGATTTTTCGAAACAGGAATTCGTCATGGACGAGATGAATGTCGGCGCGATCTGCGAAGTGATGAACCAGATGATGGGCGCGGCGGCCACGGCGCTCTCTCAGTTTTTGAATAGAAGCATCAATATTTCTCCGCCGAATTCGTTCCAGATTGACAATTCGGAACAGTTCAAAGCGAAGTATTTTGAGGACAGCGAGAATATCTGCGCGGTCTATTTCAATTTGATGATCGGCGATATTGTCAACAGCGAGTTTATCAACGTCATGCCGATTCCGCTCGCGAAAGAGCTGGTTTCAAATTTCGGACTGAGTTCCGCCCCGGAGGATGCGGCTGCCGCTCAAACGGCGCAGACCGAAACTCCGGCCGCAGTGGAAGCGCCGGAGCCCGCTCCGCAGGCCGCTCAGGCACCCGCTCCGGCTCCGGTTGCTCAGGCCGCGCAGCCCGCTCCGGCTGAGTCGCAGTTTCAACAGCCGCAGCAGCCTGCGCAGCAGACGCCTCCGCTGCCGGTCGATCTCAATATCAAAAGCGCGGTCTACCCCAGCTTTGACGAGCAGGAACCCACCCTGACAAAGGGTGAGACCAACAACCTTAATATGATCATGTCCGTTCCGCTCCAGGTCACGGTCGAAATCGGACGAACTTCCAAAAAGATCAAGGATATTCTTGATTTTTCCACGGGAACCATTGTAGAACTGGACAAACAGGCCGGGTCCCAGGTTGACGTTTATGTCAACGGGCAGGCGATCGCGAAAGGCAACGTTGTGGTTGTTGATGATTTCTATGGCGTTCGGATTACGGAAGTAATTAACAGCGACGAAATCATGAAACTGGTATAAAATAACAATTCATTCATTCCAAGGAGGATACACGATGGAAAAGAAAATCATGCTGGTGGATGATGCCGCTTTTATGCGCATGATGATTAAGGACACGCTGTCAAAGAACGGTTTTACCAACATTATTGAGGCGAACAACGGTCAGGTGGCGGTTACGAATTACGCCGCGGAAAAACCGGACCTTGTCATCATGGACATTACCATGCCCGTCATGGACGGCCTGCAGGCGCTGAAGGAAATCAAAGCGCAGGACCCGGACGCCAACATCATCATGTGCTCCGCCATGGGGCAGGAGGCGATGGTGGTCGACGCCCTCAAGCAGGGCGCGAAGGACTTTATTGTAAAACCCTTTAAGGCGGACCGCATTATGAAAACGGTCAACAGCATTCTGGGGTAAAAAGATCACGGAGGAATACATATGAAGCTGAGCACGGGCTTTGCATCGGACGTTCTGCCGCTGATTTTTTCCATTCTTGCAATCGCGGCCGTTCTGTACCTTTGCTATCTTCTCAGCCGATACCTTGCGAAAAAGGCCAACAGCATCGCGAACACCGCCAACATCCAAATTCTGGAGCGTGTGGCGCTTGCGCAGGATAAGGGGCTTGCGATCGCGAAGATCTGCGGGCGCTGTTATCTGATTGGATTTTCATCCGACAGGATTGAGTTATTAAAAGAAATCGACGAAGCGGAAATTCGCTCCCCCGAACCGGGGGCGGGGCGGAATTTTGTGGACGCCCTGAACGCCGCGCTCAAGGGCAGATTGGATTTGACAGGAAATAATGGAAAACACAAAAACGACGGACACGAAAAATAAAAATGGGACAAAACGCAGGATCGTAAAAAAGGCGCTTCTTTTTTCAGGCGTTTTTTTCATGACCGCCCTGTTCCTGCCGATGAGGGCCTCTGCGGCCGCGGTGGATGTGAACATCAACGGAAACGGCACGAGCTCGCTCCAGATTATCGAGATGCTCACCATTCTCGCTTTGCTTCCGTCCATTCTGATTATGACGACCTGCTTTACGCGCATCGTCATCGTTCTGTCTTTCCTGCGAAACGCGATGGGGCTGCAGCAAACCCCGCCGAATCAGGTTCTGATCGGCATATCCCTTTTCCTGACTCTGTTCATTATGTCTCCTGTTGTCTCGAAAATCAACACGGACGCCTACCAGCCCTTTAAGGAAGAAAAAATCACGCAGGAAGAATTCTTGCAAAAGGCGAGCGAGCCGCTCAAGGAGTTCATGCTGAAGAACACAAAAAAGGAAGATCTGAACCTGTTTATCAATCTATCGAAGCAGGACAGCTCCACCCCGGTGGAGAAAATGCCGATTACCCTTGTGATTCCCGCGTTTATGACAAGCGAGCTGAAACGCGCTTTTATCATTGGATTCCTTCTCTACATCCCGTTTCTCATCATCGACATGATCGTATCCAGCACGCTGATGTCGATGGGAATGATCATGCTGCCGCCTGCAACGGTGTCCCTGCCGTTTAAGCTGCTGCTCTTTGTTCTGGTGGACGGATGGGATCTGCTGTTTAAAACACTGGCCTCGGGCTTTCACCTGTAGGCGGCTTAAGGAGGTTCGGAGATGACCGTTTCAAAAGTAATGGAAGTGATTCAGGCCGCCATGCTTGTCACGCTGAAAATTGCGGGGCCTATTCTGATCTCAAGCATGCTGGTGGGGCTTGTCATCTCCATTCTGCAGGCGGCCACCCAGATTCACGAGCAGACCGTGGCGTTCGTGCCGAAGCTGTTTACCATTGCCGCCGTTATGGTGCTGCTGGGGCCGTGGATCATGCAGGTCATGAATGACTTTATGCAGTACATCTTCCGGCTGATGGTTTCCCTGAATTGAAGACGGGGCGGAAAACATGAAACTGGATTACAATTACACGCTGCTCATGCTGATTTTTCTGCGGATGTCGGGCTGCATCTTTTTTAACCCGATCATCGGCCGGCGAAATCTGCCGAATGTTGTCAAAGTCGGTCTGACGATGATGCTGACTCTGTTTGCTTATCGCCTGACGACGGACCGTTCGATTGAAATCAATTCGTTCCTCGTCCTCTTTTTCTCCGGATTGAAAGAACTGCTGGTCGGCTTCATCATCGGCTATATCATCCAGCTGTTTCTTTCCGTCATTGTGATGGGCGGTGAAATGTCCGACCTGCAGGTCGGCATCTCCATGTCGAAGGTATACGATCCGCAGAGCGACGTTTCCATGCCGCTTTCCGCGTCTATGCTGAACGCGATGTACTTTTTGATGTTTTTCTGCACCAATGCGCACCTGACCCTGATCGAGGTTTTTGTCAAGCTGGGCGCAGTCGTTCCCTACGGTGACGGACTTGAGCTCGGCGCGGGGCTGTTCGGCGGCCTCGCCGCCCTTTTGGGGCAGATGCTGATCTATGCGGTCAAGCTTTCCCTGCCGATGGTGGCGGTGCAGATGATCGGCGAAATCGGCACCGGCCTGATGATGCGCGCGGTGCCGCAGATCGATATCTTCACGGTGGAAATTCAGCTGAAGATTCTGATCGGCTTTCTGGTGATGCTCATCCTTGTTCCGTCGTACGCTTCGTTTCTGGAGCGGATGATGACCCTGATGTTCGACCGGATCAGCGCCGTGTACGCCATACTGGCCTAACGCCGAGGGGGGATTGCAGTGCCGGACGGTTCGTCGGAAAACAAAACGGAAAAAGCAACCCCGAAAAAGAGGGAGGACGAACGAAAAAAAGGGAATGTCTTTCAAAGCGCCGACGTTGTCAGCTCCTTTTCCATTCTAGCGGTTTTCGTCATGCTCCGCATTGCGTTTCCGTATCTCTACCGCTATTTGTCCAATTTTATTCAAAGGTATATTTCCTATACCGCAACCAAGAGCGTCATCACACAGACGGCCGCCGTTGATATTCTGCGCGACGCATGGATCGCTATCCTGCTTCTTTGTTCCCCGGTGCTGCTTGCGGCTCTGCTTGCGGCGATTCTGGCGACCGGGGCCCAGACACGATTTAAATTTTCCGGTGAAAAAATTAAATTTAAACTCACAAACGTCAGCCCGCTGCAGGGGCTCAAAAAGCTGTTCTCCCTCCGGTCGGTCGCGGAGCTGATCAAATCGATCATTAAAACCATTGCGATCGGGTATGTGATGTACCTGCAGATGAAAAAGATCTGCGCGGACTGCATCGAGATGATGAGCGGGGATGTGATGCAGTCCGCCGTCCAAATGCTGAACGCCGTAATGGATATGGTGATTCAGATGACGCTGGTCTTCCTCGCGATTGCGGCGGCGGACTATTTCTACCAGTGGTGGGATTATGAACGAAACATACGGATGACAAAGCAGGAGATGAAGGAGGAGTACAAACAGCTGGAAGGCAATCCTGAAATCAAGGGACGAATCCGGCAGGTACAGCGAAGCATTTCCGGGCGCCGGATGATGCAGCAGGTGCCGCAGGCCGACGTGGTCATCCGCAACCCGACCCATTTTGCCGTCGCGCTGCGCTACCACGCGCAGGAGGACACGGCGCCGGTCGTGGTTGCGAAAGGGCAGGATTATCTGGCCCTGAAAATTATAGAAATCGCCGAGCAGCATCAGATCCCGATGAAGGAGGACAGGCCCCTGGCCCGCGCGCTCTATGCGTCGGTTGAGGTGAACAGCCAGATTCCGCAGGAATTTTACCAGGCGCTGGCCGAGGTTATGGCGTGGGTCTACCGCCTGAAACAGGAAGGAGAGGAAAGATGAAACTACTCAATCACGTCGTGTCGCTGTTTGTCATCCTGATTATCGCGCTGATCATCATTCCTCTTCCGGCGTTTCTGCTGGATATGATGTTCATCATCAATATTTCCCTGTCTCTGATCATTTTGATGCTGACCATGTACATCAAAACGGCGCTTGAATTTTCGGTCTTTCCGTCCATTCTATTGATTACGACCCTGTTCCGGCTTGCGCTGAACATCTCCTCCACAAGGCTGATTCTTTCCCACTCCGGCTCGGCCGGGCAGGTCATCAAGACGTTTGGTACGTTCGTCCTTCAGGGCAACATCGTCGTGGGTTTTGTTGTGTTCCTGATTATTGTGCTGGTTCAGTTTCTGGTCATCACAAAGGGCGCGGAGCGTGTTTCAGAGGTGGCGGCCAGGTTCCGTCTGGACGCGATGCCCGGCAAACAGATGGCCATTGACGCCGACCTGAATTCCGGCCTGATCGACGAGCAGACGGCCCGCAGGCGCCGCGAAGACATCCAGCGCGAAGCGGAATTCTACGGCTCTATGGACGGCGCGAGCAAGTTCGTCAAGGGCGACGCGATCATGTCGATCGTCATCACGTTCATCAATTTTATCGGCGGACTGATCGTCGGCATGGTGCAGGGCGGTCAGACGTTCGGAGACGTGCTGAACATTTATTCCATCGCGACGGTCGGCGACGGTTTGGTTTCTCAGGTGCCGGCGCTTCTGATCTCCACCGCGACGGGCATGATCGTGACGCGCGCGGCTTCCAACTCGACGCTGGGCGAGGATGTTTCCCGCCAGTTTTCTTCTCAGCCGATGGTGCTTCTGTTGGCTGGGTGCGGCGTGCTCGCGTTGAATCTGATTCCCGGCATGCCCCATGTGCAGCTTCTTCTGCTTTCCGCATTCCTGATCGGTTCCGGTCTGATGCTCCGCAGAAAACTGGAACAGTCCGCCGCCGCGCCGGCGCAGCAGGCGTCCGGTTCGTCCGCCGTCCCGGAGCAGAGCGACGAAACCTCCTATTATAAGAATATCGATCATATTTACGGCCTTCTTCCGCTGGATGCGATTGAAATGGATTTCGGTTACAGCCTGATTCCCCTGGTGGATGAAGCGAGCGGAAGCAGCTTTATCGAGCGTCTGGTGACGTTCCGCAAACAGTTCGCGGTCGAGATGGGAATGGTGGTTCCCACCGTCCGTCTGCGCGACAACGGCCTGCTCAACCCGAACCAGTATGTCATCAAGATCAAAGGCGAGGAAGTCGCCCGCGGTGAAATTCTGATGGACTACTACCTTGCGCTTGATCCGGGCAACCGGACCGGAGAAATCGACGGAATCGATACGATTGAGCCCGCTTATGGGATTCCGAGCAAGTGGATTACCCCCGACAAGAAGGACATGGCGGAGATATACGGATATACGGTCATCGACCCTCTTTCCGTCGTTGTGACGCATCTTTCCGAAACCGTGCGCCGCCACGCGGACGAGCTGCTCTCCAGACAGGAGGTAGGTCAGCTTCTGGAAAGCGTCAAAATCTACGACGCATCCCTTGTTTCCGACGTTGTGCCGAACGTGATCACGCACAGCAACCTGCAGAAGGTTTTGTGCGCACTGCTGAAGGAGGGCATCCCCATCCGAGACATGGAAACGATTCTGGAAACGGTTTCCAACAACGCCGCCGCGGCGCGGGACCCGGATATGATGACGGAATATGTGCGGCAGGCGCTGCACCGCACCATTACCCGAAAATGGGCGGACGGCGGCCAGATTCGGGTGATCACACTCGACAGCGAGGTGGAAAAATCCATTGTCGGCTCCATCAGCAAAAACGAGCACGGAACCTATCTGTCGCTAGACCCGCAAACAACCCAGAAGATCATCACAAAACTGACGGACTGCATCGCAAAGGTGCACGACGTGGTAAATACCCCGGTTATTCTGACTTCCCCGGTGGTGCGGATCTATTTCAGCAAACTGCTGCAGCAGTTTTATCCTCGGGCCGTGGTGCTTTCCTTTAACGAGCTCGATAATAACATACAGATTCAGGCGGTCGCCAACGTAACGCTGGAGTAATGAACTCAACGCGGAAAGGGGAGGGCTGTATGACGAAAAACTATGAGGTACGGGAAATACCGGTGCAGGAGCTTTGGACCCGGTACAGCAAAACCGGGGATATTGAAACGCGCAACGAGCTGATTCGCCAGTACAGCTATCTGGTCCGCTGTATTGCGATAAAAATTGTCGGACGCTATCAGTATTTTAATTATCTGGACGATATAATAAATGAAGGCTTAATTGCTTTGATGGATGCGATTGCAAAGTTCGACATGATGAAGAATGTAAAGTTCGAGACCTTTGCATCCATTAAGGTAAGGGGCGCGATGATCGATTACATCAGACGGCAGGATTGTTTTCCCCGCAGGCTGAAGAAAATGGCGAGGGCGATCAACGAGGCGGACGAAACGCTGAATCAGCGGCTGGGACGCAGCCCGACGGAACAGGAAATTGCGGATTACATGAAAATAAGCCTGCCGGAATATGAAAAAATGCTGGCGGAGACCAGTTCGATGAACATCCTGTCCTTTGAAGAGCTGGTTTATGAAAAAGGAGTCGAAAGCATTGCACTGCACAGCGCCAGCTCCACCGGCGGCCCGGAACAGGTAATGGCCGAAAAGGAACTGAGCAGTATGCTTCAACTGGATATTGAGAATTTAGAAGAAAAAGAGAAGATCGTCATTTCGCTGTATTATAAGGAGCAGCTGAAAATCAAGGAGATTTCGGGCGTAATGGGAATCAGCGAATCAAGGGTCTCACAAATCCATTCCAGCGCGCTGCGAAAGCTGAGAAGAAGCTTGGAAAATTACCTCAAACAATAGGAAGGACGGGTCGCAATGGTCAGGGGTTTTTATATGCTGGGCTCCGGGATTCTGACGCAGAGCCGGGTATTGAACACAATCAGCAACAATGTCGCAAATGCCGATACCAACGGGTTCAAAAAGTCCCGCGTGATGGAAAAAACCTTCGGTAGCATGGTCGTTGAGAGGGTTGACCGGAACAGAACGCCGGTCGGCTCGGCGTCGCTGATGAACACCGCGGATGAAGCCGTGACCGACTACTCGCAGGGTACGGTAAACCAGACGGGCAGAAAACTGGATTTCGCCATTAAAGGCGACGGTTTTTTCGCCGTACAAGGGGACAACGGAACCGTCTACACCAGAAACGGCAGCTTCAATATTGACGGCGACGGGTATCTGGTTTTGAAAGGACAGGGCAGGGTGCTGGGCAGCGACGGGAATCCCATCCGGCCAGGAACGGACGAAATTTCGTCGGACGGGCAGGGTTACCTGACCGCGAACGGCGCGTCTGTCGGTCAGCTTGCCGTATACCGGTTTCCGGACAATGCCGAACTCAAAACGGTGGGGGAAGGGCTGTTCCAGGGCACGAACGCCGGGCTGGTCACAACGCCGGCCGTCCTGTGGAAGTCGCTGGAGGGCTCCAATGTCGATATGACGGAGGAGATGACCAACGCCCTGTCGTCCCAGCGCGAGCTTCAGTCCTGCTCTCAGGCGCTGAAGATGTATGATACCGTTCTGGATCAGGCTGTGGATATTGCAAAGCTTTAATATCGGGGAGGGGAAAACGCTATGATGACTTCTTTTTATACGGCGACGGCCGGCGCGATTGCACAGGAGCAGAAAATGGACGTGACTTCAAACAATATCGCAAACGCCTCGACCCAGGGGTATAAACCGGACAAGGTTTCGTTTGCGGATCTGCTTTACACGGGCGTGCACGGCAGGGAAACGGCAAACAGCCTGAAGGTTGGCCACGGGGACCGTCTGGACAAGACGGACACGGTTTTTACACAGGGAAGCGTCCAGAAAACCAATCGTTCGCTTGACTACGCGCTCCCCTCGGAAAACGCTTTTTTTGCGGTCAGATGTACGGACGGCACGGTGCGCTTCACACGGAACGGCGGTTTTCAGCTTTCGGAAAATGCCGACGGCGGCTTTTTTCTGGCGGACTCCCAGGGAGGAGTTGTTCTGGACAGCGATGGAAACGCGATTTCGGTGAAAAATGAAAACGATCCGCAGAACGTGGGGGTCTATTCTTTCAAAAACTGTGACGGGCTGAAAAAGACGGGCGGGAATTACCTGGAAGAGACCGCAGCCTCCGGACTGGCGTCGGTTTCGAAGGTGAAGCCTATTCAGGGCAGTATAGAGGAATCTACGGTGGATTTAGCGGACGAAATGACGGCGATGATCAGCGCGCAGAAGGCGTTCGCATTTAACGCAAAAATTCTCAGCATCTCAGACAATACCATGCAGACAGTCAATAATTTACGCTGATTGACCATTTTGAAGCCGTCAGCTTGAGGGAGTGAAGAGTATGAATGAACAGAATGGCGAATTGAACCAGGGGCAGGAAGAGAAAAAGGGAGAAGAGCAGAAAAAGCCTGAAATACGGCTGAGCGTTTCCTCAGACGGGCTTGAGGCTACGATTGAGGTCAAGACCGCGTTTCAGGGGCAGACGGTTTCTTATGAAGAGATCATGGCTTTCCTGAAGGAAAACGGGGTCGTCTACGGAGTCATGGAGAGTTTGATCCGCGACTTCTGCGAGAACCGGAAATTTTTCCTCGACCTGGTCTGCGCGAGAGGGCTGCACCCGGTGGACGAGGAGAACGGAAAACTGGAATACCTGTTTCAGAGGGAACAGAATACCATGCCGACGGAGCGGGAAGACGGCACGGTGGATTACAAGAATCTTGGCATTGTGCAGAATGTAAAAAAGGGCGATTTGCTTTGCAGAATTATTCCGCCGCAGCCCGGCAAGGACGGCATTGACGTTTACGGCAACGCCGTGGCTTACCGCCGCGGCAAGCTGCCGAGCTTTCCCCAGGGAAAGAACACGGCTGTCTCGGAGGACGGGCTGACCCTGACCGCGGATGCGGACGGGTGCGTCGAGTATAAAAACGCAAGCCTCAGCGTCAGCGAAGTATTCATTGTGCGCGGGGATGTCGACGGTTCGTCGGGCAATATCGATTTCATCGGGACGGTCATTGTGCAGGGTGATGTTCTGGAGGGCTTTTCCGTGAAAGCCGGCGGCGATATCAATGTACGCGGCATGGTGGAAGGCGCTCTGCTTGAAGCCGGTGGCAGCATCGCCATCGCCTGCGGCATGAACGGCATGAGCCGCGGAAAACTGATTGCAAAGGGAAGCATTTCCGCGCAGTACATAGAAAACACAACGGTGGAATGCGCCGGGGATCTAAGGTCGGACGTTATCTTTAACAGTATTGTCAAAGTGGGGAACTCCGTGCTGGTCCGCGGCAGGAAGGGACTGCTGGCGGGGGGCAGATGTCAGGCGGGGCGTTCGATCACGGCCAATACGATCGGCAGCGGCGGAGCCCGCACGGAAGTCTCGATTGTGTCGGGCGTGCTGGACGGTCTCCTTTCCGGCAAGGAAGGAGAGAGCTTGGAGTCGGTAAAAGCGGAGCTGGAGCAGGAAGAGAAAAATCTGCAAACGCTGAACGCACAGATTGGAACAATATGCCTGTTTTTAACGAAAGACCCGCGTTCCCTGAAGGCCAGAAAGCTTCAGAAAAGCGCCAACTCCCAAAAGGAGCTGGCCGAGACAAGAATCGAATATCTGAAGACAAAAATCGCCGCAATGGGAAAGGCGGATCAGAACGGCCTGTCTGCTTTGGACTTTAAAATTACGGCGCTGAAAGTGATTTATACGGGAACGAAAATGACAATCGGCAGCTTTGTGGAAAATTTATCGTCCGACTATAACGCGACCAAATTCTATGCGGATCACGAGCATATTGTCAGTTCCCCAATACAGCCTGTCGACCGTGTCTAAAATTGATTGCGAGGTGCGCCTATGGCGATTGAAAACTTAAGTCAGCTCAATGAAATGCATATTGACGTATTAAAGGAAATCGGAAACATCGGCGCGGGAAATGCGGCTACGTCTCTTTCCCAGATGCTCAATCGTGAAGTGGACATGGTAACGCCGATTGTAAGGATTCTGGATATCAGCGAGGCAGACAGGGCGCTGGGCGGCCCGGAGACTCCCGTCGTGGCGATTCTGGTGGAGCTTGGCGGCGACATCGGCGGCATTATGATGTTTGTCATTGAGCAGGAATTCACGCAGTCTCTGCTTGAAGCGCTGCTGGGGGAGAGCAAAGCGAACTGTACGGAACTGACCGAAATGGAGTATTCCGCGCTTTCGGAGATCGGAAACATCATGATCGGTTCTTATGCGGCCTCCATCGCGGCGCTTTCCAATCTTGAGATTAAAATATCAGTTCCGGCTGTTACGGTCGATATGGCCGGGGCTCTGCTGACGGTTCCCGCGGCGGAGATGGGCGCCGTTTCCGATAAAATCATTTTTATCGAGGACGACTTTCTCAGCGCCAGCAAGACGATTTCAGCCAATATGATGCTGATCCCGGACATTGCGTCACTGAATAAGCTAATGAATAGTCTGGGGATTCAGTTATGAATGATTTGATCACGGTTGGCATTTCAGATGTGAAGATTACAAAAAACCCCGGCGCGCTGGTGACCTACGCGCTGGGGTCCTGTATCGGGATCTGTCTTTATGATTCCGCGTTAAAGATCGGCGGCCTTGCCCATATCATGCTTCCCTACCGGCCCGAAAACAATAGCGGGGAACAGATCAGCCGGTACGCCGATTCGTGTCTGCCGGTTATGGTGCGGGAAATGGAGGCGATGGGTTGCCAGCGCGTGAGAATGCAGGCGAAAATTGCCGGCGGCGCGAAGATGTTCGAGGTCGCGGACGACAGCGCGTTCGGCAATATCGGGGCCCGGAATGTCGCCGCTGTGAAAGAGACGCTGGGAAATCTCAGAATCCGGATTTACGCGGAGGACACGGGGCTGAACTATGGAAGAACCGTCTATTTTTACACGGAAACCGGAACTATGCTGGTAAAATCTTTCGCCAAGGGGGAAAAGAGCTTTTAAACTGTAACATTGGAAAACGGAGAGGTTTCTCTTCCTTTGCCGCGGGAGTCGTTGACCAGCTTTTGAAGCCGGTCGCGCTCCTTTTTCATTTGCCTTGCGCTTTCCGCGTCGCTGGCCAGGGCTCCCCGAAGAAGGGAACGGCACCGCGTCTCGCGGTCTCGAAGCAGCTGCTCCTGCTCGGAGCACTCCTGCTTGGAAACCCGCCCGGAAAGAACACCGGACACACGCTCCTGGTCCGGGGCCGGCATCCTGCCGATTAAAAAAGAAACACGGTCCGCGCATTTTTTCAGCCGCTCCAGAAAGACCTGCCTTTGCTGAATCAGTGCCGTGGGCGCAGGATGCTCCGGCTCGCAGCAAACGACTTCGATTTGCCGAGCCAGGTTAAAAATCCGCGTCAGCAGCACCTCTTTCTGGTCGACACAGGCCAGAAGCTCTTCCATTCCTGTCATAAACAATCCGCTCCTTTTAAAATGGGCCGCCCTTTTACAGGGCAGCCCTTTTTGATCCGTTTTGCATCCGCGTTGCCTTTTCCGCCTGTGCCCAGGCATCCCGAAGCTCCTGCACGGTCGGGACGACCCCGTCCAGAAAAGACGGATCCCCCGAAACATTCGCTTTAATGATCTGTCCGAGCAGATGCGAGTAAATCTGTTTCAAATTCGCCGAAATACTGTATTTGTCATCCAGAATCGCATAAAGATAATTTACGATATCCTTTGCCTTGGAGGTGTATTTCTGAGCGGATTCGGACTGCTTTTGTCCGAGCAGGACGGAAGCGTATTTCAAATTTTTAAGCAGTTCGTCATAGAGCTTAATTAAAAGCTCCCCGCGTGACATGGTGAGAATCGACTGTTCCTGATACTGCATAATCAGGTTATTGTTGTCCGCCATTTTTTGCCTCCCGTATTTTCAAAGATCACAGGGATCAGGAACTGCTGCTGTTGCTGAACATGGAGGTCAGGTAATCGCTTTGCGCGGTCAGCGTGCTGAGCGACTGCTCCATCGCGGTAAATTTGCTCCAGTACCGATCCTCTTCCGTCTGTAACTGGTCTTTCAGCTTGGAGATCGTATCTTCATACTGGTTAATTTGTGTCGTCAGCTGGCTGGTGTCGTTTGCATCCGATTCTTTTCCGGCACGCAGGAGGAGAACGCCGTCCCCGCCGAATGTGCCGACGTATTTATCCAATGCGTCCTTCACACGGGAAGATATGCCGTCTTCATCCGTAAACAGGCTCGTCACAGCGTCCGGGTCGCTCTGGAGCTTTTCCTTGAGTGCCGCGGTATCCACGACGAGCTGCCCGCCGGAGGTAACGTCGTATGCCTTGGTGGAAATGCCGAGGTCGCTCAGCGACAGCCCGGCCGACTCGACGGCGTCGGTCATTGCCGAGCGAAGGTCATTTAAAATCCCATTGAGAGCAGAATCGTTCTGCAGCAGCCCTTTTTTGGCTTCCGTATTCCATTTGTCGATTTCATCATCCGACATGTCCTCTTTTTGGGCGTCCGTCAGAGGCTCATACTTCACTTTATGAGAACTGTTTCTTTCCTGGGCCTCGGTGGTCAGGGTGTTGACTTTATCGATAATTTTATTATATGCGTTCACATAATCGACGATTTTGGAAACGAGATCATCGACGTTGTTTTCCGACGAGAAGGATACGGCTTTATCGGTTGTTCCGGCAACGGTCAGCGTTACGCCGTCCAGCGCGGTGGTGTTGGAGGAACGGACGACGTCGGTCGTGGTTCCGTTAATGGTGACGTTCATTTTCAGGTCCTGCCCGGCCGTATATCCCGCAAGATTGGATGCGGACGAAATCTGCAGCGGATTCTCCGTAGACTGGGAAGTAATGGAAAGCTGGGTTTTTCCGTCGGCCGCGTTTAAGGAGAGCGTCCCGTTTGCGGTATCGGCGGACACGGTAACCGAACCCGTCCCAAACGCCGAATCAATCTGTGCCTGAACGGCGGACTGAAAGTCCGAAAGAGATGCATAGGAACCGGAGGCGAGCGTAATCGTCTTCTGGGTATTTCCCAGCGTCAGGGAGTAAACGGCGTCGCCGCTGACTGAGACAGTTCCGTCATCCGCTGTTAATTTACCGGATTGAATGCTGCCGAAGGTACCGTCCGTCATGGAACCGAACAGCGTATCGGCAAGATTTCCGCTCACATCGCTGTAATAGATCTTTCCCTGGGAACCGCTGTCGTCAGCCGTGATGCGAAAGGAGTCGGTCGTCTGGGAGTATGCGATCGTCACGCCCATATCCGGGTCGCTGTTAATCTGTGAAATCACGGTGGAAAGTGTGGTGTCCCCGTCAAAGGAGAGCTCTTTTCCGTTAATGGAGATGGTGTATTTCCCGTCGGCTCCCGCCGTCAGCGTCTGCTTAAATTCACCGGCAAGGTCGTCGAGCGTTTTACCGGTTTCCACACGGTTGGTTTCCCCGGAGCCGACACGCAGCGCGCCGTACTTGCCTAATACGTTGGAGCTGCTGGAAGACGACAGGGTCAGCACGGAAGTTGAATCGCCCGCTTGGAACTGAAGAGTGCCGTTTGCGGCGTCTGTTGAAACCAGAACCTTCCCGGTCCCGAATGAACTGTCCAGTTTTTTCTGCAAATAAGTTGAGATGCCGTCCGCGGAAGAGTAATCCGCCTCGTCGAGGGCGTCGAAGGCGACGGTTTTCGAGATGCCGTCGAGGCTGAAAGTCAAGGTGCTGCCGGCGAGCGTGTCTCCGAGATAAGACTTGAACAGGGCGTCTTTCGTCACGCCGGAGCTTTCCACGCTGGTTCCGCTCGGCGTGTCGGAGGTCGTGATTCCGAGTCCCTGCAGAAGATTTTGTGAACCGCCGCTGATGGAAAGATTGCTGCCGTCCAGAGAAGTAAATGTAATCTTTCCCGTGGCCGCGTCGAAGGATACGCTGATTTTATCCTTTAAATCGGCATTCGCGCTGATTTGTTTTTGAAGCTGGGTTGCGATTGCGATGGCATAACCATTATCCGAAGCGCCGGATACGGTCAGATCACCGCCAAGCGTTACGGTGTAATCCTCGCCGCCCACGTTAAACTTTAAATTGGAAGACGACGAAATCGTCTGGTTGAAAAGCCCGCTTGTGCTCACGTTGGTATCGATCGCCGTACCGTTTACCGTTTGGCCTGTTGACTCCGTGAGGCCGAGCGCGGCCAGAAATTTCTGGCCGGTGGTGGTGTCCTTGCTGGTGGTATAGGCTTTGACGCCGACGTCGTAGGAAGTTTTTGAGGAGAGAGAGATGCTGTTGTCGGCGTTCAGGGTAAATTCCACTTTACCGTTCAGCGTGCTGTTATTCTCGATCTGGTCGTTCAGGCCGTCGACAATTTTCTGCAGTTCCACATTGTTCCCGTCGGCGTTCGTTGCGGACATGTTTTCAGAGTCCAGCTTGACCGAATTGCTCAGCGTCAACGTATAATCGGTCCCGTTGTAGCTGACCAAGAGCGATTTCCCGCCGACGGTTGACGAGGTCCAGCTGTCGTAGAGCTTGCCGGAGGTAATCTCCTGGTCGGAAACCTGCTGGGTGGAATTGTAGGAAGCCTGGGATGCCATTTGCGAAATGCTGTTAATGATCAGGTTTTTTGCATTGTCCACATTACCTGCCGCGCTCACGGCACTGGACGAGCTGATAATATTCGCCGTCTTGAAAAAAGTCGAACTCAACAGATTGGTATCGCTTGTATACGAAAAATAGGTGTTTTCAAAATCCTGCATATCGGAAGTTACATCGCGGTATAGTTCCCGCTTCCACTCCGCGATCTGCTCCAACTGCTGCTGTTTGTCGATTTTGCTCTGTGTGTTTGAAACCAGAGCTTTGATAATCTTGTCCGTGTCCAATCCGGAGTACAGATTGGTACCGGAAAGGCGGTAAATCGAAGAGGTGTCAAGGTTTGCCGAAGAAGACGTAGAACTGGATGAACTCATAAGGATTCCTCCCTTTGTCGGACTGATTTGTCATAAAAATCCGATCTGTAGCATATATCGGCACGCCAATCAAAATGTTTATGAAAATATGCTTCAATTTTCTCGATTTTTCGATTTTTTCGGAAAAAAGGAAGGACGTCCTTTAGAAAGGACGTCCCCGAAAGTTCACGGTTTTTTGAGTTACAGATACTTGTCGTCGGCGCCGACGGGGGCATAGGCCGGAACGGCAGCCGGATGCCGGGGGTGATTCGGTTTCTTTTCTTCCGCCTGTTTTTCTTCGGGCTTTTTCGCGTCGGGGCGGAACTTGTCCCCGACGGGGGCGATCTCCGGTTTCTTTTCCGCGCTTTTCTTCGGTGACGGCTGCGCGGCGGCGCGCAGTTTCAAACCGGAGATGGAGCGCTTGAGCTCTTTGGCCTGGGCGGCAAGCTCTTCGCTTGCCGCGGCGCTTTCTTCCGCGGTTGCGGAATTCGTCTGAACGACGGCGGAAATCTGCTGGATGCCTTGGGTAATCTGGGTAATGGAAGTCGCCTGCTGGTTGGAGGCGGTGGCAATCTCGTTAACCAGACCGTTGGTCCGGTTTGCGGAGTCGATCACTTCCTGAAGCGTTTTTTCCGTGGTATCCGCTACCTTGGCGCCGTTGCTGACCGCTTTGATGGAATTTTCAATCAGGGTGGTTGTGTCTTTCGCTGCTTCCGCGCTCTTGCTGGCAAGGTTGCGGACTTCATCCGCGACGACGGCGAAGCCCTTGCCGGCGGTGCCGGCACGCGCCGCTTCAACAGCGGCGTTCAACGCGAGAATATTGGTCTGGAACGCAATGTCGTCTATGGTTTTAATAATATTTCCGATCTGCTTGGAAGTATCGCTGATTTCCGTCATGGCTTTCAGCATTTCATCCATCTTGGCGCTCGCGTCCTGCAGCTTCTGCTCCTCCTCGCTGGAAGAACGGTTCGCTTCCGAGGCGTTTGACGCGTTCTTCTTCACGTGGTCGGAAACCTCAAGAATGGTCGCGGAAAGCTCTTCAATGGCGCTCGCCTGTTCCGTTGCCCCCTGGGCCAGGGCCTGCGAACCGCTCGCAACCTGCTCGGAACCGCTGGCGGTTTGATCCGAAGCGTTTGAAACCTTCGTAAAAGTATGGTTCAGGGAATCAAGAATATCCTTCATGGCCGCATTGATCTGCACCCAGTCGCCGGTCCAGTTGACGCGGGGTTCCACCGTAAAGTCGCCTTTCGACAGAGCGTTCAGAAGAAAAATAATCTCTTTAATGGCTATTGTAAGATTCTGTGAAAATTGATTGGTGGATTTGGCAAGCAGGCCGAGCTCCGCGTCCGACTCGTAATCGATTTTCACGTCGAGTTTGCCTTCGCCCATCGCCTTGACGGCGTCGATGATTTTATCGATTCGGGAAACCAGCTGTTTTGCTAATCTGGCGATGATGAAAACACCGGCCAGCCAGATGGCGATCAAGGCCGCGACCATCAGCGGGGCCATGGTGCGAACGGCGTTCTGCAGAGCGTCCGCGTTTCCCTTGCTTGCGGAAACGACAATTAGAAAGACCGCGTAAGGAATGACGAACAGCAGGGAAATCACAGAGATGTTTAAAATCAGTTTGCCGCGGATTTTCATATTTAAGTATGGATGCATGTCCGATTACTCTCCTTCTTTTTTTTCAGCTGACGCAGAGTGCAGACTGATGACGGGATTTTCCGGCGGCTTGTCCGTCTGATCGGGGTCCTTGGCCTGACCTGAGGTCTCATGTATTTCTGAAAGCTCGTTTTCTGAAAGAATCTTTGCCGCGTCCAGAAGAAGGACCACCTTTTCACCGATCTGGCCGATTCCGGTGAGATAACGGTTGGTAATATCCTTGGAAACTTTCGGCGCGGGAGAGATGTTGTCTTCGTCAAGATCCGTGACCTCATCGACGGCGTCCACGATAAATCCCATGAAGGAGTCCTCGATGCTTGTTACGATGATGCAGGTGTTTTCGTTGTATTCCGCTTCCGGCTTGCCGAAACGGACGCGGATATCGATGACCGGGATGATGTTCCCGCGCAGGTTGATGACGCCTTTGGCATAGGCGGGAAAATCCGGGAGCGGTGTAATTCCCTGCATGCTGATAATTTGTACCACATCCGAAATCGGAACGCCGAAAAGCTCGCCGTCCGTCCAAAAAGTTAAATACTTGTTTTCCGAAGCGGACTGTTCGCCGTCCCGCACAGTCCCGTCTTCCGCCAAATTGTTTTGCATGTGATTCACCTCGTAGAGTAAATTATTGCTTTCCCAAACGCCGGCAAACCGAACGAGAAAACGCAGCCTCGCTACAGCTGGCTTTCCTTCATCATTCGGATTTGCTCCCTCTGGCATTCAAACAGATATTTGCACAAAAGATCAAAAGTCGGCCCGGAATTTTGCAGAAACTCACATCCGTAGCCGTCTTCCTGCGCCCGTTCCACCACAAGCTTCCGGACAATTTTGCAGCTGATGGAAACAACCGAATCATACAGCTTCAGCCGAACCGACAGCCGGTCGCCCGTCTCCAGTTTGATCGCGCTTTTAAAATAAAGGCCGCTCAGACTCAAATCCCTGATTTTAACCGGAACGGGCGGTTCTTCCCTGCGGACATTGCCGCGATCGTCCTCGGGCAGCACTTCCGCCGCGAGATCGACCCTGACGCGGAAAAAATTCCGCTTCTCATAATCGGCTTCGCTCTGTACGTCGGAGATCCGAATAAATACCGGCGTGGAAAGGTATACTTTTCCGACCAGCACGCGGAACCCCAACGTGCTGTTGAAGATGCTGATTCGCACGGTGGTGTTGCAGTGTACGACAGGCAGCGGATCCGATTTGTTCACAATCTGGATTTCGTTGTCCGACGTTCCGTCAAGATATCCGGTTAGAATCGGCTTGTTGTCCATCGCCTTGACTTCGCAGGGCGACCGGAGGTAATTTTCAGGAAGTGGCAGCATCTGGTAAGCCCCCTCAGCGTTTTCCTTTTCCTTTCGGGATTGAATTTTCCGCTTTTATTCCGCGGCGGTTTTTAAAAGCTGGTCCGCTGCCGTGCGGCCGGGCTGCGATTCGGCGCCGCGGTCCGACAAAATACGGTTGATATCCAGAACCATTGCGGACACTTTTTCAAGCGATGCGATGGCGCACACGTAGCGGTCTCCGACGCTTCTTTTGTATTTGGGCGCGTCGAAAATCTGGCTCTTTGCAATATCCCTGACGTCTTTGACCGAGTCTACGATCAGTCCCGCGGTCATATCGCCGTTTTCAACGATAATAATGCTTGTCAGGTTGTCATACGGAATCGGATCCTTCAAAAATTTCAGTCTCATATCGATCAGCGGTACGATTTTTCCCCTCAGGTTGATGACGCCCTTTACATAATCGGGAAGATTCGGCATCAGGGTAATCGGCTGCAGACGGATGATTTCAACAACCTGAGAAGTCGGAAGGGCGTAAGTCTGCCGGTCGATAAAGAAAGTCAGATATTTTTCCGAGGGGACGTTTTCCATTACGGAAATTGTGTTCTTTGCGCTCTTTTTTGTTCTTTTCATTCTACTCACCTTTAGATTCGTTTCTATTCAGACGCGCTTAAAATTTCCCTATATCTATATCGTCACTTTGGAGCGAAAAATTAGAAAAAATAAAAAACTTCTTGTGATTTTATTCCGCGCCGTCCTCCTTCTGCTTTTTTGGGGGCTCCCGCGTCACGTTTCCGGAAGAATCAACGTGAAAGCCGAGAAAATACACATAGATGTCTACGATCGCCCGGTACAGCTCCGGCGGAATCTGCACGCCCGCGTCCATTCTGGAAAGAAGGGTCGCGAGGGAGTCGTCCCGGAAAACCGGCACGCCGTTTTTTTCGGCGATTCCGACGATCTCCCGCGCTGCGCCGCCCATTCCGGAGGCCACGACGACGGGCGCGCCGCCGGAGGAATCGTCGTACTTGAGCGCGGCCGCTTTCTGAAGTTTTTCAAATTGTGACATCGACCATCCGCTTCCTTTCCATTGTTTTTTGAAGAATCAGCTCCGGTATCTGCGGATTTTCAAAGCGCGACAGCCGGATATCGCCGAACGAAAAGCCGTTTCTGTCCAGAATCCGGGCGAGAGAGGAGGTGATCGTCCCGGTTTGCCCAAGCAGCTTTTCGGGGCAGGCAAGGGAGAGGTCGATTTTTTTGCCCGTCAGCTCAACCTTCGCTTCGAAGGCTCCCAGGTCCTGAATCTCAAAGGTCAGGTACAGCCGCGTCGGCGGCGCCGCCGCGCCGGGGCCGGCGTGCCCCTCTTCGCTTCTGTCCCTTTTCTCAATCCAGATCTGCGAAAAAAGGAATCTTCCCTGAAGGACCGCGGGAAGGAACAGATGCGTAAACGGCATGTAGACGCTGTTGTCCAGAAGAAGGGCCCTGCCGATGTCGCCGACCGCCGCCTGGTCCGCCCCGGAGGAACCCTCGCCGCTATGGGACAGCAGGGTAATGAGCGAATGGAAAAATCGGTTTTCCGGTTTTTCTTTTCCGGCCCCGGCCCCAACCGCGTCCGCAAAAAAGGAACGCATCAGGCGGAGGGTCGGCTCCGCGGTGTGGCGGCCGCAGTAGGCGGCGAGCTGCTGAAACTGCGACTGCAGGTTTTCACGCGAGCTTACGTTCAAAATGGACAGATTCTGCAGCAGAAGGGAGAGGATTTCCCGCATTTTTCCGTAATCGCTGCTTTTTGAAACATAGTCGGAGAGAAACGGAAGAATCTCCTTTTTCAGCAGATTCAGATTTTCGTTCACAGCGCCTTCGGGGTCGGAGGTGTTCAGCTTTTCGGAAAGCAGAGCCAGCTGCTTTGCGTAATTCGTCGGAATCCGGCGCCCGATGGCGTTCAGGTTTGAGAGAATGGCTTCCGTTGTTTCCTTCGCGGAGGAAAATCCGTCAAACGCTTTCAGAAACCCGGCGATTCTCAGGTCCAGCCGGGGGTCCTCGGCCTGCTGTGAAATGCGGCTCAGCAGCTGAAACAGCGGGCCGGAAAAAAGGGTGCTGTTTTTTTGCTGAAACATCAGGTCGTTGATTAGGCCGCCCTGCTCCGCCGCAAGAGACGACGCCAGCTCCCTCAGCGCGGAGTTTTCAGGCAGGAAATCGGGGCTCGTCTCCAGCCGGCGGACCGTATTAAGGAGCAGCTTTCCCAGCGTTTCGGAGAGCGCGGGCGTCTGCCTGAGCTGCTGAATGAATTTTCCGAATACGGAATCCCTGCTCAGCAGAAGATTCAGGGATGCCGAATCCGTATTCTGATCCTGCGTGTTGGGCCTGTTTACCCTGGCCGGGTCCATGGGCTCAATCTGAGAGGACTGAGCGGAAGGATTCGGCTTCAGAATTCCGTCGCTGTTTGGAACAGGGGCGGTAATTCGCAGGTTTTCCGGCATAAAAGCACCTCTTTCATAAAATAGGGGAAAAATCTGTTAATTTTATTTGAAACCGGTCGATATAGATAATAAGAAATAGGGGAAATCTGTAACCGATTACCGGTATTTTCCAGGTTTTGCCTAACAGGATGGGAGAGAAACACAATATGGAAAGCGGAAACGAATCCATGCTGGACGTCTATTTGTTTGAAACCAATGATCTGCTGGAGCATCTGGACGATATTTTGATTGAAAGTGAAAAAAACAAGGAACTGGACCAGGAAGATATCAACGAGATTTTCAGAATCATGCACACCATCAAGGGCTCTTCCGCAATGATGCAGTTTAACAGTCTGGCGGTCATCTCCCACAAGATGGAAGACCTCTTCGCTTTCGTCAGGGAAAAAGGAATCGGCCAGAAGGATCTGGAAGACCTGTTTGACCTGATGTTCCGTTCGGGAGACTTCCTGAAGGGGGAAGTAAAAAAGGTTCAGGAAGGACAGCCCCTTACAACCAATATCGGCACATTGGAGCAGGAAATTAACGATTTTCTCAAAAAGATTTCCGACAATGCCGCGGCGGTTCCCGAGACATCGGTACAGAACGAAGCCCCGAAAGAAGCTCCGGCCGTTTCCGGCGATGAAGAGAAAATCATAAAAGAGGAATCGGGGCGCGGGTTTCCTTTTGCGATCCGCGTTTCTTTCGACGAGGAAGCCCAGATGGAAAATCTGCGCGCGTTTATGCTGGTCAACAGCCTGCAGGATTCCGGCCTGGAGTTCGAATACCGCCCGCACGACATTGAAACCGACAAATCGACCGCTTCCGAAATTCAGAAAAACGGTTTTTACCTTTTCTTCGGCAAGGAGCAGGCGCGCGACCGCGCGGTCTCAGCGGTAGAGGCGTTTACATACACAAAGACCTACTCCGTTCTGGGGGAGGCCCCGTCGGAGCAGAGATCCTCCGTTTCCGGTCCGGCCGCCGCCGGGAAAGCCGGCGCCGCCGGTTCGCGGCCGCAGAATGCCGCCCAGCAGCCTCATGTCCCCGTTAAACAGAGCCTGATCAACGTCAACCTTTCCAAACTGGACAATCTGATGGACCTGATGGGCGAAATCGTCATTACGGAATCGATGGTGACCTCGACCCCCGCTCTTCAGCAGGCCGGATTGGACAACAACTTTACAAAAGCGTCGCGCCAGCTTCGCAAGCTGACCGACGAGCTTCAGGAGATCGTCATGTCCATCCGCATGGTCCCCGTTTCCACCGTGTTCCAAAAGATGAACCGGATTGTCAGGGATATGAGCAAAAAGCTCGACAAAGAGGCTCAGCTGGTGCTGGTCGGGGAAGAAACCGAAGTGGACAAGACGATTGTGGACAGCATCTCCGACCCTATTATGCACCTTGTCCGCAACGGGATGGATCACGGAATCGAATCAAAAGAAGCCAGGGCGAAAACATCCAAGCCGAAGGTCGGCACGATTACGCTTTCCGCGCAGAATACCGGCGGTGAAATTCTGATCACCGTTTCCGACGACGGCACAGGCATCGACCGGCAGGCCGTTCTCAGCAAGGCACAGAAAAAGGGCCTGCTGAATAAACCTGCAGACGAATATACGGATCATGAAGTGAATCAGTTTATCCTGATGCCCGGATTTTCCACAAACGAAGTGGTCACGGAGTTTTCCGGCCGCGGAGTCGGAATGGACGTGGTAAAGGAAAACGTGGAAAAAATCGGCGGCGACGTCACGGTCGAGAGCAAACCGGGCCAGGGTACGAAAGTAATCTTTAAGATTCCTTTGACCCTCGCCATCGTCAACGGCATGAAAATTTCCGTGGGAGACACGATGTTTACCATCCCCATCAAAAATATTCTTCAGTCCTTCAAGGCGAAGGACGAAAACATCATGTACGATACGGATATGCACGAGATTATTATGGTGCGCGACCGTTATTATCCGGTCGTCCGCCTGCACAAATCGTACCATCTTGACACAAAGGTGCAGAGTATCGGCGACGGAATCATGATTCTGGTCGGGACTCACGACAATTCCTTCTGCCTGTTTGCGGACGCGCTGCTCGGGGAGCAGCAGGTGGTGGTTAAGCCGCTGCCCGCTTATCTGACGCAGTTCAAAGTGAAGAAAAGCGGAATCGACGGCTGCGCGATCCTCGGGGACGGCAGCATCAGCCTGATTCTGAATGTTCAGAATCTTTACAATGCCAGCTGAGGCACCGGACAGGAGGCAGCATGATTCATTTAACCGACCGGGAGTTTCAGGAGCTTGTCGATTTTATCCGCGGAAATTTCGGCATTAACCTCAGTAAAAAGCGTTTATTGATCGAGGCCCGGCTTTTTTCCGTGCTGGCGGAGAAAAACATTTCAAGCTTTACGGAGTATTTCAGTCTGATCCGCAGCAACCCGGAAGAGCTGCACACAATGATGAATCGGCTGACCACGAATCATACCTATTTCATGCGGGAGCCGCGTCACTTTGAATTCATGAAAGAAGTGATTCTTCCAAAGCTGACGGAGAACCGGGCGGACAAATGCCTGCGGATCTGGAGCGCGGGCTGTTCCACGGGGGAAGAGGCCTACACGGCGATCATGGTGATGAAGGAATGGTTCGGGCCGTGTTCCGGATGGGATTACCGGATTCTTGCGACGGATATCTCCACCAAGGTTCTTGACGCGGCACGGACGGGAGTCTATTCCGCGGATTCCCTGCGGAATCTTCCCCCGGGCTGGGAGAAGCGGTATTTCCGCAAACAGGAAGACCAGGTCTATCTTCTGAGCGAGGAAGTCAAAAAAGAGGTCATTTTCCGCAGCCTGAACCTCATGGACGCGTTTCCGTTCCGGCAGCCGTTTGACCTGATTTTCTGCAGAAATGTAATGATCTACTTTGAGCAGGAAACCAAGAACAAATTGATTCAAAAATTTTATGACAGCTTAAAGCCCGGCGGGTATCTGCTGATCGGTCATTCCGAGACCGTTCAGCGGGATACCGTGCCGTTTCGATATATTGAACCCTCCATTTATCAGAAAGGATAAGCGCTATGCCCTTTCGACCGATCAAAGTTCTGATAGCCCATGATTCGCTGATTTTCAGGTCCGTTCTGAGTGACGCGATGTCTCAAGACCCTGCGTTTGACGAAATCAGAACGGTGAGCAGCTTTTCAGAAGCCGCCTCACTGCTGAAAGCATACGAACCCGATGTGATGATAGCCGGTGCCGGACTTCGGGGAGGCGGCGCCGGGGCCCTGATCAAAGAGATGAAAATTCCCGTGGTCGCCGTTTTTCCGCCGGAAACCGATCCGGCGGAATATCACAGGCTTGGGGCCGCGGATGTGATTCTGCTTTCGAAGAATCCGGACAAAAAAAGCTGGGAGGCATTTTGCAGCGAGGCCTGCGTAAAAGCGAAGATTGCCGCTGCGCCGGGGAAAAGCCGCGTTCTCAAAAAGGCGGCGGCGCCCCCGAAAACAGCGGCGTCCCGCGTCATCGTGATCGGCGCTTCCACCGGGGGGACCGACGCGACGGCCGAAATCATCAAGCGCCTGCCCGGCGATCTTCCCGGAATCGTGATTGTTCAGCACATGCCCTCAGGCTTTACGAAAATGTATGCCCAAAGGCTTAACGGGCTGTCGGGCATCAGCGTTGCCGAGGCAAGGGACGGCGACCGCGTGGAGCCCGGGAGCGCGCTGATTGCGCCGGGCGGCTTCCATCTTCAGCTGAAAAGGGACGCCGGCGGGTACTATGTCAAATGCGTTCAGGGGGAGCGCGTCAACGGGCACTGCCCGTCGGTGGGAGTTCTGTTCGACTCGGCCGCCAAAACAGCCGGGCGTGAAGCGATTGGGGTGCTCCTGACCGGAATGGGGAAGGACGGAGCCGAGGGCCTCCTGCATATGAGGCAGGCGGGCGCGTACACCATCGGGCAGGATGAGACTACCTGTGTGGTTTACGGAATGCCGATGGCGGCTTATGAGATCGGCGCCGTGGTAAAGCAGGCGCCTTTGCAGCAAATCGCGGATCTTATTGTTCAGCACCTGAAATAAATCTTTACCGGGAGTTGTAGAAATTGATGAGTGTGAATTTGAAATCGTCCATTCAGTCGCTCTTTCAGAGCAGAAAATCAGTTCGAGCAAAATCCCATCCGGCAGCATCGGCTGCGAAGCAGACAAAACACAAACAGGAAGGGCTGAAACGAAAGCTGTTGCTCCGGTTTATGCTGATCACGGTTTCCATCTGCGTGATTTTCGGCGGAACCACGCTGTACCTGATTTACGAAAATTCCATGAGTTTTATGAAGAGCGAAGTCGATTCGAACGCGCGGGCCTACAGCCAGGTTGTCAAAAATTCACTGGATAAATTTCAGACGTCGATCACCGATATTTCACAGGACAGCGCGCTGTTTAACAAGAGCCTGTCGAACGAGGATATCGAGCGCGAGCTGCAGGTGCAGAGCCGGGCACACGGCTTTTTTGCGGTCGACCTTGCCGACAGCACCGGCAAAACGCTCGGCGGCGACGATATCAGCGGGACGGTCTATTTTAAAGAGGCCATGATGGGGCATTCCGCGGTTTCCAGCACCTACATATCGAAGAAAAACAACGGTATGATGGTGACGATGGCCATGCCGATCAACGATCCGGAGGACAACTCCATCAAAATCCTTGCGTGCTCCCTCTCCGTCGGAACGCTCAACAGCCTGATCAACGATGTGACCGTCGGAAAGACCGGCTACGGCTTTATTGTCGACGGAGACGGAAAGATCGTGGCGGACAAGAATCTGAACAACATACTCGAATCCGTCAACTATATCGAGCTTGCCAAAAAGGATTCGTCCTATTCCGGAATGGCGGAGGTCGACAAGCATATGGCCGCCGGGAAGACGGGGGGCGAGATGACAACCTTTGAAGGAAAGCAGGTCTATGTATCCTATCTGCCGATTTCCGGCACAAGCGGGTGGTCCATCGGCGTCGTTGCCGTCAAATCCGAAATGATGGGCGGTATGTATACGGCGATTTACATCGCGCTCGCCCTGATTGCCGTGTTTATCCTTTTATCCGTCCTGATTTCCAGCAGGATTGCCCTGCCGATCGTGAGGCCGGTGATTTCGCTCGCCGGGAGAATTGAAACGCTGGCTGACGGGGATCTGCACTCCGAGGTTCCGGTTGTCCGGACGAAGGATGAAATCGAGTCGCTCTCCAAAACCTTCGGGACGACCGTGGAGTCGCTCAACGGGTATATTGAAGAGATTTCCGCCGTGCTTGGGAGCATTGCGGAGGGCGATTTCACGATGACCACAAAGCGGGAGTACCGCGGTGATTTCATAGCCATCAGGGACGCGCTGAATTCCATTCTCAATTCGATGAATGCCATGTTCGGCGACATCAGCGAAATGGCCGATCAGGTAGCGGGAGGCTCGCAGCAGGTGGCGGAAGGCTCGCAGGCGCTTGCCCAGGGCGCGACCGAGCAGGCGGGGACCGTCGAACAGCTTGCGGCTTCCATGAGAGAAATTACCCGGAAAGTGGACGAGAGCTCGCAGTATGTGAAAAAGGCCGATACGATTGCCGAAAATGCGATGGAACAGGTTACGCGTGGCAGCGAGCAGATGAAAAATATGATTGCCGCAATGACAAAAATAGAGGAATCTTCTTCAAAAATTGAAAAAATTATAAAAACGATTGAAGATATTGCGTTCCAGACCAATATTCTGGCCCTGAATGCGGCGGTTGAGGCCGCGAGAGCCGGCGAAGCGGGCAAGGGCTTTTCGGTTGTGGCGGATGAAGTCCGCAATCTGGCCGGAAAGAGCTCGCAGGCCGCGAAAAATACTTCCGCGCTGATTCAGGATTCCATCGGCGCAGTGGAGGAAGGAAGAAAGATCGCCGACGAGACGGCTGCTTCCCTGAACGAGATTGTCGGCGGCGTCGAATCGATGGCGACCCTGTTTGGGTCCATTTCCCAATCCTCGCAGGAGCAGGCAAAGGCCATCAGCCAGATGAATCTGGGCGCGGAACAGATCTCCACCGTGGTACAGTCGAATTCCGCGACCGCCGAGCAGAGCGCCGCCACCAGTCAGGAGCTTAACCGTCTTGCGCAGCAGCTGAAAGCCGCGCTGAATCAGCTGAAGCTGAAAGATTGAACCGTTCTAATACCTGAAAAAAGGCCCCGCCGTTCGGCGGGGCCTTAACCTGCTATTGCATAAAATCAACCGGCTGGCCGCACCTGTAAATTTCGGCCAAAGACTTTTTCGGCTTTGCGGCCGGGAGTTTTCGCGCGATTTTTCAGCGGCGTGTCCCATTTTTCCGAGGGAAAGCTTCTATATTAATCGATCGTCAGAATTTCGCCGCGGCTGCGGTAGAACAGGATGTTGTTCAGCCAGGGCTTCAGCGCCGGATCGGTTTTCAGGGAGTCGTAAAATTCCGTGTCGCCGAACGAGTGCATGGGAACAACGGCCCGGGCGCCGACGGTTTTCATAAAATAGCTCAGACCGAGCAGGGCGTTTTCTTTTTGCCGCGGGTCGACGGGAAGAAACGCAACGTCGATTTTCTCACCGCGCAGCGTGTCGATCTGTTCCCGAAAGCGACGTCCCATTTCTTCGTTGTCTTCCTCGGGCTCCCCATCCCAGTGCCACCAGTTCAGGTCGCCCGCGTGGTAGAGATTCAGCCCGTCAACCCGAACCAGAAACGCGACGCCCAGATCCGTCGATTCCAGCGCATGTACGGTCAGGTCGCCAAGGTCTACGGTTTGGCCGGGGGCGATTTTCACGGCGTCCTCGGGCGGGCGGATCTCATCAGCGACGACGTAGCGAATTTGTTTGACGGTTTTGCGCCAGCTGAAAACCCTGGGGCTGTAATGGTCCGGGTGACTGTGGGAGGAAAACACGACGACGTTTTTCTCACGGATTTCCTCCGGGTCAATCACACCTTTTGACAGCCCGCAGCCTTTGGGAGTATCGAGATAATAGTCAAAGATCAAAAAATGGCGGGCGGTTTCCAGGGAGAAGCCGCTGTGGTACAAATATCGGATTTCTATGCTCATCGATCGTTCCTCCGTTTTTCCCCTATTATACCACAACCCGAAAGCAGAGAATAGCTTTCAGCGGCTCATGCGGCGCTGGACTGCTTTGACCGCTTCCACAACCGGCAGAATCAGCAGGGCGATTCCGATGGAAATCAGGTATTGGCGCGGAGTCAGGGATATGAGCGAAAAGGCCAGGGAAAGGAACGGCAGCTCCACCATCGCAAAGGTCAGCAGCAGCGACAGGAGCATGGTTCCAAGCAGAATCAGATTCTGTCCGTGCAGGAGGAAAACGGAGCCCCTGCGGGAACGCAGATTAAAGGAATGGAAAATTTCGCACATCGACAGCGTCACAAAAGCCATGGTGGTTCCTGTGTCCGGCCCGCTTCCGCTGCCGGCCCAGTAAGATGCAAGGGTCAAAACGGCGACCGTGGCGCCCTGATAGAGCACGTCGGCTCCAAGTCCGTTCGCGAACAGGCTTTCACTTTTTCCGCGCGGCGGACGGTTCATAATCCCGTGCTCCGCGCGTTCCGTCCCCAGGGCGACGGCGGGCAGGCTGTCTGTGATCAGGTTGATCCACAGAATGTGAATGGGCCGGAACAGCGAGAAGCCGAGCAGCGTTGCGGCAAAGATGGAGATAACCTCGCTGAGGTTCGAAGACAGCAGAAACTGGACGGTTTTCAATATGTTGTCGTAGATTCTGCGGCCTTCCCGCACGGCGTAAACGATCGTGGCGAAGTTGTCGTCCGCCAGCACCATATCCGCCGCGTTCTTGGTCACATCCGTTCCCGTAATTCCCATTCCGACGCCGATGTCCGCGGTTTTCAGGGCGGGCGCATCGTTTACGCCGTCCCCGGTCATGGCGGTGACCAGCCCAAGGTCTTTCAGGGCGCGTACAATTCGTACTTTATGCTCCGGCTGAACTCTTGCGTAGGCTCCGCAGCGGAGGACGGCTTCCTTTAATTCCTCGTCTGTCAAACGGTCCAGCTCGCTTCCGGTCATCACGGGATCGCCGGGTTCCGCAATGCCGATCTGGGCAGCGATCGCCGCGGCGGTGTCGCGATGGTCCCCCGTGATCATGACCGGGCGGATTCCGGCCCGCCGGCACTCGCGCACGGCTTCGGCCGCCTCCTCCCGCACGGGGTCGATCATGCCGGCAAGACCCAGGAACGTCAGGCCGGATTCCAGCTTTTCGGGGGAAAGATCATCCGGCAGGGCGGGGAGCTTTTTTTGGGCGGCGGCGAGGACGCGAAGCGCCCGGTTTGCCATTTCCCGATTGGAGCCGATGATCTTCCGCCGCAACTCTTCCGACATCGGAACGACGGCGCCGTCCGACAATACGCTGTCGCAGCGTTTCAGAATTTCATCCGGAGCGCCCTTGGTATATTGAACCACGCTGCCGTCAGGCAGGCCGTGCAGGGTGGTCATCATCTTCCGCATTGAGTCGAACGGGGCCTCGCCGAGGCGTGGAAATTCGGAGTCCAGAGTGTTCTTGTCGAGCCCTTCCTTCCGCGCAAATGCAACCAGCGCGTTTTCCGTCGGCTCGCCTACGATTTCTCCGGTCTGCGAATTCAGCCGGGAATCGCTGCAAAGGGCAAAAGCCCTGACAAGAAGCGGAAGGTCGCCGAACGAGTCCACAACCGTCATCCGGTTCTGCGTCAGCGTGCCGGTTTTGTCCGTGCAGATCACCTGTGTGCAGCCAAGGGTTTCCACAGCGGTTAATTTTCGGATAATAGCGCTGCGGGCCGACATTTTGGAAACGCCGATGGAGAGCACGATGGTCACCACGGCGGCCAGGCCCTCCGGAACGGCGGCGACGGCAAGGCTTACCGCAAGCAGGAAAGAGTTCAGAACGGATTGTGTGCTGTAATTGTGGCTGGTGAACAGGCTGAAAGCGAAGATGAACGCGCAGATGCCCAGCACGCCCAGGCTCAGCAGGCGGCTCAGCTGATTCAGCCTCTGCTGAAGCGGGGTTTCCTCATCCTTTGCTTTCGCGAGGGTATCCGCGATCTTTCCCATTTCCGTTTCCATGCCGGTCGCGGTGACGACGCCGGTCCCGCGTCCGTACACGGCGCTGCCGCCCAGATAAGCCATGTTTTTGCGGTCGCCGAGCGGGACGCCGCCCTCCGGCGCGTCAAGCGCGTCCGGGCTTTTGTCCACGGGGACGGATTCCCCGGTCAGCGCGGCTTCCTCGATTTTCAGGGAGGCCGATTCCAGGATACGCAGGTCCGCCGGCACGGCGTCGCCCGCTTCCAGCAGTACGATATCTCCCGTTACCAGTTCGGCGGAGGGGACCGATAGAACCTCTCCGCCGCGCCTGACCCTGGCGCGGGAAGCGGTCATGCTTTGAAGTGCCTCAATCGCCTTTTCCGATTTGCTTTCCTGCACAATCCCGAGAATCGAGTTGAGCACAACCACGAATAAAATGACGGAGGCGTCCGCGGCTTCCCCCAGCAGGCCTGAGATGAGCGCGGCGGCAAGCAGAATCAGAATCATCGGGTTCAGAAGCTGCTCCTTCAGACGGACCAGCATGGATTTTTTTTCAGCGTCTTTCAGACGGTTTGGCCCTCGCTCTTCCAGACGGCGTTCCGCCTCTTCCGGCGTAAGGCCGTCGCGGCGGCTGCCAAGCTCGTTCATCACGGCGCCGGAATCTTTCAGATAATCGTTTATGGGCGATTCCCCCTTTCGCGCGGATTCTGTTCTTATCGTGTCCCGTTTCTGTAACAATTTCCGCTGTCTCCTTTCAAATTTTCAAGATCCGGCATAGAAAAAGACCTCTGCCGGAAATCGAACTTTCCGGTAAAGGTCTTGCTTTCCAAAATAATTTGGATCGGAGGCCAGAAGCATTCGCAACGGTTGTTGACCTTCCGAAATTCAGCTACTCCCCTTTATCATGGGTGGATAATTTTTACGATTTACCATATCATAACAGATCCGTATCTCGAATTAATTCTACTATGAAATATTGATAAGAAATTTGCAGCAGCCGGTCTCTTGACATGCACGAAAAGGCGCTTTATACTTACTTAGAACCTTATCAAAACAGGTAATCCGGCTACTTTCGACCCTTGCTGGAACACAGCCTGAAAACAGCAGGGAGATTGAAAATGTTATCGTTATTTCTCAGTGTTTTGCTGAAAGTGGCCGTTCTTTTTTTCATGGTGGCCGCAGGTTATTTCTGTGGAAAACTGAATCTGATTTCTGACGGCGGAGCAAAGGAGATGACCGCCGTCCTTTTTTGGATTGTCACCCCGTGCCTGGTGGTTGCTTCCCTGCAGAGCATGATCGGAAAAGTCAGCGTGGGCAGCATCTTTCTTTCCGGCGCGCTGTCCGTCATCTGTATTGCGGTCAGTATCGGAGTCAGTTTTCTGCTGTACCGAAAGCATCCGTCGGAACGCCGAAGAATTCTTCGTTTCGCGGCCTCCTATTCCAACTGCGGCTTTATGGGGCTCCCGCTGGTAAACGCGGTTCTCGGCGGACAGGGGGTCGCGTACGCCTCCATGTTTATCGCCGCGTTCAATCTGTTCGTCTGGACGCACGGCGTATCGTGCATGAAGAAAGAGCCGGGCATCGATTATAAAAAGGCGATTCTGAATCCGGGAATCATCGGACTTGCAATCGGCCTTGCCCTTTTTGTGTTGTCTGCCCGCCTGCCGGAAGTGATTCTGTCCCCGATGGAATATTTTTCAGACCTGAATACGCCGCTTGCCATGCTGGTGGTCGGGGTCTATATTTCGGAGATTCCTCTGAAAGAGCTTTTCGCCGATACCGATCTGTACCATCTTTCGCTGATCCGGCTGCTGGTGGTTCCCGTTCTCTGCTTTCTCATTCTGCTGCCTCTGCATGTTGACCGGACGATTTTTACCACGCTGCTGATTCTTTCCTCCGCGCCGTCCGCCGCCAATTCGGTGATGTTCGCGGCGCAGTTCGGCGGCGACACGAGGCTGGGCTCCAAAGCGGTGGCGCTGACAACGCTCTTTTCCGCGCTGACGATGCCGCTTTTTCCGATCCTTGTGGATTGCTTTTACTGATTCTTTCCTGAAAAAAGAGGTCCGGTTCCGATCTGCTCGGGACCAGGGCCTTTTTTCTTTTTCGCGGTGTTTTGCGTGAGCTTTGCAACAGCTAACTTGCTGTATATATTACATAAAAAACTACATTTTGTATTAGAATTCGACCGGTTATGTTGGGAATCAGGACGAAACGTCAGAATTGCAAGGAATGTGCTGCCCTTCCCCGGAATTCTTTTGCAATCGGCAGGATTATTTAACGATCCGTATTTTACTTCCGTTTACTCCTTTTTGTATAACAATTTGACGGTCGATTTGTTCCCGGAGTTCAGCGACATGAGAGATAATGCCGACCAGCCGGTTTCCTTCCGCGAGGCCGGCCAGGGTTGCGATTGCCTGTTGGCGGGATTCCTCGTCCAGAGAACCGAACCCTTCGTCAATAAACATGGTTTCAATTCGGACGCCTCCCGCGAAGCTTTGGACGACGTCGGACAGTCCGAGCGCGAGCGAAAGCGACGCCTTGAAGGATTCCCCGCCGGACAAAGAGCGGACGTCCCTCGTTTTGCCGTTGTAGTTGTCCAGCACATCGATCTCCAGCCCGGAGCGGGAGCGCAGATCGGAGGAATTTTGGCGGCGGAGCAGAACATACCTGCCGTTCGTCATTCCGGAAAGCCGCTGGTTTGCCTGCTCCAGAACACGGGTGAAATACGCCGCCTGAACATACTGCTCAAAGTCGAGCTTCTGTTTTCCGCTCTGTTCTCCGTTGGCAGTTCTGGAAAGGCCACGCACGCAGGCGTACTGCTCTTCCAGCTCCATTCGGCTTTTCAGCGCTTCCGCAATTCGCGCTTCAACCCCGCGGTTCTGCTGCAGCCGGGCGGAAAACGTGTGGAAAGTATTTTCCCTTGACAGCTGATTTTCCTGCTCCTCGGCGAGTTCCCGCTCCAGCGCGGTCAAGTCGGCGGGCGTTTTTCCGGCGGTTTCTTCCGTGAGACGGCGGACGGCGTCCTCCGTCCGGATCCAGTCGTCCCGATAGTCCGACTGATGCTGGCGCAGCGCCTCCATCCGCTCGGCGGGAAGAACGCAGCCAAGGTATTCTTCTTCCGTGTGGAATCCGGATTCGGTCAGACGGAGCCGGTATTCCTGTTCCAGCTCCTCCGCCTGCCTGCGGGCGGTTTCCAGCTTTCTGCGGTTGTCGGAAAGGACCGCTGCCGCTCCGTCCCGGTCACTGAGGCAGGAACGGTAGGCGCTTTCCGATTTTTGAAGCGCCTGCTTCATTTCGTCGAGCCTGCCGCTCAGTTCCTTCAGGCTTCGCCGTGCCTCCTCCTTTGTCGGGAAAGGGAGAGAGGCTTGTGCGGAAAAGGCTTCGGCCCGTTTTGCTTCCAGCGACGCCGTCAGGGTGTTTTTTGCTTCGCGCCGTGTTTCCAGTTCGAGGCCGGCAGCTTCCAGACTTTCCTCAGCCCGGCGCAGCTGCGCGGAGCATTCCGCTTTTCTTCCGCATCGCTGTTCCTGGGCTTTCAGGTTTTCCAGCGCGCGCCTCCGAGTCTGTTCGGCCTGTGAACCGGCCTCACGCGCCCGGCGTTCCAGAGCCTGCACGTTTTCGTCCCCCGTGACGCCGCCAAGAAGATCGTCGACGGCCTTCCGAAGGTTTTCCCGGTCGGACAGAATCCGTGTTTCCGCGGCTTTCAGCCTGAGACCGGAGCTTTCCAGCGCGCCGTGCAGACGGTCGCGCTCCGCTTTCAGTCTTCGCAGCTCGTCTTCCGACACGGCCGACGCGTCAGCCGCCGCGGGGCGCGGGTGGCTGAGCGAGCCACAGACAGGGCAGGGGATGCCGTCTTTCAAGGCGGACGCAAGAATTCCGGCCTGCTGCCGCAGGAAAGCCTGTTCCGCCAGATCGTAGGCGGCGTTTGCCTCCCGATAGCCGGATTCCTCTTTCAGATACCCGGAACGCATCGACCGGTACCCGTCGATCAGCGTCCGGATTTTTCCGACGGAGTCCAGAATGCCGGAAAGAACTTCGCAGGTTTTGCGGGATGCTTCTTCCTCCGTTTTGGCGGCGAGGCGTTCTGTTTCGGCGTCCGCGAGCGTTTCGAGCTCCGCCCGCAGCCGGTCGCGCTGCGACGCGAGGGCTTTCTTCTTTTGCTCCAGATGCTCCAGCAGTTTGTCCTGCTCTTCACGGGAACGTTCCAGATCCGCGGCCTGCCGTTCCAGAGTTTTCGCTTTTTGGTAGCCCGGCAGCGCGGCGGTGAGGGTTGCGATTCTGCCCGCGAGCCGTTCGCGTTCGGGCTCTTTTGCCCGTGTTGCTTCCGCAGCCGCGCTCAGTCCGGTAAGAGCGCCGTCCGCCTCGGCGACCTTTTTTGCAAGCGACGCAATTTCCTCTTCCAGAGTGTGCACGGCGTTCTTTTCCCGAAGAAAAGACAGCCGCGCGGGGGTGACGCGGGATTCGGCCAGCTCCGCGGCGCGGAGAAGCTTTGCCTGCCGCTCCGTTTCCTCACGCTGCTCCAGTAATTCCGCCCGGTGCTTTTGCGCCGATTCCAGCGCGGTGAACGTCTGCGCGGTCTGCCGCGCGGCGGCGAGGGCGGCAATCAGGCCGGAGGTTTTCTCCCTTGCCGCCGCGAGGTCGCTTTCGGCGGCTTTTCGCTTCAGGCTGTTCTCCCGGTTTTCTGCGCGGAGAAGCTCCAGAACCCGGGGAATCAGGTTGACGTCTTTGTCGCCAAGGCAGGAGGAGAGGGCCTCGCGAAGCGGGCCGTCTTCTTCGGGGCGGATTAGCGCGGCGTCCTGCAGAATGCCGCGCGCTCCGTCCTCCCAGCCGTGTCTCAGCTCCAGCTCCCGCTGTTTCAACAGTTCTTCCATGCGGCGGAACAGATCGGTGGAAAACACGCGGCGGAAGATTTCCGCCCGCTCGCTGCTTTCGGCGAGGAGCAGGTCCAGAAATTCCCCCTGCGCGATCATGGCCAACTGCTTGAACTGCCGGTGGTCGATGCCGAGCAGGCGGATCACTTCCCGCGTGACATGGGAACTGCCCGTCCGGACGGAGCCGTCCGGCAGGGTAAGAACGGCGTCCGCGTTTTCCGCCGTTTCCCCCGCGCCGTTCTTTTTGGGGCGGAGGTAACGGGGATTTCTGAGAATTTTGTATTCCTTCCCCGCATGGGAAAAGGTCAGCTCCACAAAGGTCTTGGTTTCCGGCGAGGCAAAATTGCTGCGAAGCGTGTCCACGGTGCGGGTGGAACCGCTGACGTCGCCGAACAGGGCGAACGAAATCGCGTCGAAAATCGTGGTCTTGCCCGCGCCGGTATCCCCGCAGATCAGAAATAATCCGCCGGAGCCAAACTCCCGCAGCGGAACTTCCACACGCCCGGCATAGGGGCCGAACGCGCTGACGACAAGGTCCAGCGGCTTCATACGGTTTCCTCCCCGGCTTCTTCTATGATTTTGCCGATAATTTCACGCTCCCGTTCGGACATCGGCGATCCGCTGCGGTCCCGGTAAAATTCCTCGAACAGCTGCATCGGCGTTCTGCGGGAAGGGTCCCCCGCCGCAGCTGTTCCGGAGTTTTCGGCGTTCATCCTCCTGTTTTCAAAATCAATTCGCATCAGGTTGGGGTAGACGGCGCGAAGTTTTCCGGCCGGGTCCGCGATTTCGTCTTCATCGGTCAGAACCGCGCGGATATAATCCTCCGGGTTTGCGCCCGCGACGGTCTCCGGGGCGGTCAGCTCGGCGATCGGGCCCCGGATTTCCCGCATGTCGCGCAGCGGCTTTAAGGGGATTTGGGTCAGCTCCAGCTTTCCTTTTTCCCCCAGCTCGATCACGGTCACGCTCTTTTTCTGCCGTGCCTCCGAAAACGAATATTTCAGCGGCGAACCCGCGTAGCGCACGGAATCCCGTCCGATCTTCTGGGGACCGTGCAGGTGGCCGAGCGCGACGTAATCGAATCCGTCAAAGGCGGAAACGTCCACGCTGTCGAGGCCTCCGACGGAAACTGTCTCGCTGTCGCAGCGGAGCGGCTCGCTGGAACCGCTGATGACAAACTGATGGGCGACGAGAATGTTCCGTTTGTCGGGACAAAGAGCCGCCGTTTCAATCGCCGCGCGAACCGCGCCGTCGTAGCTGCCCGTTTTTTCCGCGCCGAAGAAAGGCTGCGCGGCGGCCGGGCGCAAAAACGGCAGAAGATAAATATGTACGGCGCCGAAGGAATCGGAAAGATCGGCGCGGGGGACGGTCCCCTGAAACGTTCCCGCGATGGTGACGCGGTGTTCTCGCATAATGCGGCTGCCGAAATCGAGCCGCTCCGGCGAATCGTGGTTTCCGCTGATGGCGAAGACCGGGATTCCGCGCCCGGCCAGCTCGGTCAGGAAGTCGTCCAGCAGCGTGACGGCCTCCCCGACCGGAATGCTCCGGTCGTAGAGGTCGCCCGCAATGAGGACGGCGTCCGGCTTTACGTCCCCCGCAATTCCCACAATCTGTTCCAGAATAAAACGCTGGTCGTCCAGCATGCTGAACTCGCAGACGCGTTTGCCGATGTGAAGGTCGGAAAGATGAAGCAGTTTCATCGGATCAGTCCAGAATCTCGATCCAGTATCCGTCCGGGTCGGCGATAAAATAAAGGTCCATGTCGTGATTTTCGTAGCAGATGCAGCCCATTTCCTGATGAAGGGCGTAAGAGGCTTTTTTGTCCGGAACCCTGACGGCAAGGTGGATTTCATTGTCGCCGAGGTTGTAGGGCTCCCTGCGGTCGCGGTACCAGGTCAGCTCCAGATTGTAGTCGGTCTGACCGTCGCCCAGAAAGACGATGATAAACGAACCGTCCGAGGCGTTTTTCCGGCTCACTTCTTTCAGGCCGAGCGCACGGCTGTAAAAATCAAGGCTTTTCTCCAGATTCAGTACGGTGAAATTGGTGTGCAAAAATCTTGCATTCATAAATTCAATCCTCCCTGTTGATGTTTAGAATCATTATAGCACGGAATTTTGTAAAAATGAAAGGCCCGGCAATTTCATTTCACATATCGAAAAATTGTGATTGACTTTTATTTTTTACAATTGTATAATATTGGTTATAGACAAATGCCTAAAAGGAGATGCTTTCAATGGATCAGCTGAAAAAGCTGCCCGACGCGGAATTTGAAATCATGAAAGTGGTTTGGGCAAACAAGCCGCCCATCATGACCGTGACGGTCATGGAAGAACTGGGCAACAGGCGAAAATGGAAAGCTCCCACCGTGATTTCCCTGATGAGCCGTCTGGTGGCAAAGGGCTTTTTGAGGACTGAAAAGAACGGCAAGGAGCGTACCTATTTTCCTCTGATCGCCAAAGAAAAATACCTGGAATTTGAAACGGGGAATTTCATGAAGCAGTATCACGGAAACTCTTTCCTCAGTTTTGTCAATACCCTGTACGATGGAAAACAGCTTAGTGACGGCGACATTGATCAGCTGATGAAGTGGGTGAAGGAACGGAGAACATGAGATGTGGAATCTGTTTATCATATGGTTTGAATGTTCCGTCACCATGTCGGCGCTTGTTCTGGCCTTACTCGCTCTGGCCCCTCTGCTGTCGAAAAGGTATGCTGCCAAGTGGATTTATTACACATGGCTGGTGCCTGTTGCGGGCCTGATTATACCATTCCGGTTCCGTTTTCGCACCGCGCTGGTTCGGCTGACTCCGATTCCTTCGGCCGTTCAACAGATTTTTCCAGAGAACAGCGGAATCGGCCCAAAAACCGCGTCGGCAAGTCAGGTGGGTTCGGCGATCCCGCTGGCTCAGCTGATCGGGGCCCTGTGGATTACGGGCATCCTTGTGTTTCTGCTTTATCACGGGCTGAGGCACGCCCGCTTTATCAGGCTGGTAAAACGATGGTCCGAACGGGCGGATCGACAGCAGGAGAATGAAACGCTGAACCGCATTGCGAGGGAGATGGGGATCAAACGGCCGGTGGGATTGCGAATCTGTTCCTGCGTTTCCAGTCCGATGATCATCGGTTTCATAAATCCTGTCATTTTACTGCCGCGGCCCGACTTCTCATCCCAGGAACTGCCGTACATTTTCAGGCACGAGCTTGTTCACTTTAGCCGGAAAGATCTATGGTACAAGAGTCTGGTGATTCTTGCAACAGCGATTCACTGGTATAATCCTGTGATCTATTTGATGGCGGGGGCCGTTGCGGCGCAGTGCGAGCTGTCGTGCGACGCGGAGGTGGTGAAAGGAAGCGGTCCTGAAGTCAGGCGGTGTTACAGCACAGCTATTCTGCAAGCAATCCGGTGCCCTGTAAAGCTGCAAACGGCATTTTCAACTCAATTTTATGGAGGGAAAAGAAGCATGAAAAAAAGAATACGCTCCATTATGGATGCGGAAAAGAAGAAAGCCGGAATCGGGATTCTCTGCATGGCCCTCGTCGGAACCTTATGTGCGGGGATGGCGTTCTCTGTCGATCAAAACAGAGGAGGCGGGTCGGATTCCGCACGGGCGGGCACAGTCGGCAAGACTCAGGAGACGTCGGAGTATATCGGCAAGATCACGTCGGATTCCACCCGGGAGGGCACGGTCGGCGGGATCGAGATGTGGGTAGCCATTAAAAAAACGTGTGCGGACGGCGAGGTGGTAGAGCTAGTCGACCCCAAAAAGGATGCGGCCGACGAGAGGTGTGCAGTATTAGCAAAAGAAGGCGCGGCCGGTGAGATTTTTCTTGCGGTCAAGCCGACGGCGGACGGCTCATAAACGACGACGGCTATTCGGGTTTTCCAATCCCTGCGATGTCCTTGAGGACTTCCCCGGCGAGGATCATCCCGGCGACCGGGGGGACAAACGGAACGCTGCCCGGAATCGCCCGGCGCGCGGTGCATTTTCTCTGCGTGCCCGGCGGGCAGACACAGTGATCCCGGCAGCTGATTTCGCTGTCGTCGATCGGCTGAAGCGGCGGCTCCTTCGAGTAGACGACTTTCAGGGATTTTACCCCGCGCGCTTTCAGCTCCCGGCGCATCACCCGCGCGAGCGGGCAGACGCTGGTTTCATAAATGTCAGCGACCTCGAAGCGGGTCGGGTCCAGCTTGTTGCCGGCGCCCATGCAGCTGATGACCGGAACGCCGGCCTGTTTCGCGCGCTGAATCAGTTCCAGCTTCGCGGTGACGGTGTCCACCGCGTCGATGATATAGTCGTATGCGGAAAGGTCGAATTCCCCGGCGTTTTCCGGGGTGTAAAAGCACTGGTGAAGCTCCACCCCGCAGGCAGGGTTAATTTCCAGAATGCGGTCGCGCATGGCTTCCACTTTTGAGGTCCCGATGGTTTTGCGGGTGGCGTGAATCTGCCGGTTCAGGTTTGTCAGGCAGACGCGGTCGTCGTCGAACAGCGCGAGGCTTCCGATTCCGGCCCGGGCAAGGGCCTCGACGGCATAGGACCCGACCCCGCCGATGCCGAATACGGCAACCGCCGAGCCTTTAATTTTTTTCATGGCTTCGCTCCCCAGAAGAAGCTGAGAGCGTGAGAATTGATCCAGCATGGGTTCCTCCGGTTCAGTCAAGATAAAACGGCGTGGAGAGATAGCGTTCCCCGGTGTCCGGCAGAAGAGCGACAATTTGCTTTCCCTGGTTTTCAGGGCGCCGGGCGAGCAGGTTTGCCGCCCAGACAGCGGCTCCGGACGAAATGCCGGTCAGAATCCCTTCCCAACGGGCGAGTTCCCGTCCGGTGCGGTAGGCGTCCTCGTCCTCCACCGGGATGATTTCATCCAGAAGGTTTTTGTCGAGCGTTTCCGGAACGAACCCGGCGCCAAGGCCCTGCAGCTTGTGCGGCCCCGGTTTTTTGCCGGAGAGAACCGCGGACTCGGCGGGCTCCACCGCCACAATCCGTACCTCCGGCTTTTTTTCCTTCAGGTACTGCGCGACTCCGGTAATCGTTCCGCCCGTTCCGACTCCGGCAATGAAGATGTCTACGCCGCCCTCCGTGTCCTTCCAGATTTCCGGCCCTGTTGTTTCACGGTGCGCGCGCGGGTTGGAGGGATTGGAGAACTGGCCGGGAAGGTACGAATCCGGCGTTTTTTCCCGGAGTTCGGCAGCTTTGTCGATGGCGCCCTGCATCCCTAGGCTTCCATCCGTCAGGACCACTTCGGCGCCGTAGGCTCCCAGCAGCTTCCTGCGCTCGATGCTCATGGTTTCCGGCATGGTCAGAATGATGCGGTATCCTTTGGAGGCCGCGACCGACGCAAGCCCGATTCCGGCGTTGCCGCTGGTCGGTTCGATGATGATCGAACCGGGCTTTAACAGGCCGGCCCGCTCCGCGTCCTCGATCATGTATTTCGCAATGCGGTCCTTTACGCTGCCCGCCGGATTCAGGTAGTCCAGCTTTGCGAGGACGGCCGCTTTCAGCCCGTGCCGGCACTCATAATTTGAAAGTTCCATCATCGGGGTATTCCCGATCAGGTCTGTAACGCTTTTCGCGATCAAATGTACCACCCCTGTTATTCTCATATTTTCAGGCTTTTATTTCACTTATTATAGATTTCTTTTCCGTTCCCTGTCAATGCCGGATGCAATTAAAAAATAGAAAAATACTATGTTTTCGACGGGGAATACTTGACTTAAAAGAAAAGTTTCGATATGATTGATTTGAATTATAATGAAAGTTTGCAAAAGGAGCGCGCTCGAATGAGAATCTCGTCAAAGGGAAGGTACGGCCTGGCCGCAATGGTCTGCATGGCGGAGGGCTACGGGAGCGACGCCTGTATTACAATTATCAGCCTGTCGGAACGGCTGGGGATTTCCAAAATATACCTGGAACAGGTTTTTTCACTTCTGAAACGCGGGGGCCTGGTGCTCGCAATCAAAGGCGCGCAGGGCGGGTACAAGCTTTCGAGGCCGCCGCAGGAAATTCCCGTTTATGAAATACTCCTGGCGCTGGAACAGTCTCTGTTTGAAAAAACGGCGGAGTCCGTGACACAGAAAGCGGAAAACATCGAAAAGGCAATGCAGGCGTCCGTCTTTTCCGTGCTGGACAGCGCCGTTGAAAAGGCCATCGGCAAAATAACGCTGCTCGATCTTCAGACCGAAGCGGAAAGGCAGAAGCAGGATTCCAGCTACATGTTTTATATTTGAGCGTTTGTTCTTATATGGAAAGATGAGTCCCCCGCCGCGTGGATTTTTGAGCCGCGCGGCGGGGGATTTTTATTTTCTTACAAAAATATCCGGGCCGTTTTACGGCGAACCGTGAGCCTGCGCGGAAAGCGCTTCCAGCTTTTTTCTGTCCAGAATCCGGATTTCTCCCCGGGAGAGCGCCACCAGCCCCTCGGAATGGAAATAGCGGAGCATCCGTGTGACGACTTCGCGCGCGGTTCCCATGTTTTTGGCGATCTCCTCATGCGTCGTCGGCAGGCGGTCCCCGCCGCTGATCGCGGATTCCTCCAGAAGAAACAGGGCCAGCCGCCGGTCGAAGCTCATGAACAGAATCTGCTCCAGCAGCCAGACCACGTCTGAAAAACGCGAGGAAAGCAGCTGGTTTGTATAATCCGACACGGCAAGGGAGCTCTGGTTCAGGTCGTTGTAAACGGCGGTGGGGACCAGGATGGTTTCGCTGTTCTCGACGGCTTCGATGAAGACGTCGAACCGGATGTTTTTGAGCATGCAGGATGCGGAAAAAATGCAGATGTCGCGCTCGAACAGGCGGAATAAAGTAATTTCCCGTCCCGTGTCCGAGAGAATGAAAGTCCGCACCTGACCGCTTTTTACGACGAACAGGCCGGTACAGTCGGCCGCGCCGTTGTGCAGGCTGCTGCCGGCCGGGTGGACGCGCAACGCCGCGGAGGACTCGACCAGCTTTCTTTCCCGTTCCGACAGACGGCCCCAGAACGGAAGCGAGCGGCGGAGAAACAGCAAATCGGATTGATTCAGAGACACGGCGATCCCTCCTTCATTTTCCGTCATACCCGGCTGACGGAGCCTTATGGTTCTTCCCGGTCTGTATTTGTCGATTCCAAGGGTTCCGCGACGAAACCCGCGTCCGCTTCGCGGCTTTCACCGCTTCGGATGAATCCGTTCAGCCTGCGCAGGAACGGAAGCGTGATGAACAGCGCGATGAGGAAGGTGAAGCAGTCCGCGACGGGCTGGCTGATCTGAACGCCCAGAAGCCCGAGGAACCGGGGCAAAATCAGAATTGCCGGCAGAAAACAGAGCCCCTGCCGCAGAACGGCCAGCCAGGTCGCCTGTTTCGGTTTCCCAATGGACTGAAACAGCATATTTGAAATCACCACAAAGGTCTGCAGCGGCATAATGGCGCACTGTGCCCGGAACGCGAGCGTGCCGATCGCAATGACCTGCGGGTCGTCCCGGCGGAAGAGCATCATGATCTGCGGGGCGAAGACAAAGGAGAGCGAGCACAGAATCAGAAGGCCGAAGAATCCGACCTTCACACAGAACCAGAACGCCTGTTTCAGGCGGGAGTAGCATTTGGCGCCGTAGTTATACCCCGCCACAGGCTGAAAGCCCTGACCGAAGCCGAGCAGAGCGGCAAGCAGAAAGAAGAAGGCGCGCCCGACAATCGACATGGCCGCGACGGCGGCGTCGCCGTATACCCTGGCGGAAACATTCAGCGCGATGGTCGCGATGCTGGCGAGCCCCTGACGGAAAAAGGAGGGCATGCCGGTTTTCAGAATTTCGGAATGCATACTCCATTTGTATGAAAAATGCTTGAAGCTGATTCCGACAATTGTTTTGCGGCGGATGTAGTTGAAAATCAGGATGACAAAGCTGACGCATTGACCGATCACGGTTGCAATCGCGGCGCCCGCTATCCCGAGATGGAACGTAAATATCATCAGCGGGTCCAGAATCACGTTCAGAATGCATCCGATGGAAATCCCGACCATGGAGAAAAACGCCTTGCCCTCCGCGCGCAGGTCGTTGTTCATGACGAAGGTCGCGCCCATAATCGGGGCGCCGTAAAGAATATACTGGGCGTAGCTTTGAGCGTAGGGGAGGATGGTATCCGTAGCGCCGAGAAAGCGCATCAGCTGGTCGCTGAAAATCAGCCCGGAGACCGTGATGACAAAGCCGACCATGATGGAGGTAAAAAAAGCGGTGGAAGCGGCCTGGGTCGCCTCGGGGTTCCGCTTTTCTCCCAGATAGCGGGAGATTACCCCGCCGGAGCCCATGCCCAGCATAAACCCGACCGCCTGAATAATCGCCATCAGCGAAAAGACGACGCCGACGGCTCCGGTCGCGCTGGTGCCGAGCTGACTGACAAAGTACGTGTCCGCAAGGTTGTAAGCGGCCGAAATCAGCATGCTGACCATCGTCGGACCCGCGAGGGAGCAAATCAGACGGGGAACCGGTGTTTGTGTCATTTTCTCGAATTGTTTGTGTGCGTCTGTTGTGAAAGGCATGAGATAACTTCACTCCGTCCTGTGAAAAGATGATTTGAATTCAAAGTGGAGAGGACGGCCTGTGTTCGGGTCAGTCCGCATAAAGGGGAGTCACTCCCGCATTTGCCATGAGCGTGTCACGGTCCTGCTGGGTTGCGCCGTAATAATAGTTATGGTCGGTCCCGGTCGCGAAATACAGGTAATCCGTGTCGGCAGGGTGAGCCGCGGCGTAAAGGGCGTCCGCGCCCGGATTGGAGATCGGCCCGGCCGGAAGGCCCGGGCTGCGGTTGGGGTATGTATTATAGTATTTGTTATATTTGTCTCCAAACTGCGGAACCAGATACAGGTTGCAGTAATCCCGTGTGGAATCCGCCTGGAGGATCATGCCGGTTTTCAGCCGGTTATGGAACACGGACGACACCTTTCTCATATTGTCCGGGTCGTCGGCTTCCCGTTCGATGATGGAGGCAAGCGTGACGAGCTGGTCGGTCGTCATGCCGGAATAGGAGTATTTGTCGCCGATCTGCTGCTCCGCGTTGCGCAGGAATTTTCCGACGGCGTCCTGCGGCTTCATTCCGACGTAAAACTCGTAGGTGTCCGGGTACAGATAGCCCTCCAGCCGATAGCAGCGGTTCGGACTGCTCCCGATCTTTTCAACGAGGGAATAATAGCTGAAGTCATAGGCCTGTGCCGTGCTGATAAAGTCCTTGCTGCCGCAGACCCCGTTTGCTTCCAGCCGTGCCGCGACCTGGGGAAGGGTAAATCCTTCCGGAATCGTGACCTTGACGATCTTCGGCTTTTCCTCCGAAGAGGGCGCTTTTGACCCGGAAGCCGGAGAAGACGTATTCGAAAAAGCGGGGGAAGACACGGCTCGCGATGATGCCGCCGCGGAGGAGGCCGACGAATCCGCGCTGCCGGAGGCCGGGGAGGAATCGGAAGGAGACTCCTCGGCGCCTGCGGACGACGGGGAAGAGGACACCGCGCCGGTACCGGAGGAACAGGCGGTCGTCAGACTGAAAACGAGGACAAAAAGAAATGCGAAGATTTTTTTCATAGAATGGTTTCTCCCAGAGGAGCCCGGACTGTCGCGGGCCGGATCGGCGGTTTGCGAACAAGTTGATTTCATTATTATAAAGCACCGTGTCGAATTTTACAACGGTAGCGAAATGCAAGGAACCCCGCCTGAGCCGGTTATACAACCTGGAAGAGATAAAATTTTAAATAAGATGTTTCCGGAACATTCCAGAGAATCGGGTGGTCCGGCGCCTGCTGGCGGGCTTCGATCTGGCGCAGCGAAACCTGCGCGTCCGCCGCGGCGCGGCGGATCACGTCGCGGAACAGCTCGTCCGTCATGAAGTGGGAACAGGAGCAGGTCGCAAGGTATCCCCCGCGCGGCAGGAGTTTCATCGCGCGGTAATTGATTTCCCGGTATCCGCGGGAGGCGTTTGCAACCGTTTTTCGGGATTTGGTAAAGGCGGGCGGGTCGAGTATGACGAAATCATAGCTTCCTTTTCCGTTCTCGGCCAGAGAGGGCAGCAGATCGAACACATTGACGGCTTCAAAGGACATCCGGTCCGAAAGGCCGTTGCGCCGCGCGTTGTCCCTTGCCATGGCGATCGCGCTCTCCGAAATATCCACCGCGTGTACCTGCTCCGCCCCGGCGCGGGCGGCATTCAGAGCAAACGAGCCGGTGTCGGTAAAGCAGTCCAGCACCCGTTTTCCCCGGCTGATTTTGGCGGCCGCCCTGCGGTTGTATTTCTGGTCGAGAAAAAAACCTGTTTTCTGTCCGTTCGCGAAATCGACAGCATATTCAATCCCGTTTTCGCGGATGACGGTTGTCCCGGAATCCGGCGCGGGCAGTCCGTTCAGCGGAAAAAATCCGCGCCCCTGCTCCATTCCCTCCAGATTGCGCAGGCCGGAGTCGTTGCGCTCGTAGATTCCGTCGATTTTCTGGCCGTCCTCCGTCAGGATCCTGTGCAGCAGCCGGAACAGCATCGGTTTGATCTGCTCGATGCCGCGCGACAGGGTCTGGGTCACCAGAATATTTTCAAACCGGTCCACGGTCAGTCCCGGAAAGAAATCCGCTTCTCCGAAAATAATACGGCAGCAGTCCAGGTCCTCTTTTCTCAACACGGCTTTGCGGTATTCCCACGCATAGCGCAGCCTGCGTTCGTAAAACGCCTCGTCGAACCGGTCGTTCGCGTTGCGGGAAATCAGCCGCACGCGGATTTTGGAATGGGAATTAAAAAAGCCGGTGCCCAGGTAGGTGCCGCGCCTGCCGACCACGTCTGCAAGTTCGCCGTCCCCGCAGGGATCCCCGCCGGTGATTTCGGTGTCATAGACCCACGGATGCCCCGAAAGGATGCCGCGCTCCGCTTTCTGTGTAACAGTCAGTTTCGGATAGCTTCGTTCCTGATTCATGAAGAAATAACCCCCGCATTGGAAAGACGGGCGCAGCACCCCGCCGCGCCCGTCTTTTTTAAATTGCTAAATATTTTATTTGAATTTCACAGCGGTTCCGTAAGCCATGACCTCCGCCGCGCCCTGCATGACGGAAGAAGACGCGTAGCGGATGTTGACAACGGCGTCCGCACCCATGGATTCCGCTTCCTCGGCCATGCGTTTGGTGGCCAGAGCGCGGGCGTTGTTCATCATATCGGTGTAGGATTTCAGCTCCCCGCCGACGATGGACTTGAAGCTCTGCGTAAGGTCCCGCCCAATATTTTTGGACTGAATGGTGCTCCCCCTGACGAGGCCGAGCATTTCAAACTCTTTGCCCGTAATGTAGTCAGTATTTACCAAGATCATCTTCTTCACCGCTCCTTATTTCCTTAATTCTCTCCGCCAGCACAAATACGGCAACGCCGATCAGCGCGGCCGGAATCAGTCCCGCGATGATTTTATACGGCACCGGAAGGCCGGGCGCCATCGCAAACCCAAGAAGCCATAAAAGAAAAACGGCTACCGCAGCCACGGTAATCACAATCGGCGCGATCATTTTTTTCCAGTGCATGAAAGCTCCCTCTTTTTCGGCGACTTTTAAGTTTCCGAATCTATTGTATTCCACTTTCATTTTTATTATAACACGGATTAAAAACTTTGCAACGATTCTGTTTTGCCTTTCGAAGCGATTCTTTACAGTTTTGTCTTATCTGTTGAATTCAGTCGGAAAATAAGTTATAGTGAAAAGGCAAAACATTTCGGAAATATTTAACAGGAGGCAACATCAATGAAAAAGACAGGCTGGATTCTATTAATCGTTTTAGTCGTAGCCATTTGCGGAGGCGTCCTTCTGTTTAACGGGTATCATCCGGCGCAGAGCCCGTCGGTGTCATCGGGCGCCGGTTCGGCATCCGCTCCGTCGTCCTCCGTTTCTTCAAAAGCTCCTTCCTCCGCGTCGGGACCGGAGAGCGTTTCGAGCCTGACGGACGACAAGATTACGGAAAAAATCAAATCGGAGATTCCGCTGGACTGGAAGAAATACACGCTCAAGGAGCAGACGGACAACCCGGTTTCGGCCGGCGGCGTAACCTACCGCACCTATGCCGCCTGGGACGAGGATTACACGGAAGGCCCTTTGATTCTATACAGCCCGAAGGACGGAAAGCTGTACACTTATACCTATAAAGACACGGCGCCGGTTCTTGCCGCGGAGGACCCGGCGTTCGACAAGACGGAGCATACCGTTACGGGCGTTGTAAAGGACGGCGCCATGATGAGCGTGCAGATTCACACGACGGACGGCAGCGACCTGACGATCCGCAGGCTCGGCGTGGATCTGGTCAATCTGGACGATGGCTTCAAGGTCGGCCAGAATGTGAAAGTGACCTATACCGGCGTTTACAAGGGGAATGACTCCCAGCGAATGTTTGTCAAGAAAATTGAAGGAATTCAGTAACCGGCCGAAAGGCCGGCGCGCCCGGAACGGCATTGCCGTTCCGGGCGCGTGCTTTACACGTTTCCTTCGTAGACATATTTCAGATTTCGGCGGGCGGCTTCCGCGAGGGAGCCGACGGTGCCGACCGGCGTCGGGGATTTGTCGGCCTGCTTGTACCGCGGGAAAAACCGCGTGACGTGCAGCGGGATTTCCGGGTTCACTTCCGAAAGCCATCCCGACAGGCGGTCCATTTCTTCCGCGGTATCGTTTTCGCCGGGAATAATCAGCGTGGTTACCTCCACGTGGCAGACCTCCGACGCGATGGAGATGGCTTGCTTGACTTCGTCCAGACCCCCGGAAATCCTTCGGTAAAATTCCGGGGAGAAACTCTTTAAATCGATGTTCATCGCGTCCAGCATGGGCAGCAGGCGACGGAGGGTCCGGGGGTTGACGTACCCGTTGGTGACCGCTACGTTTTTCAGGCCGTTTTCCCGGTTGAGCCGCGAGCAGTCCAGAACGTATTCCGGGCAGATGAGCGGTTCGTTATAGGTGAAGGCAATGCCGATATTTCCGGCTGCTTTCAGTTCCAGTGCCTGGTCGGAAAGGACCTTCGGGGAAAGGTACTCCGTCCCGGAGTCCTCCCCCGGCCTGACCATGGAAATGGCGTGGTTCTGGCACCCGGGACACCGCAGGTTGCACCCGTAGCTGCCGACGGAAAGAATACGGCTGCCCGGAAAAAAACGGCGAAGCGGCTTTTTTTCCACCGGATCCAGAGCGACGGCCGTGACGCGGCCGTAGCTGTCGGCGGATATTTTGCCGCCCTGATTGGAACGCGCGCCGCAGAATCCGGTCTGCTCCTCTTCCAGAGCGCAGAGATGGGGACACACGTCGCAGACAATTCGGCTCATGTGTGCCGCACCACCTCGAACCGCTCCATGGAATAGGGCTCGTCTTCCCGGATCCCGGCCTTGCCGAGCGCGATTTTCACCTGTTCCCGCGGCGTTGTTACGCCGGGCAGGTTCGGCAGCAGCAGGCCGCACCGTTCGCCGCTTCGGACGATGACCCCGTACCGCTCGGCGTCGAGATCGCCGAAGGAGCCGGCGGGCTCCGGTTCGCCCAGAACATCGACGCTGTAAACCAGCGCCGGCAGTTCCTCCTTGTCGACCGGGTCAAACCTCGGGTCCCGCAGGCCGGCGCTGATCGCGTTTTGAATGATTTCCTCCGCAACGCAGCTTTCCGTGCCCTGAATCGTGCCGATGCAGCCGCGCAGCCGTCCGCCCTTTTTCAGGGAAACAAACACGCCAGCCCGCCTCTGCTTCAGCTCAGGGGGGAGCCCCTCCGGCAGCGGGACGCGGCGGCCCTCGATCACGCGGGTTTCCAGCGAAAGCCGCGCGAGCCGGACGTATTCGTCCTCTCGTTCTTTTCTTTGGGAAAGGGTTTCTTTCTCCCGCTGTTCGAACTGATCCCCGAACCGGCGTAGGTCGTCCGGTCCGAGGGGAGTGTAACCGCAGACCGCGTAGCCGACGCCGAACGGCCCTTCATAAGAGAGAAACTCCGGCGCCACGGCCAGCCCGTCGAACGCTCCGGCCAGAACCTGAAACGAGGGCAGACCGCACTGCGCGGCAGCTTCGCAGAATTCCGGGTCAAACGCCAGAAAGCGCATGAAGTCCCCTTCTTTCATCGCCTGAGTCAGTTCGCGGTCAAACCGGGGACCCTCCGGAGCGAAGCCGTAGGGCCCGTCTTCCCTGAGGCGGTGGGAAAGGTCGCCGCTCGCGACCAGTACGACCCTGCGCCCCAGCGTTTCCGCCGCGCGCGCGATGCATTGGCCGAACCGGTAATGGGCGAGCGCGCCCAGGCCGGAAACGGAGCACCGGACCAGTTCAAAATCGCGGTAAGCGCGCGTGATGAAGGAGAGAGGAACCAGCGCCCCGTGGTCGACCGAACGCCGTTTTTCTCCAAAGGTTCCCGCGGGCAGGCTGCTTCGGGCAGCCTCGTCGGACAAAACGGACACAAATTCGGTGTCGCAGGAAAATTCCAGCGGCGCGTCCGCGGAGCCGAATTCGGAAAAGTCGCCCTTCGCCTTTGTTCCCGGAGCGATGTGCAGGTAGTCGGCGTAGGCGACGGCATGCGGCGAAAGAACCACCAGCGTTTCGGGCCTGAGACGCGCGATTTCTTCCGCGGCGCGGGCGCAGGATTCGGCGGTCTTCCGGATTCTGCGCTCTTCCCCTTTTCCGACGGAAGGAATGATGACCGGGGGATGAGGCAGGATGAAAGCTCCCGCAACAGCCATGAGATACACGTCCTTTCTTTTAGACCTAATTCGGACTATGATTGTAATGTAGGGCGGAAAAGTGAAACCGTTCAGACGCCATCGATATATATATATTATATCTGTTTCTCTGCGTGAAATTTCATTTCGTTCACAATTTCTGTCGCTCTGCATAAAAAACAGCGGAAAAAGATTGATTATTTTTTCACTTAGAGGTAAAATAAAGAAAATATGAACGGCAAAAATTGCCGGCCGGTTCGAGGTGAAAAAATGGCAACGGAAATCATTCATGCGATTAAAAAGGCGGAATCCGACGCGCAGAGCGCGGAAGAGCAGGCTGCTGCCGAATGCGACAGGATTTTGAAGGCCGCGGGCGAACAAGCCGCGCGGAACGCCGAAGCGCAGCTGGCGAAAGCAAAACAGGAGGCGCAGGCGCTTCTTGACGATGCGAAGCGCGCGGGCGAAGAGACTGAAAACGGAGCGCAGTCCGGAATTGCTTCCCAGATAGAATCAATGCGCCGGACGGCGCTGACCCGGCAGGACGACGCGGTTCGGCTGATCCTGTCCGAACTGGTCTGACGCCTGCCGATACCGGCCGCAAGGAGGGAATATCCAATTGGCAGTGATACAAATGAAACGCGTGACGCTCTGCGCGCTCAGAAAGAACCGCAAGCAGGTTCTGGAAGACCTTCAGCGCCGCGGCGTTGTTGAAATCAGCGACACCGACATCAAAGACGGAGTATTTCAGAAATCCGACCTCTCGGATTCCCGAGCCGTGTTCGCAAAGAACGTCTCTGCGGCGCGGCGCGCGCTTGAAATTTTGAACCGCGTCGTTCCGCAGAACCGGTCCATGCTGTCGGCGCTGGAAGGGAAAAAGCAGCTTTCCGCGCGGCAGTACGAGGAATTCGCGCAGCGGCACGACGAGACGGTCCGCGCCGCGGAACGCCTTGAGGCGCTGGACAGGTCGATCGCGGAAAGCCGGTCGGAAATAGTCCGCACGGAACTGGAGCGCGAGGCGCTGTCCCCCTGGATGGAGACGGACGTTCCGCTGGATTTCGCGGGGACAAAGACGACCGCCGCTTTCATCGGGTCTTTGCCGGGCGCCATGACGCGGGAGGAGCTTTCCGTCCGGGTGGCGCAGGCCGCCCCGCAGGCCGGGCCTTTTACCGCGGAGGTTGTGGGCGCTGCGCAGGATCAGACCTGCTTTTTTCTTCTCTGCGAAAAGAAGGACAGGGAAGCGTACGCCGCCGCGCTGAACGCGCTGGGGTTTGCGCGCCCCGCGGTCCAGTCGGACAGGCCGCCCAAACAGCAGGCCGGGGCGTTACAGGCCGCGGCGGAGGAGCACAGGAAAGCCATTGAACGCGGCGAAGCGGAAATTAAAAGTCTGGCCGACCGAAGAAGCGATCTGGAGCTGCTGGCGGATTATGATACCATTCGCTCCGACAAGTACGAGGTGATCGGGCGTCTCGCCCAGTCAAAACGCACGTTTCTGCTGACCGGCTTTGTCCCGGCGAAAAAGGCCGCGGGTTTGGAAGCGGCTCTGACCGGCAAATATGACCTCGCGATCGATTTTTCCGATCCGGATGAAAAAGAGGACGTACCTGTTCTTCTGAAGAACAACGCGTTTACAACTCCGGTTGAGGACGTTGTGGAGTCGTTCAGCCTTCCGGGAAAGGGAGAAATCGACCCGACCGCAATCATGGCGCCGTTTTACTATTTTCTTTACGGCATGATGCTGGGCGACGCGGCATATGGAATCATCATGACGCTGGTCACCTTTCTCCTGATGAAGAAATTCCCGCGCATGAGTCCCACCATGCATAAGATGCTGAATATGTTCTTTTACTGCGGAATTTCCACGACCTTCTGGGGCGTGATGTTCGGCAGCTATTTCGGGGACGTGGTCGACGTCGTCGGCAGCACGTTCTTTCATACAAGCGTTTCGTTACCGGCGCTGTGGTTTGCGCCGCTGAACCAGCCGATGCGCCTTCTGGTTTTCTGCCTTCTGGTCGGCGTGATCCACCTGTTCACGGGGCTTGGCGCCGGATTGTACGAGGCCGTTCATGCGGGGCGCTACCGGGACGCCCTGTACGACGTCGTCTTCTGGTACCTTCTGGTCGGCGGACTGATTATCATGCTGCTTTCCAGCAGCATGATCCGCAGTATGTTCGGCCTTTCGTTTGTCATCCCGTCGCCCGTGGCGACAGGTGCCGGGATTGTTGCCGCGCTTGCCGCGGCCGGAATCATCCTGACGGGCGGACGGGAGTCGAAAAATCCCGTCAAAAGGATTATGAAGGGGCTTTACGCCCTGTATAACGTCACGGGGTATTTGAGCGATATGCTCTCTTATTCCCGCCTGCTTGCCCTAGGCCTTGCGACGGGAGTCATCGCCAGCGTGGTCAACAAGATGGCGGCCATGGCGGGCGGCGGCGCGGTCGGCGCGATTGTCTTTATCCTGATTTTCATCGTCGGGCATACGCTCAATATCGCCATCAACATGCTGGGCGCCTATGTGCACACCAACCGTCTTCAGTATGTGGAATTCTTCGGCAAGTTTTATTCGGGCGGCGGGCGGAAGTTCAATCCATTTTCCGCAAGCGCTCATACTCAATATTATCAATTCAAGGAGGAAAATGAATCATGAACTTCTTTAACAGTCTTGGGCTTCCCCTCGCGCTTCTGGGCGCCGCGCTCGCGGCGCTTCTCCCCGGTATCGGCTCGGCAATCGGCGTTGGCAAAACAGGTCAGGCGGCGGCGGGCGTGGTGGCGGAGGACCCGTCCCAGTTCGGTAAGGTTCTGGTCCTTCAGCTTCTGCCCGGCACGCAGGGAATTTACGGCTTGCTGATCGCGTTCATCGCTCTTTCCCAGATGGGCATTCTCGGCGGCGGCGCCGCGGCCATCTCCGGCGCGAAGGGACTCTTGTACCTTGCGGCCTGCCTGCCGATGGCGCTTGTGGGTTACTACTCCGCCATCAATCAGGGCAACGCGGCCGTCGCAAGCATCGGGCTGGAGGCAAAACGCCCGGACCAGTTCGGCAAGGCCATGATTTTCCCGGCGATGGTGGAAACCTATGCGATTCTGGCGCTTCTGGTCTCCATTCTGGCCATTTCCGGCGTCGGCGGACTGAATGTTTAACGTTAGGAGAACTTGTCAATGACAGGGTTAGATAAAATCATACAGGATATCGTGTCCGAATCCGATTCGGCGGTGAACGCGCAGCTGGAAAAGGCGCGCGCGCAGGCGGAGGAACTCCGCTCAAAAGCCGAACGGGAAGCGGTCGAACAGTGCGCCGCCGTCGGCAGGCGCGCCGAACAGGAAGCAGCCATGATCCGGGAGCGGGCCGAGTCCGCGGCCGCCCTGCGGACTCGCAAGGCGGTTCTGGGCGCAAAGCAGCAGCTGATTGCGGAAATCATCGACAAGGCGAAGCAGTCTCTGTATGCCCTGCCCGAAGACGAATATTTTAAGCTCATCTTGAAAATGGCGGTGAAATACGCGCCCCCACGCACGGGGGAAATCCTCTTTTCCCCCGCGGACCGGAAAAGACTTCCCGCGGACTTTGAAAAGGCCCTGAACGAGGCGGTCGGCGGAAAAGGCGCGTCGCTCAGGGTCTCCGGGCAGACGAGAAACATCGACGGCGGATTTGTGCTGTCCTACGGCGGAATCGAGGAAAACTGCTCGTTTTCCGCCCTGTTTGACGCCCGCCGCGACGAGCTGCAGGACAAAGTGAACCGGCTCGTGTTTGCGGGAGGTTGAAAATGGCCGAAAAACAGGATTATGTATATGCAGTTGCCCGCATCCGTTCCAGAGAGCTTTCCCTTTTCAGCCAGCAGACGCTGGAACAGCTGATGGCCTGCAAAACCTATGAAGACTGCCTGCGCGTCCTTTCCGACAAGGGCTGGGACGTTTCTTCCGGCAGCGCCGAGGAAATTCTTGCGGCGGAGCGGGAAAAGACGTGGAGTCTGATGCGCGAGCTGGTCGGCGACCTTTCCGTCTTTGACGTTTTCCTTTACGCAAACGACTACCACAACCTGAAAGCCGCGGTTAAGGAAGTCTGCATGGATGCGAAGACGCCGAAAATTTATTTTGAGAACGGCACCCTGAACCCCGAGCTGATTTTGAAAGCGATCAAGGATCAGGACTTTACGCTGCTGCCCGAGCGGATGCGCGGCGCCGCCGAGGAAGCCTGTAAAGCGCTTCTTCAGAATCACGACGGCCAGCTATGCGACGTGATCATCGACCGCGCCGCGTTGGAGGCAGTGTTGGAAGCGGGGCGCGTTTCCGACAACGAGGTGCTGCGGCAATACGCCGAGCTGACCGTTGCGTCCGCCGATATCCGGATCGCGGTCCGCTCGGTTCGCACAGGTAAAACACACGAGTTTTTGGAACGCGCCCTTGCGCCGTGCTCCACTCTGGATGTGAAAAAGCTGGCGCGCGCGGCGGCGTCCGGTCTGGACGCCGCCCTGGAATATTTGGCGCTGACCCCCTACGCCGGCGCCGTTTCCGCCGTAAGGGAATCGGTTTCGGCGTTTGAACGCTGGTGCGACAATCTGCTGATGGAGCAGATTCGCCCGCAAAAACACAATCCGTTTACCATCGCGCCGGTCGCCGCTTATCTTCTGGCGCGTGAAAATGAGATCAAAACGGTCAGGATCATTTTGTCCGGCAAGCTGAACCGGCTTTCGGATGAGTCCGTCCGGGAAAGGCTGAGGGAGACGTATGTATAAAATCGCCGTACTCGGCGACCGCGACAGTATCTACGGATTCGCCTCGCTGGGATTGGAGGTCCGGCCGGTCCGCGACCTTTCCGAAGCCGCTGCGGAGCTCAGGCGCCTGGCGGAACAGGATTACGCCGTCATTTATGTGACGGAAGCCGTGTTTGAGGGGATTCCCTCGGAAATCGAACGGTATGAGTCACAGCAGTTACCGGCCGTAATCCCGATTCCGGGCGTTTCCGGAAATACCGGAATCGGAATGCGCAATGTGAAAAAGACGGTGGAGCAGGCGGTCGGCTCCGATATTATCTTCAACAGCGAAAACGAAAGAAGCAGGTGAGAAGGAAAATGAGCAAAGGCACGATCAAAAAGGTTGCCGGGCCTCTGGTCATCGCGGACGGGATGCGCGACGCGAACATGTTCGACGTGGTGCGCGTCAGCGAACAGCGTCTGATCGGTGAGATTATAGAAATGCACGGGGAACAGGCGTCCGTTCAGGTCTATGAAGAAACCTCCGGCCTGAAACCGGGCGAACCGGTGGAATCCACCGGCGCTCCGCTGAGCGTGGAGCTCGGCCCGGGCCTGATCAGCAGTATCTACGACGGAATCCAGCGCCCGCTGGAGGAAATCATGAAAATGACCGGAAACAGCCTCCACCGAGGCGTGGAAATTCCGGCGCTGAAACGCGACGTGAAATGGCATTTTGTCCCGAAGGTTTCCGCCGGCGCGGAAGTAACCGGCGGGGACGTACTCGGCACCGTGCAGGAAACGGAAATCGTGGAACACCGCGTTCTGGTTCCGAACGGGATGACCGGCACCGTCGTGTCGGTCACGGAGGGCGATTTCACCGTGGAACAGCCCGTGGCGAAAATCAAAACGGCGGACGGCGCGCAGCAGGATGTCACGCTGATGCAGAAATGGCCCGTGCGCGTCGGCCGTCCCTATAAAACCAAGCTGTCGCCCGATATGCCGCTCATTACCGGCCAGCGCATCATCGACACCATGTTCCCGATCGCGCGCGGCGGCACCGCGGCGGTTCCCGGACCGTTCGGAAGCGGCAAGACCGTCGTGCAGCACCAGCTGGCAAAGTGGGCCGACGCGGATATCGTCGTCTATATCGGCTGCGGCGAGCGCGGCAACGAAATGACGGACGTTCTGAACGAATTTCCGGAGCTGAAAGACCCGAAAACAGGCTACTCGCTGATGAAGCGCACCGTGCTGATCGCCAACACCTCCGATATGCCGGTTGCCGCGCGTGAAGCTTCGATTTACACGGGGATCACCATCGCGGAGTATTTTCGCGACATGGGCTATTCCGTCGCTCTGATGGCGGACTCCACCTCCCGCTGGGCGGAAGCCCTCCGCGAGATGTCCGGACGTCTGGAGGAAATGCCAGGTGAAGAGGGCTACCCGGCGTACCTCGGCAGCCGTCTGGCGCAGTTCTACGAACGCGCGGGGCGCGTCGTGACTCTCGGCAAAGAAGACCGCGAGGGGTCGCTTTCCGTCATCGGAGCGGTTTCTCCCCCGGGCGGCGACATTTCGGAGCCTGTTTCGCAGGCGACGCTGCGCATCGTGAAAGTGTTCTGGAGCCTTGACTCCGCGCTGGCTTACGCACGGCATTTCCCGGCCATTAACTGGCTGACAAGCTATTCGCTCTACACCGATTCGCTGGGAAAATGGTTTAATGAAAATGTTCATGAGGACTGGATGGATCTGCGGGCGAGGGTTATGCTTCTGCTTCACGATGAATCCGAACTGGATGAAATTGTCAAGCTGGTCGGCATGGATGCCCTTTCTGCGCCGGACCGCCTGAAGCTGGAAGCCGCGCGGAGCGTCCGCGAGGACTTTTTGCAGCAGAACGCTTTCAATGAAGTGGATATGTTCACGCCGCTGGAAAAGCAGTACCTGACGATGAAGCTGGTCCTGCGTTTTTACGACGATACGGTCGAAGCCCTGAAACAGGGGGCGCCCGCGGACGAACTTGTGAAGCTGGCGGTCCGTGAACGGATCGGACGATTTAAGTATATTCCGGCGGATCAGGTCGCCAAGGAATTTGATGCGATCACAACGGAGCTCGCAAAAGAAATTGAAGAGCTGCTCAGCCGAAAGGAGGACTTCTGATGCCGAAGGAATATAAAACCATTCAGGAGGTCGCGGGTCCTCTGATGCTGGTGCGCGGCGTGGAAGACGTCGCCTACAACGAGCTTGGCGAAATCGAGCTTGCGAACGGCGAGAAACGCCGCTGCAAGGTGCTGGAAATCGACGGCGGCAACGCGCTGGTACAGCTGTTTGAAAGCTCCACCGGAATCAACCTGGACAACAGCAAGGTGCGCTTTCTGGGCCGCAGCATGGAGCTCGGTGTTTCGGAGGATATGCTCAGCCGCATTTTCGACGGCCTTGGGCATCCGATTGACGGCGGGCCGGAGATTTTGCCGGAAAAACGCCTCGATATCAACGGCCTGCCGATGAATCCGGCGGCGCGCAACTACCCGCAGGAATTCATTCAGACCGGCGTTTCCGCAATCGACGGGCTGAACACGCTGGTGCGCGGGCAGAAGCTGCCGATCTTTTCCGCCAGCGGCCTGCCGCACGCGAATCTGGCGGCGCAGATCGCCAAGCAGGCGAAGGTTATCGGGACGGAAGAGCCGTTCGCCGTGGTATTCGCCGCTATCGGCATCACCTATGAGGAATCGAACTACTTTATCCAGAGCTTCCGCGAGACCGGCGCCATCGACCGCACCGTCGTGTTCGTCAACCTGGCGAACGACCCGGCTGTCGAGCGTATCGCTACGCCGCGCATGGCCTTGACCGCCGCGGAATATCTCGCGTTCGACAAGAACATGCACGTGCTTGTCATCCTGACGGACATCACGAACTACGCCGACGCGCTGCGTGAAATCTCCGCCGCGCGAAAGGAAGTTCCGGGCCGCCGCGGATATCCGGGCTATATGTACACGGACCTCGCGTCCCTGTACGAACGCGCCGGCAGGCAGAAGGGGAAGAGCGGCAGCATTACGCTGATTCCGATTCTCTCCATGCCCGAAGACGACAAGACCCACCCGATCCCCGACCTGACCGGATATATTACGGAAGGCCAGATCATTCTGAGCCGCGAGCTTTACCGCAAGGGAATCGCGCCGCCGATCGACGTTCTGCCGTCGCTGTCCCGCCTGAAGGATAAGGGCATCGGCAAGGGCAAAACCCGCGCCGACCACGCGGACACGATGAACCAGCTGTTTGCCGCCTATGCCCGCGGCAAGGACGCGAAAGAGCTGATGGTCGTTCTCGGCGAAGCGGCCCTGACGGAGATCGACAAGCTTTACGCAAAGTTTTCCGACGAGTTTGAAAAGCAGTACGTTTCGCAGGGCTATGACAGCAACCGCGGCATTGAAGAAACGCTGGACCTTGGCTGGAAGCTGCTTTCCATCCTGCCGCGCGGCGAACTCAAACGAATTAAGGATCAGTATCTGGACGAATATTACGGCAAGTTTTAGGAAGGGGGCGACGGTATGGCCGCCACACATGTGAATCCGACCCGTATGGAGCTGACCCGTTTAAAGAAAAAGCTGGTCACGGCGATGCGCGGGCATAAGCTCCTCAAGGATAAGCGCGACGAACTGATGCGGCAGTATCTGGACCTGGTTCGCCTGAACCGTTCCCTGCGTGAAAAGGTCGAGGAGGGAATCCGCTTTGCCAACCGGAATTTTGTCCTGGCCCGCGCGGGCATGCCGGACGAGGAGGTCAACGTTGCCCTGATGGCCCCGAAGCAGGAGGTTACGCTGCAGGTTTCCGACCGAAATGTCATGAGCGTGGAGGTCCCGGTCTTTGAGTATCAGACCAGAACCTCCGACCCGAACGACATCTACTCCTACGGCTTTGCTTTCACCTCCGGCGATCTGGACGACGCGGTGAAATCCCTCGCCGACCTGATGCCGGATATGCTCAGACTTGCGGAAGTGGAGAAGTCCTGCCGCCTGATGGCCGCCGAGATCGAAAAGACCCGCCGCCGCGTCAACGCGCTGGAACACATCATGATTCCCGATTTGCAGGAGAACATCAAGTATATCACAATGAAACTCGACGAAAACGAGCGTTCCACGCAGATTCGCCTGATGAAGGTCAAGGACATGATGCTGGAGCAGGCCCACCACTACAAAGAGAGGGCCGAAGAGGCTTTCGCCGGTTAGGGTTTAACAAAACGAGCGGTTTTGACCTGCTTTTTACCAAGAAGAGCTTAGCACGAAATAGAACAGGGCGGTACTGACCGGGAACATCCGGGAAGTACCGCCTTATTTGCTGAGCGCAGTGTAAATGGAGAGGGTCAGGTTTACGGCTCAGGGAAGTCCGTCACCGCAGGGTCTCCGATGTGGATAGTGATCAAATGCGGCTGTCCATTCGTCAGAGCAAAGGTAAAAAGATCGGTTTGCCGTACTCTCTCAAAGCTGCTTTACAGTTTTGCGGGAATATTGGAAAGCATAGAGGCCAAACCACCGAAGGGTATCTCTCTCTCAATCGCGCCGGTAGGGAATGTATTTCTAGCCGCGCTATTCAAGACGCTTTAAGGTCAGATGGAATTTCAGCAATACCTCCACATGGGCAAGACGTGATTTAAGGCAATTGTATAATTTTATCTGCAAACTCTCCAAAGGTTTTATTATGGGAGGAAAAAATAATAGTACAGCCCCTATTTTGTTCCTGCAAAAATAAGTCTTTTATTATGCTTTGTGTTGTCTCATCCAGCGCGCTTGTTGGCTCATCCGCCAAGATGACAGCCGGTTTGGTAATAACCGCTCTTGCAATGGCAACTCTCTGGCGTTCTCCCGCAGATAACTCCGTCGGACGGTCTTTCAGTAGGGTATTTATTTCCAGCTTTTCAGACAAGATTTCGATTTCCTTTTCAATTTCTTCTTTTCCAGCTTTCCCGATCAGCGGCAAAGCGATATTATAAAAGGCACTTTTAAAATTCAGCAATGCGAAAGATTGGGGAATAATTCCCAAATATGTGCGGCGGTAATCCGCCAGTTCCGACAAGGATTTCGTCAATTTCTTATGATTCACAAGGATATCACCGCTGTCCGGAAGATCTAATCCACCAATTAAATTCAACAAGGTTGTTTTTCCGCTTCCGCTGCGGCCGTACAAGCCGACAATGCTGCTCTGTTGTATGGATAAGGAAAAATTTGAAAAAACAACTTTTCCCCCGTACTTTTTCACCAGGTTTTTCATTTCAATCATTCTGCTCGCCCTCCACCAGGTATTTTTTCAAGTCGACATGTTGCATTTTAAAATAAATATAGACGGTCAACAAGACGATTAACAAGCCTGAAGACAGCAGAAGCTCGCCGGCATACATCAGACTTTTTGAAAGAGCCAGAATGATCAGAATGGTAAAAAAGGTCGAAGCCAAAATACAGGCAGTCATTTCCAGCATCAGCGAAAGGCTGATTTTTTGATAGGACATAAACAGAGAATAAATGGTGTAATCCACTAAATGAGCTTTTATCTGCCGGTTAATCAGCAAAATGAATGTTCCCATGCAGACAAAGAATACCAGCCATTTTCCAACGCTCAGCGCGCGGTACATTTGATTTGTTGATATTTGGGCCAGTCCATCTTCGGTCACCTTATATTTTTGGTATTCGGGTAAACCGTTGGAACTGCTGATGCGGTTCAGTTCCTCCGCAATCTCTTTAGCCGTAACGGAGGAGTCATATTCCAGTAAGCAGCTTGTTTTGTTTGAATAGTGCAGCGTCCGGAAAAAAGCATCGTCTTGATTTTTCGGAGAATCCGTGATATTGAACATGGGGAGAATCACATCCCGATCCAAATAGGAAGCAGGTCCATATCCATTTTGTTTTATATAGGAATCCTCCTTTAAAAAGCCCACCACTTCAAAGTTGAACAGGCTGAATAGATAGAGTGCTTTAAATTGATCCCCTACTTTGTAGGTTTCGGTAAACTCATGCCCAAGGAGTACCGGCACCGTATCTCCGAAATGAAGATTGTAGTCGCTTTCCTGAAATCCTCTTCCTCTATCTGTCTGCAAAGAGAACTTGCTAAAACAATTCAGGCTTAGCTGTGTGCTTTTGATTGAGGTGCTTGCATAGGTTTTCCCATTGTATTGATAAACACTTTTTTCTCCCTGAAAATGACCCTCTTCATAACCGTCACCAAATTTATCCGGTCCGCTGTAATGAACCCATTCGATAAACTGATCGTACATTTCATACATGGAAAATAATTTTGATTTTTTCATTTGCTGATCGGTATTGATCAGCGGAACAGCCTGGTCGGATGTAAACTTCCCTGAATAATCGATTAACATCATTTGCTTTTGCTTATTTGGCAGACTTGCGTGATAGAATCCATAAAAATTAAATTCATAAACAGACATGAAATAAATGCTGGCAAACAAAAGCGTATTGATTACGATGAGAATTAAAAAATTCCTTTGATTCCTTTGAACGTCATTTCTGACGCATTCTCTCATTCTTTTTCCTCCAACGAACAAAAACGATTCCAAGCGCAAGCTCGCAAAGTGCCAGATAACCGATCAACAAAATAATCAAAAAAATAATCAATGGTACAAATTTCAATAACTGAAAAATTCTTTCCGATGTAAGAAATAATAGTCCTGCTCCTGCTAAGGAAATCAAAAAGCAAAATCCTCCGTGAATGAGAAATTGTCTCCGGTTGAAACTTTTGATATCTTTTTTGTGAAAGCCTAAAATATAAAAAGTCTGAATCGTGGAACAAAAATAAACATATTGCAAATATGCGGTATAAGCAGCCATCGCCGCAATGAATAACGCGATTACCATTGTTAAGACAGAATTAAAATCGTTATATTGATAAGCCCTGTTAATATTGTTGATCTTTTCTGAAATAATATTGATTTTATAATGTGCCTTTAATTCTTTTATTGCCGAAGTTACGGCTTGTCCGGAAACCGAATCCAATAAGAACAGCGTATTTCCTTTATGATTACGGATGTTTTCCTTGTTTTTAAAGATGTATCCGTTTAATGAGTAATTATCTTTATAACCCATAACACCGACTACGGCGTATTCCGTACCGAAGAGCTTGATCTTTTTCTCTCCGTTTTTCATGTAGACTTGGGACAAACAGTTTTTTCCGACGACGGCTTTCGGAACGGAAGAGATAAAATCCTGCTCTGTAAAAAAACGTCCCTCTATGATATGAGGAACCAAAGAATCGGAATAACTGAGTAATGTTCTGATGGAATTATTTTCTAAAGAAACGTCGTAAAGCGTCACATGGTCAAGTTCGCCGCTTTTTTCTACTGCTTCAATAAAACTTTTTTCTGTCATACCTTCCACTTGGAATTTGACTGCATTTGCTGTTTTGAAATCAGCGCTAAGAATATTCACCTCGGAAGTATAGGATAAATAAATGAAAAGGAAGCATGACAATACAAAGATAAAAAAGGTGACTGCAAAATGAACGGTTTTTACTCTCATTTTATCCCTCTGATAATGGACTTGATTTTATGGAACAAGGAATGGAGAAAAATTCTCCATTCCTTGTTCCATTATTTAAAAATTAGGTTCCCCAATAAACTGCAGGATAAATTAAGGGATTATCATTCCAGGTTTCCAGGCTGACTGTAGCATAAGCATGAATTTCTCCTGTCCCCCAAACTCGTTTGCTTGATGCTAAAACTACGCCACCGTTTTCCCACCTGGTAGTTGTATAGTCTATGTAAATCCCCTAACCGCAATAGTCCCTATCAGAGACGCTGATATATTCTACTGTTGACCTGCTTTAAAAGGGCAGTCGCGGTGATTTTAGAAGTGCCGTTTTAACTTAACCCCTTTGTTTTCTAAATTTTTCCTTCTACTTATATACCGATTGAGACCCCCGTTTTGTTACAATTTTTTTTCGAAATTTTCATTTTTTCTTCATGCTTTCCGCTATCTTTACGAACTGGTCGGAAGAAATTTCGGAGCTTAGCAAAAAGCTGCTGGAAAGGTTTTCTGAAATCAAATAAGATTTGTCTCCCGAAGTATTTGCAACAAAAAGGGATGCTTTTTCTCTCTGAATTTCAACCTCTTTGCGAATAGTGTGTTCCGTATCTACCGCAATGGTTCCTTCCTTCGCTAAGGGAATCTGATTCAAAAAACTTTATTCCATAATTATTCTGGTATTCCGTCTCGTTTTTGAGCCAGCTGTAATCGTTTGTATCTCGAAAAACCCTTTCGGAAGATATGTGGGTTTTATGGCGGAGTTGCTGGATGTGGATGAAGCTATATTTAAAGAAGCATTCTTATCCTGATAATGGATGTCTACATGGCCTGATTTCCAATTTAAAAGCGTATTAAAAATAGCATTCCGAGATGCTTCCACACTAAGTAGACTCCCTACAGAAATTGGTATAATAACGGCCAGAATAATAACAATTCTCTTAGAAATTTTTCTGATACGCAACAGGATTATTGGTAATAGGCCCTTATAAACATCTTCTCAATCTTCGTTTTTGTAGTCTGAGATAATTCATAATCATTCTCTAAGTCCTTTTCAATCGGCAGTTCTTAAAATTTTCTTCTACTGCCGTCTTGAGCATCAGTTTAAAAATCTGATTGTTCATTTCGCTTTTCCTTCAATGCCTGCGATAAAGCGACTTTGGCCCGGTGAAGACGTACCCTTATATTTCCCTGTGAAATGTTAAGAAGTTCGGACATCTCCAGATCAGAATAGCCATAGACATATCTTAGCTTTAGAATATTTCTTGACTTATCGCTTAGACCAGTCAAAGCGTTCAAAATTGTTTGGTAATTTTCTTCAGATGCAAGATTGTCATAAGGAAGATCTTCCGAGGGAGCAGGTATATCACATTCATCTATAGAAATAGAATTCTGGCGCTTTTCCGCTTTTAGCATGTCATAGCAAATGTCCTTCACTAATATACCGATTAATCCCCTCGTTTTGTTACAATCCTCAAAGTTAAATTTTTGGAGTTTATCGATAATTTTTATAAAAGCTTGAGAAACAGCATCTTCTGCTTTACTTTTGTCCTTTAATATTTTCATTGCTATGTACATCATAATTCTGTAATTTTGAAGATACAGTTCTTCCACGGTACGTCGGTCATTGTCGTTTTGTATTGCCATTATGCAGAGCAGCATATATTTTCCCTCGTTTCATTCTTTATTCGATTATAACATTTCAAGATATATAATTATTAACATTATTTTAAAATTGCTAAAAATAAAAATGTCAGGTGATTTTATCCAACCAAAAAGGAGAGGCCGGGAAACCATCGGAGGAAATAGCGTTTCGGGAAAACGATATCTCGGAAGAGCGCATCATACAGGCCGGAGTCGATGCCCTGATGGCGTATCTGTTTCTCTAATGTAATTCTACAATTCAACTGGAATTGCTGTAAGGAAACATAAAAAGCGAATTGATTCCACTCTTCAAATCAAAAGGCCACCAAACTGAGCCGATTATTGGATCAGTCGGGGGCCTTACCGCTGTATTCGGCGAATTTGGTACATATCAAAAAAATCCCCCTGTAAACTTAAATTTACAAGGGGGATTTACCGCTTACAACGCGGCATTTCTACGATCAGCGCAAATTCATACGCCGAAAAGATGAACTGGGCCGGACGGATTATGCCGGCTTCAGCAGCGGCGTGCCGCTCATGCAGCGCCGTACTTCTTCTTCGGTCGGAATGGCGGAAAGCGCACCTTTCTTTGTGGCACACAGCGCGCCGGCTGCGTTTGCAAAGTCGGCCATTTTTGCCAATTCCTCAGGGAGAATTGCCGCGAGAGCGCCTTCGTACCGGCTGAGCTGGCAGATCATCGCGCCGAAGAAGCAGTCACCGGCCCCCGTGGTGTCGGTGACTTTTGTGTCGTATGTGCTGAGGGAGCCGGAACCCTTCGCACAGCGATAATAGCATCCTTTCGGACCAAGCGTGACCACTACGATCTTAACTCCGCATTCGAGAAATTGTCTGCTCCCTGCGTCAACATCATCTTTGCCTGTGAGGAACGCCAATTCCTCTTCCGATACTTTGAGCACATCCGCGTACTGCAGTCCAAACAGCATGTTTTCTTTCGCCTGTTCATCATTCATCCAGAGTGCTGGGCGCCAGTTCGGATCGTAGGTGATGATCTTCCCTTTTTCGCGGGCGTATTCCAGTGCCGTTCTTGTGGCGCTCCTTGCCGGTTCGTCCGTCATCGAAAGGGAACCAAAGTGAAAGACCTTTGCGCTGTCGATCAGGCCGAAGTCGAGGTCTTCCGGGGCCAGAGTCGTGTCGGCGCCGGGCTTGCGATAAAAGCTGAAGCTTCGGTCACCGTGCTCGTTCAGCTGTACAAACGCAAGCGTCGTAGGGACGTCATGGGAAAAGCGGAGTCCGCACCCGTCGATGCCGTGCTTGTCGAGTACATCCCGGAGAAAAAAACCGAATGGATCGCAGCCGACTTTGCCGATCAGCGCGCCTGTCCCGCCGAGCTTTGTCACAGCGGCAAGCACATTGGCCGGAGCGCCGCCCGGGTTCCTCTCAAAGAGGATGTTCCCGCTTTCCGAAGTTCCTGCGGGAGTAAAATCGATCAGAAGTTCGCCAAGTGCAACCACATCAAACACTTTGTATCCACCTCGAAAAAATTTGATTTCAGCACGATTTACGGCTTTTCACAAAAAGGTCTTCCCGCAGAGCGCGGGGCTGCAGCGATCACGCCAGAGAAAGTTTTTCCTGTGTTCCGTTTTCACCGGTATAGGTAATCTCAAACTGACGGGTTTTCAGGTCCGCGTGAAGCTGCACGGAGTATTTCTCTTTTGTCCAGCGGATTGTCAGCCTGCTTTCCAAGCCCGAATCTTCTACGGAAACTTCGCCGCCAAACGCCGGGTAACTGTTCCGAAAGCGCATGATGGCGTACATCTTTTTGAGTATGGGCCGCTTGACCTCCCGCCCAATCTCTTCCTTCGTATAATAATGTCGGTTGATGTTCCGGCCAACCTTTGTTTTTTCAAGAAATTCAATATCGTTTTTGCCGGCAAGGAGCCCTACATAGTAGACCTGAGGGATGCCCGGCGCGAAAAACTGAACCGCCCGCGCAAGCAGATAGGCGTCGTCGTTGTCGCCGAGGGCAGAGTAATAAGTGCAGTTCAGCTGGTAGACATCAAGGTTATTATACGCCACCGTATTATAAATTTTTTTGACGTTCGCGCCTTTTGAGAATAAAAAGTTGATGGTCTGGTCAATTTCTTCCTGGGTCATAAGGCCTTTGACATCCACAACGCCGATGCCGTCGTGCGTGTCAAGTGTCGTAAACTGCTTTCTCGGGCAGTTCCTGAGCCAGCTCAGCAAATTTTTATTTTTGCAGGTATAGATGGCATGAAGCAGCAGCATCGGCAGTGCAAAGTCATAAACCCAGTAGTCTTTCTCGGCCAGCTTCATCTGAATGGAGAAGTGTTCGTGGATTTCCGGCAGAATCTCAACATCCCGCTCCTTCACGGCGTCCCGGCAGAAGCCAAGCAGGTCAAATGTCTCCGGCTCCACAAAGAAGCAGTTCGTTCCCTGCTTTTTCACCGCATACGCGAAAGCGTCCAGCCGGATGATCGACGCGCCTTTTTCCACCATGTTTCGCATAGTCTCCCGCATGAAATCTTGGGTCGTCTTTGTGTTTACCGCAAGGTCGACCTGTTCTTCATCAAAGGTGCACCATATTTTTTCCGACGTCCCGTCGCGGAACGTAACGTCGATATACGGTGCACGCGGTTTGCGCTTATAGATCAGGTCGACATCCTTCCGGGTCGGCTCGCCGCCGGGCCAGAAATCCCGGTAACGGATAAACATGTCCTTGTAGGCCGACTGATCCTTTTTTTCGAGAAAATCCTGAAAATAGGCGGAGCTTCTGGAAATGTGATTAATCATAAAGTCAAACATCAGGTAATACCGGTTTGCAAGTGCTCGAATGTCGTTCCAGTCGCCGAAAGCGGGGTCGACGGCCTCATAGGTCGTCGGAGCAAAGCCGCGGTCCGCCGAAGACGGAAAAAACGGGAGGATATGCAGTCCGCCGATGATACCTCCGAAATGCTCATCCAGAACCTCGGACAATTCCTTCAGGTTTTTTCCCATGCTGTCCGGATACGTAATAAGCATGATTTGATTTCTGATAGCCATTACCCTTCTCGTCCCTCTCGTTTCCTGTGTTGATTTCCGCAGCAGCCGGTCAACCCCGGCCGGCTGCTCGTTCAAACGCCCGATTCAGGGCTGCAATATATTCCACCCGGCACCGCTCGCAAACCTCCGTGCGGTTCGCAATAAAGTCGAACCCGTGGAAGCACCCGGGGTACAGGTGAAGCTCCACCGAAACGCCGGCGCGGGCAAGTCTCGCGGCGTAGTCAATGGTTTCGTCACGGAACGGGTCCTGCTGCCCGACGCAGAGATAGGCAGGGGGCAGACCGGTCAGGTCTTCTGCGCGCGCGGGGGCTGCATAGGGCGGAACCTCGCCTGAAAAATCGCTGCCGAGGTACATCTTCCACGCGGTAATGTTGTTTTCCCGGTTCCATGCTTTCGGCATGGATTTCATGTTGATTTCATAGCAGGAAGGCGTGTCGTTCCGGTCGTCTACCATGGGGTAAAGCGGCATCTGGAACAAAACCGGCACTTCGCCGCGGTCGCGCGCCATCAGGGCAAGCGCTGCCGTCAGGCCTCCCCCGGCGCTCGGGCCGGCAATGGCGATTCTTGAACGGTCGATTTTCAGTTCGACGGCGTTGTCCGCTATCCATTTCAGACCCGCATAGGAGTCCTCGATTGCTGCCGGATAGACATGCTCCGGAGCAAGGCGGTAATCTGCCTGTAAAACGACACAGCGCGCTTCCAGTACAAAACGTTCGCAGATGCCGTCTTCATACTCCGGTTTCCCCAGAGCATAGCCGCCGCCGTGGCTCCACAGCAAAGCCGGGAGAGTTTCCTCCGTTCGGCTGACCGGCTCATAGATTCTCATGGTCAGCGGGCACTCGGGGCCGCGGATCGTGCGTGTAAAAATACGGACTTCCGCGGAGTGCTCCACCGGAGCGGGCGGAGCGGAACGGGCCGCCTCGACTCCCTCCAGCGCCATGTCTATGACGGGAGCGGCGTTCAGAATCGGCTGCAGTTCTTTCAATACAGTATCTTTCATTGAGGATGCTTCCTTATCAGTATTCTTTCAAAAACGGTGGCAGTACGTCAGATGCCAATTGCCCAAAGTGCCGCCCTGCGTATCTGTTCGTTCCAGAAATCCCAGTTATGGAGTCCCGGAGTCTCATCATACACATGTGCTACATTCTCCGCTAAGAGGAATTCGTGGTAGCGTCGGTTTTCCTCAATCAGAAAATCCTCTGTGCCGCAGGCCATATAGATGCCAGGAATTTCCGCATTCGTCTCTTTTTTCATGCGGATGAGTGCCTCTGGGTCTTTGTCGCTCCCCAGCAGCCGGCCGAGGTCACCGAACACCCGCGTGTAATACCGGTAGTCGGCCATAAAGTCCTTGTAGCTGTGGGCCGCGCCTGCAATCTGATGGAGGATCAGGGCGGAGGAAAGCGCAATGATACGGCCGAAACGGCCGTATTTCAGCCCTGTGCGGAGCGCGCCGTAGCCGCCCATTGAAAACCCGCCGATGACCGTATCCTCTTTTTCGCGGGAAATAGGAAACATTGCGCGGGTGTAGTCCACAAGCTCATTTCCAACATATTCGCCGAACAGCTCGCCTTTGTCGGTGTCATCCAGATAAAAGCTGTTATTGCCCGAAGGCATGAAAACCGCAAAGTTGTATTTCTCCGAAAGCTCCTGAATTCTGCTCCCGCAAAGCCAATCCGAGTAATTGCCCGTATATCCGTGAAGCAGATAAAAAGACTTCATCGGGCGCTCAAACGACTTCTGATCTCTGACTTCCTCCGGCGCATCCGTCGGAATCAGCGCGTTAAACACAGCCAGCCGGTCCAGAGCCTTTGAGTGAAAATTTACTTCTACCAGTGCCATAACTTTTTCCCCCTGTTCTGTTTCCGTCCGGCGGGAAAGCTTATTTTACCGCTCCCGCCGCTAATCCCTTGATGATATACTTCTGCAGGAAGAGATACAAAACCAGAACCGGAAGCATCGTCAGGATCAATCCTGCCATCAGCGGAGTGAAATCAACGCTGTAGGAAGAAAAGAAGTTGTAGGTGGAAAGCGGGAGAGTGCGCAGCTCAGGCGACTGGAGAATCAAACTCGGCAGCAGGTAATCGTTCCACATCCACAGCACGTCGAGAACGGTGATGGTGGAAACAACCGGTTTCAGCAGCGGAAGGATAATCTGGAAGAACGTTCTCACGCGGCCGCTTCCGTCGATGGAGGCCGCTTCTTCGAGTGCAAACGGAATTCCCTTGATGAACCCGTGGAACGTGAAGACGGCAAGGGAACAGCCGAAGCCGAAGTACATGAAAAGCAGCGATTCTCTCGAATCGATGAAGCCGACGGTACCATATATGGTGACCAGCGGGATCATAACCACCTGAAACGGAATCGCCATGGAAGCAGTCATGACGAAAAACAGCACCTTGTTGATTTTCCACGTAAAGCGGGCAAACAGATATGCCGTCATAGCGGAAAAAATCACGACGATTACGACGCCGACAAGCGTGATAATCAGGGAATTCACAAAGCCTGTGGCAAAACTCATTTCATCGATGGCTTTAAAGTAATTGTCAAAGTTAAACTGGGTTGGAAGGGAAAACGGGTTTTCCACAAATTCCTGAGTCGACTTGAACGTGTTCAGGATGGTGATGAGAAACGGTGACAGAAAGACAAGCAGGAGAAGCGAAAGTGCAAACATTCCTATTGCGTGAGTAACTTTTGAAGACCTCATTTACGCTTCTACCTCCAGTCTCTTCATAAACGCAGACTGAGTCAGGGCAATGACTGCGACGACAATGAACAGGATTACCGCTTCAGCCTGGCCCATGCCGTATTCATTGGAAAGGAACGCTTTCTGCACGATGTGGAACGATGCAAGTTCGGTCGATCCGTAAGGGCCTCCGTTTGTGAGGGCAAGGTTCAGGTCATAGGTCAGGAAGGAACGCGAAATGGAAAGGAACAGGCAAACCACAATACTCGATACGGAAAGAGGAAGAATCACCGAAATAATCTTGCGGAATCTACCGGCGCCGTCAATGGCCGCCGCTTCAAGAATATCTGACGGAACGCTTACAAACCCCGCAATATAAACGATCATCAGGTAGCCCATCAGCTGCCATGCGTTTACGATGACGAGTGCCCAGAATGCCTTTGTGGTGTCGGACAGCCACGATGTCTGGAATATGGCCCAGCCGTATTTCTGCCCCATGAAAGGGAGCACCTGGGTAAACAGGAATTGCCAAAGGTAGCCCAGAATCAGCCCACCGATCAGGTTCGGCGTGAAGAATCCCGTCCTGAAAAATGTTTGACCCTTGAGTCCTTTGCTTAGGATAAGGCCTAAAGAGAACGCTCCCACATTGGAAATTACAACGGTCAGGAGCGCATATTTTATGGTGAACCACAGCTGTTCCAGGTATGTCTTATCCGTCAGAATCGATTTATAATTTCCAAGACCGATGAATGCATGAGTGCCCGTCGCCATGTTCCAGTTCGTAAAGGTCAGGTAAAGACCGAACGCCAGGGGAATCAGAACAACGGCAGTGAAAGCAAACAGAGACGGTCCGCCGAAGATTAGGAAAGTACCGACGTTTTTTAACTTTTTCTGCCTCATCTTAATCAAATCCTCTTAATGGTAATATTGAAAGCAAAGGAGGGCGAAGGCCCTCCCCGTTGCTTGCAATAGTTTTTGTAATACTCAGTGAGCAGTCTGTGATTTCCAGTAGGACGTGAGTTCATCATTGAGCCCTGCACGGTCAATTTTGCCCGCAAGGTACTTGAGCATGGAGTCGCCGGTCTTCGTGTAATAGTCGGACGGCAGGTAGGTGATGATGCCGATGTTGATGGTCTTGCCGGCATCAATATACTTAGATGTACTGGCTGCGACAGGATTTGTGTTTTTGGCGGTAACATTCTTGTAGGGCAGATTGAAGCCCATTTTCTCAACAAGGGCTGTCTGGCCTTCCTTGCTCGTGAGGCACCACTTGATGAAATCCTTGGCCGCAGCCTGCTGTGCAGGAGTAGAGCCGGAGTTGTCGATGGCCCACAGCTTCGGTTCGCTGACCGGGATCTGGGAGTTGCCGTAATCGCTCGCGTTGTTGCTGAACGGAATCGGCATAACACCGAAGTCTTTGTCGATGCCCTTCAGTGTGCCGACCTGAGACCAGATCCAGTCGCCCATGAAGAAGAACGCGCACTTGCCGGTTGCAAAATCGGAAGCGTCTTTTGCATAGTCTCCCACGAGCGGGTCGTTTTTGCGGTAGTTGTACTGCTTCATGATGTCGAAGGTGTCCATTACGTTGTTGTAAATCTGGTTTTTGCTCAGATCCGCCGTGCCTTTTTCAAGGTCTCCAACGAATTTGCGGGTGTCGTCCACATTCTTGGACTGCAGTGCATAAGAGAGAGCCAGATAGTGGGCGCCAACCGACCAGTTTGCGCCGTGGATCATCACCGGCGGTACGCCGGCGGCCTGAATCTTCTTAAACAATGATGCAAGGTCGTCGCGGGTCTTAATGGTGGAAGGGTCAAACGTCGTGCCGAGAGCTTTGTTCACCACGCGGGTGTTGTAAAGCAGTCCGTAGCCCTGAACCGTGTAGGGAATGCCGATGAGCTTGTTGTCAAGCATCGCGGAGTCGATGGCGCCGGCTTGTGCAATGCCCTCATAGTAGTTCTTCTCACTCGTGAGGTCGAGGAACTTGTCTTTGTAGGTGTAGACTGTTCCGATATCCAGGTTTGCCATGGTTGCCGGCTTCTTCGAAGCGAGCAGTGACTGAAACTGCTGGATCTGCTGACCGCCGATCGGTGTCGGGATCAGTGTAATGGTCACGTTGGGGTGAGACTGATGGTAAGCGTTAAATAAATCAGTAAACTGTGTGTTCACCTCTGCGGAGGTATTAAAGAACGTAAGGGCGACATTGCCGCCGTCGCTTCCGCTTGCCGCAGAAGCGTTCTGCGAATTGCTGCCCTTTCCGCACCCTGCCAGAGATGAAAGAATAACTGCCACGCATGTTGCCAGTGCTAAAATTCTCAACTTTTTCACACAAACTCCTCCTCTGTTATTGGTTGGTGCTTATATATTAACCGTTTGACATATAGATGTCAAGTGCTTGACATATAATTTTTACATTTTATCGCGGAATAACCGTAAAAATTAAGCATTATGCACATTATATTTTAATGAAATTAATGTTTATACGAAAAAAACAATGATATACGGTTGACATATTATTCTGCTTCATCTATAATTAGTATAGGATTTTATGCAAACTTAAATTTACGGGAATCGATTTTTGATGATTCATGCCCCGGCCGTCGGGGTTCTGCTATAAAATTCAGAAACAGGAGCTTTTAATATGAGTACGCTAAAGGATGTTGCCGAAAAAAGCGGTGTTACCGTCACCACAGTGTCAAGGATGCTGAACGGCCGGGGATACATCAGTGAAAAGACCCGGGAAAAAATTAACGCGGCCATGCGTGAACTGAATTACAAACCAAATGAGCTCGCAAGGGCACTCTCGAAAAAGCGGAGCAATTTCATCGGGCTTATCGTCCCGTCGGCCAGCAACATGTATTTCTGCAAAGTTATCGATTGCGTGGAGCGCCTCGTGACGGGCAGCGGGTACAAGCTGCTGCTGTGCACCTCCAACGATGAGACAAAAAAAGAGCTGGAGTATTTCAACATGCTTAGCGCGAGCAAGGTTGCCGGCGTCATCCTTGCCAGCCATACGCAGAACATTGACCTTAGCGTTGCCATTGACGCGCCAATTATTTCTATTGACCGCATCATCTCGCCGCGCATCCCGTCAGTCTGCTCCGACAATTACCAGGGCGGCATTCTCGCGGCGGAGCACCTTATTGCGAAAGGCTGCAGAAAGCTTGCGCATATCAGCGGCAGCTCCTACCTCAACATGGAGGCAAACAAGCGCTTCTTCGGTTTTAAGGAAGTCTGCGAAAAAGAGGGAGTTCCCTACGTTGCAATCGATGCAACAGAAGAGCAGTTCCTTTCCATGCAATATGAAAACATCATCCATTCGCTCATCGACAGCAACCCGGACATCGACGGCATCTTTACTTCCAACGACATCATCGCGGCGCAGGTCATTAAAATTTGCAGCAGGCGCGGCATCCGCATCCCGCAGCAGATGAAGGTCGTCGGCTACGACGACATTGACCTGTGCAAATTCTGCACCCCGTCCATTACCACAATTCACCAGCCTGTGCGGGACATCTGCCAGCGCGCGGTGGAAAGCATTGTTCTGGAGCAGGATAAAAAGGGCATCCCGATTAGAGTAACTTACCCGGTCACCCTTGTGGAGCGTGAAAGCACCTGACCGCACGCATATTCTATGCTCAATGAAAAGCTACCCGGCCTTTCCCTTCTCGTAAGGTTTGCCGGGTGGGTTTTTTGCCGATGCTTTGGTGTGAGTCCTCCGCTTTCGCAGATGCAGCAGTTGTACTCCAAAGCGGTGATTCGGATTTTTATTTTCTGCCTTATTTCGGCCCGTCGGCGTTATGCGGCTTACCGGCCATGAACGATTAGCGCAAACTAATCTATTGCAAAGATGAAGCTTGGATCATCTTTGGCGCAATGTGTGGTCAGGCTGTTGTGTGGGTTGTGAAAGCCATACATCCCATCGGTTTCCGAATTCCGCAACCAGTCAAATGCTTGCCCGCATTCATAACCGATTCTGTTGACGGATCTACTATTATGTGTTACTATATATCGGTAATAAGTTATGAAGAATATCAGTCATACAAAATAGCAAGGAGTGATTGTGCTGGAAAACCTAACGGAGATGCTTAAAGGCGTGCTTGAGGGCTGCGTACTTGAAATGATAAGCAGGGGGGAAACCTATGGCTACGAAATCACGCGGCGGCTGAACGACCTCGGTTTCGCGGATGTTGTGGATGGAACGGTGTATACCATTCTGGTGAGACTTGAGAAAAATAAACTCGTAGACATAGAAAAAAAGCCCTCCGACATGGGGCCGCCGCGAAAATTCTTCGCGCTCAACGACGCGGGGCGTGAAGAACTGCGAAAATTCTGGGAAAAATGGGAATTCATTGCGTCAAGAATCAATGAGTTAGAGGAGAGGAAACAATGAATCTTTGGGAAACGATCACAGGCAGCGATATGACAAAAGAATTGAAAGCTTTTGAAGCACGGGCCCAAAAATTGCCCGCAGATTATCAGGCGGCATGGGAAAAAATGAAGAGCTATTTTTGGCCGCGCTCGGATTTCAGCGGCCGCAACCTTATGCCCGTTCTTGACGGAGTGCTCGGCCTGCTCGAAGAAGCGGCGGCGGACGGCCAGAGTGTCGGGGAGGCTTTAGGCGACGATATCAAAGGTTTCTGTTCGGCTCTGGCCGGTGAAGAAGGGGCAAAGTCTTTTCGCGACAAGTGGCGCGAGCAGCTCAATAAAAATATTGCTAAGAAATTAGGGAAATAGGAGGACACCATGAGCATACAGGATATCATCGAAGGCAAAAAAGAATGGCGGGCACACATGGCGCGTGTCAAATCGCTCCCACAGGATTATCAGATTGTTTATAAAGAAATCCAGGAATATCTATTTAAAGTCGGCCCGGTTGAGCTGACCGAAGGTACGGGTCTCCTCTCAGGAATTGTCGATCTTTTTGAAGAGGGCGCGGCGTTGGGAAAAGGTGTGCTCGAAGTGACGGGCAGTGACGTAGCTGCTTTCTGCGACGGTTTAATCAAAGATTCCAGAACTTATGCTGACATCGGTCAGGAATCTGTTGACAGGGAAGTTAACAAGGCCATGAAAAAGTAATTTAAGTGAGAGGTCTGCGAAAGTCTTTTACAAGAACGGAAGTTCCGCCTGCTTTTCAAGCATCCGCATTCCCCATTCTTTCTTCAGGCGGCTCAATCTCATAGGAAATCGTATGCTCGGTCAGTTCCGACAGCAGCTTGATTTTACGATTGATCATCGGTCTCATGCAATTCGGGACATGCTCCTGGTGAGCTCTGTGAATCGCCACACATTCTTTACAGTTTCCGTGATAGCGGCATGCTTTCCTGCACGGACAATGATCTTTGTTTTCATACTCTTCGCGAAACGCAGAAGCAAATTTTTCCTGAATACGCAAACCTTCTTTTCTGTTTCCTTTGTGAAACTCTTCCATTGCTCTTTTTTCAGTTTCATTTCCGTCAATTATCATTTTAACGATCTCCTTTGTCGATTTCTGATATCATTATAGCTCCCAATCGGGTTGATAAATACAATTATTTGACCTACAATATATAAAAATAGAACCATTCTAAGGAGAATCGTGGAATGTCTGAAAAAGCACCTGTCTATTCTCATAACCCTTATCATACGACGAAATTCCCGCTCCTGGTTTTAGATGTGCGAAATCAGCACTGTATTCCTGAAAATGAGGGATTTCAAGTCTTTCACTGGCATGATGAGGTGCAATTTGTTTCTGTTCTAAAAGGAAGCGTCCATGTTAAAATATATGATGAAGAATTTGATTTACAAGAACAGGATTGTATCTTTATCAACCGCACCGCACTTCATCAAATAACAGGGAGAGAAGGCTGTCATTACCACAGCTATATTATTCCGGCAAAAATGCTGGCTTTCTTTTCGGGCAGCATCATGGAACAAAATGATGTGGAACCTATTACCAATCATCCAGTCTTTACGCATTATTACCTGTACGCCAATGTGCCGGCCAACCATCAGGTGCTTCATCAGATCAGCATACTCGATCAGTTATATTTCCAGGATGATAAATACGAGCATCATGAATATCGGATTTCCATTCAGTTATCCAAGGTGTGGCTGGAGTTTCTATCTCTTCTTCCCGAGATGAAAGAAAGTGTACCCTCAAAAAGCTACGAACGAATACGAACCTTAATTTCTACAATACACACCAATTATAATCAGTCAATTTCCATACAAGATATTGCCGATACCGCCCATATCAGCAAAACAGAATGCTTACGCTGTTTTCAAAAATATATACAGGATAGTCCTTATCAATATCTGATGAAATACCGCCTGCATATGAGCACCTCATTACTGGCAACGACGGAAATGTCGGTAACGGATATTGCTTTCAAAGTGGGCTTTCATTCCACAAGTTCCTACATCAAATATTTTAGGCTCTTTTACAAAATGACCCCCAATCAATACAGATGCGGGCCGTCGCCCGCTTCGGCAAAAAAATGCAGTCCAAGTAAGACTACTGCATAGAATTTTGATAGATCATAGAGCCGTTTCCGCTGCAGCCCCATAAAAAAAGTCGCCTGCAAAAAGCAGACGACTGTTTTTATTCTTTCATAGTCCCTGAATGATGCTTTCAGTGACTTTTTTAAACTGAACAGACCTCACTGATCTTTGCACGCAGCGAAAGCACGGAGGACGGCGCGACCGACAGCTCGTCAATTCCCATTTTGACAAACGTTTCAGTCAGACTTTCATCCGCGGCCAGTTCTCCGCAGATGCCAATCCAGATGCCTGCCCGGTGCGCGTTGTCCGCGGCCGTTTGGAGCAGCCGAAGCACCGCTTTGTGATGCGTGTTGTTAAACCGGGCAATCGTTTTGTTCTGACGGTCCACCGCCAGCGTATACTGCGTCAGGTCGTTGGTGCCGACACTGAAGAAATCCACCAGGGGCGCGAGATCATCGCTGATAACCGCGGCGGCGGGCGTCTCAATCATAATCCCGATCTCAACATCGGGATGAAAGGATATCTCCTGACGCTTTAATTCCTCTTTGACTTCAGCGCAGATCTTCTTCACCTGCACGATTTCCTCCGCGGAGGTAATCATTGGCAGTAAAATCGCGACATTTCCAAAGCTGGAAGCGCGGTACAGCGCGCGAAGCTGTGTTTTAAAAATTTCGGGACGGGTCAAACAGATGCGGATGGCACGCATGCCCATTGCGGGGTTTTCCTCTTTCGGCAGGTTGAATGATTCCGCCTGTTTGTCGGCGCCGATGTCCAGCGTGCGTATCACGACTCTTTTTCCATTCATTTTTGAAACGACGGAGCTGTATGCCTGGAACTGCTCTTCCTCCGTCGGCAGCGTACTGCGCTTCAGAAACAGAAATTCGCTGCGGAACAGACCGATTCCCTCGGCGTCGCTCTTCAGAACGGCTTCCATGTCCTGCGGGCCGCCGATGTTGGCGTACAGATCTACGGCGCGCCCGTCGGCGGTAACGGTTTTTTTGCCGCGGAACCGCTCCAAACGTTCCGCAAGCTCCCGCTGCTCCCTTTCTTTCCGCGCCAGCTCTTTTGTAACGGCGGCGTCCGGCTCGATGAAGATTTCGCCGGTTGAACCGTCTACGGCAACCGTTTTTCCGACATACTCCTGAAGTGAAACCCCATCTACGGCCACTACGGCGGGAATGCCCATCGTGCGGGCGAAAATTGCCGTGTGGGATGTGGGGGAGCCGCCTGAGGTCACGATTGCCAAAACGGTTTTGGGGTCAATCTGCGCCGTTTCGCTCGGGGTAAGATCGTCCGAAGCCAGAACACACGGCTTTTCTCCGGTGTTAAACCCCGATCCGTTCCCGGTCAGAATACCGACGACCCGTTCGGAAACGTCCTTTACGTCCGCGGCGCGTCCGCGCATATACTCGTCATCCATTGTTTCGAACAGGTCCGCGAACTTTTTGGCCGTTTCCTGCACGGCGTATTCCGCGCAAACCCGATCTTCCCGGATTATGCCGACAATGGAATCGTTATAATCCAGATCCTCCAGCATCATCTGGTGGATTTGAAATAAAATGGAATTTTCTTTTCCGAGTTTTTCTTCCGTTTGAGTGTATAAAATTGCGAGCTGGGCGATTGCTTTTGCCTTTGCGTCTTGAAAGCGTTTGACCTCCGCCTCCGGGTCCGCCACGGCTCGCGGATCAATCGCGGTTATTTTAGCGGCGCGAAACCACAGTTCCCCCACCGCAACGCCGCGGCTTACCCCAATTCCCTTTGTCGTTGTCATGGCGCCGATCCCTTCATTCGTTTATAAATTCTCTCCGAAAAACTCTTTCAGCCCCTGAGCGGCCGCCTCTTCGTCCTCTCCGCTGAGCTGCACGGTGACCGTGTTTCCCTGCTTGATATTCAGGCCCAATAACGCAAACAGACGCTTCATGTCCGCGCTTTTTCCCTCGTGAATCATAGTGGCGGAGGACTGATACGATTGCGCCTTTCGGACCAACAGTCCCGCCGGACGGGCATGAATCCCGTTTTCATCCTGGATTGTGTATTGAAATTCCTGCATCAATAAGATCCCCTTTCTTTCTCTTAACAGCTCAATGATCTCTGCTTCTAAATAATATTATACCATATTCTTTTGGATCCGTACGTACTTCGCGGCGGAAGGGTTATTCCAGACGTAATATTTTTTCGCCCGCTGTTACGGAGCCTTTTTTCAACAGCTCAATCTTCTTCCATTCGTCCGTGTTGGCAATAATTACCGGAGTCACAAGACGGTATCCCTCCTTCTGAATTGCTTCCATATCAAAGTAGCCGATCAGGTCGCCCTTTTTCAGTTTGTCGCCCTCCTGAACCCTGATGTCAAACCCGTTTCCGTCCAATCGGACGGTGTCGAGCCCGATATGGATCATCAGCTCCACATTTCCGCTTTTTAAATTGATCGCATGTTTCGTGTCAAAAACCGTTTCAACGGTACAGTCGAACGGCGCCACTACTTTTCCTTCCGACGGATCGACTGCGAATCCTTTGCCCAGCATTTCCTCCGAAAAAACACCGTCGCCAATTTCCGATAATTCCATCACTCTGCCGTTCAGCGGAGCATAGACGACGCTCTTTTGGGGAGAAGAAGCTTTCGGCTCGTCTTTGTTTTGTTTTTCAGCGGTTTCAGCCTCCGAAGCCGCCGGCTCCGGGGCCTCTGGAACTTCCGCTTCCTCGGCCGGCTTTGCCAGATAGTCGTCCAAATTCGATTTAATAACCGTGACCTTCGGCCCGTAAACGACCTGAACGCCGGTTCCCCTGTGAACCACGCCGGCCGCCCCGGTCGACTTCAGAATACTGTCGTTTACAAGATCTGAGTCTGCCACGGTGATTCTCAGCCTGGTCGCACAGCAGTCCACATCGCTGATGTTGGCTTTTCCTCCCAGCCCTTTCACAATGCTGGCCGACAGACGTTCGCTTTCTTCCTTCTTTCCTGTTTTGGAGGCGCTTCTCTTCTTTTCATAGTCGGCGCGGGTATACAGTTTGGTTTCTTCGTCGTCCGTTTCTCTGCCCGGAGTTTTCAGGTTCCATTTTTTAATAAAAAAGCTGAATGTAAAATAGTATACCGCAAAATAAACGATTCCAACAGGGAGAATTAAAAGCCAGGAGGTTTTGCTGTTTCCCTGCAGAATGCCGAACAGGAACAGATCGATAAATCCTCCGGAGAAAGTCAGGCCGACCGCGATGTTGAGCAGCTGTGCGACGGCATAAGCCAGGCCCGCCAGAACCGTGTTGATGGCATACAAAGCGGGCGCGACGAAAATGAAAGAGAATTCGATCGGCTCCGTGATGCCGGTTAAAATCGCAGTGAGCGACGCGGAAAGCAGCAGCCCGTAGACTTCTTTTTTCTTTTCGGGGCGCGCGCAGCGATACATTGCCAGAGCCGCGCCCGGAAACCCGAAGATGTAAAGGATAAATTCGCCTGTAAAAAACCTTGTCGCCAGGGTAGAGAAATGCATCGTCGACGGATCCGCCAGCTGTGCGAAGAAAATATTCTGCGCGCCGACGATTTCCTTCCCTGCGACCTGCATAGTTCCGCCGATCGCTGTTTGCCAGAACGGCAGGTAGAACACATGGTGCAGGCCGAACGGGATTAGCAGCCGCTTGATTAAACCGAAGAAGAATGTCCCGATGACTCCGGACTTCGACACCAGTCCGCCCAGATCATTGATGCCTACCTGGATCGGCTGCCAGATATAAAACATTAAAATGCCGACAAAGGCAAAAACCACGGTGCTGATAATGGGCACGAACCGGGTTCCCTGAAAAAACGAGAACGCTGCGGGAAATTCGATTTTGTAAAAGCGGTTATGTAAGGCGGCGACGCCAAGCCCGACGATGATTCCGCCGAGGGCACCCATTTGAAATGTCGTCATCCCCAGCAGCGAGCAGGTGGCGCCGTTCAGAAAGGCTTTGGCGCCCCCGTGAATCGAAATCATGCCGCTGATCGCGGAATTCATGATAAAATACGCGACCATCGAGGCGAGAGCGGCAACCGATTTTTCTTTTTTTGCCATCCCGATCCCAACGCCGACGGCGAAAATCAGCGGCAGGTTCGTGAAAATCACGTCGCCGCACTGCGCCATAACGGTCAGAATGCTGTAAATAACCGTACCGGGTCCCATAAATCCCAGCAAGTGGTAAGTTTCCAGCGTCGTTTGATTGGTAAATGAGCTGCCGATGCCGAGAAGCAAGCCGGCAACCGGCAGAATTGAAATCGGCAGCATAAAGGAGTGGCCGATTCTTTGTAATACGCCGAACGCTTTGTCTTTCATCAATACTTCCTCCCCAAAAAAGTGTTTTAAGTGTATCGAAACCATTTGTTGCAGACAGTGATAAAAAAAGGCCGCCAAAAGAACTTGCGCGCGAAACGCAAATCCGTTTGCGGTCTTGCCCTAACAAAAGGTCACAAGCCAATATCAGGTTTTCTTTGCCGGTGCTAGTCTTTGTCGTTTACCAATTTCCTCAGATGTACCATCAGGAAAAATATTTCTTCGTTGGACAGCAAATGCCCGAAGTTGCTTTTTATATAGCTTTGAATCCGCTTTGCGCACAAAAATTCCTTTTGATATTTATCCTGTGTAAATTTATGAATCATCAGCGAAAAATCGCTCTCGTCTTTGCTCATGGTCTGCCCTTTGAAAATGCGCTGCCCCAAAAACTTTAAATGGGTAATAAAGCGTCCGTAGTCCAAGGAATCCTGATTGAGAGTGATGCCGTAATTGTTTTCAACAATTTTTAGAATTCCCTCGATCATTTTCGTAATGCTCAACGCGTCGGAGATCCCGGTTTCCAGCTCGGCATTGACGAGATGCAGTGCGATAAACGCGGCCTCGTCTTCAGAAAGCTCCACACCGAGTCTTTCTTTGATCATGGCGACCGCATATTTTCCTTCGACAAATTCGGCGTGGTAAAAGTTCCGAATTTCCCACAGCATTTCGTTTTTGTATTCTAATCCTTCTTTTTTTCTCTCCAGCGCAAAACAAACGTGATCCGTTAAAGTGACATAAATATTCTGACTCAGCTTTTTCCCAAGATGCAGCTGTACGTTTTCAATGATTTCGGTGCAGACGGAGATATAATCCATGGGCATGCTTTTTACCAGCTCGATCAGATGATCGACTTGTTTCGGCGTATCCATGCGATAAATTTTTTCCGTCTTTTCTTCCGGAATCAGGTCGCCTTTGGATTTGTGAAAGCCTATCCCGAGCCCTCTGATAATGATTTCCTGATTATCCTCGTCTTTGGAAATTACAAAATTATTGCTTATCACACGGGCGATTCTGTACATCGCGGTTCCTTTCTTTCTCGCAGGCACTCGGTCTCCGGATTGAGCGGATCGCTAAGGGACTCAACCGGGACGATTCTGCTAAAAAAAAAGACCAACATTGCAAACCCATTTCCAGAAACGGATTCACTACAATGAAGGTCCTGCCTGGTCTAACCAGTCACAGCCATCTTAAATTACGGTTACATAATATCACAATATCTTTAATTAATCAATACCAAAGAGTTAATTTATGCAACATTCACAAAGAACTGCGCGCGTTATTTGGCAAACACCCAGCGGATTGTCTGTTGTGGCAACCGGTTTTTCCGTTATTTGGTAAAACCGAATTGCGGCGAAAAGCGCTGCGCCTGTGCCGCCAACCCGGTTTACGGCAAAAGTGCGAAACCGCACGAAGTTTGTCCGCGCGGTTTCGTTTTAACATCTCTCGTGATTTTACTTGGAATATTCAATCACACAGGTCTTGCCGGCGGCCGCCGTAATCCCCGTATAATACACCGGATTGCCGCATCCGGCGGGATCCGTCAGCAAAACGATGATATCCGTGTCGCACCCGTTTTGTCTGAGATACGGCAAATCAACATTGCACAGCGGCGTGCCCGCTCTGACTTCTTCGCCAGCCGCAACCAGATTTTCAAACCCTTTTCCGCCGAGCTTAACCGTATCGATGCCGATGTGAACCAGAATTTCCGTTCCGTCGTCGGCCTGTATGCCGTAAGCGTGAAAGGTGCTCGCAACACTGATGATTTTTCCGTTCACAGGCGATAAAACCGTGCCGCCCTCCGGCTGAACCGCTACGCCGTCCCCTAAAACTTTTGAGGAAAACGCTTCGTCATGGACTTCCGTCACCGGAATCACTTTCCCATCCTGCACAGACCAAACTTTGCCCGTTGTCGCCCGTTCTTTCTCCCGCTTCTTAAAAAACATTCCATTCCCTCTTTTTCCTCGGTCCGGCGGAAGAATCCGCCGGTTCCGCTTACTTCAGCTCGGGCCAATATTCCCGGTTTTCTTCGATTAAATCATCCAGAATTTGCTTCGCGACACCGGCGCTCGGCACCGTTTTGGAAAGCGTCAGGGCCTGCCAGAGTTTCTGGTAGGATTTTTCGCGATAGGCTTCCACAACCAGCTTTTCACATGCCACCTGCTGTTCGATCATGCCCTTCTGAAAATTCGGGATCGTGCCGATGCACAGCGGCTCATACCCCCGCTTGCTGACAATGCAGGGGATTTCAACCATCGCGGTTGGGTCCACATTTGAAATCGCGCCGTTGTTCGGCACAATCAGAAGCATCCTCTCATAGGTGTTGTACGCCAGCGCGCGTGCCAGACGAACGATAAATTCCGCGTGTTCCCCCGACTCCAGGCTGGTGTCTTTCGCCGTGCCGTTGCGGGCAATGCGTCTGCACTCCGAAAAGACCGTTTTTTCCCGGCCGTCCATAACCTCATTGGCGCGTGTATACTCCGGATTTGTATGTGCCGCAACATAATCGGAATAAAGGTAATACTTGAGGTAGGTGTTGGGGAGCGTGTCGGGATCCACCGCGTAAACATCCTTAACCTTGCGGAAGGTGTCCAGCCAGCTCCGGTCCGCAAGCAGCGGATTGCCGCACGCATCGCCCGCGGGCCCGTAGCCCCATTTTTTTACATGATTTTTCAGGCGGGGCATCAGGTCGTTTCCGTCTTTGTCATACAGCTCCGTCCACCAGCCGAAATGGTTCAGCCCATAGTAGCGCTCCACAATGTCGGTGTCTTTCATCCCCAGAATATCGGCGAAGGATTTTTTGATTGCAACCGGCATGTCGCAGATATTAATGATTTTTGAATCAGGGCGAAGCGCTCTGGTCGCTTCGGCGACAATGGAAGCGGGGTTGGAATAGTTCAGGAGCCAGGCTTTTGGGGAATATTGCTCCATGTAGTCGATCAGCTGTATTACCGCGGGAATGGAACGCATTCCGTAAGCCATTCCGCCGGGGCCGCAGGTCTCCTGACCGAGAACGCCGTAACGCATCGGGATTTTTTCATCCTTTTCACGCATGGGCAGCCCGCCCGCGCGAATATGCGCCATAACGAAATCGACGTCCGTAAAGGCTTCCTCCGGGTCGCAGGTCGCCGCAAACTCTATCTCCGGCGCGCGTTCCCTTACGATAATCGCGCAGGCGTCCGCCACGATTTTCTGTCTCTGTTCGTCGATATCGTAAAATTTTAGCTTTCGAAGCGGGAACTGGTCCCTGTTTTCAATCAGCATCATCACTATTCCGGCTGTGTAAGTGCTTCCGCCGCCGGCAATCAGAACAGAATTCTTTTTCATTCTTTAATCTCCTTACTGAGAACTTAATTTACGTATCGAAAACAAAAATGAGGATACGCATGCTCAACAAAAATTGAATCAAGTCAATTAGACGCTTGTCCAACCCGATTGGATTGGGATATAATAGATCCTATACTGAAGTTGTTGACCGCCGCCCGAGAAACCGAGGAAAGAGGCGCTGTTATCATGCTGGACGAAATGGTGTACAAAAAATCCGCACAGCTGAGTGAAACCGACCAGATTATCTGGAAATACATCTTCCTCCATAAAAAAGAAGTGGCGAACATGACGATTCAGGAGCTGGCCAACGCGTGCCACGTTTCCAGAACGACCGTAATGCGGTTCACACAGAAAATTACTTTGGACGGATTCAGCGAGCTGAAAGCCCTGCTCAGACTGGAGGAAAAACAGCGCCCTTCTTTCGACGGAGCCGATGTCATGAACCGGATTTCCCAGCAATACCAGAGCGTGATCAACGATTTGCAGAAAAGGGATTTTGAACCGATCTGCCGTCTCATCTCGGCCTCCAGCCGAATCATCGGCTTTGGGACCGGCGTCATCCAGAACAATGTGATCCGCGAATTAAAAAGGCTTTTTATCGGCAGCGGGGAGTTTATCTATACTCTCGACGGCAAAGCGGAATTTGAATATCTGGTGCACAACCTGAAACAAGGGGACTTAATGTTCATTGTCTCCCTGAGCGGTGAAACTTCCTACGTTGCGGAACACTTGGAAGAGATTAAGATGCGGGATATTCCCATCATTTCCATCACTCAATTTGAAGACAACACGCTCGCGCGTTATTCAACGGAAAACATTTTCATCGCGGCGCCTCATTATCACGCCTATGCGAACAAAAAGGACTATCCCTATGTTTCCATGACGGTTTTTTATACTGTGGCCGAAATCATTTTCCTGCAGTACCAGCTTTACAAAGACAAACACGGCGCGGAGCCGTGCGGAAAAGAGATGCCCTCCCGTCTACCGGGCCAGGACGGCCCCGGCTAAAAGCTCATGCGGGCAAATTGCCTGGCTTTTTCCAGCACGCCTGCAACCCGCCCGGAATGCTCCAGAAGAAGGTTCCTCTTTTCATAATCCCGCCGGTCATAAATATCTGAAAAATTGCAAAGCTCGTAATAAAGACGGTTATCCTGCTGCTGCCGGTTCACCGTCTCGGCGCCGCCGTCGGTTTTTATCTCGTAGAACCTGCATTCGTTCGGAGCGGAACCCACGCGGATACAGCCGTTTTCCCCGTGAATCGCAACATGGCTGTCCCCGTGAGAATCCTTCGCCCCGATGCAGGAGCAGAGAAAGTTCCGGTACCGTAAAACCAGAACCCCGGAGGTATCGATTCCATTGCGGAGATTGGGGTAATAACAGACCTCCTCCGGTTCTCCCCACATTCCAACCGCGAAATGGACGTTATACTGGTTGAGATCCATCAGGGCGCCGCCGCCCATCGCGGGGTTGAATATGTTGGTGACCACGCCCTGCCTGAACTGGTCGTAACGGCTTGAATACTGCGTATAATTCGCTTCAACAGTGCGGATCGGTCCGATTTCACCGATCCTTTTTTTTATGTCCTGGAAATTCGGCAGATGGACGGTTGTGATGCACTCAAAAAGGAACAGCCGGTTTTCTTCCGCGAGGCGGGCAAGCTCCTTGAATTCCGCCGCGGTCAGGACCGCCGGCTTTTCCACAAGGACGTTAACATGGCTTTTCAAGGCCTGCGCGGCGTACCCGTAATGCAGCCGGTTGGGAAGCGCGATGTAGACAAAATCAATCTCCGGGTCGTTCAGCATTTGCGCGTAATCCGTGTATTGCGTGCGGATCCCGTATTTTTCAGATAATTCCAGCGCGCGGTCCATCCGCCCTTCTCTCACACAAATCGCCTCCGGACGGAGGGCGCCGATTCTTTTTACGGCTTCCAGAAAGACTTCCACGATCAGTCCGGCGCCCACAATCCCGATTTTCATGTTTCCACTTCCCAACTCTATTGTGTGCTATTCAAAATTCAGTCTGGAACAGATTTCTTCTTTCAGGTCCTCGACCTGCATGCCGATAATAATCTGGACGGTCTTCGCTTTGACGACAACGCCTTTTTGGTTGGCGCTTTTCAGGACTTGGCCGTCGATTTTCGATTCGTCCCGGACTTCGCATCGCAGACGCGTGAAGCAGTTTGTAACGCTGACGATGTTTTCCTGGCCGCCAAGGCCCTGAATCATGAGCTCCGCGTTTTTCGGAGAGCTGATCTCGCCGCCCTTCGCCTGAGGCGTATCCGCTTCCTCTGCGCCGTCGGGCACCGCCAGAACGGCGTTTTCTTCCGCGTCGTTCCCGAAATCATCTCTGCGGCCCGGGGTCATGATCTTCAGCTTTTGAATCAGGAATACAAAGGTAACATACCACACGCCCGTCATGATAAGCCCGACAATAATAACAAGGTAGAATTTGGTGACGGAGGGGCTGAATACGGAATTGCTGATGACGTCGTCGAGCAGACCGTACAGCATATAGGTTCTCGCCCCCAGCGCGTAGAGAATCACTTCCGAAATTCCCGCGTAAACGCTGTGGACGACCCAGAGCAGCGGAGATACAAACAGGAAGGTAAAATCAATCGGCTCCGTAATACCGGCAATCATCGAAACAAACAGAGCCGGCAGAAGCATGCCTTTTACAGCCGCTTTGTTTTTTGGCTTTGCCGTTTTGATCATCGCGAGAACAACGCCGAGCGATCCGAACACCTTTACAAACCCGAAAGTACAGAAGCGAATGGAAGAATCCAAGGCGGCGATGCTGCCGGCCTGACCCATCTCCGCATAGAAGATATTGGCCGCGCCGGAGACAGCCTGTCCGCCGATGGTTGCGGTTCCCCCGATCGGAGTAAAGCAGAACGGCATCCACAACAGGTGATGAAGGCCAAGCGGAATCAGAACCTTGTTGCCGAACGAATAGATAAACAGGCCGAACAGTCCCGAACTTTTAATCAGGCCCGAAAGAGCGCTGATCCAGCCGTTCACCACGGGCCAGACGTAGCAGGCCGCAACGGCGAACACCAGCGCCGTCGGAATCATAATGATAAACGCAAGCCGCGGTCCGCCGTATACGCGGAAGACGTCGATAAATTCTTTTTCGGAAAATTTGTTGTAGACATACCCGGTCAGGCACCCAAGTATCAGGCCGAGGAAAACGTTCATATCCACAACCTGAAATCCGAGCACCAGATTCTGCCCGGTTCCGTATAAGCCGGCGGCGCCGGCCTTGGCCAGCATCTTGTGCATGGTAAGCCACTCGTTGTTGGCCGCCAGAAAAACAATAAATACAATTAAACCGAGAATTGCCGCGTCAACCTTCTTCTTCTTTGCCAGCGTTCCCGCGAGCCCAACGCAAAAGATAACCGAAAGATTGTTGAGCATCGCATTCATCATCGCTTTCAGCAAATCGCCCAGATCTTTCACAAACGCAGGCATAAAGCTGAGCTGTAAAAGAACGGCGATTGCCAAAACAGTTCCCATAACGGCCATAAACATTACGGGCTTCACGATTGATCGTGAAAATTTCTGTGACAATTCCATAACCTTGTCCTTCATCATAAACACTCCATTAGAATTTTATGTTCGTATTGCAATACAGAATTATCCGGATTCCTGTTTGAAATGGCAAATGAAGTTTCCTCCTCCTGCAACCGATCGGTTCAACACATGTGTTAATCTTATTATAAATTTTTCATGATTAAGTTCAATATTTTGTTCACTTTTTGTTCGTTTTTCATCAGAAAGGATTTAGGTTCCATCTCATGTGACAAAGTTCCAAAAAGTTTCTTCCGCTTTCCGGTACCCCTCGACCGACTGTACAATCTCAGACATGGTTTGCTGTCTCCTTTTAGAATGGCGTCCCGCGATTTTATTCTGCCGGAGACCGGCGAACCTTGTCGCTTTTTATGCCCTTTTCAACTTCTCATGGATCCGCCCGATCTTCAGCCGGGGATTAGAGATTGCTTTATGACTGAAAATGACCGAATTGAAACAGCTATGACTGAATTGAAAGGCTATTGAGGAACAAGAAAAGCAATTTAGTTCTAATTTATTAGTTATAACTTAAAAAATACGGACATAAAATAATATTGAGTATATTATTGACAATTAAATGCTTCTGTGCTATTATAAACACGTCAAAAGCAATCACAAACAATCATAAACGGGTTTGGGGGCTTTCCATGTTTGAAGAAGAAAGGCTGCAGAAAATGGCCGAGTATGTGCAAAATAAGTCGAGGGCGTCGGTTCAGGAACTGTGTGTTCTGCTTCAGGTGTCGGAGTCGACGGTACGGCGCGACCTGACGGAATTGGAAAACCGCAATCTTTTGAAACGAACGCACGGCGGCGCGGTTTATTTGAAGTCTGTAGGATTTGAGCCGACCTACAGTGAAAAAGAAGACCAGTATCGGGATGAAAAATCCCTGATTGCCAAAAAAGCGGCGGAGCTGATCTGCGAGGGGGATTCACTCCTGATAGACTCCGGAACCACGACGCTTTACTTGTCCTGCGAACTTACCCGGTTCAAGGAGCTTACTGTTGTGACGAATTCGATTCTTCTGCTTCAAAAACTCTCATCCATACCTGGGATCACCTTGATGTCGACCGGCGGAACACTGCGCGCGAACACCATGGCTCTGGCCGGCCCGGCGGCGGAAGAATCGCTCGACCGCATCCGTGTTGACAAAGCGTTTATTGCTACGAACGGGTTCGACTTTAAAGTCGGCCTGACGACTCCGAACCTTGTGGAAGCGTCGACCAAGCAAAAAATGATGAGCATTGCCGATCAGGTTTTCCTTATGGCGGACCATACAAAAATTGGCCGGGTGTCTTTTGCACGGTTTGGCGGAGCGGCGGATATAGACGGCTGCATTACGGGGAATGCTATCACCGATGAACAGAGGAAGGAATTTCAAAAAAACAATGTCAAACTGTATTTGGCTGACGAGAACGGCTAGCGCGGAAGGTCCGCGGCTCCAAGAGGAGGGAGACTTTGCTCAGACATGAAAAACAGTGTGGTAACGGTTACGCTGAATCCTTCCATCGACAAGACGATCGTGATTGAAAAACTGCTTCCGTACGGTCTGAACAGGGTGGTTCGCTCGCGGACCGACCCCGGTGGAAAAGGAATCAATGTAGCCAGAGTATTAAAAAATTTTGCAGTCGACGTGACGGTGACCGGACTGATTGCGGGTCAGCAGGGAAAGCTGCTGCTGGAGGCTTTGCAAAATGCCGGAATTCCCGCTGATTTCTTGGAAATCGAGGGAGAAACCCGTACGAACTTGAAAATATTCGATGAAAGCGTCAACAAGACAACGGAGGTCAATGAGACCGGATTCCGTGTCTCACCCGAAGATCTCGTCCGCTTTCGGAAAAAATTTCAAAACTTGATCCAAAAGGCGGAAATTGTCGTCCTCAGCGGAAGCCTTCCGCCGGGCATCCCGCAGAATTTCTACTCAGACTGTGTTGCCGCCGCAAAGACGGCGGGGGCAAAAGTACTGCTGGATGCGGATGGCGGCGCGCTGGAGGAGGGGATTCGGGCAATCCCTTATGCGGTCAAGCCGAACCTTCAGGAATTGGAGGCGCTGAGCGGATGCAAATTTTCGGGGAAAAAGGATATTGCCGAGGCGGCCCGGCGTCTGACCGGGACGGGAATCGAAATCGTCATCGTCTCCATGGGCGCGGACGGCGCGGTGGTGGCGAACCGGGAGGAAGCCTATGCGGTCGATTCCTGGAACATTCCGGTTAAAAGCGCCACCGGGGCCGGGGATTCAATGGTCGCGGCCCTCGCCGGTTCGATTCTGAACAACAGCTCGCTATATGAAATCGCAAAAATCACCACTGCGGCGGGAACCGTTACGGCGTCCAAGGAGGGAACCCTGATCTGTTCTCAGGAGGAAGTCGCCCGGTCCCTGGATTACGTAACGGTGAGAAAAATTTAGGGCTTTTTTAATTAAACATATAGGATAGGGAGGATTTCTATGAAAAAGCTTTTAGCGGTAACGGCATGTCCCACGGGAATCGCACATACCTATATGGCTGCTGAGGCATTGCAAAAAGCGGCCAAGGAAAAGAACGTTTCCATTAAGGTGGAAACGCGAGGCTCCGTTGGAGTGGAAAATCGGCTGAGCGAAGAAGAGATCGCCGAAGCGCACGCAATTATCGTTGCGGCCGACATGGATGCGGACGAGGGGCGTTTCAAAGGAAAACCGGTTGTTCGCGTGGGGGCCGGCGCGGCGATCAAGGACCCCGGCGGGCTGATCGACCGGGCGCTTGCCATGAAGCCGTCCGAAAACGCCTCGCTGGAGCGGCCAAAGACGGACTATGTGGAAAACGTACAGAAAATCAAGTCGGAGCGCAGCGCCGACAGAACGGGTCCTTACAAACACCTGATGTCCGGCGTGTCCTTTATGATTCCGGTTGTTGTTGCGGGAGGCCTGACAATCGCCTGCTCCTTCCTGTTTGGAATTTATGCGTTCAAGCAGACGGGAACGCTCGCCTGGGGATTGAAAACAATCGGCGATTCGGCGATGGGGCTGATGGTGACGGTGCTTTCCGGCTACATTGCGTTTTCCATTGCAGACCGTCCCGGCCTAGCGCCCGGTCTGATCGGCGGCGCGCTTTCGTCCACGCTGGGGGCCGGATTTCTGGGAGGAATCTTCTCAGGCTTTCTCGCGGGGTATCTCGCGAAATTTCTGAAAGACAAAATGCGTTTGCCCAAGAGTCTGGAAAGTCTGAAACCGATTTTGATTATTCCGTTTCTGTCCACGCTCGTGGTGGGGCTTATGATGGTTTTCGTGATCGGCACGCCGTTCTCCATGCTGATGAACGCACTGGTCGCATGGCTGAAGAATATGGGAACCGTCAACGCGATTTTGCTTGGGGTCATTATGGGCGCGATGATGGCGACCGATATGGGCGGCCCGATCAACAAAGCCGCTTACACGGTGGGAACCGCACTGATCGCCAGCAGCGTCTACGCGCCGATGGCAGCTGTAATGGCGGCCGGCATGACTCCGCCCATCGGGCTGGCAATCGCGACATTTGCTTCCAAAAAGAAATTTAACCGCGAGGAAAAAGAAGCGGGAAAAGCCGCTCTGGTTCTGGGGCTCTCCTTCATCACGGAGGGCGCGATTCCGTTCGCGGCAGCCGACCCGTTCCGCGTAATTCCGTCCTGCGTGGTGGGCTCGGCGATTGCCGGCGGACTTTCGGAGGCCTTCGGGTGCCTGCTGAGAGCGCCTCACGGAGGGCTGTTCGTCATGCTGATTCCAAACGCGGTCAGCAATGTTTTTCTGTATCTAATTGCCATTTTGATCGGCTCCGCTGTAACGGCGCTGATGGTTCTTGCGTTGAAGAGAGATAAAGTGAGCGAAGAAAAAATAAAGTAAACACTTTCTGCGGCTCCGCACCGGAGCCGCAGAAAAACTTGGATTCGGCCGTTCTGGCCTTTGGGGGATCGTTATGAACATTTCAAGCATTATGAGTAAGAATATTATTTTTCTGGGGCTTTCGGCTTCCAGCCGCGAAGAGGCGGTCCGGACCATGGCGGACGGCATGGTTCAATACGGATATGTTTCTGACAAGGAAAAATATCTCGCCGCAGTCCGGGAACGGGAAAACGAGGGGACCACGGGGATCGGTTTCGGGGTGGCGATCCCCCACGGAAAATCGGACGGCGTAAAGTCGCCCTGCCTTGCCTATGCCCGCCTTGCCGCTCCGGTCGATTGGAATTCCTTTGACGGTAAGCCGGTTACGAGCGTTTTTTTAATCGGAGTCCCGGAGAAAAATGCGGGCAACGACCACCTGAAAATCCTGATCGCGATTTCCAAACGGCTGATGCACGAGGATTTTCGCCAAAAGCTGGCACAGGCGGCAACGCCGGAAGAGATCCTGGAAGTCATTAAATCGATCGATGAATAACCAGGAAAGACCTGCCGATTCTTTTTGAAAGGATTTTACTATGCTGAATAAAAAATTTGTGATGAACTGCAAAGAAGGGTTTCATCTCAGGCCCGCTCAGGTGCTGGTGGAACAGGCGACGCCGTTTCAGTCGCGGATCGAGATTCAAAAAGCGGGCGGTGAAAAGGCCGACGCAAAAAGCATTCTGGGAATGATGAGCCTTGGGGTGGAGACGGGCGAAGAAGTGGAGGTTTTCGTCGACGGGCCGGACGAAAATACCGCGATGGCTATGGTAGAAAAACTGTTTGCAACAAATTTTGATGAATGAAGACAGCGGCCCACGGACGGCCGCGGGAATTGATCCAAACATATATTTCGGAGAGTGATGGAATGTCTGAAAGAAGCTTCCAGGGGATCGGCGTATCCAGAGGAATCCGCCGGGGAAAAGTCTGTCTGTTTCAACACGGGACGAAGCCGGACGCTGAACGGAAAATTCAGCCGAGGGAAGCGGATGCAGAGACAGACCGTTTTAACCGGGCAGCCGAAAGGGCGGTCCGCGAAGTGGAGGAACTGATCGCGAAAACCGCCGGAAAACTGAAGGAAGAAGAACTTTCCGTTATCAGGGGGCAAAAGACCATCCTTTCCGATCCGGCATACTGTCCCGAAATCCGGAAGCTGATCCGTGAAGAGCTTTTGAAACCGGAAAAAGCGGTCAGTCAGGTTACGGAAAAATACGCGGCTATCTTTGAAAACATGCAAAACAGCTATATGCGCGAGCGCGCAGCGGATGTGCGCGACGCGGGGAACCGGCTGCTGGGGATCCTGACCGGCGCGGACCGGTCGGGCCTTGCAGCTATCGATCATCCCGTGATTCTGGTCGCCGACGACCTTTCTCCCTCCGATACCGTTCAGCTGAACCGGGACTTTATCCTGGCCTTTGCCACGGAGAAGGGAGGCAAAACTTCCCATACCTCCATTTTCGCCAAGTCGCTGCGGATTCCGGCTGTCGTTGGGCTCACCGGCATCCTTGAAGCTGTTTCGGACGGCGAAGAGCTGATTCTTGACGGAAGCGAAGGAATCTGTATTGCCGCCCCGGAGCCGGATACGGTTGCGGAGTATGAAAGAAAAGGGGAGGAAGAGCGAAAGAAAGAGGAGCTTTATCTCCGGTCCGCTCAACAGGATGCGAGGACTTCGGACGGAAAACGGATCGTTGTTGCCGCCAATATCGGCTCGTATGCCGACGCGGCGGGATCCAGCCGGGAGGGCGCGGAGGCGGTCGGGCTGTTTCGGACGGAACAGGTTTATCTTTCCCGGCAGTCCTCCCCCGGGGAAGAAATTCAGTTTCAGGAGTATAAAAAAATCGCGGAGTGCTACTCCCCGCGTGAAGTGATCGTCCGTACGCTTGATATCGGCGGCGATAAGAACGTGAAATATCTTGGCATTGCCAGCGAGGCAAACCCGTTTTTGGGGTACCGGGCAATCCGTCTCTGCCTTGACCGGAAAGAACTTTTCCAAACCCAGCTTCGGGCGATTTTAAGGGCGAGCCGCTATGGGAAGCTGGCAATCATGTTCCCGATGATTGCGGATTATGAGGAACTGGCTGCCGCAAAAGCGATGTTGGAAGAAGCGGAGGAACAGCTTGCAAAAGAGGGAATTCCCTTTGACGATCGGATCAAAACCGGAATGATGATCGAGGTTCCCTCCGCCGCCTTGATGGCGGATGTTCTGGCAAAAGAAGTCGATTTTTTCAGCGTCGGAACCAATGACCTTGTTCAGTATTCTCTGGCGGTCGACCGGGGAAACAAGCAGGTGTCCTATCTGTACGACTACTGCCATCCCGCCGTTGCAAGGCTGATCCGGCAAACGTCGGAGGCGGCGCATGCGAATCATATCCCGATCGGCATGTGCGGCTCCATGGCGGGGGACCCGCTTGCCGTTCCGCTGCTCATCGGCCTGGGCTTGGATGAGCTCAGCATGGCTTTGGATTCCATCGCCCAGGTCAAATATGAAATCGGCAGGCTTGCGTTCGAATCCTGCCGGAACCTGGCCGAAACAGCCGTCAACTGCAAATCCGCGCGGGAAGTCCGCAATTTGCTTCTGGATTTCCGCTCCGGAGTGATCCGATCTTAGAGACGCGACGCGCCCGTTTCGCAGTTTCGACAGGGCTTTCCCGAAGCGTATCGACTTTCGGGTTTCAGAAGAAAATATCCGCAAACGAAACTGCGGCCGTCTTGATTCGCAATAGGAATCAGGTGATCCTCTTCTTTAAGGGGCTGCTGTGTCAGTGGTTTTCTGGGCAGCCCCTTGCTTTTTACCACTATGCCGTCGCGGTCCGCAGATTTCTGATCGTGTCGCCGATGACCCCGGAGATCAGACGGTGGCCGTTTTCATTCGGGTGGATTCCGTCCTCGCAGAGGAGGGTTTGATAATTGTGCTTTTCCAGAAACGCGCTGCTGATATCGATGAGCGGAACGCTGCATTCTTTGGCAACCCGGCATACGGCCAGGTTGTATCGTTCATGCCAACGATAAATATGCTCAATATCGCCCAGAAATTTTAAAATTGCGCCGGCGTTCAGTCCCTTTGAAATCCACGCGAAATATCGCTTGGCGTCGATCGGCGGCAGGGTCAGCAGAACCGGCCGGCTTCCGCTTCTTTTCACCTGTTCGATCAGCTCCGTGTACTTTTGCTCAAAAATGCCGACCGGCGTTTTCGGAAGATGTTCCCGCTCGGGGTTTTCTGAAATATCTGCCCAATCAAAGTCACAGTCGTTCCCACCGAATTCCAGAACCGTATAATCGAAGTTGGAAAGCTCGTTCCAGTGCCGCCGCAGTAGATCCATCCCCTTGGTAACCGTGCATCCGAATATCGAATAATTCCGAATCATGACCGGAAAGCTGCCTGAAATCCGGTTGGCGAAACTGTCGCGCAGAAGGGTGTATTTTTTCAGCACACTGTCGAAAATCACGCCTTTCGATACGGAATCACCAAAAACGCAAACAGATAAATCCATATCGCATTCCTCTTCTTTCTACTGTTTAACATTCTGTGATCTACTTATTAAAACTATATCGTGTAATTATAAATATGTCAATAGCGTATGCAGAAAAAGTAAAAAAGATACTGCCTGTAAATATTTTTAAATGGAAAAATATTCTAATAACTCGATTGAAAAATGGAGAAAGGGCGTTATAATATAAGTGGATTAAATCAGTCAACTTTTATCTGAAGCCATATGGGGTAAAATAAATCAGAAGTTAAAATATAAAGAAAAGGGACGGTGAAAGAAGAATGGTAAATGTAAGAAAATGCGCGATCATCGGATGCGGATTCGTGGGGGCGGCGTCGGCTTTCAGCCTGATGCAGAGCGGCCTGTTTTCCGAGCTGGTCCTGATCGACGCGAACCGTGACAAGGCGGAAGGAGAAGCGATGGACCTGAGCCACGGCGCTCCGTTTGCGCGCCCGATTGAGATTTCGGCGGGCGCCTACGATGATATTGCCGACTGCGGGCTGATTGTGGTAACCGCCGGCGCCAATCAGAAGCCGGGCGAGACGAGGCTGGATCTGGTCAATAAGAACGTCGGGATTTTTAAGCAGATTATCCCGGAAATCAAAAAGAGACAATGTGAGGGGATCCTTCTGGTTGTGTCAAATCCGGTCGACATCCTTACCTATACGGCCCTCAAGCTGTCCGGGTTCCCGCCGAGCCGCGTCATCGGCTCCGGCACGGTGCTGGACACGGCGAGGCTGAAATATCTGCTCGGGCAGCGCCTGGGCGTCGACAGCCGCAGCGTGCACGCTTACATCATCGGCGAACACGGAGACAGCGAGCTGGCGGTCTGGAGCAGCGCCAATGTATCCGGTGTGGAACTGTACCGGTTCTGCGAGCTGTGCGGGCACTTTGAACACGAGCAGAATATGCAGAAGCTGTATGAGGATGTGCGCGACAGCGCCTATGAGATCATTCAGAAAAAGGGCGCGACCTATTACGGCATCGCCATGGCGGTTCGCCGCATCGCGGAGTGCATCATGAGGGACGAACGCTCGATTCTGCCGGTTTCCAGCCTGATCGAAGGCTATTACGGCCTGAACGGAATCTGTATGGGGATTCCGACAATCGTCGGCAGCGAGGGCGTGGAAAAGGTAGTGGACGTCGGACTGAGCGGCGACGAACAGCTGAAGCTTCTCAAATCCGCCGAGTCTCTTAAAAAAGTTCTGGATACGCTTGATTTGTCATAAGGTGCGTTGAATTCTTTCGGAGGGCTGAAAAGCCCTCCTTTTTTTGCTCCGGAAACGAATCCGGCGAATTGCCGGAAATGGGATGACGGCCCCCGGGCAAATACATTCAAATGGCTATTGACAAAAGGGGGACGGAAGCATAAACTATTAATGTTAGCAGTGACTAACTGAAGAACAGGATCCTGACTACGAAAGGAGCAAAGGGAAAATGACACTTGATCGGCTGAAGATCGGAAAAAGTTCCAAAATTGTCGAAGTGCGGGGAGAGGGCGCGCTGCGCCGCCGTCTGCTGGATATGGGACTGACGCCGAACACGGAGGTGATGGTAAGAAAAATGGCGCCGATGGGCGACCCGATTGAGATTCATCTGCGGGGTTACGAATTGACTCTCCGGATGGACGACGCAAAAAAGATCGTAATTGAGGAGGCATAAATACATGATCCTGGGGCTTGCGGGAAACCAGAACTGCGGTAAAACAACCCTTTTTAATCAGCTGACCGGATCCAATCAACATGTGGGAAACTTCCCGGGGGTCACCGTTGCAAGAAAGGACGGGCAGATCCGAGGGCATAAAGACGTTACGGTGGTCGATTTGCCGGGGATTTATTCCTTGTCCCCGTATTCAAACGAAGAGATCGTAACGCGCGATTTTCTGCTCAACAACAATCCGGACGCCATCATTAACATCGTGGACGCGACCAATATTGAGCGAAATCTCTATTTGAGTATGCAGCTCATCGAACTGGATATTCCAATGGTGATTGCTCTCAATATGATGGATGAGGTTCGAGCAAACGGCGGGACTATAAAAATCAAGGAGTTTCAAAAACAGCTCGGCGTTCCGGTGATTCCGATTTCCGCGAGTAAGAACGAGGGCGTGGAGGAGCTGATCGATACCGTCCTTGAGGTCGCCGAGGCCAAGCGCGCCCCCAGACGGCAGGATTTCTGCTCCGGCGCCGTACATCGGACGATTCATTCCATTGCGCATATGGTGGAAGACCACGCGCAGCGCATCAAGGTTCCGCCCCGGTTCGCCGCAACAAAGCTGGTGGAGGGGGACGAGCCGATGAGGAAGGCGCTCCGCCTTTCTGAAAACGAAATCGATATGGTGATGCACGACGTGACGGAGATGGAGCGGGAGCTGGGCACAGACCGGGAAGCCGCGCTTGCCGATATGCGGTATTCCTTTATCGAAAGCCTCTGCGCTTCCACCGTTGTGAAAATGGGGGAGTCCAGAGAGCACCGCAGGAGCGTTGCCATTGACAGGGTGCTCACCGGTAAATATCTGGCGATTCCGATTTTTCTTCTGATTATGATGCTGATCTTCTGGCTGACGTTCGGCGTGATCGGCACCGCTTTAAGCGATTTGCTTTCCCTTGGAATCACCGCCGTGACGGATGCTGCGGATGCAGGGCTGACGGCGTACGGAATCAACCCGATCGTGAAATCGCTGGTCATTGACGGCGTGTTCGCCGGGGTGGGCAGCGTGCTTCAGTTCCTGCCGATCATTGTGGTTTTGTTTTTCTTTTTGTCGATTCTGGAGGACAGCGGTTATATGGCGAGGGTCGCGTTTGTCATGGACAAACTGCTTCGCCGGATCGGCCTGTCGGGCCGGAGCTTCGTCCCGATGCTGATCGGCTTCGGCTGCTCCGTGCCCGCCATCATGTCAACGCGGACTCTGTCGAGCGAGCGCGACCGCAAGATGACGATTCTGCTGACTCCGTTCATGAGCTGCAGCGCCAAGCTGCCGATCTACGCGGTCTTTACCGCGGCGTTCTTCCCGAAACATGCCGCCCTTGTGATGATTCTGCTGTATGTGATGGGGATTCTGATGGGAGTCGGAAGCGGTCTGCTGATGCGGGGAACCGTTTTCCACGGCAATCCGGTCCCGTTTGTCATGGAGCTGCCGAATTACCGGATGCCCAGCGCGAAGAGCGTTCTGCTGCTCATCTGGGACAAGGCTCGCGATTTTCTGGTCCGGGCGTTCACCGTAATTTTCGTGGCGACCATCATCATCTGGTTCTTGCAGACGTTTGACACAAGGTTTAATCCGGTCTCCTCCGGCTCTGACAGCATGCTGGCGATGATCGGCCGGTGGATTGCGCCGATTTTCGCTCCGCTGGGGTTCGGCGACTGGATGTCCTCCACCGCGCTGATCACCGGGTTCACCGCTAAGGAAGCGGTCATAAGCACGTTGGCGGTCCTTACGGGTACGGACGTGTCAAATCTGCCGCAGGCGCTTTCCACTCTGTTTACCCCGCTAACGGCTTTCACATTCCTGACCTTCACACTGCTGTACACGCCCTGCATCGCGGCGGTCAACGCGGTACGCCAGGAGATGGGCAGTGTCCGCAGCGCGGTCGGCGTTGTCTTTTACCAGTGCGGCGTCGCATGGATTGCGGCTTTTCTGGTTTATCAGGCGGGACGCCTGGTTGCAGGCTGAAAGAAAGGGGGCGCTGCGATGAGTCCGGTCGATTTGATTGTTCTGCTGATTGTGGCGCTGCTGTTCTTTTTTGCAGCGCGCTATTCCTGGCGGCACAGAAATCACTCCTGCGGCGGGGACTGCTCGGCGTGTCCCTATCATCAGAACTGCGATAAGAAAGAGAAAAAATAAAAAACGTCCCCGGAGCAATCTGTTGCTGCGGGGACGTTTCGTATCCCGCGGGGTTGACAAACGGGATTTTTATGTTACGATGGAAAGCATTAACTTCTGCGGGGTGAAAAAATGATTCGAAACATCGTGTTTGATATGGCATGGGTGCTGTTCCGCTACGAACCGATGAGCTTTACCAGGGAACATGTCCCGGATGACGCGGACGCGGAGCTGATCCACCGGGAACTGTTCTGCGCGCCGGAATGGCTGGAAACCGACCGCGGTACTCTGAGCGACGAGGAATATTTCGCGCTGGTCTCCGGACGGATCCCCACGCGCCTGCACCAAACGGCGCGTTATCTTTATGAGCACTGGCACGACGCTCTGGTGCCGATCGATGAAATGGAAGCGGTGGCCGGGCAGCTGAAGGCAAACGGATATTCCATCTACCTGCTCTCCAACATGAGCGGCAGATTCTACCGCTTTTACCGGAATATCCCCGCCATGAAGCACTTTGACGGAATGATCGTATCCGCTGACGAGCGGTGCGTTAAGCCGGAACCGGAAATTTATCAGGCTCTTTTTCGCAAATACGGCCTTTTGCCGGCGGAATGCTTTTTTATCGACGACCGGCCGGAAAATGTGGAGGCCGGGGAAAAGCTGGGCATGCGCGGGTTCTGCTTTCAGCAGGATATTCCCGCGCTTTGCGCCGCGCTGCGGGAGGCGGGCGTGCGGGTCTAGCCCCCGGGGTCAGGATTCGTTAAAACGGGACAAAAAGGCCTTTGTGCGTTCGCTCTGCGTGTTTGCGAACACCTGCTCCGGGGTGCCCTGTTCGACAATGACGCCGTCGGCCATAAAGACAACCTGATCGGCCACGTCCCGCGCAAAAGCCATTTCATGGGTGACGACCACCATGGTCATATGCTCGGCGGCCAGATCCCGGATGACCTTTAAGATTTCCCCGGTCAGTTCCGGGTCCAGCGCGCTGGTCGGCTCGTCAAAAAACAGAAGGTCCGGGTTCATGGCCAGCGCTCTCGCAATGGAAACGCGCTGCTGCTGCCCGCCGGAAAGCTGGCACGGGTAAAAATCCGCCTTGTCGGACAGCTCCATTTTTTTCAGCAGCTCCATCGCGGAGGCCTCGGCCTCCGCCTTTTTTTTGCCAAGAACGTGCATCGGGGCTTCCGCAATGTTCCGCAGTACGGAAAAGTGAGGAAAAAGGTTGAAATTCTGAAATACCAGCCCGATGTGAAGGGCAATCCGGCGGCAGGCCGCCCGGTCGGAATAGACGGCGGACTGATTTTCACCGGTTTTCACCAGCGTCTCCCCGCAGACGGAAATCTCGCCCCGGTCGACGGCTTCCAGCTGCGTCATGCAGCGCAGAAGCGTGCTTTTGCCCGAGCCGGACGGGCCGATGACAGTCAGAACCTCTCCTTTATCCACGTCGAGGGAAATCCCTTTCAGAACACCGGTTCCGTCAAAGCTTTTGTACAGGTTGCGCGCGGTCAGTAACGGCATAAGGCTTCCTCCTAACGGTAATAATTCATACGGGCTTCCGCGACGGTGAAACAGCGGGTCACAACGGCGTTCATCAATAGGTAGAATACGGCGGCGATCGCGAACGGCGCCATGCTGACGGCGGAGGAAACCCAGTCGGATGTGACGCGCAGAAGCTCTGTTACGCCGATGACCTGTGCCAGAGAGGTGTCCTTGACCAGATTGATAAATTCATTGCTCATGGGCGGCAGAATCATTTTGCAGACCTGCGGCAGGACGATGCGGAAAAACGTCTGCCGCTTTGTAAAGCCCAGAACCCGGGCCGCTTCGTACTGCCCCGCTGGGACCGCGTCGATCCCTCCGCGGAAAATTTCAGCGAAATAGGCTGCGTAATTCAAAAGAAAGGCGACCTGCGCGGCAGCCACCCGGTCAAGCTGGATTCCGGTCAGCGGCTTCAGACCGTAAAATATGAACAGGAGCTGAAGCATCAGCGGGGTGCCGCGCATCAGCAGGATGTAAAACCGCACGGGCAGATTGACCGCCTTTACCTTTGACCTGCGCCCCGCGGCGACAAGAAGCCCCAGCGGAACGGAAAACAACAGGGTCGAAAAGAAGATACGCAGAGACATCAGCGTGGCCTGCAGCATTTGTGAAAGCAGCACGGTGTAATTCATAGGGGATCAAGCCCTCCATCGATTGATAGACTCGCCGGGGCGGAGCAGCCCGCTTATTTGCCGACGGTGGTGACGTCCTTCCCGAACCATTTTTTCGAAAGATCGGCCATGGTTCCGTCTTTGGCCATATCCTTCAGAGCGCCCTCGATTTTTTCCTTGAGGGCGATATCGGATTTCCGGAACGCCACAACGTAGTCCTCCGTTGCAAGCGATGCGTCCTTGCCGTCCTGATCCTGCAAAACAGAGTAGGCGCCGGGATTTTTCGTCAGATAATAGCGGGCGACGATTTCGTCAATGGCGATTGCGTCGATGGTGCCGTTCTGGATTTCGAGAACCGCTTTGCTGTAATCGTCAATTTTCACGACGCTTTTCAAAGAGCTTTTGAAATCAGGATTGTCGTTTAACGCGGTTTCGGCGCTGGAATCCGCCTGTACGCCGACGGTTTTGCCTGCGAGGCCGCCAAGACCTTTGTAATTTGAGCCGGCTTTTACAAGAATGATCTGATTGTTTTTCATATAGGGGATACTTAAAGCGAATTCCTGGCCCCGTTCGGAAGTTTTGGAAAAACCGTTCCAAAGACAGTCCACGTTGCCGTTGTTCAGCTCCGCCGTCTTGTTGTCCCAGTCGATCGGCTGCAGCGACAGTTCAATGCCAAGGCGTTTGCAGGCCTCTTTGGCAAGGTCAATGTCAAAGCCGACCAGTTCGCCGGTCTGTGTGTCGACATATCCCATCGGCGGAAAAGCCTTGTCCAGCCCCAAAACCAGTTTTCCGGCTGATTTGACTTTGTCCCATGAACCGTCCGGCGCGGAGGACCCGGACGCCGCCCCTGAAGAGACCGCGGCGGAAGGGGTCTGCTGTGTCGCGGCGGGGGCGGAAGAACAGCCTGCAAAGGAAATCGTCAGGGCTGCCGTCATTAAGAAAACGATCAGTTTTTTCATAAAAACCATCCTTATGTAATTGATTCATTTGTACCTTACTATATTAACGAATTAGCAGAGTAAAGTAAAGGGGCAAAATGATTTTTCCGGACTTTTCCGCAAACCATTTGCGAAAAGTCCGGGCCGCTGCGGCGGACCCAAAAACGGCGCGAGGCTTTTTTCGGCCTCGCGCCGTCCGCGCCGGGAATCAAATTTCGTAATCCGCGCTTGCTCTGGCGCAGACGAGCGTATGAACCACGCTTTTGATGGCGAGATGGGCCGGATGCGTCTGGTAGGCCCGTTCCGCCTCCTTGGTGGAAAAAGTGCAGTTTAAAACAAGGTCGAAGTCGCCGCCGTTGTAGTTTTGCCCCAGCTCGATGGCTTCCAGGCCGTCCACGGTACCGAGCAGAGCCTGAAATTTATGTCTGAGGTCCGCTGCAATTTCGTTGACACGGTCCTTTTCCTCCGGCTTTAAGGTCCAGAATACAAGATGTCTGATCATGGTTTTCCCCCTTTACAGATCGAATAGATTTAAGCCTGTCACCGCGTCGGCGCGCCGCCCCAGACCGCCGCCTATGATTTGGATGAAAATTTCGCCGGTTCCGCTGACGACAGCCTCGTTCAGGTGGCCGCCGACCACCTGCCCGTCGGCCGTTGCAAAATTGGCGTGCAGATGCAGATAAGTCCGTCCGCTCATTTCAGTAACGCTGCCGACGAGCGAGGTCAGTTCCATTTCGCCGTCAAAGGTGTTGGAATAGTACCGATGCTCCGCGACACGGTAAAGGCCGACCACGGCGTGGTCGACGGCGCCGAGGCCCGTAATGGACCCGAATTTGACGTTTTCCCGTTCACACGCGTTCTGAATCGACTGAATCAGCTCTTCGCCGCGGTCCACCCGCAAAACCAGCGTGCCGCCGAATTTTTTGCATTTCATAATGAATCCTCCTTATTCCCGATGCAGGCCGTCAAGCCCAAGATCTTCTTTCAAAAGTCCGCCGAATTTCACCGCGCCGCTGCCGAAACGGCCGCGGATGCGGTCCATCGCGGTTTCAAGCCGCTCTTCCTTTTCGCTGCCCCGCAAAACATCCCCGCCGAAAAAGCAGAGCTGTTCCCCCGGCGCGTCTTCGGGCACCAGTCCGGTTCCGGAGAGCGAAAGCATTCGGATCGGCGCGCTCGCATTCCAGCAGGCCGCCATCAGCTCCTCTCCGGCCGCCGCCAGAAGACGGGCGAGGTGAGTGGGGGCGGCAAGTGTTTTCTGCCGGGTGATATACCGAAACGACGGGTCCTTGATTCCGACCTGTACCACCCAGCACTTCAGCTTTTGCCTTCGCAGACGGGAGGCGACGCTGTCCGCAAGGGCCTGAACGGCTTTCCGGATGTCCTCCGGGCCGCTCAGGTCGCGGCGGAATGTGACGCTGTTGCCGACACTTTTTATTTCCTGCCTGCTCCGTCCGTCCGCGACGGGGCTCGAGTCTCTGCCGTTTGCAAACTCATACAGCTGTGCTCCGGCTTTCCCAAGGCGGGAAGACAACAGTTCCGGGCTGCACGCAGCAAGGTCGCCGATGGTGTGAATTCCAAGGCCGGCCAGCGTCTGCGCGGCCTTTTCGCCGCAGAACATCAACGCGTCGACGGGAAGGGGCCAGACGATTCTTTGATAATTCTCGGGGCTGATGACCGTCGTCGCGTCCGGCTTTTTATAGTCGCTGCCAAGTTTAGCGAAAATTTTGTTAAACGAAACGCCGACGGATATGGTGATGCCGATTTCGCGGCGGACCGTTTCGCGCAGCCGGTCCGCAATCTGCCTGCCGTCGCCGAACAGTACCCGGCTCCCCGTAACGTCCAGCCAGCTTTCGTCGATGCTGAACGGCTCCACCAGATCGGTGTATCTGCGGTAAATTTCATTAATCTGTTGGGAAATCCGCCGGTATTCCCGAAACCGGGGCGCGGCAAGAACCAGCCGGGGGCATTTGCGCTTTGCCTGCCAGACGGTTTCTGCGGTGCGGATGCCGTATGCTTTCGCCTGCTCGTTTTTCGCAAGGATGATACCGTGCCGGCTCTCCGGGTCGCCGCAGACCGCCATCGGCACGTTTTTGAGCTCGGGGCGCAGCATACATTCGACGGATGCGAAAAATCCGTTGCAGTCACAGTGTAAAATCGTGCGTTCCATGCGGCATACCCCTCCGACATCATACCATATTCTTTGGCCGAAAAACAGAACCCGCATAAAAAAACGGGGAGAAGACGAGGGTGTTTTATACTTGGCTATGCGTTGAAGACGTATTTGTCCAAGCGGTTCATTGCCTCTTCGACTCTGCTCAGAGGAAGCGCCAGGTTCATGCGGATGGAGGAGGCGCCATGAAACATGCGGCCGTCCTGCCAGGCGACGCCGACGTCCCAGCCGCTTTTCAACAGCTCGTCAAGGGTTTTGCCGCGGTTTTCGCACCACTGCCCGCAGTCCGGGAAAAGCATGTAGGTCCCCTGGGGCTTGGACACGTTCACGCCGCTGAAACGGCGCGCAATATAATCGCAGGCATAGTTCACGTTGCCGCTTAACACTTCGCGAAGCTCGTCCAGCCATTCATAGCCTTCGGGCCGGTAAGCGCCGATCAGCGCGTGCATGCTCAGCACATTCATTTCGTTATAATGGGATTTGCTGCTTTGCGCCCGAACGCGGTCGCGCAGATAGGAATTATAAATGATATGGTATGACCCGACCAGCCCGGCAAGATTGAAGGTCTTGCTGGGCGCGTAGAGCGCGACGGTGCGGTTTCGGGCGTCTTCACTGACCGACTGGGTGGGAATATGCCGGTTTCCGTTTAAAATAATGTCGGACCAGATTTCGTCGGAGATTACAATACAGTCGTTCGCCGCATAGACCTTCATAGCTTTTTCAATTTCCCACTGCTCCCACACGCGTCCGCAGGGATTGTGGGGGCTGCAAAAAATCGCCGCGTGGATTTTGCTGGCCTTGATTTTCGCGTCCATGTCTTCGTAATCCATGCGCCAGACTCCGTTTTCATCCTTCCGAAGAGGACTGTGCACGATCCTGCGGCCGCTGTTCGTCACGCTTTTGGTAAAACCGATATAGGTGGGGGAGTGCAGAAGAACGGCGTCTCCTGGCGCGGTAAAAGCGCAGAGAGTGGAGATCACTCCGCCGAGGACGCCGTTTTCGTACCCGATGCACTCGCGGGTCAGGCCGGTTACCCGGTTGCGGCTTTCGTGCCACTTGATGATAGAATCGTAGTACTCGCCGGTGGGATTGAAGTACCCGAAGGCGGGGTGCTTTACTCGTTCGATCATCGCCTGTCCAACGGTGGGGACAGTAGGAAAGTTCATATCCGCAACCCACATCGGGATGACGTCGAAACCCTCTTTCGGGAGTTCGGGAACAAATCCGGGCTCCGTGCCCAAACCGTCCACCGCGACCGCGTCTTTTCCGCGGCGGTCCATAATAGAAGTAAAATCGTACTTCATTTTGAGATTTCCCTCATTTCCTTGGAATAAAAAACGAGGCGTCCTTTTCGGGAAGCCTCTCTGCTTTCTTCAAGCTCTACTATACCCTTTTTTTGGCCGGATTGCAATGGATTGCACAGTCAGCCGGAGCACCCCGGCGGAGCCCCGCTGCGCCGGGAAAACAGCCTAGTTTTTGCTGAATCCTTTATAAAGTGCCGCAAGCGACTTTTTTTCAATGCGAGACACTGTTCGTATCGCCTATTGTAAGCGATTGGATCTAGGAAAAGGCTTCCAGCTGACGGAAGCGAAAATGAATGATAATTTGTTTGTCCTCGGTCAGTTCGACCCGCTCGATCAGGCTGACGAGCACCTCCCGGTTTGACCACGCGCCGTCGACAAAACGGTTCACCAGTTCACGGGCCAGTTTCTTCTGCTTTTCCGACTCATACGTGGGCGCCTCCAGACCGGACAGTTTCTGTTCCAACGCTGACCGCTCCTGTTTGCCTCTCTGATAAATTCGTTCAAAGTCCCGCTCCTCCAGAATTCCGGACAGGCGATCCATATACATACGTTCAAGGTGCGCCGTCAGGCTCTCGATTTTCGCCTTAAGCGTCGCGGCCTCCTTCTCTTGACTGCTCGCCTGATTGGCTTCTTCTACTGCCTTTTCCGCCGCAGGAAGGAGCTCTTCAGTCCGCACATAGTTCTCGCAGACCTCCCGTGCCTTTTCGATAACGGCTTGTGTGACGGTCTGTTCCTTGATGGAATGGCAGGTGCAAACACCTGCCTTTGTGAAGCGCTGGTAGGTGCGGCAAACAAAGTAAAGGCAGTCTTCGCCTCTTGCGTTTGGACGGTTGATGACGGCCAGCGGATAACCGCATTCGTGGCAGTAGATAAGTCCCTTGAGCAAAAAATCGTAGGTCCGTGAACGGGTGGTCTTACGGCTTCCCAACAGCTGCTGCACCTTATCAAAGGCATCCCGGCCGATCAAAGGCTCGTGAGTGCCTTCTACCACAATCCAGTTCTCCCGAGGCTGACGGACGCATTTCTTCGACTTGTAGTTGATCTTCTTGGATCGCCCCTGCACCATGTTACCAATATACGTCTCATTTTGGAGCATGTCGGAAATTCGCTCGCTGTACCACATTCCGGCGTATGGTCCGGTACGTCCTTGATTCAGTCCGGCATAAATTGCCGGCGTCGGCACTTTTTCCTCATTGAGCCGGGCTGCAATTTGGCGGCAGGACAGCCCCTCCAGCGCCATGTCGAAGATGCGCCGCACCATGGGGGCCGCCTCTTCATCAATAACAATTTTATTCTTTTCCTCCGCCATTTTGTAACCGTAAAGCGGTTTCCCTCCGATAAAGAGCCCCTTACGCTGTTTGTCATGCTTGACGCTCTTGATTTTTTTGGAGATGTCCTTGGCGTACATGTCGTTCATGATGGCGCGAAAAGGAGTGATGTCGTTTGCCGTACTCTCAATTCCGGTGTCGATTCCATCAAGCAGGGAGATGTAGCGGACCCGGTTTTCCGGAAAATACCGCTCCATGTAATGGCCGGTCATGATATAATCGCGGCCGAGACGGGACAAGTCCTTTGTAATTACCATATTGACCTTTTTTGCTTCGATATCCGCAATCATGCGCTGGAAAGCCGGTCGGTCGAAGTTTGTTCCGCTCCATCCGTCATCGATATAGGTATCAAACACGCACAGTTTGTGCTCTTTCGCGAAAGCGGTAAGCAGGGACAGCTGATTGGTTACGCTTTCGGATTGTCCTTCTCTTTCATCCTCCTTTGAAAGTCTGATGTACAGTCCCGCATGATAATCCACCGGGTTGCTTATTTCCAGGTACATGTCATACCTCCGCAAATAAGCAACCATTCATCATGGACATTATAGGCGGGCCGCTTTTGAGAAAGCAAGTCTGAAATTGTTATTTTTAAGCTCTCTTTCGAGAAAAAAGCGGAACGATTGGAACAGCAAAATCCGAAAGTCCTCCCCACCCTGCGTATAACGGCAATCCACAGATATGTTATGGGCGCTCATGTCAAACACCTCCTTCAGAACTATGTTTTATAGATATGCGCAGGCGGAAATTTTTCTGCGTGTCCATAAAAGAAAAAGCACCGGAATCCAGTGCTTTTTAACAGCTGATATCACTTATTTAATCTGGTACCGTGTAAACGCTTTTTAAAATGTGCTGTTGCGCATGGGCCGGGCTTACGCAAATATGAATCAAAATCTGAGGCATCTGGTATGTGGAAACATGCTCGTTTGTTTTGCCTGCCGTTTTGAATTGACTGTTTTTTCTCGCAATCCGGGTAAGGTTTATTATCTAAGAACACCCCTTGCAATCTGTAATTCAAAGATGCAAGGGGTGTTTGTTGTAATGATATAAAAGGCGTTTCTTTCTACATTAAGAAATCTGACCGGATGGTGAACATGTCAAAGACATATCAACATCAACAGTTCCAATAGTAATAATACCAGACCGTTGCGTCAATGTTAACCGAAAGTTATTCGGCTTCTCCGTTCAGGCTGGAAAGCCGTTTCTTTACCTGCTGAAGTTGATTTTCCAAAAATTCAGCCTGATTGGTTAGATTTGTTTTCTCATCAAATGCGGCTGCGTTTGTTCCCTTGTATGCGGAATATCCGTAGCGTGCCCATCCGGGCATTCCGGTCGCATAGAACATCCTGCGAAATCCGCGTCCGAAACCGCATCCAAATCCTCCCGTGAATCGAACCGGATTTGCGTAATCCGGCGTTGCAAATCCTCTGCAATAGCCTGTTCCACGTCCCGTCATAGGCCCCATTCCCATCGGGCCCGTTCCGTCTCCTCTTGGCATAGTAAATTCTCCTTCCTGATTTCCAACATTTTAACCTATCTTATTTTGTTGCGATTAAACCAGCGATAAGCCAGATAAGCGCCGCTTGGTACCTCAATTATATGCTGATTGCTTCTACCGGGCATTCGCTGACGCACGCTCCGCATTCAATGCAGTCGTCGCTTACTTTCGCCATGCCGTTCTCAACTTTTATCGCTTCCACTGGACAAGCGCTTTCACAGCTTCCGCAACCAACGCATTTTTCATTTACCTTTGCCGCCATAAAACCATCTCCTTTAATTTTCACCTGTCATAATTAGTTATAAGCCTATGCCCATAATTATAATAACTCTATTATGGGCATATGTCAACAACTATTCTATAAAAAAAGAAAGCGTTCTATACGCCTTCTCCCGTACAGCACATGATAAGACACGCAAAGTACTAAATATGGTTTGGGTAATAAACTCAATTAGTAGGGGCCAAGCCCGGCTAATATAGCAATTAGAATAAAAAGGGTTCTTTCACGCTGTTATCAGGCCGTCGGATTTCAGCTTTGATCCCAGCCATGCCGTTGTCGCTTTTTTACGCACGTTTCCTCCTTATGCGCATACTTTTCCCGGCATTTTGGACAGTAGCCGTAGATGTCCAGTTTATGCCCTGAAATAATATAGTTTGTTTCTTTTGCAAGGGATTCTTCATAATTACCCAAAGGGCAACGGTTTATTGCCAGAACTTTATTGCACCCGAGACAAAATAAATAATGCTTGTGACTTAGACGTTTAAACTCATAAGACAGGCCAGCCTGTGAACATGAGAGGAAATGGCAAACAGATCGTGCGTGACAAGTATAATGGTCATACTTTTATTTAATTCCGCCAGCAGAGTATATATTTGATCTCGTGAAGCAGCGTCCACACTGGCGGTTGGTTCGTCTAAAAGCAGAAGCTTTGGATTTACAGCCAGCGCACGCGCAATCAGCATCCGTTGAAATTCACCGCCGGACAGCTCGGAAATCCGACGATTTTCAAGGCTCTCCAACTTTTTCATTTCTTCCGGGGTGGGTTCATAGTTTTCAGGACTGTTTCCGGGAGGAACCATAGTAATCACTTCAGCCAAATCTCCGCAAACCGCTTTAACAAAAGTCTGCTCCGGAACGATTGTCACGGCGATGATTGGCTTTTCAGTCGAAACTTTAGATGAGGAGCTGACTGTGATGTCCGGTTTTTCGGATGACGCTGTCGCGTTACCAAAATTTATTTTGACCACATACAAACTCATTTCTTGCATATAGTTATTGACATATGCTTATAATAGTACTAATATAATCATGTGTATAGACTAATAAGTATCGTATGTACCTGTTCAAGTTGATTTTCGTATATGGGTATTTAAATGTGTCCATAAAAAGCGCCTTCTTGGAACTGAAGATACCAAATAGTTTTTTATTTATCAGAAAAGGCAGGTTTTCCCTGCCTTTTTCGCATAAGTCGATTTTATGAAAAGGGTAGATATCTATGGCTCTGCGAAACATTATGAATGATCAGAAAGATGATATTTTACGAAAAAAAGCAAGAATTGTTGAAAAAGTCGATTTCAGAACACGAACCTTGCTTGAAGATATGGCTGAAACCATGTATCATTCTAATGGTGCCGGATTAGCGGCTCCCCAGGTAGGTGTTTTGCGCAGAGTTATAGTCATAGACGATGGAAATGGACTTATTAAACTCATTAATCCCGTAATAGTTAAAGCGCTAGGTGAACAACAGGAAATAGAAGGCTGTCTGAGTGTTCCAGGCATTTACGGCAAGGTAAAACGTCCTGAAAAAGTTATTGTTAAAGCGCTTGACGAAAACGGAAGGCCGTATGATTTGGAGGGCTCAGGGCTGCTGGCGCGTGCTCTTTGCCATGAGATTGATCATCTTGACGGAATATTATTTATAGATAAGATGATACCTGGTACAATTATAAAACAAAGTGATTTACCGGGGGTTTAATCGTAAATGATCGTATATGGACCTGTACCGTCAAGACGTCTGGGCCAGAGCATTGGCATCAATAATATCCCGCCGAAGATCTGCTCTATTCCTGTATTTACTGTCAGCTCGGAAGAACAGATAAAATGCGGGCTGTTAGACAGATATTTTACAGACCGAAGTGTATTTTCACGAAGCAGAACTAAAGATGAAACAACTTAACAGCCAAAATAGGCACGCCGATTATTTTTCTTTTGTTCCCGATGGGGAGCCCACTCTCGACATTAATCTGGGAACTGAGATTAACCTGCTGAAACAAATTCATGTCAAAATAGCCGTCATCACAAATGCGTCGCTTCTGTGGATGGATGATGGAAAGAACGATTTAATGAAAGCGGATTGGGTATGGTGAAACAAGGCAAACTGCTTGAATTTTCTTATGAGGGAAAAAGTTTTACAGAAAGAATATCCGAAATAAGTGATAAACGATAGTCTTCATAGACATATGTTTACCATTGGGCTAACATAATGTAAATATGGTTTATCCCGTTTTTACTGTATAAAAAGGAAGAACAAATATGGATACGTGCGCATTTTGTCAAAAACATTCTTGCAGAACCGGAGATTTAGAGAACGCCCCTCAAAATTGCCCTTGTCGGGAAACAAATGAGATTGAGAACATCAAGAAAAAGTATCAAGATCCGGAAATCGCGAAGCTTGCGTATAACTCCGCTTTGGTAGAATCAGAAGGATACTGTAAAAAAACAAGATTGGAAGAAATTATTGATTTTGCGCAAAGATGTCAATTTCACAGATTAGGAATCGCTTTTTGCATTGGGCTCAGCAAAGAAGCGCAGATTTTCTGCTCCATCCTAAAAAATCATGGCTTTGAAGTATTCTCCGTAATCTGTAAAAACGGAAGCGTTCCAAAAGAGTTTTTGGGCATTCAGGATTCCCAAAAGAATCGCCCGGGGACTTATGAACCAATGTGCAATCCGATTGGGCAAGCGGTTTTTCTAAATAAATCTAAAACAGAATTAAACATTATGTTGGGCCTGTGTGTCGGGCATGATTCCTTGTTTATCAAATACTCCGATGCTCCAATTACCGTATTTGCTGTAAAGGACAGGATTTTAGCGCATAATCCCTTAGGCGCGGTTTATTTATCGGATAGTTACTATAAAAATAAATTATAAATAAGAGGGATTCAATGGAAATATTACTTGACTGCCTTCCCTGCATGTTGCGGCAAGCGCTGGAAGCATCCCGCTTGGCAACGGATCAGACTGATTTACAGGAAAAGATAATGGAAGATTCCATTCGGATTCTATCACATTATAAAGAATATAAATCCTCGCCTGACTTGTGTAAAGCAATCCACCGGGCGGTAAAAAAACACACTTGTGTAAAAGACCCTTATGCGGAAATTAAAAAAAGAGACATCAATGCAGCAAAAAAAATATTGCCTGATCTTCTTGGCTTTTTAAAGAGCAAACAGAATAGTCTTTATTGGGCACTTAAAATTGCAGCCACCGGGAATATTATAGATTCGGCAATCAACAATAATGGGAGAATGATGGAATGTATCGAAGAAGAACTGCGAAAAGATTTTTCAATATGTGATCTCGGACATTTTCAAGACAAGCTGAAAACCGCTAAAAGCCTGCTGATTATTGGCGATAACGCGGGGGAGACTGTTTTTGACCGTGTGTTGGCCGAGCGTCTTTTTCCTCTTGACACTACCTATGCAGTTAGAAGCGAGCCGGTCATTAACGATGCGACAGTCGAAGATGCTTATGCTTCCGGTCTGGCTGATTATACAAAGATTATTTCGACCGGATGCAGCGCGCCAGGGGCTGTCCTGGAAGACTGCAGCGAGGAGTTTTTACATACTTTTGAATGCGCAGATATTATAATAAGCAAGGGACAGGGGAATTTTGAAGCCCTTTCGGGTTGTGGTAAACCGATTTTCTTTCTCTTAAAAGCAAAATGCGAGATGATTTCCCAAAAGCTTGGCGTTTGTTTAAACGAATATGTTTTTAAGCATACTGAAAGTATCTAAGGTGAGAAAGATGAAACGGAGCTGATATTTTGGCAAGGCCCACAAAATGGAGAAAAATTGAAAATATACCTACCATACCCTATTTTATTCCTTCGGATAAAAATCTGGATGATATCCCGGATAACATATTAAAACTTGAAGAACTGGAGGCTATCCGCCTGAAAGATCTTGAAGGACTTGAGCAGACAGAGTGTGCTGAAAAAATGCAAGTTTCCCGTCCAACCTTTCAGCGCATTCTTTTGTCAGCGAGAGAAAAAATCGCTGACAGTCTGATAAACGGAAAAACGATTCATATAGAAGGCGGGAATTTCACCAGAAACATTTGTCCGGTTCAGTGTCTGGATTGCGGTAAAGAATGGATGGAAAGTTATGAGAATCTGGAATCCATCAAAAACGGAAAATACTCCTGCCCGGAATGCGGTTCTAATAGGGTCGTATGCAGACAAAACTGCAAAAATAAATTTTGCAGAAGAAATTGCTGGCGTCATGGCTCCGAAAAGTAAATTCAGCTTCCATCCCATCAATGTTTATGCCTTCCTGTCCGACTGGAAAGAGCGTCATTTATGCGTAACAGGGGCTTAATTGATCCGTTTAAAATCGATGATTATATTGGCAGGGACGGGTATCAGGGCGCTATATAAGCACAAACTTCCGTGGGTCCGGAAAAAGTCCAAGCATTTAAAAAATGAGAAACCTCAGTGTCTGCAAAGTACGATTCATTATTTTAAAAACCTGAATATTCAAAAGAAAAAACCTTTGCACGGCATAGGTTTAATTGAAATTTGCGCGATTAAAAAACGGAAGTATTGATCAGCCAAACGACCTCAGTTGTACCTTGCAGAAAAAAGGATCGAATGTGCGTTGATGATATATGCTTGGAAAGCCGATAGGGGGGATTTAGCCGTGCCAATAATATCTTACTTTAGCAACGCAGAACCCGATGAGCAAGCTGCGCGAAAGCATATTTACCTCAGCTGTTTAAAATATTAAAAAGGAGTCTTTTACAATGAAAAAAGCAAATGCAAACATGAAATCCTGCCTTCAGCCCGCGCCGAAAATCCTTGTGTCATGCCGGGGAGCGGACGGAAAAAACAATGCGCTTGCCGTGGCTTACTGCGGAAACTGCAGTTATGCCCCACCAATGGTGATGGTCGGGATCGTCCCATCTAGGTATTCCTACCATATGGTCAAGGAAACGAAGTGCTTTGTTGTCAATCTCGTCGGCGTGGAGCAGAAGGAAATGTTTGATTACCTCGGCAGTCACAGCGGGCGGGACGAGGATAAACTGGCGAAATGCGGCGCGGCCGTCGCGGAAGGCGAAAAAGTTAACGCCCCGATTTTGGAGGACTGCCCAGTCAACATCGAGTGCTCGGTTGTCGATTCCATCATGACCGGGTCCCACGAAATGTTTATCGGGAAAGTCGAAGCGGTACACTGCGAAAAGTCCCTGCTGAAAGAAAACGGTGATATCGACTTTTCAAAAATCAATCTTCTATAGGTTATTTTGCAGTATTGTTAGAAACAGTACCGATAGAGTACAATAAAGTTCGCAAATTCGCGAAAGTATAGAAAGTCATTGGGACTCCTTTAAAAGGAATGGTGTCGAGACATTCAAAAAAGGAGTTCCAGGCATAGGCAGATTACGTTTCTCCAAAAAATCAATATCAATTTCTCCATGCGCCCATGGAATCGATCAGCGTCCCGTCCAGGTCAAAAATCGCGGCTTTAAAATTCAGCGTCCGACGCCTTCCGCATTTGCAATGAAAAAATTAATGTTATCTCGTTTCTAAAAAATATAGCCTGGGAAATCGAAGCGATGGCCTCCACGTTTCCGATATCGTCGGCCATGACCGGGAATGCTCCGATGGCCGGCGTGATGTTGAAGCTGACCGCAACGTAGTTTGTGATAGGATGGATCAGCGGCTTTTGCTGCGTATCACCTCTTTAGGGGTGTATGGGACTTCCAGGTATCAACCAGCTTGGCGGCTTCTAACTTTGGATTATCGGCTTCAGACACTGCGGATACCACGAAAAAACCATCGACTCCGGTTTCAGCAAGCTGAGGTATATCAGCAAGCTTAACACCTCCGCCGACTACGACGGGAATCGGGCTGAGTTTGGCAAGCTTTGCAATATCGTCGAAACTTCTGGTGATCACTTTCCCATCCAAATTGAGCCCGCAGTCCGGTTTTGTCTTTGTTTCATGCAGCGGTCCGGCGCCAAAATAATCAATTTGACTGACATCCGCCGTTTTGATGTACTCAAATAATTCATGCGTTCGGGCTGATAAACCAACGATGGAATCGTCGCCCAGGTATTCCCGGCAGACTTCCACCGGGATATCGGACTGCCCAACGTGGATTCCATCCACTTTTATCCCTTGTTTTCTCGCCGCCAGGACAACGTCAAGACGGTCGTCCACCAGCAGTGCTACCGTATCCGACTTACCGGCTTGCGCGATCACCTCGGAAGCCCGATGGGTTAGCTGAATCAGCTCGCGTGCCGAGACGGTTTTTGAACGGATCTGCAGGCATGTGAAGCCGCCCTCAACCGCATCCTGAATGATCGGCACAACGGGCCGGCCTTTCGTATTCTCAGGCCCCACGACAAAGTATGCTGAAATGTCCAATTTATTTCTGACGCTCATTTTGTCCTCCCAAAATACCGTTGACTTTATCGACCTTGGTATTCATCATGTCTGTAAAACCGGGACGTATATCGGCTTTCAGAACAACTTCCGTGCGGATACCTTTGCCGGCAAGCACGAAGGTTGCGTCTTTTACAACCTTCATCACTTCATCCCACTCGCCTTCGATCTCTGTAAACATGGACGTCGTATGATTCGGTAAGCCTGACTCACGAATTACTTTCACGACTTCGGCTACTTCGGGCGCGAGCTCGTCACCTATGCCGCAGGGCGCGATTGCGACTGCAATCAGTGCATTCATAGATTAAACCTCCTCAATTTCAAACGGGTTGTTGGCAATTTCCACTGCGGTTGCTTTATACAGTTCGTCGAGGAACCGAGTCTGAAAACTTCCGGGACCGTCCACTTCATTTTCAGCACGGCTCCCCGCTAAATTGTACACGGAGGAAGCAGTAAGCGCTGCAATAAACGGTGAGGCGGCCGTTGCATAGACCGCGACGACTCCACCCAGGGAACAGCCCGACCCGGTGATTTTTTCCATAAAGTGCGACCCTCCCTGAGAGAAGGCTATGACGGAACCGTCGGTGATCAAATCCGTCTTGCCCGATACGGCCACAGCTCCGCCTGTCCACCTGGCCAGCGCGACAGCCGCCGCCCTTGCGGCAATTACCGAATCCGTAGAATCGACACCGCGGACATGGGATTCCTCCGAACTGCCGTCCAATCCCCACAAACCGGCCAATGCGATAATTTCCGAAGCGTTCCCTCTGATCACGCTGGGCTTATACTCTTTATATTGTCTGAGCAGTTCCGTCCTAAGCAAGCCGAAACCGGCCGCGACCGGGTCCAGAACCCATGGCTTACTCAGATCGTGCAGGACTTTGGCTGTGCGGGGTAAAGTCTGCTCATAAACCGGCAAAAGGGTACCGACGTTTATGTAGGTAGCTGCGCCGGCTTTCGCCAGAAATTCACCCTCATCGGGCAGGTAGACCATAGCGGCTGAGCCGCCGACTGCAAGCTGAGCATTGGCTACAAAATTGATCGTCACAGAATTGGTGATTGATCCTGCCATAGGATTCGTCCGCTTTACGGTTTCCACCGCCTGAATCATCCGGTTTTGAATGTTCTCCTTACTGATCATTTCCTATTCTTCCTTCCGCTGGTATTACCCAGATCAAGTTTTATGGTATAATCTCAGCCCTGCGGTCAACCCGCAATTCAGTCTGTTACCCACAGACAGGCACCCATTTATTCTTTTTTTCTTTTACTTTTTCCCTGCGGAGTTCAGTTCCGCATCCAGCCCGTCCAGCATCCGGTTCATAGTGAGCAGTGCGCACATTTTTCCGCTATGGAACAGCTGTGCTGATCCTCCGGCGGAACGCTTTTGTAATATGCCTTTGTTTTTTCCCCATCGAGGAAAAGCCGGAATGTTTCCTCCCAACCAAGCTTTCGGCGGGCTTCACTCAAGCGGTAGCCGGCTTCGCGGGCACCTTTCAAGCCTTTGGCGATGTCGGCCGGCGTACGCCGCGATCGCACCCATTTTCGTGATCTTCTCAACGGCATGCTTCTCACTTACCTTTCTGAATAAACAAGGATGCCTGCTGAGTTCAGCAAGCATCCTTATATCACGTCGATTTGCTTCCCTACGTCAGTATTGACTAACAGGTTCAAAGGGTCAGATTTTACCTTCTCAACTCGTGCGGACAGCATCCGTTTGAGTCCCCCCGCAACGTATTCGGTTTTATAGAATAAAAAAGTGCCCTCCTTCTGTAAGAAAAGCACTTATTCATTGTTCCGTATAATGAATTGCTTCCCTACGCCAGTGTTAACTGACAGGTTCAAAGGGTCAGGTTTTAACCTTCTCAACTCATAAGAGTTCCCCCGCAACATATTTTGTTTTCTTTATCCTATCACTTATTGGCTGCCATGTCAATTCCGCTAAACATTAATCTATATAGATAAACCGATTCGTAAATGAAAAACAACATAAGGCATTACAGAAAAGAAAAGGACATATTACAAGAAGAGCTGGCGAAGATGCGCAATGTTTCAAGACAAACGATCAACGCCATTGAAAATAATAAATATGGCCCCACGCTTTCGATAGCGTTCAACTTTCAATTTGGCAAGAGTATTGCAAGTATTCCATAATAAAGTCCTTCTCATGGTTCAACTGTTCACAACGGACCTGACTTTCATGATTTTTTCAAAATTAAGGTGACCAATTGAAATTCAATGCCATTTTAAGCAGTCCGTCTCTCTTGGAAACGGACTGCTTTTGTATATCACATTCCAACTACGCACCAGTCAATCGGGCCTTATTACATTATCTTTCCAATGCGGGTCTTGCGCTAATCTAAAGCAAGAGACTAGAACAGACCAAAATATCGAGCGCTTACATTAGGCGCGCTGCGATACATAGGAACGGGAAATGCCAAGCCTTTGCGCGACCTCCCTCTGAGTCAGCGGATCGATGCCGTCCAGGCCGTACCGCAATCTGATAATGGTTCTTTCACGGGGAGTGAGAACATTGTCTATGTATTTTTTCAGCTGTTCGGATTTCATCTTATAGTCCAGGTTGTCAATGATATTGTCCTCCGTTGCCATAATATCGATCAGCGTCAAGGTGTTGCCGTCTTTGTCCGTGTCGATCGGCTCGTTGATGGAAATATCCTGCGCGCTTTTTTTGGAGGAACGAAAATACATCAGCACTTCATTTTCAATACATCTTGCGGCATAGCTGGAAAGACGAATGCCCTTGGAACTGTCGAATGTGTTGACTGCCTTGATCAGCCCGATCGTGCCGATGGAAATCAGATCGTCCTGTTCGCTGGAACTGGAGTAATACTTTTTGATGATGTGGGCAACCAGCCGTAGGTTGTGTTCGATCAGCTTCGCTTTTGCTTTTTGATCCCCTTTCTTCATTTTTTCCAGGCAATCCTTTTCTTCCTGCGCTGTTAACGGACGGGGAAAAGAACCGGAGCCGGTAACGTGAAGCACCAGAAAAAGGAAGCCGGATAGTGCAAGCCCCAAAAATGCGCCAAACATGGTATTCGCCCCCTTGGAATCGTGTACAGACAGTATATGCGGGACGGCCCCGGATTGTTGCAAGTCCGTTTTGATCTTTCAGGAAACAGCTGCCGCCCGTTCTTTATTTGCCGGACTAACGGCGGAGCCGATTTTCCGAAACCTTATTTTTTTATCTAGTTGTAAGTTTTGCCGGAATCAGATACAATAAAAGATACTTAAAGGAGGGCAATTCACTTGGAAGAAACTAGACAGAATAAAATGGGCGCCATGCCCGTTTTCCCCTTGATCATTTCAATGTCCGTTCCGGCAATCCTGTCCATGATGGTTCAAGCATTATACAACATAGTCGACAGTTATTTTGTCGCGCAGATCAGCGAAAATGCGCTGACTGCCGTATCGCTGGTTTTTCCGGTTCAGACGCTCCTGATCGCGCTTGCGGTGGGCACCGGAGTCGGACTGAATTCGCTGATTGCGCGCCGGCTGGGGGAAAACCGCAGAGAAGAGGCGGACCGGGCTGCAACGCACGGCCTGCTGCTTGGATTCGCGAACGGTCTGCTTTTTCTGTTTGTCGGCCTGTTTTTATCCGAACCGTTTCTCCGCGCTTTTACTTCAGACCCCGAAATTGTCAGCATGGGGTCCGTATACATGAATATTGTCTGCGTATATTCTTTTGGGGCCTGTATTGAAATCAATATTGAAAAAATTCTGCAGGCGACCGGCAATATGGTGTTTCCAATGCTTTTTCAGCTGGTTGGCGCCGTCGGCAATATGCTGCTGGATCCGGTTTTTATTTTCGGACTGTTCGGCGTGCCCGCATACGGCGTGAAGGGGGCGGCGATTGCGACCGTGATTGCGCAGATTCTTTCGATGTGCGTCGGACTGCTGGTGCTTTTTTTCCGGGAGCATGAAGTCAGAATTGAATTCAGGGGGTTTCATGTCAGCTGGAACGTCATCCGGAATATTTACGCGGTCGGGCTGCCTGCTATTGTGATGCAGTCCACCGGCTCTGCGATGGTGGTCGGTATGAATGCAATCCTGATCGGATTTACCGAGACTGCGGTTGCGGTTTTTGGTGCATATTTTAAGCTGCAGTCGTTTGTTTTTATGCCGGTTTTCGGTTTGAATCAGGGGCTGATGCCCGTGATGGGGTATAACTACGGAGCAAAAAACAAGGGCCGACTGCTCAGCGCCGTCAAAATCGGCTGCATCATTGCGGCGGCCATCATGGCGGTCGGGGTGGCCGGATTCTGGCTGTTTACAGACAAGCTCCTGCTGATTTTCAACGCGTCCGACAGAATGCTTGAAATCGGAGTACCTGCGCTGCGCACCATATCGCTTTGCTTTTTGCCCGCTGCGTTCGGTATTGTCTTTTCCACGACTTTTCAGGCGGTTGGAGACGGAATCAAAAGCCTGACCATTTCGCTTCTGAGACAGATTGGCGTGCTGTTGCCCTGCGCGTACCTTTTGTCTAAGATCGGGCTGGAAGCGGTATGGTATGCTTTTCCCATTGCGGAGGGGATTTCTCTGATGGCGAGCATACTGCTCTTTTACCTTTTAAAACGGACGACTCTTCGTGCGTTGGATTCATAATCGCGTTCGAAAGAATGGTGGAAGTCTGTAGGAAAATCTGGCTCTTCTTTCCGGATTTCATCCAGGAAGAGATTTTAAGCGAAAATCAGCGCCCATGAGCGAACCAAAATCAGATATAATGAAAAAAACGGAAAATATGGAAAGTGAAAGAAATGTTAATGACAAACAGAAAAGAAAAACTTTCACCTGCGCAGATTTTAGTTTCTCTGGACAGTGCTCAGGACAGCAAACTGACCGGACGCCTTTACAGCGGCTTTTACCGAAAGGTCTATAACTTTAACAGCGAAACCGAACTCCTCCTTGCGATGGATCGTCTGTGCGACAGTATGCAGTTTCCGCAGGCGTCGTTTAAAAGCCGGAGTTTTGAATCCAAGTACTCGAAAACGTTTGTCAGAAAGGTGGAGAACTTCATGGAATCGGAGATCGATACGGCATTACAGCAGGACAGGGCTACTTTTCTGGTGCACATTAAATTCCGGCAGAACGCATCCTGGCAGGGCAGCATTACCTGGGTCGAAAAAGAAAAAACGAAGAATTTCCGCAGTGCGCTTGAGATGCTGAAACTCATGGATGAAGCGCGGCATCCGGCTGTTAAGGAAGTTGTCGACTGGGAAGAAACCACTTGACACAGCAAAATGAACATTAAAAATGAACCTCCGCCGGCTTAGCCGGCGGAGGTTCATTTAAGCCATTTTGTCTCAAGCTCGGACATCATATTTTCATAAAGCTGTTCGCATTGCCGGGGCCGGTCCTTTTTCAGCGCGGAGAGGCAGGGCAGGAGATGCTTCCGGTAAACCCGGTTCCACTCCGGCTTCGATCTGCCGGAGGCTTCCACCGCGCCGACGATGAAGGGAGCGAGCAGGTAATATTCGCTGATCTTTGCCGTTCCCCCGGGGGATTTTAACAGGTATTCGTCTCGAAAACGGCGCAAAATCTGCAATTCTTCGCAGTCGTCGCCTTTGCCGAGTTCGGTGCAGACAGCCGTCGTGATAAAACAGAGCTTGCTGCGGAATCCGCTCTGAATGGTGGAGAAGGTGGCTTTGCCGAGCGGCTTTTTATGGGCGGAGTTCCACTTTTTCAGGAAAAGATCCGCCAGCCGGTCCGCGGCGGGCGTGTTTAAATCAAGTATGGCGGGAATCGTGAGCGAAGTGATAGAGATGCGAAGATCGAACGCGTTTGCGGCGGTTTGCCGGATGGTTTTCCCTTTTTGTTCGAAGCCGTCGATCAGGGCGTCGGAAAAAAACTCGGCGGCTTCTTCGCCGTAGGCCGCTTCTTCCTTCAGATAAGCCTGAAGGGCGGGACCAAGCGCATCCCGATAAGACTCAAACTTGCCGGGATAGTTTTTCGCGTTCAGCCCGTCAAAGCGGATGACGGTGGAAAAGGTCTCAGGCGGAAGCAGCCGGACCGCCTCGCCCAGACGGACGGACGGGCCGGGCGCTAAGTTCAGCTCGATCGGCTGCGCGCAGAACATGCAGACGATTTTTTCGGCGTCTTCCGGAACCTGCAGCTCCCTGCCGCAGTGCGGGCAGCGCAAAGAGCGATAGCTCATGGGGAATCCTCCTGTCTGTGGCGGTTCATACGGTTTCCGGGTGATCTTCCACATGTTTTTTAATCAGCTGAAAGCTTTTTTCACTGATGATGTGTTCAATCCGACAGGAATCCTGAACCGCCGTCTCATGGTCGACGCCCAGCGTCAGCTCCAGAAATTTGGCGATCAGAGTATGCCGCTCATAGACCGCGGCAGCCCTTTTCGCGCCGGAATCGGTCAATACAAGGTTTCCGTTCTGCTCCATGACAAGAAGACCGGCTTCTTTTAAAATGCTCATGGCACGGCTGACACTGGCTTTGGTAAAGCCCAGTTCGTTGGCAACGTCGATGGAACGGACAAATCCGTTTCGATTTTTTAAAATCAGAATGGTTTCAAGGTAATTTTCTCCCGATTCCTGTATTCTCAATCCAGACCCTCCCGTTCATGGAATCATATGGCTCATTATATCATTCCACAGACTAAATAACAAGTGCGGCAGGAAACGGATTCTTGACAGACCGCGCCGCGGAGCCTATACTTTTTTTATTATTGATAAATGGGAAGCGATTGTGACATGCAGAAAATTCAGGACAGAATAGCGGCGCTGCGGGAGCAGATGACTCAAAACGGTCTTTCGGCATATATTATTCCATCCTCTGATCCGCATATGGGGGAATATGTGCCGGATTTCTGGCAGGCGCGCAAATATTTTTCGGGTTTCACGGGTTCTGCTGGAACGCTGGCGGTTCTGCGCGGACGCTGCGGGCTTTGGACGGACGGCAGATATTTTATTCAGGCGGAGCGCCAGCTTACCGGCAGCGGAATCGAATTGTTCCGCATGGGCGTCGGCGGCGTGCAGACCTATCCGGAATTTCTTTTGGGAATTCTTCAAAAGGGCGACACGGTCGGCTTTGACGGGCGGATGCTCCCTGCTTCGGACGTGGAATCCATGGAAGAGAAGTTTGCCGCAAAGGGGATTCAGGTCCGTTCCGCGGACCTGATTACTCCGCTTTGGAAGAACCGACCGCTCCCTCCGGCAACGGAAGTTTACCTGCACGGAGAGAAGTACGCGGGCCTTTCCTGCGCGCAGAAGCTGGAGCAGGTCCGCGCGGGGTTGAAACAGGAAGGTGCGGACGGCCAGATTTATTCAAAGCTGGAGTGCGTCGCGTGGCTCTGCAATCTCCGTGCGTCCGATATCGAATATAATCCGATGGCGGTGTCGTACGCCGCCGTCTTTCAGGACAGCGCGGTCCTTTTCATCGACTCGTCCCGCTTTCAGCCGGGGGTTGCGGCATATTTGGAACAGAACGGGGTAACCGTTCGGCCTTATGACGAAATCGAGCCGTACTTAAAGAAGATCGGCGGACAGAAAACCGTGCGGGTCGATCCGGACTGCATCAATTATGAACTGTTCCATATCCTGAAGGAAAATCCAAGCTGCCGGATTCAGAAGGGCTCCGACCTTGTCATACGCTTGAAAGCGGTAAAAAACCGGACGGAAATTGAGAATTTCAGAATCGCGCATGTCCGCGACGGCTGCGCCATGGCGGAGTTCTGCGCCGACCTGGAAAAAAGGCTGGAGCAGGGCGAGACGGTCACCGAATGCACGGTTTGCGACCTCCTGCGGGAAGCGAGAGCTCGCCAGACGCATAACAAAGGGGAAAGCTTTGCAACCATCGCGGCTTACGAAGAGAACGCCGCCATGATGCACTATTCACCGAAGCCGGAAACCTGTAAAACGCTGCAAAAAAGAGGATTGCTGCTGATCGACAGCGGCGGGCAGTACCCGGAGGGGACGACCGATATTACCCGCACGTTCGCCCTGGGACCTGTGACAGAGGAAGAAAAGAGGCACTACACCTGGGTGCTGAAAGCCCACATCGCTCTGGCTTCGGCCGTATTCCTGGAAGGGACGACGGGCGGGGGCGTCGACATGGTCTGCCGCGGCCAGATTCAAAAACACGGCATTGACTACCGCTGCGGCACCGGGCACGGAGTCGGAATGTTCGGCGGGGTTCACGAGGGACCGCAGAGCATCCGGCCGAAGAACGACGTCGTTCTGAAAAGCGGCATGAATATTACCAATGAGCCGGGCATTTACGAAGAGGGAAAGCATGGGATCCGGACGGAAAACCTGATGCTGGTCACCGACGCAATGCAAAACGAGTACGGCCGCTTTCTGCGGTTTGAAATTCTGACCTGTTTCCCGATCGACACGGCCCCCATTCTGCCGGAGCTGCTGACCAAGGATGAAATATTGTGGCTTGACGAGTACCACAGCCGCGTCTGTCAACTTCTGTCGCCTTTGCTGACCGGAGAAACGCTCGAATGGCTGAAACGGAAAACACGTCCGCTGAACCGTCAGGTTTCGTAAATTTTCGTATTCGGCATATTGTAGGAAGGAAGATCTTCCCTTATAATGGATGAGGCGGCTGTAAAAGCAAGGCGGCCGTCGAATTGAAAAGGGGGGACTTCCCGTGAAATATGGTTACTTCGACGATACCTGCAGGGAGTATGTCATCACCAAACCGGATACGCCGGAGCCGTGGGCCAACTATCTTGGATCGCCTGAATACGGAGCGATCATTTCCAATCAGGCCGGCGGCTACAGCTTTGTTCGCTCAGGCGCGAACGGCAGGCTGCTGCGGTACCGTTTCAACTCCGTCCCGGCCGATCAGGCGGGGCGGTACATTTATGTCCGCGACCGTGAGAGCGGGGACTACTGGTCCGGTTCCTGGCAGCCCGTCGGCAAGCCTCTGGATTTATACCGGAGTGAGTGCCGCCACGGACTTTCCTATACCGTGATTTCGTCGTCTTACTCCGGTATTTCGACCGAAACGCTTTATCTGGTTCCGCTCGGCAAAACTTACGAGGTATGGCGGCTGAAAATCCGGAATGAAGGCGGCCGGAAGAGAGCTGTTTCCGTGTTCGGCTGCGCGGAATTCACAAACGACGGCAATTATGAGCAGGACGCCGTCAATTTGCAGTACACGCAGTTTATTACCCGCACATGCTTTCACCGGAACCGCATTCTCCAGCTGCACAACGAATGCTGCCGCAGAAATGCGGACGGGTCAAATGGGGAGGAACGCTTTTTCGGCCTCGCGGGCGCGCCGGTTTCCTCCTGGTGCGGCGACCGGGAAGAGTTTGTCGGGCCTTACAGAAGCTATGCCAATCCGATCGCGGTGGAGCGCGGCGACTGCGGAAACGTTCCGAATTACGGAGGAAATTCCGCCGGCGTGCTGCAGGCCGATCTGGATTTGGAACCCGGGGAGGAAAGGCAGCTCTGCTTTGTTCTGGGGGCTCACCCGGATGCCGAAGCCGATAAGATTCTCTCGGAGTATGAGGATCCCCGTTGCATCGAGACACAGTGGGAAGAGCTGAAGGATTTTTGGGAGGAAAAGCTTTGCCGCTTTTCGGTACATACTCCGGATGAGAATTTCAATCATATGGTCAACACCTGGAACGCCTATCAGTGTTTTATCACCTTTATCTGGTCGCGGGCCGCGTCTTTTACTTACTGCGGTCTTCGCAACGGCCTTGGCTTCCGCGATACCGTCCAGGACATTCAGGGAATTCTCCATCTGGTGCCGGAGATGGCGTTCGAGCGTATCCGTCTCATGTTTTCAGGGCAGACGTCCTGCGGGGCGGGTCTGCCTCTCATTGGGTTTCATCATGAGCCCGGCCATGTGAAGCTTCCGGGCGAACCGGGCTATGATTACGACCCGTACCGCGCAGACGACGCTTTATGGCTGTTTCCCACGGTTGCCCAGTATATCGGCGAGAGCGGAAACATCCGGTTTCTTGACGAAGTGATTCCGTTTGCGGACCACGGCGAAGCGGATGTTTACGAGCACCTTCGGCGGGCGGTGCGGTTCAGTCTGGAGCACGGCGGGGCGCACGGTTTGCCGGTCGGCCTGTACGCGGATTGGAACGACTGCCTGCGGATGGGCGAACAGGGAGAGTCTGTGTTTGTCGCGTTTCAGCTTTACCAGGCGATGCGGATTCTTCTTGATTTTGCGCGAATCAGGAAAGACGGCGATACCGTGTCGGAGCTTGAGGAACAGTCCCGAAAGCTGCGGAAGACCCTGAACGATGTGTGCTGGCAGGGGGACCGCTATCTGCGCGGGATCCGAGAAAGCGGGGAGAAGGTCGGTTCCCGGGATGACCCCGAGGCCAACCTGTGGCTGAACCCGCAGTCCTGGTCGGTCATCAGCGGCTGTGCGGACGAAGAACGGGCGCGGGCTGCTCTTGAAACGGTGCATCAAAGGCTGAACACGGAATATGGGGCCGTGATCATGGACCCGCCATACCGCGAGCACGCGTTTGACGGTGCGCGGATGCGGCTGTTTCTGCCCTCCGTCAAGGAAAACGGCTCGGTGTTTTCGCAGGCCCAGGGCTGGCTGATTCTTGCCGAGTCCCTGATGGGTCACGGAAACCGGGCATATGAGTACTATCGGGAATGCAGCCCCGCCGAACAAAACGACCGGGCGGAAATCCGCCGCCTGGAGCCGTATGTTCACGGCCAGTTTGTCGAGGGGCCCCAAAGCCCTCACGAGGGCAGGGCGCATGTGCATTGGCTGACCGGCACGGCTTCCACCGTCATGGTCGCCTGCGTCCGCGGAATTCTGGGGCTTCGTCCCACGGCGGAAGGCATTCAAATCCAGCCGGCCGTTCCGTCGGACTGGAAAGAATTCACCATTGATAAATTTTATCGAGGAAAACGGCTGCATATCACGGTGAAAAATCCGAACGGCGCGCAGGGGGGGCCGGTTCGGATCGTGTTGAACGGTGAAACGCTTCCCGACAGTCTGGTGCCGTTCGGCCAGCTGGAGAATGAAAACGAGCTGGTCGTTACAATGCCGGGCGCCGATCCCGCCCAATAAACAGGGACAACAAAAAACCTTCCGCCGGTTTCAGCGGAAGGTTTTTTGTTAAAGATTTGGCCGGTCAGCCCGAAAATAAATCATGAACCGCGCGGCTGCTCAATATGGTTGAACAGGGCGGTCTGATTGATCGGGTGAGGGGGGATCAAAATGAGCAGACGCCGCATCGGGCTTTTTTCCGCCTGTCTGCTGATTCCGGCCGTTGCGCTGGTTCCGGCAGCCGGGTGCGGTCAAAACGCACTGCATGTCACCGCGGACGCCGTGGAAACGAGTGCCGAATGGGAAGAGGAGATGATTCTGCCGGTGGAAAACATTCAGCAGATGCCGGAACAGCCGTCCGGGTGTGAGATCACTTCGACGACAATCGTCCTGAATTACATCGGCTGCGAAATCACCAAGACGGAGCTTGCGGATTATTTTCAGATCGGCGGCCTGCCCCGCCGTTCGGGCGGCGTCGTGGTCGGACCGGACCCATGGAAAAAATTCGCGGGCAGTCCGGCTGAAAACGGATACGGATGTTTCGCTCCGGTCGTCACACAGGCGGCGAACCGCTATTTTTCCTCCGAAGGGCTCAGCCGCCGGGCGGTGAATCTGAGCGGGACAAAGGCCGGAGACCTGTTCGATTACATCGATAGGGGAATCCCCGTCATCGTCTGGGCGACCATTTCCATGAAAGAGCCGTATGAGGGCGACGGATGGTATCTGGAGGGGACGAAGGAGTACTTTCGCTGGCCCGCGCGCGAACACTGTCTTGTCCTGATCGGGCATTCGGGGAACGACGCGGTGTTCAGCGACCCGCTTGATCCCCGGGGCACGGTGCGCTACGATTTTTCCCTGTTTGAAGCGCGTTACCGGCAGCTTTTCTGCCAGGCGGTGGTTTTGGAGTAAAAGAAAGTTTACAGCAGCCGCGTTTCGTTGATGATCAATTCAAACTGCAGCCCCAGATACTGCGCCGCCTGGCGGCAAAGCACCATGCGGGTCATGAAAATTTCAAAATACTCCATGACGGGGCAGATGCTGGTATCGATGGTAATGTTCAGAGTCACGGTCTTTCGCTCGGCGTCGATTTCCGTCGCGGCGTGTTCGACGGCGTAATTGACGCGGTCGTGGATATCCGCCGTGACGGTCTCGCGGTCGCGCACACGGGTCCGGCGGACATCCCCCTTGTCGGACAGGATCAGCGCCGCCGCGATCGGGCTGACCGCCGCGGCCGTTCCCTCGTCGTGGTTGCCGATCGCGGCCGAAATCAGGGCGACTTCTTCCGGCGGCATATTCATCCGGTTCAGGATGTTAAAGGCCATCAGCGCGCCGCTGTGGGCGTGGTTGTACCGGTTTACCACGTTCCCGATGTCGTGCATGTATCCGGCGATGCGCGCCAGCTCGCAGGTGCGGCCGTCAAAGCCGAGCTGCTCCAGAATGTTCCCGGCATAATTTGCGGACCTCTTCGCGTGGGGAAACCCATGCTCCGTAAATCCGATTTCCCCAAGGTTTCTGTTTCCGGTTTCAATATAGGCCTTGATTTCATCGTTTTTTAAAATTTGCTCAAAGGTGATATGAGTATATTTCGGCATCATTTCCTCCGTCAGGCCGTCAGCATCCGGTACATCGCTTCCAGACAGATCTGGGCGTGAATCATAAACCGGTCGATGTCGATGCTCTCGTTGGTGTTATGCAGCCGGCGGTCCGGCTCATCCGGGAAGAACGGGCCGAACGCGACCGCGTTGCCTTTCATGGCGCGCGCGTAGGTGCCGCCGCCCGTAGCGTAAAGCTCCGCCGGTTTTCCCGTGACGCAGGCGTACGAATCCTGAAGGATGGAAATCAGCTTGCTGTCCCCCGGCAGGTACAGCGGCTTGCCGTCTTCCAGCAGTTCGGCGGAAAGGCCTGCTTCTTCCGCACGGCGGCTGATTTCACTGAAAATCGGGCCGCCGTCGGATGTGACGGGATAGCGGATGTCGATTCCGGCTTTTGCCTGTCCGTTCTCCAGCCGAAGGATCCCCAGATTCAGCGTGAGCGGACCGGACTGCTCGTCGCTTTGCTGCACGCCGATGCCGGAGCCGTCGTAACAAAACCCGATACTCTGATCGAGGAAGGAGCAGAAAGCGCCGAGCTCCTCGGGTGAAAACACGGACGAGAGCAGACGGATCAGAGCCGCCGCGGCGTTAAAACCAGACTGCGGCTGCATGGCGTGCGCGGCTTTTCCCTTCGACACAATTTGAAGTCCGTCGGGAACGGATTTGAATGTAAATTCCCCCTGCGCTGTTTTCGCGGCTTCTTTCAGAGCGTCCGCAGACTGACCGGAGCAGGAAAGGACGGTCCGGGCATGATCGGGAACGGCATTGTAAACGACGCCGGCTTCCAATTCTTTGATGACCGACGGCTGCTTCTCTTTGGAAAGAAGATTCAACCGGAGAATGCCCTTTTCACGGTTGCAGATTCCGTAGTCCGAATCCGGCGTAAAACCCATGACGGGCATTTCTTCCTTCTGAAAATAATAGTGCAGGTCCTCCATGCCGGTCTCTTCCCCGGAACCGAATATGACGCGAAGACGGCGGTTCCCTTTGACTCCGGCGTCCTTCAGCGCCTTCAGGCAGTAAAGAGCGACCACGGCCGCGCCTTTGTCGTCGGCGGTGCCCCGCCCGAAGTACAGGTTTCCTTTTCTGGTCAGGGTGAACGGGTCGCTGTCCCATCCCTCTCCGGCGGGAACAACGTCGACATGGGCGGCCACCGCGGCGGCTTCGTTTCCGGAGCCGTACTCCGCGTGACCCGCGTAGTTGTCCACATTTTTTACGGCTAGGCCCATTTTCTGCGCTTTGTAGAGAACCATGGCAAGCGCCCTTGCCGGTTCTTCGCCGAACGGTTTGCCCGGCAGCGCTTCTCCGCGAACGGAGGGCACCGCAATCAAGTCGGCAAGGTCTTTCAGAATCTCGTCCCGATATTTTAAGATCTCTGTTCCAAATAACACTGGAATCATCCTCCTAACATCATTATCCAGTTTATTATATCACAGGGCACGGATAAAAAAGCTTGTTTTGGTTAAGGGTGAAAAAACAGTCATTGAAAAAGCAGCCCGGACTGGGGATTCCCCCGGCCGGGCGCGGTTTATTCTAATCCGTTTCGGAGGCAAAGACGCCTCCGGTTTGTTTTTTCGGCTGGCCGAGAAGAGGCAGAACCTCGCTCTGACAGATGGGCCGGCTGATGAAGTATCCCTGAATCAGATGACATCCGGCCCGCGTCACACAGTTCAGCTGCTCCTCGGTTTCCACACCTTCGGCAATAACCTCCATGTTCAGCCGGCGCGCAAGTCCGACAATCATGAGAACAATATCTTTTTCCACATCTTTCGTAACAATTTCGTCAATAAAGCTTTTATCGATTTTTATCGCGTCGATCGGCAGGGTTTTCAGGTAGGTGAGAGAGGAAAAGCCCGTTCCGAAATCGTCCAGATAAATTTGAATTCCCTGTTTTTTTAGAATCTGCAGCTTGCTCGTGATTTTCTCCAAAGATTCCATCAGGCTTGACTCCGTGATTTCAATCGCGATGCTGTTGGGGGACAGGCCGTAAAAACGGTACCTGCTGATCAGGTAATCGATGTAATTTACCTCTAAAAGCTCCATGGGAGAGGCGTTGAAAGACACGGTTAGCCCGCGGCCCTCCATGCTTTTGGCAAAAGCAAACGTGCACTCCATCACATGGCGGCCGAGCTCTTTGATGAAGCCCGACTTTTCAGCCATCGGAATGAACTGGCTGGGCGGGATCATTCCGAACTCGGCATTTTTCCACCGTGCCAGAGTTTCGAATCCGACGATCCTTTCGCTGTTACAGTCGTACTGAGGCTGAAAATAGCACAGCAGCTCATCGCTTTCGATGGAAAGCTTCAGTGCGCGCTCCAAACGAAACTGACGGTCGATCTGATTGCCGTGGTCTTCGTTAAATAGAACGTAGCTGCCCCTGTGCGTCTGTTTCGCTTCATTCAGAACAAATTCTCCGCGTCCAAGGATATCTTCAAACTGAATGCTGCGTTCCGTTTCCCGGCAGCGGACCAGAAGCGCGCCCATGCTGCAGGAAAGCTGAATCACGATCCCGTTGATCAGATAGGGTTCCCGGAATATTCGAATAAGTTTCCGAACAAGAAACTCAAGCTCATCCTCCGTATTTGCCCCGTGAATCAGAACGGCGAATTCATCGCTGCCCGTGCGTCCGGCAATATCTTCGCAGCCGATAAATTTTTTCAGCCGCGCCGCCGATTCGGCAATCAGCTGATCTCCCGCATCGTGGCCGAAGGTATTGTTAACGGTTTTCAGGTTGTCCAAATCAAGAAACAGAGCCCCGCCGCTTTTTGAGTCCCTGACACATTTTTTCACCCAGCCGTCAAATTGCTCGATGATCCCCTTTCGATTCGGCAAGCCAGTCAGCGCGTCAAAGGCGGTAAAATATTTTTTTTGCTCATCGCTTCGGATTTTTGCCTCATAGCGAAACCGCTTCAATTTAAAAAAGCAGAAAAAAGCGATAAGAAATGCCGCGAGCAGGATCAGAAAAAGAATCGTGCTCATAAAAAGGACTTTATCCGTCTGCTCAAAAGCATTGCGAAAGGAGTTTTTTTGATCCGGGATCATCAACTGATTCAAACTGACGATTATGAAAACACCTAAGCCTAAAAGAAGCATCCCCAAAACTGTCACGGAAATGAGAGCTTTATTTTTGCGTATCATTTGCATCTTCCTCTCGCTTCTGTGTTATTTCTAATTATACCTTATTTCGCAGCACATTTCATCAAAATATTTCAGGTTCATAACAAAATCTGACATAATATTTTGTAAAAATTTCTGTCTTGATCTGGAAAATAAATTCTGAAACTATTTTGGAATAAAAAACACCTTGCTGTAAACAATTTTTGCAGGAGGCGTGGATATGAAAAAGAAACTTTCTTTATTTTTGACCGGTGGGGTCGTGTATCCTTCTCTTGAAATCATCTGCAGAGGCCACAGCGATTTTTCCATGGCTGTTGCGGGAGGCATCTGTCTGTGCCTGATTGACAGGGTATGTAATTACCGCCTGAAATTCAGGCCGTTGGCGATAAGATGTGCGGCTGGGTCCGCGATCATAACAACGGTGGAATTTGCGACAGGGGTGTTGGTCAATCTTGTGTTAAAAATGAATGTCTGGGATTATTCACAGCTCCCAATGAATTTTATGGGCCAGATCTGTCTGCCGTTTTCGCTTCTGTGGTGTGCCCTTACCATACCGGCCATGCAGTTATGCGGACTCTATGACCGGTTCAGTAAAAAAATAATCGAGGGAATCAAAGGGTAAAAAAGCCGCGTCCGGGAATCCGTTTCCGGGAGACGCGGCTTTCAATTTGAAAACAAGATTTCGCTCTTGACAGAGTACATATTGATATGGTATTATTATTTTCGCACCTGCGGGCATGAATTCCTTACATGGAGAGGTGTCCGAGTGGTTTATGGAGCTAGTCTTGAAAACTAGTGATCCCGCAAGGGACCAAGAGTTCGAATCTCTTCCTCTCCGCCAAATTTAATGATAATTTTTTTCACCATAAAAGGAGAAATACCCAAGTGGTGAAGGGGCTCCCCTGCTAAGGGAGTAGGTCGGGTAACCGGCGCGAGGGTTCAAATCCCTCTTTCTCCGCCAAAATCAAAGAAACCCCCATGAATGCTAGATTCGTGGGGGTTTCTTTTTTTATCGTCTGTATGATAATGATTTGATAAAATGACAGCTAAACGATTTTATTCCTAACAGCGTTCCCAACTATTAATAAACAAGATTACAGCGGCTTATATTCAGCGGCAGGCAGACAGGATCCTTTGATAAAACCAGGCAGTAGGAACACAAAGCATTTAGCAGACCGGCTGCTTCTAAATCAGTTAAAGCGCCGTGCTCTGGAACTGAGACACGGATTCACAAGAAAGATGCGGGTTCTATCCGTAAATGCAAATCATGATTGCACAAAATGAGTCAGGATTCTCGATCCCGTATTGTACCGAATAAGGGCTTGTCCTGCAAGAGCGTTGACATCGGCGAAATCCCGACTGATTTTTTATTCTGCACAACATGGGGGTCGTCGGTACTTGAAAGAGCTAAAATTTCCAGCCATGTCACTTTTGCCAGACTGTTTTTCCGCACTTGATCATGTCCCAAATTCGGATTACAATAAAACAAAGCGGTACGTGCGGCGTTAGCGCATATCATTTTGGTTTTTGAAGAGGGCGATTTTAAAAATGGATACTCCTCAGTCGCTGCTGAAGCGCTATTTCGGCTATGATGCGTTCAGGCCCGGGCAGCGGGAAGTGATTGATCACATACTAAACGGAGAGGACGTGCTGGCTGTCATGCCGACAGGGGCAGGAAAGTCGGTGTGCTACCAGATTCCGTCGCTCCTTTTCCAAGGCGTTACGATCGTAATATCGCCGCTGATTTCTCTCATGAAAGATCAGGTCGACGCTTTATCTCAGGCTGGGATTCACGCGGCCTATGTTAACAGCTCGCTTTCGCCCGACCGGCAGGACGCGGTGCTTGAAAACGCTGAAAACGGAAAATACAAAATCGTCTATGTCGCTCCTGAAAGACTGGAGACCGATGCTTTTCGCGCGCTGATCGGGAAGCTGGACGTTTCCATGGTCGCCGTCGACGAAGCGCACTGCGTCTCGCAGTGGGGACATGATTTCAGGCCGAGCTACACGAAAATAGCGGAAATGACGGCTTTATTGCCGTCCCGCCCGGTTGTCGCGGCCTTTACCGCGACGGCTACCCCGCACGTCCGGGAAGACATCACCCGGCTTTTAAAGCTGCGGCGGCCGTTTGCGCTGACCACCGGGTTCAACAGGGAGAATCTTTATTTTGAAGTGGAAAAGCCCCGGAATAAAACCGATGCCCTTCTCGAATATCTGGAAAAAAACCAAGGCAAGTCCGGAATTGTCTACGCCTCCACAAGGAAAACGGTGGATTCCCTGTGCCAGAGGCTTAACGGCAGCGGGCATCCGGCCGCAAGGTATCACGCAGGAATTCCGGAAGCGGAACGGGCCAAAAATCAGGACGATTTCATTTACGACCGCGTCAATGTGATGGTTGCGACCAATGCGTTCGGCATGGGAATCGACAAGTCGAACATTTCCTTTGTCGTTCACTACAATATGCCGCAAAGCATTGAAAGCTATTATCAGGAAGCGGGCAGGGTGGGGCGCGACGGAGGAAAAGCCGAATGCATTCTTTATTATTCCGCGTCGGATATCGTGACGAATAAATTCCTGATTGAAAACGGCGCGAATGACAGCGATAAGGCGGTTAATTTTCAAAAGCTGAACGATATGGTCGATTACTGCAACACGGACAAATGCCTGCGTTCTTACATACTGAAGTATTTTGGAGAGCAGAATGCAAAAGAGCGGTGCGAAAACTGCGGAAATTGCAACAGCCGGGTGGAGAGTACGGACATCACGGTGGAATCGCAGAAAATCATGTCGTGCATTGCCCGCATGGGCGAGCGGTTCGGGACCGGAATGGTCGCCGGCGTGCTGCGAGGCGGCAATACGCGCAAAATAAGGGAGATGGCCTTTGACCGGCTCAGCACCTTCGGCATCATGAAGGAATATTCCGCGGAAACCATCAGGGAAATCATTTCGTTTCTGGTCGCGGACCGGTATCTTGAGCTTCGCGGGGATCAGTACCCGGTACTGAAATTAACTCCCTGCGCCCGGGATGTGCTGCGCGGCGGGAAAACTGTTTCCATCAAACGAGCGATCCGGAAGCAGGGAGCGAACCAAAGCGGCGCGGTTCATGCGGACGAGAAGCTTTTTGAAATTCTTCGCCGGATCCGTTCCCGGCTGGCACAGGAGGAAGGCGTTCCTCCCTTTGTCATTTTCTCGGACGCAACCTTGCGCGAAATGTGCGCGGCTTATCCCATCGATCGGGAAAGCCTGCTCCGCATTCCCGGTGTGGGCAGAGTGAAACTGGAAAAATTCGGGGACCTTTTTACGGAGGCAATCAGAAATTATGCCGAAGAAAACAAGATTCCAATCCCACAGGATATTTCCGTGGGCATACCCGGGAAAAAGGATCGAAAAGCGCCGGAAGCCGTCGGCGACACAAAGAAGGAAAGCTACCGGCTTTATCAAAGCGGTCTTGGAATTGACGAGATCGCAAAGAAGCGCGGACTTGCTCCGAACACGGTGGAAAATCATTTGCTGGGCTGCCTTCGGAACGGGATGCCGGTCGACGCAGGCCTTTTTGTAACCGAGGAGGAAGAACGGCTGATCGCGGAAGCCGTAAAGCGCTGCGGACGTGACAGATTGAAACCGATCAAAGAGGCGCTGCCCGAAACAATCAGCTATGGGGCGATCCGATACGTCCTCTGCAAAAGCACGCGGGAATGAGCGGAGGGAACGGGCGCCGACACGATTTTTATGACCGGACAACTCCGCAGCCGAGAAGTTCGCGGAAGCTTCGGCCGCAAAGGAAGTGACATCTTTGAATGACGTTGAGACTCTTTTGGAAGCCGTGGAGGATAAGATTTTAGAGCGAGGCCGCGCGTATTATGAATCCGGGATGGTGCAGGATCTTTCCGGCGATTCCAACGGAAATTTCACTGCCTCAGTGGAAGGCAGTGAGTTGACGCCTTACAAGGTGCGGGTCTCCATTGACCCAAAGAGCGGAGAGGTGCTGTCGTATGGATGCAGTTGTCCGTATGAATTCGGAGATATCTGCAAGCATCTCGTTGCCGTGTTTTTGGCAATCCGGGACGGGAATTACAAGAAGACAGGGGAAATCCGCCCGGTAGACTTTTCACAGTGCGTGGAAGCCCTGTCGCTGGAGCAGCTCCGGAAGCTTGTGGTTGCCCAGGCAGAAAGGGACCGTGACTTCGAAAATGAAGTTTTACTGACTTCCGGGTGCCTGAATGACGATCAGGTATTTTCCAAGATCAAAGAGCAGATGAAAGAAGCGGTGCGCTTCGGCACTCACGGAGGTTTTATCGACTGGCGCGGCTGCGACGAAATTTGTGCGGAACTGGACCGAATCCTGAATACGGCACAGGATCGACTGGAAGAGAAAAAGCTCACGCTTGCGTTCCGCATCATACTGGAGATCATAAGAACCGGAGTCCGGCTTGCTTCCATCGCGGACAGCAGTTCCGGAAGCCTGACGGATGTTCTCTGTCGGTCGCAGGAATTGCTTCAAACCTGTTGCAAAGAGATCTCCAATGTTGGGACGGATAAAGAGAAAGAGCAGTGTCTGGACCGTCTGATGAAAGTATCACAGGAAAAACGCTTCGACGGCTGGGACGATGACGCCTATTCTTTGCTGCATACCGCGGTATGCTTTTTAAAAGAGAAAAACTCCATGAAATGGTATGCCGTTCTCAATGCAATGAAGGAAAAGGAGGAAAGCAGAAATTACAGCGACTATGCACTGGAAGAAAACGCTCTGCTCCGGATGGAATCAATCGAAAAATTAAACGGTGCGGGTGCGGCGGAAGAATATCTGTATGCGAATCTAAAATGGGACAGGTTTCGCAAAATGGCGTTGGAACGGGCCATCGAGAAAAAGAATTACCTGGAAGCGGAACGGCTGTGTCTGGAAAAGCTGTCGTCAAAGGAGCGGTTTAATCGGACGGACTGGCTGGAATATTTGTATGGGATATACGGATTTCTTCATGAATCTGGAAAGCAGGCTGATACCGCAAAGGCTCTTCTTTTCACAGGCAGTCTGGACTATTTTGACCGACTGAAAGAACTGCTGAATGCTGATGGAACTTGGGAAAAAGAATATCCGAATCTGATGAACGACTGCGAAACAAAGCTCTCATTCTGGCAATATCAACAGCTTTTGGAGCATACGGGGGAGCATCGGCTGCTCATGGATACCGTCAGGAAATATCCGGAAAGCGTGTTTCAATACGGTTCCCTGTTGGCGCCGTTGTTTCCCACGGAGGTTTTTCCCATTTATGATAGGGCAATCCGCAAATCCGCTGAAATGGCAAACTCGCGTCCCCAGTACAAAAGGGTGTGCAGTCAAATCAGAGGACTATATCAGAGCGGGGGAAAAGAAACGGCAGCGCATTTGATTGCCTCGCTGGCTCAGACTTATCCCCGCAGAAGCGCTTTTCTGGACGAGCTGTCGAAGCTGCAAGGGAAGCTTTCTAAATTAAAGTAGGGGCGGACTTTTATTCCATCGCGTCGCGGTTCCGGCAGCCCGGCCGGGAGGAACATCGGTTGTGCCGGGTGGGCGGCACCCGCGCTTTCAGGTCCTTTATGAGCCATCGCCTTGTTTGAAATGTCGGCAGAGCTGGTTCCCCCGGACAGCTCACGGGGTTCTGTCTGCCGGCTGAATCCGTTTGCTTTCATTTTTGTCCGTAATAGGCGTGGGCACCGTGCTTGCGCAGAAAATGCTTATCCAGAAGCTCCCGCTGCATAGGGGGCAGCTGTGGCTCCAGCATAAGGGAATGGAAATCCATGAACGCCGCCTCCTCCATGACTACCGCGTTGTGTACGGCGCTCCAAGGATCCGTCCCCCACGCAAAGGGACCATGACTGTAAACAAGCACGCCTGGAACCTCCTCGGGGAGGGTTCCCAGCCGGCGAAACGTCTCTACGATGACATTGCCTGTTTCCCTTTCATAAGGGCTTTCCGCGGCAGCGTCGTCCGGACTGCCGATCTCCTTCGGGCGCATAGGGCGGGTGCAGGGGATTTCGCCGTGAAAATAGTCTGCCTGTGTGGTCCCCAGCGCCGGAATCCCGCGCCCTGCCTGAGCAAAGCTGGTCGCCCAGCGGGAATGCGTATGAACGATTCCACCAAGTTCCGGCCATGCTTGATACAGCGCCAGATGAGTAGCCATATCGCTGGACGGTTTGTAAATTCCTTCCACCCGGTTGCCCAGCAAATCCACAACTGCCATGTTTTCCGGCTTCATTTCATCGTATTCCACGCCGGAGGGCTTGATGACCATCAGGCCCTTTTCCCGGTCGATGCCGGACACATTGCCCCAGGTAAACGTCACCAATCCGTATTTCGGCAGCTGCCGATTTGCCTCACACACGATTTCTTTCAGTTTCTCCAGCATTTTTTTCCTCTCATTTCAACTTCCAAGCAAGATCATTCAGGAACAGCTGCTGTTTTAATCCTTCGGCGGTGCTTTCACTGGAAATATGTACAAACTCAATCCCCATAATTTCAGCCCAGTCCTCCATGATTCCGGCATTGATCTGTGTTGTCAGAACACTGTGGTGTGCGCCGCCGGCCAGAATCCAGCATTTCAGGCCGGTCAAAAGGTCGGGAGCGGATTTCCACATGACGCGTGCCACCGGCAGGTTCTCCATTTTCATCGTCGGCCGAATGCATTCGATGTCCTGCACAATCAGTCTTAACCGGCCGCCCATGTCAATCAGAGAAATGACGGCGCCGGTTCCGGCCGCGCCTTCAAACACCAGACGGGCCGGCGGCTTACGGTCGCCGATGCTCAGCGGGTGAATCTCAATGCGGGGCTTTTCAGCCGCCACGGAAGGACAAACCTCCAGCATGTGGGCTCCCAAAGAAAGCTCTCCGCCCGGTTCCAGGTCGTAATTATAGTCCTCCATGAACGTGGAACCGCCCTCAAGCCCTTCTCCCATCGCCTTTACAATCGCGGTCATGCCGGAAATTTTCCAGTCTCCTTCCGCGCCGAAGCCCATTCCGTCCGCCATAATGTTCTGCGAAGCGAGTCCGGGAAGCTGCTCCATGCCGTAAAGGTCCTGAAAGGTATCGACAAAGCCCAGCGCACCCTCCCGTTTCAGAATCCTTCTGATCGCGATTTCCTCCCTGGCCTGGCAGCGGACGGAGTCCAAGTCGTCGGTCGCAAAGAGGTAGCGGGACCGGTATTCTTCCATCTTGGAGTCGACTGCCTGTTCGGAGACCTCGTTCATCACCTCGGCCAGATGCCCCACGGGCCAGTAATCCACCTGCCACCCCAGCTTGATTTCGGCCTCGACCTTGTCGCCCTCCGTGACCGCCACATCGCGCATGTTGTCGCCGAAGCGGATCAGCCGCAGCTTTCTGGAAAAAGCCGCGCCAACCGCGCCGCGCATCCAGCTCCCCAGCTCCTTTCGAACGGAGGCGTCTTCCCAGTAACCGACAACGACTTTTCTGGAAAGGCGCATTCTGGCCCCGATAAAGCCGTGCTCCCGGTCGCCGTGGGCCGACTGGTTCAGGTTCATGTAATCCATGTCGATTTCTTTATCCGGAATATGCCGGTTGTATTGAGTCGCGAAATGGCACCAGGGCTTTTGCAGAAGCTGCAGGCCGTGAATCCACATCTTGGAGGGAGAAAACGTATGGCACCAGGTGATGACGCCGGCACACCGCTCGTCGTAATTGGCGTCCAGCATGATCCGTGTGCCCTCCGCCTCTGTTTCCACCGTAGCCTTGTAAACGATTCTGCAGGGAATTTCTTTGGATTCGCTGAGCTTTTCCGCCATTTCCCGGGCGCGCTGCGCCACCGTTTCAAGTACCTCCGGGCCATACAGGGACTGCGAGCCTACCACAAACCAGAATTCATAATCTTTCAGCATGTTCATCCTCGATTCTCTTATTTCATGCACTCTGCCGCCGCTTTCTCAGCGGCAAGGCCGGCTTTGAAGTTTTTCAGGAACTGTTCAAAGCCCTTTGCGTCCGCAGGATCCGGCCAAGTGGTAACTGTTTTTATCCCGGCGTAAACCCGGGTGGAAAGGAACTCCTCCAGGGATTCTCCTTTCTTGCGCCGAATGGAATAGGCTGCAAGCAAAGCCATTCCGTACGGACCGCCCGCCGCCGCGGTCTCCATGGTTGAAACAGGAGCGTTCACCGCGGCCGCGAGGAATCGGGCGCCGGCACCGGCGTGGCGGAACAGCCCGCCGTGTCCGGTAAGACGATCTATTTGAACGTTTTCCTTTGCCAGAAGGTCCATTCCCAGTTTGAGCGCCGCCAGCGCCGCGTAAATATTTGCGCGGCAGAAATTTGCAAGCGAAAAGCGGCTTTTGGGAGAACGGATCAGCATGGGCCGCCCCTCGGCGACTCCGGCAACCGGCTCTCCCGCCAGGTAATTGTAGAGCAGCAGACCGCCGCAGTCAGGATCGCCCTCCAGGGCTTTGCGGTAAAACGCGGGATAGATCTCGTCCAGGCCCGCAGGAATCCCCATCATTTCCGCAAACTCTCCCAGCAGCTCCGCCCACAGGTTCATGTCGCCGGTACAGTTGTTGCAATGGACCATGGCAACCGGCACTCCGGCGGGAGTCGCGACCAAGTCGATTTCCGGATAATGGTCCGTAAGGGGGCGCTCCAAAACCACCATGGAAAAGATGGAGGTTCCGGCGGAAACGTTTCCCGTGCGCGCGGTTACCGAATTTGTGGCCGCCATGCCGGTACCCGCGTCTCCCTCCGGAGGACAGACGGGAATGCCCGCCCGCAGCCTGCCGGACGGATCCAGCTTTTTCGCTCCCTCTTCCGTCAATGTCCCCGCGTCCTCGCCGGCAAGGAGAACCCGGGGAAGGAGGTCCTTTAGCTTCCAGGAATATCGGGAGGAGACCTTTTCCTGGAACTTCGTCAGCATGCCGGCGTCATAATCACAGGTACCGCTGTCAATCGGAAACATTCCGGAGGCGTCGCCGATCCCCAGAACTTTCCGTCCGGTCATCTGCCAGTGGACATAGCCCGCCAGCGTTGTTAGAAATGCAAGATTTTTCACATGGGGCTCTTCGTTCAGGACAGCTTGATACAGATGGGCGACGCTCCATCGCTGAGGGACATTGAATTGAAACAGCTCCGACAGCTCTTTCGCCGCCGGGCCGGTCGCAGTATTCTGCCAGGTGCGAAACGGCGTCAGGAGCAGGCCGTTCCGGTCAAAGGGAAGATAACCGTGCATCATACCGGAAAACCCAATGCAGCCGACCGTTGTCAGCTCCACTCCGTACCGGTCCAGCACGTCGCAGGCCAGATTCCGGTAACAGTGCCGCAGCCCGTCCCATACATCTTCCAGAGAATAAGTCCAGACTCCGTTTTCATAGGAACTTTCCCAATCGTGGCTGCCGGAAGCGGCCGGGATAAAATCCTCCGTCAGAAGTGCCGCTTTGATTTTGGTCGAACCCAGCTCGATGCCGAGCGAAGTGTTTCCGGCAATGATTGCCATTTTGATTTCATTTTGTTTCATCGAAAGGCCCCTTTCGCTATTTGCTGCGATTTTTCACATAGGCGAACACGCTTTGCAGGACGATGAAGAAGCACAGCAGAGCGGCCGTGGCGATATTAGCCCAGCTGGACAGCAGCTTGCCGTTCGTGGTTACAAGCGTGTGAATGGTACCTGTGATCTGGACGCCGAACAGCGAACCGATCACATTGCCGACTCCGCCGGTCAGCAGCGTACCGCCGATGACGGCGGACGCGATGGCATCCATTTCAAAGCCCTTCGCTTGCTGCACCGAGCCGGACATGGTGTTCAGGCAGTAGCAGATGCCGCCGATGGAACACAGGAAGGAGGACAGGACATAAGCCATCAGCTTGGTGCGTTTCACGTTCAGGCCCATCATGGCCGCCGATGTTTCATTTCCCCCCACCGCATACAGCGCGCGGCCGAATTTCGTGTACTTTAACAAAAGAAAGATAACAACCACCGTCACAAGGGCAATTATGACCGTGGGGCGGATGAACGGGATCTGGACCTTCCCTCTGTTGTTGGTATAGCCCAGGAAAGCCGGCAGGTAAATCTTTGCGTTTGCCCACGCATAAAAAGTGGGGTTGGCCTTTTCCGTGATGCTTATCTGGTCCGTACAAATCACCGCCGTCATCCCTCGGGCGAAGAAAAGACCGGCCATCGTAACAATGAATGGCTGGATCTGCAGATAGCCGACCAGAAAGCCCTGAACGAAGCCGAACACAATGCCGACCGTCAGTACGAAAACGAGCAGCGGAATGCTGGGATATCCTTTTACCCCCATCCCGTAGGCAAGAATCATGCAGTCCATCGCGATCAGGGAGCCGACCGAAATATCGATCCCGCCGGTCAGCATCACGCAGGTCATGCCGCAGGCCACGCAGATCAGGCCGGCGTTTGTGATAAACAGATTCAGAAAGGTCTGCACATGGGCAAAGCCTTTTCCGGAGTAGACAATGCAGCCGACGGCATACATCACGACAAACAGCGCAATCGTAATAAAGAGCAGCAGCGTGTTGCTGTCTATGCCGCGTTTCGCCCGGTCGAGTTGATCTTTCCCGCTCATGTTACGCAACCCCCTCTCCGGATCCCGACTCGGCGGCGACTTTGGCGATTGTCAGCTTTCGCGCGGAGCGGTTTCCGATCCAGTCTCTGAAAACGGGAGCCTGCACAACAACGATAATCACAACGATGATAGCCTTCACGACGGGGGCCTGGTCGGTGGAAACGCCCATGGCCAACAGCGTCGTGGTGATTGCCTGGATCGTGTAGGCGCCGATGATGGAACCGGCCAGGGTAAACTTGCCTCCGGCCAGGCTGTTTCCTCCCAGCGCCACGGCGAGAATCGCGTCCAGTTCAAAATTCAGGCCGATGTTGTTGGAATCCGCCGAATAGATGCGGGAAGATGCCACGATACCGGCGATTCCCGAGCACAGGCCGCAGATCAGGTAGCAGAGAAAGCAGATCCAGCCGGAGTTAATGCCGGAAATATGTGCCGCCCGGCTGTTGACGCCGACGGATTGAATGTACAGGCCGAGCGAGGTCTTTCTCAGAAAAAGCGCCGCCACCGAGATCACGGCGATGGTGACGAAAATCGCCGTCGGAATCGGAATGCCCGGGATAAAGTTGCCGAGATACTTGTAAGGGTCGTATCGGATGTAAGTGATCTGGTTGTCGCACAGCAGCAGACCAATCGCCCGGGCCGCTGTGAAAAGGATCAGAGTAGCCACCATGGGCTGGATTTTCAGGTTGGCGACCAGGACGCCGTTGAACGCGCCGCACAGACCGCCCAACAGAACTCCGCCCAGCATTCCGAGGGCCATCGGCATTACCAGGGTGCTGGTGCTGTTCACGCCGTAGCCGGCCAGAAGCGTGCAGCATCCGCAGGCGGAAAGACTCATGACGGAGCCGACCGAGATATCGGTGCCCGCGGAAACGGCCACAACCAGCGTTTGGCCGACAGCCAGAATGGCGATTTCGCTTCCCCGGTTCAGAATGTCGATCAGGCGCCCGTACAGCACCCCGTTGTTGATGGCGATGGAAAAGAAGCTTGCGCTTTTCATCAGGTTAATGAGCAGGACCAGAACCATGCAGAAAATGGGCAGAAACAGTTTTTGCCTCGTCGCCCTCTGCAGACTGTTTCTCAAAACGCTCATTGCTGTTCACCTCCGGCGATGGCGGCCATGACGCTTTCCTGCGTCATCTCACCATCGATTTCTCCCACTTTGGCCCCGTCCCGCATGACGCACATGCGGGAACAGGTTCGCAGCATCTCGTCGATTTCAGAGGAAATGAAGACGATGCTCATGCCTTCGGAAGCAAATTTCAGCACAAGCCTCTGGAATTCCGTCTTGGTGCCGATATCGATTCCGCGCGTCGGTTCATCCAGAATCAGAAAGTCCGGATGAGTGCACAGCCAGCGCGCCAGAATCACCTTTTGCTGGTTTCCGCCGGAGAGCTGGCTGAGCGGCGTTTCCCGGGAGGGCGTCTTGATCTGCAGCAGATCGATAAATTGGTCCGCCAGCTCGTTTTGCTTTGCCATGGGCAGCGTATGGAACAAACCCTGCCTGGCCTGCAGAGCCAAAATGATATTTTCTCTCACGGACAGTTCCGCGAAGCAGCCGTCCGCTTTTCGGTCGTCCGGCAAAAAGCCCATGCCGGCCTTGATGGAATCAATCGGCGCGTTGATTTTCAGGTCCTTTCCGTGCATCTTTTCCGTCCCGGTCTGCGCCCGGTCCACTCCGTAGATGCAGCGGACCATTTCGCTGCGCCCGCTGCCAAGAAGCCCCGTGACGCCGACGACCTCGCCCTTGCGGATTTCGAAGTCAAAAGGCTTGATGGTTCCTTTGTGGCTCAGATTCCGCGCTTCCACCACCAGTTCTCCTCCGGCAGCCGAGGCTCCCTCCGGCTTGATGGTTGCCAGATCGTCGAAATCCTTGCCCAGCATGGCTGCGACAAGCTGCATGCGCGGCAGCTCCGCAACGTCATACTCGTTCACGAATTTCCCGTTTCTCATGACGGTGATCCGGTCGCAGACCTCGTACACCTGCTCCAGAAAGTGCGTCACAAAAAGAATGCCGACACCCTTTTTCTTCAGACCGCGCATCAGATGAAACAGTTTTGCAACCTCCGTGTCGTCCAGAGAAGAGGTGGGCTCATCTAAAATCAGAACCTTGCAGTCCATATCCACCGCGCGCGCGATGGCAACCATCTGTTGAATTGCAAGGGAATAATTTTCCAGGATATTGGTCACGTCCAGGCGGATTTTTAAGTCGTCCATAATTTTCCGCGCCTTCCGGTTCATGACCTTCCAATCGACCATTCCCAGCTTTGTGCGGGGTTCCCGGCCGATGAACAGATTTTCCGCAACGCTGAGGTTTGGACACAGGTTAACCTCTTGGTACACAGTGGCGATTCCGATTTTTTGTGCCTCCTGTGTGGAATGGTTGAAAATGTTGCCCTCGATGCCCGCCATGTGGATTTCTCCCGCATCGCGCTCGTAAACGCCGGTCAGGCATTTGATGATCGTTGACTTTCCCGCACCGTTTTCTCCCATCAGCGCATGAATCTCGCCCTTCCGCAAAGTCAGCTGCGCATGGTCGAGGGCCACGACGCCTGGAAACGTTTTTGTAATGTCCCGCATTGTAATCAGAATTTGTTCCTCCATGGCCATGCTCCTCTTTCTGTAGTTTAAAAGGGTGGCTCCGACGTGAGGGGCCACCCTTTTCCCGGTCAGCGGTTAATAGGCTTTGTCAACAACGTCCTGCGTTACGTGAATCAGCGGTTCGGTGACGTCATTGCCCGCGTTGTTTGTGTAGGAAATATCAGTCAGGACATCTTCCGACACATACCACGGTTCTTTCATGTAAGTTTTCTTTTCAACCGTCTGCCCGGCGGCCAGCTTCGAGATGATGTCGGCGCAGAAAGGTCCCTGCAGCGGATTGCACTGGAAGTCCGCGTTGATCTTGCCGGAGAGCACTTCTTTCAGCCCGGCCTTGCAGGCGTCGAAGGAAATCAGGACCACGTCTCCGTCAATTCCGTATTTCACGCCGGCTGCGTTCATGGCGTCCTCGGCGCCGAACGCTTCGTTATCGTTCTGGCAGACGACCACATTGAACTTGCCCTGATAAGATTTGCAGTAGGATTCCATGACGGACTGCCCGCCGTCCTGAGTGAAGTTGCCGCTTTGGGAATCAAGGATTTTCCAGCCGTTCGCGTCGGCGTATTTCTTGAAGCCGTTTGTACGGCCGATCTGAGCCGAAGAACCGGTGGTGCCCTCGATTACCAGGGCGTTGATTTCCTTAATGCCCTTCTTTTCGGCATAGGCTTTCAGCCATGCTCCGGCGGCCAGTCCTTCGTTTGTGAATTCGGAGCCTACCCAGGAGACGTACTTGTCGGAATCGTCGATCGTGCGGTCAATGACGATTACGGGAATCCCGGCGCTCTGCGCTTCGGTCAGAACGGTGTCCCAGCCTGTGGAGACGATTGGGTCAATCACGATGTAATCCACGCCCTGCTGGATGAAGTTGCGGACCGCTTCCAACTGCTTGGCGGAGTTGTTATCGCAGTCCACGAACTGCAGATCAAATCCTTTATCCTTGGAAAATGCGGCCTGAACGGAATTGGTGGAGGCTGTGCGCCAGTCCGATTCGTGCCCGACCTGCGCAAAGCCCACGGTAATCAGGTCGCCGCCGGAACTGCCGGCCGGCGCGCCGGCTTCGGAGGAACCAGCCGCCGAAGTACTGTCTTCGGATGCGTTGCTTGCGGAAGAGCCGCCGGAGTTGCAAGCTGCCAGAGAAAATACCATCGCTAGGGACATTGCGAACGCCAAAAACTTCTTCATCATGATCTCCCCTTTTTCGTAATAATTGTCTTTCCTTTATGTTGACGCGCATTTGCACGCAGGCACGCAGACTTGGGAGAACGAAAGCACGGATATAAATTTTATATAATATTTAGAAAGAATATTTTCTTTACTTTAGTTTATTTTAAGCACTTATGAACTAATTGTCAATAATTAAAATGGGCGATAGGGATAATTTTATTTAATATGTATATATAGCGCTTTTATAACTTATGCATTATTTAAATTTAACTTAATTTATTATATCAATTTTTTTATAAATTAATAAATTAATTTAGTTGGATTGCTTGATTTTCGGTGCGTTTTCCCCTATAATAGAATAAAATCAGTCTACAGGCATGCTTCTTCGCGCACTGTCGCAAGGTCCGCCGTGATTGATTCCTCTACTTTTTTCAAATTCTGCAAGCTTTAATCTTTTCATTACACTCTAATGGGGGTAGAGAAATTGGAGGTCACCGCAAAAAATATCGCCGAAAGACTCGGCGTTTCCGCTTCCGCCGTTTCCCTTGCCATGAACGGCAAGCCCGGCGTGAGCGTTGCAACCAGAGAGAAAATTCTGGCGGAAGCCGTTCGTATGGGCTATTCGGTTCCCAAAAAGATTCTTCCGGCCGCATCGCAGAATATTCGTTATGTGATTTTTCTGGAAGGTGGAGACACCGTGAAGGAAACATCATTTTACTCCATAGTTCTGCAGGGGATTGAGGCAAGGGCAAAAGAGTACGGATACAATGTCCTGATCAGCTATTTTTATTCGAGCGGCAACTGGGAAGACCAAATCTCAACAATCTGCAAGGACGCCGCGGGGATTATTATTCTGGCGACCGAAGTGGAGGACAGGCACATCAACAAAGCGTACACGCACGGTCTGGAAAAGCAGGTGATCCCCATCGTCCTGGTGGATAACGCAACCAGCATGGTGGACGTGGACTGCGTGGTTTCCGATAATCTTCGCGGTGCCTATCAGGCAGTCACGTATCTGTTTGAGAAAGGACATCCCGACGTCGGCTATCTGCGGTCAAAAAGCCGCATTGACAATTTCAACGAGCGGCAGGCCGGCGTTTTGAAAGCGCGAAAAGAACGGGAAATCGACAGTCTGGCCCCCCTTCAGTCAATCGATGTCGGCATTTCCTCCGAGCAGGCCTATTACGACATGTGCGCCTGGCTGGATGCGGGAGGGAAACCGCTCTCGGCTTTTTTTGCGGACAACGATATTATCGCAGCCGCTTGCATCCGAGCGCTGAAATCCAGAGGGTACCGCATTCCGCAGGATGTTTCGGTCATCGGCTTTGACGACATGCCGGTCTGCACCATGATTGACCCAACGCTTACCACGATCCGCGTGATGAAAGAACAACTTGGAATGACCGCGATGGAAATTCTTCATCAAAGAATCACGAACGGAGAATACACGTTGGCCGACCGGAGGGTCGGCGTTTATCGCATCACGATTTCGACACACCTTGTGGAACGGGAGAGCGTTGTGGCTTACCGCACGTAATACGGGAGAAATCCATTCCCCCGAAAGGACACAACCTTTTTAGACACATGGGTCTGCTATCGGGCAGGTATTGGTTGCTGTTATAATTAAGCAATAAAAAGCAGAGAGCCGTCAGATTTTTCTGATGGCTCTCTGCTTATGTTATTTGATAGAACAATATGCCTGAAACATTTTCTGGTTCGCACTGAAAGACGGCTGTTCCGCTATTCGGAAAAATCATTCGAACTGCAACGGATATTGTGGTAGAATAAACTAGGAGAAAGTTTCCTGCGGAAAGCAAACGAAGCGGCTCTTTGACAGAGGAGGGCTTTTATGATTATTGACGGGTTCCATGAGAAGAAAATTTTTGATAATAGTTATCCGTTCCGAATGCTTGTCAATCAGAATGTCAATTTTTCCTATCCGCCGCACTGGCATAATGCGCTGGAATTAATTTATGTGCTGAAAAATGACTTTTTCGTTATGGTGAATTCAAAAAAATATAAATTAAAAGAGAAAGATATTCTTTATATTCCTGGCGGCGATATTCATGAATTCTGCAGCGAAACGGAGACCGGGGCGAGGATCTTTATTAATTTTGAATTTTCCAACTTGAATTCCTACGTCAATCTGGAAAGACTTTACACGCAGCTGCTTGACGTGCGGCTGATCACACCGGAAGACGGGGATCTCTATTCGCAAATAGAAACGGAGATTCAGAAAATTTTGAAGGAGCAGCAGATTGGAGGAATCGCGGACGAATTGTATTACACGGCGCGTATGCTGGATATTCTGGTTCTTCTGTGCCGGTGCGTCCCCGCTTCGGTCAATCTCGGAAATATGAAAAACGGCAACAGAAATGTCGGTCTTGATAAAATCGGAAAATCATTGGCATATATTGAAAAAAACTACACGGAGGACATCAGACTGAAAGACATTGCCCATGCCGCCGGGTTCAGCGAATATTATTTTTCGCGGCTGTTCAAGGAAATCACGGAGAAAAATTTTCATCAGTATCTGAACGAATACAGGATCAAGAAGGCGGAGGTGCTGATGATGGACCCGAATTACACGGTGTCCGAGGCCGCCTACGCCGTGGGCTTCAGCAGCATTTCCACATTCGACCGGGTGTTCCGCGGGATGAAGGGCTGTTCCCCAAGGGATTTTCGAAAGCTGCATACCGGGATATAATGAACTTCCCCCGCCGCAGGTTCTCTGCGGCGGGGGAAGTTTGTATAGGAAGAAAGTGAAAAGGAAGATTAACCTTTTATCGCGCCTGCAATCACGCTCTTTTGGATCTGGTTGCTGAACATCAGGTAGATGATCAGCGTGGGGACCGTGGCGATGACAAGGCCGGCCCCGATCGGCCCCCACTGGGTGCCCTGCTGGCCGGAAAGCGACATAATGCCGACCGTGAGGGTCTTTATTTTGTCGGCGCTGATAAAAGTATTCGCAAACATCAGTTCGTTCCAGGAGGAAAGAAAAGTAAAAATGGCGACGGTCGCGATTGCAGGGCGGACCAGGGGCAGAGAAATGTAATAAAATATGCGGTAGATGCCGCAGCCGTCCAGACAGGCGGACTCTTCCAGTTCCTTCGGGATATTCTGCAAAAAGCCGACCAGAATAAAGATTCCCATCGGCAAAGCGAACGCAACATAGGGCAGGATAATGGAAAAATAACTGTTGAGCAGATTCATGTTCTTTAAAACAATGAACAGCGGCAGGAGTGTGGCGTGAAGGGGGACCATCATACCGAGAAGGATATAAGTCAGAAAAAGATGGTTCCATCTCCAGTGCATCCGCACGATGGCATACGCGGAGGTCGTCAGCAAGATGGTAGAAATGATAATGGTAGCCCCCGTTACGATGACGCTGTTCAGAAGGTAAACGGCGACGTTTCCGCTTGTCAGCACCGTAAAGTAATTGGAAAATCTCCAGACTTTCGGGATCCCCATGGCGTTTCCGCTGTAAATTTCATTGTTGTTCTTAAAAGAGAAAAGGAAAAGCCAAATCAGCGGATAAACCTGTATCAGCGTATACAGCCCCAGAAAAGCGAACAGGACAATCGAAGAGGCTTTGACTTTCTTCTGTTTTTTTAGTGCAGGATGGTCGGAATGTATTTTCATATGTATCACCACTTAAGCTTCGTCTTGGTCGTTGCTGAAGAGCCTTTTGATTACCAGTGTGAACACAAGGCATTCCGCAATGATAAAAATGGCCATTGCGCTGCCGTATCCGTATTGATAGCGGGAAAAAATGGTCGTGTACATTAAAGTAGTGGGAACTTCCGTAGAATGCAGCGGACCGCCGCCCGTCATGACGTAGATCAGGTCAAACGCCTTAAACGACCCGGTGACGGCAAAGATGATACAAACGCAAAGGATTGATTTCATCAGAGGAATTGTAATATGAAAAGCGATTTTCAACTCGCTGGCCCCGTCGATGCGCGCCGCTTCGTAAATGTCCGGCGAAATCGATTTTGCGCCGGCGTACAGCAGCAGCATATGGTATCCGACGTACTGCCACAGCATGGCGGCGAAAACACAGGCCAGGGCGGTTTTTGAGTCGGCCAGCCAGGCGTTTGTAAGGGAATCGAGGCCGACGGCCCTTAGAACCCCGTTGAGCATTCCGTAATCGGAATTGTAGATTTTCATCCATAATTGCCCGATTACGACCGTGGAGATTATGACCGGGATGAAGTACACCGTTCTGAAAAAACGTTCCCCTTTGATTCCTCTTGCGAGGATCAGCGCCAACAGCAGCGAAATCGGGAGCTGGATGCCGACCGAGATCAGGGCCAAAACCAGAGAGTTGGCAACCGACTGCAAAAAGCCGTCGGTATTGTTAACAAACAGATTTTTATAATTTGTAAATCCGACGAATACCCCTTTAGAAAAGCCGTCCCAGTCCAGGGTGCTGTAATGGATCGAGAAAAAAATGGGTAAAACGACAATGATCGTAAAAAGGAGGAATGTTGGAAAAGTGAAAAGAAAAATTGCTTTTTTATCGCGCAGCATTTTTTCCATGATGATCAGCCTTCTTTCCTGAATCTTTCACAGCGGGCATTTTTTAGTAAAGAAAGGGATTTTCCCTGTTAAGTTTGCATAACAGGGAAAATCGGACTTTTCCGTCGGGCAGATTCAGGACTTGTTGACTTTTTGCTGCATTTGTTTGGCAAAATCCTGCGGGGAAATTTGTTTTCCGAACAGGCTCTGCACAAGATCCAGATGGGTCTGCGCGTCGTCCCCGGTCAGATACAGGTCCCAGGCGGGGACGCTGCCGGTCGAGCCCTTGACGATATTTTCCATGATTTCTTTGGACAGCGGATCGATTTTTGACTGGTCGAGACTGTCGTACTTCCATTCAGGCAGACCGCCGCCCGTCAGATACATGCCGCTTGAAAATTCGGAGGCGAGGTATTTGATAGCCTGAACGGCTTCGTCCTTATGTTTGCTGTTCGCACTGACGCACAGGGCGTCGGCGCCGCCGCCGAGGTATTCGGTATCTGTCCCTTTCGCGCCCGCGATCGTCGGGAATTTCACCGCGCTGACCTTTCCCTTCAGGGAATCGTCGATGACCTGCGCGTCAAAGTTGCCGCCGAAATACATCGGGATTTTGCCTTGGGTAAACATTGCGACGGATTCGTCGCGCGTGACGCCCAGGACATCCTTAGGGAACGCCCCCGCGTCCACCAGGTCCTGCAGCTTCTGCGCCGCCTCGGCAAACGCCGTCTGATCGTAGGACTCCTTCTTGTTCAGGGCGTCCAGGCAGAGCTGAGCGCCGCCCTCGCGGAGCGCAATCATGTCGTAATACCACATGCCGGGCCATTCGTCTTTTTCTCCGACCGTCATCGGCGTAATCCCTTTTGATTTGAATGTTTTGACCGCGGTCAGCAATTCGTCAAAGGTGGTCGGTACCTTGACACCGTTCTGCTCGAACAAATCGTTGTTTACATAGAGAGCGCCGGCCTGCTGATTGTAAGTAAGCCCGTATACTTTTCCGTCAAAAGTGATGTTGGTCAGCGCGCCGGACAGCAACTTGTCCTTTGTGCCGTCGTTCAGATAATCGTCGAGGGGAAGAATCTTTCCCGCTTTGACAAAGGGCTCGGTGAAGCCGCCGGCCCAGGTGTAGATGATGTCCGGGGCGCTGTCCGCCGCAATCGCGGTTTTGATTTTTGTTTTGTAGGCGTTGTTTTCGGTGGAACTTGCTTCAATCTGGATATTCGGGTGATCCGAATTCCACTGCTTAATGGTATTCTCCATGGTGTGCTGGGTGTCGTTCGTGTAGTTGTTCCAAAATGTCAGCGTGATTTTTTCAGCGGGGGCCGACTGAGAAGCCGTCCCTGCCTGCGACGAATTTTCCGTGCTTTGCGCGCTGCTGGCGTTTGGGGAACCGGCACATGCGGTAACCGTTGTCAATAAGACGGACAAACTCAGTATGCCAGCGAAAAGATGCTTTGCCTTCATAATTTCTCCTCCTTAAAATAAGTCCGAATCAAAAAAGGCGGGACACGAAAGATTCTCGGCCTTTTTCTGATTAAGCGGCGTGTTGCAAAAGTGGTCACATTTATAGATTTGTTCCGGCCGAATTATTTGGCCTGAACGAAATATAGCAAAGGCATTAAAAATGATTTATCAGTTTTTAATTAAAAGAAGACGCAAACAACGCAAATATTATTTAATTGCTCTAATGCCTTTCGTGAACATTATAAAAAGGTTCTTTCTTTTGTTCAATACGCTTTGCCAAATAGAGCAAAAAATGAGCAAAAATCGGCAAGGGCTGATAAGACTAGCACCTCTCAAAACGATAAGATAATATCAAACGCTGCAATTACAAATTTGGAGGCATTCCATGACGACGAATTTACCGCGCTACCTGAACGAGAAGCTGAGTTTTGAAGAAAGGGCCGGGGACCTTGTCTCGCGCCTGACACTGGAAGAAAAGATCTCCCAGATGCAGTATGAGTCTCCGGCGATTGAACGTCTCGGGATACCGAGTTACAACTGGTGGTCGGAGGCGCTGCACGGGGTCGCGAGGGCGGGGGTGGCCACGGTGTTTCCGCAGGCGATCGGAATCGCCGCAACCTTCGATGAGCGTCTGGTTCAAAAAATGGCGGACTTGATTTCCACCGAGGGCAGGGCGAAATACCATGAATACCAGCGTAAGGGCGACCATGATATTTTTAAGGGACTGACGTTCTGGTCGCCCACCATTAATATTTTTCGCGATCCGCGCTGGGGGCGCGGGCAGGAGACCTACGGCGAAGATCCCTGCCTCACCTCCCGGCTTTGCGTCTCTTTTATCCGGGGCATTCAGGGCAATCATTCCAAATATCTGAAAGCGGCCGCCTGCGCCAAGCATTTTGCCGCTTACAGCGGCCCGGAGGACGAACGCCACAGCTTTAACGCGGAGGTTTCCCAAAAGGATTTGTGGGAAACCTACCTGCCCGCTTTTGAGGCGGCGGTCTGCGAAGCGGGAACGGAAGGCGTGATGGGAGCTTACAACAGGCTGAACGGCGAGCCCTGCTGCGGCAGCAGGACCCTTCTGACTGAAATCCTTCGGGACGAATGGGGCTTTAAAGGCTACACCACGTCGGACTGCTGGGCGATCAAGGATTTTCACGAGGCGCATCGGGTGACGCAAAATATTGAGGAGTCTTCCGCCCTTGCGCTGAAAAACGGCTGCGACCTCAACTGCGGCTGCGCGTTTGCCAGCCTGGTCAAAGCGCACCGCGCCGGATTGGTGACGGAACAGCAGATCGACGGGGCGGTTTATCGCCTCATGCTGACCAGAATGCGTCTGGGGATGTTCGACAAAGCGGAGCACGTGCCTTACGCCTCGATTCCATACGAAAAAAACGATTGTGAAGAGCATCGGGAGTTTTCCGAACAAACGGCGGAAAAGTCGCTGGTGCTGCTGCGCAACCGGAACGGAATCCTTCCTTTGGACAGAGAGCGGCTCCGTTCCATCGCCGTAATCGGCCCCAATGCCGACAGCCGGACCGCTCTGCTCGGGAACTATTTCGGGACTCCGTCCGAATCCGTAACGGTGCTGGAAGGGATCCGTCGGTCTGCCGGCCCGGGAACGAGGATCTATTACGCGGAGGGCTGCCATCTTTATCAAAACAGCATGAGCCGTCTCTCGTGGAAGAACGATCGTCTGGCGGAGGCGGTCTCCGCCGCGGAGCGGGCGGACGTGGCCATCGTCTGCCTGGGATTGGACGCCAGCCTTGAAGGGGAGGAAGGCGACACCTCGAATGAGTTTTCCTCCGGCGACCGGCCAAACCTGAAACTGCCGGGCAATCAGGAGACGCTCCTGAAAGCCGTGCGGGCCACGGGCACGCCCGTCGTGGTCGTGCTGCTGTCCGGCAGCGCGCTCGCGGTCGGCTGGGCGGACGAACACGCCGACGCGATTTTGCAGGCCTGGTACCCCGGTTCTCAGGGCGGAAGGGCAGTCGCATCCCTGCTGTTCGGCGACTTTTCTCCCGCGGGAAGGCTGCCCGTGACCTTTTATCGCTCCGATGACGACCTGCCGGATTTCAAAGATTATTCCATGGAGAACAGGACTTACCGCTTTTTTCATGGAACCCCCCTGTATCCGTTCGGATACGGCCTGAGCTATACCACATTTTCTTATGAGCGGCCGGTCGTGGAAAAAGAAATTTCAGTCGGTTCCGACGCCGAAGTTACCTCGTGGGTTCGAAATACCGGAACACGGGAATCGGACGAGGTCGTCCAGGCGTATCTGCGGGATCTGAAGGCAAGCGTACGGGTCCCGAGGCATCAACTGGTCGGATTCCAAAGAATCCATTTAAAGCCGGGAGAGAAGGCACAGGTGAAGTTTATCATTTCCGCGCGCCAGATGGCGCTGATCGACAACAGCGGAAACTGTATCCTGGAGCCGGGGGAATTCCGCGTTTTCGTGGGCGGAAGCCAGCCGGACGAACGGAGTGCCGAACTTTTGGGGGCGGCCGTGCCCTCGGCTGTCTTTACGGTGACGGGCTCCCCTTTGAAAATGCGAAGGTAATTGCCGCCAAACGGATGGGGCGTTTCAAGGCGGCAAACGACGAACGACCGTCAAAATCCATGTTTTCAGTAAAAAATCTAAATAAGGAAAAACCGGGAAGAAAAGTTACATTTTTCGGTTTGCACGAGCATTTATTAGTTTTAAGCCTTGATTTTCTTAATTAAATATGCTATTATGCCTCTATTGTATTTGTTTGGCAATGAGGCCGGCAATTCCTTTTCGGGGATTGCCGGCTTTCTTTTTTAATGCTGGCCGGTCGGATAGCGCTTATCTCCGGCTGCGGGAAACGGAAGATGGAGGATGTTTTGAATGAATCACGGGGACGCGGCATGGATGCTGACAAGCTCGGCGCTGGTTTTATTGATGACGCCGGCTCTTGCTTTGTTTTATTCCGGGATGACCAAACGAAAGAACACGGTAAACACCATTATGAGCTGCGTTTTCACGATGGGGCTTTCTGCGGTGCTTTGGATTTTAGTTGGATTTTCCTTGTCTTTCAGCGGGGATCTCGGCGGTGTGACCGGCAATCTTCGGTGGGCCGGCATGGATTTCAACACGCTTTCCGATTCGTCCTATCCCCCCAACACGCTGATTTTCGCGATCTTTCAAATGATGTTCGCGGTGATTACCCCTTCGCTGATTGTAGGGGCTATTGTTGAGCGGATGCGCTTTTCCTCGCTGTTTTTATTTGTCGCGGTCTGGTCGTTTCTGGTCTATTTCCCAATGGCGCATATGGTTTGGGGCGGGGGATTCCTGATGAAAATCGGCTCGGTCGATTTTGCGGGAGGCAACGTGGTTCACATTACCTCAGGCGTGAGCGCGCTGATTCTTTCCATTGTTTTAGGCAAGCGGAAAAATTACGGAAAAATATCCTACCACCCGCACAATGTTCCTTTTGTTTTTCTGGGCGCGGCGCTTCTCTGGTTCGGATGGTTCGGGTTTAACGCCGGAAGCGCCGGGGCGGCAAACGCGCTGGCGGCTCACGCATTTATGACAACGAATACCTCCGCGGCCGCCGCGATGCTGTCCTGGATTTTTATTGAGAAGTACAAAGACGGAGCCCCTACTCTGGTGGGCGCCTCCACGGGTCTGGTGGTCGGGCTGGTCGCGATCACACCGGGTTCCGGCTTTGTGCCGGTTTGGGCTTCCCTTGTCATCGGCGCGCTGGCAAGCCCGATTTCCTATTTCTTTATTTCCGTCGTTAAGAAACGGTTCGGGTATGACGACGCGCTCGATGTGTTTGGATGCCACGGGATCGGCGGAATTTGGGGCGGCATTGCGACGGGCCTGTTCGCGCAAAGTTCCATCAATTCTTCCGCAAAGTGGAACGGCTTGTTTTTCGGCAGCACGGAACTGTTTCTTCGGCAGATCGCCGCGATCGGTGTGGCGATCGGATTTGCCGTTGTCGGAACGCTCCTCGCTACCGCGATTGCAAAGCTGGTGACAAAGGGTCTCCGCGTCTCGGAAAAGGAAGAGGCGATTGGCCTGGACATTACGGAACACGGGGAACCGGCTTATCCGGCTTTCAACGGAATGGATTGATCGGAGAAGGATTGGAATGAAGAAGATTGAAGCATATATTCGCCCGGAACAGCTCGAGGATGTGAAGGTAGCTTTAAAATCGATGAATGTCAACGGAATCAGCGTGACTCAAATCATGGGCTCCGGCTGTCAGCGCGGTTACCGCGAGTTTATTCGGGGAACGGAAGTCGATTATAATTTTCTTAAGAAGATTAAAATCGAGCTGGTCGTGCCGGATTCCCGCTTGGAAGAGATTCTGGGCAAAATCATCGAGACGGCGAAAACCGGAAAGATCGGCGATGGTAAAATATTCATCTCGGAAATATCGGACGCGATCCGGATTCGTACCGGCGAACGCGGCGAGTCGACGGTCCGCTGAAAAGAGGGTATATCCGCAGTCATCAACAGATCGCCGCAGATTTCCAAAAGAAACAGAGCGGCCCGCGCATCGCCTCGGGCCGCTCTGTTATTTGTAATCGGGAAAAGAACCGAGTATCCTGATTTTCGTTCTTTGATCCTTTACCGCATGAGTTCCAAAACCTCTTTGATGCTGTCGATTTTCTTCGTATCCACCGGAACGTTTCCAAAGCCGTACGCTGCGTAGACAAATGGGATTCCGGCCGCCGCAGCCGCGTCGCGGTCGCCCTGCGTATCGCCGATGTAGACCGCGTCTTTCAGACCGTTTCGCTCCATCAGCAGCCGGATGTTTTCACCCTTGCTTTTGCCCGTGTTCCCAAACGATTCAAAATCGGAAATATAACGCTGCGTTTCGCTCTTTTTAAGGAACAGTTCGATGTATCCGCTCTGGCAGTTGCTTACGATGAAGAGGCGGTGGTCTTTGGAAAGCTGTTCAATCGTTTCTTTGGTGCCGGGATAAAGCAGGTTTTCCGTGTTTTTCTCCAGGGCCTCCTGCTCGTTTTTGCAGCACTGACGAATCAGCAGGTTTTTTGTGTGCGAATCCGCTTCCCGGAACAGATCGTCCGCGATGACGTCCATGGATTTGCCGAATTCTTTTTTCAAAACAGCCGGCGTGATTTCCGCGAAGGTTCCTCCGATTTCCCGGACTGCCCTGGCCCATGCGGCTGCGACTACTTTTGTGGAATCCCATAGAGTTCCGTCAATATCAAAAATAATATTCATGCTAAAACCCATTCCTGTTTTTTTATTGTTAGTAGTATAATAATAAAATAGAATGTCCGTTTGGTCAATACCCGGCGGATGCTTGTCCGCCGAATTTGCCGGAAACCGCCGGTTTTTTACAGGAGGAAGTCATTGAATCAGATTGCTTACAAGCAGCTTTCCCAAAGGGAGATTACCGCTTCGCTGTTCCGGAAATTCAACCGTTACCAGGAAGTGAAACGCTGCTGGAGGAAGGAAGACGGCGTATGGGTTCTGAAAAACATATCTTTTACGGAGCAATGGAGCGATGAGGATTATGCTTTTTTGGTGTCCTGCCTGCGAAACACAGTACATATGGGCGGCAAAGTAGCGGGCGCGTTCGACGGGTGCCGTCTGATTGGATTTTCCTCCGTCGAAAGAGAACCGTTCGGGTCATCGCTGCAATATTTGCAGTTATCCAGTCTGCATGTATCCTGCGAGTCACGCGGCTGCGGAGTCGGCAGAAGCCTCTTCCGGAAAGCCTGTGAGAGCGCAAAGAGCCTTGGCGCAAAAAAGCTCTATCTCTCCGCGCACTCATCCGAAGAATCACAGGCGTTTTATCGCCGGATGGGCTGTACGGAGGCGGAAGAATACAATCAAAAGCTCGCGGATGCCGAACCCTGCGACTGCCAAATGGAATTTCTTCTCACTTAAAAGTTTAGGCAGGACGGAAGAAACCCGTTAATTCAGCTTCAGAATTTCTTCCGCGATCCTTTGGCTGCCGAATCCGTCGAGATACGAATTCATCCGCACGGCCGTTTCCCTTCGCAGGGAATTGTTTTCCGTCAGGCTTTTCAGGCGAGCCGTGATGCGAAACAGACAGGCGCCATAATTGCTGATGAGGTCGCCGGCGTAAGCGGTGATGCGGTCAAAATGGAACTGCTTTCCGCATTCGGACTGTTCCGCCGTCAGGGCAAAGCACACGGTGGGCGTCCCGCAGGCGCACAGCTCATACAAGTGCATGCCGCAGGCCGATACGGCGGCGTCACAGTTTCTCATCACGGCCGCCATATTTTCGGGATTTGCAACAAGCTCCACATTCCGCAGCCGTGACGCCTGCTTTTCGAGAGAAGAAATTCCACGGTTTAGGAATTCCGCTGCGAGAATAAAGTTTAAATTCGGAAAAGCGGAGGAAAGGTCTTCGGCAAGCCTTCCGACAGGACTCGTTTCGGCCGCTCCCCCTACGGGCATCAATATATTTTTCACCCGGTCACGGACAATGGGGCGCAATTCGCGAAATTCTTTTCGCAGCGGCAGATACCGGACGCCTAAAAGCAGTTTCGTGCTGCATGCGCAATATGCTTCCGAATAAAAATCGATGCGGCAGGCGTTGCTGTAATTGATCAGCAAATGAATTCCCGGAAAAACCTGCTCCTGCGTTCCAAGATAAATCAGCTTGGCGGCATGGTTCAGCGATTCAAAATAACCGGCGGAGATACGGGGAAGATCGACCAGAAGTTTCGCGGCTTTTTCCTTTTTCAAAAGAGGAACCAGGCGTTCCGCCTCGGATTCCGGGCTGCTGAGGTGATCTAAAACGATGGCTTGGAATCCGCTCCGTCCGATCGGCTCCGCCATGTCCGGACCCGTTAGCAGGAATACAGAGCATTCCCCGCGCCGGCGGAGCTCTTCCGCAATTGCAAGACATCCGGTCAGGCGCTCCGGGGCGGTTCCATGATCCGCGTCGGTTCTGATATACAGCATATTATCCTCTTTTCTGCTCCGTTCAGGATTTTGGCAAAGATCGCTGAGCAGTACCCTGATCTGATGGGGATTGTCTATCCATTCATATTCCGAGAACCCGCGGGATATTCGCGCCTGCATTTGATTACGGCTCGGCACCCCGGCAGCGGTGTTTTCGCCCGTTTTTCCGGGAGGAAGATCAGGCCGGCCTAAGAAAAGCTAACTTTTTAACCGAATGCACTTGACTTTTTGAGTTAGCAGAGGTAAACTATATGCATAGGTTAGCATATGCTTACCAAATACAGAAGCACAACGGGCAGTTGGATTTAACGGAGGTAACGGCATGAATATGGAGCAGACGGTTTTAAGAGAACGAATTGGAAACAAGGCTGCGGGTTTTTCGGGGGTTATGCCTTTAAACATGGTTCGCCCGGGGCAAGTGGTATCGGTTCATTCCATACGCGGCAGGGATGAAACCCGGCGCTTTCTTGCAAGCCTGGGCTTTGTGTCGGATGCGGCGGTCACCGTCGTTACGGAGCTTGGAGGAAACATTATTGTGAATGTCAAAGGAACCCGCGTTGCAATCAGCAGGGCGATGGCGGGCCGCGTTTATGTCGGCTGATGAATCAGTGGTAAGGGGGAAAATCGAATGAAAACCTTGAAGGACGCAAAGCGCGGTCAAACGGTGACGGTTGCTAAATTGACGGGGACCGGAGCGCTAAAGCGCAGAATTATGGATATGGGAATTACAAAAGGCGCGGAAATTCTGATTCGCAAGGTGGCACCGCTGGGCGACCCGATTGAGGTGAATGTTCGGGGCTACGAGCTTTCCATCCGCAAGTCGGAAGCGGAAAACATTCTTGTGGCGGAATGAGGAAAAGGTGTTTTTTTCTATGCGCTAGTTAGTGTATGCTAACCAATTAAGGAGGTAAATTGATGGAGATAAAGATCGCGCTTGTAGGCAATCCAAACTGCGGCAAAACGACGATGTTTAACGACTTGACGGGTTCCAGCCAATATGTGGGCAACTGGCCCGGCGTGACGGTGGAAAAGAAAGAGGGAAGGCTGAGAGGGCATCGGGACGTCACAATTACTGATTTGCCGGGAATTTATTCTTTGTCGCCCTATACGCTGGAAGAAGTGGTCAGCCGCAACTATTTGATCAACGAGCGGCCGAATGCGATCATTAATCTGGTGGACGGAACCAATCTGGAGCGCAATCTCTACCTGACCACACAGATTGTGGAACTGGGGATTCCGGTTGTTCTGGCACTGAATATGATTGACCTGGTGCGAAAGAGCGGGGACAGGATCGATACCGATAAGCTGGGGGAAGCCCTGGGCTGCGAAGTGGTCGAAACCTCCGCCTTGAAAGGAACAGGTTCCCTGCAGGCCGCGGAAAAAGCAATTAAACTCGCAAAGGAGAAAAAGGATTCGATTCCGCAGCGTAAATTCGGCGAAGAAGTGGAGCACGCTTTGGAAGCCATCCGAGAGCTGGCCGCGGGAGCAATCAAGCCGGAGCTTGCGCGATGGTATGAAATAAAAATTTTTGAGCGCGATTCCAAAGTAATGGAAGCGCTGACTTTGCCGCAGGGAATCGAAGGCAAACTGGATTCCGTCATTGCGGAAGTCGAAGAAAAAATGGACGATGACAGTGAAAGCGTTATTACAAACGAACGGTATGAATCGATTGCAAAGCTGATGAAAACCTGCGTCCATAAAAAACGCGTCGGTATGAGCACTTCCGATCAAATAGACCGGGTGGTGACGAACCGTTGGCTTGCGCTTCCGATCTTCGCGGTCGTCATGTTTGTCGTTTATTATGTTTCCATTTCTTCTCTGGGTACCATCGTAACGGATTGGACGAACGACACTTTGTTCGGCGGGTGGATTCAACCGGCGGTTGCCGACTGGATGACCGGCGTCGGCGCCGCCGACTGGATCAGCGGGCTGGTGGTCGACGGTGTCATCGGCGGGGTCGGCGCCGTGCTGGGATTTGTTCCGCAGATGTTCATTCTGTTCTTTTTTCTTTCTATTCTGGAGGACTGCGGCTATATGGCGCGCGTTGCCTTCATTATGGACCGCATTTTTCGAAAATTCGGCCTCTCGGGCAAAAGCTTTATCCCGATGCTGATCTCTTCCGGATGCGGCGTGCCCGGGATTATGGCAACAAAGACGATTGAAAACGAAAAAGACCGCAGGATGACCATTATGACGACGACTTCCATTCCGTGCGGTGCGAAGCTTCCGATCATTGCGTTAATCGGGGGAGCAATGTTCCCGAATATTGTATGGATGGCTCCGGCAATGTACTTTATGGGGGTTCTTGCCATCGTTATTTCGGGAATTATGCTGAAAAAGACAAAGCTGTTCGCGGGAGATCCAGCTCCGTTTGTCATGGAGCTGCCGCAGTATCATATTCCGGCCCCGAAAGGCGTTCTGATTCATATGTGGGAGCGCGGCAAGGCGTTTATCGTGAAGGCCGGTACGGTAATCTTTGTCGCGTGCGGGGCGATCTGGTTCCTTTCCAGCTTTGGATTCGCTAACGGCGGCTTCGGCATGGTGGATGAAAACGCGAGTATCCTCGCCGCCCTCGGGCGCGTGATCGCCCCTGTTTTTGCCCCTCTGGGTTTTGGCAACTGGCAGGCCGCGGTCGCGACGGTTTCCGGGTTGGTGGCAAAGGAGAACGTTGTGGGAACCTTCGGCGTGCTGTTCGGGATCGGCGGAGATGTGGCGGAAGACGACCCAGGTCTGCTGAGCCAGATTGCGGTCATGTTCCCCTACGGTTCGGCGGCGCTCGCCTTCCTGGTTTTCAACTTGCTGTGCGCCCCGTGCTTCGCTGCCATCGGCGCCATGAAGCGGGAAATGGCCAGCTCAAAGTGGACTTGGTTCGCGCTTGGGTATCAGACGGTGTTTGCATACTCTATCGCACTGATGATCCACCAGTTCGGCGGCCTGATCTTCGGGGGCGTTTCCTTTGGCGGAGGAACCGTCGCCGCGCTGACTGTTTTGGCCGTCCTGCTTTACTTTTTGTTCCGGCCGAACCCACAGGATAAGGTCAGGCAAGGTTCCGCGGCGAGCGCGGCTTTATAAGGCAAAGCGAAAAGAGGTTTGACAGTATGTTACAGTGGCTTGCCGCAAACGCGGCTACAATTTTAATTAGTATCGCATTGGCGTCTTTGTTCGTTCTGGCTGTCAGGAATATGCGCAAAGCCCGGAAAAGCGGGGGCTGCGCGGGCTGCGGCGGCGGCATGTGCAGTCACTGCTCCCAGGCGGCGCAGAGTCCAAAGCGATAAAATCATTCTGGAAAGGGCTGCCGTTCAAGTTGAGCGGCGGTCCTTTTTCATGCCTGCACGAGGCCCGGCTCCGGAATAAACGCGGCGGGGAGAGACACACTACCCTTCGAGGTGAATCTTATGGCGGATCAAAAGAAAAAGAAAACGCAAAACCCCCAGAAAAAAATAAAGGACGCCGTTTTGAACGACGCCGGCAATCAAACTGAATTTAATCCAAACCACAATACGCGCAAGGTCGCCCTGGGACCCAACACAAAACGCTGAAGGAGGAGACGGAATGGGGAATCGCACGAAAAACGAGAAGAAGCATGACGGAAAATTTCCGTCCAAACATGTGAATCACGACCCGCGTACGGAAAGCGCGAAAGCGGTATTTCCGGCGGAAGATAAAAATAAAAAATGAACGGCAGGGAGCTGTATCTTGAGTTGAACCGGCATTTGCTGCGGGACGCGGAGCCGTCCCGGTATCTGAACCGGATTTGCGGCGACCCGCTTTTCCGGCAGGTTCCGTTTGATATGCTCGACCGGCTCAGGCAAACCGCGCAGTCCCCGATTTATCATCCCGAAGGCAGCGTCTGGAACCATACCATGCTGGTGGTGGACGAGGCGGCAGGACAAAAAGAAAAAAGCGCCCGCCCCGCGGTGTTTCTGTGGGCGGCGCTTTTGCATGATATTGGAAAACCCGATGCTACAACAATCCGGAAAGGGAAAATAACCTCTTACAACCATGAAATAATCGGAGAAAGGCTTGCCGTTGAATTCCTCAGTTGTTTTACGGATGACGAAGACTTTATCCGCGCGGTGGCGGCACTGGTCCGCAGGCATATGCAGATTCTGTTTGTTGTCAAGAGCCTTCCGTTCGCGGATCTGGAGGGAATGAAGAGAGAGGCCGATTTTCATGAGGTTGGATTGCTTGGCTTTTGCGACCGGCTGGGCCGGCTGAATGCCGACAGTGAAAAGGAAAAGAAGAATCTGAGACTGTTTTATAAGCAGTGCGGGCAGCGGTGAGAACCGTCTTTTCAGGTGACCGTAACCAGGCATTGGGCCGTCAGGCCGTTGCCGGTTCTTGCCTGAATCGTCGTGCAGCCCTTTGAAACGCCCAGGACCGTCCCGTTCTGAACGACCGCGACCCTGGAATTGCACGAGCTCCAGGACGTGCGGTTGTCATACACATTGCCGTTGATCAGCGTAACCGCGGAATTCAGTTCACAGGTTTTGCCCGCCTTGATACTGACGGCGGTCTTGTCCATTTTGACGGAAACAGGGATGTATTCGTTCAGAGCGACGCACCGGGCGAGACTTTTTGCGATGGCGTCGGTGTTGCTCTCGATCCAGGCGACATCCTGCGGATTGTCGTGATACGCCGTTTCGATCAGACAGTGCGTCATTTTCGGCATGTACATTTCCCACAGCGCGTCGTTGGTGTCAAGGCTGACGGCGCTTTTATCCGGATAAATAAAATTCTCCTTCAGCAGGTTGGCAAAACGCAGGCTTTGAGCGCTGTCCGACGGATAAAAAATCGTGGTGCCGTTCGTTTTGGGACCGTCGTCCCGCGCGTTGGAGTGAATCGCCAGATAAAGGTCGCAGCGGTTTTCCTCCGCCTGCCTGACCCGGCCGACAATCGTGTTTCGCTGATTTTCACGGCTGCCGGTCTGGGCGCTTGCAAGGGCGTAACCGATTCCATACTGCCGGAGATAAGGGATCATGGCAAAGGCGACCTCCCGCATATGGAGCTCCTCGCTGCCGGAACCGTCGCAGTAGGGATTCCAGGTCTGGCAGGAGGGGCTTAAATAGACACGGTATGTAGGAACGGAATAAGTCGGGCGCGTTGTAAAGATTCCGTTCCGTCCGGCGGCCGAGGCCCGCTCGCCGGCGGAGCCCAGTGCCGCGGCCGCCGTCAGGGCAAGGCAGAGCGTTATTTTCAGTTTTTTCAGACGCATCGTGAGTCACAAACCTTCCGTTTTTTATATCTTTATTATAGAACATTTTTCCGGAAAATTCTACAGGATGCGCCTGCTTTTTTAATCGGACATCAGTCGCTTTTCCCCCGTAATTTGCTGAATCGGCTGAATATCCTGCGTTACCTCCAGAACTCCGAGGTATTCCTTTTTTTCGTTTCTGACGGCGAAATACCGGATGTAAATGTATCTGCCGCCCATCTTGATCCAGAAATCCTCGTGCTCTTTTCTGCCGGCTTTCAGATCCTCCACGATTTTTTCCACGATATGCACGCTCGCCGGTGGATGGCAGTTTGCCACCTTGCGGCCGATGATTGCCTTGGTTCTGGGGAATACCCGCTCCGCTCCCTGTGAAAAGTATTTGACCGTGTCATCCCGATCCACAAAGGTCAGGTCTACCGGAAGGGTGTCAAGAATCCGGATCAGCTCCTCGATTTTCAGGGTGCCCGTGGGAAGCGCCACGGTTCCCGGCAGGCTGCTTTCTTCCTGGATCCGGTCCGCTGCGCCTTTTTGCTGGTTGGGCTTCCAGACAGGCGCTTTTTCTATCAGGCAGAATCCGAAATCTCCGCTTTCCTCGGCGACTTTTTCCCACTCGTCCTCCGTCAGGTTTTCCAGAAGCATGGGCAGCATGATGTTTTCTTCTTTGAAAATCATTTCGGCTATTTGATTCAAAAGGGCTTCGATCGCTTCTTTCAGCTGCCCGGATTCCCGCAGATTTAGATTTCGGCTGATTTCCTTAATCTGTGCTCTGATCTCGTCGTCGACGCCCCACATGACTTTCGGCGGGGCCGTAATGCCGTAATGCTCCAAATAGGGAAACAGGAGATTTTCCTTTTTCAGATAATGCCGGTCGATTTCCGCCAGCTTTGTAAATCGGGTCTTGATGGCCTTTTCCGCGTCTTCCTCCGGAAGCCGGGGCAGATAACTTCGGATTTCACCGAGCAGCTGATCCACCGCTCTGTTTTCAGCTTTCAGAACATTTGCAGGATGGCCCGGTATTTTCGAGGGATCCGCCGGCCGGTGGATCTCTTCGATCGATCCCTTGAAAACGGCTGCGTGAACGTCGCAGAGGCGTTGGACTTCGGAGATCGGCAGGCCGTCCGCGACCAGAGCCTGCTCCGCCTGAGCGATCTCCTCCGCGGAGACTCCCTCAAAGGTTTTTGCAAACTGTCCTTTGACCTCTTCCACGCTTTTACCCGACTGCAGCTGTGCGATCAGGTCTTTGATCACTTTCTGACGGTATTCCCGGTTGTTGATTTCTTCGCTCATTCGATTTCCTCCTAGTCTATTGCGGTCTGTCTTCCGACTCCCGCGCCTGTTTTTGCAGCAGGGCGGCAAACTGCCTGCCGTATTCCTCGCACGCCGAACGCTCGGCACGGTCCGGCACCCAAAGGCTGCGGCAGCCGTCGTTCAGAATCTGAAAACCGCAGGCGGCAAGCTCTCCCGTCATCTGCTTCACCGCTTCTCCGCTCCAGCCGTAACTGCCGAAAGCCGCGGCGCTTTTTGCCTGAAATTTCAGGCCTTTCATCATTTCCAGAATCCCGCCGACGGAATACAGGTATCCGTTGTTGATGGTAGGGGAACCGAGAAGAACTGCCTTGGAGCGGAAAACCTCGGTTATCACGTCGTTTTTATCTTTTTTGGAGGAATTCATCAGCTTGACGGTGACCGTCGGGTCCTCTTTCCGGATGCCTTGGGCGATCGCTTCGGCCATTCTCCGGGTCGAATTCCACATGGTGTCGTAAACCAGGGTGATCTGGTTCTCCCGGTACCGGTCGGCCCATTCCAGATATTTGCCGACAATCTGAACGGGGTTGTCCTTCCAGATGACGCCGTGGCTGGGACAGATCATTGAAACGGGGAGTTTCAGCGTAAGAACTTCGTTGATCTTCCTGGTTACAAACCGGCTGAACGGCGTGAGGATGTTCGCGTAGTATTTCAGCGCTTCCGCCCACAGCTCCGCCTGATCCACCGTATCATTGTAAAGCGATTCCGTCGCGAAGTGTTCGCCGAACGCGTCGTTGCTGAACAGGATGTTCTCACCCGTCAGATAGGTAAACATGGAGTCCGGCCAGTGAAGCATGGGGGCTTCCACAAAGATAAGCGTGTTTTCCCCAAGCTGCAGCCTATCGCCGGTTTTGACCACTTTAAAATTCCAGTCGCGGTGGTAATGTGCTTTCAGGATTTTCGCTCCGTTGGCCGTGCAGTAGATCGGCGTTTCCGGAATTTCGCGCATCAGCTCCGGCAGAGCGCCGCTGTGGTCGATTTCGCTGTGGTTCGCAATGATGTAATCGATCCGGTTCAGATCGGTTTCCCTTTTCAGCCCGGCGACAAATTCTTTGCCGAACGGCTGCCATACCGTGTCGATCAGCGCCGTCTTCTGGTCCCGGATAAGATAGGAGTTGTAGGAAGACCCCCGGTGTGTCGAGTATTCATTGCCGTGGAATTTTGTCAGCTCCCAGTCAATTTTGCCAACCCATGTGACTTTCTCCGTTATCTGTTTCCCCATGGATGCGCCTCCGTGTTTTTGTTTTAGCTTTCCTCACGGGAGCGGGTTTTAGTCATTAAAATTGGCAGAAGATAGAAATTCCCCCGCGGATGCGGGGGAATGAAAGGGATCATCGGTTCAGGATTTTTTTCAGGTCTTCTTCCGGCGTGCTGATCGGGGAAATGCCGAACTGTTCCACCAGAACATTCAGGACATTTTGGGAGAGGAACGCGGGCAGCGTCGGCCCGATGTAGATGTTCTTGATTCCGAGGGACAAAAGCGAAAGCAGGACGCAGACCGCCTTTTGCTCGTACCACGACAGAACGATGGAAAGCGGCAGGTCGTTTACGCCGCACCCGAACGCTTCCGCCAGGGCGGAAGCGACGCGAACCGCGCTGTAAGCGTCGTTGCACTGCCCCATATCCATGATGCGCGGCAGACCGCCGATAGAGCCGAGGTCCAGGTCGTTGAAGCGGTATTTTCCGCAGGCCAGGGTCAGAATCATGCTGTCCTTCGGCGCCTGCTTGACAAATTCCGTGTAGTAGTTGCGCCCCGGCTTTGCTCCGTCGCAGCCGCCGACCAGAAAGAAATGACTGATTGCGCCGGACTTTACCGCTTCCACAACTTTATCCGCCGCGCCGAGCACGGCGCCGTGGGCAAAGCCGGTTGTCACCTGAGTGCCTCCGTTGATGCCGGTCATGACGCGGTCTTCCGCGTAACCGCCAAGCTCCAGAGCCTTTTCAATCACCGGGGTAAAATCCTTTTCCTCGTCGATGTGAACCATATCGGGGTAGGCCACGACTTCGGTCGTGAAAACGCGGTCGCGGTAACTGTCCTTTACGGGCATCAGGCAGTTCGTGGTAAACAGGACCGGCGCGGGAATGTCTTTGAATTCCTTCTGCTGATTCTGCCAGGCGGTGCCGAAATTGCCCTTGAGCTGCGGGTACTCCTTCAGCTTGGGGTAGGCATGGGCGGGCAGCATTTCTCCGTGTGTGTACACGTTGATTCCCTTGCCCCTGGTTTGTTCCAGCAACAGCTGAAGGTCGCGCAGATCATGACCCGAAATGACGATGAACGGGCCTTTTTCAATCGTCAGCGGCACGGTGACGGGCACGGGGGAGCCGTAGGTTTCCGTGTTGGCCCGGTCAAGCAGCTCCATGCACTTCAAATTTACTTTGCCGGTTTCCATGACGACCGGCAGAAGCTCATCCATGCCGAACGTTCCGCCGACCACGGCAAGGCCCTTGTAGAAAAAGTTGTTTACTTCCCCGTCCGTATAGCCGAGCACCAGAGCGTGGTACGCGTAAGCGGCCATGCCGCGCAGACCGAACAGAATCAGGGATTTGAGCGAACGGATGTCTTCATCGTCCCGCCACAGGCGGTTCATGTCATATTCTCCGGCGACCGCCGCAGTAAGCCTGCTCCGCTCCGCGCGGACCGCGTCGATCCGGCGCCGGATATCTTCGCTGTCGAAATTGACGTTTGTAATGGTGGTGAAGAGTCCCTCAATGATCACGCGGTCTGCCGACGCACCGTGATCGCGTCCGTAAAAGTCCCTGGCGAGCCCGATCAGGGCGCCGGTCAGCTCATCCTGCAAAAGCGCGGTGTCCTCTTTTTTGCCGCAGACGCCCTGCGCGCCGGTGCAGCCGCTGCATCCCGCCGTCTGCTCGCATTGAAAACAAAACATATTTCCCATTTTTTCTATCTCCTTCCAACTTTTATTCAATATCGGAATATTTAGTACGAGTTCTATACCTGTATTATAAAACGGATTCCGATAAATTTCCGTTGGAATTACAACGAATAGAGAAAAAATTATGGGGCGGCTTGTGGCATATTTTGCTTGCCGAAATAATACTCGTTTGCGGGTTACGGCTGCGGAGATCTCTCCCGCATCATGCAGCCGTAACCAATGCGGAGACAAAGACAAAGCCGGCGCCGAGTGAGGGCGCCGGCTTTGCTGATCGTAGAATCGTATTTCAACAATTCGGATTCCTCCTGTTGATCATTTTTACAGACCGTATGCGGATGAGACCAGGATTGCGCAGAGCACGCCGAGCAGGGAGCCGGCCAGCGTGTCGGACGGATAATGAACGTTTAGGAAAATGCGCGAAAAAGCAATCAAAAAGGCAAGAATGATCGCGGCCGCGCAGAGCGGGCTGTTCAGCAGGAAAAAGACGGTGGCTGCCGCAAAAGAAGAGGAGGAGTGCCCGGAGGGGAACGAGTAGCCGCCCGGGGCTTTGATCAGCAGGGAGGAATCATGATCGGCGGCGAAAGGTCTGGGCCGCCCGACCAGCAATTTCAGAAGCTGGCCGGTCAGGTGAGAGAGCGCGAGCGAAAAAATCAGAATGTAGACAAATCTTCTGCTTTTTCCCTCTAACATCCAAACTGCGGCGTAAATCAGCCAGACCGCCCCGGCGTTGCCGATTCTGGAAATCAGGGGGAAAATGAAATCAGTGATCCGGTTGTGGCAGTGGAGCTGAACGTATTCAATTACTTTTGTGTCCATTCTCGTCCTCCGTCAACGCATTCATCCTATCAGGTCTAAAGGCAGCGGTGTCAAGAAGCTTGATATCGGCTGCAGGTAAGCAGTGGCTTACGATGATCAGTCTCATGTTTAGCATATCACGCCGCGGCAGGGAGAAAAAAGCGGCAATCTTCGTAAAAGTCCTGTTTGCAGATTTTGCAGGCGGGGCTTTTTCAGTTGAGTTCCGACGAAGGCGCATGGCCCGATGGAAGTTACGGCCAGCGCAGGTAATTGCAATTTTCCGCCGCGAGCTGTGCCGCCGCCATAAAAACGGTAAAGAAAGCCAGAACCATGATAATGAAGACGGAGCCCGCGTCATACCGCATTTTTTCTTCCCGGTTCGTGGCGTAGGCCAGCAGGGTTTCGATGCCGAGAAACACGAGGATCAGGGGCCAGAGCGAAGTGATCAGGCGGATTGTCACCGCGGGGACCGCCAGCCTGAGCAGGAACAGAACCCCGAAAACGACCATTGAGACGCCGGCGGTCAGGGTGCCGACTCTTCTGTTTTTAATCACGGTGATCCAGCTCCTCCTTTTTTCCCTTGATCAGCCGGATGCCGATCAGGATAATCACAACGCCCAGAAATACCTGCGGGAATACGGAAAGCAGCGCCTGAAAATATCTTGCCGCCAGCGGCAGAAGCCCGAACCGGAACTGCGAAAGCAGCTTTAAACCGATCAGGTAAATCCCGAAAAAGATGAGCGCGATCCCGGCGTAAAGTCCCCCTTTGCCGGAGAACTTTTTGTTCAGCTCCGAAAGTCCGTCCAAATGGAAAAGGTACCGGTCTTGCGCCGCGCCGAATTCCTGATCATCCGCCCAGGCAAGGTTGATGCAGTCAAAAAAGGAGTAGAACCACAGCACGGGAAGAAGATAGAGCAGCGGCCCGATGCCGAGCCAGGAGGACAGGAAAATAATGAGAAAAAACATGGACATCAGGGAAAGCCCCCGTTTCATGAAACCCAGAAACATATGCCCCGCGCCGGGCAGAATCGCGAATAGTACGGTCAGTCCCTTACTTCTTTTTTTCGGCATGTTGAAAGACCTCCCAGTGAAGAATTTGTTGTGAAAAACCGTTCAGACGTGAGCTGATTTGTTCCACAGCGCTGAATCCCGGCGCCGTAATATCCAGATAGGAATTCTGCGTTCCGGCAAGCGTTCTGAGCGTGCCGGAAAAAACGAGGAACAGCGCCGCGCAGGCCGCGAGGACTACCCGGGCGGAGTACAGGAACAGCTCCGCGCCCGTTTCCCTTTGGGGAAGGCGGCGGCGGACCTCTTCCGCAAACCCGGCAGGCGGGGCCGAGGGCTTACCGGAATCGAACGCTTCCGCAAGGCGTTCGGCGCAGATTTCGCAGGAGCCAAGGTGCTCCGCGACCCCAAGCATTTCTTCCGGCCCCAGCTTTCCTTCGGAAAAATCCAGAAGAACCTGGTTTTCCACGTGACCGTCGGGCAAAAAAAGTCCGTTCATTGTTGTTCCTCCTCCCACAGGGCTTTCAGCAGTTTTTTCGCGCGGTACAGCCGCGTTTCCAAAGTCCTTATGTTTTGACCGCTTTCCCGTGCCAGCTCTGAAAGCTTCTTCTCGTCGCAAAAATAACTTTCCGCCACACTGCGGTACGGTTCCTTCAGGCGGCCGCACAGTCCGCGGATATGTTCCTTCGACATCCGGTCTTCCGCCTGTTCCTCCGGCAGGCCGCCCGGATCGCGGAGCAGGGCGGCGTCCTCTTCGGGAAGCGGCAGGCTTTTTCTGGCCGGGCTTTTCAGAAAGTCCCTGCATTTGTTCACGGCGATGGCGGTCAGCCATGCTTTGGGATTCTCTCCGTCGAATCGGTTCCAGTTCCGGTACGCGGATAAAAAGGTTTCCTGCGCCAGATCTTCGGCATCGAAATAATTTTTGGTCATGGTCAGGCAGATGGTAAAAATAAGAGACTGATACTGTACTATGGCGCATTCAAATTGTCGCACATTAATACGCATCACCATCCTTTTTTGTCTGCCATCATTATAAACGAGTCTTCGGCAGAAAACACTTCAATCAGCACAATCTTTTTGAATTTTTATCCGAAAGAAAAAAGCCGAACGCAAATACGTCCGGCCCTGTCCTCAAAGCCCGTTGATTTTACAGCAAAAAGGAAAAATCAGGGATTTTTTCTTGACTTCACGGCAAAAAGGGGTATAATTTACCTGTAAGGCACAAAAAGTGCAGTGCAGGGGAAGGTGTAACCAGCACCGACCCCCTGCATACGGAGAACAGACCTCCATACGCAACTGAATCATCAGCACACTGCGTCCACTATTATAACTCTGTTTTGTCCTTTTGTACAGGGGGGGAATCGGGGGATTGCGCGTGCATTCGGCAACGTTGTATATGGATGAAAAATCCGTGTACGGCGTTTTTTTGTGCCCTGCGGGCCGCGAGCGGGCCGGATGCACCACCATCCTCTCCGTTCCCGCGGTCCTTATTATTCTTAGCATTCAAGTTTCAAGGGAGAATTTTGATACAAATAGTTATATTGCAATATAAAAATACATAATTGATTCGACTTTACTTTTTCCTAAGTCTGTTGATAGGAATTATTTGACAAGAATGGCTGCTAATTTTATAATAAGTAAAAATAATCGGGAAGGAGGGAGAAGATGAAAAAATACTTTTCACATGATTTATCCATGAGCGTCTTTCTCCTTGTGATGGTTGGGTTTGCCGTCTATCTTTCCGTTACCTGCGCGAATATGAAAAGCTGGGGTAAAATTGATTATTCGGCCGGTGAAGCGGAATATGGGAGCAATCGCCCGTACAAGGTTCAGGAATGTACGCGGGAAGATTATGCCGCGATGAAAGACGCGTATCGCGGCGGAAGCTACGGAGCGAATACACAGCGGATCCATTTATGGATTGACGGGAAAAATCTCCCGCAGACACAGGACATGTCCGAATCGGATGCAGAGTCAAATGATTCATGGAACAGCAAATACTATTTTGTTGAGGAAAAAATTCTGCTGGACTACAAGTTCGCGCTTGATTTTCAGGCTTATGTCCATGCGCTTGCGGACAAAGACGGCAGGGTACAAAAGATTGTGGAAATTGCGGCGCCCTATCTTTCCATGGGTGGAAACGCAGCCGGCAGCCGTTTTACCGGTGCCGGAGAGCTGACCAACGGGAAGGACGGGCCGGAAATGGATTTTAACGGTGTTGTGAGCTTTGAAGCGGATAATACAGTGCCTGTGTTCGGCGAAAATTACAGTCAGATTTCCGCCGGTACCGATGCGGGGACGAAGTATCGGTATCTGGTGAGAAACGAGCGCTTTCGCTGGAGCTGGAACGATCTAAGCCCGTCCAATCAGGCTTAAAGAAAGGGGGATGCAAAGTTGCTTGGAAAACTTTCCAATAAAACGCTTTCAACCAGAATCATGGTTTGGCTGTGCGCGGGACTGATATTCTTTTTGCTTGGTGCCGCAGTCAATGCGAATTGGAGCGGCATGGTTCAGGGGAACCAGGATTTTGCACGGCTGATCGCGTACGCGCGCGCTCTTTATTACAGAATACGGGTAGTCGTTTGGGCCATCATCGGCTTTTTCCTCGTCTGGCATGGCTGTGACGTTCTTTACCGGCTGCTGTCGGTTTGCCAGAGCTTTCAGGAAGAACAGCAGAAATGAACTTTTCCGCTGTTCCAAAGAAAAGCCGCCGCAAAGTCTGACTTGCGGCGGCTTTTTGATTTTTGAAAGCGGATTAACCCTTGGGTACGGAATACTCCACTCCGTCTTTTGTCACGCGGGCGTGCACCAGCGGAATTTCCGCGGGCGGCTCCGCGCTGATCTGCACGGCGGTCCGGAACAGTTTTTCGGCCTCGTTGCATTTTTCCTGCGAAGACGTGAAAAAAGTCGCGAGCGATTCGCCGGCGGCTACCCGGTCGCCGACCTTTTTATGCAGCACGATTCCGGCGCTGAAATCGATGGGGTCCTCTTTCTTTTCCCGCCCCGCGCCGAGCTCGACGGAAGCGATGCCGCATTCCTCCGTGTTCATCGCGTGGAGAAACCCGTCCTTCCGCGCGGGAATTTCGCGCCGGACAGCCGCCTGTGTAAACTTTGAATTGTCGTCCAGTACGGAAACGTCCCCGCCCTGAGCCGCGACCATTTCGCGCAGCTTTTGGAACGCCCCGCCGTTTTCGATTTGCCCCTTCGCAAGGCCGCGGCACTCCTCGACGCTGCCGTGCCCGGCCAGATACAGCATGTTCGCCGCGAGTTCGACGCAGATGGCGGTCAGGTCCTTCGGGCCGCGTCCCCTCAGCGTCTCGCAAACCTCGCAGATTTCCAGGCTGTTGCCGATCGCGTTGCCGAGCGGGCGGTCCATATCCGTAATCAGCGCGACGGTTCGGCGGCCGACGTGCTCGCCGATGGAAACCATCGCTTCCGCGAGGCGCACGGAGTCGTCAACCGTTTTCATGAACGCGCCGCTGCCGGTTTTTACGTCCAACAGGATGCAGTCGGAGCCCGCCGCGATTTTTTTGCTCATGATGCTCGATGCAATCAGCGGAATGCTCTCGATGGTCGCGGTCACATCCCGCAGCGCGTACAGCTTTTTGTCCGCCGGGACCAGATTCCCCGACTGCCCGATGACGCTGACGCCGACTTTTCGCACGATATCGAAGAAGGTCTCGCGGTCCAGGGCGGTTTTCATGCCGGGGATGGACTCCATTTTGTCCACCGTGCCGCCGGTGTGCCCCAGGCCGCGTCCGCTCATTTTTGCGACGCGGACCCCGAGCGAAGCCACCATCGGAGCGATGATCAGGGTCGTTTTGTCTCCGACCCCGCCCGTGCTGTGCTTGTCCACCTTGACCCCGTCGATGGAGGAGAGGTCTACCATTTCGCCGGAACGCGCCATGCTCATGGTCAGGTTCGCCGTTTCCCGCTCCGTCATGCCCTGAAAATAAATCGCCATCATCAGCGCGGAGGCCTGATAGTCCGGAATATCACCCCCGACGTACCCGTCGATGAAAAACTGAATTTCCTCCTGCGACAGTTCTCCGCCGCCGCGTTTTTTCGAGATAATATCGTACATTCTCACTGGGATTTTCCCCCTTCTTCCAGATTCCTGCCGCTGAATCCAAGCGGAAGCAGCTCGCGCAGGGAAAGTGTTTTTCTTTCTTCCGGCGATTTTGCGAGGACGACTTTAAATTCGTCCGGGTCGCAGAATTCCATCATGACCTGACGGCAGACGCCGCAGGGGGGACAGAAATCGGTAAGGCCCTGTCCCGCTTTTCCGCCGACAATCGCAATGGCTGCGAACTCGCGCTCGCCCTCGCTCACCGCTTTGAAAAACGCGGTCCGTTCCGCGCAGTTGGAGGGGGTGTACGCGGCGTTTTCGATATTGCACCCCTGATAGACTCTTCCGCTTTTCGTCAGAAGCGCCGCGCCGACCTGAAAGCCGGAATACGGCGTATAAGCCATTTTACGCGCTTCGATTGCTGCCGCGACCAGTTCTTTTTCGTCCATAAAAACTCCTTCCCCACGGAGCGAAAGCGCCCCGTGCCAAAAAAATCCGGGCGGCGGGAAGACCCGCCCGCCCGGTTGAAACCGCAGACATGTCCTGTGAGCGGTTTGCGGTTTTTTATACGGTCAATAACCGTGAGCTTCCTCGTTTTTCAAAAGCTTGATGATGCGGCTGGTTCCCAGGCGGGAAGCGCCCAGGGAAAGAAAACGCTCCGCGTCGTCCAGCGTTTTGATGCCGCCGGCCGCCTTGATCCTGACGTTCGGGCCGACGTGCCCGCGGAACAGGGCGACGTCCTCAAACGTCGCGCCGGCCGTGGAAAATCCAGTGGAAGTCTTGATGAAATCCGCGCCGGACTCGGTCACGATTTCACACATGCGGATTTTTTCCTCCCGGGTCAGCAGGCAGGTCTCGACGATCACCTTGAGAATCCGCTCGCCGCAGACCTCCTTGAGCTTCCGGATTTCATCGAGCTCTTGCTCATACAATCCGTCTTTGATCCAGCCGATGTTGATGACCATATCGATTTCATCCGCGCCGTTTTGGATGGCGTTCTTTGCCTCGAATGCTTTGACGGCGGAGGTCGAGTACCCGTTCGGGAATCCGATGACCGTGCAGACGGCCATTTTGTCCCCAAGGTATTCTTTTGCGCGTTTGACATAAGACGCGGGGATGCAGACGGAGGCGGTCCGATATTTGACGGCGTCGTCACAGATGACCCGGATTTCGTCCCACGTCGCGGTCTGGGTCAGCAGGGTGTGGTCCACGGCGCTCAGTATTTTCTGAAGATCCATTGTTATCCTCCCGTTTTTATCTCTCTCCCTTTTCATAGGGCAGGCCGTCCGCTTTCGGCGCGACGGAGCGGCCGACGAACAGAATCAGCACCACGATGGTGAGAAAATAGGGCAGCATGGCAAGAATCTGACTCGGAATCGACACCCCGCTGTCGCTGCCGCCGAGAACCACGGTCAAAGCCTGCGCCAGACCGAACAGCAGGCAGGCCCCGTAGGCCCCGTAAGGAGTCCATTTGCCGAAAATAACGGCGGCCAGTGCGATGAATCCCTGGCCGCTGATCGCGGTCGGGTTGAACTGGGAGATGATCGCGAGCGTCATCGAAGCGCCGCCGAATCCGGAAAGCACGCCGGAGGCCAGAACGCAGGAATAACGCGTGCGGCCGACGTTGATGCCGAGCGTGTCGGAGGCCGCGGGGTGCTCGCCGACGGAGCGGATGCGCAGGCCCCATTTGGTTTTATACAGGATAAACCAGATAAACACCGTGGCAATCAGGCCGAGCACCACCGTCACGTCGACGTTCAGGTTTGCCGCCGGGGTTCCGGCGAAGGCGTCTTCCCCGAACAGTCTGGGCAGCGTGGCAACCGGCGGGGTCATGGTGGCGTCCTTGAACAGAAGACGGCAGAAGAACAGCGCGAAGCCCGGGCCAATCAGATTGATCGCGATGCCGGAGATTGTCTGGTCCGCGTTGAAGGTCACCGAGGCGATCGCGTGCAGCAGGGCGACAAGCCCCCCGGCGACGCCCGCCGCAAGGAAGCCCAGCCACGGGTTGCCGGTAAAGTAGCTGACGGAGGCGCCGGTAAACGCGCCCATGGTCATCATGCCCTCAATCCCGATGTTGACGACGCCCGAGCGTTCCGATACAACGCCGCCCAGCGCGCCGAAAACCAGCGGGGTGGAGTACATCATGGTGATACCGATGAGTAAAAGAAGCTTACTGAACATGGCCGGCACCTCTCTTTTCCAGCTTTTCCGCAAGCACGGGAACGATCTTTGTCAGCGCGACGAAAAATACGATCGTGCCGATCATGATATTGATGATTTCGGTTGGGGCGCCGACATCCTGCTGGACGCTTTGCCCGCCGTAGAGCAGTCCGCCGAACAGCAGCCCGGCGAAAATACAGCCGATGGGGGATGAGCCCGCGATCAGCGCTACGGACAGGCCGTTGAAGCCGTTGTTTTCAAATGCCGCCAGAGTGGAGATTTTATGCGGCGCGGTTCCGGTGATGGCAAGGGCTCCCGCCAGGCCGGCCAGGGCGCCCGCGATGACCATCGCGTCGGTGATGTTTTTGTTCACATTGATGCCCGCGAATTCCGCGGCGTCACGGTTAAATCCGACGGCGCGCAGCTCATAGCCCTTTGCCGAGCGGTACAGCAGGTACCAGATAATCGCGGCCATCAGCACCGCAACGAGAAACCCGAAATTCACGTCGGTTTTCAGCATGACCTCGTACAGCCACTGGTGCGGCTTTAACGCCGCCATCCCCGCCTTGGAGGTTTTCCAGTTGGGCAGAAGCATGGTGTAGCTGGAGGGATTGACCGGATAGGTGCTGGTGGAATTCGGCATGTGGTAAGTGCCGGAAGCAACGACAAAATTGGACAGATACAGCCCGATCCAGTTCAGCATGATGCTGGTGATAACCTCATGAATGCCGAATCTCGCCTTCAGGTACCCCACGATCCAGCCGAACAGCGTGCCGCCCAGCACGCCCGCCATGACAACCACCGGGATCTGAAGAACGGGGGGGAGGTCCAGCTTGACCCCGACCAAAACAGCCGCCACGGCTCCCGCGATGTACTGACCTTCCGCCCCGATGTTGAACAGGCCGGTCTGGAACGCGAAGGCAACGCTCAGACCGGTCAGAATGATCGGCGTCGCCTTGATGATGACATTGGAAATGTATTTGGGCTTTGCAAAGATTCCGTGAAACAGAGCGCCGAAGGATTGCCCGGGATTATAGCCTGCGGCGACAAGCACGACCGCGGCAACGATAAACCCGAATAAAACGGCAATCAGAGTCGAGGCGATCGGTTTTTTAAGTACTTTCGCTGCCAGTTTCATTCAGCCTGCCTCCCGCCATTAAAAGTCCGATGGTATTTTCGTCAACTTTTCCCTGCGGGAACGAAGCGACGATGCTTCCCGCGTAAATCACGCCGATCGTGTCGGCGACGTTCATGATTTCGTCCAGTTCCAGCGAAATCAGCAGAACGGCCCTGCCTGCGTCGCGTTCGCGAACCAGCATCTTATGCACGTATTCGACCGCGCCGACGTCAAGTCCGCGCGTCGGCTGCACCGCGATGAGAAGCTCCGGTTCGTTCGAAATTTCGCGCGCGATGATGACCTTTTGCTGGTTGCCTCCGGAAAGCCCGCGCACCGGCTGGCTTTCACAGCCGGCGGGCCGAATGTCGTAATCCTCGATCAGCCTCCGGGCAAAACCGGTCATTCTGGAGCGGTCGATCATTCCGCGGCGGGTGAATTCGGGGGTTCGGTATTTTTCGATCACCGCGTTTTCCGCGACCGTAAAGGGGAGCACCAGCCCGCGTCTCTGCCGGTCCTCGTGGATGGTGGAGACCTTGTGGTCGATCACGTTGCGCGGCGTGGTGTTCTGGATTTCAACGCCGTTGATCTTGATCGTGCCGCTCTGCGCGCGCGTCAGGCATGTGATCGCCTCCACCAGTTCTTTCTGGCCGTTGCCGTCGATGCCTGCGATCCCCAGAATTTCGCCGCGCCGGATTTTCAGGGAAAGATTCCGAACAGCTTCCAGCCCGCGTTCGTTTTTGACGGTCAGGTTTTCGATTTCAAAGATCACGTCGCCCGGTTTTGCCGGCGCTTTCTCGACGACCAGCTTCACCGCGTGCCCGACCATCATGGTAGCCAGCTGTTCCTCATCCACATCCGCGACCGGTACCGTGTCGATAGAATGCCCGCGCCGGATGATGGTGCATACGTCCGAGGAAGCCTTGATTTCCTTGAGCTTGTGCGTAATGATGATGATGGTTTTCCCGCCGCTGATCAGACTGCGCATAATTTCGATCAGTTCCTCGATCTCCTGCGGCGTCAGCACCGCGGTCGGTTCGTCCAGGATGAGAAGGTCCGCCCCGCGGTAGAGTGCCTTCAGAATTTCGACGCGCTGCTGCATTCCGACGGAAATATCTTCGATTTTGGCGTCCGGGTCAACCTCCAGACCGTATTTTTTTACGATTCCGATGATCTCTTCGCGCGCCTTTTTCGTATCTATGATTCCGAATTTGCCGGTAACCTCGTTACCGAGGATAATATTCTGTGTTACGGTGAAATTGTCGACCAGCATAAAGTGCTGGTGTACCATGCCGATTCCATGCCCGATTGCAGTATTTGGATTTTTAATCTCTGCTTTTTTGCCATTGATATAGATTTCGCCCGAGTCGGCCTGGTACAGGCCGTACAGGATGTTCATCAGCGTGCTTTTTCCGGCGCCGTTTTCCCCCAAAACAGCGTGGATGGAACCTTTTTTTACGTCCAAATCCACATGATCAAGGGCACAAAAGGAGCCGAACAGTTTGGTGATACCGTGCATCTGCACCGCGTATTCCGTGCTGACTTCCATGGCAGATCCCCCTTGCCTTCCATTCTTCCTCCCACAAGGAACGGGGCGCCCAAAGGAACGCCCCGCCCAAAAGGAAAGGATAACCGGGTTTGTGAAATTATTTCAGTGTTTTAACAAACGCGTCGTAGTCGTCTTTGCTGGCCGGAGGAACGATCTCTTTATCCTTGATCTTCTGCTCCAGAGCCATTGCCGCGTTATAAGTGTCGTCGCCCATCAGTTTATGCTCTTCCGGAATGCCGACGCCGTCTTCCGTCAGGCCCAGGCTGTAGGTTTTACCGCCGATTTCCTTGCCGTCGATCGCATCCTTGGAAACCTGCTCGACCGCCTTGTCAACACGCTTCAGGGCGGAAGTCAGAACGTTGTCGGGCGCCAGAAAAGCTTGGTCCATATCGACGCCGATCGCGTATTTGTTTGCTTCCTTCGCCGCCTCGATGACACCTACGCCTACGCCGCCCGCCGCGTGGAAGACAATGTCGCACCCGCCGGAGTACATGGATTTCGCGATCGCCTTGCCCTTTGCGGAATCAACGAAGCTTTCGGCGTACTGAGAAACCACATCGATATTTTTATTCAGTTCCTTTGCTGCATAAGCAACACCGGCTTTGTAACCGTACTCAAACTGATCGATGACGTCGCTTTTCTGTCCGCCGACAAAGCCGACCTTGTTGGTCTTTGTGGTTTTGCCCGCGATGTAGCCAACCAGGAAGGAAGGCTCCTGAGCACGGAATACCACGCAGGTGACATTGCTCGGCACGGTTTCATAGGCGTTGTCGATAATGGCGTAGCCGATGTCGGGATTCTGCTGCGCCGCGTTCTGCAGCGCTCCCGCCATCGCATAACCGACGCCCCAGATCAGCTGGTTGCCGTCGTCGGCCGCTTTGTCAAGGTTGGTGGCGTAGTCGGATTCCTGTTTGGATTCGGAATAATTGGCCTTTGCGCCGGGCACATCCTTCTCAAGCTGCTGCAGGCCTTTCCACGAAAGCTGGTTGAAGGACTGGTCGTTGACCCCGCCGGTGTCCGTTACCATCAGAACCTTGTAGTTTGTCGCGGCCGCGGATGAGCTACCCGCTGCGGACGCCGCCTGACCGGATGCTTCGCTGGACGCTTCACTGGACGATGCCGCCCCCGAGCTGCAGGCCGTAGCGGAGACAGCCATGAGAGCTGCGAGCAGGAACGCTGCCAACTTTTTCATTTGATTTCCTCCTAAAGTTTTGATATGAAATACCACAATTAGTGATATTACACTTTTTATCTGCATAAAACAAGACTTTGACTGATTCCATCGGAAAATCCTTAATTATTTAGAAAAAAAACTGTAAAAAACATTAGAAATTAAGCCAGAGAAAGAGCCAGCTCCATCATCTTGGTAAACCCTGTTTCGCGCTCCGCTGCGGACAGGGATTCGCCGGTAAACGGGCAGTCGGAGATGGTAAGAAGGCAAAGCGCGTGCTTTCCCGCTCTCGCCGCGTTCATATAAAGGGCGGCGGCTTCCATTTCGACCGCGAGAACGCCCATTTTTCTCCATAATTTCAGAGCGTCTTCCTGATCGCTGTAAAAAGCGTCGCTGGAAAGCACGTTCCCCACCTTTGCGGAAATGCCGAGTTTCTTCGCGTTTTCAACCGCGCGGGACAAAAGACCATAATCCGCGGTGGGCGCGAACGTGCCCGGCAGACGGTACTGGGCGGCATAATTGGAATCGGTGCAGGCCCCGACCGCAGCAACGACGTCCTTAACGTGGACCCCGTCCGCGATTCCTCCGGCGGAACCGACGCGGATAATGTTGTCGACCCCGTAGAAGTTGAAAAGCTCATAGGTGTAGATTCCGACGGACGGCATCCCCATTCCGCCGCCCATGACGGAAACCGGCCTGCCCTGATAAGTTCCGGTGAACCCGAGCATGTTGCGCACGGTGTTAAAGCAGACTGCGTTTTTCAGGTATTTTTCCGCGATGTACTTCGCGCGGAGAGGGTCCCCGGGCATCAAAACCGTTTTTGCGATTTCCCCGTCTTTTGCGCCGTTGTGCGGCGTCGGTACGTTTGGCATTGTTTACCTCCTGTTTTCGCGGAGCATATGCCCCAAAAGTAAATGCGGTGAAGAGCAGGTTATTTTATGATTTGATCCAGTCTGGAACGGCCCGTGATCTTAGGAGCAATTCCGAAATAGTCGAGAATGGTCGCGCCGATGTCCGCAAAAGTCGGCAGCGTCCCCAGATTCGCCCCCCGGTCAACCGCATTCCCGTAAACAACCCAGGGAATGTATTCCCGCGAGTGGTCGGTGCTAGGGGTAATCGGGTCGCAGCCGTGGTCCGCGGTAATCATCAGAAGATCGTCCGGGCGAAGCCCTTGGATGATTTCAGGCAGCTTCCGGTCGAAATACGACAGAGCCTTCGCATAGCCTTCCACGTCGTTGCGGTGACCGTACAGCATGTCGAAATCCACCAGATTGACAAAGCACAGACCCTCAAAATCACGACCGGTCAGCTCGATGGTCCGCTCAATGCCGTCCGGGTTATCTTTTGTATGAATCGCCTCGCCGATACCCTTCCCGGCAAAAATATCGTTGATTTTGCCGACCGCGATGACGCTGAGCCCGTTTTCCGAGAGCTGGTCGAGCATGGTGACCTTCGGCGGCTGAATCGAAAAATCGTGCCGGTTCGAGGTTCGCGTGAAATCGGGGGATTCTCCTACAAACGGCCGGGCAATCACGCGGCCGACCCCGTGCTTTCCCGTGAGGATTTCACGGGCGATGCGGCAGTCGCGGTACAGCTCCTCAAGCGGAACGACCGATTCGTGCGCCGCAATCTGGAACACGCTGTCCGCCGAGGTGTAAACGATCAGTGCGCCGGTTTCCACATGCTCTTTTCCGTAGTCGCGGATAACGTCGGTTCCGGAATATGGTTTGTTGCAAAGAACGCGGCGGCCGGTTTTTTCCTCAAATTCCCGAATCACCTCCGGCGGGAAACCATTCGGGTAAGTCGGCAGCGGCTTCGGGGAGTTGATTCCCGCGATTTCCCAATGCCCGATGGTCGTATCCTTTCCCTTCGATACTTCCCGCAGGCGGGCGAACGCGGCCTGAGGCTCCGGCTCGCCGGGGCGGCAGGTTACGCCGTCGAGATTGAAAAGCCCCAGCTTTTGCATATTCGGCATGGAGAAGTTTTCACTGGTGGCGCAGGCGGCAAGCGTGTTGCTGCCCTCGTCGCCGTATTCCGCCGCGTCCGGCTCGGCCCCGATGCCGACGCTGTCCAGTACGATTAAAAAGATTCGTTTTCCCATAATCCGCTTCCTTTTATCAGATTTGTTTGGTTGTCTCACGTAGTTTCAGCGTAACGGGGAAAATGATTTCCCGCTGTTCGATTTTCCCCTTTTCCACCTGTTCCAGGATCAGTCCGACCGCCCGGCGCCCGATTGCCTCGATCGGCTGCGCCACGGTGGTCAGCGCGGGCGTCATCAGTTCGCTGAGCTCCACCCCGTCGTAGCCGACGATCATGACGTCGTCCGGCACGCTGCGGCCCTGTTCGTGCAAAAGCCGGTAAAGAGACAGCGCGGCCATATCGCTGACGGCGAGGATTCCCTCCGCGTCCGGAAAACGCCGGAACAGCTCCCGCGCGCCGTCCCGACCCTCCCGGTAGTCGAATCCGCTTTCAACGAAAAGCGGCTGGATGCCGTGTTCGTTGCAGGCGTCCACATACCCGAGAAACCGCTGCTGGCTGCTGGAATACTGCTGAGGGCCGCGCATCAGGACGATTTTTCGGCATCCGCAGCGAATCAGGTGTTCGGTGGCGATTTTTCCGCCTTCGTAGCTGTCCGATTGAACGGAGGCGCTGTAGCGCGCCCCGGCGCTCTTATCCAGAACCACGATCGGCAGACGGCAGGATTCCAGTTCCTCGTCAAGATGCTCGTTGTTTGCCGTGATGATGATTCCGTCGGCGTTCATGGAGGACAGCATTTTAATATAAGCGGCTTCCTTTTCCGGATTCTGGTCGGTGTTGCAGAGGATGACCTTGTAACCGTTGCGGAAGGCCTCATCTTCAATCGCGCGGCCGATTTCACTGAGGAAGATGTTGAGAATGCTCGGGACGATATACCCGATCATGCGGGAGGACTTTTTATAGAGGGAACGGGCAATCTCATTTGGATTGAAACCCGTTTCAGCAATAGCTTTCCGCACTCGCCGCGCTTTTTCTTCGGAAACCTTCGCCGTCCCGTTGATCACGCGCGATACGGTGGCCGAGGAAACTCCAGCTAATCTGGCGACGTCACTGATATGGGCCAAAAAAACCACCAGGACTTTCTTGTTTGCTGTTTGAAATCGGTTTCATGAACATATTGTACAGCATTGAAAAGGCCTTGTCAATATTTTTATGAATTTTGTAAAATAATTTTTGTTCCTTATTTGACAATGATCCGGCGAAAACCCGCAGCGGCGGCCAGTTCGCGCAATTCCCGCATTCGCTGTGAGGAGGGGGAGAGGAGAGAGGAAAAATCCCCTTTTACGCCAAACGGCCGGAAAGAGATCAAAACAAGGCGGGCGCCCGGCGTTTCGGAACCCAATGTTTGCGCGATTCCGCGAATCGCCGCTTCGGCGTCAACCTTTTCGTCCAGGCAGACAATGCGGACCTCCTCCAGTTTTCCAATCGCCGAAAGATGGCGAAGGTTTTCCTTTACGACCGCGTTGTCACCGCCCGTCAGGCTTTGAAAAGTCTGAGTCGACCAGGCTTTCACGTCCAGCATCACGCCGTCGCAGAGTTTCATCAGTTCGGGAAAAGCGGAGAACGAAACGGTTCCGTTGCTGTCCAGAAGGCAGGAAAGGCCGCGCGGCTTTGCCAGTGTGAAAAACTCGGTCAGGAACTGCGGGTACAGGGAGCATTCCCCGCCGGAAACCGTGACGCCGCGGATGAACGGAATGTTTTTTTCCACTTCCGCCATGACCTGCCGCGCGTCCATTTCACGGACCTTCGGCGAAGCGCGGTTTGGGCAGACGGCGATGCAGGTGTCGCAGGAAACACATTTTGCATCGTCCCAGAAAACACAATTGTCCCGCAGGGAAAGCGCTCCCGCCGGGCACTTGGAAACACAGGCTCCGCAGGAATTGCAGAGCCGCTGTGTTTCGGGGTTGTGGCAGTAGCCGCACGCAAGATTGCAGCCCTGCAGAAAAACGGAGGTTCGGCTGCCGGGGCCGTCCACCGTGCTGAACGGGATGATTTTGTTAACGGGGGCCTTCGTCATCCCATGCGCACCTTTCGCTTTTCCAGATGGTTCGTCGCGTAGCTCGTCGAACCAAGCTGGGTGGTGTTTTGCAGCACGGGCTGATGTTTGCGGTATTTTTCCATTTCGCTGCGCTTGACCAGGTACCCGGTGATGCGCACCAGATCGGTGTCGGCGGAATAGAAGCTCATATACTGCACGCCGAGGGAGAACGCGCCTTTCACGACGTCGAGAAGCGCGGCGGGATTCTGCTCGACATTGCCGGCGATCGGGAAGATGTCGCCGACGCCGGCCGGAAAATAGCGGTGGAACCGCGCGCAATGGCGCAGGTGGTCGGAGAAGGAGTCCGGCTCGTCGCCGATGGCGATGCGCACGCCGGAGGTGATACCGAGGTCGCTGTCCAGCCCGACCTGCGCGTGAAGCAGAAATTTTCCGCCGGTCAGCGGGGAGTAAGCCGCTTCGTAACCGTTTACAAGCTCCTGAATTCGGTCCATAATTCTTTGACCGAGGTCGTCGGCTTCTTTGTCGCGTCCGTAAATCTTGCCTTTTTCCTTCATCAGCGTGTTGACACATTCCGCCATCCCGGTTACGCCGAACATCGGCAGAAAGCGGTCTTTGGAAATCAGTCCTTCTTTCACAAGGAAATTCGACTCAAAGAACCCGGACTGCTCCACAATGAACCGGATGCGCTCGTTCATGTAGTCCGCGATCAGACCGAGGCATTCCGGGAGCAGTGTGTTCAGGAAATGTCCCTCGCTTTCCGCTTCCTTGACCAGCTCGGTCAGCGTGACGCGGGTGAGCGTGTACGCTCCGCCGCAGACCGGCAGAATGTTGTAGCAGCTTGCCACGCCGTAGCGTTCGCCGAACGGCGCGCGGTTCGCAGGGTCGTTGCAGACGGCCGGATTGGAACAGGCCAGAGAGCAGTTGATGGCCTCTTCCATAAAGGAATCCGGCGTTACGGCAGGGTCGTATTTTATCGTCAGGTTGGGGACCGTGTTCTGAATTTCCCGCTCCACCTTTAAAATCAGGCGGCCGGCGCGCGTTTCGCCCGGCCCAAGATTCGCGTGGCAGAAGGAATCGGTAATCGTCCGGTCCAGATAGGTCAGGAACAGGCGCAGCTTTTCACAGATTTCAGCGTCGGTGTGACCGTCCAGGAACGGGTCGATCAGCTTGTCGACGCTGCCGAGGTAGACCGGAAAATTGGTAATGGACGGAACATGGCGGTAAAGAATCATCAGCGAAAACAGCAGCTCGTCCAGCGTCTTCGGCGGGTCAAGCTTTAAAAATTTGCTTCCCTGCCGCACAAACCGGTCGTAGTCGGGCAGAATATAACGCGGGCGGTACGGTGCGCCTCCCTCAAACAGGTCGTTGATTGCCCCGGATTCAAAATAGTGCTTTGTGCGCGGGGGAATCTTCAGAACCTCCAGCGCGTTTTCCGCGCACTTTGCCAGACCCATCAGCTTCTGCTCATGAGTCAGTTCGCGGGATGTCAGTGTTTGGTAGGTGCCTTCCCGGTCAAACATTGTGTTTCCTCCATTCTGTCACATTTTTATTGATAAAACTTTTCACAAACCTATTGAAGGCGAAGATCGAATTCACGCAGAAGCGCCTGCCGCTGTGCGGCGTCCAGTCTGATCTTGCCGTGCGTCACGTCCAGCAGCTTTGCCTGCGCAAGGCTGCGGATCACCCGGTTGACGGTGCGGACGCTGCACCCGGTCCGCTCCGCGATTTCCGCACGGGTCACAGTCAGCCTGACGCTTTCCTGCGGGTCCCGGCACGCTTCATAAGCGCGCAGAAGCACCTGCATGACCCTCCCGGGCGCGTCCAGAAAATGGCGGGTTCTTTCGTTAACCGCCTGATCCAGCAGTGCGCCCACAATGCTGCGGACCCGTTCGGAAAAAAATTCGGGGTCGCTTTTCATCCACTGCAAATAGGTTCCCGCCGAAAAGGAGAGAAGGCGGCAGGGAGAGACGGCCCTGACTTCGGCCAGATACTGGTTTTTTCCCGCCAGAAGCTCGTATTCCCCGAAAAACTCAAAAGGCCTGAATTCCGTAACCGTATAGCTGGAAAGACGGGGCCGGCTGATGATGACGGAGACACGGCCGCTCAGCAGCAGATAAACCCGCTCGCAGGCATCCCCCTCGCGGATCAACGCTTCTCCGGAGGCCAGCGAAACAGGAAGAACGGAAGCCCCGCAAGGAAAGGATTTTATCATCGGTTCCAGTTTTTCCCGCAGCGCTTTGCCCTCCGATCCGAGGGTTTCGGAAAGATTCATACCGGTGCCCCTTTTCCTTTAAATATAATTTCCTTCTGGTTTTATTATATCAAACCGGGAACATAATAAAAGGACATTTGTCCTGTTTTAGAAAATTCAATCGGGATCTTGACTTTTCTTCTGCCTCCTGTTAAGATGAACGTGTAAGCATAAGATTACATATATAAACATTTGTTGGGGGCAGAAGAATGATTACACAGCGGGAACGGCAGATTCTGCACTGGATTGAAAACAATCCGCTGATTTCGCAGCAGGAGCTGGCGGAAAAAGCGGGAATTACCCGTTCCTCCGTCGCGGTTCACATCTCCAACCTGATGAAAAAGGGATTGATCCGCGGCAAGGGCTACATTTTGCAGCGGGACCCCTACGCCGTTGTTGTCGGCGGGGCAAATATCGACATCGGCGGCAAGCCGTTCCGGGCGCTGATCCCCAAAGACTCCAATCCGGGGCGCGTGACCCTTTCGTCCGGCGGGGTGGGCAGGAATATCGCCGTCAATCTGTCGCAGCTGGGCGTTGGAGTAAAGTTTATCACTGCGCTGGGGGACGACGCGTACGCGGCGCAGCTTGCGGACGGATGCCGTAAGTCAGGGCTTGACCTTTCGGAATCCCTGACTGTTCCGGGCGGAGCGACCTCCACTTACCTTTATCTCACGGATGATGCGGGGGATATGGAGCTGGCCGTTAACGACATGGAAATTTATGAGAAGCTCACGCCTGAATATTTAAAGACAAAGGCGGATCTGATTGAAAACGCGGCACTATGTATTCTGGACACCAACCTGACGGCGGAAACGGTGCGCTACCTGGCGGAAAATATTCACTGCCCGCTGTTCTGCGACCCGGTGTCCGCCGCGAAGGCCGGCAAGCTTTCCGGGCTGCTCGGGCATCTGCACACGCTCAAGCCGAACCTGCTGGAGGCAGAGCTGCTCAGCGGCGTGAAAATCACGGACGACCGATCCCTAGAACAGGCCGCGGAGATCCTGCTGGAGACGGGCCTCGAGCGGGTGTTCCTCTCGCTGGGAACCCGGGGCGTTTACTGTGCGGACCACAGCGAGAGCTTTCGGCTGCCGTGCTTTCCGTCGTCTGTGGTCAACGCGACGGGCGTCGGCGACAGCTTCCTTGCCGCCGTGGCATGGGGCTGGATTCAGGGGCTTTCACTGCGCGAATGCGCTGAAGCCGGTCTGGCCGCCGCCTCCGTCTGCATTGAAAGCCCGCAGACCGTCAGTCCGGAGCTGAATCGGGAATCCCTCCTGAACCGGCTGAACGCGTCGAAGAATACCGGCTGTGAGTACCATTCCGAACTATGACTGTATGACTGAAAGAAAAGGAGATTAGTAACATGAAATCACTTGAAAAATATCTGACTGTATCGCCGGAAGTCAAAGAGGCGCTTGCAAACGGAAAACCGGTTGTGGCGCTGGAATCCACCATCATTTCCCACGGAATGCCGTACCCGAAGAACGTGGAAACGGCGATGAACGTGGAAAAAATCATCTGCGACAACGGCGCGGTTCCCGCGACGATTGCGGTAATCGGCGGCAGGCTTCGCGCGGGTCTGACAGAGGAAGAGATCACCTACCTCGGCAAAAAGGGCCTTGCGGTTACCAAGGCGAGCCGCAGGGACCTGCCGGTCCTGGCGGCCCGCGGGGAGGACGGGGCGACGACCGTCGCCGCTACCATGATTATTGCGGCTCTGGCCGGTATCCCGGTCTTCGCGACCGGCGGAATCGGCGGGGTTCACCGCGGAGCGGAAGTCACGATGGATATTTCCGCCGATCTGGAAGAATTGGCCGAAACCCCGGTAATGGTTGTCTGCGCGGGAGCAAAATCGATTCTCGACCTTGGCTTGACGCTGGAGTATCTGGAAACCAAGGGCGTTTCCGTTTTAGGGTATCAGACGGAGGAGCTTCCGGCATTCTTCACCCGCACGAGCGGCTTTCATGTGGATTACCGTGTGGATACGCCGAACGAACTGGCCCGTATTTACCGCGCAAAACAGGATTTGAATCTGGGCGGCGGCCTGCTGGTGACTAACCCGATTCCGGAGGAATACGCCATGGATCCGGACTACATTAACCGTTCGATTGACGAAGCCTGCGAAGAAGCCAAACGGCTGGGAATCAAGGGGAAGGAGATCACCCCGTACCTGCTGGACAAAATCCAGAAAATCACGGGCGGAAAAAGCCTGGAAGCCAACATCAAACTGGTTTACAACAACGCGGCGCTGGGCGCGAAGGTTGCCTGCGAGCTGTGCGGGCTCGAATCAGAATAAAGGCATGCGGCCCTCTGTCTGCGGACGGAGGGCCTTTTCTTTTTGTCCGGCTTATCAGGCGGCGGAAAAGGTGTTATACTAACTTAAGATGAACCGGAATCCGGATCACGGAAAGGAGACAGACATGAACGGTTTTACTTATTATTCACCGACCAAAGTAGTGTTCGGGGGCGGCAGCGAGCGGGATGCGGCGGCTGAAATCCGCGCGTTCGGCGGCAGTAAGGTGCTTCTGGTTTACGGGGGACACAGTGCGGAAAAGAGCGGACTGCTTTCCAGAGTTTGCCGCACGCTGGAAGAAGGCGGACTGCAGTACCGTAGCATTGGCGGCGTGAAGCCGAATCCGCGTCTGGATCTGGCGGAGCAGGGCGTGAAGCTGGCGCTGGAATACGGGGCGGATTTTCTTCTTGCAGTTGGCGGAGGGAGCGTGATTGACACGGCGAAGGCGATTGCCCTCGGCGCCACTCACCCCGAAACCCGGCTCTGGGATTTCTGGCTGAGAAAGGCGGAACCGAAAGGGAGCCTGCCCGTCGGCGTGATTCTGACGATTTCCGCGGCGGGGAGCGAGACAAGCGATTCCGCCGTGCTGACCAATCAGGAAACCGGCGAGAAGCGCGGACTGAGTACGGCTTACAACCGCCCCCGCTTTGCGTTTCTTGATCCGGAGCTGACGTTTACGCTTCCGAAATATCAGATTGCCTGCGGCGTTGTCGATATTATGATGCACACGCTGGACCGCTATTTTACCCCGACGGAGGGGAACGAGCTGACGGATGAGCTTGCGGAGGCGCTGCTGCGCGTGGTGATCCGCAACGGCCCGAAGGCTTTGGAAAAGCCCGACGGGTATCAGGCGATGAGCGAACTGATGTGGGCGGGCAGCGTTTCCCACAACGGCCTGACCGGCCTTGGTGCCCTGACGGATTTCGCGACGCACCAGCTGGGGCACGAGCTCAGCGCGATGTTTGACGCGGCGCACGGCGCAAGCCTTTCCACCGTCTGGGGGTCGTGGGCGAAATACTGCTATGAAACCAAGCCGGAGCGCTTTGCCCGGTATGCCCGCAATGTCTGGGGCGTGAGCGGCGGAGAGGGGACCGAAGAGGCGGCGCTGAAAGGAATTGAAAAAACGGTCGCCTATTTTAAATCCCTGGATATGCCCGTCGATTTTTCCAGCCTCGGCATCGGGGTGCAGAGCAAAGAGACGCTGCGCGAGCTTGCCGACCGCTGTGTGTTCCGCGGCGAGAGGAAAATAGGACATTTCCGTGAACTGGACCGCGAGGACGTGTACCGGATTTACAGGATGGCGAATCATTGACAAGGCAAAGGCCCGCAGGCGAGACTGCCCGCGGGCCTTTGGAATAAGAGAAAAGTCAGGAGAGATGAGTTTGAAACTGAATCGGGAAATTCTGGACGAAGTGTCGCGGAACCGGGAAGAGGCGCTGGAACTTCTGAAAACCATCGCAAAAATCCCCGCCCCGTCCAATCACGAGGAAAAGCGCGCGGAGTTTTGCAGAAGCTGGCTGGAACAGCAGGGCGCGAAGGGAGTTTTTATCGACGACGCCCTCAATGTCGTTTATCCCATCGGCTGCAAGGAAAACAATCCGCTGGTTGTTTTTATGGCCCATACCGACGTCGTTTTTCCGGATACGGATGAACTGCCGGTTGTGGTGGAGGATGGTAAAATCAAGGCGCCGGGCATCGGGGACGACACGGCGAACCTGACGGCTCTGCTGATGGCGGCGAAATATGTTGCGCAGCACGGCCTTTCGCCGAAAGAGCATGGGGTTTTGCTGGTGATGAATTCCGGGGAGGAGGGCCTTGGCAACCTGAAGGGCTCGCGCAAAATCATGGAAACCTACGGAAGCAGAATTAAGGAGTTTTATTCCTTTGACGGTTCAAACAGCACCGTTGTCAACCGTTCGGTCGGGTCGAGGCGTTACCGTGTGGAGGTCCTGACCGAAGGAGGGCATTCCTATGCGAAATTCGGGAACCGCAATGCCATTGCATACCTCTCTTCCATGATCTCAACGCTGTACACCATGGTTCCTCCGAAGGGAGGAAAAACCACCTACAATGTGGGGACAATCCAGGGCGGGACCTCCGTCAACACGATCGCCCAGCAGGCGGAGATGCTCTATGAATTCCGCTCCGACCGGCAGGAGGGGCTGGAGGCAATGGAACGGCACTTCCGCGCGGTGATCGAGGCCTATCGTGCAAAGGGGGTTGCCGTCAATGTCGAACGGATCGGCGAACGGCCCTGCATGGGGGATGTCGATGCGGAAAAACAGAGGGCGCTGTCCGAAAAAGCCGCCCAGGCGGTCAGAACTCATTATCTCAGCGAACCGCTGTTCCATTCCGGTTCCACCGACTGCAATATTCCGCTGTCGATGGGAATTCCGAGCGTGTGCGTCGGCTGTTATGCGGGGGACGGGGCGCATACCCGTTCGGAATGGGTTGAGATTTCCAGTTTGCACAGCGGTTTGAACCTTGCGCTCGACCTGATTCTTGACACATTTGATTGAGCCGTTGCTGAAAAACTTTCGCGTCATGGCCGATTCGGGCCTTTGCCTGTTTGAAATCGCGGATATCTATGGTATAATTCAAATGTTAAGAACAGGTTAAATAATTATGAAGAAGCGAAGGGAACGGTATTACGCAAAGCGATTACATAGAAAGGGAACCCTTTTCGAAGAAGGAACTCGTGCGGCTGATCTGGCCGCTGGTCATTGAACAGTTTCTGGCGGTAACCATCGGCATGGCCGACACCGTCATGGTTGCGACCGCGGGGGAGGCCGCGGTTTCGGGAATTTCGCTTGTCGACGCGATCAACACGCTGCTGATTCAGATTTTCGCGGCTCTGGCAACCGGGGGGGCCGTGGTGGCGTCGCAGTATCTTGGAAGTCAGAAACGGGAAGACGCCTGCCGGTCCGCAAAACAGCTTTTATATACCATCACGGTTCTGGCAATCGGCATCACGGTGGTTTCCGTCATCTTCTGCCAGCAGATTTTACGGTTTGTGTTCGGCGGAATTGAAGCGGATGTCATGTCAAACGCGCAGGTATACTATTACCTTACCGCGTTATCCTATCCCTTTCTGGCGATTTATAACGCCGGGGCGGCGTTATACCGTTCGATGGGCAACAGCCGCATCTCCATGATGGTTTCCATCTTAATGAACCTGATCAATATTGTTGGGAACGCCATTCTGATTTACGGATTCAACTGGAGCGTCGCGGGGGCCGGCACGGCGACCCTGCTTTCCAGAATTGCCGCGGCGGTGCTCATGCTTGTGCTGATTCGCGGCAGGGACAATTTAATTTTCATTGAAAAAATCTTTCAATTTGAATTTCATCCGGATATGATCCGCCGGATTCTTGGGATCGGAGTTCCGAACGGGCTGGAAAACGGGATGTTTCAGGTCGGCAAGCTGTTTGTTCAGAATCTGATCACTTCATTCGGAACCTCCGCGATCGCCGCCAACGCGATCGCGAACAGCGTTTCGAGTTTTTCCAACATTCCGGGCGCGGCAATCGGGCTTGGGCTGATCACGGTGGTCGGGCAGTGCGTCGGGGCGAAGGATTATGACCACGCCGTTTCGTACACCAAGCGGCTGATGAAGGCCGCGTACCTGTCCATGGGCGTTTTGAATGTACTCCTATTCTTCTTCGCGGGACCGATTGTCGGAGTGTTCAATCTAAGCGCCGATGCAACGGGCAGCGCGGCTCAGATCCTTGTCTATTTTGCGGTTTTCAACGCGGTAATCTGGCCGGTTTCCTTTACGCTTCCCAACGCGCTCCGCGCGGCGGGAGACGCCAGGTTTACGATGGCGACCTCGATGATTTCCATGTGGGTTTTCCGGATCGGCTTCAGCTATGTGCTCAGCCTGTATCTCGGCCTCGGGCTTTTAGGAACGTGGCTGGCCATGTTTATCGACTGGATCGTCCGCTCGATCGTCTTTCTCATTCGCTTTGCAAACGGGAAATGGAAGCGGCTCAAGGTCATATAAAAATAAAATGGAAAATTGCGAGGCCCCGCGCCCGTGATATTGATATGCTCCCTTTATGAGAGACAGTGAAAAGGAAAAACACTGTACATCATGAAGGGAGTATTTCTATGCCGAACAAGTCGAAAGCAACGATTGAGGAAAAGGTTAAAGTTACCAGAGAGAATATAAAAGAAAATAGTTTTTTATTGTCCTCTTGACGGGAAACAGTAAAATATCTGGCGCGGGCCTTTTGGTGGTTCAAGATGGCTTGTCACCGGGGAAGCAAAACAAAGGGAATCCTTTGTCATGATAAGATTGATGGATGATGATAGAAAAAATTCGTGACAAAAATTGATTCTTTTGCTATAATTCAAATGCTGGAAAATAAGCGATTGTTTATATGGAAATATTTGTAATTATAGAGTAAAATAAAAAAAGATAACAATTTTTACCAACGCCCTGGGAGATTTAAAATGTTGATGACGGATAATAAAAAAAGAAAATTCCTTTCTGAACGGCTGTGGATCGCGGCGGTCACTGTAATGATTTTTGTTACGGAGGCCGCTTACGGGGCATACCGCGGGATCTATGAGCAGATTCTGCCCGGCGATGCCATGAGCCGGGTGGCGAACGCTTACTATGTTCTGTTTGTAACCCCCCCGCGCCTGAGTTCTATGGGGTTGATTTGGAATCCGTTGCCCAGTCTCTTGGAAATTCCGCTGGTTGCCCTTTCAACCGTCTGGAAGCCGATGGCTTCCCGCGCGGTGGCGGGGGACATTGTATCCGCGGCATTTGCGGCCCTTACCGCCATGATCCTCCTTCAGACATTTCAAAAATTCCGCATTTCATTTGGATATTCCCTGCTCATCACACTTTGTTACGCGTTGCACCCCTATATTTTTTATTATGGGTCAAACGGAATGAGCGAGGGTATGTTTATTTTTTTTCTGGTTTACTGTATCTGTAATCTGACTTTATGGTTTACCTACGGGACCGGCAGCTATATTATTAAAATGGCGTTTGGCTTGGTGGGCGGCTTTCTAATCCGGTATGAAGCGATTCCGTTTGCGGTCGGAATCGGCGTTTGCATCATTCTGAACATTCTGTATAACCCCCGCGAAAAACCGTACTGGTTGGTCGGTAACGCCAAAAGAGAGCGTTTTCATTATATTGAAGGTACGCTGGTAACCCTTTATACTCCTGCGGCTTACGCCGGCATCGTGTGGATTCTGTTATGTCTTGTTATTACCGGAAATCCTCTCTACTTTTTAAATTCCGGCTATTCCAACGCGGGGCAGAGCGCCTTCGCTTCGGGGGTTACGACATTTTCGGCCCTGACGCAGTATGTGCTGTTCAGAGCCATGCCGTTTTTGGTCTTCTTTCTTACGATCGTTTTTGTCCGCGTGTTTCGGGGAACTCTTTTTCGCTACGATTTTTTGTGCCTTTTTTTCCTTGTCATGTCTCTTCTTTCTTTTCATATTTTAATGTACTGGAAAGGAACTTCTTACGGATGGCTTCGCTATTTCTGCTACAGCCTTCCGACCTGCGTCGCCTGGATGCCTTACGAGATGTCGACTTTCCAAAATGAAACCGTGCCTGAGCCTTATGGACTGCCCGCGCGGCGGGGACGGCAGGCCGAACAGGTTAAGAAAAAGGGCAGACTGCTTTTCAAAATACTGCTCCCTTGTTCCCTTGTTCTGTCCGTTCTGCTGCTGAATAACGTGCTGAAAGACAGCAGTATCGTCGATCAGGAAATAGGGACGCACGTTTATCAGGAAAATCTGGAAATCGCCGATTACATCAATGACAAGCTGCCGGACAAAAGAGTCCTGACGGATGTATTCACCACCTATAACGTTGCTCTCAATGTGAACAATTTTCAGAATCTGGTGGTAAGCAGCAGCCCGGATTTTGAAAAATGTGTGGCGGACCCGGTGGGCAGCGGCATTGAGTATTTACTGGTGCCGGACCCGAAGGGAGTCAGCAACTACGATGCGATTAACGTTGCCTACCCGAATCTGTATGCCCAAGGCGCCGACTGGTGCAGAGAAGTATACGATTTCGGGGATTATAAACTGTTTCAAGTAACCGGTTAAAGGCGGTGCTAAAGGATGAACAAACCGGAAATCAGATTGGGAGATAGACTGGTACAGGCCGGATATATTACGGATGAGCAGCTGGATACCGCCGTTGAGCTCCAAAAGCGGGACGGCGGCCTGCTGGGAGACTGCCTGATCCGGTACGGGTACCTTACAGCATACCAGCTTTCCGATTTTATCTATCAGAATCAGTTTTCCAGGTTAGGCGAACTGCTGATCCAGGACCGGAAAATTACACGGGATCAGCTGGAAAAAGCGCTGGACTACCAAAAGCAGAACGGCGGACGAATCGGCAGCATCTGCGTCCATCTCGGCCTTTTGTCTCAGGATTCCCTGGAACAGACGCTTCAGAAGCACAGCCGCGATAAGGGCAGATTGGGCGACATTCTTCTTCGCGACGGAATTCTGACGCAGGAGCAGCTTAATAACGCGCTTAATATGCAGCGGAGGAGCGGCGGCCGGCTGGGCGATATTTTGCTTTTCCTGCGGTATGTGGATCAGGAAACCCTTTGTCGGGAGCTTGCAAACCAATTTGAGCTGGGGCGCCTCGGGGACGAGGTCGATCTTGCGAAAGTGCGTAAGCTGCCGTATCGGTTGGCGGATAAGCACAAAGCGATCGTTGTATCCGAATGGAAGGACGCTTTTTTGCTGGCTGTGCCGAATCGCTTAGACGATGCGGCGGTCGGCGAAATCGCCTCCTTTCTCAGAAAACCGGTCGAGCAGGTTCTGGCCACACCGGAGGAAATGAGCGATTTATGGGATCGGTGTTATAAGAAGATTGAGCGGCACAAAAGCGTTTTCGACCTGTACGACAACCAGCCGCAGAATTCCGCGATTGTTACATTCAGCACTCCGCAGCTGATTACGCTGATCGTGCTGGGGATTGCAATATTGGTCGGGATTCTTGTGGACTGGTTCGCGACTCTTTTTGTGGTTAACATGGCGATACAGATCGTTTATGCGCTTATGACGATTCTGAAACTCTATTTGGTTCTGCGGGGAGAGGACGAAAACAGCCAGCTGCGATTTACACGGGAAGAATTGGAACAGATCGACGAAAAAGACCTTCCGGTGTATACGGTTCTGATCCCGGTTTATCATGAAACCGAGGTGATCAGAACGCTGCTGCGGCACATCGCCTCAATGGACTACCCCAGTTATAAGCTGGACGTGCGCGTTTTGCTGGAAGAGGACGACCTGCAGACGATTGAGGCGGTAAGGGCGATTCAGAAATCGGGAGACATTCCGTTTGAGTTTTCTCCGATCATCGTTCCAAAATCACAGCCGCAGACAAAGCCGAAAGCCTGCAATTACGGGCTTTTGCAGGCGCGCGGAGAATATGTGGTGATTTATGACGCGGAGGACCGGCCGGAACCGGACCAGCTGAAAAAAGCATATCTTTCTTTTCAGATGCTGCCGGAGGAATTTGTTTGCATTCAGGCAAAGCTGAATTATTACAACAGCGATCAGAATTTTCTGACGAAGCTCTTTACGCAGGAATACAGCATGTGGTTTGAAAATCTTCTGGTCGGCGTGATGCAGATGGATATCCCGGTTCCGCTGGGGGGTACCTCCAACCACTTTAAAATGAGCTTTCTGCGGGAAGTCGGCGGCTGGGACCCCTTTAACGTGACGGAGGACGCCGATCTGGGCGTAAGGCTGTTCAAGTTCCGGTATAAAACCGCGGTGCTGGACTCCAGAACCTGGGAAGAGGCAAATTCGAATCTGAAAAACTGGACGCGGCAACGTTCGCGCTGGATCAAGGGCTACATGCAGACCTGGTTTGTTCACATGAGGCATCCGGTGCAGCTGTTTCGTGAACTGGGGCTGCGCGGCTTTATCGGCTATCAGGCGATGGTTTTCGGCACGCCCGTGCTTCCGCTGATCAATCCGTTCCTCTGGCTGATGATGATTCTCTGGTTTGCAACTAAGGCCTGGTGGATCCAGTATTTGTTCCCGGGTTTCCTTTACTATATTTCCATGATCCAGTTGATTTTCGGGAATTTTATGTTTACCTACATCAATATGGTCGGCATGTATTCCGTCATTCGAGACTGTAATTTAAAAAAGCAGCAGTCCTTTTCTTATTCCTTAATCAAATACGCCTTGCTGACTCCGGCTTATTGGGCCTTAATGAGTGTGGCCGCCTATAAAGCCCTGTTCCAACTGCTTCGAAAGCCGTTTTACTGGGAAAAGACGATTCATGGTCTGGATGAACCGGCAGCGGAAAACGAGGGGGAAAACACAGGCTGATCTCTGTAGTAATGAGGCAAAGGCGGAGCTTATTTGTTCGAAAGTCAAAAATGTCTGGAGGAATGAAAAATGCACAAGGTCAAAAAACCATATCCTGCTCAACTGCTTGTCATTTTATCCCTGCTGGTGTCTTTATTGTATACGGAGCTGCCGGTGACCTGCTTTGCGGCCGGGGCGGGACAAACAACTTCCTCCGCGGCGCTCAATGAAACGCAAAGGCAGCAGAAGGAAGAGGGCGACCGCCTTACCGCCGAGGCCGACGCGGCAAAACAGAAAGCGGACGAACTTGTCCTGGAGGGGAAACTGAACCGCCTGAACAGCGATTCGGCGGATATTCAGCTGTTTTCTCAGACGGTCCACCTGAGCATGCCGCGGAATACCGCTTCCTACACATTCCGGATACCGAACGGGACCGTGCTGCAGGATGGATGCTATCTGAACCTTGATCTGCATATTTCCAGCACCCTGCTTGAAAACCGTTCCAGCATCACGATTGCGGTCAACGGAACAAACCTCGATACGAAGTGGATCCTCAGCGTTGTCAAAAATCAGGCATCGTGGTGGAAAATTCCCGTTCCTGTTTCCCTTTTAAAAACAGACGGCAGCTACAACACCTTGACGATTACCACCGCGCAGCGGTCTATTGAAGGCGACTGCGCGGATATTGATAACCCTTCCAACTGGGTGCGGTTTGACCCGGATTCTTTTTTGCACCTTGCAATCGCTCGGTATGCCGAACCGAATCTTGGAAATCTTTATTCCTATTATTATGATAACCTGGATGACGGATTCAGCTTAAAAAACGAATTTGTCCTGCCGTCGAATCCGAAAACAACTGACATTACATATATGCTGAAAGCGGCGTCCGCCATCGGAAGCAGCAGCCGATGGAAAAATCTTCTTGATTTTAAAGTTTCAAAATCCGAACCCGCCGACCCGAACATCAAAAATAAAATTTATCTGGGAATTTTGCAGAACTGGTCTGGGAACGCGAATCTGACCCTGCCGGGAGCCCTTGCGGAAAACGAAGGTTTTCTGTCGGTTAAGGGCGAAAACGCCCTGATTACCGGGAGGGACGAAGCAGGGCTTAAAAAGGCAGTGGACTTTTTTTCGGCTCCCGCGTACCTGAATCAAATTGGGGGAAAAAGCCTGACGGTCAAATCCGCCGTTTCGGACATCTCCGCCGGGATAAAGCCGAACAACTCCGGTTATTATACGTTTCAGGATTTTGGCTATGACGACGTCAATCTGGCCGGGGCGTTTCATCAGACCACAACCATGAATTTCACGCAGCCGAGCGACGTCAGCAGCGGCGCCGCTTCATACGTCAATATAAAATTCCGGCATTCCAAAGCGTTAATGCCCGACAGCTCTCTCCTCTCCGTTTATATCAACGACACGGCCTGCGGCAGCGTGAAACTGAATTCCTCCAACGCAGACTCGGGCAACATCAAGGTCAGAATTCCCGCCGAAGCGCTGAAACAGGAAACAATCAGCGTAAAAATCGACGTATACAACTATCTTGGAAAAATCGACTGCTCCAAGGACTGGTATGATACCGCATGGACCGTGATCAACAAGGATTCCGAACTTTATTTTGAGCCCGGAAGCGCCGGCGTGACTCCGACGCTTTTGAATTTTCCGTCGTTCCCCACGTTTTCCGCGGACAATACCGCAGACGTGATGGTCTCCATGCCGGACGACTCCAGCCCGGATAACCTCACCGTGATGAGCCTTTTGTCCGTCAGGGTCGGCCAGAAAACCGGACAGACGTTTGACTATTCTCTCTGTTCCTCCGCGGCGAAGATTACGGAGGAGGACAAAAAAAAGAACATGATTTTTATCGGTTCCAACGATAAAGTCAGCCTGCCGGAGGAGGTTTCCGCCGCGCTGGGCGTCGTGCCGGCACAGGACGGCGCGTTTCACATTGCGAATGGGCTGACGCTGACCGCCGAGACGCTTCAGAATAAAATCGTGTTTCAGGTCATCCGGTCACCATGGAACTTTTATAAAAAAATCTATGTGATTACCTATGATAAGGGAATGGAAAAGAATCTGCAGGATTTTCTGAGCGACAGCTCCAGAATTAACAAATTGTCTGATGAGCTCAGCGTCGTTGACGCGCAGAATCATGTCACGGGGTATACGATAGGGGCAGGCGCCGGGGAATCCCAGAAAAAGGTGCCTCTGTCCTGGGAACGGATCAAATATCTGATCGAAAAGTACACGGGCATACCGGTGTGGGCGGCGGGGTTGATTCTCGTTCTGATCCTTCTTTGCCTGTATCTGCTGATTCAGGCAAAACGGAACAAAAAACGGTTCGAGCAGAACGCCGAGAAAATCAGACTCAGCATGGAAGGAAATTCCCGTGCCGCCGAAGAACCGGATGAATCCGACTTTGGCGCGTCATACGGCGGACCAGACCAGGACAGCCGCGAAGATGGCGCTGCCGCGGAACTGCCCTCCGCTGCCGAAACTCCGGAAAGCCCAATAAAGAAAAATGGACCCGCTCATTTCAAAGACGATCACCGCTGACTCCTTTTACTGAAATTTTCCTGGGGAAGGATGAAAAACAAGTGTATACCGTTCTTCTTTCCGGCGGTTCCGGAAAACGCCTTTGGCCGCTTTCCGGACCGATGCGTTCAAAACAGTACCTGAAAATCCTGACGGATGAAGAAACCGGATTGCCCTGCTCCATGGCGCAGCGCGTGTGGAAGCAGATCCGCAGGGCGGAGTTGGACGGCTGCTGTGTTATTTGCACCGACGAAACGCAGGCCGAGCTTCTTTCCGGCCAGTTGGGAAAGGTACGGATTGCCCTGGAGCCGGAGGGCCGCGACACGTTCGCGGCGGTGGCCCTTTCGTGCGCGTATTTAAAAAGCAGACTGCATGCAAAAAACGACGACATTGTCTGCGTTATGCCGGTGGACCCGTATACCGAGCAGTCCTTTTTTGATACGGTGCGCCGTTTGCCCGCGGCGCTTTCCGAGAGCGGAGCCGAAATTGCTCTGATGGGTGTTAAACCGACCGGCCCGTCCGTAAAATACGGTTATATTCTTCCAAAGGGCAAGGCCGGAGATTTCCTGCCGATTGATTCGTTTCAAGAAAAACCGGATGAAAAAGAGGCAAAAAGACTGCTTGGGCAGGGAGCCCTGTGGAACTGCGGCGTGTTTTGCCTCAGGGTGGGCAGTGTTCTGGAAAAGTTGTCCGAGCTGCGCCTGCCGAAGGAGTATGACGCCCTGTGCGCCCGGTACGGAAAACTGCCCGCCGTCAGTTTTGATTACGCGGTGCTGGAAAAATCAAGTTCATTGGTTGTCGTCCCTTTTGACGGCATGTGGAAGGATCTTGGAACCTGGGGCGCGGTTTCGGAGATTATGGATCGCACAAGCTGGGGAAACTGTATGATGGATCCGGAGTGTATCGGGTCCAATATCCTGAACGAAACCAATATCCCGGTTGTCGCCATGGGAATCAGAGACCTGATGGTTGTCGCAAGCAGCGACGGGATTCTGGTGACGGATAAAAACAGAAGTCAGCACCTGAAAGAATTTGTCACCCGGCTGGAGCCGAGGCCCGTTTTTGAGGAAAGAAGCTGGGGCACGGCATCCGTCCTTGATTTTTCAAGAGATAGCCGGGATTATACCATGATCCGCAAAGTACGGGTTCGGGCGGGGGGCGCGTTCGGCCCGGTCTGCAGGCAGAACCAGGACAAGCTGTGGACCGTTCTTTCCGGCAGCGGCCGGGCCGCAATCGGGGACCGGGAGCGGGCGCTGAAGACCGGCGACTGCGTTCAGGTGCCGCGGGGTACCACGCATTCCGTCAGCGCGGCGGAGGAATTGGTGATTCTTGAAGTTCAGAGAGGTTCCGGCATGCCGAATGAAGATCGCAGGGGAAAGGGGGAAACGCCGAAATGAACAGTCTGGTGGGCGATACGGGGTTTGTCGGCTCCAACCTGCTTGCGGAGTCACGGGGCTTTTTCGGCGGGCTTTATCACTCCGGTAATATTGGGGAGGCATACGGAACGAAACCGGACCTGCTGGTTTACGCGGGCGTACGTGCGGAAAAGTTTCTTGCGGACCGGTTCCCGGACCGCGACCTCGCCGACGTTGAAGAAGCGTTTTCCAACATTGAACGGATTGACCCGAAACGGTTGGTCCTGATTTCCACAATCGACGTTTTTTCGGAACCCAGGGGAGTGGATGAAAAAAGCGCGGTGAGCCTGTCCGGGCTGTCCCCTTACGGATCAAACCGATTCCACCTGGAGCAGCTGGTCAGGGGAAGCGGAAGGGATTGCCTGATTGTACGCCTGCCCGGCTTGTACGGTGTTAATTTGAAGAAGAACTTTATTTTTGACCTGATTCATGTGATCCCGTCTTTGCTGACGGACCGCAAATTCACGGAGCTGTCCGCCCGCGAACCCCGGCTGCGTGATTTTTATCAGGATCAGGGAAACGGCTTTTACCGGTGCGGAGCAATGAACGCGGAGGATCGGAAAATGTTGAAAGCCATGTTTGAGCGGCTGGAATTCAGTGCGGTCAATTTTACGGACAGCCGGGCAATTTTTCAGTTTTATCCGCTTTCCTGTCTGTGGGGACATCTCATGCGCGCGCTTGAGGAGCGGCTGCCGCTGATTCATCTTGCAACGGAACCGGTGCGCATTTCCGACCTGTATCGGTTTGTGACGGGAAGGGAGTTTCATAACGAGCTTGCAAAGGCAGTTCCGGATTATGGGTTCAAAACAATTTACGCAAATCAATGGGGCGGTAAAAACGGCTATCTTTTTGACCGCGAGTACGTCATGCGCGATATTAAAAATTTTGTTGAAAGGTATCGGCCGCAATGAAATTGTCTGTTTCCAACATCGCCTGGAAGGCGGAGCAGGATGAAGAGGTTTATTCGGAAATGAGCCGGCTTGGATTTACCGGTTTGGAAATTGCTCCAACACGGATTCTGACAATGCCTGTTTATGAAAAAGCCGGCGAAGCGGCGCTGTTTGCTCAAAATTTGCAAACACGCCGGGGACTCCGGATTGTTTCCATGCAGTCCATCTGGTTCGGCAGAACGGAGAATCTGTTTGGGCCGCGGCAGGAACGGGAAACCCTGATGGATTATACGCGCGGCGCAATCGATTTTGCTTCGGCATGCGGCTGCATGAATCTGGTATTCGGCTGCCCCCGCAACCGTGTGATGCAAAGCGCCGGTCAATACCCGCTCGCAGTGGCTTTTTTTCAAGAGACGGCAGACTATGCCCTGAAAAACGGTACGGTGATCTCGCTGGAAGCAAATCCCGCCGTTTACGGAACCAATTTTATCAATACGACCCTTGAGGCGGCGGAGCTGGTGGAACGCGTGAACTCGCCGGGATTCCGTCTTAACCTGGATTTCGGAACAATGCTGGAAAATCACGAAGAACCGGAAGCGGTTGCGTACGTTCTGCCGCTGGTCCATCATGTTCACATCAGCGAGCCTGGGCTGGGGCCGGTTCATTCACGCCCGGAACACGCGGAACTGATGCGCCTGCTTCGGCGGAGCGGATATGCCGGTTATGTTTCACTGGAAATGAAAAATCCCGGAAATCTGCAGACCGTGTTTCAATCGATGAATCTGCTGCAAAATGTTTTCGGGTAAATAGGGAGGGAGAGGGAGCATGGTTTATGACCGCATCATTATCGGAGGGGGAATCTACGGACTCTACGCGGCCCTGCAATGCGGAAGCAGGGGCGAACGGGTGGTTGTGCTGGAATATGAGGATGCGGCATTTCAAAGAGCCACTTTCATCAATCAGGCGCGGGTGCATATGGGGTATCATTATCCGCGTTCGTTTTCCACAGCCGCCAAATCGGCAGCCTATTTTGAGCGGTTCTGCCGCGACTATTCGTTTTGTCTGTTGAAAACCTTTGACCAAATTTATGCGATATCCGCCTCGTTTTCGTGGACAAGCGCCGAGCAGTTTCAAAAATTCTGTCACAGTGCCGGTATTCGTTGCGAGCGGGTGGAACCTGAAAAATTTTTTAAACCAAACCTTTGTGAGGGAGCCTTTCTGACAAAAGAGTATACGTTTGATGCCGCGATGCTGAGAGATTATTTTCTTCATGAAATCGGGCAAACAGATAGTGTGAGCGTGATTTATCACGCCCGGATTCAGGAACTCAGAAAGGAAAACGACTGTTACCGGATGACTCTTGCCGATGGAAGCAACCTGGAAAGCGCGTTTGTGCTGAATACGACCTATGCTTCGGTCAATCAAATTCTGGCAAAGCTGAATTATGAGCCGTTTAAGGCAAAATATGAATTGTGCGAAATCATTTTGTGCAGAGCGGATGAAAAACTGAAAAACGTGGGAATAACGGTTATGGACGGCCCGTTCTTTTCCATTATGCCGTTTGGCAGAACCGGGTATCATTCTCTGACGTCGGTCACGTTTACCCCACATATGACAAATTATGATTCCGTGCCGACGTTTCCCTGTCAGCAGGCCAGCCGCGGCACATGTTCCCCACAGCAGCTTGGAAACTGCAATACCTGCCCGGCCAGTCCGCCAAGCGCCTGGAGCTATATGTCGGGCCTTGCACATAAATATCTGCGAAGCGAATACGGCTTTCAGTACCGGAAAAGCCTTTACTCCATGAAGCCGGTGTTAATGGATTCCGAAATTGACGATTCACGACCCACTGTAATCCGCACTTTTTCCGTCAATCCCACTTTTATCAGCGTTCTTTCCGGTAAAGTCAATACAATATACGATTTGGACGAGGTGTTATTTCATGGCGGCGAGGGAGAATAATTTTGTATCTGTGGTCATCTATATCTATAATGACGCGGACATCATACAGGGCGAGCTTGAAGGAATCCATGAACTGCTGAGCGAAAAGTTCGTGAAATATGAATTGATCTGCGTGAACGACGATTCGACGGATGAAAGCCTGAAACAGATCAGAGATTTCGCGGCAAAAGTAAATGATTGCCCGGTCAGTTTGATCAATATGGGATATTACCACGGAATGGAGGCCGCGATGAAAGCGGGAGTCGACCTTTCCATCGGAGATTTTGTCTTTGAATTCGACAGGATCCCGGTGGACTTTGACCTGTCCTTGATGACGGATATTTTTGAAAAGGCACTGTCCGGCTACGATATTGTCAATGCGCGGCCCCGCAACATGCGAGGAAGAAAATCGATGCTTTTTTATCGGATTTTCAACCTGTTTTCCATCAGCGGCCAAAAACTGGGAACCGAATATTTTCGGCTTTTATCAAGAAGAACGATTAACCGCGTTGACGCCATAGGTCAGACCGTATTCTACCGGAAAGCTGTTTATTCCTCCTGCGGTTTGAAAATGGCAAATATTTTCTATGAAAATCGAATGCTCCCATCTCGTAAATCTAATTCCAAACAGCGAAAAAACAGGCGAAACATGGCGATGGATTCTCTGGTCCTTTTTACGGATCTCGCCTACAAAATTTCTTTTGTTTTCTGTATTTTAATGGCCCTGTTCATGTTGGGAACCGGGGCTTATACGGTCGCCGTTTATTTCGGGCAAAAACGTCCCGTCGAGGGGTGGGCGCCCCTGATGGGTATGATTTCCGCCGGGTTTTTCGGCGTATTCGGCATTCAGACTATCATTATCAAGTATCTGGAGCTGATCCTTTCCCTTGTGTTTAAAAAGCAGAAATACCTGATTTCATCGATTGAGAAACTGAAATGAGGGAACTGCGATGAGGACAATCCAGATTGTGTTTCCCGTGCTGAACGAAGAACGGCGGTTGAAAAAGGGAATTATGAAGACGGTCGAATACATGGAACAGAATTTTGCGGGAAGGTACCGGTTGATGATTGTCGACAACGGTTCCGAGGATGGCACCGCGGAAATCGCCGGGGAACTGACGCAAATTTACGACCGTGTTTCTTATCTGAGACTGGCGGAAAAGGGTGTCGGTCTGGCCCTCAGGGCGGGCGTTCGGGAGAATACCTGCGACGTTGTAGGGTACATGGATATCGACCTTTCCACAAGCCTTGACCACCTGAAAGAGGTGGACCGCGCGTTTCACGATCCGGCGGTTCAGATAGTCAACGGCTCGCGTCTGAGCCGGGACTCCGTCGTGACGGGGCGCAAACCACTGAGAAACCTGACTTCTCATGGATTCCGGCTGATGATGAAGCTGCTTTTCGGCATGAAGATAGACGATGCCCTCTGCGGTTTTAAATTCTTTCGAAGAGAAACGATTGAGAGCCTGATGCCGCACTGCAGCGATACCCCGGGGTGGTTCTACTGCGCCGAGCTTTTGCTGCGTGCGGAACGCGCGGGAATCGTCATCCGCGAGATTCCCGTGACTTGGCAGGATGATTACGATACGACGGTCCATGTGGGCAGGCTCGTTCGCACGTACCTTGCTCAGATGGCCCGCCTGTATGCGGAGTTTCATTTTTACCGCCGATGATCACGGCGGCGGCCGGATTTTTTGACAAACGGCGAATACCTGATATAATGATACATAATATGATTTTGCTGTCCGGTTTGGAGGTGAGACGATGCCGAGACCCAGAAAGTGCAGACGAGTCTGCTGTATGCCGCCGGTCAGCGAGTTTCGTCCGGATGGAACAGAAACCCAAGCGGGGGAACCGCTTCTGATGACGGTGGAGGAATACGAAATTATCCGCCTGATCGACTGGGAGGGCCTCAGCCAGGAACAGGCTGCCGGAGAAATGGGAGTCGCGCGTTCCACGGTGCAGAGAATTTACGGGGAAGCCCGCAAAAAGCTGGCGGACTGCCTGGTAAACGGAAGGCCGCTGAAAATCGGCGGAGGAAGCTACCGCCTGTGTTCCGGCGGCGAGCTTTGCGCCCGGCGCAGGCATTGCTGCCCGTCTCTTCCGGAGCATTCGCCGGATGCGCAACACAAAACATAACTTTGAAAGGCCTCCGATGCCAACCGGGGGCCTTTTTCCGTACCATGATTTAAATTTGCTCGGTTTCTCCTATTTGCCGGAACCGCCAGGCCGCGAGCAAGAACGTCAGAATGCCAAATCCCAGAACCGCCGCCAGGGACAGGAGTCCGTCCAAATCGGTTTGCATCCGATAGGCCAGCCCGTAAAACGATTGCAGCGCATAGGTTGCAGGGAAGATGCGCCCCAGCCATAAAAACGGTTCGGGAAGCATGGAGGAAGGAAACATGATCCCGCTGAACAGAATGGAGGGCATAAAAACCAGCATGGAAATTACGGTGGCCTGCGACTGTCCGCGTGAACAGGACCCGATCAGCATGCCGGCCCCGACGCTGGCAGCCAGGAAAACCGCGGCCGCGGCAAAGTACAGCGGCGGGGACTGAGGAACCTGTGAGTGAAACAGGACCGGAGAAAGAACATAAATAACGCATGAGACAAGAAACAGGTGCAAAAATGTGCTGACGGAGTGAACGGACAGCACTGCCGATGTCGGAATTCCATTGACTCGGAAGGCACGCAGCGTCCCGGATTCTCTCAGGTGGACAAGCGGCGTCGGGGAACCCATCACTGCGCCCATTGTCGCGGCAAAGATGGTCATGGTGGCGGCGAGGGTTGTTTTCATCTGCGGATTGATGGAGGAAAACACCGCACCCATCACGGCAAAAAAGATCAGGGGCATCATATAAAAACTGAGAAGAAATCCTCTGTCACGCAGATCCATTTTAAACTGAATCATCAGGTAACGAAAAAAAGCGTTCATATCCGTCAGGCTCCTTTCACAAGCTCCAGAAATCGTTCTTCAAGGCTGGGGCGTTCCACACGAAGGTCATCCACGGAATCCTCCCGATCGGAGATTTGCCGGAACAGCTCGGTGATGGTGAGAACAAGGTCGCGGCATTTCCATTCCAGGTAACCGTCTTTTTCGCGGACAAACGCGGCGCCGCTCAGGTCGGAACCGGGCAGCAGGGAGCCCCTTGCCGTTCTCAGCCGGATCCTGGTTTCTTGATTACCGGCTGCCGTCACTTCTTCGGGCGTGCCGCAGACGGCAATTTTCCCGTTTAATAAAATCGCGATTCTGTCACACAGGTCTTCCGCTTCCGCCATATCGTGCGTGGCCAGCAGGACTGTAACACCCTGTGCCCGAATCTTTCTGATTTTATCATGGAGCAATGCCCGGCTTTGTACATCCAATCCGGCGGTCGGCTCATCCAGAACCACCACTTCCGGATTTTTTACCAGCGCAAGCGCTAGGTTCAGCCGGCGTTTCTGTCCGGTGGAAAGCTGCCGGTATTGCTTTTTCATCAGATCCTGCAGGCCGAACTCCTCAATCAGGCCCTCCGGCGCGGAACCGGACGACCAGGCTTCGGTCAGCTCCAGTGCTTCGCCGACCAGAATGTACTCCGGCAGGGAAGAGGACTGAAGCTGCACGCCCAGTTTTTTTCGCAGAACCGAGGCTTCCCGGAACGGGTCGCAGCCGGCAATCCGGATGTGTCCCGCGTCCGCGCGGCGCATTCCCTCCAGACATTCCAGAGTGGTCGTCTTGCCGGCCCCGTTTGGTCCCAGAAGGCCGAATACTTCGCCCCGGCGGACTTCAAGGTCGGCGCCGTTTACCGCGGTGAACGCGCTGTACCTTTTCACAAGGTTTTGAATACTGACTATGGATTCACTCATGATGGTTTTCCTCCTGTTCAGGCAAATGAATATGATTGCTTTGAAAATAAAAGGTGAGCGCGTCCGCGAGGAAATGATGGATTGCGTCACGGAAATCTTCCGTATCGGCAGGCCAGTTTTTCGTGTCGCTGCCGGCGGACATCAGCGATTTCAGCAGGTCCGCGTCTCCCTGTGTAAACTCCGTTACCATTTCCCACCAGCGCGCGGCAAGGGCCTGCCCTTCCCTGCCTCTTGGATCAGCCCCTTTTTGATGCAGCGTTTTCAACTCATTGAAACGTTCCTCAGCCTTTTCTACAAATTCCTGACTCTGTTCCGACTGTCCGAACCGGTCCTGGATCTTTTTCACCTCTTCTCCGTTGAAATATCGCAGAACAAAGGCGTAGGGATTCCCCTGTTTCATCAGTTTCATTAAAATCATCAGCCGATCGATTCCGACGTCCTGCTGTTCCCCGATTTCACTGATTACGGCGTCAAGTGCGGCGATCATTTTCCGCAGATTCTCCACCTGCCGGGTGAGAATCTCGCGCTGTTCGGTAAACATGGCCTTCAAATTTTCGGCGTCCTTGTTCCGCAGGAGCTTCCTTTCGATCTCTTCCAGAGAAAAACCGAACGACTTCAGAAACAGAATCTGTTGTAGTTTGATGACGTCGTCGCGGGTATACATTCTGCGCCCGCCCTTGCTTAACATCGCTTTCAGCAGCCCCGTTCTGTCGTAGTACTGGAGCGTTCTCACAGTTACTCCCACAAGTTCGGAAAGTTCTCCAATTGTAAAATACTGCTTTTTTGGTTCATTCATATTGCATCGTCTCCTGACAAATTCAAGTTTACTACATTACGTAACGTCATGTGCAAGAGCTTTTAAAAAAAGACGCCCTTTTCGGGCGCCGTTAAAGGCGGCTTTTAAATTCGGTAAATCTTTTCCGCGATTCCGGGTCGGACTGAAAGAACTCCAGCATGGTTTTAAGGCACGCAACTGTTTTTTCACTGAGCGAATGCTCAATCAATTCGGTTTCTTCCAGAGAATCGCTGCTCCCCGCCAGCAGCAGAAACTGTTCGACGGTATTATGGCGTTCCAGCAGGTATTCACCCGCATTGAGCCCCGCTTCCGTCAAAAGTATAATTTCATACCGGTCGTATTTTAAATAACCCATTTCTGCGAGCTTCATCATCATTTTTGAGGCGGAAGACGGCTTCACATGCAGCAGCTCCGACAGCCTGCCGACCCGCGTATAGCCGTCTTTGCTGCACAGACGGAAAATCATTTCCAAATAATCCTCCATCGCGGGCGTCAGCTGCCCCTCCTTCTGGCTGATCAACTGGTATCCCCGGAAGGTGCGAAATTCGGCTTTCTGTTCATGGTTCATCAAATCAGATCCTTCCGTGTAGTCAATACAATATATTCCAAACACGTTTGGATTCAGAACACATGATTTAGCCGAATGAAAACATTTTGCCTTTTTTCCCTCAGACCTCGTCCGCTTTCAGGCGAAGCTGACTCAGCAGCTGCCGGAGCAGTTCCGACTGCCCGGAAAGCTCTTCTCCGGCCGCGGCGCTTTGAGACGACAAATCCGCGTTTGCCCTGACCACCGCGCCGACCTGTCTTGCGGCCAGCGCCGCCTGCTTGGATTCTTCCGCCTGATCTTTGAAAGCGGCGGTTATTTTCCCGATGCTTCCGTTGATTCTTACGAATCTGTCTGTGGCTTTTTCCAGTTCAAAGGCCGTTGCTTTCGCTTTTTCGCAGCCCTCTCCGATTCTCTGCACGGAGTCTCCGATCAGAAGGTTTGTCTGTTTTGCGGCGGCTGCCGTTCGCTCCGCGAGCGAACGCACCTCCGCGGCGACAACCGTGAAACCGCGGCCCGCGCTGCCGACCCTTGCCGCTTCTACGGATGCATTCAGCGCGAGAAGATTGGTTTGGAACGCGATGGAATCGATCTGCGACAGAACCAGCCGCATCTGTTCGGCGGAGCTTCGGATTCCCTCCATGATCTCAAGAAGCTGCTTCATTTGACGGTCGCTCTCCGTAACGCTCATCAGGGCGGCGCCTGTGTCTTTTGAAATTCTGGCAATATCATCCGCGTTTTCTCTTGCCTCTTGGTGAATCGCGCTGACGGCGTCCGTCAGGCGCGCAACGCCGTTGCTTTGATCGTCGGCGCCCCGGGCGACCGCCTGCGCGCTTTCCGAAACCTGCGCCGCGCCGATTTCAATTTGGCCTGCCGAGCAACTGATCTGTGAGAAGGAGCCGCCGATCGTATTGCGCAGAAGGTTGACGGAACGGGTCAGCGGGGCGAAATCGCCCGGAAAGTCCGGCAGATCCTCTGCGGTAAAATCCCCTTCCGAAAGGCTTTTGAGGGCGGCGGCAATCTGCGAAACAGAAAGCTGAAGCCGGCGGAAAGATGCGTTCAGAGAATCGGCAAGATCGCCGATTTCGTCCCGTTCCGCGTAGGAAATCACCTGGCCCAGGTCGCCGTTTGAAAACTGCCGTGCGGTTTTTGAAATAGCCGCGAGAGGCTGGCCGATGGAACGGGAAAACCGAATGCCGAAGCACAGGGAGGCGGCCACCACGCACAGTGAGAAGACACCCTGAATCAGAAACAGAGCCCGGGTCTTTCGCCGGGCGCCGTCCTCCGCGCCGGCGGCGGCACGGTTTTGAATCTCCATGAAATTCTGGTAATGCTGCAAAATGGTATCTTCCGGAGCGACGGAGTTCTGCAAAAGGCTGTCCGCCTGGGCCAACTGGTTGCTGTCGGCCGCTTTCAGGGAACCGGTGATGTCCGGCTCGAATTCCTGCTGAAACAGCTTTGAAGCCGCCGTCAGTTCCGCTGCGGCGCTTTTCTCCTGTTCCGCTTGCAGCAGCTTCGCTTCGTAAGAGCGGTACGCGGCCAGATTCTTCTCAATGGACTTTTGATCCGCTTCGAACAGCTCGGAATTGTGAAAATTGATTACGGCGTCCCGCGCCGCCGACTCGATTCTTGAAAGGCTTGTCATTGCGCGGGCGGCGACCGGCAGGCGCTGCGCCATCCGGTTGGAGTCGGAGACCGCCGAATTTGCCGCGCTCGTTCCGTAAATTCCCATGGCGGCCACAACCGCGGAGGCAGCCGAGACCGCGCAGAACGCGAACACCAGCTTTAAGGTGATGCCGCGGCGCTTTTCTTGTCTTTTTCGCACTGTTTTTTTTATCATATTTACAATTTCTCCTTATCCCTTTTCTGCAATCAGTATACCGTGATAAATGGAAGAGTCAGTTAAGATTGCGTTCAGGAATTGTTAGAAAATGAGAAAAGTTTTAACCTTCTTTTTACGTGCTGTTAACAGGAAAAATATCCCGATGAATTATAATAGGCACGAATCGGATCGAAAAGAAGCGGAAAGAAAGGGATCAAAGTGGACGAAAAGCTCACCGAAGACCTTAACAGGATTATTGACGGGGAATGCATCAAAACCGTTTTTCAGCCGATCGTTTCGCTGCGGGACGGTTCCTCTTTGGGGCACGAGGCCCTCAGCCGAATGACCTGTGACACGAGCATTCGCAATCCAGAGCAGCTGTTTCAGGCGGCGGGCGAAAGCGACCGGCTGTGGGACCTGGAACTGCTCTGCCGCACGACCGCCCTGAAAACCGCTTTTTTGAACTCGGAACACGCGGCTTATGAGAAAAAGCTGTTCCTGAACGTGAATCCGAACATTATGCACGACGATAAGTTCCGCCAGGGCTTTACGTGCCAGTACTTAAAGCAATACGGCATCCGGCCTGAAAATATTATTTTTGAGATTACGGAACGCAACGCGGTTGCCGACATGCAGGGATTCGTCGGTACGGTGGAGCATTACAAGGGTCAGAATTACCATATCGCGGTGGACGATGCCGGCGCGGGTTATTCCGGGCTGAATCTGATCGGCGACATCCGTCCGCATTATATCAAACTCGATATGAACCTGATCCGCGGAATCGACCGCGACAACATCCGCTACGCTCTGGTGAAAAGCATGGTGGAACTTTCCCAGACGGCCGGTATCTGCCTGATCGCGGAGGGGGTCGAGACCCGGCGGGAGCTGGTTACGCTGGTGGACCTTGGCGTTCAGTACGCGCAGGGATATTTTCTTTGCAGGCCGGATGAGGAGATACGGGACGCAGACCCGGCTGTGAAAGACCTGATTCTTGAGCTGAACCGCAGAAAAAAGCATGTGCTCGGGACCCAGGCCAGCAATATTTATATCTCGAATATCTGCACGCCGACCCAAACGATTCGTCCGGAAATGAAAGTGGAGACGGTATTCGACAAGCTGAAAAACGATCCGGACGCCTTCGGCTGTTGTGTGGTGAAGGACGGGGCGGTTCTGGGAGTCGTGACAAAGTCCCATCTTGTCCTGCAGCTCAGCGGGCGGTACGGATTCAGTCTGCACCAGAATAAGCCAGTTTCCTTCTTAATGGATACCGACTTTTTATCTGTGGAATCCACCACGCCGATCAACGCGGTTTCCAACGCGGCCATGTCGCGCCCGCCGGAAAAGCTCTACGACTTTATCGTGGTCACGCGCGACGGGAAATATCTGGGGACCGTCACCATCAAAGACCTTTTGCAGAAAACTACGGAAATCGAAGTGGTCAACGCAAAATATCAGAATCCTTTGACGGGGCTGCCGGGGAACGTGCTGATCGAGCATAAGATCAGCCAATGCCTGGCGTGTGAAAAGCCTTACTGTGTGATTTATTTTGATATAGATAATTTCAAGGCATATAACGATGTGTATGGGTTTGAAAACGGAGATTCCGTGATCAAACTGCTTGCGGATGTTCTTCAGGAACACCTTCCGAACGACCAGTTTGTCGGCCATGTGGGCGGTGATGATTTTGTCGCCGTAATGCAGTGCGAAGCGGGCCGGGAATACTGTGAGCGGGTTATCGGGGATTTTCGGCAAAGAATCCTGAAATTTTATAATCCGCAGGATGTTCGGAACGGGTACATCATAGCGGAGAACAGAAAGGGCAGAAGGGAAAAATTTCCTCTGATTTCCATTTCCGCCGCGGGAATTCTGGACCGGAACGCCCGGTCTCACGACCGGCTTGAGCTGACGGAAGAGCTGGCAAGACTGAAAAAGAAAAGTAAACAGCAAAAAGGAGACAGTATTTGCTGGCTGTAAATCCATTCCTTTTCAAAAAATTAACAAGTTGTTAATAAAGCTCATGTATAATTTGTATTAACGCCTTGAAAAGGAGAGGAATTGTTTGCCGGGACTTTACGCGCATTTTTTATTCGGATTGAAAGTGAAGGACTTGCTGCCGGAAGATTTACTGCGTGTGGTCGAGGACCATCGGGAAGAATATCTTTTGGGACTTCAGGGCCCCGACCTTTTGTTCTATTATCATCCGCTGCGCAGAAAGCCGGTCACGGGTGTGAAAATTCATTGGGAGCCGGCCTCCGGTTTCATGGAAAATGCGGCCAGCGTGCTGCGGGAAAACAGCGGTGATGCCGGCCGGCTGGCATATATCATCGGCTTTATCTGTCATTTTACACTGGACAGCGGCTGTCATCCGGTGATCCGGGAATTTATGAAGCAGGACGGACTGTCGCATGCGGCGATCGAGACGGAATTCGACCGCCTGCTGATGCGCCGGCAGCGCGTGGACCCCAACCTGTTTTCCCCGAAACCGCTGATTCCAAAGGGCAGCGGCGCGACAGCCTGCGCCGTACCGTTTTATCCGGATGCGGTACATAAACAGCTTGACCGCAGCCTGTTTTTTATGAGGTGCTGCCTTTCCGTTCTGTATTCACCCAGAAAAACACTGAAGAAGGCATTGAAAATTCTGATTTTTATCACGGGATTTTCCAAAAAGGGAAAGGGGCTGGTCGCGGGGAGTGCTCCGGACCCGGAATGCTCGCAGGCGGTGGACCATCTGCTTTTTGTTTTTTCTGACGCTCCGGCGACGGCATTGGAGCAGATCGAAAATTTTCTCAGCGCTGTTGAAGGAGACGTGCCGCTGAACGAGCGGTTCGAAAGGAATTTTGAATAGGAGTCTGCTTGAACCCCCGGCGGGAGATGCCGGGGATTTTACTTTTTTAGGGACAAATCTGTGATTTTGTCTGTTGTAATATTTGGTAAAGAATCATATAATGGAAATAAGGTTATACATAGAAAGATACTTGGTTGGAAAGGAAGAGGTACATGCCGGTTTTTTTGCTTCTTTTCCTGGAATGCTTTACGGGATTTGTTTTATACGCGCGAATGCGGCTGCCGATCAGCAGCAGTCCCTTTGACCGTACGGTCTCGGTGATCATTCCGGCACGTAACGAAGAACGGAATCTACCGCTTTTGCTGGAATCTCTACAGCGGCAGACCCGGCGGGCGGACGAAGTCCTTGTCATTGACGATTTTTCCTCCGACCGGACCGCTGATGTCGCCGAGCGGTTCGGTGCGACCGTGGTCCACAGCGCCCCGCTGCCCGAGCATTGGACGGGAAAAAACTGGGCTGTTTGGAACGGGTACCTGAAATCCACCGGCGAGATCCTTGTCTTTCTGGACGCCGACGTTCGCCTTGCGCCGGACGCACTAAAGTCTCTTCTGGCACAGCGGGAAAGGTCGGGCGGGGTGATTTCCGTCGTTCCTTATCATACTGCGGAAAAATTCTATGAAAAATTATCGCTTGTTCTGTGTCTGCTTGGGATCTTTGCGTTCACTTCCCCGTTTGAACGAAAAAACCGGACAAAAGGACTGTACGGCTCCTGCATTGTGGCTGCAAGAAAGGATTACCAAAAAATCCATGGTCACAGCGGCGTAAAGGCCGAGCTGCTGGAGGATATCAATCTTGGAAAGCGATTCTGCGAAGCCGGTGTTCCAGTGTGCACCTATCTCTCCAACCGTTTGGTTTCGTTTCGCATGTATCCGAACGGAATTTTCAGTGAGCTGCAGGGTTTTGCGAAGGGCGCGATGCCGGGGGCTGCGACGCTGAAACCTGAGACGATTGCGCTGATTGTGTGCTGGCTGGTCGGATTGATCTGTTCCGGAGCGGCGCCCGTTCTGATTCTTCTGAAAAACCCGCTGGCGGTTCCGTTCGCCGCGGGTTATCTGCTTTACGCGGTTCAGTTTCTGTACTTTCGAAAAGATACGGGCCGATATGGCTTGCTGATGCCGCTTCTGCATTTTATTTCCACACTTTTCTTCCTGGTCTCGGTTTTGTATTCCCTATACAGGCTGAAAGCAAAGGGCAGCTTTACCTGGAAGGGACGGGATATCCCGGTCGGGAGGGGGCGGGACGGATGACGTTTTTCTGTTTCGCCGCCGCTTTCGGCTGCGGTTCCCTGATGTTTTCCTATTGGCTGGGGCTTCTGGCGGGAAAAAACATTCAGAAAACCGGCGACGGGAACCCGGGAGCGTTTAATCTGTGGAACGCCGCCGGGTACCGGCTTGGGTTGCTGGGGATTCTGCTGGATTTTATGAAGGGATATTTGCCTGTCCTTTTTCTCATTCATTCGACTGCCCGGGAAAACCCGTATTTTGTGCTGCTTCTGTTTGCTCCGATACTGGGTCACGCGTTTTCCCCGTTTTTAAAATTCAGGGGCGGAAAGTCCATCGCGGTGACGTTCGGTGTCTGGAGCGCGGCGACCGGGTTTGAGGTTTCTTTTGTCTACGCGGTCATTCTGGCCATTTTGGCGATTCTCGCGAGGCTGATTGCCCATGGCCGTCCACCGTCTTCGGAAGCGGACGGCTTTATGGTGGTGTTCGGGCTTTTATTGACGGGGGGATACCTGTACCTGAAAGAGTTTCCACTTTTATACTTTCAGCTTTGGGGGATGAATCTGGCGCTCTTCCTCGTTCTGAACCGCGTGAAGCTGTTTCGCCTTTATAAGACCTTTTCGGACGAATGGCGGGAAAAACAAATCTGACTTACCCCAAAAGAGGCTCCCGCGGCCTCTTCGCCCGGGGCAGGAGAGAACCCTTGGAACGGTATTCGGAGGAGATTCAGAGCAAAAAGGCACCGTTTCATCGATCGAACGGTCTGGAGACGGTGGTGTCTTGATTTTCCGGGGTTCGGACGTTATATCGGCCAGCCCGACAGTATTTGCATGGAAAAAATTGTGCTGAATCGATGACGGAGGAACCCCGCGGGGCGGGCTTTTCACGAATTCAAAATGAATAAAATCCTTTCTCCGGTAAAAATTAACAGGGAAAGGATGGTGCAGGGCGGTGAAATTCAATCGAAGCCTGAACGTTTTGAGCCCGCTGCTTACGGCGGCGGGGCTTTTTGCTTTGCTTACGGCGCAAAAGAGCAGAAAAGTCCTGACCCGCAGGTTGGAAGCAGCGTCAAATGAAGACCCCGTCACAGGCGGCGCGAACGAACGGAAATTTCTGGCGGAGGCGGGCCGTCTCCTCAGGTCCGCCGGAAGTAAAAATTACGCGGTAATCGCTTTTCATGTGCGGGGATTCCGGGGAATCAACGAAGTGTTCGGCTATCGCAACGGCACGAGGGTGCTCCACGGAATTCATTGGGTTTTTATGAGACATACGGAAAAAGGCGAGCTGAGCGCTCACGTTTACGCCGACCGTTTCCTGCTTCTGTTGTCTTTTCAAGACAGAGAAGAACTGTGCTTGCGAATTAAAAATATTTGCGCCGACCTCAAAAATACCATTGAGTTTTATGGAATCCATTACGAGCTTTCTCCGGCTTTCGGAGTCTGCGAGTGCCCTGAGGCGGGCACGGCGGATGTCAGGGAGCTTGTCAACCGCGCCGTAATTGCATTAAAAACAGGTCGGACTTACGAGAAACTTCCCTGCGCCTTTTATGACGAACAGATACGAACAAGGCAGATTACGCTGAAAAATATGGCGGACCGTCTGTCGCCCGCGATGCAGAACCGGGAATTTGTTGTTTATTATCAGCCGAAGTATTCCGTCGCGGAGGAAACGCTCTTCGGCGCGGAGGCCTTGGTGCGGTGGCGGACGAACCCGCAGACCCTTGTTCCGCCGGGTGAGTTTATCCCTGAATTTGAACGAACCGGGAAAATCGCGGAGCTGGACCGCTATGTATTCCGGCAGGTTTGCAGCGACATCCGGAAGTGGATGGACGAGGGGAGGGAGCCTGCTCCGGTTTCCGTCAACTTGTCGCGCGTGAATCTGCTTGATTTCTCTATTGCGGAGGAATACCGCGCTCAGGCGGCAAAATTCGGCGTGCCGGCCGGTCTGCTGGAGCTCGAGGTGACGGAAAGCGCGTTTGCGCAGGACGGCCCTGCTTTGGAAGCGGCAATGAAAAAGCTGACCGACGCGGGTTTTTCCCTGTCGATCGACGATTTCGGTTCGGACTACTCTTCGTTGAAAATGCTTTATGACGTTCCGGCACAGACCTTGAAACTGGACCGGGAATTTTTAAACGGACTGAATTCCGGCGAGCGCGGCAGAGCGGTTGTTTCCGCGGTGGCGGGGCTTGCGAAAAAGCTGCATATGACGGTGGTCGCCGAAGGCGTGGAGACGGAGGAGCAGCTTGAATTTTTAAAAAAAATCCGGTGTGCGGCGGCGCAGGGCTATTATTTTTCTCCCCCCGTGCCGGAGGAGCAGTACGCGGCTTTGCTGCCGGCCGCGGAAAAGCGGGCGGCCCACGCCGATTTCTATGGTAACCGTGAAAATTCCGCGGTATAATAGAAACGTAGGAAATTTATCGAAACAAGGGAAAGGAGATACGGCATGCTGCAATTCCGAATCCTCTGCAACAATTATGTCTCCCGCGGCCGCCTGCTTGCGGAACACGGTCTCTCTCTCTGGATTGAGCGGAACGGGACGAGCATTTTATTTGACGCCGGGCAGACGAACGTATGGCTGCGAAACGCCCATACGCTCGGACTGAAACCGGAATCCGCCAACGCGGTCGTTTTAAGCCACGGGCATTACGACCACTGCGGGGGGCTTGAGTATTTCCCGTTTCGGGAGAGCAGCGCGATGGTCTATGTCACCCCCCAGGCTTTTCAGAAAAAGCTGACCCTGGACGCGAACGGCGCGTATCGGGATATCGGAATGCCGTGGAGGCTGGGCGACTCGCCGGAGTCCGAAGGCCGGGTCGCAAGCACGGAGGGCAAGACGGAAATTCTGCCGGGAGTCTGGACGCTTGGGAATATCGGAAGCTATAATTCTTTCGAATCCGTACAGGACTGCTTTTTCACGGAAGAAGGCACGAAAAGGGTTCCGGACCATATGGAGGACGAGCAGATTCTCGTGGTGAAAGACGGGGACGGCCTTGCCGTCTTTTCCGGATGCAGCCATCGGGGTGTCGTCAACTGCGTGGAACATGTGCGGGCGTGTTTTCCGGGCAGGAAAATTCGTTCGCTGGTCGCGGGAATGCATCTGAACGGAGAAGCGCCGGAACGGATTCAAAAAGCTTTGGAGTATTTTTCGCAGTCCGACCTCCAAAAGGTGATTCCGCTTCACTGTACCGGTATCACCGCCTCCGCACAGCTGAAAGAGGCTCTGGGAAGCCGGTGCGTTCTGGGCGCGGTCGGGGATAAAATCGATCTGTCCTGAAACGGTTGCCTGCGTTTCACTCTTGACGGGGGAACGTCGGCATTGTATAATAAACTAATCAAAAAATAACCTTTTCCCGTTTCCGGTAAGGCCCGGCGCCGTGAGGCACCGGGACGAGGAAGAGGCATCGCGAATTCCGTCCTCCCGGTGGGGAAGACGGTTTTTCTTTTTCAGGGTCAGAGCAGGGAGGAGCTATATGAAAATTGTCGATATTCTCAATCGTCAGGGCGTTTCCGTTTCCTTTGAGGTTTTCCCGCCCAAAAAGGACTCGGATTTTTCGCAGGCGCGGCAGGTCGTGACGGAAATCGCATCGCTGTCGCCCTCGTTTTTGAGCGTGACGTTCGGCGCGGGAGGGGGCACCTCCAAATCCACCGCTCAGATTGCCGAATTGATTCAGCGGTGCGGCGTACCGGCCCTTGCGCACTTAACCTGCGTTTCTTCCACCAGGGATGAGGTTTCCGGCGTTTTGGAGGACCTGAAATCCCGCGGCATACAAAACGTTCTCGCGCTGCGCGGGGATATTCCTCCCGGAATGGAATTTCCCTCCCCGCGTCAGTACCGGTACGCGAAGGAGCTGGTTCGCCAGATTAAGTCGTCGGGAGATTTCTGCATCGGCGCCGCCTGCTATCCGGAAGGGCATGTGGAATGCGAGCATAAGGAGGACGACATCGATCACCTGAAGGAAAAGGTCGACTGCGGGTGTGATTTTTTGACGACGCAGATGTTTTTCGACAACAACATTTTTTATAATTTTCTTTACCGCGTTCTTGCAAAGGGGATTCGGGTTCCGGTTGCGGCGGGTATCATGCCTGTGACCAGCAGCAAACAGATCCGCAGGATCTGCGCCTTGTCGGGGACGGCGCTTCCGCCGCGTTTTCTTGCCATTGTGGATAAATTTTCCGATAACTCCAAAGCGATGAAGCAGGCCGGCATTGCCTATGCCACGGAACAGATCATCGATCTGGTGGCGAACGGCGTAAAGGCGATTCACGTTTACGCCATGAACAAACCGGATGTGGCGCGGAAGATTATGGAGAATATTTCCGATATTTTATCCGACGGTCAAAAAGGTCTTGACTGATCTGGAAGATTATGTTATAATCCTTACTATAGTTTGGTTGATGCATAGCGCTATGGAAGTGGAATTTACCCACATAAAACAAAGGCGTTTCAGAAATTTATTCTGAAATCGCCTTTATTTTTTTACCGAAAGTATTGGATTGCTTTCGATTTTTGCTCTTCTTGCGAGCGGGGAGGGGCAGGCGGTGAGGATTTATTTAAACCGGTATTTTGACGGTTCTTTTATTTTTGCTCTTTACAGGAACGTATGTTCTGTGGTATCATTAGGAAAGAGAACAGCGGAGGGAAAATGAAATGGACTTGTTTGACAAACTGAAAATCCTGACCGACGCGGCAAAATATGACGTCGCCTGCACGTCCAGCGGAGTTGATCGGAGCGCCGCCCGCGGCGGGATCGGCAGCGCGGAGGCATGCGGAATCTGCCATACCTTTGCCCCCGATGGGCGCTGCGTGTCACTTTTAAAGGTTCTGATGACCAATCGATGCGCCTACGACTGCCGGTATTGTGTCAACCGGCGTTCCCACCAGACGCCGCGCGCCGAATTCACCCCCCGGGAGCTGGCGGACCTGACCATCGGCTTCTATCGGCGGAATTATATCGAAGGGCTGTTCTTAAGCTCCGGCGTTCTGAAAAACCCGGATTATACCTGTGATCGCATGATTGAGACGCTGAGAATTTTACGGGAGGAGTACCGTTTCGGAGGATATATCCATGCAAAGGCGATACCGGGGGCGGACCGCTCGCTGATTGAGCGGCTTGGCGTGCTTGCCGACCGGATGAGCGTCAACATTGAGCTTCCCTCCCGCCAAAGTCTTTCCCTGCTTGCGCCGGATAAAAGCAAAGCCTCCATTTTGAAGCCGATGGGTGAGATTCGGGACGGAATCCGGCAGAATAAAACGGATCTGGTGCGGTACCGGCATACGCCGAGGTTTGTTCCGGCGGGGCAGAGCACGCAGATGATGATCGGAGCGACGCCAGACACCGATTACCGCATTCTGAATCTGGCGCAGGGGCTTTACCGGAATTACGGCCTGAAGCGCGTCTTTTACTCCGCGTACCTCCCGGTTGTGGAAAACAGTCTGCTGCCGGCCTTGGGTACCCGCCCGCCGCTTCTGCGGGAGCACCGGCTGTATCAGGCGGACTGGCTCCTTCGGTTTTACGGCTTTTCCGCGGAGGAACTGCTCGACCCCGAGCATCAGAACTTTAATCCGTATGTGGACCCGAAATGCAACTGGGCGTTGAATCATATGGAAGTTTTTCCGATGGAAGTCAACCGCGCGCCGAAAGAATTGCTGCTGCGCGTTCCGGGAATCGGCGTGACCGGGGTGAAGCGGATTCTGACGGCGCGCCGGACCGCCTCTCTTGATTTTGAAGATTTGAAAAAGCTGGGCGTCGTGCTCAAACGGGCGCAGTATTTTGTTACCTGCCGGGGGAAATCCGTTCCCGGGCTGAAACTGACGCGGGATTCGATTCTCAGGGCTCTTTTGTCTTCAAAAGAGCTGAATTTGTACAGCCGCGACCTTGACTGGGGAGAGGCTCCGCAGCAGCTTTCGTTTTTCGGGGGCGCCGGGCCGGAACGGGAGGAGGTGCAAAGATGGCTGGCAATATAATTTACCGGTATGACGGCAGCTTTGAAGGGCTTTTGTGCTGCGTGTTCGAAAGTTACGAGCGAAAGGAAATTCCCTTTGCCGTGCTCCCGCCGGACGACGGCCAGACCATGCTGGCGCCGGAACGGGAAATCGCCGCCGACCCGGAAAAAGCGGCGCGGGTCGCCGCGTCCATCCCGAAAAAAATCGGGCCGGAGGCAGCCGGTTTTGTCAAGCGTGCGTTTCTGACCTGCCTGCCGGGGAAAGAACGTCATATTCTCCTGTTTTTGCGCCTTGGGTACCGGCAAGGCCCGCAGGTCATGGGGATGCTTGCGAATGACACGGTCCACGTGCTGTTTCAGGCGGTCAATTTTCTGGATCGTGAAACGCATCTTTTGAAGGGGTTCCTCAGATTTTCAGAATTTGACGGGGCCCTCGCGGCGGAAATCGAGCCAAAAAATTTTGTGCTTCCGCTGCTGGCGCCTCACTTTTGCGCGCGCTACCCGGAGGAACGATTCCTGATCTATGACAGAAACCATGGCGCCGCGCTGGTTTACCGCCCCTATCAAACGGCGATTATTCCGGCTGACCGCGTGGAGCTGCCGGAACCGGACGAACGGGAACGGGAGGCGCGTGCCCTGTGGCGGCTTTATTATAAGACTGTGGAGGTGGAGGGAAGGCATAACCCGGCCTGCCGCAGAAGCCACATGCCGATGCGGTACTGGAACTGCATGACGGAATTCTGCGAACGAAAAGAAGGGCAAAAAAATCCGCCCCGAACCAACCGGAGCGGGGATCAGAATCAGCTGCCCTTTATTTGTGGATCGTGAGCTTTTTTTCCGTGCCGTTTTTCAGCCTTCGGATATTTTCCCGGTGCTTCCAAATCAGCAGAGAAGAGATTACGAGCGCGAACAGCGTGGTAATCCAGACGAATGAAAGCGGTATGGCGCCATTTGCGCCCGCGTGGTAGTCCTGAAAATATAAAAACAGGAAATTCGAGATGGGAAAGGAAATGGCCGCCAGAACCGACCCGAGGGATACGATTCTGGAAAAAGCAAAAACAAGAGCGAAGATGACAATAGCAACGCTGAAAAGGCGCCAATCCAGCAGTAATAGCATTGCCGCGGATGAAAGGACGCCCTTGCCGCCGCGGAAACCGAAATAGACCGGGTAAATATGGCCGATCATGCAGAAAAGCCCGGCTAAATAAGCACCGTACTGGGCAAAGTAAGGCGGGATTCCGGAAAGCGAGCCGAAATATTGAAAAACGGCCCTTCCGGCGTAGACGGAAACGGCGCCCTTTGAAAAGTCAAAGACCAATGTCAGGATTCCTGCCTTTACCCCGACGGAACGAAGCACATTGGTTAATCCCGCGTTTCCGCTGCCGAGCGTGCGGATATCCGTGTTGTGACAGAGCCTTTTCGTAAAAATAATGGAAAAGCTGATACTTCCCAGAAGATAGGACAGGACCGCGACAATCAGCGCGGGCACGGCAATCGAAAAGTCCGGCATAATCGTTTCTCCCCCCGTTTAAAAGCCTTCCCCGCAGGCGGATCCATCCTCCGCATTGCCGCCGAACAATCATGCGGCCGGGGCGCCATGGCAATATCATAACACCGACATTCCGTTTTTTCAAGGAGATACTTTGCGATGGCTCAATTACATCGCCCGGAGGCCGTTAGGGCTGCGGCCGATGCTCATTTAAAACGAATGCAGTCCGACCGTACGGCTGCTAAAATAGAATCGGGATAAACTTAGCTGAGAAATAGAATCCATGGTAAACGGTCTGAAAGGAGTAAGTCAAATGAAATCGTACCGAAAGGAACTCTTCTTCCATCTGCCGACCCGGCGTGGAATTGTCAACATTACTCGGCAGGTGGAGGCCGCCCTGAAGGAAAGCGGCGTAAAAGAAGGGCTTGTATTGGTTAACGCCATGAATATCACGGCGAGCGTGTTCATCAACGACGAGGAAAGCGGGCTCCATCAGGATTTTGAGGACTGGCTGGAAAAGCTCGCGCCGGAAAAGCCGTACAGCCGCTACCGGCACAACGGCTACGAGGACAACGCCGACGCGCATTTGAAGCGCACGGTTATGGGGCGGGAGGTCGTTGTGGCGGTCACGGAGGGGAAACTGGATTTCGGCACCTGGGAGCAGATTTTTTATTTCGAATTCGACGGAAAACGGGACAAGCATGCGCTTGTGAAAATCATAGGAGAGTGAGCTGAGACTTTTTCAGCGAAGCCGCTTTTCGTTCGGTCACCCGATCGGATTCCGATAAATGCCCTGCGAGCAGCGGAGAATGCGGGTCGTGGCTCCGGGTTTTTCTGCGGAGGGTTTCCTCGCCGCCGCAGGCGTAGCAGTAGACGCAGCCGTGCCGGCAGGTGTCGTAAGCGCCGATGTCAACGCTCTGCAAACAGCCGCACTCGGGTCGTTGGTTCGGGTCTTTTGCACCGTCGATCGGGCAGCCGGCCAGCCGCTCAATTCTGCTTCGGTCGATGCAGCTCGCGTGTTCTATCCCAAAGCTTGAAAGGTCGATCGCTTCTGAACAGGTTTTCAGCGCAATCCCGTTCTTTTGCGCGGTTTCGGCGAAACCCGACGCAATCCGGCGCATTTCCTCCGGCCGGATTTCACGGACGAGGCCCGCGGTTCGGCGGGACATTTTACTGTAACGGTCCACAAAACTGAACACACATTCCTCCGTCAGGCCGCCGATCCGTTCGCAAAGCTCGCGAAAGGACCGCATGTGCCAGTCGGGAGTCAGCTTGTCGTTCAAAATCACGGGGTCGTAGCGCCAGACGACGCGGCTGCGCCCGACTGCCCGGCTGAGGCGGCGAAAGGCTTCGATACGGGCGTCTCTGCCGGGCAGATACCGCTCGATCGCATTGCCGTAGGGATTCAGCGTGAACTGAAAGTAAAATTCATACCCCATTTGCCGGATTTCTTCCAGTATGTCCAGCATGGGGGCCGGGTTTTTGGTCCAGAATACGATGCAGTCGATTGTTTCCGGGGAAAGGACGACACGGGAGACCTGAGACGGGCTCATCGGGTTGCGAACCAGAACATAACCCTGTTTCAGGCGATGAAGGAACCATTCGGAATAGAACGCGGGAAGGTCCGTTCTTCTGCTTGCGGAAAGAATCATTTTGCACCTCCGGGATATCAATTTGCTTTGAAAGAGGGTGAAACGATGCAGGTGGGCCGTCTGTTTGATATTGTCTATCAGCTGCTTCTGCACGGCAGCGTGACCGCCGCCGACCTTGCGGAGCGGTTTGAGGTTTCAACGCGAACCGTCTATCGCGATATTGAGGCCCTCAGCGAGGCCGGCATACCGGTTTATGCCAGCAGGGGCAGAAACGGCGGAATTTCTTTAATCGACCGCTTCGTTTTGGACCGGTCGCTTCTTTCGGAGCAGGAGCAGGACGAGATTCTTTTCGCCCTGCAGAGTGTTCGGGCCGCGAGAACCGGCCGCGATGGGGAGCTTCTTTCACGGCTCAGCAGCGTCTTTAAGAGGGAAAGCCCGGACTGGATTGAAGCGGATTTTACAGACTGGGGAAGTGGGAAAGAGGAGAAAGACAGGTTCGCCCTGCTGAAAAGCGCTGTTTTGCAGCGCCGGGTAATCGGCTTTACTTATTATAACGCAAAAGGCGAAAGCAGGGAACGTCTGGCCGAACCCGTCAAGCTTATTTTTAAAAACAGCTGGTATCTTCAGGCGTTCTGCCTGAGCCGGCAGGATTACCGTACGTTTAAAATCAGCAGAATGGAACAGGTCCGGCTTACGGAGCAAAGTTTCGAAAAACGCGAGGCGCCGCTCCCTGACCTCGACGAGAAAGGCATTGCGATGGGGGAGCTCAGCCTGCTGTTTTCTCCTCGGCTTGCTTACCGCGTCCGTGATGAATTTCATCCATCCTGCATCAGCGCCCGGCCGGACGGTTCCTTTGCCGTGACGACGAGTTATCCCGCCGGCGACTGGATTATCGGTTATCTGCTGTCCTTCGGGAGCGGCGTCACGGTGCTTGCGCCGGACGCAATCCGTGAGCAGGTACAAAAAGAAGCTGAGGGGATCCAAAGAAATTATTTCAAGGAAAAAACATGACATACTGCTGTCAGATTATATCTGGTATTCTTGAAACATCAAAGAAGAGAGGATGTTTTTACAATGGAAAATCAAAAAATCTGCCAAAGCTGCGGGATGCCGATGACGAAGGACGAGGAGTTTGGCACGAATGCAGGCGGCAGTAAAAATGAAGAGTTCTGCTGCTACTGTTTTAAAAACGGAGCGTTTACCGCGGACTGCACGATGGAGGAAATGATCGATTTCTGCGCGTCTGTTCCGGGATTGTTTCAGGATAAGGAACAGGCGAAGAAAGAAATGCGGCAGTCGTTTCCAAAGCTGAAACGCTGGGCGGCAGAATAACCAATACCGATAAAAGACGACTGCCCCGGACAAAGCCCGGGGCAGTCGTCTTTTATATTTTATTCATTAATTCAAAATGCTCGGCAGCTTTTTCCAGTTCTCCGAGCGTCGAAATCTCGACGCCGGATTCAATGATTCTGTCCTTAATCTCAATCGGCAGGGACTCGAAATATTCCCTGAGGTCCGGATTGTTTTCATAATAAGTTCCCATTTGCGCCTCCGTATTGATGCGGATTCAGGCGCCTCGATAGGAATCGTCCTTCATATAGCTTTCAGCGAGCAGCCTCATAGACTTCACTCCGTCAATCTGTTCGGCGTGCTTTCTGACCGCTTCCCTTGCGTATTGAGGAAGCGTTTCAAAGTATTCTTTTGCTTTTGGGTCCGAATCCAGCAAGCGCCCGAGTTGATCCGCCATATATTTTCACCCCGAACTTATTATTCGCTGCTTAACCGGATTCTTTCAAGTTAATTTTTTACAGATACTAATCTTTCTTCATAAACTCACGAAGGCTGTTCAAAGAGCTTTCACAGTCGTGAATTCCCATTTCATAAATCTGAATTAATTTTTCAGGGTCCTTTTCATACCTGCTTGTGATAATCGGAACGCTTGGGCGAATAACAAACGCCTTTTCGGTTTTTTCCTGTCTGCGGCAAACGTCGAGTTCGTTGTTATAGGTTTCAGGCCGCTTCATCATCGCTTCGACAAAAAGGGGATAGTCGCCGTATTTAACCCGAAGCACCGAGCGCGGAAATTCGGGGTGAGGGCCTTTTCGATAGGTTCTGTCGCGTGTCAGTACGATAACATTGCGATCGTTTCCGTCAAAAATGGAGCGCTCAATCGGGATCGGCATACTGCAGCCGCCATCCAAAAGCTCATGACCGAGATAAGACACAATGTTGGAGATAAAAGGCAGCGAGCAGGACGCCCGGACCGCCGTCATAGTTTCGTCCAGCTGAGATTTGTCAAAGAAGACAGTCTGACCCGTTTTCAGGTCTGTTGCACCGACTTTCAGGTCGGTCGGAGAATTGAAAAATGTTTCATAGTCAAAGGGCAGAAGAGAATGGAACAGTTCTCCGAACATAAAATCAAAGCCGAACAGGGAACCGGTTCTTTGCAGATTGCTGACGCTGATATAGCGTTCATCTGTGGAGTACCGAATCATCTCTCGCGCGAAATCCCTGGTGTTTTGCTTGCTGATATAATTGAGCGCATTGGAAGCCCCGGCGGAAATTCCGTAAACGCTTGGAAATTCAATTCCGGTTTCCGTCAGAACAGTTAAAACGCCGGCGGTGTACCAGCCCCGCATGCCGCCGCCTTCCAGCACAAGACCAATCGACATGATGGATCATCCTCCTGTTTTCATCATTATAAGATAAATGAGAGTCGAAAACAAGAGTTTCAAATAATTTAGAAATTTTTGATTTTTTACTTGATTTTCGACAGCATATACGTTATAATAATCAAGCGCTTTAAGAACGATTTAATATGGATGTTTAGCTCAGCTGGCTAGAGCGTTCGCTTGACGTGCGAAAGGTCATAGGTTCGAGTCCTATAACGTCCACCATAAAGAAATCCCCGGAAAATCCAGCAGGAATGCGGATTTCAGGGGATTTCTCTTTGCCTATTGTTTAGGTTTGACCCTTTAATTGACCCTTTCTTGAGAGCACAATCTGATTATTTATATTCTACGAGTATCATGGAGGTTGTGATAATGGTGAGAAAAGAAAAATATTTGTATTTCTATTTGCTCCTTTTTTTATTGATGACAGTAGGCGCATTTATATGGCAAATGTTTTTTCCCAATGTTGCAGAAACATTTTCGGTATGGAGGATGAGCCGGGGATGGCAAGCCGAAATTGCTTTATGGAATGTTGGGATTGACGCGGGCATTATAATTACACTGGTTAAGCGTAACTTTGAATATGCAGAAATACTCACGCTTGTTTCGGTTGTACTTTGCATTTTATTGGGAGGACACCACCTTATTTATGCACTGGCGACAACTAGCGGCAATACCACCCTGCATTGGATGGGAGCAATTGAGGTGCTTTTTATAGGCGGAGGAGCCGGAATTGCTTCCCTTATTAAATCTCACTGCTTAAAAAAACAGTAAGAAAGCTTTGTTTTAATTGACTTTGCTTAATGAGCATACTGAACGGTCCGGCAAAGAATTTGAGCTTCACATAATGATGTTTATTCTGTGATTTTAAGCGGCGGAATGAATATTACGCGGCTGCTGGCGCTTTGCCCGGAAGGACATGTGACTGGAGTGGGTGATTCGCCCGTCAGCGTGGAAAGCGTCGCGTAAAAACAATACGGCGGCGATCAGTACGGCTAGAACACTGCCGGCGAGAAGTGGACGAGTAAGATGGAAGGAATGACCATTTTTAACGCAGAGCAGCTTTTGAAAAGCGCGGGATTTACGGATATTCAAACAGCGGCGACGCAAAAACCGCCATTGGCTTTGCTTGAAAACCAAGAAAGGGAGAATCAAGAAATGTCTAAGAAGGCTTCAAAATTTCAGGAAAAATATATGGCTATGATTTATCGAGGTAAGGAAATTTTCAAACCCCTTAATACCGGTGTGATTGATGAACACGTGAAGTGTGTCAGAGAGTTTGTCGCCAACATCTTCTTCTATACAAAGAACGGACAGACGATCATGATTGATGCCGGATATAATTATGAACGCCTGAAAGAGAAGATGGAATGGCTTGATCTGGATCCGGAGAATATTAAAGATATTCTGGTGACCCACCAGGACACCGATCATGTTGGCGCGATCGAAGCTGACAGTAATCAGTTGTTTAAGAATGCAACAATTTATATCGGAGAAATCGAAAATAAATATTTGACCGGTGAAGTGCGCCGCAAAGTGATTTTCCACTTGTTTAAGCTTCCGCAGGTAACAATAAATAACAAGAAAATTCTTCTTAAGGACGGGCAGGGATTCACCATCGGAAACATTAAGGTAGAAGCTTTTCTGGTCCCGGGACATACATGGGGGCACATGGTCTATCTCATCGATGATACATATCTTTTTACCGGCGATACCATCTGGTTCGGTGCAGACGGAGGATATAGCTTTATTAATGCTCTTGCTGAGGATATCGCATTGGAAAAGAGATCACTGGCGATACTTGAGAAAAAGTTGAGGGAAAGGCATTTGAACCCGATCATCATCACAGGACATACCGGATATTCGGATGATATCAATTTTTCTTTTGCCCATCGTGATGAGGTATGCAACAGTATGAAAAAACAGAAGCCGCATGATCCGGATGCACCATATGATGGGTATGACGAGAGTGATGATACGGAAGAGAAGACAAGGACGATTCGATTAAAAAGGGCTAACCGCGTAAAGTAATACAGAGAACCGAGACAGGTACCCTTCCGGATGGTGAGGCCGGTATTGTTTTCTGTACTCCCGGAGAATCTTGAGATTTCGTTGGGAAATCAAAATATAGCGGTCTTTGCCGCCTGTCCCATGAGATACAAAGATCCGCATTACGGTTCATTTTCTGCGACCGCTGTTGTGACCGTACAAAGTTTGGATGCCGTTTTCGTGCTGAATGATAGCGCAGTTCCCATGTTTTCCTTTGGATGGATCGTTACGTCTTTTGGATCATAATGTCAGTGGTACACGGGATACCGGAGCTGGCCTCGAAACTGCCCCGTGAATTTATTTATGTCGAATAAAATCCGTGAGCGGATCACCTAAAGCGTCCGAAAAAAAATAGCGCAGAAACCGTATGGTTCCCGCGCCAGGAAGGAAAAGATGCTTCGCCAGGATAAATCTGTTTTTGAAACAATTCGTTTATTGTGCACTGATTGTATCAACGATGGACATCTTATGGATTCGCTTGGCCGGACCATGGACCGCAAGAATAGACGAGATCATGACTGCTGCTACTATAAGTGCGAGCATTCCCAATGGAAGCTGCCACGGATCTCCCCAGTGCGCAGTTACCATTTTTTCAAACAGGATTTTATGCAGCGGCAAGCCTATGAAGCATCCCACAATGCTCCCGGCGACGGAATATGTGACGGCTTCGGCAGTAATCATCTTTATGAGCTGATGACCGCTCATGCCGATGGCGCGCATAGCACCGTATTGTTTGATACGCGCCGAAACACTCATGGCGATGCTGTTTGCTATATTAAATATGGTGATTAGTACGATCACCACCAAGAAGCCATAAATGAACAGCGCCATTGAATAAAAAGCTCCCTTTCCTTCTCGGTTACTTGCACGTCGATCGGAAAACTGAATATTTGAACCTGCCAGAGAGCGTATGGAATCCGCATCACGATCGACTGCCTTTTCCGTGAGTTGAACGTCGATAATCGTATAATTCGTCTCACCAGTCAATTCCCGGAATGTTTTCTCCGAGCAGATAACTGTCGTTACCCCCCTTACGCTGTCAAAGGGGCTGGAGGAAAGCAGTCCTGCCACAGTGATTTCTTGCTGCTTTTTTCCGAAGTTCAGTTGAATCTTGTCCCCAACGTATAGGGAACTGTCGGAATTGTGAACGATCAGTACCTGATTCTCTTTCTGCCTTACAGCATCGATAGAACCGTTCAACAGGCTGTCCTTCGCCCACGAAAATTGATAATTCTCATAAGAAACAAGGTCGATTTTCTGATTCTGTCCGCCTGATTTGACCGGGATGTTATAAGCAAACATCCGTCCATAGGCGCGTGCGACTTTCGGATCGTTCTTCAGCTGCTTTAAGAGACTGTTTGACAGAGAACAAGTCTGATCTGCGCTTGCAAGGGAAATATCCGGCGTCCATGGCCGCAACGGCACAACAGCATGGTGCATAAAATCGACCGTCGCTGAAAAGCAGAGAAACAAAATAATACTGAGAGAAAATGAACCTACCATCAGCAAAAAATTTTTTTTACTTGACGTAGCATGATGAATACCAACAGCAGTATCTATCTTGAAAAAAGTGGTGTTTGCCGCTGTGCGGCTTGGTTGAATAGAGTTTGCATTCCCCGAAACCGCAGCCAGTGGCGAAACACACGCAGCTCTTTTGGCGGGGGATCTGGTGGCCAAAAGTACCGTGAATATTCCCACAGCGATGCCGGACAGGATACCGATCCAACTGATTGCAAAAGTCGGCATTTCGGAGAAATAACCGGGAGCTAAAGCCTTCAAAATCGCGCATAGCACCCATATAACCACGGTTCCAATGCCAACCCCCCACGGGAATCGCCGTTTTACACCACTGCAGCCCTTCTTTCCGTACAAAGCGCATGATCTGTTTTTTCGTTGCTCCCAAGCAGCGCATCATACCGAAAAATTCCGTTCTTTGCATTACATTGCTGTTCAGGCTGCTTGCAAGCATCAGTACTCCCGACAGCATTACGATGGCGAATAAAACAGCGGCGGTCCCGTAGAGTCCAAGCACATAACTGTTATCGCTTTGGCCGAGCACTGCAAGCAGATTGCCGTTTTGCAATACCTGCTTATCAGTAAGTTTATATTGTTCCGTAATATCGGCAATCACTTTTTGCATATTGCAGTATCGGCAAAGCTGAACAACGTACTGATCTGTATATTGTCCTTCAGGAATCGAAGACTGGAAGCCTTCTTTTGTAAAAAGCAAAGCATAAGAATCCTGCTTCAGTAACTTTGAAGTACCCTCGACAAAACCAACGACGGAAAGCTCTACCGGTTCAGAAATTGGATGCTTCAAAGTGATTGTATCGCCCACGTGAACCCCCAAGCCGAGTTTTGCATTTTGGGTTAAAGCAACCTCATTCTTTTTCGTTGGGGAATCGCCCTCAGTCACTTTTATTGGGAAAATATCATCCGATACTTTTTTATCCATTCCTGCTGCAATGACAGATTTTCCCGAAACAGTATATTGGGCCCCCGTTCCCAAATAAGCATACCATCCGGAAGCCGTTACTTCCGGACGGGCGGCAATCATGGATGCGGTTTTCTGGTCAATATCGGAAAATAATACATGCCAGTTTCCATCGCTTTTGATTTCCTGCAGTTGTTGACTGCGCACTTCCATATCGGCCATACCGAAGATGGCCGTGACCAGAAACACGGCGAGGATGATACAGATTCGCGTCATTCTGCTCTGCTTTTTATGAATCTTAGCGGAAATAGGGATCAGTTCCAAATAGCTTTTCATTCCCGGATTCCTCCCATGTCGGTAAGAACGCCGTCTGATACCCGCAGGACACGGTCTACCGAAGAAGTCAGGCCCACATTATGAGTTATCATTAAGATGGTCTGTTGATAATGCCGGGATGCTTTGACTAGCAAGTCTATTACATCCTGACTGTTTTTGCTGTCCAGATTGCCCGTGGGTTCATCAGCCAGAATCAGCATGGGTCTGGTTATCAATGCACGGCCGATTGCCACCCTCTGCTGTTGCCCGCCGGAAAGCTGGCTGGGCAAATGATGGCGGCGTTCCGTAAGCCCCAACACTTGCAAAATTTCATTGACCGAATCCGGATCAGGCTTTTGATAGTCCAGAAGAATAGGAAAAATAATATTCTGTTCCACCGTTAATTCCGGAATCAGTTGAAAGAACTGAAATACGAACCCGATATTCCTGCGCCGAAAAACAGTCCGTTCTTCTTCCTGCGTACAGAAAAGGTCTTTTCCTTCCAGAAGTACTTTGCCGGACGTCGGATCATCCAAACCGCCGATACAATTGAGCAAAGTGGTTTTACCGGAACCGGATTCGCCAACTACCGCCGCAAATTCTCCTTTTTCCATCGAAAAGGAAACGCTTTTCAAGGCATTAACCTGTGTTTCCCCTTTCCCATATGTCTTGCAAAGATTTTCAAATTTTAAGATTTCCATGGCTCTAAGCCTCCTTTCCTCAAAGGCTAACAGACGAGGCTTACTTTCAGATGAGTTTCAGCTTACAGTTCCGTAAGGAAACACAGAGTAAAGGTAGTCCCTCGGTTCAAAACGCTTTGGACGGATAAAGTCCCTCCTTGTCCTTCGACAATGGACTTCGCTAAGGATAGACCCAAGCCGACGCCTTGTGTATCCTTTGAATTTTTACTGCGGTAGAACCGCTTGAAAATATGATGAATATCTTCCGGCGCGATTCCCGTGCCGTTATCTGTAATTTTGAGCCGAATCATGATCGGGGACCTTTCCCACGAAATGCGGATATGGCCACCGGAATTTGTGTGATCTAAAGCATTTTTGACAATGTTTCCTACCGCTTCACTGGTCCACTGTAGATCGCAAGTGAGCTGTTCGCTTGGCTGTCCGTTAACGATTATCTGTTTTTCTTCACGAACGGCCCGAGTAGTCAGATTTTCAATCGCCTTCTCTACGACTTCTGATACTTGATGAGGCACTTTTTCAAACATAATACTTCCAGCATCGAGGCGCGTGATTTTCAGAAGCGATTGAATCAACTGTTCCATTCGTTCAAGAGCTGCCGTCGTTTTTTTTGAAAATTCAGTAATTGTTTCGGGGTTATCCGGTTCTTCCAAAATAATCTCGTTATACATGCTGAGCGCGGCCAGAGGCGTTTTCAACTGATGGGAAATGTCGGAGATTGTATTTTTCAAAAATTCTTTCGCCTTATATTCCGCCTCTCCCTTTGCCTGTAATGCAGATGCCAGATTATCGACGGAAGCAAATAACTGATATAAAGTTCCTTCTTCGGAACGCGGCAAATGTTCCGAAAAATCACCTTCTGAAAATGCAGAAATCCTTTTTGAAGCCTGACCATATAGCCGTTCCCTTTTGGTAAGAAAAATGCAGCATAAGACGAGCAGAATAATAATAAATGCCAGTGTGCAAGAGAGAACAGACTGAAAAGCGGTTGCCTCGAAACCGGAGACAGCGGGCAGAAAGCGGACAGCAGTTTTTTCTGTATAGCCAAGCTGCGCCAGCAGTTCTTTCCCTTGTCCACCATCCTGAGTATTTGAAACAGCGGAAGCAATTACATCAGGGGATATCTTTTGCTTCAAAAGAGAACTTACCATAACACCATCATGGGCGAGCATCATCTCTTTTACGGCTTCTGTTTGCCGAAAACAAAGCAGGACACCGAATCCAAGCAAGAGGGCCGAAAAAATGATGATTTCAACAAAAAAGTGGCGTGACAACTTTTCTTTCAAAAAATTCATTTCGACACCTCGTTCCATTGGTAGCCGAAGCCGCGCACTGTAATAAGATGTTCAGGATGCGATGGATCTATTTCAACTTTTTCGCGCAGACGGCGGACATAAACGGAAAGTGTGTTATCGTCTACGAAAGTTCCGCTCCCGTCCCACATTTCATCCAGAACTACATTTCGTGTGACGATCTGGCCGGCATTGCGAATTAATAAGCAAAGAAGCCGATATTCAGTATTCGTTAATTCCATAGTCTTTCCATTTAGCAGGACACGACCATGAAGCGTGTCAATGAATATATCTCCGCACTCAATGGCGGATGAAGAAGCTGGTTTAGAAATCCCCGCCCTCCGCAGCAATGCCCTGATGCGGGAACAGAGTTCTCCCAACTGAAAAGGTTTGGTAATATAGTCGTCCCCGCCGCTATCTAAGCCGCGGATTACATTGACTTCCTCATCAAGCGCCGTCAAAAAAATGATCGGGACTTGATTTCCGTTCTTCCTGACCTGTTCGCATACTGAAAAACCTGTTCCATCAGGCAGAGTGACGTCAAGCAGCAATAAGTCATACTGTTTCTTTTCGAGTAATGTCATGGCTTCACTGACCGTGCGTGCGATTTCAAGCGCAAATCCATTTTTCGTCAATGAATACTGCAAACCATCTATCAGACTTGAATCGTCCTCTACAAGCAAAATTTTATTTTTCATGCTCATTTCCTTACTCTTTATTGATTTACGGTCTTCTTTACATCTTTAGGATTTGCCCGCACATGACCAGAGCGAACTTAGGGTTTTGGTTTTTGTGTTAAAAAAATCCTCGTCATCCCTGTTATCCGGATCTGTGAGCAAGCGTAATTTGTTTTACTTAGTTTTTTTTCAGTATATACACGCAACCGAATAGAGTCAAGCGCTCAATTCATGTCAAGGCTGCAAACCCGATCCCGGAATACAGCCTTGATTTTATGCCTTTTACAAACATCTGAAATTCCTCCTGACTTTGATTTTTATGGGTTCTATGCTATAATAATCAAAATACATTTTTTCCCACTATTCCGGAAAAATGGAAGAAGAGAATCATATGGAGAGCAGAGGCGGGCACGAGGAAACCCGGTTCAGAAAAACCGTCGAAAAGCGAATTTTGACCGAACCGGACGGAACCATGCTCATTTCTGGAAAGCAGAGACTCCTGATTGCGGCGGCTTTGCTGGCTGCGTTTTTACTGTGCGCGGCCTTTCTTGCGCATACCATGGTTAAAACGGAAAGGTTAGGGGTTACCTCCGGCGATGAGTATCAACTGGTCGGCCTTTCGGGATTCCATCTGCTTTTTCACGGGAACGTGTGGGGAACTCCCATATTTCATTGGGCTGATTCCGGAAATGACGATTATTTTAAAATGGGGAAACTGACGGCGGACGAAAAAAGTTATGCGGTTCTGGTCTTTGGAACAGGAATTAAAATATTCGACGGCGGCATGGAAGTAACCGAATATAAAATTGACGGTTCAACGGCGCCGATCAGCAGCTTTGTCACGGATTATGACGGGGACGGAAACGATGACGTTTTCCTTCTGCTGAAAAAGAGGGGGGCCGTGTATGGGGACCGGCTGATGATCTTAAATTTTAATGGTGTAAAAACGGAAAAGACTTATGACGCGTCGTTTCAAAAGCTCAACCCGTGGAAGGTCCAGGTCTGCGATGTGGACGGCGACGGAAAGAACGAGGTTTCGCTTGGGGTGTATACCGTGGCAAAATATCATCCTGTCTACGCAAAAAGGCCGTTCCTTTATTATTTTCACAATAACAAGCTCTACCCGAAATGGCTCGGTTCAAGACTTTCGAGGCCTTTTGACGATTATGTATTCTGCGATTTGGATGGAGACGGCTTGGATGAGCTGATTTCCGTGGAATCCACAAGGGACGGAAAAAAGGAATTGAACGCATACAAATGGACGGGGTTTGGCTTTGAATCTATCGGTGTTTCGGACGCGTTCGATCAAATGACCGCACTCAAATCGGACGGGAAAGCGGTTTCCGCCGTCTGCGGGAACAGAAATACGGGAACACCGGCGGCATTTCGTTACAGCATGGGTAAAATTGAAACGGAGGGATGATCCTATGTTATTCAGGCGAACCATAGCGTCGGTACTGTGCTGCGCTTTTCTGCTGGCGGCGACGGGATGCGGCGCGAAGGGCACGGGTACCTCAGAACCCGCGGATTCCGTCGACGGAACGGAAAGTAAAACGGCAAAGAGCACCGCTTACCGACTGGTGTCACTGGAATCTGCGGTGAACAAAAACGTCGCCGTGCCGTACAGTCCATCCGGATTTAAGGCTAAAGTGAAGCCTTATAAAGTAAATTCCGATTTGTCCAACATAGAAAACCTGAAGCAGTTCGGAAGCTTTTCGGACGGGGAGAAAAAGCTGTTGTCTCAGAACGCTTTTGTCGTGTCTCCGACAGCCGAGGAGCAGCTCTTCTATCTTTACGAAAAAAACAGTTACCTTGAAATACCGAGCTTTGTCACGGCGGATTCGGTATTGCAGCTTTATCACATCTTTTACGATTTTTCCCTGCGAAACCTGGAGAAGAACAGTCTGTTCAAAGCGGTTGACGACTTAACGGGCAGCATGCTAAAAAAATCCATTCAAATTTGCAAGGGTGTTCAGAACCCGGAAGTAAAAGCCGCCGCGCTCAAGAATATCGCTTATTTTGCCGCGGCGGAGCTGAGCATGGGGAATGCTCTGCCGCAGAATACGCCGGATGAAGCGAAGAATCTGGCGGAAAAGGAATATTCCCTGATTCAGGCAAAATCCGGCTACTCTCAGTCCGCAATTTTTCCGTTTGAACTGGATTACAGCCAGTTTGAGCCGAGAGGGCATTATACCAGAAGCGACGATTTCAAACGGTATTTTACCGCCATGATGTGGTACGGTCAGGCGCCTTTCCCGCTCTACAAGGATAAAGACCAGAAGGTGAGGGATGTGGAACAGACGCTTCAGGCGCTTCTTGTCACCTACGCGCTTTTTATGGAAAAGGACGGCACGCAGGACATCACGAACTGGGAGAAAATCTATGAACCCACATCGTTTTACGTGGGGGCGTCCGACGATCTCACGATTTATGATTACAGGAATTTGCTGCGGAAAGTTTACGGGGATCAGCCGAACCTTGAGACTTTGAGCGACGGCGAACGGCTGGACGCGCTCTATCAGGAGGCAAAGACGCTCCCGGAACCGAGAATTGCGGCTCAATATACGCAGGTAAACACCCCCGTGGGCAAGCAGCTGCGGCTGATGGGTCAGAGATATCTGGCCGATTCCGAAATGATTCAGGAGCTTGTGGAACCGATTGAGCGGCCGATCCCCAGCGGGCTTGACGTCATGGGGGTTCTGGGCTCGGACCGGGCGTATCAGATCCAGCTTGCCAAACAGGAAAATAAATGGAAAGACTACCCCGCGAAGTTCACAAGTGTAAGGGCGCAGTTTTCAAAGCTTCCCGAAGAGACGTGGCGGTCGAATCTGTATTACGGCTGGCTGTGGGTTCTGAAAGGGCTGACGCAGCCTTACGGGAACGGATACCCCTCCTTCATGACGAATCGGGCGTGGACGGACAAATCGCTGAACACCGCGCTTGGCAGCTGGTCCGAATTGCGCCACGACACCATTCTGTACGGAAAGCAGAGCGGGGCTGAAAAAGGCGGCGGAGAGGAGCCGAAGGTCCTCGGATATGTGGAGCCCGCCGTCGAGGTGTACGACAAGCTGCTGTGGCTGACGGAGTATTCCGAAGCGAATCTCTCCGCGAGAGGTTTGCTTACCGGGGAAAACGAAGAGGGCAAAAACAATATGGAAGGCCCGGTAAAATATCTGGAGGATCTTTTGCAATTTTTGCGGGACTGTTCCGTTAAGGAGCTGAAAGGGGAACAACTGACCAACGACGAGTATGCCCGGCTTTACGACTACGGGGAAAACATGGAGGAAATGACGGCTTCTTTCGCGACCGACGGGCTGAGGTGGTTTGAAATTGAATCCGAGACCGATAAAAACATGGCCCTTGTCGCCGATTTTCACACGATCGCGCCGAATCAATTCGATCAGGGCGGTTATTTGGAAGCGGGCGTGGGGCCCGCGCATGAAATCTATGCGGTGGTTCCGATCGGCGGCAAGCTCTATTTAACCAGAGGCGCGGTGTTCAGCTATTACGAATTTGAGTCGGGCAGCAGGTTGACCGACGAGCAATGGCAGAAGATGCTGAAAGAAAGCAAGGCGCCGGCTCAGCCCTCGTGGACCCGTTCGTTTATCAGCGGGGGAAAGGGAAAAATCCCGGAGCCCCAGGACCCGTATAATTCTTAGTGGACCTGCGGGACTGATATGTCCGACTTGTTGGAGGAATCAATACGGAATGATCATATAAAACAGAAAAGCCCCCGAAATTGGTTCCGTTGATTCGGAACAATTTCGGGGGCTTTTGCGATGTGTTTATCGGCTGGTCATGCCTTCGGAACCGGGGACAGCCGAATCCTTTTCCACCGCATCAAAAGAACTTTCCGGTTCTTTCACAACGGCGCGGTGAAAGGGTGAACATCTGTTTTTCATGCGGCTTTTCGAAAGAATAGACGCGATCTCGCCTTCGGCCCGTTCCACTTCCGCCCGGAAGCTGTCGGCGGAAAGGCGCAGGGCCCCGTGACCCAAAATGATCAGCTGCTCGGCCGCGTCGGAAGTGGCGACCGTGACCCGGTGGGTTTTCCCGATTTCATTGGTTACTTTTTCAATGTATGCGTCCGCTGTTTCGGCCTCTTTGGTAAAAACCACGCTGATATTATGGTAGCGGAATATTTCTCCGGCGCCGTGGGGAACCTTGTATGCGTCGAAAACCAGAATGACGGCGCATTTTTTAAACCCCTGATAGTTGCTGAGAATGTCCGACAGGAGTTTTCGCGCCGTGTCCAGATCTTCCCGCGCCGCCTTTTTCAGCTCGTCCCAGGCGAAGATGATGTTATAGCCGTCCACCAGCAGGTACTCCGGCCCGGGGTAACGGGGCTGGACCGGGGACTCCTTCGCCGGCGGGTCCGGCTTCTTCGGGCGTGTGAATTTTCTGCGTCCCACCGGGCCGTAGGTCCGCTCAAAAATGGATTTCAGCGCTTCGTCCTGTTCCAGAGAGACGGCGGCAGCGGACGGGCGGGCGGCGTGCGGCTCGGTTACCGTATCCCCGTCCCGCGCCGCCGGGATGATTCCGCTGTTTACATCCATATGCCTGCGAACCTGATCCCATTTGACCACGTAGCCCGCTCCGTGGGAACAGAAAACCGAATCCGCCGGATTTTCCGTGTCCCGTTCGCTGTCGTAACCGATGGCGGCAACCGCTTCGTCCTGGTTATGGCAGGGTTCATAGCCTTTCAGCGAGCAAACGAGCCTGCCCCGGCCCCTGGTGTAGGAGGTAATCTCCAGGGCGTAGTCCCTCATTGTCTGAACCGGCGCGGTGCCGGTCAAAACGGCATTTTCCCCAAAATGCTCCGGCTGGGACACAGCGCCGGATCTGCGCTGAAGATCCGACATGGCCCGCCCGACGAATTCCGCCGGAATTTCCAGGCGGAACTCGTACCATGGTTCCAGCAGGATGGATTCGGCGGTCATCAGTCCCTGACGGACCGCCCGGTAGGTCGCCTGCCTGAAATCGCCGCCTTCGGTATGCTTGAGGTGCGCCCGTCCCGCTACCAAAGTGATTTTCATATCTGTGATGGGGGAGCCGGTCAGCACGCCGGGATGCGTCCGTTCCTCCAGATGAGTCAGAATCAGCCGCTGCCAGTTTCGGCTTAGAACCTCTTCGCTGCAGGCGGCGCCGAATTGAAGTCCGCTGCCTCTTTCCCCGGGCTCCATCAGCAGATGAACCTCCGCGTAATGACGCAGCGGTTCGAAGTGGCCCACGCCCTCTACAGGCGCCGCGATGGTCTCCCGGTAAACAATGCTGCCCTGCCCGAACTCCACTTTCATGCCGAATCGCTTCAGAATCAGCCGCTTTAAAATTTCCAACTGCACTTCGCCCATCAGCTGAAGATGAATTTCGCGAAGATGCTCGTTCCAGACAATGTGCAGCTGGGGGTCTTCCTCCGCAAGCTGACTCAGCTTCAGCAGTGCGCCGTGCGGGTCGGTTCCCTCCGGCAGAAGGACCTGATAGGTGAGCACAGGCCCCAGCACAGGCGCTTCGGAGGCTGACTCAAACCCCAGCCCCTGCCCGGGGCGGGTGCGGCTCAGCCCGGTCACGGCACATACGGTGCCGGCCGGAATCTCGCCCGGCGTACGATACTTTTCGCCGGAATAGATGCGGATCTGGTCGACCTTTTCTTCCCATGCTTTCTCGTCCGGAACGCCGCCGCGCCGGTTTGTCAGCAATGTTTTTACTTTCAGGCTTCCGCCGGTGACCTTGAGAAAGGTCAGCCTTGCGCCCTGCGCATCGCGTGAAATCTTATAGACCTTCGCGCCGAATTCGGCAGGGTACTCGTGAGCTGCGGTATATCGTTCCAGGCCGTCTAAAAAGCCGTCTACACCGCCCAGCTTCAGCGCGGATCCGAAAAAACAGGGGAAGATTTTCCGCCGCGCCGCCAGAGCGGCAATCTCTTCGTCCGGCACGGTTCCCTGTTCCAGGTAACGGGTCAGAAGGCTTTCGTCGCACAGAGCCGCATTTTCATAAACAGACTCCGCCGTTTCGCAGAAGTCCACACAGCGGTCGTCCAGTTTTCGCTTCAGGTCCTCGGTCAGGGTGTTTCGGTCGGTTCCGGGCAGATCCATCTTGTTGATAAACAAAAAAACCGGAATCCGATGCCGCTTCAGGAGCTTCCAAAGCGTCAGGGTGTGGCCCTGGACGCCGTCGGTCCCGCTGACGACCAGAACCGCGTAATCAAGCACTTGCAGCGTTCGCTCCGTTTCACTGGAAAAATCCACATGGCCGGGGGTGTCCAGCAGCGTGATCTCCGCATGTTCCAGCGGCAGAACCGCCTGTTTGGAAAAAATGGTGATTCCCCGTTCCCGCTCCAAAACGTCCGAATCCAGAAACGAATCCTGATGATCCACGCGGCCCAGTTTTTTCAGGGCCCCGCCGCGATAGAGCATTGCTTCCGTCAAAGTGGTTTTTCCGGCGTCAACATGGGCTAGTATTCCAATGACCAATTTTTTCATGATACTTCACCAAAGCCTGAAATGATAACGAACATGACTAACTATATCATGTTACCGTCAGGGAAGCAATATGGCGCCCTGTTCGCTGACCTCAAAAAGGTTGCCCGCCCGGAAAAAACGGAGGGTTTGCTTCCCGCGCTCTGCGCGGGAAGCAAACCCTTTCCGTATGCGTTATCCTTTTCCGCGCGCTTTTGCTTCGTCGCGGATTTCGCTGCGCAGCCCCTCCAGGGCTTTTGCACGGCGGTCGTTTTTCTCACGAAGAGTTTCTCTCGTTCCCTTGTCCGGGGTTTCTTCCATCATCTCGTCCGCCTTGCGCATGTTCTCGATCGTATGATTGATATTTTCCTGGATGCGTTCCACGTTGTCGCTGCGGTCGTCCGGCTTTGCCTTCATGTTTTTCTCCTTTCTCTGCTTCGCTGCTGATTTTATTATTTTGAGTCCGGCCTCATTTATAAGCCTTGACCAAAAATTTTCCATAAAGCCGAGAACGGCTGACTGAGAATATATTGGTTGACGGTGATTCCCAGCAATCCCCAGCAGGTGCCGAGAATCGCTCCGCCGATAACATCACGCGGATAATGCATGCCGACATACATTCGGGTCATGCCGACGCACAGCGCGACCAGATACAGCAGGCGTACCTGTCCGGTCCCCAGATTAAAATAGTGGGAAAGGAGGGCCGCCATAAAGAATGCCTGACTGGTGTGCCCGCTGGGAAAAGACGCCCCTTTTTCTCTGACCCCGACGATCCGGATCTTTTGGATTGTTTGATAGGGCCTCGATCTGTCGACGGCCATTTTGATCAGTTCCACCACAAGCCACAGGGCCAAATTTCCAAGAATCAGTTCATAACCCAGCAGCCTGCGCCCCAGAAGATAAAACAAAAGGGCCGCTGCGGCCGCAAAGAGTCCGTTGCCAAGCTGGGTAAACGCAAGCATGAGACGGTCAAGCCACCGCGGCCGCTGCCCTTGAAAATTAAATAGTTCGAAAATCCTTTCATCGATGCGCTGAAATTTTTTCCAGATCAGAGAGAGCGCGGTCAGGCAAAACAGGAGCAGCATCCCCGAAAGGAAAAGCCTTGCTTTGACCGCCTGCCAGAGCAGAGACCATACGGAAACCGGGCAGATGGCCGCGGCGGCGGTAAAAGTGATCAGAATCAGAAAAAGCCATACGGCCGGGTCGGTCCGCTTGCGCCGATTGACCGCGGCGCCGTCCGGCTTGGAAGAAAGCGTATGCTTCATAGGACGGGCCTTCGTTTCGGGTCGTCGGGCAGGGCTGTTAAAATATGAACGGACGCATTTTTCATTTCAACGAGGGCGGGGCCTTTTCCCAGGTCGATACCGTCCGCCATGACCGGCATCTCAGGGCGGGTTTTGATTTCAATTCTTTTGGCGCGGAACCTGTGGATTCTGGGGTCCTCCGTGGGATTGCTTTTGACCGCGCATCCCACAAGGTCCAGCTTGGACATCTCCGCGACAAGATAAAGATTTAAAAATCCATCCTGATAGGAGCGCTCCTCCCCAACCCTGTAGCGGTGGAAAATATAGGGCATGTTTGCCGCGACAAGGGCGTAACCGTCGCCGGTAATCTGGAATCTGTCATCCAGCCGAATCTCAAATTCGCACGGTTTGTTTTTGACAAACTGAAGCAGAAAATCAGTGACCGGGACCAGATTGCCGTGCTGAATTTGATCCGCCGATGAGAAGAGGCTTGACAGCAGACCGATTGAGCAGACCTCCAAAAACGGAGTGCGGATTCCGCCGCAGGTGACCATTCCCACATCCGCCCTGGTTCGCAGGCCGGCGGAAAGCACGGAAACGGCAGACGGAATGTCCAGGGGGATTCCAAGACTGAATGCGATGTTATTCTGGGTTCCGGCCGGGATGATACCGATGGTGGAATTGGTGCCATACAGCGCTCTGACCGCGGAGGACACGGTTCCGTCGCCGCCGCACACCAGAAACAGGTCGATTCCCTTCAAGAGAGATTCCCTGACGATATGGGAAAGATCGCTGTCGGGTTCAATCAAAAAAGGTTCCGCCGTGAAGCCGGATGACTGAAGCTGGGTCAGAATATCCGTTAACTGCACGGGGGATTTTTTATTCTTTCCTGAGCTTGGGTTGAAAATCAATTTTATGTTTTTCATATTACCTGATGTTGTTTATTTTCGGAGAACCTGTCTGTATAATTTCTGCTTTCCGATTTAATTTATGCGCCCCTTGATTACGAAAGATATTTTACGAAAAAAAGAGCCCGGGCGGCGGCAAAGCGTTTTAATCGCAATGCCGGCTCCGGGCCGTGACGATGCATTTGCCGTTTTGCTCAGGCGATGATTTTTCCGTACAGTTCGGCGTAGGGATGTTCTTTGCAGTCCTCGAGCAGACCGCGGTAAAAGGCTAAAGTGTCTTTGATGGTTCCAAGTCCGTACATGACCTCATAATCCCGATAGGCATCCGTCGATTTCGACAGTTCCCAAATTCCTCTTTCCAGCAATGATAGAAAGGAATTTGCGGGCCCGATGTCATCCTGATTTAAAACAGTCCATCCGCTGGAGGCTTCAATCAGATCGCGCACGTCCCATAGGATATCGTGGCTGCTTCCGATCCGGATCCAACGGTCTTCCTGAATTTTTATTCTTAGGACAACGCTGTACATCATGAAATTATCCCCCAAAAATGCTCTATATATCAATTAATTCGGCTGCAAGAATATTTTTTGGGGGTCCGGAATTTTTTTCAGGACCAATTCCCCCCAAAAGGAAAGGCGCTTTCAAATGATTGAAAGCGCCTTTTTGTACGCTGATAGCACATATGAAAAAGCTTAAAATTACTCGACGGTAACGGATTTTGCCAGATTCCGCGGTTTATCCACGTCGCAGCCCTTTTGAACGGCGGTGTAATAGGCCAAAAGCTGCAGGGGAATCACCGCGAGCACAGGAATCAGGATGTCCTGAACAGGGGGGACATACAAAGCGGCTTCCGCCACCTTTTCGATGCTGTTGTTTCCCTCAACCGCCAGACCGAGAACCTTTGCGCCTCTGGTGGTAACCTCGCGGATATTGCTGATCATTTTGTCATACAGCCTGCTCTGTGTGGCGAGCGCAATAACGACCGTTCCTTCTTCGATCAGCGCGATGGTGCCGTGCTTCAATTCTCCTCCGGCATAGGCTTCCGAGTGGATATAGGAAATTTCCTTGACCTTCAGAGCCCCTTCCATGGCGACGGCGTAATCGATGCCCCTGCCGAGGAAGAACATGTTTTTATGCATGTAATTATTGGACGCGAACTTCTGAAGCGTCTCCCTGTGACCCAGTGTTTTCTCCGCTTTCTCGGGCAGAGTCAGCATGTCGTTTTTCACAGCCTCGATCTCTTCGTTCGTCATGGTTCCTCTGTGCTGAGCAAAATACAGCCCCAGAATATACATGGTAATCAGCTGGGTCGTGTAGGCCTTGGTTGAGGCGACGGCGATTTCAGGTCCCGCCCAGGTGTAAAGAACGTTGTCGGCCTCTCGTGCGATGGAACTGCCGACCACGTTGGTGATGGCCATAACCTTGACCCCCTTGCTTTTCGCTTCGCGCATGGCCGCAAGGGTATCCGCCGTTTCGCCGGACTGGCTGACTGCGATCAAAAGAGTCTTGTCGTTCAAAAGCGGGTCACGGTAGCGGAATTCGGATGCGATGTCGACTTCCACCGGAATCCTCGCCATTTTTTCAATGACGTATTTCCCGACGACCCCCGCGTGATAGGCGGTGCCGCAGGCTACGATATAAATCTTCTCAATCTCTTTGATTTCCTTTTCCGTGAACGCGATATCGTCCAGCTTGACGGGCTGGCCGGGCAGAATCCGGGAGGTCATGGTTGCCTTGATGGCACCCGGCTGTTCGCAGATTTCTTTCAGCATGAAATGTTCGTAGCCGCCTTTTTCCGCCGCGTCGGCGTTCCAGGTAACGTGTTTGACCGGCTTTTCCGTTCTTTCGCCTTCCAGCGTGTAAACCTCGACCGCATCCTTCCGGATCACGGCGAACTCCTTATCCTCCAGATAAATAAAGTCCCTGGTGTAATTCAGAACGGCGGGAACGTCCGAAGCGATAAAGTTTTCATTCTTGCCGATGCCGATGACAAGCGGGCTGTCCTTGCGGACCGCGATCAGCTTATCCGGCTCGTAAACGGACATGATGCCCAGCGCGTAACTGCCCTCCAGCTTGGAAACCGCTTTTGTAACAGCCTCCAGCAGATCGTTTTTGTAATAGTAGTCGATCAGGTTCGGGATCACTTCCGTATCCGTTTCGGAATAAAAGCGATACCCCTTTGAAATCAGAAATTCTCTCAGGTGCAGATAATTTTCAATGATTCCGTTGTGAATCACGCTGATGGTCTTTTTTGCGTTTGTGTGGGGGTGGCAGTTCGTCTCCGAAGGCTCCCCGTGTGTCGCCCAGCGTGTGTGGCCGATGCCGGTGGTGCCGGACAGAGCGGCGGCCTTCAGCTTTTCCTCAAGGTTTGCAAGCCGCCCCTTGCTTTTCGCAAGCCCCATTTCCCCTTTGTGATTCAGCACCGCGATTCCTGCGGAGTCATACCCGCGGTATTCCAGTCTGCACAGACCGTTCAGTAAAACGGGCTGCGCTTCCTGATCGCCGATGTAACCAACAATTCCGCACATGTTTTTTGCCTGCCTTTCATAAATGAATTCAGGCTTTCAAGGTACCCTGTTGAATTTGTTCAAAAATCGCTTTTTGTTTTTTTCAACATTTCCGGTAGTACCGTACCGCAAGGCATCCGCCGAATTTTCGATTCTCCTTGTCCTCGTCAACTCGCGCAATACGAGTTCTGGCGCTGTGTTTTCTTTTGAAAGCCAAAACATATCATACAATACCAGATTAACATTTTCAAGTGAAATTGTTCCTGAAAAAATCCTCGCTGCCGCGGAAACTTTTGCATAAAGTCCTTTGATTGCCGGTTCCTTCGGCATAATGATTTAATTTGCAGCCATACTAAGTTGGTTATTGTCAATTTTGTCATAGAATTGTGCCGACAGGTTTAAAGTAAATGTTCTTGTATAAAAATATATGCGATGTTATATTAAAACTACAGACTGTTATTATTTACAAAATATGATGGAGTGAAGGAGGAGTTTTAGTGGTTGATGCAAAAAACGCAGAGGTCTCCGATAAGAAAATGGGGACAAAGGCGGGAATTCAGAAGTTCGGCGGATTCCTTGCCGGCATGGTTATGCCGAATATCGGCGCATTCATCGCATGGGGGCTTTTAACGGCTCTGTTTATTCCTACGGGCTGGATTCCGAACGAATCGCTGAACAAGCTGGTCAGCCCGATGATTACGTATCTGCTGCCGCTTTTGATCGGTTATACGGGCGGCAACATGGTTTACGGCAAGCGCGGCGCGGTCGTCGGCGCAATCGCCACCATGGGCGTGATTATCGGTTCTTCGGTGACCATGTTCCTGGGCGCCATGATTATGGGCCCGCTTGGCGCATACTTAATCAAAAAATTTGACGGGGTGGTAGAAGGCAAGGTAAAGGCGGGATTTGAGATGCTGGTCAGTACTTTTTCAGCCGGCATCCTTGGCGCTTTGATTTCCGTTCTTGGTTTCCTCGCAATCGGTCCGGCCGTCGGCGGCATGACAACGGCACTCGGAAACGCCGCCCAGTGGATTACATCGGTAAAGCTTTTGCCGCTGATTGCGGTACTGGTTGAACCCGGTAAGATTCTGTTCCTGAACAACGCGATTAACCATGGCATTTTTGACCCGGTTGGTATTTCTCAGGTGAAGGAGTTCGGAAAATCCATCTTCTTCCTGCTTGAGACCGATCCCGGACCGGGACTCGGCGTGCTTCTCGCCTACTGGATGTTCGGCAAGGGCAATGCGAAAAGCTCCGCGCCGGGCGCCATGATCATTCACTTCTTCGGCGGAATTCATGAGATTTATTTTCCCTATATTCTGATGAATCCTCTTCTTTTGATTTCCGTTATTCTGGGCGGTATGTCCGCGGACTTTGTGTTCGTGATTACCGGGGCGGGCCTAGTCGCTTCTCCTTCCCCCGGCAGCATCATCGCGGAAATCGCCATGTGCCCGAAAGGCGGCCTTCTGCCGGTTCTTGCGGGTATTACAACCGGGGCGGTGGTGTCGTTCCTGGTGTCAGCGGCGATTGTCAAACGCTCCGGCGCCGGCGAAAAGGACGACGGTTCCTTTGCGCAGGCGCAGGCGGCAGTCGGGAACATGAAAGCGGAAAGCAAGCAAAGCGCCGCCGCCCGGCCCGCGGGGCAGATCGTTTCCGGTGAAATTCCGAGCCTGATCATTTTTGCCTGCGACGCGGGGATGGGCTCTTCCGCCATGGGAGAAACAATCCTGAAAAAGAAACTGAAAGACGCAGGCCTGGATATTGCGGTGCATCACGCGCCCGTGAGCGAAATTCCGGCGGATGCCAAAGTCGTGTTTACGCAGGAAAGCCTTGCCGAACGGGCAAGAGGAGTCGTTCCGAACGCGCAGATTATCACGGTGAACAATTTCCTGGACAGCGCGGCTTATGACCAGTACATTTCCGCTTTGAAGGGACGGAGCCAGTCGAAATCTTAACTGCAAACAATCGGGGCCCGGCACAAAGCACCCGTGTCGGAGCCCCCTTTCTTTTCTTTCGGGCCGCAGATCCGGCCGTTACGATAAAACAGGGAAGTGATGAAATACGGAAGAACTTTCAACCAGACAAAAGTTTATTCTCGGCCTGCTGCTGGAGTCAGACAGGCTGGAGGTTGAAGCGCTTGCGAAACAGATGGAGGTTAGCCAGCGGACGGTGTTTCGGGAAATTTCTTCCATAAACCGTGCGCTGAAAGATAAGCAAATCAAAATTTCTGTAAAAAACGCCGCGCTGGTTCTCGCTGCCGGCGGGGAAGAACAGAAAGAGACGCTCAGGCAAATGCTCGGGAATGTTCCCAAGCGCCTTTTGCTGACGCCGAAACAGAGAATCCTGTTTATCACGGCGCAGCTGCTGCTGGCGGATGAACCGTATAAATCCACGTTTTTCAGCTTTCAGCTGAATGTTGCCGAGGCGACCGTCAGCCTTTATATGGACAGTATTGAACAGTGGCTTAAGGGGAAAAATCTTACCTTGAGCAGGAAAAGAAGATATGGAATCCGGATAGAAGGTTCCGAATGGAACAGACGCAATGCGCTGGTAACACTAATTTATGAATACAAGCCGGTCGAAGAGCTTTTGCCTTATATTTACGAAACAAAGAAAGACCCGGTTCTCCATTCGTTTTTCAGGCTTTTGTTCGGGGACCGGATTCTGAAAATATCAAAGGAAGTCATGGCCCTGATTCCGGAAGAATCAAACGACGACGTGCCCTATCTGACCCTTCTGTTTCACACGATGATTTCCATTCAGAAGATCGTTGCCGGGCACCCGATTTCCCTGCCGGATGAATTCATCCGGGAAGCGGTTTCCGCGAACAGCTTCCATTTCGACGAAAAGCTGAAACAGCTTTTGCTAGAGCGGGAGATTCCGGCGGTGGAAAGCGAGATTGCGTATATTTCCATCCATCTTCCGTCAGGCTGTCTGTATGACACGGATCAGAAATTCAGGGACCTGGACGTGACCGTCAGTAAACTTGCGGAGGAAGTCCTGTATGAGGTCCGGAAAGGACTGGGAATCGACCTCGCCGAAGACAGCCAGGTGATCGCCGGCCTGTCGCACTATTTTAATCTGGCGATTTACCGGATCAATATGGGGATTCAGGTGAAAAATTCCCTGCTCGACCAGGTGCGGGAACATTACGGCACTCTGTTTCAGACGGTTGAAATTGCCTGTAAGCTGGTTTTTTCCAAATACAATATCCGCCTGTCACAGGATGAGATCGGATTTATTACGATGAATATCGGCGCTGCGCTGGAAGCCAAGGAAGACCGGAACAAAAGTGTTTCCGTGCTGATCATTTGCCCGAACGGCCTGTTTGCTTCCCGTATTCTGCTCAACAAGGTGCAAAGCGTCGTCAGGAATATCGAACGCATCGATCTCGCCTCATTAAAAGACTGGTCGGAAAGCAACTGCGAGCAATATGATCTGATTCTTTCCACGGTGGAGCTGGACGCGAAAACCGGACGCGAAAACATGCTTGTTGTCTCGCCGTTCCTGAGCGACGACGATATCGCAAGGATAAACAGCCGCGTGGCGATGATACGCAAGCGTGCTTCCGGCGGGATCAGAAAACGGGCGCCTGCTGTCCGGACGATCCCGGCCAAAGCGGATGATCTTGCGATGATTCACCGCATGATTGAGGGCTTATGCGTTCAAACCGTTCCGGCGGAACCGTTTGAAGCGGTCGTCGGAAGGATTACCGCCGAACTGGCCGAACGGGGAACCGTCGCGGATTGGCATGAAATCAGCGCTTTGATTTTGAAGCGGGAAAAGATCGGCAGCGTCGTGATTCCCGGCACCCGCGTTTCCCTTCTGCATATTCGGTCCGACTCGGTCTTTTCCCCGTTTGTCGGCGTTTACAGACTGCAGGGTGAAATCATGATGGATGGGGTCGGGTTTGTTCAGGAACCGGTTGATACTTATCTGCTGATGCTGGCACGGAGCAGCGAAAGCTCCGTCGTGCTGGAAAAGATGGGCGACATCAGCATTTCTCTGATTGAAAATAAGGATTTTCCCGAAAGGCTGCGAAAAAGCAGTCTGGGAGAATTGCGTAAGATATTTGAAAATTTGCTTCTGGAAACAAAGGAAGAAAGGGGATAAACGCATGGCAAAAGAGATTCTGACCACGCAGAACATTATCTTAAAACAAAAACCGGAGACTAAATGGGAAGCCATCGAACGGGTGGGCGGCATGCTGGTTAACAGCGGCTATGTCACCCCGAAGTATCTTGACGGAATGAAAGAACGGGAAGAAAAGTTTACCACCTACATCGGCAACGGAATTGCGATTCCACACGGAGTCAACGAATATAAAAACGAGATTATGGAAACGGGTCTTGTGATCGTACAGTATCCGGACGGCGTGGATTTCGGCAAAGGAAACACGGCCTATATCGTCATTGGAATCGCGGGCAAAGGCGACGAACATCTTGAGATCCTGACCAAAATTGCGCTGACCGTTCAGGATAAGGGGAACGTGGAGCGGCTTCGGTTTGCCGAAACGGCGCGGGAGATTCTTTCCATCATAGAAGAAGGTGTCATGTGATGAAAGCGGTCCACTTCGGCGCGGGCAATATCGGCAGGGGTTTTATCGGTTATCTTCTTTCCAAATCGGGGTATGACCTCACCTTTGTCGATATTTCTGCGGAACTGGTCGGCAATCTCAACCGTCTGGGCACATACAAGGTCGTTTCGCTCGGAGGCGAAAAAAGGGAGGAAACCGTCGGCGGAATCCGGGCGGTTGTCCTGCAGGATGACTCCGGACTGAAAAAAGCCGTGGAAGACGCCGACCTGATTACGCTGTCGATCGGCGCGAACCATTTGAAAGACACCGGCAAGGTCCTTCGGGACGCTCTCCAGGAACGCCGGAGCCGGAACCCGGAGCAGCCCCTGGACGTGATCGCCTGCGAAAACGCCTTGTTTGCCACGGATCTTCTCAGGGAATCCGTTGAGGAGGGCGCGGCGGAGGACTTTCAGAACTATCTGAGGAAAAAGGTCGGCTTTCCGAACTGTGCGGTCGACAGGATCGTTCCAAACGCGTCGGTTCAAAAGGAATCTCCAATCGACGTCTCCGTCGAAGATTTTTACGAATGGGATGTTGAAAGCGCAAAAGTAAAGGTCAACAGCCAGATCCGGGGCGTCAATTATGTGGAAAACCTTGCTCCGTATTTAAAGCGCAAGATATTCCTGCTCAACGGGGCCCATGCGCTGATTTCCTACGCGGGCTACCGAAAACAGTATCGGTTTGTACACGAGGCGATCCGGGACCCCGAGATCCTGACGGCCGCGCGGGAATTTCACTCGGAGGCCGCGCGGGCTCTTCACCTGGAATACAGCATGGGAGAAAGCGATCTGAAGCAGTATTCGGAAAAGCTGATCGCGAGGTTCCAAAACCCGTATCTGAAGGACGAACTGACCCGGGTCGGCCGGGACCCGGTCCGGAAGCTTTCAAACAACGACAGGCTGGTTTCTCCGCTGCTGATGTGTGAAAAGCACGGAGTCGAATGCGGCGGGATTCTTTACGCCATCGCGTCCGGCTTTGCCTACGATTTTGCAGACGACCCCAAGGCGGTTGAAATTCAGAAAAGCATCAGGGAAAACGGAATAGAAAATACCGTTCAACGGTTTACGGGACTGGAGAAAAGCGGTAAACTTGTACTGGGAATAGCGGAAAGATACAGACAGATCACAGGGAAAGATTCATGTTCCCGATTTCCGTATCAATGAAACCCGAAAAACGCCATATGGAAGGATTGAGGATACAATGCTGAGCAAAGAGTTCACGATTAACAGTCAGTATGGATTTCACCTCAGACCCGCGCAGGTGATGGTGGAAAAGATGACCCCGTTTGAGAGCGAGGTCAAGATGAAGAAAGAGGACGGGACGGAAGCGGACGCCAAAAGCCTTTTGGGGCTGATGAGCCTTGGCCTGAACGACGGTCAGACTGTCCGGATTGATATAAACGGAAACGACGAGCTTGAAGCGATGGAGGTTGTGGAAGAACTGTTCCGCACGAATTTCGGGGAATAAAGCTAACCGGAGAGTGATGAAATGGCTGAGAAAATTTATCAGGGAATCGGTGTCTCCGACGGAATCCGCAGCGGAATCGCTTTTATTTACCGGCGCGAACCGGAACCCGACACGAACAGGACCGTATCAAAGGAGCAAACGGAGGCGGAAGCCAAACGCCTGGATCATGCCGTCGAACAGGCCGGACAGGAAATCGATCGCCTGATCGCGCGCGCTTCCGAGACGCTTGACAGCGGAGACGCCGCGGTCATCAAGGGCCAGAAAACGTTTCTGGCGGACCCCGCGTATTGCCCGGAAATGAAAAAGCTGATCCTCGGCAGGCAGTATTCGGCGGAAAAGGCGGTTCGCGAGGTCACGGACCGGTATGCCGCCGTTTTTGAGGGAATGAACAACCGCTATATGCAGGAGCGCGCCACGGATGTCCGAGACGCCGGCACACGGCTTCTGAATTATCTTTCAGGAGTGCAATCTTCCGGCCTGTCTAAAATCGATCATCCCGTGATTCTGATTGCGGACGACTTGTCTCCATCCGATACGGTTCAGCTCAACCGGGAAATGATCCTCGCTTTTGCCACGCGGCAAGGAGGGAAAACCTCTCATACATCGGTGTTCGCAAGATCATTGGGTATTCCGGCGGTTGTGGGCGTGCCGGAAATCATGGAGGAAGTGGCGGACGGCGAAACTCTTATTCTCGACGGAAATCGGGGCGTATGCGTTGCTTCCCCTGAGCCTGAGACCAGGAAAGTGTATCTTGCGAAAATGGAAGAAGAACACCGGAAAGCGGAGCTGTTTGGCAGATTCGCGTCTCGGAACGCGCAGACGAAAGACGGAGCGAGAATCATCGCCGCCGCCAATATAGGCTCTGCGGCCGACGCGGAGGATTCGCTGAAAAAGGGAGCGGAAGCCGTCGGGCTCTTTCGCACGGAGCAGGTGTACCTTTCCACAAAATCGCTTCCGGATGAAAACGCACAGTTTGAAGTATACAGAAAAGTGGCGGAATGCTTCGGCTCCAAGGAAGTGATCGTCCGAACCCTGGATGTCGGCGGAGATAAGGAGATCAAATATCTGGGGATCGAAAAAGAAACCAATCCGTTTCTGGGGTATCGTGCGATCCGCTATTGTCTGGATCGGAAAGAAATCTTTCTGACTCAGCTCAGGGCGATTTTACGGGCTTCCGCCTTCGGCAGACTGGCAGTCATGTTCCCGATGATTTCCGGCATGCAGGAGCTGGCCGCAGCCAAAACCATGGTGGAAGAAGCAAAGGAGCAGCTTCGGGGGAAGGGCGAGCCGTTCGATGAATCCATCCGGATCGGAATGATGGTGGAAATACCGTCCGCCGCTCTGATGGCCTCAGCGCTTGCCAAAGAGGCTGATTTTTTCAGCGTCGGGACGAACGACCTGGTTCAGTATACCCTCGCCGTCGACCGCGGCAACGAAAAGGTTTCATATCTCTACGATTATTTCGACCCGGCCGTCATACGGCTGATCCGCTTGACTGCCGACGCAGCGTCCTCTGCAGGAATTCCAATGGGAATGTGCGGGGCAATGGCGGGGGATCCGCTTGCCGTTCCTCTCCTCGTCGGGCTTGGGCTTTCCGAACTCAGCATGGCCGCCGGTTCGCTGGCGCAGACAAAATATATTCTGAGCAGGCTGGATACCGGAAGCTGCCGTGAGCTCGCCGAAAAATCGGACCGTTGCCGGAACGCGACAGAGGTTCGATCTCTTTTACAGGAGTATTTCGAAACGGAGATAAAAGAAATCTAAAGAACAAAAGGGGCGTCTTCTTTTCGGGGAAGACGCCCCTTTTTCAATGTCTGAAAATCATTCGAAGCCGGCATGACGATGTATAAATTCCGTTCAAAGCAGGAAAATAGAAAAGTGGACCGCCAAATCATTTAAAGGATGTTTCAACGTGATCGGAATTCTTGAAGCGTTTCTCCGCTCAGTCGCGGCTTTTTTGCTTTTGATGTTGGTCACAAGGCTGATGGGGAAAAAAGCTATTTCACAGATGACCTTTTTTGATTTCTGCGTTGGAATTACGCTGGGCTCCGTAACAACTGAAATCGGCCTGACCGGAAACGATTCCATGGGCACGGCAATTGTTATGCTGTTTACCCTCGCAGGGCTGACGATTCTGACAGGCTATCTGCATTTAAAAAGCATGAAATTCAGGAAAGCGGTTAATTCCGAACCGCTGGTGCTGATTGAGAACGGCCAAATTGTTGAGCCGAATCTGAAAAAGTCAAGAATCACGCTGAATGATCTTACCTCTCTGCTCAGGGAAAAGAATGCGTTCAATATCGCGGACGTAAATAACGCCGTGCTGGAGAATGACGGGAAGCTGTCGGTTCAGTTAAAGAGCGGAAAAAAGCCGGTGACCCCGTCACAACTGCAGCTGCATCCGCCCGAAAAGGGGCTGACCAGAGACATCGTGATCGACGGAGTCCTGCTGAGTGAAAATCTCGAAGCAACCAATCTTACGAAGGAATGGCTGTACGAGGAATTGAAAAAACAGGGAATCAGCAATTTGGGAGAAGTATTTTTCGCCGCTCTGGATTCTTCCGGAAGTCTGTATGTTTCGAAAGGTATGAAAGGGAAAGAACAGCCGGGGCAGCATGGAATTGAGTAGGGGGGATTTTCATGAGCAACAAAGCCATTACCCGGATTCTCTTTTGGGGAGTCCTTACCATCTTCCTCTTGTATTTCACGATTTTAAATCTGCGCTTCACAGGCAGCCGGTACGCCGAAGTTTTAGACACCGTTTCCAAATCCGCGCAGGGGGAGGACTGGCAGTCCGCCGCCGACGCCTTGAACCGTTTTGAGAACTTCTGGAACGGGGCGGAATACTATGTTCAGTTTAACAACGCGGATCAGAGTTTTTCAACCCTGAATCGCGATGTTGAAAATTTGAAGGCCGCCGTTCTCAGCAGAAAAGCCTATGAGACAGACCTCTATTCAAGAAACATTAAGTCCCTGCTTGACAACTGTACGAAACCTGTCCCCCTGCCATAAGGAGCGCCCATGAGTACTTTGGTTTATGTGATTCGCTGCGTCCTTCAGCTTTTGGTTACCTGGCTCGGCATTCGGATCATCGGGAAAAAGTCCATCGCGCAGATGACCGGGTACGAGCTTTCTGGCATTCTTTTGCTGTCGACGGTGGCGGCGGAGCCTTTGGTTTATAAAATCGCCTCAAATGCCGCAATCGGGGTCGTGACGCTGGCCGTCGCGACACTGCTGATCGGAAAATTATCCCTCAAAGATAAATTCTACAATGTGGATTCCAAACCGAGCATTGTGGTCGCAAATGGCTCCCTGATCAAAAGCGAGCTGAAGAAGAATCAGATGAATGTTCCGTTTCTGCTTTCGCTGTTGAGGCTGAAGGGATACTCCAAACTGTCCGATGTGGAGTTTGCCATCATTGAGCCGAACGGAAATCTGTCTGTCATTCCAAAATCGCAGGAAAGGCCCGTCAAACCGAAGGACATCCGGATTTCAACTCCCTATGAAGGACTTTCGCTGCCCCTGCTCGTCGATGGAAAGGTGATTCAGGAAAATCTCGTCTATGCAAAGCTGGACCGCGGCTGGCTCATGGACCAGCTTGCCTCCGCGGGTTTCCCGGAGGAAAAGGATGTATTGCTGGCAGAGCTGGACAGCCAGGGGAATTTATCCGTCTTCAGAGAGAATGAGAGCGACGATTCCCCGAAAATCGTTTAGAAAGGAATTTGGGAATATGAAAAAATGTATTTTCCCGCCGACCGCGAAAAGAGTGGCTTACCATACTGCAAGTCAGGTCAATCAGGAGATCCGGGCGCAGACCGTCGACGGTCTGAACGCGATTCAGGGGTGCGGCGAGCCCGCCTTTACCGCCAGAATCCGCAAACTGGAGGAAGAGTGGAACACCGAGCGGTTTCTGGAGGCTCATGCGGCCTCCATTGTGCTGATGGCGTCGATCGGCGGTTATCAGAAGAAGAACTGCGCCTGTTTCGCATTGACAGGTTGCGCGGGCTTTTTCCTTCTCATGCACGCGCTTATGGGATGGTGCCCTCCGCTGCCCGTCATCAGGCGGTTTGGAATCAGAACGCCGGAAGAAATCAGCAATGAAAAATTCGCGGTTAAAATGCTGCGCGGGGATTTTTCCGCTCAGCCCGCCAACATGGATGAAATGCTCCAGCTGATGGAAAAAGATTAGGGTTTCCGCCGGGGCATTGATCAAATATATCATAACGGAAAAGAGGTGTTTTTATGGGAATCGTATCGACTGCGACCGACAAGTATCAGAAATGTATCGACCAGTGCAACCGGTGCGCGCAGGCCTGCGAAGAGTGTCTCAAGCTGTGCCTGAACGAACCGGACGTGCAGGCGAGGAAAAACTGCATCGCGACGCTGATTGAATGTGCCAGGTACTGCAGGGACGCCGCCTGCTTTATGTCTTTCGACGCGCAGTACGCGAAGGCTTTCTGCAATCTTTGCGCGACGGTCTGCAACAAATGCTCGGCGGATTGCGCCATGTTTAAAGACGACCACTGCGTCAAATGCGCCGACGAGTGCAAAAGCTGCGCGAACGAATGCTCCGCGATGGCACAGTAATCGGGGGGACCCGACGGCAAGCAAAAAATGAAATAATCAGCCTCTGTTTGAGCCATACTAAAGAAAAACTCGAACAGAGGCGATATTTTTATGGCGGTTGCTCATAAATCCGTGATTTCCTTCGGCCTTGTTGCCATCCCGATTGCCATGTATACGGCGACGCAGGACAACGATATTCATTTTAACCAGCTGCATAAGGAGGACAATTCCCGCATCCGATACAAAAAAACCTGTGCGCACTGCGGAAAGGAGATCGGGCCGGGGGACATTGTCAAGGGCTACGAGTACGACAAGGACCACTATGTGGTCGTGACGGACGAGGAGATCGAAAAAATCAAGACGGAAAAGGAAAAGTCGATTCAGATTCTTCACTTTGCACAGCTGAACCAGATTTCTCCCGTTTATTACGATAAAACCTATCAGATTATCCCGCAGCCGGGCGGCGAAAAGGCGTTCGAGCTGCTTCGCCGGGCGCTGATGGACGAGCAGAAAATCGCGATTGGAAAAGCCGTTTTCGGCACGCGGGACACGCTGATGGCAATGATCCCGCGGGAGGACGGGATGCTGATTTCAACCATGTTTTATGAGGATGAGGTCAAAGCGCTGTCGAAAAGCTACAATCGCCCTCAGGTGGCGGAGCAGGAGCTGAAAATGGCGCAGGCCCTGATCGATACCATGGACACGCCCTTTCAGCCGTCGGAGTATCACGACGAATATCAGGTCAAGCTGAAGGAGCTGATCGAAAAAAAGATCGGCGGGCAGGAGATCGTCGCCGCCAAAGAGGAAAAGGAGGGCGGCAATGTCATCGATCTGATGGAGGCGCTGAAAGCCAGCCTGGACCAGAACAAGGATAAGGCGGCGCCAAAAGGCAGGAAAAACTCCAAAAAGGAAAAAGGCGCGTAAAATGCGGCTCCTTTGCGGCAAAAACAGGAAAAGTTATTGAAATTGGAATGGAAAAAGAATATAATGATGCTGGAAAATGTTTCAATCATCCGACTACCGTTTTTTACCGGCGGGCCAATTTGATATTGAGCCCCTGACCGAACCAAGGAATGGAGGCATTTTTATGAATCAGGAACAAATGGAACGCATGGAACACGGAAAGGGTTTTATCGCCGCGCTGGACCAGAGCGGCGGAAGCACGCCGAAGGCGCTTCTGGCTTACGGCATCGGGGCGGACGCGTATTCGAACGATGAGGAAATGTTTCGTCTGGTGCATGAAATGAGGACCCGAATCGTTAAAAGCCCCGCGTTTTGTTCGGACTATATTCTGGGAGCCATTCTGTTTGAAAATACGATGGAACGTAAAATCGACGGTTCCTATACCGCTGACTACCTCTGGAACAGCAAGGGGATCGTACCGTTTTTGAAGGTGGACAAGGGACTTGCGCAGAAGGAAAACGGCGTTCAACTGATGAAGCCGATGCCCGGCCTGGACCAGCTGCTGCAAAAAGCCGTTCAAAAGAACATATTCGGCACAAAAATGCGCTCGGTGATCTGGCTTGCGGACAAAGAAGGAATCCGCGCCGTGGTGGAGCAGCAGTTTACCCTTGCGCGGCGGATCGCGGCGGCGGGCCTGGTTCCGATTGTCGAACCGGAGGTCGATATTCACAGCGGGGAAAAAGAAGAAGCGGAGAAGCTTTTGAAGGATGAAATTAAGAAACAGCTTTTCCGGCTTTCGCCGGATACCCGCGTGATGCTGAAGCTGTCCATCCCGACGAAGGACGACTTTTACCTTGATTTGATGGAAGATCCGCATGTGGTTCGCGTGGTCGCGCTGTCCGGCGGTTATTCGCAGGAAGAAGCGGATGAAAAACTGGCGCGCAACCACGGCCTGATCGCAAGCTTTTCGCGCGCGCTCGCGCAGGGGCTTTCGGCGGGGCAGTCGGACAAAGAATTCGACCAGACGCTCTCCGAATCCGTCCGCGCGATCTATCGGGCGTCCGTCACCTGAACTTGCCTCACGCGTGAAAAAGGCAGGAGTCCGCGCAGTTTGCGCGGGCTCCTGCTTTTTCGGTTATTTTGCGTTTATTCCTGCTTGATCGCGGTCAGCGCGCTGATTTTCATTGCGCGGTTCGCGGGCAGAATGCCCGAAATGAGGCCGACCATTGTGGAAAAAACAAGGGAAGCGAACACCAGCCAGAGCGGTATGATCGAAATATTGCCGCCCATGCCGAAAATACCTCCCTCCTGCCCGGACGTTGCCGCTTTTGCCGCCAAAGAGTTTAAAAGCGCCGAAATACCATAGCTGATTCCGATTCCCGCCGCGCCGCCGAGAAAACCGATGGTTCCCGCTTCCACCAGAAACATGGCGCGGATATTCCACACGATGCAGCCCAGAACTTTCATAATTCCGATTTCACGCGTGCGTTCGTAAATCGACATGACCATGGTATTGGTGATGCCGAGCGCCGCGACCAAGAGGGAAATGGCTCCCAGTCCGCCCAGTATCATCTGAATGGTGCGCAGCTGTTTTTCCATTGCGTCGCGCTGGCTTTCCATGCTGTAGGACTGGTACCCCAGGTCCGTAATCTGCTGCACGGCGTCCGGCACGGCTTCGATGGAGTCCATTTTGATGACGATCTGGCTGTAGGAATCCTGGGACTCGCTGCTTTTCACGTTGTTCAGTTTGTTGTATTTTGCCTTGAGCTCCTTGGCGTAGTCAATATCCATAAAGATGCAGTCGCTCGGGTTCGGGTTTTTGCTGTAATCCTGTGCCAGAACGCCGAGCACATTGAGTTTGACGTCTTTTTTTCTCGCCGTGGAATCCTCCGGAAGATTGACGCTGAGCGTGAATTTATCCTTTTCCAAATCCACGAACGGTTTCGGCATGTTTCCGTTTTTGTCCGGCGTGCGGTCCATCATGCCGTCATTTTGCCGTTTGGGGTCCATAAAATCGTATCCGGATTCGCTGCCGAACAGAATGTCCGTCTTTTTAAAGTCGGAGCCGGGCAGATTTCCGCTTTCCGCCTGAAAACCGAACGTTTTCAGCGTGTCCATCGCAACGCCGTAGACCATCGCGCTGAACTGATATTTCCGGCAGCTGACGGTTACGCAGGACGGGTCCAGATAATAGACCGGCGTGATCGCGGTCACATTCGGAAGCTTCTGCATGTTTTTCAGCGCTTTGTCGTCCAGATTGCCGGACCCCCTGGAACCTCCGCCGCCGTAAACGGTGACGACGGTCAGGTCGCCCATGCTTTTCATCATGTCCTCCATGCTCTGCCGCATCCCGAATCCGAGCGAAAGCATGACGATGATGGCGCAGGTGCCGATGACGACGCCCATGACGGTCAGCACCGTGCGGACGCGGCGGTGAAACAGGTTGGAAAGGGACATTGCAATCATGTCGCGGAACTTCATGTCATATTCCCCCGCCGGGCGTGTCGTCGTAATCTTCCGCTTCTTCCAGCAGACGCATTTTTTTGGCTTTCCGCTTTTTCAGGAAAAATACGATGCCCGCGGCGACGACCGCCGCGCCGGCCGCAATGCCGGCCCACAGTTTCCAGCCCGGTCCGGTTTTTTCCGGATTCGCCCCCGGCGTGCCGTCCGGGTTGAGGCCGTCCGCCCCGCCCATCGTCGGCGCCTCCGCGGCCTGAACGTCGCAGGAAAAATCCTTGGCAACCGTCAGAACCTTTCCGGAGGCGTCCTCATAACTGAACGTGGCCGTTCCGGATAAAGAGCCTTCCTTCTGCGGCGTCAGGTTCGCCTGAAAGGAATCGCTTGCGCCGGAATCCAGATTGCCGATGTACTGGCTGCTTTCTTCCGTGTCGAAATTCCCTTTCAATTCGACGGATACGTTGTAGACCTTGCTTTTCCCCTTGTTGACGTAATCGATGCTGATCTGCCCGGCTTCGCCCATATAAAACGGATTGCTCAGAACGGGGTCGCCGACTTCAAAGCGGATGGGCTGCGCGAGCGGAATGGTAATGGTCTCCTCGGAGGTCAGGGTTTGCCGTTTCCCGTCGACCACCGCGTCGTAGCTGAAATTGACGATCACCCCGTAGGAATTCGGGGCGGCGTCGGCTTTCGGCAGCAGCGCGATTTCTTTTTTTACGCTGGCGTTCGAGCCGAGGGAGGGAATAAAGAACGTATTTGACGACTGCGACGGCGTAAAGACGCTCCCGACGGTCGTCGCTTTATCGGAATCCGAATCCCCCGTGTCGGAGCCGACGGTCATCTTGCAGTTGTCGATGGGGACGGAGCCGGTGTTCCGCACGTTCATGACCAGGCTGAATTCCTGCCCGCCGGTCACGGCTTGCCCGCCGAAATCGTAGCTTTCGATGATCAGCTGCGGCTTGCTGTCGCCGACCTCGCCGGTGTCGTCCTTCCCGGCCTTGGTGCCCGTGATCGGGAGATAGATTTTGGAGGAGGCCGCGGTCACGTCGTCTGCGGAAAGCGAGACGGCCACGGGGTAGCTCCCGGTCGTCATTTTGGAAAGGCACTTGAGCGGATAGGTGACGGTCGTCGTCGCACCGGCGTTCAGGTTCCCGAGCGTTTTGGTGTCGGTTTCGCCGCTGATGCTGACGCCCTCCGCGCCGGAGAGGTCCAGAACGGAAACCGCATGGGTGCAGGCCAGGCTGCTCGAGTTTTTCACGGTCAGGGTGAGGCTGAATTTTTCGCCCTCCTTCACCGGCGTGTGGTCCAGCTTGTAGGAGCTGACCGTCAGGCGCCCGTCGTTTTCCGTTTCCGAACTGGAGTCCAGCTTACTGAATACCAGGTATTCGGCGGTGAATTTTAAGTCGTGGTAGTCTTTTGACTGGGCAATCACTTTGTTATCTTCTTCGTATTTACTATAATACGTAATGGTAAATTTCAAAACGCCATAACCGCTTCCGATTCGCTTTAAATCTTTTTGTTGCATATGTAAATCATATGATAGTACAATATTATTGCTTTCTCCAGGGTCTGTTGAGAGATTTTCCGCAAAATATGTTTTATGACTGACCGAAATAGAATTACTTGCTTCCGACACATCTATTTTTATACAGTCAAATTCGTCGGAATTAGTATCATAATCAAAATTTTCTACGTTTTGCGAGAATGTTAAGTCAACCCCAAACGGGCTGCCGACTCCCGGCGCAGCCGGCGTCACCGTCGCGGAAGAAACACGCGGGTCCGGTACTTTATCCGCCGTTGTGACTGCGGCTGTCGGCGCCGGTGTCACTAGCACAGCCGAAAGCGACAGCGCCGCAGACAGCAGCAGCGCCGCCGCCCTTCCTTTTTTCTTTCTCATGATTCAGGTTCCTCCTTTTTCCCCGCTGCTGCGGGATTGCTTTCGTCCGAGACCTTGCATCCGTCGTGGATGGTGATGATGCGCTCGGCGTATTTTGCAATTTCCGGGTCGTGCGTCACGATGATCAGGGTTTCGCCGTATTTCCGTGCCATCGCGACCATCAGGTCCATGACCTCCTGCCCGGTTTTGCTGTCCAGATTCCCGGTCGGCTCGTCGGCGAAAATCAGCTTCGGTCTTGCGACAAAGGCGCGCGCGATGCCCACGCGCTGCTGTTGGCCGCCGCTCATCTGGGTCGGCCGGTGAAGCAGCCGGTCCCCGAGCCGCACCGCGCGAAGCATTTTGACCGCCTTCCCGGTTCTGAGCTCTTTTGCGACCCCTCGGAACGCGAGGGGCAGCGCGACGTTTTCAACGGCGGTCATGGTCGGCAGCAGATTGTAGGACTGAAAAATAAAGCCGATGTTTTTCTGGCGGAACAGAGCCCACTGCTTTTCAGAGTACTTGGTAACGTCCGTGCCGCCGATGATCACGCTGCCGCGCGACGGCCGTTCCAGACCGGCCATGACGTTCAGCAGCGTGGATTTTCCGGAACCGGAGGTCCCCAGAATACAGCAGATTTCCCCCTGCGCGACGCTTAAACTGATTCGGCCCAGCGCGACGACTTTTTCCGTGCCGATATGATACACCTTCCGGATGTCGCGGATGCTGATCATGTCCATAGAATTCCCCCTTCGGACCGAGTCCGCATTTCTCCCAAAATATAACAATTCTCATTGTATTCTAATTCTTTATATTTTTCAATAAACAAAGTTGTAACAATCTTTTTCCGGCCGGATCGGTCTGAACCAAAGCAGGAATTTTCGGCATATCTGCTAAAAGCGAACAAAAAGGGAATTATATCAGGGAAGCAAGGAAAGAGGGCGATTCCGATGACATTTGACGAGTTGTACAAAAGGCTGGTCAGGGCCTCCGTTCAGGACAGGCTGCCGGAGGAGCTGGAGCAGGTTCGGCGGGAAAAATACGATCCGCACCAGCTGGACTGCCTGTTGAACCCGGAGCGTCATCCGCCGGTGATCCGCATCGGGGACTGCGCCTGCTCGGAAAACGACCGCGCGGCCTGTGCGGGAAAATGCCTGTTCGATGCGCTGTACCGGGACGAGAAGGGGAACCTGACGGTAAACAAAGAGCTTTGCGTTGGATGCGAGGATTGCGTGGAAGCCTGCAAGGCGCATAAGCTGACGGAAAGCCGCGATATTCTGCCCGCTCTGGAAGCAATTCATCACTCCGGCGCGCCGGTCTACGCGATGATTGCCCCGGCGTTTATCAACCAGTTCAGCGGCAGGGTCACGCCGGGCAAGCTTCGCACGGCCTTTAAGCGCATCGGTTTCGCCGGGATGGTGGAGGTCGCGCTGTTTGCGGATATCCTGACGCTCAAGGAGGCGCTCGAATTCGACCGCAATATTCTGAAAGAAGAGGATTATCAGCTGACCAGCTGCTGCTGCCCCATGTGGATCGCGATGATCCGCCGGGTCTATCACGAGCTGATTCCGCATGTTCCGGGGTCCGTTTCCCCCATGGTCGCCTGCGGCCGGTCGATCAAAGCGCTGTATCCGCAGGCGCTGACCGTCTTTATCGGCCCGTGCCTCGCCAAAAAGGCCGAGGCGCGCGAAAAGGATGTGGCGGATTCGACCGACCATGTTCTCACTTTTCAGGAGATGCGGGACATCTTCGATTTTGCCGGAATCGACCCCGCGGAAATGCCGGAGGACGAGCGCGACCACTCTTCCCGGGCGGGTAGGATTTACGCGAGCACGGGCGGCGTGAGCGAGGCGGTTCAGAAGACCGTGAAGCGGCTGAACCCCGACCGGAAAATCACGGTGCGCGCCGCGCAGGCGGACGGAGTGCCGGGCTGCAAAAAAATGCTCGGCGACGTTCTGGAAGGAAAAATCACGGCGAATTTCATCGAGGGCATGGGGTGCGTCGGCGGATGCGTCGGCGGGCCGAAGGCACTGATTCCGGCGGAGGAGGGACGCAGGAACGTCTACCGCTATGGGGACGAGGCGTCGTACCCGACGCCGATCGACAATCCCTTTGTCATCGAACTGCTGCACCGGCTTGGATTCGACACGGTGGAGAGCCTTTTGGAGCACAGCGATATTTTCACGCGCGATTTCTAGCAAAAAAAACAGGAAGTTTGCTTTCTGCTCAAACTTCCTGTATATTGATACTTGGTTATTACTGATTGTTTATGAAATCACGGTCAGATCCTTCGTGTAACGGTTCAAAACCTCGCAGCCGGAGTCCGTCACAAGCACAAGGTCTTCGATTCGCACGCCGAATTCGCCCGGCAGATAAGCGCCCGGTTCGACGGAAAACACCATGCCAGGCCGGGCGATCACCCCGCAGGAGGGGCCGTTGTCCGGCGACTCGTGGCAGTCGAGCCCGCAGCCGTGGCCAAGTCGGTGCGTGAAGTATTTCCCGTAACCCGCCTGTTCCAGCACACTCCGCGCCGCGCGGTCGATTTCGCTCATCGGCACGCCGGGGCGGATGAAAGTTTCCGCCGCCAGGTTTGCGCGTTTCACCGCGTCGTAAACTTCCCGCTGCCGCGCTCCCGCGCTGCGGAAAAAGACGGTTCGCGTCATGTCGCACCAGTAGCGGCGAATCGGGTTGAACAGGTCGAGAACAACGCAGTCGCCGTCTTTTAAGACGGTGTCGGACGGTTCGTGATGCGGATCGGCCGCGTTTGCGCCGAACGAGGCGATTTCAATTTCGGGGGAGTGGTCGCCGCCGTTTTGGGCGTACAGATTCTGAACGGCGAGCGCAATTTCGTTTTCCCGGGCGCCTTCGCGCACCATGCCGACCGCCGCGGCCATGACACGGTCGTTGATCCGGGATGCGTGACGCATCGCCTCGATTTCTTCCTCGTCCTTTCGCATGCGGGCAAGGTCGACCGGCGCGGAGCCTTCGACGGGCGTCAGATCGCTTCTGCTTTGCAGAAGGCCGATCAGAAATCCGGCTTTCCATGTTTTGTCGATTCCGATTTTACCGGGCCGCAATGCGGCGGACAGGCCGGCCACCGGATTTTCGCCGTCCTTGTGCAGAATCAGTTCCAGCCCTTCCTGGGGCCGCAGGCAGAACAATTCGTTTCCGAACAGCTTTGCGGTGCCGTCGTCGCGCAGGTACAGCGCGAACATGCGCTCAAACGGCTCCACCCAGATTCCGGTCAGGTAATAAACGGACGGGGCGGCCGTTACCAGAATCTGGCTCAATCCTTCTTTTTGCATCTGATCAATGACTTTTTTCAGTCGTTTTCGGTTCATTTGTTTTCTGCTTCCTTCCAGCTTGTGTAAAATTATTTTACCGTTTTCCGGCCCTGTTTTCAAGTTGGAATTTTGAGGATACGAAGGCTTTTGTGACAAAATCTGTGAAGAAAACCGAAAACGGACCGACTCTGTGCATATAGGATTCCTTTCCGATCTATGCTATAATAAAGGGAAATAAAAAATAATATTGAGATTAAGGAAGCAACATGCAGTTTAAAGAATTGAATTTATTACCAGAAATTTTACGCGCGGTGGAAGAAATGGGATATACCTCCGCAACAGACATTCAGTCGGGATCGATTCCCCTGATTCTGGAGGGCAGGGACCTTATCGGGCGTTCCAGCACGGGAACGGGAAAAACCGCCGCGTTCGGCATTCCGGTCGTCCAGATGACGGCGCTCGGCGACGGCTCCAGAGGGCAGGCGCTGATTCTGAGCCCGACGCGGGAACTTGCCATGCAGATCAGCGACGAAATACACAAATATTCAAAATATCTCAGCCGGATTGGAATCTCCACGGTATGCGGCGGGCAGTCGATGCCGGGGCAGATCCACCAGCTTAAAACCGCGCAGATCGTCATCGGCACGCCGGGGCGCGTCATGGATCATTTGCGCCGCAGAACGCTGACGCTCGATAATTTGCGGACGGTAGTCCTCGACGAAGCGGACGAAATGCTGAACATGGGCTTTTTGGAGGATATTCAGACCATCCTGAAGCAGGCGCCGGAAAAAAGGCAGACCGTGCTGTTCAGCGCGACGATTCCGCCGGCGATTATGGCGATCACAAAGGATTTCCAGACCGACCCCGCCATGGTAGCGGTGGACGGAGGCCAGAAGACCGTTGACGGCATTTCGCAGTTTTATTACCGCGTGCCGCAGAAAGACAAAGTGAATGCGCTCAAGCTTCTTCTGGAATATCACCGCCCGAAGCGCGCGCTGATTTTCTGCAACACGAAAAAAATGGTAGAGGAGCTTTGCACCGACCTGAACGACAGCGGATTTCAGGCGGCAGCCCTGCACGGCGACATGAAGCAAAGCCAGCGCACGCAGGTTATGAACGATTTTAAACACGGCCGCAGCAGCCTGCTGATTGCGACCGACGTTGCAGCGCGCGGCATCGACGTTGAGGATATCGACGCGGTTTTCAATTTTGATATTCCGCAGGAAAACGAGTATTATATCCACCGGATCGGTCGGACCGGGCGTGCGGGCCGGACGGGTTCATCCCACACGCTCGCGGCGAACAGGAGCCAGATGGAGCGGATGCGGTCGCTGGAACGGTTTATGAATGCAAAAATCAGCGAGGCCGCGGTTCCGGATCTTGAAGAGATCCATGAGCGGCGTCTGAAGAAATTCCTGGGGAATTTAAAGGAGCTTGCGGATGAAAACAGCGGCGAAACGTGGATTCCCTACTTGAAATCGCTGGAAGAGCAGGGATATTCTCCGCTGCGGGTGGCTGCCGCGCTGTGCACGCTGACCGCCGGAAAAAACCGCAGGCTTGATTCTGTCCGCAATATCCGCCGGGTGCAGCCGGAACCGGAGAAAACCGGGACGATGCGGGTTCATGCGGACATCGGAACCAACGACAAAATCAGGCCCGAAATTCTGATTGCGGAAATCGCCGCCGCCACGGGGCTCCCGGTCGGCGCGATCGGAAAAATCAATATTTACCGGGAATATGCCACGATTGAGCTTTCCGAGAAAGACGCCGCTTTGGTTGCCCGAAAAATGTCCGCGTGGAAGTTCCGCCAGCGCACGGTTCATTTTACCGTTTCCGGAAAGACCGGGCAGCAGGAGCGCCGGCAGGGAACCCCAAAAAAGAGCTGGCGAGGGCAAGGCAAAGGGGGAGCGCCCTACCGGGGCCGCAGAACCGCAGGAAAAAAATAGAGCTGTAAAAATCAAGAAAAGCCGCGCGGCTGCAATTTATCCGCGCGGCTTTTTTACATTTTGTGTTCCTGCCAGTGCTCTGCTTCAATGGAGCATCCGCATTCGCCCAGCTTGTTGCGAAGGCGGTCCGGTCCGGTGCCGGTCGTATCGTAATCGACGGCGACCCTGTCGCGGTCTCTGCTGATGCTTACGGAGATCACTCCGGGAATCGAATCGAGATTGCGCTTGATTTCTTCACAATTTCTCTGATCTTCCGGATGCTTCAAGCTGAAATAAACGCTTGCTTTTGAGATAAAAATCACCTCCCCGCTTAGTATGTGCTGCGGGGAGGTTTCTATCAGAGTTTACTGTTTCTTTCCCTGGTTTGCAACGCTCTCGATTTTTGCCCGGATCAAATTCGGGTCGCCAAGGTATTTCTTCTCCGTTACATTCCAGTTTTCGTCAAAGGTATAGATTAAGGGAACGCCGGTTGGGATGTTCACTTTGGTAATTTCCTCTTTTGACAGCTTTTCGAAATGATAGACCAGAGCGCGAAGGGAGTTCCCGTGGGCAGCAATCAGGACGCGCTTTCCGTTCTGCATTTCTTTGCGAATCGTTTTTTCAAAATACGGAACGACGCGGGCAATGGTGTCTTCCAGACTTTCTCCGAGCGGCAGCTCCTGCGGCGGGGCGGCACGGTATTGCTCCAGACGGCGGGGATTCCGGTCGTCGTCCTCGTTGAGGAGGGGCGGCCGGACGTCGAAGGAGCGCCGCCACACCCGCACCTGCTCTTCGCCGTATTTCTGCGAGGTTTCCGCTTTGTTCAGCCCCTGAAGCGCACCGTAATGCCGCTCGTTCAGCTTCCAGCTTTTCATGACCGTCAGCCATTCCCGGTCGAGCTGCTCTAAAGCGAGGTTCAGGGTGTGGATGGCTCTTTTTAAATACGAAGTATAGCAGAGGTCGAAGTCAAAACCCTCCCGGCGGAGCAGTTCGCCCGCATTTGCGGCTTCCTGCCTGCCGGTGTCGGTCAGGTCAACATCCGTCCAGCCGGTGAACAGATTCTTTTTGTTCCATTCGCTTTCTCCGTGCCGAACCAAGACCAGTTTCATCTGCGGGCCTCCGTTTCTACCGAAATACTTTGACTCGTTCGTCTACGGGCAGATTTTCCTTTGGACCAGGGTTTCCCGTCACACTGCCGAACGGCATTTGACCCAGCAGCTTCCAGTTCTTCGGAGCGCTCCAGTGCTGCCTCACTTTTTCATCAATCAGCGGGTTGTAGTGCTGCAGGCTCGCGCCGAGCCCGGCTTCTTCCAGCGCGCTCCAGACGGCCAGTTGCAGCATCCCGGAGGACTGAAGGGACCAGACCGGGAAATTATCCTTATATAAAGGAAAGTGTTCCTGCAGGCCGGTGACAACGTCCTGATCTTCAAAATAGAGGACGGTTCCGGTTCCGCCGCGGAAGGAGTCGATCTTTTCTTCCGTCTTAGAAAAGTTTTCTGCGGGGACGATCCCTTTCAGAATGGCTTTGGTGTCATCCCACAGCTTGTCATGCTCCTTTCCGAACAGAACGATTGCCCGGGAACTTTGCGAGTTGAATGCGCTTGGAGACGCGGTGACCGCGCGGCGAACGATGGAGAGAATCTCTTCCTCCGAAACACTGGGTCCTCTGCCGATGGAATAAACGGATCGGCGGTTTTCCAGAACTTTTAAAAAGGTATCGGTCATAGGGAGCACCTCATTTCTTTTGATCTTTTCTCTGCTATCATCATACCCTGAATTTATGGTAAAATCCACCGGTGAAACACTGAAATTTTAAGGAAAAAACGACTGATTTTTATAAAATAATAATAAATATCGTTATTATATTGATTTACAGGTTGAAGTTTGAAGATTATAATAAAACAAAGAAAGGAGGGACGGCGTTGGAATTTGAATTCTGCAAAATGGAAATTTTTGTTCCGGTCACTCATCTGGAAGAAATCCGGCAGGCGCTGCAAAGAGCAGACGCGGGTCATATCGGAAATTATGACAGCTGCCTTTCCTACGGCGAAGTAACCGGTTGCTGGCGACCTCTGGAAGGAAGCCGCCCTTACAGCGGAGAAGTTGGCCGGCTTTGCACCGGCAAAGAGTACAAGGTGGAAGTCATCTGCAAACAGGAAAAAGTGGACGAAACCATCCGCGCCGTGAAAGCGGCGCATCCCTACGAGGTGCCGGTGATCAATGTGATTCCGCTGTACCGCACGGGACTTTCGCAGGAATAACTTAAAAATCGGGGGGAAATAAGGTTGGATCGAAACGAATTATACCGGTATTCTTCGACCCGCAAAGTGGTCTTCGGGACGAAAGGGATGGTCGCGACTTCTCAGCCTCTAGCCGCGCAGGCCGGGCTGGATATCCTTAAAAAAGGGGGGAACGCCGTTGACGCGGCAGTCGCGGCCGCCGCGGTTCTTACCGTTACGGAACCGATGTCCAACGGGATCGGCGGCGACGCGTTTGCGCTGGTCTGGACGAAAGGCCGGCTGCACGGCCTGAACTCCAGCGGCCGGTCGCCGGCTTTGCTGAATGCCGAGGCCGTCCGGGAGAGAGGCTGTGAAGAGGTTCCGCGCTTTGGGTGGCTGCCTGTGACCGTTCCGGGCGTTCCGGCCGCCTGGGCAAAGCTTTCCGGCACCTTTGGGAAGCTTCCTCTGGCGCAGACGCTGGAACCCGCAGCCTGTTATGCCGAAGAAGGTTTTCCGGTCGCGCCTGTGACCGCGTTCAACTGGAAACGGTTCGAGCGGGGATCCCTCGAAGCATTAAAAAGGACGGAATATGCCCCGCTTCATCTGGCTTTTTTCCCGGAAGGAAGGGCGCCGCGGGCGGGGGAACGGTTCCGTTTGCCCGAACTGGCGGCGACTTTGCGGGAACTGGCCGAAACCGGATGCGGCAGCTTTTACCACGGTCGGCTGGCGGAGAAAATCGACCGCTTTTCACAGGAAACAGGCGGACTGCTGCGAAAAAGCGATCTGGAGCAGCATTCGTCGGACTGGGTGGACCCCATCAGCGTTCGTTACCGCGGGTATGAGGTCTCGGAGATTCCACCGAACGGGCACGGGATTGTCGCGCTGATGGCGCTCAATCTTTTGAAAGGATTTCCGATGGAGAGCAGGGACAGTGCGCTTTGCATTCATCGCATGATCGAATCGTTGAAGCTGGCCTACGAAGACGGCAGAGAATTTGTGAGCGACCCGGCGACAATGAAAGTATCCCCCGAGGCTTTACTGAGTGAATTGTATGCGGAAGAGCGGCGCGGGCTGATCGGCGACCGGGCGATTCTTCCCAAGGCGGGACAGCCTGAAAAGGGAGGCACGGTGTACCTTTGCACGGCGGACGGCGAAGGGAATATGGTTTCCTACATTCAAAGCAGTTACTGCGCCTTCGGCTCCGGCCTGGTGGTGCCGGGAACGGGGATCTCGCTTCAAAACCGCGGCATGAATTTCTCCATGAATCCGGAATCGGGAAACTTCATCGGCCCGGAGAAGCGCTCCTACCATACGATTATTCCCGCGTTTCTTGCAAAGAACGGAGTTCCGGTCGGGCCGTTCGGGGTGATGGGCGGGTTTATGCAGCCGCAGGGGCATCTGCAGGTTGTGACGAACACGGTGGATTTCGGGCTGAACGCACAGCAGAGCCTGGACGCTCCGCGCTGGCGGTGGCTCGGCGGAAAAAAAGTTGAGGTGGAGCGCGACTTTCCCGATCATCTGGTCCGGGAACTTTCGGAGCGCGGACATGAGGTCAGCATTGCGGCGGAACCGACCGAATTCGGCAGGGGGCAGATTATCTGGAGAGATCAGGACGGAGTCTTGACGGGCGGAAGCGAATCACGCGCGGACGGTCAGGTCGCCGCGTGGTGATAATTCCCTAAACCGGCGAAAAGCAGTGCGAGGTTTCATTTCGCATCGCTCCAGACTGTTGAAAAAGTCCAGCGAAAGCTGGGCTTTTTTGCTGTAAAGCGGTAAGATAGGAACAAGTGGTGAAAGACGCCGGAACGGAGGAAACAACCAACAGCACTGTTTTCAGCATACGTTTTCTGTTTATATCTCCAATCATGTCAAAAACAAGTCTGTGTAATAGGGGCCAAATCAGCCGAGGATTCCCGAAAAACCGCTCGGGAATAGCCGTAGATAAATTTTGGACTAGTTTTTAGTATAACTTGTACATTGATTTTGTCGGCGTTCTTCTTTATAATAAAGGTGCAAGCAACAACCTGTCGACTTATTTATACCATTTTAGCTTTCACTTTTAGAAAGGATTGATTTTGTGCTAAAATTTGACGAGCAGAAACAGATTGAAAGTGTGGCGGGGGCGCTGGCCCTGCGCGGCAAAATTGAAAAAATCGTGGATTCCATTTGCGAAAAAGGGTACGACGATGTTTATTATATCGGCATCGGCGGAACCTACGCTTCCGCCCTGCAGGCCGTGAATCATATCAAAAGCATGAGCTCCGTACCGGCTTTTGTGGAAAACGCCGCCGTGTACACAACCACGGGGAACCGCCGCATCGGAGAAAAGTCCGTTGTGGTAATTTCCTCGGTGACGGGCTGCACGGAGGAAATGGTAGAGGCTGTGAAAAAAGCCAAAGAGCACGGCGCGTGCGTCATCGGTTTTGTCGATGTGAAAACAGCCGAGCTTGCGAAGATGGTTGACTATGAAGTTGCGTATCCCGCCAACGAACAGCTGAAGTTTTTCATGGTCGCGGACCGTTTTATGAAAAATAACGGAGACTTTTCCGACTACGACAGGTATTATGCCGAGATGGAGCGGTATCTGCCGCAGGCCCTGGCGGATGTGGAGAAGGAGTCCGATGAATTTGGCCGGAATTTCGCCGAAGCGCATAAGGACGACGCCATTCATTATTTTGTAGGCGCGGGCGCACAGTACGGCGCAACCTATTCCTATGCCATGTGTTATTGGGAGGAGCAGCACTGGATCCGCACCAAGTCGATCCACGCGGCGGAATTTTTCCACGGGATGCTGGAAATTGTAGACCGCGACACTCCGGTAACCGTGTTCGTGGGCGAGGACGCGGAGCGCCCGCTTGCGGAGCGCGTTGCAAACTTTTTGCCTCGCATCTGCGGCAATTACACTGTGATTGATACCAAAAAATTTCAGTTGACAGGGATCAGCCCGGAGTTCCGCGGGTATATCTCCCACCTTGTTATGCACGCAGTCACGCAGCGAATCGACGCGTATCTTGAGCTGATCAACCGGCACCCGATGGAGATTCGCCGCTATTACCGCAGACTGGATTACTGATCCCAGCTCTCCGCTCCTCTTAGAAACGAAGCTCGAACGGGGAAGGAGAAAGCCTGAGTCAAACAAAATGCGCCTCGAATCGGTCGTTTCGATTCTGGGCGCATTTTTAATCCGGAATGGTAAAAACTTTCGTTGCCCGGCTCTTCATCAGACAGGTTCAGCCCGTCCGCCCGCGTCCGGTCTTTAACCCCGACGCCCTGCGGTGAAGGAACGCGATGGCTGCCAAAAGCAGAAAAAGGCCTGTGCCGAGGGTCAGCCATACGTTGGCGTTTGTAAACCCGGCCACAAGGTAGCCGGCAATGCAGCAGGACGCCACCAGAACGGCGTAGGGCATCTGAGTGGAGACGTGATCCATGTGCGGGCAGCCCGCCCCTGTGGAAGAGAGAATCGTCGTGTCCGAAATCGGGGAGCAGTGGTCCCCGAATACGCTTCCCGCCAGAGTCGCGGAGAGCGATACGACCAGAAGGGCCGGCGCGACGGCTTCCGCGATTGGGACGACGATGGGGATCAGAATCCCGAAGGTTCCCCAGGCCGTGCCCGTGGAAAAGCTGAGGAATGCGGCGGTCACGAAGATCAGCGCCGGAAGCAGTTCGCCCGGAATAGAGCCGCCGAACGCGTTTTTGACAAATTCCGCGGTTTGCAGCAGGTCGCGGCACACGCCGCTGATCGTCCAGGCCAGCAGAAGGATGGTGCAGGCGGGCACCATCGTTTTAATGCCGTCCGTGACGCCCCGCATGAAATCCTGAAACGTCATCAAACGGCGCGGAAGAAACAGGGCGGCTGAAACGGCCAGCGCGCCAAAGCATCCCCATGTCAGCGCGGATGCGGCCGTGCAATTGCCGAATGCGGCGCCAATGCTGTGGCGATAGGCCGGGTCGGCGCCCCAGTAGCCGCCGTTGTAGAGCATACCGGCGACGGAAAAAATAATCAAGGCGCCGACCGGCAGCAGCATGTCGGCGACGGTTCCCCGGCCGGATGCGCTGGCCCCGGCTTCTTCCGGGGATTCCACCGCGCCCAGCTCGCCAGCGCGCGCCATGGCTTCCCGCTCGGCCATCGGCCCGAAGTCCAGGTCTTTCAGGCACATCGTCCCCACCATCACAAGCGACAGGATCGCGTACAGGTTAAATGGAATCGCGGCCAGAAATGCGGAAAAATCGCTGTCGAAGCGCCCGGTGGAACGAAGGTTGCTCCCAACTGCGGCGGCCCAGGACGAAACGGGTGCGATGATGCAGACCGGCGCCGCCGTCGAGTCGATGATGTACGCCAGTTTCGCCCGTGACACACGGTATTTGTCCGTGACGGGCTTCATCACTGTGCCGACCGTCAGGCAGTTAAAGTAATCGTCGATGAAAATCAGAATGCCCAGCAGGCTTGTCGACAGAAGCGCGGCCCGCTTCGAACGGATTTTGGAAGTTGCCCACCGTCCGTAAGCGCCGCTTCCGCCGGCGAGCGACGCAACGGAGACCAGCGACCCCAGCAGGCAGCAGAATATGATAATGTACAAATCGGCCTTGTCCACCATGACCGCAAATGCGGTTTCAACGGTTCCGGCCAGCGGATTGAGGCCCGTCCCCAGAGCATAGAGAAACGTGCCGGATAAAATGCCCACCATCAGAGAAGTGATCACTTCTTTTGTGAAGAGAGCCAGAGTGATTGCGAGGATCGGCGGCAGCAGGGAAAGCCACCCCGCGTAGTACGGTTGCAAATTTGTTTTCCTCCCTGTATTGCTTTTCCGCCCAAGGGGCTCAGCGCAGAGAATCCCATACGACCTGTCCGTCCACAAGGGTGAGGCATACCTGCGCGGCGCGCGCCTCATCGGGCGGGGCTTGGAACAGATTGGTATCCAGAACGGCAATATCGGCCAGCTTTCCGGCCTCCAGCGTGCCAAGCTCCGTTTCGCGGCCGAGGTTGTATTGCCCGCCGCGCGTCCACGCGGTCAGCAGCTCGCCCACCGTCAGCGTGTTTTGCCGATTGAACGGCTCGCCGCCCTCCGGGAACAGCCCGTACACCGAGTGGTAGACCGACTCGGGTATGTTGTCGACCAGGAGGGGCAGGTCCGTGGCGCACGAGAGGACGACGCCGCTGTCCTGCATTTTCCGGCGGTTCCAGTAGTTGCGCCCGCGTTCCGTGCCGATCTTTTCCCGGATCATGGCAAGCTTGCCCGCGCGGTCCGCGATCGACATGATCTGCGGGTAAACCTCCGCCGTGACGCCCAGACGCCCCATGCGCTCCAGATCGGCCGGATCGCTGCATTCCAGATCCGTCATCGCGTGGCGGTTCAGGACTTTGCCGTCCGGTCCGCGACGGCATTTTTCAAAGATATCCAGCGTTTTGCAGATGGCCGCGTCGCCCTGAGCGTGGAGCGAATACCGAAAGCCTTCGGCGTCGGCCGCCAGCGTGTCTGCCTCAAGCCCCGCCCAGTCGATTTTCTTCGCGCAGCATGTGTCCGCGCAGAGATAAGGCTCCTTCATTTCCGCTTCCAGCTGGCTGATGGAGCCGTCCGTCATTTGATTGTAGCCGGAAAAGCGGACGAAGCCGCCCGAAAAACGGCTGCGCATGGCCTTGCCGTATTCCAGGTTCATCGGCGCGCCGACGGGCTGGCTCATAAAATGCACGCGCATGGAAAGCGCGTCCTCCTGCTCCAACTGTCCGAGCGCGTCCGGAAAGCCGTAAAAATCGTCGAATCCCATTTCCTTGACGGAGGTCACGCCCCTGGCGTTGAGCATGGTAAGATAATTCCGGAAAGCGGGGACGGAGCGTTCCCGGTCCTTTAACAGCGCGCGCAGCAGCCGCCAGCAGTTTTCGGACCAGCAGGCGTCCGGCGGGAAGCCGTAGGTAGTTTCCGCCGCGGAGTTCATCCAGCAGGAGTCGCCGCCGCTTACAAACAGGACGGCGGGAGTTTCGCCGAACGTCTCGTCCATCACCTCTTTTTTCGGCGGGCCGATTTCCGGGCGCACGCCGCGGCCGAGGATCAGGGCTCCCCCGCAGGCAAGCGCGTCCGGGCTCGATTTCGCCATGCGGATCACTTCGTCCGCCGTCCGCGCGTCGGAGAGCAGAGCCCCCGACTGCGTCAGCAGATAGCCGGTGAAAAAGCAGTGCGTATCGCAGAAGCCGGGACAGATCAGCCTGTCCCCCAGTTCGTAGATCCATGTGGACGGGCCGGCAAAATCGGAGCCGTCCCCCCCGCCGACGGCGGCAATCCGGTTGCCGGCAACGGCGACGAAGCCCGGACGGGGTCTTTCGCCGCTGCCGGTAAAGACGGCGTTGGAACGGAGCAGAAGATCAGAAGCTTTCAACATAGTATAACACTCCTCACAAAAAACTGGAAACGGTGGCATCTGCGGGAGGCGCGGTTTTTCCCCGGCGCAAAGAAGCGGATGGGTGTTATGTATAAGATGTGATATATTACATACCAATCAAATATAGCACAGATCATCTGACGGCGCAATGTAAAATACGCTATGAGGGTGAATTTCAGCAAGTTTTACAACTGAAACGAGAATATTTAGACAACATATTAAATTTTTAGAGAAAGATCGTCAAAAATTGGTTTAACTGTATTTATATTTAAAACATATAAGAATGGATATAGGAGATTTTTCCTAAATATAAGCAAGGTATTTTGTTGTAATCGATAAAAATTATATTATTATAACCGTAATATTGACAATCTTGTAAAAATAGTGCTATGATCATGGCATAAATGGTATGTTTATATAGAACACATATATAAAAACTAACGAAGCATTTGTTTCATCGGAAACCGTTTCCATACTGCTTCAAACGATGGGAGGTTTTTAAGATGAAAGTAGCTGCAATGGGTGATAACTGTATTGACCTGTACGAACGCCTGGGAAAAAAATACCCGACGGGGAACGCGGTGGATACAGGGGTGAACCTGCGAAAGCTCGGCATCCCGGTTTCCATCATCAGTACGACGGGAAACGACGACAACGGACGATGGATGCTTGAGACGCTGAGGAAGGAAGGGATTGATACCAGCCATTTAAAGACCGCCGACGGACCGACGGCTGTCACTTACATGGAGATGGACGGAACGGACCGCGTGCACGGGGAGTATGCGGAGGGTGTTTTGGAGACGATCACATTTGACGAGGACGACATCGCGTTCGCGTCGGAGCACGACTTGGTGCATACGGCGCTCTGGGGAAAGGCCGAAGCAGCGCTTCCCGCGATTCATTCGCGCGGCGTTCCGGTCAGTTTCGACTACGCGGACCGGCTGGACCATCCGCTGGTGGAAACGACGCTGCCTTACGTGGACTACGGATTTTATTCGTACCACAAGGCGCGGGATCCGTTCATCGAGGCTTTCTTGAAGGACAAGGTGAACCGCGGGATGAGGATCGCGGTGGCTACGTTCGGCGAAAAGGGAAGCCTTGCGTGGGATGGAAGGAATTTTTACGACGGTCCCGTTTTTCCCGCGAAAGTCGTCAACACGGTGGGCGCGGGCGACAGCTTTATCGCGGGCTTTTTGTCCGGTGCTCTGCGCGGGCGCTTTGTCCCGGAATGTCTGGAAACCGGCGCGCGCGTCGCCTCGGAAGTTGTAGGAGTCTTTGAACCCTGGACGGACCTCTGCGTAAATTTTGAAAAGAGATAAAAAAGGAGCGAAAGAACTTGACCCTGCCGATTCACGACAATTATATCACGGGTATCGGAAAACCTGCCCACTGTCATTTCAGACCGGCGACCAAGCAGGAACGCCTTTGATTTTTCCCGCAAAAACAATTATACGAGGAGAGATAACTTATGAAGCTGGGACTGTTTACCTCCGGCTATCAGCGCAACCCTTTGGAGGACTGTTTTCTTGACGCCAAGCGATTCGGCTATGATTATATCGAGCTTTGGGGCGGCCGCCCGCACGCCTTCGCCCCAGACCTTGCGTCCGGGGACATCCGCGGGCTGAACCGGCTGATTGAAAAATATGAGATGCCCGTGCTCGGTTATACGCCGGAACATAACGCGTACCCTTACAATTTTATGATCGGAAGCGAAGCGCAGCGCGAGGACGCGGTGAATTACCTGAAGCTGAGCCTTGATATGGCGAAGAAAATGGGGGCGGACTACATGCTGGTTTCTCCCGCGCACGCGGGGTACCTCGCCACCTACGAGGAGATCTGGGACCGTATGACCCGCACCTTGAGGGAACTGACCGAATATGCGGAAAAAGTCGGAGTCCGCCTCGTGGTGGAGCCGCTGACCCCGTATGAATCCAATGCGTTTAAAAGCGCAAATGACCTGCTGGAGCTGTTCCGGCGCATCGATTCCCCTTTTCTTGTCGGAATGTGCGACGTCGTGCCGCCGTTTGTTCAGCATGAAAGCATCATGGCGTATCTGGAAAAGCTCGGGGGAAAAATGTACCATATGCACATCATCGACGGCGAGCAGGGGACGGACAGCCACATCATGCCGGGCGAAGGTTCCATCCCCATGCCGGAGCTGTTTCAGGAGCTGAAGGATTTCGGTTATGAGGGAACCGCGACGCTGGAGCTGGTCCTCGGTTATATCAACGAGCCCCGCCTGTACGCGCGCCGGGCCGTCCGGAATGTCCGCGCGATGATGGAGCAGGCCGGCTGGTGACAGGCCGGGCGGCTTTAACGGGATCAATGCGAAAGGAAGTGTGCGCTTTGTTTATCGACATGCACGTGCATCCGGCTTTTTTTGAGCCGATCAACGAAGACCCGGTGCGTGAGGAAATGCGCCATAACGTACTGAACATCCACCGGAACGGAACGGCTCCGCTGGAACACGTCTTTCATCAGATGGATTGTGCCGGGCTGGACAGGCTCTGCCTGCTTCCGCAGGATTACACAACCCAAACGGGGACCGCCGTCGTGACCAATGAGGAGATCAAAAAGCTGGTTGATCTCGCGAGCGGAAGGTTTATCGGGTTTGCGAGCGTGGATCCGTTCCTCGACGGGGCGGCGCAGCGGCTGGAGCATGCGTTTGCCGACCTTGGGCTGCGCGGCCTGAAGCTGCATCCGTCCCGTCAGCATTTTTATCCCTCCGACCCCCGCCTGGCGCCGGTTTACGATATCTGCGAAAGATACGGACGGCCCATCGTTTTTCACAGCGGCCTTTCCTGGGAGCCGGACACGCTCTCGAAATATTCCCGCCCGATCGAATTTGAAGAGCTGGCTTACAAAAGGCCGAAGCTGCGCCTCTGTCTGGCGCATTTCGGCTGGCCTTGGGTGCGGGAGACCGCGATGCTGCTGGTCAAGTACCCGAATCTTTACGCAGACACGGGCGCACTGTACTTTGACAGCGCTCGGGAGTTTTACAAGAGGCTGTTTACCGAAGAAATTCCCCTGACCTGGCTGGACCGCAGCCTGAGGCATCAGGTGATGTTCGGAAGCAACAATCCCAGATTCGAGCAGATTCGCATGGCGGAGGCGATCGGGCGCCTTGGCCTGCGCGACAGCACGCTGGACCTGATCCGGGGCGGCAACGCGGTTGAATTTCTCGGCGGAAGCGTATGAAGGAAAGGGGATCAAAGAATGACGGTCAAGACGATGTCGTTCCAGGTGCTCACTGAGCGCTACAACCAATTTGTCCTGATTACGGACCGTGTGGAACGGGCGGTTGCCGAGAGCGGCGTGAAAGACGGCATGGTCACGGTGCTTTCCATGCACACAACGACGGGAATTGCCGTGAACGAATCGCTGGAATGCCTTGAAAGCGACCTTGAACAGTTTCTGGCGAGGCTTGTCCCGGAGGACCGGCCGTACGCCCATGCGCGCATGCTGAAGGACTATGGCTCCACGGCCGGGAATCCGACGGGACACCTGAAATCCCATATAACGGGAAATCACTGCCATTTTTTCATTGAAAACGGGAAAATGGTACGCGGAGGCGCACAAGATATTTATTTTTGCGAGTTTGACGGGCCTTCTCAGCGGACCATACGGGTCCAGATTGTCGGATAAGGCGATTTTGACAACAGGATATCCGGTTAATACTACCAATTTGCCGGATATCCTGTTATTTTTGTATCAAAAAACAAAAAATTGGTCATATTGGACTTATAAAACTAGTAAAATATATGTATATAAAAGGATTGATTCGGTAAATCGACGATATTTTAGAGAATATTTCGTGTAAACATACATATTTTAGTATAAATGTTTTATTTTTTTAATTATTATTGATTTGATTTGTTAACTGTGATACTATTATAGACGAAGTGGTATGGAATAAACAATATGTTATGTACTAAAGATGCAAGGGCTTTTCGAGCGGTCGGAAAGCCTGTCTGACGGCAATACCATGTTTTTTAAATTGGAAAGGAGAATCTATTATGTCTGATTCCGAAAAGGCGGGAACCACCACTGCGGGCGGAGATCTGAAGCGAAAACTCGGACTCAGCGCGGTCATCGCGCTCGGCGTGGGCACAACGGTCGGCTCCGGCATTTTTTCATCCCTGAATGAAGTGGCGGGCGCAGCGGGCAGCTCCCTGTTCCTGGTGCTGGCGTTTCTCATCGGCGGCCTGGTCCAGATCCCGGCAAACCTCTGCTATGCGGAGCTTGCCACGGCGTTCCCGGAAGACGGCGGCCAGTATGTTTATTTTCGGGAGGCGGGTTCGCGCCCGCTGGCGTTTCTGTGCGGATGGATCAGCTTCTGGGCCACGGATCCGCCGTCCATCTCGATCATGGCGATTGCGATCGCGAATTATCTCGCGTATTTTGTTCCGGTCGGAGGTCTGGCCCTCAAGTTCATCGCCGTGGCTCTCGTCCTTGTTTTCATGTTGATTCACCTGCGCAGCGTGGAAGGCGGCGGCGCGTTCCAGACCTTTATCACCGCGCTGAAGATTCTTCCGTTCGCCCTGATCATCGGGATCGGCCTGTTCTTCCTGCGGGGCGACATGCTGATGTCCGCCGCGCCGATGGCAGGCGCGCCCGTCGGGATTGCGGCCCTTCTGGCCGGCGTTTCGGCGACCACATGGTCCTTTGACGGAATGGCGGCTCCCTGTTACATGTCCGGAGAGATCAAAAACCCGAAGAAAAACATACCCATGGGCCTGATTCTTACGGCTGTTGTCGTTGTGGTCATTTACGTAGGGCTGACGTTTGTCTCCTCCGGAATGCTGTCGGTACAGGAGCTGGCGTCTTCCGACGCGCCGATCGCCCTTCTGGCCTCCAAGCTGCCTGAAATCGGCAGCGCAGCCGGCACGGTCACAGCCGTGATGGCAATCGTTGTCATTATAGGGTCGCTGTCCAGCTGTATTATGTTCCAGCCCCGCATTGAATATGCGATGGCGAAGGACGGCCTGTTTTTTAAATCCTTTGCGAAAGTACACCCGAAATACGAAACGCCCTATTTTTCCATTCTGGTGCAGTGCGCGGTCGCCATCGTCCTGATTTTCGCGTCCTCGCTCTCCGACCTGCTCGGTTACTTTACGCTGGTGGCTTTGCTGAAAAACTTCCTGACCTTCGGCACCATTTTTGTGCTTCGCAGAAAAGAGCACTATAAACCTCTGTGGAGGATGCCTGCGGGGTACCTGATGGCCGGAATCGCCATGTTCATGACGGGAACGCTGATTGTTTCCACCTTTGTCTGGGCGCCGGTCGCAGGTCTTGTCTGCGCGGCGATCGCCGTAGGCACCGGGCTTCCGGTTTACCATTTTTGGGACAAGCGGAACCGGAAAAACGTGGCGGGCACGGATACTGACGTTAAGTAGACCGTCCTGCGGGCGAAAGGATTTTTACCAGGACGCACCGTCGTGCAGCGCCCCCCTGGCGGATTGCTGTCGTTCCTGCCGTACTTGTGTAAAATGGAATGATATGCTATACTGTCTTATTAAGAAAAGGCTGAAAATCTGCCATGGGGGATCTGCGATGACGAGCGAATACCGCAGCCGCCCGCGTGATGAGGCGGCGGAAAAGATAGAGTGTTATATAATTGAAAACAGATTTGAAGCGAACCAAAAGCTGCCGTCGGAGCGGGACATGTGCGCCATGTGGGGGTTTAACCGCACGACGCTTCGCAGTGCGATCCGCCGCCTTGTGGCGGAGGGCGTGCTTTACAACCGCGTGGGTTCCGGGACGTTTGTGGCACCGCAGAAGCTGGTGCGCAACCTTCAGGATGCCGAGGGCTTTGGCAGCGCCGCGCGGGCGGCCGGGCGGACGCCCGGAACGCGGCTTATTCGCGCCGGATTCCGCGAAGCAAGCAAACAAATTTCGCAGAAGATGAAGCTGCCTCTGGGACACAGGATGTTCGAACTGATCCGTGTGCGGCTTCTGGAGGATGAACCGGTTTTGATGGAGACGGCGTATTTGGACGCCCGGCGGCTGCAGGGCATTGAGAATTACGATTTTTCAAAGCTGTCGCTGTACAGCGTGCTGCAGGAGCATTTCAATATTAAGATCATCCACGGGGAAGAGAAGCTGAACGTGACCTATACGGACGAGGAAGAAGCCGCTTTTCTGGGAATCCCGGAGGGCGTGCCCGTCCTGTACCAGACAGGCGTGGTTTCGGATGAGAACAATGTGCCGGTGGAGTATTTTAAATCGATTGCCCGTTCCGAGTATATTCGCTTTGCAAGCGTTCTGTTGAGATGATACGATCGCTCTGTCTTCTTACGGAAGGAGATTGAGTTTTTAATGAGATTAGCTGCAGTCGGCGACAATTGTATGGATGTTTATGAAAATCTCGGCAAAGCGTACCCCGGGGGGAACCCGGTCAACGTCGCCGTTTATTTTGTCCGTCTGGGCGGTCAGGCCTCTTACACCGGGGCGGTCGGGACGGATTCTTATGGAAAACTGATGGTGGATTCCATCCGCGGCAAAGGAGTGGATACCTCCCACGTTATGGTGCTGGAAGGCGGCACGGCGATTACGCATGTTGAGCTGGTCGATGGAGAGCGCGTGTTTGGGGAGTATGAGGAAGGCGTCCTTTCTCAGTTTCGGCTGACGGAGGAGGACATCGACTTTTTGTGCGGACACGACCTGGTTGTGACCGGTCTTTGGGGCATGGTGGAACATGACCTCTGGAAGATCAAGACGCGCGGGGTTCCCGTTGCGTTTGACTGTGCCACAAGACCGGAGGATCCGGCTGTGGACGCCGCCATCGCCAGTGTCGATTATCTATTCTATGCTTCCGACGACGGGGATACGTCCGAGTTGCGCGAACAGATGAAAAAAATGCACGCGAGGGGCCCGAAAGTCGTTGTGGTCACCCTTGGGGAAGACGGCAGCGTCGCTTTTGACGGCAGGGACTTTACCGTTGGCGGAATCGTTCCATGCAGAGTGGTCGACACCATGGGCGCCGGCGACAGCTATATCGCCGGGTTCCTGCGCGGTATTTTACAAAAAAAACCGATCGGGGAATGCATGCGCATGGGCGCCGCGAACAGCAGCGTCACGCTGGAATATCATGGCGCATGGTGATTTTCTCCGGGAGGAAAATCGGGAGTTGATTCGCTTTGTCCAATGATCATGTGATTGATTACCACGCGCCGATCTATTTACAGCTGAGAGAAGTGGTGCGCTCTAAAATTGAAGAGGGCGAATATCTGCCCGGAATGGCGATCCCCTCTGAAAACGAGCTGGCGGATTTCTACGGGATCAACCGCCTGACGGTTCGCAATGCCATCGACGCGCTGGTCGGCGAAGGAATGCTGAAGCGCGTTCAGGGGAAGGGCGTTTATGTGGTCGGCAGCAAGATCGAGCGTGACCTGGAAACCCTCGGCGGATTCCGTCAGACGATGCGCGAAAAGCATGCGAGGCCGGGAACAAAGATACTGGTGAAGACCCAAAGACGCGCGGGGATCAAATACGCCCATATCTTCGGGATCGAGCCCGAGGATATGCTGTACTACATCAGACGCCTTGGGCTTGCCGAAGGGGAGCCGATCTCCCTGGAGGAAATTTTGGTGCCTCACGATGTGGTGCCGAAGCTCGAGGGGATTGATCTCTCGGTTTTCAGCCTGTACGAGGTGTACGATTTTTACGGGATTCATTTGAAGCGCGCCTGGCAGACGCTGGATATCGCGGAGCCGGAGGCGAGCGACGCGCGGATGCTGAACATCGACCCGGGGCTCGCCGTGCTGCTGTTTACCTGTGTCAGCTATGATGAGAACGATCGCGTGATCGAATACTCGCGTTCTTACACGCGGGGGGACAAATGCAACTTTTCCGTGCACTTTCATCAATAGTGGAACCGCCCTTCGCTGTGGAGGGCGGTTCTTTCTTTGCAGCACCCCTTGCCGGAGGATGAATTACTTATTGACTTTTAAAAGTGATAATTCCATCATTATTAATCGATTCTATAATGACATTGGCGTTAACGCGGTATCCTTTCTCAAAATATTCAACAACTGTTTTCTCGTGCTTATTACCCTCTTTATCAAAACAATAAATCCACATGGAATTTTCAATAAATTCTTCATTTGGGGTAATTCCCACTCGATACTTAGATCCTTTTTGTATTGTCGGAATTTCTAGGCCTTTTTCATTATGGTGATAAGCTATTTTTAGGTTGCTGATGTCGCAATTTGTATGATTACAAATTGTAATAGATATTTGTGGCTGATGAAAGTAATATATGATGAAGATAGCTCTTGGTTTTGTGACAATCAACCTCAGAGATTTTTTCAAGATTGTCAATTATTTTAAGAAATGTCTGGTGGACGGCGTCTTCAGAGAGATAATCGTCCTTTAAAATTTGATTGGCTACATAAAACAGAAGTTTTCGATATTTCTCATATAAAAGGGTGAATTTGTTTTTGTCCTCGTCTGTTTCCAGCATAGACAGGAAAAAGATCAGCATGCGGGGCCTCCCTCGACAAATTCTCTTATGAATTGTCTTTTTCTGCTTTGCTGCTATTAAGTGGAATAACGCTGAAAAAGCAATTTGCAGATTGCCGCAATTCACGGCAGACTCCGTCATGCCGGTTGTTCCGCCCGTAGAAAATTGCTGATTTTGACGGTGCATGGGTTAAACCTGCGGCGGAAAAGCAAGAAATGCGCCTTAAAAAGGCTGTTAAGCCCGATTAAGACGCATTTCTTGCACATATTTTTTAGGTGGCTATGATACAGCAGCCCACCCGTCTGTTCTTATTCCAGATTTGCCCCGACGAACTGGCTGTTGTAAAGGTCGGCGTAAAATCCGTTTTTCTTCATGAGCTCGTCATGGCTGCCGGTTTCGATGATGGTTCCGTGATTCATGACGAGAATCAGATGGGCGTCGCGAATGGTGGAAAGCCGGTGCGCGATGACGAAGTTGGTCCTGCCGCGCATCAGCACTCCCATGGCTTTCTGAATCAAAACCTCCGTGCGGGTATCGACACTGCTGGTGGCTTCGTCCAGAATCAGTACGGACGGGTCCGCGAGAATCGCCCGCGCGATGGTGAGAAGCTGTTTCTGTCCTTGGGAGATATTGGAGGCTTCCTCGTTCAGAACCGTCCGGTAGCCCTCCGGAAGAGAACGGATAAAGTGGTCCGCGTGAGCGGCCTTCGCCGCCGAGACAACCTGTTCGTGGGTCGCGTTTTCGCGGCCATAGGCGATGTTTTCCTCAATGGTACCGTTGAAGAGCCAGGTATCCTGGAGAACCATCCCGAACATGGTCCGCAGGCTTCCGCGCGCGATGTCCCGGATGTCGACGCCGTCAAACGTGATTGCGCCTCCGTTGACTTCGTAAAAGCGCATCAGCAGATTCACGAGCGTTGTTTTCCCTGCGCCGGTCGGGCCGACGATCGCAACTGTTTCTCCCTGTTTGAAATCAAGGTTCATGTCTTCCATCAGAGGGACGGATTCGGTATAGCGGAATTTTACATGGTCAAAACGGATATCGCCTTTCGGATGTTCGATCTTGACCGCGTCTTCGGTGTCCGGAATTTCTTCTTCTTCGTCAAGAATCTCAAAGACGCGTTCCGCGCAGGCGATGGTGGACTGAATAATATTCGCAATGTTCGCCGTCTGGATGATCGGCATGGAAAAGGATCTTGAATACTGGATAAAAGCGGTGATGTCGCCGATGTTCAGAAAGCTTTTCGTGACGAAAATGCCGCCGACCACCGAGACGAGAACATAGCCGATATTGCTCACGAAATTCATCAGCGGATACATAATGCCGCTCATGAACTGGGCTTTCCAGCCTACGTTGTAAAGGTCGTCGTTGACTTTTTCAAAGGTTTCGATGGACTCCCTTTCACGCCCGAACGCTTTTACAATGATATGTCCCGTAAACATTTCCTCGGTGTGTCCGCTGAGCGTGCCGAGATGTTTTTGCTGCGCCTTGTAATACTTTTGCGAATGGGAGGCGATAAACATGGTCACGCCGATATAGAGCGGCAGGGTACACAGTACGATCAGCGTCAGAATCGGACTGTAAAGAAGCATCATGATGATATAGCCCAGAATCTGGCAGACGGACTGAATCAGCTGGGTCATGCTTTGCTGAAGAGTGCTTGAAACCGTGTCGATATCGTTGGTCATGCGGCTGAGGATATCGCCGCTGGTGTGTCCGTCATAGTATTTCAGCGGCAGGCGTGCGAGCTTGTCGTTTAGATCCTTTCGAAGGCTGTACACCGTTACCTGCGAAACGCTTGCCATGATATACCGCATCAGGAAGGTGAAAAGCGAGCTGAGAAGATAGACAAATAAAAGGAACAGAAGGGTTTTGGCGATGGCGTCAAACGGAATGACGCCGTTGGTCTCGCGGATATCACCCAGATATTTCTGCAGGTCTTCGTCGCTGAGCTGGAACGATTGGACGGAGCTGTCCGACTGGGGAAGCTTTTTAGCAAGTGAGGCGAACCGGCTGACGGTGTCCGCCTTTTCATCCGCGCCGGCAATGTCGCTGATGCGGGGAAGGCTTACCATTTCACGCATGGCGCTCAGCGCCTGCGGCGTAACGGACTGTGAAATTCTATCGTCGAACGCTTTGTCCGCGGCTGCGGCGGCCCGCTGTTCGGCCGCCGCAATCTGGTCCTGAGAAGCTCCCTCCTGCTCCAGCGCCGCGCGCGCCGCCGCTTTAGCCTGATTTTCAGCCTGGCTGCGCGCGGAGTCGATTTGATCCAGCCGGGCTTTCAGAGGCTTACTCATGGACTCCTGTGCTTTGGTGACTTCCGAAATCATGTGCTTTGCGATGAAGCCATCGGTCAGCTGATTGATCGCGTCTCCGCTGATTCTCGGGGCCAGAACGGTGAAAGCGGTTGATAAAAGCGCAAACAGAACGACGGCGGCGAGTCTAAAGGTGTGCGGCTTCAGGTATTTGACCAGGCGCTTGAGCGTTCCCATAAAGTCTTTGGCTTTTTCCACGGGCCTTCCGATGGAGCCGCCGGGCCCGCCTCTGTGCCCCATGGCGCCCGGCCTTTCCGCCGGGCTGGTGTTATTCCGATTTTCGCTCATGCCAATTCCTCCTCGGAAAGCTGCGAAGCCACGATTTCTCGATAAACGCCGCAGCTTTTCAGCAGCTCGCTGTGAGTGCCGATTCCCGCGACCGAACCTTCGTCAAGAACTATGATCCGGTCGGCGTCCATAACGGTTCCGACGCGCTGCGCGACAATTATGACGGTGGCTTTCTGGGTGTCTTTTTTCAATGCGGCGCGAAGCTTCGCGTCCGTTTTAAAGTCGAGCGCGGAAAAGCTGTCGTCAAACACATAAATTTCCGGACGGCGGACCAGGGCCCGCGCGATGGAAAGTCGCTGCTTTTGTCCGCCGGAGAGGTTCTGACCGCCCTCAGACAGCATGGAATCGTATCCGTCCGACATCTGGGAGATAAATTCAGACGCCTGCGCGACGTCCGCCGCATGGCGGATTTCATCTTCCGACGCGTCTTCTTTTCCGTACCGCAGGTTTTCGTCGACCGTGCCTGTAAAAAGCCTTGCTTTCTGCGGGACGAAACCGATTTTGTTTCGAAGCTCTTCCTGCGGCATCGCCTTTACGTCGATGCCGTCGACAAGAACCTGACCCTCATCCGCGTCGTAAAAACGCGGAATCAGATTGATCAGCGTGCTTTTGCCGCTGCCGGTGCCGCCGATAATCGCCGTGGTTTCGCCCGGTTTTACGGAAAATGAAACATTTTGAATCGCGGACTGCTCCGCGCCGTGATACCGGAAGGTTACGTTCCGGAATTCCACATAGCCCTTTTCTGCTGCGGCGGGTTCCGGCAGCTGGGGATCGATAATTTCAGGCTCGGTGCTCAAAACCTCGTTAATACGGTCTGCGGCTGCCTGGGCGCGCGGAATCATGACGAACATCATGACAAACATCAGAAGCGAAAACATGATCTGCATCGCGTACTGGACAAAAGCCATCAGTGCGCCGAGGTTCATCTCCCCGGTGTCGATTCTTTTGCTTCCGAACCAGAGCACGCACACGGTGACCAGGTTCATGATCAACATCATCATCGGCATCAGGACCGCCATGATGCGGTTTACATGAATATAAGTATCCGTCAGATCCTTGTTGGCGGTTTCAAACCGCGCTTTTTCGTGGTCGATTTTATTAAATGCCCGGATGACACGGATACCGGTCAGGTTTTCGCGCAGAATCAGATTGATGCGGTCCAGTTTTCGCTGAACCTGACGGAAAATCGGAACTACTTTGGATGTGACCAGATAGATGATTAAAATCAGGACGGGCAGCGCGATGGCAAGAATCAGTGTCAGGGTCCTGTCCTGATGATACGCTTGAAAAATACCTCCGACGCAGGTCAGAGGAGCGCGGATCATCATATTGATGATCATGATTGTAACGGTCTGAATTTGGATAATGTCGTTGGTTGTTCTGGTAATCAGAGTGGAAGAACCGAATCGGTCGAACTCATGCAGCGAAAAATTTTCCACACGGCGGAAAATCCGGTTTCTCAGAATCCTGCCCAGGCCGACGGACACCCTGGCGCCGAGAAAGCCCGCCACGACGGCGCAGATTACGCCTCCCGCCGCGATCAGAAGCATGTATTCCCCTGTTTTCCAGATATAACCGATATTTTTGGTCATGATCCCGTTGTTGACAATGTCCGACATCAGAGTCGGCAGATAGAGGTCGGACATCACCTGAAGAAACAAAAATACCAGAATCATAATGATAGAGACGGTATATGGCTTCAGGTTCCGATAAATTTTCAGCATTCAGAAACCTCCTGAGCTTATGGGTTGTGATGTTTACTGTTTTCATGGCTTTTGGAACTTTCGTAGACGTATACTTCGTTGAGCAAATTTGCAAATTCAATGCTTTTCTCCACACCGAGATAGTGAACCATTCCCTCAACGTGAGCGGCAAAGTGCTTCTGATGGTCTGAAAGAAGGCGGTTTCCCTCTTCGGTCAACCGTACGCGGATAATCCGCCGGTCCTTTCGGTCCGTGTCCCTTGCCACGAGCTTCAGGGTTTCCAAATGATAAACGGTGGGTGTTACCGTGGGCGATTTCACATGGAGCTCCCGGCTGAGCTCCGAGATGCTGACTCCGTCCGGGCAGCTGGATTCCATTTGTTTCAATGCGAACAGAATCAATATATCGCTGTGCCTGCACGGTTTGTTTTCCCGCTTCTTTTCCGCATAATTTTTTCCCCGAAGGCGTTCGAACTGGACCAGGGCAGTCAGCAGCATTTTTCCTGCTTCTTCTGTACGGTCTTCATCGGGCATTTGACAACAACCTTTCGAAAATTAGTTAGAGTACCTATTTATTTGGATTCCTAATTATACGTCCGCCAAAGGAAATGGTCAATATTTAAGTTGATCATGTTTTTTTAAAATCAGGAAAAATGGTTGTAGGTATCTTATAAAAAATAAGCTTATGAAACAAAGGATGACATACATTACTCGCTATTGGAAATAAATATTGTGTATATTTTTGCAATGAAATATACCGCTTTCTCTTGACAGATGACCGCAGACACGCTATGCTATTAATAATTTAATTGACAGATAATTACCTGTAAAGCTGAATTTCTCTTAGTCTACCGGCAATGGAGCCTTGTATCGAACGATATGGGGCTTCATTTTTATTTGTTTTCAACGGAATTATTATACACATGCGGCAAAGGGGCCCTGATCCGAAAAGAATCGGATTAGGGCCCCTCGTTTTTTACCGAAGGAAATTACGCGGGTAATGCTTCCGGGATCACCGGAATGATTATAATAAGCCGTTTGCTTTATGAATTGCGAATTTTGAGAATGGAGTGAAAGTAATGAAGTTTATGAAAAAAATTGCGCTTCTGCTGGCTGCCGCGACCATCCTGTCCTCGCTGGCGGCATGCGGCGGAAGTACAGCAACTGCAAGCCCATCGGCGGGGGGGACCTCATCGGCGGCTTCTAAAAAGACCATTAATGTAGGACTGACCAATACGCCCGCGAATCTGGATCCTCTGGACTTTGTCGACAACGCGACCACATGGATTACACAGATTCTTTATCTGCCGCTGATGGACCTTGACGAAGACGGAACCTATAAGCCCCAGCTTGCCGATTCGGTGGATACGACGGACAACAAGGTTTATACGGTTCACCTGAATGAAGACGCCAAATGGACCGACGGTCAGCCGGTTACCGCGGACGACGTCGTTTTTACAACCAATCTGGTCTGCAACCCGAAAACGAACTCCAATCTGAGCTCTTATATTAACCTGATTGACGGGACGGATAAAACCGGTAAATCCACCGGCGACACAGTCTCCGGCGTGAAAAGGATCGATGACCATACCGTTCAGTTCACACTGAAGAGCAAGGCCGGGATGGATGTTTTTAAAGATTCTGTCTGTAAAAACATCAAAACGGTTCCGCAGCACGTTTTTAAGGACGTTGACCCCGCCACTGTCCTCACGAGCAAACAGGTTCAGGATGCGGCCGTGACGGACGGCGCGTTTCAGCTGGTATCCTTCCAGAAGAGCCAGTATGTACAGCTTGCCGCCAACAAGGACTATTTCCGGGGAACGCCGAAAGTTGACGAGCTCAATTTCAAAATCATGCAGGGCAGCAATATCACCGCGGAACTTCAGAGCGGCGAAATCGATATGAACTGGCCCGGCATCGGCAACGTTCCGGTGGAGGATTACGACAAGGTCAAGGCAATGGACAACCTCACCATTATCCCCGGCGTTCCGTGGACCATTCAGTATCTGTTTATCAACAACAAAACTTTCACCGACAAAAAAGTCCGTCAGGCGATTTCCATGGCAATCGACCGCAAGTCCATCAACGACAATCTGTGCAAAGGCGAAGGCGAGCTGATTCAGCTTCCGTTTGCCAGCGATTACAAATTCCTGAATCAGGATGTTTCAACTCCGGTGTTCGATCTCGCGAAGGCGAAACAGCTGCTTGCCGAATCCGGATTCGATACCGGCAAGACTATTCGTTTTAACGTCCCGACCGGCAATACGACCCGTGAATCCGTCGCAAACGTTGTGCAGAGCAACCTGACTGCGCTCGGCCTGAACGTCCAGATTCAGAAATACGATTTCCCGACCATCATGAGCAAGCTGCGCAGCCTGGATTACGACCTGACGATTGTCGGCAACTCCACGACCCCGACCAACCCCACCAGCTGGCTGCAGTTCCTGTATGAAACAGGCATGGATCATAACGAGTACAGCAACCCGGATGTCGACAGCCTGATCGAATCCGCCTATGTTGAGACGGATGAAAACCAAATCAAGGAAGATTACATGAAGCTGCAGGAAATACTTGCCGACGAAATGCCGACTCCCGCATTGTACGCTTCTTATGAGCTGATGGCGGTCAACAAGAGAATCGTTACCGGGAAGCCGAAAATCTACGGTATGACCGTCAATGTTCAGGACTGGGATATCAAGTAAGCACAAATCAGCGTAGCCTGCCTGCCAAACGGAAGCGCGGCGCTTCCGTTTGGCATCATTCTTATTGATCACGGCCGCAGCCGCGGCAAAGCCATGATAGGAAGAAATGAGGTTGTAAGGAATGGGATACATGCTGTCCGTGAGGAATTTGCAAACGGCGTTCCATACCGACGCGGGAGAAATCGTTTCCGTTGAGGATGTCAGCTTTGACCTGAACCCCGGAGAAACCCTGGGAATCGTAGGGGAATCGGGATGCGGCAAAAGCGTAACATCCCTGTCGATCATCCGGCTTCTGGGAAAAAGCGGACGCATCAGCAAGGGCGAGATTCAATTTGAGAATCAGGACCTTGCCAAGATGAACGAAAAAGAAATGAGAAAAATTCGCGGCGGCCGGATTTCCATGATCTTTCAGGAACCGATGACGTCCCTGAACCCGGTTTTCACCATCGGCTATCAGATGCAGGAAACAATTTGCCTTCATCTTCAGATGGGAAAGAAGGAATCGCGCGCCTATGCGATTGAAATGCTGAAAAAGGTCGGAATCCCGCGTGCGGAATCCGTGATAGACAACTACCCTCATGAGCTGTCCGGCGGGATGCGTCAGCGTGTGATGATCGCAATGGCACTTTCCTGCAAACCGAAGCTGTTGATTGCGGACGAACCGACAACAGCTCTTGATGTAACCATTCAGGCGCAGATTCTGGAGCTGATGAAGAAGCTGCGCAAGGAATCCGGAACCTCCATTATGCTGATTACGCATGACCTCGGCGTCGTTGCGGAGATGGCGGACCGCATCATCGTGATGTATGCCGGCCAGGTGATTGAATCCGCGGATGTCTACACTCTGTTTGATCATCCGGCGCATCCGTATACCATCGGCCTGATGAATTCGATTCCGACCGTAGACCTGGACGATTCCAAACGGCTGGAATCCATAACCGGCACCGTGCCTTCCATGTACCAGAAAATCAGGGGGTGCCGTTTCTGCAACCGCTGCAAATACGTGACGGAACGCTGCCGGAACGAGGCGCCTCCGCTGACACAGCAGGGCGAGGGCCACCTTGCGCGGTGCTTTTTCGCCGGAAATCTGCCACAGAAGAAGGAGGCCTGACGGATGGCTGAGATGAATCAAGCGCAGGCTCCCATACTCACAACCAAACAGGTCAAGCTCTACTACCCCATCCGCCGGGGCATTATTTCAAAAACGGTAGGCTATGTAAAGGCGGTCGACGGCGTGGACCTCAGCATTCTCCCCGGGGAAACGCTCGGTCTGGTGGGGGAATCCGGCTGCGGCAAATCGACTCTTGGCAGAACTCTTTGCCGGCTGGAAACGCCGACGGACGGAGAGATTGTGTTCGAAGGCAAGAATATTGAAGCGATGGACCAGAAGAGCCTCTACGGCATTCGAACCAAGCTGCAGATGATTTTCCAGGATCCTTACTCTTCTTTGAATCCGCGCAAACGCATTGTGGATATTCTGGAGGAACCGCTGATCGTTCATCACATTGTTCCCAAAGATAAAATCAGCGCGGAGGTCGACCGTTTGCTGGATCTGGTCGGGCTCCCCAAAGGATGCAAACAGAGGTATCCGCATGAGTTTTCCGGCGGACAGCGGCAGAGAGTCGGAATCGCGCGGGCCCTGACGGTGCACCCGAAGCTGATTGTCTGCGACGAGCCCGTGTCCGCTCTGGATGTTTCGATTCAGGCACAGATTTTGAATCTGCTTCGCGACCTGCAGCAGGAAATGAATCTGACCTATCTGTTTATCGCGCACGGCCTCGGCTCCGTCCGCTACGTCAGCAGCCGCGTCGCGGTGATGTATCTGGGCAAAATCGTTGAAATCGCGTCAAGGGATGAGATTTTTTCCCGCCCGCTGCACCCCTACACCAAGGTGCTGATGGAAGCGTATCCGATTCCGAATCCGCACCTGCGGGGCAAGGAACGAATCGTTTTGGAAGGGGATGTTCCCAGCCCCGCGAATCCACCTTCCGGCTGCCGATTCCATACCCGTTGCCCGATGGCGACCGAAGAGTGCAGCAGGCAGACCCCCGTATTAAAGGGCAGGGCTCACAAAGTCGCCTGCCTGAAAGTCGATTTGTGAGGAAAGGCCGGTGAACTGGATTGTTTAACTATATTATCCGACGGATTCTGATTGCAATTCCGATTCTGCTCGGGATTACAATTATAGATTTTCTGATTGTCAATATGGCCCCCGGAAATCCGGTCGACATGATGGTCAGCCCGAATGTGACGGGCGCCGCGCTGGAATTAAAGAAGGCGGCTCTCGGCCTGAATCAGCCGCTGTATGTGCAGTACTGGCACTGGCTGGTGAACATTCTGCAGCTGAATTTCGGCTATTCCATGACGACGTATCAGCCGGTCGGTGATATGCTGGCGCAGCGGATCGGTCCGACCATGCTGCTGATGGGTCTTTCGCTGATTGTCGGGCTGCTGATCGCGGTGCCGCTCGGCATTGTCAGCGCGACGCATCAGAATTCCACGCTGGATTACGTCGCGACCGGCGGAGCGTTTTTCGGCGTCTCCATCCCGAATTTTTTCCTTGGCCTCGGCCTGATTTATATCTTCGCGGTCAGGCTGAAAGTTCTCCCGTCCTCGGGCATGTTCACACTGGGCGGCAACAACGGCATTGCCGACACGGCCGCGCATCTGGTTCTTCCTGTGATTGTGCTCGCGGTGCAGATCGCCGGGCAGGATATTCGTTACGTCCGTTCCGGCATGCTGGAAATCCTGGGACAGGATTACCTGAGAACCGCGCGCGCGAAAGGATTGAAGGAATCCGTCGTTATAAACCGGCACGCCCTGCGCAACGCGCTGATTACAATCATCACGGTCATCGGCATGCAGATTCCGCTTCTGTTTGGCGGCGCGGTAATTACGGAACAGATCTTTGCCTGGCCCGGAATCGGCCAGCTGACCATCGACTCGATTTCAGGCCGCGATTACCCGACCTTAATGGCGATCAACCTGATCGCCGCGGTCATGGTGCTGGCCGCGAATCTGCTGACGGATATTATGTATTCCGTGGTGGACCCGCGCGTCAAATACAATTAAAAGGAGCGGAAGACATGGCAGTTGCAGAACTGAAAGTACCGAACGCAGTAAATCCCGGCGCGCCTGAACCCGATACGCCGGATACGCTGGAATTCGGAGCCGTGCAGGAAACCTATTTGCACATGGTGATACGCCGCTTTCTGAAACATAAGCTTGCGGTGGCAGGGGTCTTGGTCGTTCTTCTTTTAATTGTATGCGCGCTGTTTGCCCCGGCGATTGCCCCGCATGACCCGAACGCGATTACGAATACCTTTAACGCGGCGCCGTCCGCAGAATATCCGCTCGGCACGGACCGTGTCGGCAGAGACGTGCTGAGCCGTCTGATCTTCGGTACGCGCGTCTCCCTGACCGTCGGGTTCCTGACGGTCGCCATCTCCGTTGTCATCGGCACGGTCCTGGGCCTGATCAGCGGCTATTTCGGCAAGGCGATCGACATGCTGATCATGAGAATCTGCGATATTTTCATGTCGTTCCCCCAACTGATGCTGATCCTCGTGGTTGTCAGCATTGTCGGGCCGAACACAAGGAACATTACCCTGGTCCTCGGGCTTTTGGGCTGGCCGCAGGTGACGCGGCTGGTGCGCGGCAATGTGCTGAGCGTAAAGCAGTCCGATTATATGAAAGCCTGCACCGCGCTGGGATATCACGTTCCGCGCAAGCTGTTCAAGCACATTCTGCCCAATACTCTTGCGCCGATTCTGGTCAACGCGACGTTCGGCATCGCCGGCAACATCCTGATGGAAGCCGGGCTGAGCTTCCTAGGGCTCGGCGTACAGCCGCCGACCGCAAGCTGGGGCAACATGCTGACCGACGCGCAGTCCCTGACGATTTTGACCTCTCAGCCATGGCTGTGGGTCCCGCCCGGAGTGATGATCATGCTCAGCGTTCTGGCGGTCAATTTTGTCGGCGACGGTCTTCGGGATGCGATCGACCCCAAAAGCATGTCCTGATCATGAAATTACGACTGTGGCCCGCCGCGACGGCGGGCTGCGTTTTGAAAGAAGGATTGCCTTATGACGGAAACGGAATCGATACTGGCTTCCATCGACGAGAAATCCGTACGGTATCTTGATGCGGCGGACCGGATCTGGGAATTCGCGGAAACCCGCTTTCAGGAAACCAAATCGGCCGCGCTGCTTTGTGAAATCCTGAAACGGGAGGGCTTTCAGGTCGAAACCGGAGTTGCGGGTATGGACACCGCATTCATCGCGGCTTATGGCGGCGGCAAGCCGGTAATCGCCCTGCTCGGCGAGTACGACGCGCTTTCCAGCCTGAGCCAGGAGCCCTGCGTCGCGGAGAAAAAGCCGCTGGTCCAAGGCGCGAACGGGCACGGATGCGGACATAACGCGCTGGGCGTGGCGTCGCTTGCGGCAGCGATTGCGCTGAAAGATTATCTGAAGGAGACCGGAGGCTCGGCACCGTAAAATATTACGGCTGCCCGGCGGAAGAGGGCGGGGGCGGCAAGGTTTTTATGGCCCGCGACCATCTCTTTGACGGACTGGATACGGCAATCACCTGGCACCCGGGCGACCTGAACCGCGTCATGGCTTCCGGAACGCTCGCCAATATTGAAACCTATTTTGTTTTCAGCGGGACCAGCTCCCACGCGGCCAGCGACCCGCACCTGGGCCGCAGCGCCCTCGACGCGGCGGAGCTGATGGACGTGGGGGTGAATTTTCTGCGGGAGCATGTGATGCAGGACGCCAGAATGCACTATGCCGTCACCGATTCGGGCGGAGTTTCCCCGAATGTGGTTCAGGCGAAAGCGGAAGTCCTTTCTCTTTTGCGCGCGCCGACGATTCCTCAGGTCCGGGAAATTTATGACCGTGTCTGCGACATCGCAAAGGGCGCGGCGCTGATGACGGAAACGCAGGTGGAAATGATTCCGGACGGGGGGACCGCCGACCTGGTTCCAAACGACACGCTTGGCAAGGTGATGCAGGAAGTGATGGAAGAACTGGGAGGACCGGTTTTCAGTGAGGAAGACCAGGCGTTTGCGAGGGAAATTGAAAAGACCCTGACTCCGGAGCAGAAAGCGGCCTGTTTGGGACGGTTTGACCAAAAAACTGCGGAGCGGCTGAAAAGCTGCGCCCTGGCCGAATTTGTGATGCCCTACCATCCGACGGAAAAGGCGACGCCGTTTTCCACCGACGTGGGCGACGTGAGCTGGAAGGTACCGACGGTTCAGCTGACCGCCGCCACGCAGGCGCTCGGCACGCCGGGGCATTCCTGGCAGATCGTTTCACAGGGAAAATCCGGGATCAGCCACACGGGGATGCTGTATGCCGGCAAAGTAATGGCCCTGACGGGGCTCAGGCTGTTTCAAAAGCCGGAACTCTGCGAACAGGCGAAAGAGGAACTGAAAGAAAGGCTGAACGGAGAACCATACGACTGCCTGATACCGGAAGGCTTTCAGCCGCATGCCTCGCGCTGACGGATGAAAGGAGGACTGAAATATGGCGTGCAAAGAAAAAATATCCATGCTGATTGACGGGAAAAAGGAGCTTTACGAGCGGGCAAGCGATTCCATCTGGGATTATGCGGAAACACGGTTTGAAGAATATCGGTCTGCGGAATTGCTCTGTAAAATTCTTAGGGAAGAGGGGTTTGAGGTTACAACAGGGCTTGCCGGAATGCAGACGGCTTTCGTCGGCAGTTTCGGCAGCGGGGAACCCGTGATTGGGATCCTGGGTGAATTCGACGCTCTGTTTGACTTGAGCCAGGTAGCCGGAATTACGGAAAAAAAGCCGCTGGTTCCGGGCGGCAGCGGGCACGGCTGCGGCCATAACGCCCTTGGCGTCGGTGCCCTGGCGGCCGCCGTTGCGGTCAAGGATTATAGAAAGGAGCATCAACTTTCGGGGACGGTCCGGTACTACGGGTGCCCCGCGGAAGAAGTAGGGAGCGGAAAGGCGTTTATGGCGCGCGAGGGAGTCTTTGACGATTTGGACGCGGCTCTCTCCTGGCATCCGGGCGATATGAACGAAGTCTGGGGATGCAGCAGCCTTGCCGTGACACAGGCGTATTTCAAATTCAGCGGAATCAGCTCTCACGCGGCCGCGGCTCCGCAGCTTGGCCGCAGCGCGCTGGATGCCGTGGAACTGATGAACGTCGGCGCCAACTATCTGCGCGAGCACGTGATTCCGGAGGCAAGAATCCATTACGCGATCACGAACGCGGGCGGGCTTTCCCCGAATGTGGTGCAGGCAAACGCGGAAGTCCTGTACGTGGTTCGTGCCCCGAAATTCCGGCAGGCGAAAGAAATTTTTGACCGCGTGGTTAAAATCGCAAACGGTGCGGCACTGATGACCGGCACCGCCTTTGAAACCGTCATTGACAGCGGCTACACCGATTATATTCCGAACGATACTCTGAGTCGCCTGATGAGCGAAAAGATGAAAGAGCTGGGCCCGTGGCAGGCTGACGGCGAGGAGATCGGGTTCGCGAAAGAAATCGGAGAAACGCTGACTGCGACCCAGAAAGCCACCGCGAACGCCCGGGTTCGCGACCGGGAAGAGCTCGGCGTCATCCGGGAAACCGGAATTGCCGGTTTTGTCAGTCCGTATCAAAAATCGGATACGCCGATGCCCGGGTCAACGGACGTCGGCGACGTCAGCTGGATTGTGCCCACCGCACAGTGCTCCGCCGTGACGCAGGCCTTCGGTACCCCCGGGCACTCCTGGCAGGTGGTTTCGCAGGGAAAGTCCGGAATTTGCCACAAGGGAATGCTGCTGGCGGCGAAAACCATCGCGCTGACCGCGGCGGAGCTTTTTGAGCACCCTGAAATCGTGAGCCGGGCGCGGGAAGAGTGGAAGGAAACCCTGCATGGAGAGAGCTATCTTTGCCCGATTCCGCCGGAGGTAAAACCAGCGGCGCTCCGGTAATCGGCATTGTCTGAAATCAAGTTAGGAGAGATACGATGAAAAGTTTATCCGTCAACGCGCTGGCCGCGCCGACTTCCGGAATCCGCAAGATTTTCAATCTTGCCGTAAAAATGGACGACTGCGTCAAGCTGATGGTCGGCGAGCCGGATTTCCCGACGCCGGAGCATATTGTGGAAGCAGCCTGCAGGGCGCTTCACGAGGGAAAAACCGGATACACCGTCAGCGCGGGCATTCCTCAGCTGAGAGCCTTGATCGCCGAAAGCGTAGGGAAAAGGAAAGGAATTCACGCAGACCCGGAACAGCAGGTGATTGTAACAAACGGGGCGACCGGAGCACTGTACCTTTCCATGAAAGCGCTGCTGAATCCGGGGGACGAAATCATCATTGGGGTTCCGTTGTTTTCCAATTATCTCGGCCAGGCGATTTCCATCGGCGCCGTGCCGAAATTTGTCACCCTGCGTGAGGAAAACGGCTTCATCATGGACTGTGAAGATCTGGAAAAAGCGGTTACACCGAAAACGAAAGCAATTTTGCTGAACTCTCCTTCCAATCCGATCGGGAGTATCATCAGCCCGGAGACGCTTGGGAAAATAGCGGAAATTGCCGTGAAACATGATCTTTATGTCATCTCCGACGAGGTATATCAGGATTACAATTACGGGGGAGTACCCGTAGTGAGCATCGCGTCTTTTCCCGGCATGCAGGAGCGGACGGTTATCATCGACAGCTTTTCCAAGACTTATGCGATGACGGGGTGGCGCGTCGGCTATGCGGTGTCTTCTCCGGAAATGATCCGCCTGATGATCAGCATGCAGGACGACGTGATTTCCTGCGTCAACACGATGGCGCAGTACGCCGCAGTGGAAGCGCTGAGCGGCCCGCAGGATTCCGTTGGGCAAATGATCGACGAATTTCGCGTTCGAAGAGACTTGCTGGTCGAGGGAATTGAAAAAATTGAAGGTTTAAAATGCGTAAAGCCGAACGGGGCGTTTTACCTTTATGTAAATATTTCGGGAACGGGACTCACTTCAGAGGATTTCGCAATGCGGCTTCTGCGCGAAGCAAGGGTGGCTGTGGTACCCGGAACCGCGTTTGGGCCGGGCGGAACGGAGTATGTTCGGATTTCGTATGTCACTTCTCAGAAAAATCTTTTGGAAGGCGTAAAGCGGATCTCCGATTTTGTGAAAAATCTGTAATAAGAAAAGGAAGGGATACAGGATGCCGATCAAAGAACTTGCGGAAAAATATGAAAGCTACGTCATTGAAAAAAGAAGATACTTTCACCAGCACCCGGAACTGAGCTGGGAAGAGGAGAATACCACCAATACCATTGAAGCCGAACTCAAGGACATGGGCATTGAAACAAAGCGCTATTCCAAAACAGGGGTAACAGGTATGATCCATGGCGGAAAACCCGGAAAAACAGTTGCGCTTCGGGCGGATATCGACGCCCTTCCGATCCAGGAAAACGCGGAGGTTCCGTTCCGCTCGCTGAATCCCGGTAAAATGCACGCCTGCGGGCATGACTGCCATATTTCCATGCTGCTCGGCGCGGCAAAAATCCTGACGGAGATCAGGGACGAGCTGGAAGGCGACGTGAAGCTGATTTTTCAGCCTGCCGAAGAAGCCGGCAACGGCGCGGAATACATGGTGAAAGAAGGCGTGATGGACGGCGTCGACGCCGTGATGGGAATGCATATTTTCGCGGTGATGCGCGGCCCGAAAATCAATGTTCAGGAGGGCAGCCGCATGGCTGCCGCGGCGTCCTTTAAAATCATTGTGAAGGGCGCGGCCGCTCACGGTTCCACCCCTCACCTCGGAACGGACGCGATTGCAGCGGCCTCCTCCATCGTCATGAATTTGCAAAGCTATGTCAGCCGGATGAACGACCCGCTGAGCCCGCTGGTGGTAACGGTCGGCACCATTCACGGCGGCGACCGGTTCAACATTATTCCACAGCGTGTGGAGATGGAAGGAACCCTGCGCACGTTTTCGAGGAAAACGGCCGACGATGCACAAGACGTGCTGAGGAAAATCGCACAGCAGACCGCCTCGGTATTCGGCGCGACCGCGGAATTGGAATACGCAAAATTCACGGATCCGGTCAGTAACGACGATGCTCTTCTGAACCGTGTTGCGCATGACGCCGCCGTCGGTCTGTACGGAGAGGATGGAATCATTCCGGTCGAGAAACTGACGGGTTCAGAGGATTTCTGCTATTACATGGAAAAAGCGCCCGGCTATTTCGCATTTCTCGGAGCGGGCAACCCGAACATCGGCGCGGTTTATTCCAACCACAGCGACAAATTCAAGGTGGATGAGGCGGCCCTGCAGCGCGGCTCCGCGCTTTATGCCCGGTTTGCCTGCGATTACCTCAAAGCCGTCAAGTAAAATCAACCGAACAGTCCTATGCGGTTCTCCCGGATGAATTTTGTTATCATCCGGGGGATTTCTCATGTTCTGGCGAAGTATCTTTCAGCTTTTTCTCGATCAGACTGAGATTGTTTTTCAGTCTCTGGTCCTCCGGGCTGAATGCCAGCGCGGCCTTTGCGTGCTCCAGGGAACGCTCATACATCCCCAGCTGAAAGCAGGCAATGGAGCAGAGATCGTCGGGCGTATAATCCCATGAGTAAGCCGCGTTGACATAAACGGGGGAGCGCTCGCGGATTTTGAGCGCTTCTTCCGTCATGCAGAATACGGTCGGCCAGTCGCCGAGCCGGTAAGCCATCCTGGCAAATTCCACATAAGCGTCGCGCATCCAGGGGGCTTCGCCGATTGCGCGGTAATACCAGCGGTATGCTTCTGAAACCTGCGACAGGCTGAAAAAGGAAGCGGCGGTCCAGCGCATGGAAGCACAGCGCTCCTCCCGCCAGACGGCGGTGGGCAGGGAGAGATAACGCAGCATGGTATTGATACAGTCCTGCCAGCGGCCCCGGTACATATATTCCCGGCCGAGGTAATACGTCATTCGGTCGTCGCTCGGCTCTTCCTTTACGGCCATTTCCAAAAGCGGCAGATAGGAGCTTCTCGATTTGTTCGGGTCGGGGTGATGATTCAGAACCATTCCGGGAATAAAGACCACTCGCTGCGGCTCAGTCCCGACGTAGCCAAGGCATTCGTGGACGGGGTGGAGCCAGCGGTAGCCGTGCCTTGCATGGCATTTAAAGTAACGGAACTGCACCGCGGGGGTTCCGTCCGGCTTCAGGCTCCAGTTATACAGGTATTTGCCCATGGTTGTACCTTTTTGCCACGCCTTTTCAATACAGCGGCGCCAGCCTTTTTCAAAAATTTCGTCAAGATCGGTGCAGACGCAGATATCGACGTCCTCCGGAACGTGGTCAAGCGAGCGGTTCCTTGCCTCGTCGAACCTCCAGGGATCAATCTCTTCGGAATAGACGGCCGCCCCTCGCGAAATCAGCTTTTCCGCGGTTTTGTCCGTGGAGCCGGTATCGGTGACAACCACCAGGTCCGCCTCACTCATGGAGTCCATCCAGCGGTCGACAAACTGCTCCTCGTTTTTACAGATGGCGTAGACGCAGATTTTATAGCGACTCATGGTCTGCACGCTCCTTCCCGGCATCCGAATCAGCCATTGCACGGATCAGTTCAAGATTCCGCCGAATCCTCGGATCGTCCGGCGAAAGCTCTGCGGCGCTCCGAGCGTATTCCAGTGATTTCTGGTAAAGGCCGAGGCGATAGCACGCAATGGAGCCGTAATCATAAAAAAACGATCCCCAGCAGCGGGGTTCCAGCAAATAGCTGCCCGAACGGTTCTTGATGGTGAGCGCCTGCTCGCACATGTCAAACAGAAGGAACCAGTCGCCTTGCAGATAAGCAAGATTCGCCATGTAATAATAAGGCTCCCTTACGGAAGGGCACTCGCCGATTGCGCGGTAGAGCCACTCTTTCGCTTCATCCGGCTTTTTCTGTTCGGCGAGGCACTGCGAAATAAAGCGCATGGCAGCGCAGCGTTCCTCCGTCCAGACAGCGCTTGGCATGTCTAAGTAGCGCCGCAGAGTCGCAATGCTTTCATCATATCTTTTGTAATACAGATACTCGCGCCCGAGCCAGAAAATGACCCGGTCGTCCTCTGGATTTTCTTTGGCGGAGAGTTCCAGCAGGGGCAGGTACTGGCTTCTCGGTTTGGAAAGGTCCGGATAATGATTCAGAATGAGACCGGGAACCCACACGCTTTTTTCCGGTCTGCCACCGCTGTAGGACAAGAGTTCATGGACCGGGTGAATCCAGCGGAATCCCTTCCGGCAATGAATCTTTTCCATCATGTATTGTTTATCCGGTGTTCCGTTTTCCTTGTAGCTGTAGGTGAACAGATACTTGACGCGTGTAAGGTCCGGCTGCCAGACCGCCTCCAGCTTTTCCCGCCAGCCTTTTTCAAAAACCTCGTCCAGATCGTTTGGCACGCAGATGTCAACGTCTTCCGGAATATGGTCCATCGCCGCGTTCCTTGCGGCATCGAAACGCCAGGGCTTGATCTCTTCGCGGTATACCTGCGCGCCGCGCGCCCGGAGCTTTTCAACCGTGCGGTCGGTGGAGCCGGTGTCGGCGACGACGACAAGGTCGGCCTCGCTGACAGCGTCCATCCAGCGGTCGACAAACTGCTCCTCGTTTTTGGTGATTGCGTAAACGCAGATTTTATAGTTGCCCGTATGAAAACACCTCTTTTATAAAACTGGGGGGTCGCCGCCGCAGCGGCGGCCCCCGAAAAGGATTAGCTTAAAAAGATTACGTCAAATTGCGAGCTGACAGAGGTTCCCAAAGTAAATGCGGTGGCGCCGGAACTGTTTCTAAGGGTCAAAACATCGCCGCCCGCCAGCGTCAGCATTGCGGTGCCGGAAACCACGCCGGTCCCGACCAGCAGATCGATGGTCGTTGATGCGTCCGGAGTTCCGTTCACTGCAATGGAGAGGGAAGCTCCCGTTCCCGCCGTAATGTTGATATAATAGTCGATTTGATACGTTCCTGTGGACGGCACGGTTACTTGGGCTGTACCGGCGGTATGGGTAATTCCGCTGAGAGGACCGTTGTTGCTGAATGTGACGTCGGCGCCGCTGGCAACGGCCTGTGTTCCTGAATTGTAAACATAACCGAAGGTTGTTACGCCTGGTCCGGTGTCACCAGTTGGCCCGGTGTCGCCGGTCGGTCCGGTGTCACCAGTTGGCCCCGTTGGCCCGTTGTCGCCCGTTGGCCCGGTGTCTCCGGTTGGTCCGGTGTCGCCGGTTGGTCCGGTATCGCCGGTTGGTCCGGTGTCGCCGGTTGGTCCGGTATCACCGGTTGGCCCGGTGTCTCCCGTTGGCCCGGTGTCGCCAGTCGGTCCGGTGTCGCCCGTCGGCCCGGTGTCGCCTGTCGGCCCGGTGTCGCCGGTTGGCCCGGTATCGCCGGTTGGTCCGGTGTCGCCCGTTGGTCCGGTATCACCGGTTGGCCCCGTTGGCCCGGTGTCTCCGGTCGGTCCAGTGTCGCCGGTCGGCCCGGTATCTCCGGTCGGCCCGGTGTCGCCAGTCGGTCCGGTATCACCGGTTGGCCCCGTTGGCCCGGTGTCTCCGGTCGGTCCAGTGTCGCCGGTCGGCCCGGTATCTCCGGTCGGCCCGGTATCTCCAGTCGGTCCGGTATCGCCGGTTGGTCCGGTGTCGCCGGTTGGCCCCGTTGGCCCGGTGTCTCCGGTCGGTCCAGTGTCGCCAGTTGGCCCGGTATCTCCGGTCGGCCCGGTATCTCCAGTCGGTCCGGTATCACCGGTTGGCCCCGTTGGCCCGGTGTCTCCGGTCGGTCCAGTGTCGCCGGTCGGCCCGGTATCTCCGGTCGGCCCGGTATCTCCGGTCGGCCCGGTATCTCCAGTCGGTCCGGTATCGCCGGTTGGTCCGGTATCACCGGTTGGCCCCGTTGGCCCGGTGTCTCCTGTCGGTCCGGTGTCTCCGGTCGGCCCGGTATCGCCCGTTGGTCCGGTGTCGCCCGTCGGTCCGGTGTCGCCGGTTGGCCCGGTATCTCCGGTCGGTCCAGTGTCACCCGTCGGTCCGGTGTCACCCGTTGGTCCAGTTGGTCCTGTGTCTCCGGTCGGCCCGGTATCTCCAGTCGGCCCGGTATCGCCGGTTGGTCCGGTATCACCGGTTGGCCCCGTTGGCCCGGTGTCTCCTGTCGGTCCGGTGTCTCCGGTCGGTCCGGTGTCGCCGGTTGGCCCGGTGTCGCCGGTTGGCCCGGTGTCTCCGGTTGGCCCGGTGTCGCCAGTTGGTCCGGTGTCGCCAGTCGGTCCGGTGTCGCCCGTCGGTCCTGTGTCTCCGGTCGGTCCTGTGTCTCCGGTTGGTCCAGTGTCGCCAGTTGGCCCGGTATCGCCGGTTGGTCCGGTATCACCGGTTGGCCCCGTTGGCCCGGTGTCGCCGGTCGGCCCGGTGTCGCCGGTCGGCCCGGTGTCTCCGGTCGGCCCGGTGTCGCCAGTTGGTCCGGTGTCGCCCGTCGGTCCGGTGTCGCCCGTCGGTCCGGTGTCTCCGGTCGGTCCGGTGTCTCCGGTCGGTCCGGTATCTCCGGTCGGTCCGGTGTCGCCGGTTGGCCCCGTGTCTCCGGTCGGTCCCGTGTCGCCAGTCGGCCCGGTTGCTCCGGTGTCTCCGGTCGGTCCGGTGTCGCCGGTTGGCCCGGTATCGCCGGTTGGTCCGGTGTCGCCGGTTGGTCCGGTGTCGCCCGTCGGCCCGGTATCTCCGGTCGGTCCGGTGTCTCCGGTTGGCCCGGTGTCGCCAGTTGGTCCGGTGTCGCCCGTCGGTCCGGTGTCGCCCGTCGGTCCTGTGTCTCCGGTCGGTCCTGTGTCTCCGGTCGGTCCTGTGTCTCCGGTCGGTCCGGTATCTCCGGTTGGTCCGGTATCTCCGGTCGGTCCGGTATCTCCAGTCGGTCCGGTGTCGCCCGTCGGTCCTGTGTCTCCGGTTGCTCCGGTGTCTCCGGTCGGTCCGGTGTCGCCGGTTGGCCCGGTGTCGCCAGTTGGTCCGGTGTCGCTAGTCGGTCCGGTGTCGCCCGTCGGTCCTGTGTCTCCGGTCGGTCCTGTGTCTCCGGTCGGTCCTGTGTCTCCGGTCGGTCCTGTGTCTCCGGTTGGTCCGGTATCTCCGGTTGGTCCGGTATCTCCGGTCGGTCCGGTATCTCCAGTCGGTCCGGTGTCGCCCGTCGGTCCTGTGTCGCCAGTCGGCCCGGTTGCTCCGGTGTCTCCGGTCGGTCCGGTCGCTCCGACGGAACCTGCGGCCCCAGTCGGTCCTGTAGGTCCGGTTGCTCCGGTGTCGCCGGTCGGCCCGGTCGCTCCGACAGAACCCGTGGCCCCAGTCGGTCCAGTGTCTCCGGTTGGCCCGGTCGCTCCGACGGAACCTGCGGCCCCAGTCGGTCCTGTAGGTCCGGTTGCTCCGACGGAACCCGCGGCCCCAGTCGGTCCTGTAGGTCCGGTTGCTCCGACGGAACCCGCGGCCCCTGTCGGTCCGGTTGGCCCCGTAGGCCCGCCCGCGGGTCCGCCAGGTCCGGTTGGCCCGGTTGGCCCCGTTGGTCCGCCCGCCGGTCCGATCGGTCCGGTATCACCGGTAGATCCCGTCGGACCTGTCGGCCCGGTTGTTCCGCTCGGCCCGGTCGACCCGGACGGCCCGGTTGGTCCGGTTGCTCCGGTCGGTCCCATAGGTCCGCCGGACGGCCCGGTCGGACCGGTCGGCCCTGCCGGTCCTGCCGGTCCCACAAATCCCATTGCTCCCTGAGGACCCTGTGCTCCGCTATGGCCCGTGGGACCTGTTACGCCGGTTGGTCCGGTTGGCCCTGTCGGTCCGGTTGGTCCCACGGGTCCGCCGGACGGTCCGGTTGGCCCAGTCGGCCCGGTTGGTCCGCCCGCGGGTCCTGTCGGCCCGGTTGGTCCGGTTTCCCCCAACGTGTCGTCTTCCACGACGGTAAGGGATGCGTTGGGAGAAAACTGTGAGGTTAAAATCGTAGTACCTGCAGTTGCGTTTTGCAGAGATACAGTAACAGGCGCAGTGTTTACTTCTATAATTCCTATGCCATAAGCCTCACCGGTTCGAATAGGCAGCACGCCTTCAATATTGTCGCCTTGCGAAGAAACCAGCGCGTAGTCGATCCCGGATGCTCCGGATGAGGTTTGAGTGGCAAGCCACCAGTTAAAAACATATCTTCCGTTATCGCCGATTGTAATGACGCCGGTCGCGGAATTATATAGGATATTGCCTGATGAATAAATAACATTATTAAAAATGACGTTTCCGCCCGGAGCGATATTCCCGCCGACGGCGGTTCGTTCTATTTGTAGGGCAATATTGCTCAAATTACTTTCCTCCCGAGTTCATTAAAGGCTTACTTCAATGATGGTTATGCCTGCCTGAACAGCTGTAGTGGAATAGGTTACGGTAGCTCCCGATTGGTTCGTTAAAGTGACGGTAGCGGGAGTGGCGCCTACCGTGACGATTGCACTGCCATTGACCTGGCCCGTCGTTAATGGCGAGTATGCGACCGGTCCTGGAACGCTGTTCAGTGTTACGCTGAAGTTTACCGATGTCGCAACACCGGCGCTGTCTTCTGCAATCCACCAACTGACATAGTAAATTCCTACTTCGGTAATGGTGAATTCACCGGTTGCGGCATTATAAGAGATATTGGGGCTTTGGTCACTAAGAATTGTATTGAAGAGTACCGCTGAACCGTCGGTCACGGTGCCTCCGGGGCTGTCGTCAAGCTGAGTCTGAATTCCACGTAACTGGACGGTTGCTCCGGTATCGCCGGTCGGTCCGGTCGGTCCGGTGTCGCCCGTTGGGCCTATTGGCCCGGTGTCTCCGGTCGGTCCTGTTGGTCCGGTGTCGCCCGTTGGGCCTATTGCCCCGGTGTCTCCGGTCGGTCCTGTCGGTCCGGTATCGCCGATTGGGCCTGTCGGTCCGGTGTCGCCCGTTGGGCCTATTGGTCCGGTGTCTCCGGTCGGTCCTGTCGGTCCGGTGTCTCCGGTCGGTCCTGTCGGTCCGGTATCGCCGATTGGGCCTGTCGGTCCGGTATCGCCGATTGGGCCTGTCGGTCCGGTGTCGCCCGTTGGGCCTATTGGCCCGGTGTCTCCGGTCGGTCCTGTCGGTCCGGTGTCTCCGATTGGTCCTGTCGGTCCGGTGTCTCCGGTCGGTCCTGTCGGTCCGGTGTCTCCGATTGGTCCTGTCAGTCCGGTGTCTCCGGTCGGTCCTGTCGGTCCGGTGTCTCCGGTCGGTCCGGTCGGTCCGGTGTCTCCGATTGGTCCGGTCGGTCCGGTGTCTCCGGTCGGTCCGGTCGGTCCGGTGTCTCCGGTCGGTCCTGTTGGTCCGGTGTCCCCGGTCGGTCCTGTCGGTCCGGTATCTCCGATTGGTCCGGTCGGTCCGGTGTCTCCGGTCGGTCCTGTTGGTCCGGTGTCCCCGGTCGGTCCTGTCGGTCCGGTATCTCCGATTGGTCCGGTCGGTCCAGTGTCCCCGGTCGGTCCTGTCGGTCCGGTATCTCCGACTGGTCCTGTCGGTCCGGTGTCCCCGGTCGGTCCTGTCGGCCCGGTGTCTCCGATTGGTCCGGTCGGTCCGGTGTCCCCGGTCGGTCCTGTCAGTCCGGCTGCACCCGTTGGTCCTGTCGGCCCTGTTGGCCCTGTCGGCCCTGTTGGCCCTGTCGGCCCGGTAGTTCCTCCCGTCGGTCCGACCAGATCGTCCTCAATTACAACCAGGGTCGCTTTCAACGGGACAACGTTCGCATAAAACACATCGGTTGTACTGGCGTTCACCAGTGAAACCGTTACGGGCGCCACAGTCACGTCGATAATGCCGATCCCGGAAACTTCATCCGCCCTTAACGGAGAATTCCCCTCCAAAAAATCCCCCTGCGAAGAGGACAGGGCAAAAACGGTTCCGTTGCTGGAAAGCGTCGCCTGCGTGGCTACCCACCAGCTTAGTGAGTATCGGCCGGCCTCTAAAAAGGTAATGACTCCGGTCGTGCTGTTATAGGTGACATTCCCCGCAAGATACACGGTTGTATCAAAAATTACATTGCTGCCGGCTGCGATCGACCCGCTTGCCGACCGTTCGATTTGCAATGCTATATTGCTCATATATTTCACCTGCACATCAAATTTCCAGCCGCTGTAATGATCCATGGATGCTTCCTGCGGCTTTTGCCAGTATATGCGTACAAACAAGGCGCCGTTCCCATGGAAACGGATAAAATTCATATATGGAATTATGTACCGTATCCTGAACCTGGAAAAGAGATCCCGCATATACTGAGTCAGACCGGATTTATGTTATGAACGGCGCATATAGATGAGACGATTGGAGAGCGGAAGATGCAATGCAAACGGTAATCCTGTGCGGAGGAAAAGGAACGCGGATGAGGGAGGAAACGGAATTCCGGCCCAAACCTCTGGTTCAGGTCGGCGGAAGGCCGATTCTCTGGCATATCATGAAGCATTATTCTTTTTACGGACTGCATGATTTTATCCTGTGCGTCGGTTACCGGGGCGACATGATCAAACGATACTTTATGGAAATGCGGTGGCTGAATAACGATTTTTCAATTCAAACCGGGCACAGCGGGGAGGTCCGGTACCTGACCAGCCGGGATGAGGACTGGAACGTTACGGTTGTCGACACGGGTCCGGAGACGCTGACGGGCGGCAGAATCAAAAAGATCCGGGAATACATTGATTCGGATCGGTTTATGCTGACCTACGGCGACGGGCTGAGCAACGTGGATTTACACGCTCTGCAGGACTGTCACACGCGGTCCGGCAAAATCGCCACGCTGACGGGGGTAAACCCGGTCTCGCCGTTCGGAGTTATGCAGCTTCGGGATGGAAATGTCACGGCCTTCCGGGAAAAGCCCGTGCTGAAGGACATCATAAACGGCGGATTTATGGTTCTGAAAAAAGAGGTCTTCGAGTATATCCCTTCTGAAGACTGCGCGTTTGAACAGGAACCGCTGCACCGCCTTGCCGCGGATTCCCAGATATCCGTTTATCGCCATGACGGATTTTGGACCGCGATCGATACTTACAAGGACGTTGAACGGGTAAATGCTCTTTGGAACAGGGGAGATGCGCCTTGGAAAGTATGGAGTTAGCACAGAAGGATTTGTTCGGCGGAGTGTTTCGGAACAAAAGGGTTCTTGTAACCGGCCACACCGGGTTCAAAGGCTCCTGGCTTTCGATGTGGCTCGACGCCCTGGGGGCGAAGGTAATCGGTTATGCGCTGCCGCCGGCGTCCGATTACGGGAATTTTGTCTTGTGCGGGCTGAAGGACAAACTGACGGATCTGCGCGGAGACGTTTGTGACCGCAAACGTCTTGCGGAAATCTTCGATGTCTTTCAGCCGGAGATCGTTTTTCATCTTGCCGCCCAGCCGATCGTACGAAAGTCTTACCGCGTTCCCGCCGAGACGTTTGAGACCAACGTCATGGGCTGCGTCAATCTGCTGGAAAACGTTCGAAAGACCGGGAGCGTGCGTTCCTGTGTGATTGTCACCTCCGACAAATGCTACGAAAACCGGGAGCAGATCTGGGGCTACCGGGAAAGCGACGCGATGGGCGGGTATGACCCGTACAGCGCGAGCAAGGGCTGCGCGGAGCTTGTGGCTTCCGCGTATCGGAGGTCCTTCTCCATGCCCGTTGCCACGGCACGGGCGGGCAATGTGATCGGCGGAGGGGACTGGTCTGAGGATCGGCTTTTGCCGGATTGTATCAGGTCGCTGAGAAAAGGCGAACCGGTCGGGGTGAGAAATCCGGACGCGGTTCGGCCGTGGCAGTTTGTGCTGGAACCGCTGTACGGTTATTTACTTTTGGCTGCGGGTTTGCTTTCGGACCCCCAAAAAACCGCGGAAGCCTGGAATTTCGGACCGTGCGGCGGGTCACTCGCATCGGTGGGGGAAGTGGCGGACGCGGTAATCGGCCTGTGGGGGGACGGGAGCTGGGAGGACTTATCCGACCCTGATTCCGACCACGAGGCCTCGTTTTTAAACCTTGACTGTACGAAGGCAAACGCGCTCCTTGGCTGGTTTCCGCAGCTTTCCCTGAAGGAATCGCTCGGGATGACGATGGAATGGTACCGCGGGTTTGAAAGGCCGGATGTTTCCGCCCTGTGCCTCGGGCAGATCCGGGACTATACCGCGCGTGTGGAAGAAAGCCGCGGGAAGCAAAGCGGGGAGAAAGGGGATAGAGCAGGTTGAAGGTTTCGGATTATATCGCGGCATTTCTTGCCGGAACGGGCTGTGAGTATGTGTTTGGCTATCCCGGAGGCGCGGTTACGCATCTGATCGATTCTCTTTACCGTACCCCCGGAATCAGGCTGATCGGATGCTGCCACGAGCAGGCGGCGGCGTTTGCGGCGGAAGGATACGCGCGCAGGAAAGGCGCGCCGGGAGTCGCCATGGCAACCAGCGGTCCCGGCGCGACAAATCTGATCACGGGGATCGGAAGCGCATATTTCGACTCCGTTCCGGTCGTTTACCTGACCGGTCAGGTCAATACTTACGAGTACAAGGGAAGGAAAAAACTGAGACAGCTCGGTTTTCAGGAAACCGACATTGTTTCGATTGCCGCTCCTGTTACAAAATACGCCGTGCGGGTGACGGATCCGATGGAGATTCGCCGAGAACTGGAAAAATCCATGCGAATCGCGGTTTCCGGAAGGCCGGGGCCCGTGCTGCTGGACCTTCCAATGGATCTTCAGCGGGAGGATGTGCCGCCGGAAGCACTGGACGGCGATCGGGAAACACCGACGCCCGTAACAAAACCGGACGTCGGCAGAGTCGTGGAACTGCTGAACGCCAGCCGCCGCCCCGTCCTTCTTGCGGGGGGAGGAATCCGTTTGTCCGGAGCGGAACAAAAATTCAGGGAACTGGCGGGGCGGCTTCGCATTCCCGTCGTTTCCTCGCTGATGGGGCTGGACGTTTGCGCGGGAATGGAAAATTCAGTCGGCATGATCGGATCCTATGGCTGCCGCTGTGCGAATTTCACCGTTGCGAACAGCGACCTTGTTCTGGCGATTGGAACACGTCTTGATACCCGCCAGACCGGAACAAACCCGGAAAGCTTTGCCAGGGGCGCAAGGCTGATCCGGGTTGATATTGATCCTGACGAACTGGAACATGAGGTAAAAAGGAATGAATTTAAAATTCAGGCCGACGCGGGGGCGTTTCTGGAAGAGCTGCTTTCCCATGCCGGCGAGATTTGCTCCGATACGGAGGAATGGGAGAAGACCGTTCGGGGATATCAAAACCGGTATCCTGCCGGAGGGGAAAACGGACCGGGAAAACCGAACAGGATTCTTGAACGCCTCTCCGGACTGATCGGCCCGGAGGACGCCGTTTGCCTGGATGTGGGGCAGAATCAGATGTGGGCGGCGCAGTCCCTTCACCTTTGGGCAGGAAACCGGCTTCTGACATCGGGCGGCATGGGGGCGATGGGATTCGCACTGCCCTGCGCCGTCGGCGCGTGGTATGCCGGAAGCCGGGGAAAGGTTCTGGCGGTCACGGGCGACGGCGGCATGCAGATGAACCTGCAGGAGCTGGAAGTCCTTGCGCGGGACCGTATCCCGGTAAAGATTCTGGTGTTCAACAATCAAAGTCTCGGCATGATACGGCAGTTTCAGGAACTGTATTTCGACGGAAGGCTGAACGCGACGGTCGACGATTACGGAGCACCGGATTTTTGCAAAATTGCCGGTGCCTATGGAATTGAAAATACGCGCGTACGAGAGGGGGAATCTCCGGAAAAGCTGTCGGAGCTGCTCAATTCGCCTGAGCCGGCGCTGATTGAATTTGCGCTGCCGCAAACGACTCTGGTCGTTCCGAAGCTGGAGGTCGGCCGCCCGGTCGAGGACCAGAATCCCCTGCTGCCGCGGGAAGAATTACGCAGGAACATGATTGTCGAGCCGTACGGGGAAGCCCGGCGGTATCGCGCTAAAATCAGGGCGGTTTTCAACCGGTATAAAGGCATCGGCGGGGATTTTCCGCCACGCAGAATTCCAGTGCCGGATGAAAGCGGTGCCGCCGCGGCTTTCCTGAGGCCGGTCACGGCGGATTTCCGCGTTTCCCTGCCGGGAATCGAATCCCTGCTTTCCAAATGGAGAAATGAAAATCCGGGTTTGAATGCAAAACCCTTTACGGCTACGCCGGAGGGAACCGCCGTCTGGCTTGACCGACTGGTTATCGGAAAAGAAGACCGCCTTTTATTTCTGATTCAGGCGCCGGACGGAAAGCCGGTCGGCCACATCGGCTTTGCAGATTTTGATTATGAGGAAAAGAGCTGCGAGGTGGATGCCGTCCTGCGCGGAGAAAAAAGCGCGCGCCCCGGTCTGATGGGCTTCGCGCTCATGGCGCTGCTGCGCTGGGGGCGGCGCGAGCTTGGCCTTCAAGTAATTCGCCTGCGGGTTTTTCAGGATAATCCCCATGCGATCCGTTTTTACAGGAAGAACGGATTCGTGGTGGAGCGGGAAGAACAGCCGGGCGAGAACGGAGAGGGAAAGTGTCATACGGTGATGCGGTATAGCGAAGAAAATACTACTGAAACGAATTGAACGGGAGGGAAATCTGTTGAACCATAAAATCAGCTTTGCGGGACCGTCCATTACGGAAAAGGAAGTGTCCTATGTTCTGGACGCCGTGCAAAACGGATGGTACGAACATTGTGAGGATTACATCAAACGCCTGGAAAAAGCGTTTGCCGAATACGTGGGCGTCAAGTACGCGATTGCGGTTCACTGCTGCACCCATGCGCTGCATCTTGCCTGCGCCGCCCTGGGACTGGGAGAGGGCGACGAGGTCATCGTCACCGATTTCAGCTGGGTTGCCACCGCCCACGCGGTCGCTTACACGGGGGCGAAATGCGTGTTTGCCGATGTGGAGCCGGATACCTGGACGATCGATCCGGACTGCGTCAGAAAGGCGATCACGCCCAGAACCCGCGCGATCATGCTGGTGCATTCGTTCGGCCAGCCCGCCATGATGGATGAAATTATGAAGCTCGCGGAGGAGTACGGCCTTTTCGTCATTGAGGACGCGGCTCCGGCGGTCGGCGCGGAGTATCACGGCAAAAAGGTCGGTTCGTTCGGCGACTTTTCCTGCTTCAGCTTTCAGGGAGCCAAAATGACGGTCAGCGGAGAAGGGGGAGTTTTGCTGACCGACAGCGAAGATCTTTACCGGAAGGCCTACCGCCTGTCGGATATGGGGAGGACGGACCGCGAGGCGGTGTTCTGGTCCGACGAGCTCGGGTACCAGTACACCATCAGCAATCTTTCCGCCGCGCTGGCATTGGCACAGCTGGAACGCGTGGATGATCTGATGCAAAAGAAGAGAAATCTTTTTGAGCGCTACGACAGCGATCTTGGGGGAATCGGCAAAATCAGGCTGGTGCGCGAACGGGAGGGCTGCAGAAGCAACTATTGCTATCCGTCCCTGCTGCTGCCCGGCGTTTCGCAGGAAAAACGCGACCGGATTCTGGAGGCACTGCGCGCCCGGAATATCCATGCAAGACCCGCGTTCCCCCGCATGAGCCGTTTCCCGATGTACGAACAGCGGTTTGAAAACCCGGTCTGCGCGGCGATCGAGCAAAAGGGTATCTGCCTGCCGTCTGCGGCAAATATGACCGATGAGGACGTGGATTTTGTCTGCGATACTTTTCTGGAGCTTCTATGAGGAAAGAGGGCGGGACCGTGGAGACGGAGGAATCGCTGCGGCGTGAGATACTGGAGAAAACAAAGGAAATTTTCAAACTGAGACAACAGGAGGAAAAATTCATTCCGGGAAAGAGCAGAATCCATTACGCGGGCCGCGTCTTTGACGAACGGGAGATGCAGGCGGCCGTCGATTGCGCGCTTGATTTCTGGCTGACGCTTGGGGAAAAGGGGGATCGGTTTGTTTCCGACTTTTCCCGGCGCATGGGGATGAACTACGGCCTTGTGACCAACTCGGGTTCCTCCGCCAACCTGCTGGCGGTCGGCGCGCTCTGTTCGCCGAATCTTGCGCATCCGCTCAGGCCGGGCGATGAGGTAATCACCACGGCGCTCGCATTCCCGACAACGCTGAATCCGATTTTGCAGTACGGTTTGATTCCCGTTTTCGTCGATGTGGAAGAAGGAACCTACAATCTGGATGCTGGCAGACTGGAGTCGGCGCTCTCCGACCGGACCCGCGCCGTCGTGCTGGCGCATACGCTGGGAAACCCCGCGGAAATGGACCGTATCATGGAATTTGCAAAGGAACACAGTTTGTATGTGTTGGAAGACACCTGCGACGCGCTGGATTCCTTTTACGATGGGAAACGCTGCGGAACATTCGGGGATCTTTCGACCTACAGCTTTTACGCGGCGCACCACATCACCATGGGAGAGGGCGGCGCGCTGCTGACCAACAGCCTGAACCTGTACCGGCAGGCCCTTTCCCTGCGCGACTGGGGGCGCGCCTGCTACTGCAGAACCGGGGAACGAAATCCGAACGGTGCCTGCGGGCACCGGTTTGACCAGATCTTTGACGGACTGCCGGACGGCTATGATCATAAATATGTTTACAGCAACATCGGCTACAATTTGAAGCCGCTCGACCTGCAGTGTGCAGTCGGAGTCGAACAGCTGAAAAAGCTGCCGGAGTTTACCAAAAGGCGCCGCGAGAACTTTGAAACGCTTTTTAACGGCGTGAAACAGTACGAAGAATATTTCATTTTGCCAAGGGCGCTGCCAAAGGCGGAGCCGTCCTGGTTTGCGTTTCCCCTTACCGTACGGGGTGACGCGCCGTTTACACGGAAAGAAATCGTCACGTATCTGGAACAGAATCAAATTGAAACCAGAATGCTGTTTGCCGGGAATATTCTGCGCCATCCCGGGTACCGAAACATCCGAAGCCGTACCGCCGGAGAGTTGATTCACACGGAAAAGGCCCTGAACGGATCGTTTTTTATCGGTGTGTATCCCGGCATCACAAACGAAATGATTCACTATATTCTTGATGTACTGCGCCGCTTTCTTTCCCAATCTGCGGAAAAGACCGTTGGAACGGAGGACTGAGGTTTGTGTCTGAGCATAAAAAACCGACCGTCAGCGTCGTGCTGCTGGCCTATAACCATCTGGATTATACGAAGCTTTGCGTGGAAAACCTGTACCGGTATACAACGGACGTGGATTATGAACTGATTACCGTGAACAACGGCTCCTCCGACGGTACGGAAGAGTTTTTCAACAGTCTTCCGAATGAGAAAAAGGTCAGCTTTCCGAAAAATGTCGGGGTCGATCGGGCGATCAACAGCGGGTTCCGGCTTGCGGAGGGGAAATACACCATGAACCTCAGCAACGATATTGTTCCGACAAGCCGCTGGTTAAAGAATCTGGTCGCCTGTATGGAATCGGACCCCAAAATCGGAATGGCGGTCCCGGTCTGTAATTATTCCTCCAACCGGCAGCAGATTACGTTGCCGTACCGCTCCATGGAAGAAATGCAGAACGTCGCGGACCAGTATAACCACAGCAACTCGCGCTTCTGGGAAGACAGATTGCGCCTGGTGACTTACACCTGCCTGTTCCGCACGGACACAATACAAAAAATCGGCGGGTTCGATGAGGATTTTAATCCGGGCTCGTACGACGACGATGCGATCAGCTTCCGAATCCGGCGGCTGGGTTACCGGCTGGTTCTCGCCGCGGATACCTATGTGCATCATTTCGGTTCCGTCACCTTCAACAACGAATACTTTGAAGATAATCTGGCGGTAAGAAACCGTTCGCTGTTTCATCAAAAATTCGGTGTCGATTCCTGGGTTGCGAGTGAAATCGACGACACTCTGGTGGCTCTGGCCGACTGCAGGAAAACGGATCCGGTCCGGATTCTTGGCATCGGCTCTTCCTGCGGGGCGTCGCTGCTTCAGATCAAGAACAAATATCGCAGATGGGGCAACAGCGAAGTGAGGCTCTTTTATCTGACAACGGCGCAGGAGACCCTCGCGGATCTTGCCACAATCTGCGAGCCGTGTGTTTTTGGTTCGCCGGATGATGTCGGCCGGTTTTTCTCCGGCGGCGGGTTTGACCTGATCGTGGTGGAATACGATACGGGAGCGCTGGCCTATCCGGAGGGCTTTTTTCAGCAGCTTATTTCAATGGTAACGGAAAATGGCCGGATCCTTACGACCGTGACCCCGGAAACCCGCCCGAGAATTGAAGCGGCTTTCAAGGAGAAGGGCTTCTCTGCATGCAAAAATATAAATTTCTATTTTTCCTTTGGAAAGACGCCGGAATCCAAGCCTTTTTTGAAAATAGACAGTTCAATGAGCGGGACGGACTGACCGAGGATCAGAACAGGGAACGCCCAGGAAGGAGCCTTGCGGGCGTGCGGATTGTCAGGTTTCCGGCAGACTGATTTTCATGCCGTCGTAAGCGGCGATGAAATGGTGTTTTTTCGCTTCCCGCTCCAGCTGGGCGTGGGTCATCCCGCCGTTGTGGCTGAAATGGTTGATAACGCATTTTGTTTCACTGGTGACGGCGCCGAAGCTTCGCAGCGTTTTGAGTACTTCCAGATCGTCCGGAAGACCCATGTGCGCGGTTCCTTCCTTGGCCGCACAGCAGGTGCAGTCAAGGCTGACCATATCCAGCCTCACTTTGCTTTTTTTCAGATACTCGAATACATCCGGACGAAAAAAACCGGTATCATGGGCGTAAAGCAGGGAGACCCCGCACTTTTGCAGAAGATAGATGAAAGCTTCTTCGTCGGGTTTGTGCGCGGCCGGAAGGGAAGTGACTTCGTAAGAGTCGAGTTGTTCCTTGCAAAACGCCTTCAACAGGTTGGTACTCATAAAATCGACATGGTCCGTTTGATATTCGGCGCGAAGCGCCCGCCTTGTCAGGCGGAGAACTTCGCTGTTTCCGTAAACGCGGATCGCGGGTTCGCCGTCCGTGATGCTGCAATAGCAGCCCGGAAGCCTGAGAACGAGATCGGCCGGCGCGAAATGGTCCGTATGGCTGTGGGTGACGACGAGGAATTTGATCTTGGCAAGATCAAGGTCAAACCGGACGGCATAGGACAAGATATCCGGAGGGAAGTCAATCATCAGCCGGCCGTCGACGACAAGGCCGGAGCGTCCGCGGATCTCTTTTCCCTTGAGACGTCGCGCCGCTCTGCACAACGGACATTGGCAGAACAATGCGGGGATTCCCTCCGCTGCGGCCGTCCCCAGGTACTGCAGTTCCATGGCAAGCGCCTCCATTTCAGATGATGTTGAGCCGATCCCGGATTTTTCCGGCCAGCGGATTTTATTCTAGCTTTTGCCGGTGTTTCCGTCAAGCGCGGGAGGAGCGATCCATTTGAAAGAAGCGGAGATTTTTTAAAAAAATTGCAATATGGAGGCCTGAAACTTTCAAACTGAAAGAATTTTAAGCGGCAGGTCCTCTGTGTGAGACTTTGCCCGCAAGAATAAAAAAATAAAAATATTTTTTATATTCATAGCTTATTATTTTTTTGTAAGAGATTTATGGTTATATTATATAGTAACTAGACATATATTTCTATAAAATGCTCAATAAAACTGTATATAAAAAATAATTTTCAAAATCTATTGAAAATATTTTTTATTGTGCTATACTTGAACCAGCAAATCGGGGAACGGCAGCCGGATGCCGCTCTAAAATTTAAAACTTCATTTTCAGGGGAGCAGGTGTTACCGTATTCGAAAGACCGGATCCTTTTGCCGCTCAGGCGCTTCGCCGGGAGACGTGTCCGCTTTTTCGATGCGGTATCGCTTTCAATAACTTTTAAGAGGGGTGTCAATATGCGTGTTTCCAAGAGAATCCTTGCAGCAATCCTTGCACTTGGCATAGTTGGTTCTGCTCTGTCCGGCTGTGCGGGCTCTTCCCCGGCAAGCAGCGCCGCGGCCGGAAAAACAAGCTCCGGTTCCGATTCCGCGCCGGTTACGGTGGAATGGTGGACCATCTCCATGCAGCCGACTTTTACCGACCTGTTCAACGGCTTGATCAAAGACTACGAAGCGGAGCATAAGAACGTTACCATAAAATGGGTTGATCTTCCGTACGAGTCCATTCAGCAGAAGCTGATCACGGCTTCCGCCGGGGGAAAATCCCCGGATGTTGTGAACCTGAACACGCAGATGACGCTGGCGCTTGTCGCCAAAAACGCAATCGTCGATCTGGAAAAGGAAGCAACGACGGAGCAGAAGGGAATTTACATAAAATCTCTTTATGATTCCGCGCGCGTAGGCGATTCCGTTTACGCGTTCCCGTGGTATGCGGCTCCGTGCGTGATGATTTATAACAAGGCGCTGTTCGAAAAAGCCGGGGTCACTTCCGTTCCGAAGACCTATGAAGAAGCCGACAAACTTGCGAAAACCATGAAGGACAAGACCGGCGCTTACCTTTATATGCCGGAGGAGTTCAATCACGCGCTGTTCCTCGACGGCGTTCCGATGCTGAGCGAAGACAAGAAGACCGCCGCCTTCAACAATGACCGGACGCTTTCCAAAATCGCGGAGCTGAAAGATATGACGTCGAAGGGCCTGCTGCCGAAGACCGGCTGGGGCGATTGGGACACGTCGATTAAGCTGTTCGAAACCGGAAAGCTCGCCGTCATCAATTCGTCCGGCGAGACGATCAACAGAATTAAGGATGAGGCTCCGAATATTTACAAAACAACGGCGATTGCGAACGCCATGGTCGGAAAATCAGGGTTTGTTTACGACGCGCTGATGAATATGGTCGTTCCCGCGGCCAGCAAGAACCACAAGGCCGCGATCGATTTCGCGAATTATATTACGAACGACAAGTGCCAGCTGGCGCTGTGCAAGGCATGCGCGGTTTCGCCGTCTACAATCAAAGCGGCCGCCGACCCGTTCTTCTCTTCAGACACCAGTACGCTGGAGGGGCAGGTCCGCGACATCTCCGCGAAGACGCTGGCGGATTCCAAGGATATCTGCCTCGGAATCCCGAATCAGGATAATTTTCAGAACGCAATCAATAAAATTTACGAAGCTTGCGTCCAAGGGGGCACGGACCCCAAAAAGTCGATTCAGGATGCCGAAGAGAGCGCAAACAGGATTCTTGCCGAAAATCAATAACTCCGGCGCCGAGAATACCCGCCGCCGCGGACAGGGAGCGTTATCCCCGCCCGCGGCGCCAAATTCGGCGTTTTGGCTGGAAACGATCGGAGAAATTGAGAAATGACGATGTTTCAGAATCTTGTAGGGTGAAAGGTGCGACTGGTCATGAGCCAATTAAAGCCCAAAACACGCCGAACAATCGTCGCTTATTGTTTTATGGCGCCTGCGCTTGTTATTTTATTCTTTTTTGCCGTGATTCCCGTGGTTGGAAGCATTCCCCTGGCCTTTTGTGATTACTCCGTGCTGGGGCAGACGATGTTTATCGGTTTTGCAAACTTTATCCGCGCGTTCAACGACCCGGAATTCAAAATAGCGATCCTCAATTCCGTGCTGTTTGTCCTTACGGTACCTCCTTTGCAGATATTGTCGATTCTGCTTGCAATTTTTGTGAATAAGAAGATACGCGGAATCAGTATTTTCCGAGTGCTTTATTACATACCGGTTGTCACCTCCATGGTCGCCGTTTCCATTATCTGGGGATTTCTCTTCGATTCCAACGGCGCGATCAATAACCTTTTGATGCAGTGGGGCTGGATCAGCCAGCCGCTCGGATTTAAAGACAGCCCCGACTCCGCCATGCTGTGCATCATGTTCATCACCGTCTGGCAGGGACTCGGTTATTACATGATGCTCTATCTTGCGGGCATCCAGTCCATTCCGGCGGAGCTGGACGAAGCGGCGCTGATCGACGGAGCGAGCAGATTCCAGGCGATGGTCAAGGTGAAGATCCCGCTGCTGAAGCCGTATGTCTGGTTCTGCACTCTGACCTCGCTGATTTCCGCGGTCGGCGTGTTCGACATCGTCTTTGTCCTTACTCAGGGCGGGCCGAACGATTCCACGATGGTGATCAATTACTACTCCTATTATAAAGCGTTCAATGATTATGAATTCGGCTATTCGGCGGCGATTGGACTGGTGCTCGCCGTGATTACAAGCGTTTTCAGCATAGCCGTGTTCCTGTACGGCAAAAAGGGTGGGGGCATGACTTATGACGGATAATGCGGCCGCCGCAAAGGGCGGCGCGGCAAGGCACGCCAAAAAGACGGTTTTGAAAATCCTGCGTTATGCGGTTCTGACCCTGATCGCCGCGATTTTCGCAGGTCCTTTTCTCTGGCTGCTGATTACTTCTTTTCGCACGGGAGCCAATCTGTATGATCTGAACCTTTTAGTCGGCGCTTACAGTCTGGATAATTTTGTCGGCGTGATCAAATTCATGAATATTCCGCAGTATATTGTCAACACCCTGATCATTACCGTTGGCGCAATTGCGATAGACGTTGTCTTTTCATCGCTTTGCGCCTATCCGCTGGCAATGATGAAGTTTCCGGGCAAAAAGGCGGTTTTCGGTATTTTAGTCGCGCTGATGATTGTCCCGGCCGCCGCCGGGCTTGTCATTACGTACCTTACCATAACCTACATGCATTTGCTCAACACCTTTATGGGCTGCATCCTGCCCTGCTCGGTCGGCGCGTTCAGTATCATCCTGCTGAGGCAGGCCTATTTCGGCATCCCGAAAGAGCTGATGGACGCCGCGAAGATCGACGGGGCAGGCGAGCTGAAAATCTGGTCCAGAATCATGCTGCCGGAAATCAAGCCGACGGTCACGACGGTGATTATCTTTGACTTTATCGGCAACTGGAACCAATTCCTGTGGCCGGTCATTATTATGCAGGACCCTCAGAAATATCCTCTTGCGACGGCTTTGCAGTACCTCAACGGCATGTTCAATTACAAATTCGGCTACATAGCCGCAGGCACGATTATCTCCATTATCCCGGTGATCCTCGTATTCCTGTGTTTCCAGAAAAACTACATTGAAGCGGTAGCCGGAGCGGTAAAGGGTTAATCTGCTGCGGAAGGGAGCGTTATCGGTGCAAAAAAAGGTTTCGTTGGAACCGTGGAGTGAGCGGAACATCCCGGAAATCGCCGCTTTGTGGAACCGGAACTTTCCGGAAGCGTTTCATGTGACGGAGTTTTGGCTGATGAAAAAAACGGTACAAGACGGGGATCTATTTGTTCCGGGCACGCTGGCGCTGCGCGGGGAGGACGGCATCATTGCGGCGGTTGCCACGAAAATTTCGGACGGAATTTTACCGGAGTATTACCGGACTGCCTGGCTCAGCTCTCTGGTAACGGACGTGGACTGCAGAAGGCGGGGATTCGGCGGCTTTTTGTACCGCCGGGCCGAAGCAGAGCTGAAAAAGAGCGGCGTCCGCACGGTGATTTCGGGCGGTGAGATGCACAATTTTTTTTCCGGTATCCCGGAACCGGAGCCGGAAACGGAGCGGTTTTTTCAATCGCTTGGCTTTGTCCTGAACGACGTGAGGCACTACGACCTTTCCTCGGACGTGTCAAGAATTGACTTTGACCGGGTCGGCGTTCCGATGAATGAGACGTCCGATTTTGTCACGAGTCCCGCGACGGAGCTTGATTTCCCTGAAATGAGGCGCTTTTTCGACCGGGAGTTTCCCGGAAGATGGAAATTTGAAGTCATGCGTCATCTTGAAAGCGGGGGCGATCCCGGCGAAATTCTTTTGCTTCGCAGAGGCCGCGAAGTCTGCGGGTTCTGTAAAGTGCATGTGAATCACGACGGGAGAAACGGCGAGTTCAATTCGCAGCTTGGGAAAAGCTGGGGCGCTTTGGGTCCGATCGGAATTTCGGAGGCCGCGCGGGGCAAGGGGCTCGGCGCACGCCTTCTCCGCGACGCGTTAAAACATCTGCAGCGCGGGGGCGCCCACAATGTAAATATAGACTGGACGGTTTTGAAAGATTTTTACGGGCAGTTCGGTTTTCAGCCGTGGAGGACTTATCTGGCGGCGTATAAAGAGTTGTAAAAAAGGTGGGGATTGCTTGAAAAAGTTGGGGTTGGCAAGCATTTGCCTTGCCTTTTTGCTTTTCTGCACGGCCTGCTCCGGAAAAGCGGGCGTCGTTTCACCGGCGGAAAACGGCTCTCAACCGGGGACTTCCTCCTCTTCGTCCGCCGCGGAGGTTCCGCAGGATAATCTGCACTGGACGAACAGCGGGATTAAGGACGGCCCCGAGGACGGCCCCGGCTATTCCGTCTACTCGAAGGTCGGCTACCGAAAGGCTTCGGCGGTTTTCTGCCTCAGCAGGGCGAAAACAAATCTGGACCGAAAATCCGACGGAAAATTTATCAACGCTTATGCGTTCCTTGGCATCGACGTCTACCGCGGCGGAACACAGTGGACCAACTGCGTGGATGCCGGCCTGCTCCGCTCCGGCAACGGCGGAAAGTGGCATGCCTGCGCAAACCGCTACCTGGCCGACCCGGACGAATCGAAATGGTGGGAATCCTCCGTGAATCTCGACGAAACCCACGACTACAGGCTGGTTTTGGATTCCTCGCAGAAAGACGAGCAGATCACCCTGCGTGTTTTTGATGTGACGGCGGGGGACAAAATGGTCGATTCCAAGACATTGGGCCTTTATTACTCGAAAGCAGACGGCAGCACGACCTCTTACTACGACTGCGTTTCAATGGCGTTTCCGCCGGACATCTGCATGGATCCTGCGGGGCGGGCCAGCACGGATTACGCGGAAGTGCTGAAGTACAACACCGGCGAGGGGCTCTATTTTAAAAATGCCGTTTTGAAGGATGCGGCTCTTTACGATGCCTCCGGCAGCCATCCGTGGACGGCGGACCGCACCAAAGACCGTTTCCTCTGGCCAACGAAAGCAACCGGAATTCAATATCCCTGCATTACGCTGCAATCAGTTCGGAAAGATTACGAAGAAACCGTGAATATTGACCTGAACCATTAACATGATTACCAAAAGAAAGGCCGAACGGTATGGATCAGATTTTTACAAATCTTACATGGGAAAATCACAGCGGCAAAGTCGGCGACAACGACGGTCCGGCCTATGTGGTCTATTCCAATAAGGGCTATTATAAGGCGTCCGAAGCGGTCGCGGTTGGCGGGATTCAACAAAACCTTGTCCGCAGGAGCGACGGAAAAACGGTGAACGCGTACCTGTTTCTCGGCATAGATGTTTATGACGGGGCAACGGGCGAATGGAGGAACTGCGCGGACGCCGGCCTTGCCTTTCGAGGGTCTGACTGCGGATTTCACGCGTTTGTAAACCGCTTTATGGTAGAGGACGGTGAGAAATCCTGGTGGGAATCGCAGGAAGAACTTGACCGGACGCACGATTTCGAAATTGTTCTGGATACCTCTGAAAAAGCGAATTGGCTGAAACTCACAATCATTGACATGACCGCGGGAAACAAAACCGTAGACAGCAAAAGCTTTCCTATGAAGGGAACTCTTCCGGATGGAAGCAACACGGCTTATTATCAGGATTACGCGATTGATTTCCCGGATGACGTCTGCGACGACAAGCGGGAGCATGATTTCAGGGACTGGGATCATGTGATGGCATACAATGAGAACGAGAATCTTTACCTGAAAAATATCCGAATTTCGGAAGCGACGCTTTATGGCCCGTCCGGAAGCCGCCCGTGGACGGAGGAATGCACCGAAGAGCGCTTTCTGTGGCCGGACCGGACAAGAAAAATCAATTATGTCTGCACAACGGTTTATAACGTGCAAAAGGACCGCGAGCTGATCATTGAGCTGGATATGAACCGGTGAAGGGGAGCGTTTGTATGCGACAGAAAGTAAAGCTGAAAACACTGATGCTTGGGGCGGCCTGCCTTCTCTATTTGTCCTCCTGCTCGGGGAATTCCGCGGCGACGGAGAGTCTCGCGGCGGCATCCAAATCGGTTTCTTCCGGCGTCAGCAGCGAAACGAACGGCTTATGGACGAATATGACCTGGGAGAACAACGGCGATAAGATGGGGGACAACGACGGGCCGGCTTACGTCGTCTATTCAAAAGAAGGGTACAACAAGGCTTCTCAGGTGATCAAGGTCAGCCGGATGAAAGTGAACCTTGTGCGCAAAAGCGACGGAAAAAGCCTGAACGGGTATGCTTTCCTCGGCATGGATGTCTACAACGGCAAGGAAAATCAGTGGGTAAACTGCATCGACGCCGGCCTCGGCTTCATCGGGAGCACCGGCAAATGCCACGCCTGCGTCAACCGCTACTCCGTCCCGCCGGATGAGGACCAGTGGTGGGAGTCTTCGGTAGAACTGGATATGACCCACGATTATAAGCTTGTGCTGGATGCCTCCCAAAAGGACGAACAGGTCACGCTCACGATTTTCGACGTGACGGAGAAAAACAGGCAGGTCGATTCCAAGACCTTTACGCTGTACTATGCGAAAAAAGACGGCGGCAACCTGGCGGTTTACCAGGACTACGCAATGGATTTTCCCGAGGATGTCCGTCTGGACACAAAAAAGGTGCCGTCGACCGACTGGGAGCAGATCACCCTTTACAACACGGATGAAGATCTATATATGAAAAACATCGTCGGCTCGGACCTTTGTCTCTACAACGATTCCGGAAGCCGTCCGTGGACGGCGGACCGCACGGCGGACCGGTATATGTGGCCCGACAAGACGAGCTGCATTTCATATGTGACCACGACGGTGACACAGATCAAAAAGGACTCCGAAACGAAAATCGACCTGAATATGAATCGCTGACCGGTCCGCGGCGGGCGGAATCTTTATTTGCCCCGTTTCCGACCCGGATGGAATCCAACAATGAGAAAGGGCGAGCGGCATGACGAACATTCAGCTGTCAGGCGTTTCCCGAGAGGTGGAACCGGGCCTGAAAAACCTTCTGAAGTATTATTCTTTCCCCGGCGTGCCGGAGGAGGAGAAAATCAGCATCGCTGTGGAGCGCCTTGGGGAAGACGCTCCGGTTTCCCTCAGGGTCGGCACGAAAAACGGGCTGCACATCGCGTACCGGGAAACGGCCGCGTTTTTTCGTGCGCTTTCCATCTTGCTGCAGCACAGGACTCAACGGGACTTTCAAAAGCAGGAGACCGCGCGCTTTGAGGGATGCTCCACGATGTTCGACCTTTCCCGAAACGCCGTGTGCACGGTAGACGAGCTGAAACGGCTGCTGTGTTTCATGGCTTTGGCGGGGCACAATCGCTGCTACCTGTACATGGAAGACACCTACGAACTGCCGGGTTACCCGTATTTCGGTTATCTGCGCGGCCGGTATTCCCTGAACGAACTCAGGGAGATCGACGGCTTTGCGCACTCCCTCGGCATTGAGGCCGTTCCTTGGATTCAGACGCTCGCACACCTGAAAAACGCGCTTCAGTGGGGCTATGCCGCATCGATGAGGGATACCGACGACATTTTGCTTGTCGGGGAAGAGGAAACCTACCGACTGATCGAAGCGATGATTGCGACAATGGACCGCACGTTCCGTACGAAGAAGATCAATATCGGCATGGATGAAGCAATGGCGCTCGGGACCGGCGCCTACCTGAGAAAGCACGGGTTTGAAAACCAGTTTCAGCTGATGCTGCGGCACCTGAACCGCGTGAACGGGATTGTCAGGAAATACGGGATGTCTCCGATCATGTGCGACGACATGTTTTACCGCACGCATGACTTCAATCACGAGTATTACAACACGGATATCCGGCTGAGCCGGGAGGACATTGCGCGGGTGCCGGAAAACATGAGCCTTGTCTTCTGGGATTACTACCACGACAGGGAAAAGGAATATGATGAGCTGCTGGCCATGCGGGACGGCTTTCCCAACCGGATTATTTTTGCCGGCGGAGTGTGGCGCTGGATGGGATTTGTGCCGGGCTATTCCAAAACCTTTGTCTCCTCAAACGCCGCGCTTGCCGCGTGCGAACGGCACAGGGTCAGCGAAATCATGGCGACGGCGTGGGCCGACGACGGTGCGGAGACGCCGGTCGAGACAATTCTGCCCGGCATCATCCTGTTTGGCGAGCGCTGCTTCGGCGAACCTTCCGACAAAGCCGCCGTCAGCCGCCGGTGCGAATTCCTGACGGGGCTTTCCCTCGGCGATTTTTGCGAGATAGAACAGCTTGACATTCTCCCCGACTGTGAAAATCCGAACCTGAAAACGCGCAATCCGTCCAAGCAGATTCTTTATCAGGACCTTTTGCTCGGCGCTCTTGACCGGTATTTCGACAAGCCGGAAATTGCATCCCACTATACCGCGTGCGAAAAGCGCCTGCTGGAAATTGCGGGGAGGGCGGGCCGCTATTCCCGCCTGTTTCGCATGTATGCCTCCCTTGCGCGCGTGCTGGCCCAAAAGGCCGCGTTGGGTTCCGAGATTCGCAGCGCGTACCGGGGAAGGGACGACGAAAAACTGAGAGAAATCGTTCAAACGACCCTGCCGCGTCTGAAAGAGGATGTACTGACGTTTAAAAAGCGGTTCGCGCGGGTCTGGTTTTACGAAAACAAAGGGCAGGGGTTCGAGATCATGGATATTCGTCTCGGCGGGCTTGCCGGCCGCATCGATACGGCGACGGCGCGCCTGGCCGATTACCTCGGTCACAGAATCTCTGCCGTGGAAGAGCTGGAGGAGGATCCGCTTCCGTTTACGGAGGGCGACTTCTCCGACGAGGTATACGTTTGCTGCAATTCATACCGTAAAATTGTTTCGCAGAATACCCTTGCGCACCTGTAGCAAAGACGAAGCGCGGGCGGAATACACAAGTATTCCGCCCGCGCTTCGGGGATGACCGGCCCGCGAAAAGGGCCGCGGCTACAGAAGCTTAGAAGCAATGGATTGGGTCGTAAGCTTTTTATTGTAGTCGCATATGGCAAAATTCTGCTTGAAATATTCCGTATACAACACGTCGAGCAGGTAAAGTTGGGCGACTTTCGCGGAGAGGGATCCGCCCTGGAACGGCCCTTCGTTCGCGCTGCACAGCAGGACGATGTCGGCGTAAGCGGTCATGGGGGATTCCGCGTAATGGGTGACGCAGATCGTTTTGGCTTTATTCTGCTTCGCGCGCTTTAAAATCTCGAGAACGTCTTTCGTGGAGCCGGAATAGGAGAAGGCGATCGCAAGGTCGTGCTCGTTCAGCAGGGCGGAGGACATGGCCTGCATGTGGGAATCCTGAGCGGAGGCGACGTTGGGCAGGATCCGCGCGAATTTATTTTTCGCCTCAAGCGCCGTGATGCCGGAGGAGCCAACGCCGAAAAAATGAATCATGCGCGCGTTTTTAATCATATCCACCGCCCGCTGGATATCGTTCGGGTCCATCCTGTCCAGCGTTTGGTTCAGAGCGTCGATATCGGTGCGCAGCAGCTTTCGGCAGACCTCGTCCGTGGAGTCTCCGAGATTGATTTCGTCGGAGAGAGTCATGCTGTATGCGCCTTCGCTGCTGCTCAGCGACTGCGCGAGCGTCATTTTGAAATCCTGGTACCCGTTGAGCTTCAGGGTTTTGCAGAAACGGAAAACCGAGGTGTCGCCGACACCGCAGCGGGACGCCAGGTCCGTAATCGACATATAAAGGGCTTCCCGCGGGAACTCCAGCACAAAATTGGCCACCTTGCGTTCGGCCTTGGTAAACACTTTGTCGCACGACTTGATTTTTGCAAATATGTCATACAGCATGATCGACACGACCTCTTTCCTTCAGGCTTCTTTCCGCCAGCCAAATCGCGCCTTGCAATCCGGCGGTGTTTCCAAGAGAAGCTTTTAAAATTTCAACTCCGCGGTAGCTTGGCATGAGAAGACCGCCGATCCGCTGCCGGACGCTGTCGCAGAGAAGGTCTTCGTTCATGATTCCGCCGCCTAAAATGACGGCCGGCGGATTGAAAATATAGATCAGGGAAACAAGCCCGTAGAGAATTTCGTCGATCCAGACGGAGACCGCGCGCTCGATGCGGGAATCGCTTTTCAGCAGTTTGAAGATCTCCCTGCCGTTTAGGTTCCTGCCGGTTTGTTCCCGAACCGAGCGGATCAGCGCGGAAGCGGAGGCATATTGCTCATAGCATCCGCGGTTCCCGCAGGTACACGGCAGCCCGCCGGCGTGGGTGATCATGTGCCCCATTTCACCGGCGGAAAAGGAACTGCCGCGGTAAACCTCGCGGTTCAGAATAATGGCGCCGCCGATTCCGGTCCCGTAGGTAAGGCACAGAAAAGAGCCGTATTCGCGTCCGGCCCCTGCGGCCGCTTCGCCGAGCGCCGCGGCGTTTACGTCGTTTTCCACGAAAGCGGGAACGCGGAACCGCGTTTCAAGCTCCCTTTTCAGCTGTATTCCGGTGTAGCCCGGAATGTTGTCGGTCGCGTAAATGATAGCTCCGGTCTCCGGATTTACCTGGCCCGCGGTGCTGACTGCGATTGCGTCAAAGCACTTCCGTTCGGCAGCGAGGTTCATCGCCTGTTCCAGCACGGCCTTCCCGCCGAGTTCCGCGTTCGTCGGCGTCTCGCGGACGTCCTCTTTTACAAAGCCGCACCGGCTGTCATACAGGCAGTATTTGACGGCGGTTCCGCCGATATCAAGAGCTGCGATTCTCAAAAAAACACCTTCCGTCTTTCAGCATAGCAATGCTGACTTCATTATAAGGGATTGAAAAATTTTTTTAAATTGCGTCTGAGAAAAATAATCCCAAAATTGATAAAAATCACGAAAAGAAATTTGTCAATCCTTATTAAAGATGCAAGGAGAGATTAAAAATAAAAGAAATATTTTTTATTATAAGAGATATTTTTAATAATATTCTTCAATAACGCAAAATACGCGACAAAAAGCAAAAAATAAAAAAATATTTCGGTAATAATTGAAAAAATATTTTATCGTGCTATACTGTAAAAAGAAATTCCCGCGGCTTCCGCGGAGCGATCAAACAGCAGTGCCGAAAGCCGAAATGATTTTGGAAGGGATTTGCAAATATGAGGAAAGTGCTTTACGTTCCGCTGGATGAAAGAGCGTGCAACTACGCGTTCCCCCGGCTGTTAGCGGAGATGACCGATGGGATCGAGCTCCTTGTGCCGCCGTGCGAAATGATGGGGAAGCTGAAGATTCCGGCGGATTACGAGAGAATCTGGCAGTGGGTGTTTCAAAACGCTCCGGCGTGCGAATACGCGATTCTTTCCGTGGATACCCTGGTTTACGGAAACATCGTCAATTCCAGAACGCATCGCCGGACCCGCGAGGAGTGTGAAAAGACCCTTGAGAATTTCAGAAGGCTGAAAAAAAACAATCCGGGTCTTAAAATCCACGCGTTTAACCTGGTGGCAAGGGTCGCCGCCTGCAATGATTCGCATGAAGACCCGGATTACTGGGCGAAATACGGCAGAGGTATCTGGCGGATTGCCTACCTTACCGACAAGGTTGGCCGGGGCCACGCAAGCGACGAGGAAAAAGCGGAGCTGCGGCGGCTGGACGGCGCCGTCCCGGAAGAGTGCCTGAACGATTTCCTAGCCCGCCGCGAAGTAGACCGCTTTACCAACCTTTGCTGCGTCGATCTTGTAAAAGAGGGCGTTTTTGACGTGTTGACCATCCCGAAAGACGACACGGCGGAATATGGATATGCCGCGATGGACCAGGCCGCCATTGCAAAAAGGGTGCGGGCCGGGCGGCTCATGGACCGGGTCCTTGTTTACCCGGGCGCCGACGAGGTCGGCTGCGTGATCTTTACAAGGGTGTTTAACCTGATCAAGGGATATGTTCCGCGGGTCTATGTGCGCTATTCTTCCACGTGGGGACCGACCGTCGTGCCGCTGTACGAGGACCGCCCGCTCCACGAAAGCATCAAGTCGCAGATCACTTCCGCAGGCGGAATTGTGGAAGACTGCTCGGACCGCTCCGACTGTATGCTGGCGGTTAATTCCCCCGGGAAATATATGATTGAGTCGATGGATCAGGACGAGAAAGACCTTACCTTCACAAGCCACAGCAATATGCATGAGTTCCTTCGGTACATCGACTACTACGTGCGAAGCGATCGCAAGGCCGTCGGTTTGGCGGAGGTATCCGTCTGCAACGGCTGTGAAAATGAGTTTATGGACTACGCGGCACTTTCGGGCGTCTTAAAAAAGGTTCAGGCCGTGGGCGGCTGGAACACTTCGCAGAACACCATCGGCGTGGTTCTTGCCCAGACGGTGATCGCGAGCTATTATGACCGCTTCCTCGGGAACGCGGAAAAATTCCGCCTTTCGGAAGAATTCAAAATGCGCAGCATCGTCTGCGACTGGCTTTATCAGGCGAATGTGCTGCGCAGCTTTCTGGCGGAAACCAAGGGGCGGATTGATCCGTTTGCGCTGGGCGGGCACCGCGCCTCAGTGGAAAAATATTTCAGGGACCGCCTGAACAAATTGATACGCGAAAAGTTTGGAAGCAGCTATCAGGGAGCCGACATCGTGATCGACGATTTGTTCTTCCAATGGGACGGCGTGTTTTATATGAATCTTCACGTCCTGCTTGAGAATATCAAATCCATTCTAGAGTAAAGAAGAGATGCTCAATGAAGAAAAACGAGGTGCTGAACCGTCTGAGGGGCGGACTGGTCGTGTCCTGCCAGGCCCTTGAGACAGAACCGCTGCACAGCCCGAAAATCATGGCGCGAATGGCTTCCGCGGCTCAGGAAGGCGGCGCGGTCGGCATCCGCGCGAACTCGCCGGACGATATTGCCGAAATCAGGCGTGCCGTTGATCTTCCGATCATCGGGCTTCATAAAGTGGACTATCCGGACAGCGAGGTTTATCTGACCCCGACGATGAAAGAAGTGGACGGCCTTGTGAAGGTCGGAGCCGATATCATCGCGGTCGACGCCACGGCGCGGATGCGGCCGGGACGCCTGACGCTGCGGGAATTTTTTACGGCGGTCAAACAGAAGTACCCGGACCGGATTTTTATGGCGGATACCTCCTGCTATGAGGAGGGCGTGGAGGCGAAAGCCCTCGGATTCGACCTTGTGGGAACCACCCTGTCGGGTTACACGGAGTATACCAGGGACGTAAAACTCCCCAATTTCGATCTGATGAAAAAGTATGCGGAAACGCTGGGACTGCCGATCGTGGCGGAAGGCGGCATCTGGACTCCGGAACAGCTGCGCGCCGCATTTGACCTCGGCGTCTGGACGGCGGTCGTCGGCACGGCGATTACAAGGCCCCGTGAAATCACCAGGCGTTTTGTCGATGCCATGCGGGTATTTGGCTGAAGAAGCGGCGAAATTTCCGGTACAAAAAAACAAAGGAGACGGATCAAATGAATATTTTATGGGCGCCGGATTATCCGGCAATGAGTCGAAAAGCGGCAAATATTATTTCTGCGCAGGTGATCTTGAAACCGGATTCCGTTTTAGGACTTGCGACAGGCTCCACACCGCTCGGCGTTTACCGGCAGCTGGTTGACTGGTACGGAAAGGGCGACCTGGATTTTTCCAGGGTGCACAGCGTGAATCTGGATGAGTACGTCGGGCTGCCTCCGGACCACAGCAGAAGCTATTCTTACTATATGCGGAATTATTTTTTCAGCCATGTCAACATCGGGCCGGAAAATACCAACGTGCCGGACGGCATGGCCGCCGACCTTGACGCGGAGTGCGAAAGATACGATCGGCTGATCGAGAGCCTCGGCGGCATTGACCTCCAGCTTCTCGGCATTGGGAGCACCGGCCATATCGGATTCAACGAACCGAACGAAGACTTTGACAAAAAGACCCACAAGGTCCGACTGAAGCAGGCGACCATCGACGCAAACTCAAGATTTTTTGAAAGCGCGGACGCCGTTCCGAGGTTTGCGGTCACCATGGGAATCAAGGCGATGATGCAGGCGAAAAAAATCCTCCTTATCGCTAGCGGCGAGGAAAAGGCCGAGGTGCTCTGCCGTTCTCTGTTCGGCCCGGTAACGCCGGAGGTTCCGGCTTCCATCCTGCAGATGCACCCCTGTGTGACGGTTGTGGCGGACGACGCGGCGCTTTCCGTCGTCCTGAAGAAATACCCCGGCAGTGTGGAGCGGAGAAATGCGCCGTGAAAAAAGTGCTTTTGCTGGGGGATTCGATCCGGATGGGCTACGACGGGATTGTAAAGGATTTGCTTGAGGGCGAATGCGAGGTTTATTACGACGAGGACAACGGGCGCTTTTCTTCCTACACGCTTTGGCAGGCAAATCAGCTTTTTAAAAATTACGGAAAATTCGACGTCGTGCACTGGAACAACGGGTATTGGGATATGAACGTGGAGGCCCCGATGACGGAGGCGATGCACCCTGTGGACGAGTATCTGCATTTTCTGAAACGAATCATCCGCGAAATCCGCCGCAACGGCGCCGAGGCCATTTTTGCCACCACGACGCCTGTGGCGGAGCGGGGGCTTGCCCTTGACGGCACCGGCGCGGGGATCAGCTATGACAATTCATGGGTCGAAACATATAATGAGGCCGCAAAAAAGCTGATGGCGCAGGAAAATATTGCGGTAAACGATCTCTATGCGCTGATGCTCAAAGGGAATCACTACTACAAATGCGGCGACGGGCTTCACCTTACGGAAGAGGGTTACCGCCTTTGTGCGGAGCAGGCGGCGGGGCTGATCCGGGAGAAGCTCGCAAACGCCTGAAACGGAGATGCTTTCCGGGCGCCGCTTCGGCGGAGCCTCTCCAATTACGATGCCCCTCTGCTGTAGAAAAACAACTACAACAGGGGGGCAATAGGAAAGTGAAATTTCTTATTTTACCAAATGCTATTCAATTCTGCTTGGCGGCGCAGCTCCTCGCGAAAGTCCGGATGCGCAATGCTGATGAGAGCCTCGACGCGTCGGCTCACATTTAGCCCGCGCAGCCAGGCAATACCGTATTCCGTTACCACGTAATCCGTGTCGTTGCGGGACGTGGTAACGACGGAGCCTTTCTGTAAAAACGGCACAATCTTCGAGTGGAGAACCTCCTTGCCGTTTTCGTCTTTGGTGGTGTAGGTGGAGTGCATGGCGATAATCGACTTGCCGCCGGGAGACATCTGTGCGCCCTGCACGGTTTCCGACTGTCCGCCCGTACCGGACCACTGGACGTGGCCGACCGTTTCCGAAGCGCACTGTCCGGTCAAATCGATTTCCAGCGTGGCATTCACCGAGACAAATTTGTTGTTTTTCCTGATGGTGAACGGGTCGTTGGTAAAGGTACAGGATTTGAACAGAACAGAGGGATTGTTGTCAATGAAATCGTACAGCCTCTGACTGCCCATTGTGAAAGAGCATACCGAGTAACCGTTGAGCAGACCTTTTTGAGAATTGTCTACTGCGCCGCATTCGATCAAATCCACCATGGTTTCGGTAAACATTTCCGTGTGGATTCCCAAGTGGTGCTTACTTTTCAGCTCCGTTGCCACCGCGTTCGGAATATTGCCGATTCCCAGCTGAATCGTAGAGCCGTCCTCAATCAGAGAAGCAACATATTTGCCGATTGCCGCGTCTGTTTCGGTGTATTGACCCACTTTGCTTTTGAAAATGGGGCGGTCGGATTCCACAACCGCGGCAACCTCTGAAATATGAACCTGTGTGTCACCGAAAGTACGGGGGTAATTGGGGTTCACCTCTACAAGGACCAACGCCCCTTTGTTGATGATGTCGCGCTCATAAATCGCGCTGACGGAAAGGGACATATAGCCGTGCCGGTCCATGGGGGACACTGTGGCCAGCAACACGGGACGGCGCTTTTCGTAAGCGATGCGGTCGAGGGTTTTGCGCAGAATGGAGGTGGAGCTTTGGGGCACATCGCTCACCAGCTTTTTCGTCTGCGCATCGCGCAGACCGGCGCTGAAAAACCATCCGTTATGCGCCATAATCCCCTTCATTTCCGGGTCTTTGAAGGCCTCGTAATACTTCAGGGGCAGGCAGGTGTTCAGAACCGTGTTTTTTACGCCGGTTTTTTTCAGGTGCTGTAATTTTTCAAGAATCGCTTCCGGTTCCCCGGCCGCTTGAGACGAAAACATATAATCGTTATCCTGAATCAATTCCAGCGCCTGTTCGGCGGTCATTTTTTTCTCCCGGTATAATTCTTCAAACGTTTTCATGAAAAGAGCTCCTTTCTGAATTCACTGATTTTTTTTCTTTGCTGCGCGCCCTGTTTCCGTGAGAAAGAACGATCCCACGAAGAAGGTTGCACTCAGTACCAGCGCGATGGTCAGTCCAACCGAATACCCGGCTTTGTCGATTGCAATGCCAATCAGATAAAACGCAACCGATTCGATTACGTAGGACAATGCCCAGAACAGGCCCATAATGGTCGTTAACTTTGCAGGGGACATATTCGGCAATTCCTGCGGAATCAACACAAGGGAGGTGACGGGCAGGAACATGACAACGCCGATGGCGAAAGCGGCAATCACCGAAAGAACGTCGTTTTTTGCGTGAAACATCAACGCGCCGAACAATGTCATGGCAAGGCCGCTCCAACGGATTACAGGCAGGCGTTTAAAGTATACCTTCGAAAGGACTATTGCCAGCAAAGAGCCGACGACACCGCCGACGGCTACCAAAGTACTGAGTGTTTTAGAACTGATTGCCGTTACGCCGGAGATTGGGAAAATATTCAGCAGTACAATGTAAAAGGTAAGCAGTCCGGAATAGGTAAGAGGCAATAACCAGTTGATTTTTTCCTTGAGCGCATCTCTTAAGGTGTATTTTTCCGTGTCCCCGGCAGCGGAACGGTTCAGCTCAAAATCCTCTCCCAAAGCCGGCCAAGCAAGGAACAGTATGGCGCTGATTACCGCAAAGAATGCCATGCTGTACTGCCAGGTCTGCAACCAGCGGATTACCGGTCCGACGATCAGCATGGCGATGATCCCTCCGACATTGTAGGCCACGTTATTAAACGCATTGACCGTCGGGCGCTTTTCCGGGGCAAAAAAGTGAATGACAACGGGGTTGAAATAAACCACATACAGCGCGCCGCCAAAGCCCATAAGAAAACGTCCTAAAATAAACATCCAATACTGCGGGGCCAGAACAGCCATCACGCTGCCGGCCACAATAAGCCCGGAACCCAAGCCGATCGCCTTTTTTGGCAACAGCTTGACTAGAATTCCGGCAGCCATAAAGTTACCGATGATTTTGGCAATGGTAATGGCGTTTGAAATAAAGGTTGCCGACGCAAACGACTGCAAATTAAAATACTTCATAATCTGCGGGGTAAGCGTACTGCCGGCGACCCAGTTCACGGCAAAGAAAGCGTATGTAAAAAACATCACCATTTCAATTAAAATGGCTCTCGCGGAAGATACTTTTTTCTCTTGCGCTTGCACAACGATCGCTCCTCTCGCTTGCATACGGCCGCACACAAGCAGTTCATTCAATTTTGTCTGCTTTGGCCAAGCAATCTCTCCGCTTATTATTATAACACGGCGTTTTTCGGAACAAAAATACAAAAAATTCATACCCGTATGAATCAAATTCATACAAAAAACCTTATTCAGTGATTTTAGAATTGCAATTAAACAATTTTCAAGTATAATAAAAAAGAAAATAATAATTGAGAAGGAAATTTCCAATGACAATGGTTCAGCTAGCTTACTATGTGGAAGTTGTAAAACGACGCAGTTTTACAAAAGCGGCTGAGAAACTTTTCGTCAGCCAATCGACCCTAAGCAAAGCCATTCGCGCACTTGAGAATGAATTTCAGGCGGAATTCATCGGACGGCGTTCGAAAGATCTTCTGATTACGCAGGACGGTTTGGCATTTTACGAATACGCAACCAATTTGCTGGACTATTATCATGAACAGACGCAGCAGCTGGAGGAAAAACTGCGTTGTGCAGGCGGTACCCTGACTCTCGGGCTTCCTCCCTCCGCCGGAACCATCTATTTTTCTTCGCTGATTTATCAATTTCGTCAGGCCTATCCGGAAACCGACTTACAGATTACGGAGATTACCTCTAAATTGATCAGGGATTTGGTCGATGACGGAACGCTCGACTTGGGCGTAGTCATCGAACCGTTTTCAGACAGTAAGTTTTACAGTCAAACTGTTTTTTCCTCAGAGGCCGTTCTGGTTGTCCCCAAGCAGCATCCTCTTGCCGCGAAACACAGCGTTGATTTTGGATCTTTGCGGTCGGAGCGTCTGTTAATGGTTTCTCCGGACTATATGTATTACGATGTAATGCTGGAGCGCTGCAAAGCGGCGGGCTTTACGCCAAACATCGTGTTTGAAAGCTCTCAGTGGGATTTGATCCTGGAAATGGTTGCAAATAATCAGGGCGTCAGCATTTTGCCAAAGCCCTTGATTGACAAGCTGTATGCCAACCGTTTGTGTCAGCTCCATCTGAAAAATCCGGAATTTCCCTGGGCGCTCTCCATTATTTACCGCACGGATAAGTTTCTGACCGTTCCCATGCAGCGCTTTTTAAAAATTTGCAAACAATCGAAGCAGTCCCATTTGCCAACCTGAAAGAAATTGGAGCGGCTCGTCTTTTTCCCTTCTGGAAATGGCCCGGGAACAACCGGCTGTAAGCGTGTTCACAAATGCGCCGGTTTTGTGTTTTTAAGGAAAAACAGCATTCAACGTGTTTTCGTGACAGCCGTTAAAACGGCCTGCGTTGATTCCTGAAATTCTTGCAGCCGGCAAATGCGGCCTGCTGCTTTCATAAAATTGTTTCTTTATGGAACATGAAGCAAATTGAGCGTTATGAACTAAATTCGAGCAAAAACAGACAGGAAGAGGTAAAAATATGAAAGAGCTGATCCTTGTCACGTCTCCGCCGGCCTGCGGGAAAACTTATATCTCGAGGAAGCTTGCAACAAATCTGAAGCATGTTGTTTATCTGGACAAGGATACGCTCATTGTGCTGTCCAAACAGATTTTTGCCGTTGCGAACGAGGAGTACAACAGAAGTTCTGAGTTTTTTAAAAAGAATATCAGAGATTATGAATACGCCGCTATTATTGATCTTGCGCTTGAAGCATTGGAATACGATGATATTGTCCTGATTAACGCTCCTTTTACAAAAGAAGTCCGGGACAAAAGCTACATGGATCACCTGAGAGAAAAACTCAGGCGGAAGAATGCGAAATTGATCGTGATCTGGGTGCAGACAGACGTTGAAGTGGTCAAGCAGAGAATGATTCAGCGGAACAGTGACAGGAATTCATGGAAACTTGCCAACTGGGATCAATATATTGCGGGGGTAAATTTCAACATTCCCAAAGAACTCGACGATCCGTCCTGCAAAGACGATTTATTAGTTTTCAAAAATTCCTCAGACGACGAATATAATCAATCCATGATAGAAATACTTGGAATTCTTGAGTCTTGAAGAATGGAGAAAGTTTGAACTTGTTTCGATATTTTGATTGAACACGATAAAACACAGGAGAAAAAATGAAAGCGGTTTTTATAGATCGTGACGGAACCATCGGCGGCGGAGATGAAGTTACATTCCCACAAGAGTTTAAACTATTTCCATTTTCCAGAAAAGCGATTGATCTGCTGAAAAATAAAGGATATAAATTGTTTGCCTTTACAAATCAACCGGATCTTTCAGAGGGAAAAGTAGCCTATAAAGATTTTGAAACAGAGCTCAACTCTCTGGGATTCGATGATCTTTGTATTTGTCCTCATAGACCGGTCGACCATTGCAAATGTCGGAAACCTAGCGCATATATGATCAATCAAATGGAAATAAAGTATCATTTACAACTTTCCGAGTGCTTTGTAATTGGTGACAGGTGGAGCGATATGGCTTCCGGGATAAGTGCAGGCACAAAAGTGATACTGGTAAGAACCGGCGCGGGTAACGGAGCAATGGGCCTGTATTCCAATCAATGGAATCCTGATAGGGCCGCCTATATAGCGGAGGATTTGCTGGACGCTGTCCGATGGATTCTTAATCATGCATGATAAGATGCTTCCGGTTCCCGTGTTCCGGAAACTCTTGCGCTTGTCGGATTTAAAGTCAAACGTCCGTCCCCTTACGGGGCTTTTTTCAAGATGGGGCCGTTGCAAAACGGCACGAAAAAAAAGTCGGAGCAACCATACGAAAAGGTATTGGCAGCTCCGGCTTTTTGCTTTAAAATTTAGTTGTGAAAAAAAATAAAAAGCTCTTAGAGCATAACAGATTTGAGCGAAAAAATCAACAGTTGACGCTCCCAATGGATATGGAAATAACAATACCGCAGGATGATCCGGTACGGCTTGCCAGCGCGCAGCTTGAGGA
>NZ_VWXL01000015.1 GCF_009746625.1 Caproicibacter fermentans
AAAATAAAAAGCTCTTAGAGCATAACAGATTTGAGCGAAAAAATCAACAGTTGACGCTCCCAATGGATATGGAAATAACAATACCGCAGGATGATCCGGTACGGCTTGCCAGCGCGCAGCTTGAGGAACTGGATTACAGGGAACTGTATCGCGCCTATTCTTCACAGGGAAGGAAATCGGCGGCTGAACCCCGGATCATCTTTGAGGTATTGGTGTACGGTTACATGTGCGGCATCTACTCGACGCGAAAGCTGGAGGAGGCCTGCCGGAAACGCGTGGACTTCATGTGGCTGCTCAATGGAGAACCGGTGCCGGACTACAGCACGTTTGCGAGGTTTCGCACCGGACGCACCAAAGAAGCGGTGGAAGATTTGTTTTACCAATTTGTCCGGCGCCTGGAACAGATGGGCGAGACGGAGCACGACGAGGTATTCATCGACGGCACCAAGCTGGAGAGCCGGGCGAACCGCTACACGTTTGTCTGGCGCAAGACGACGGAGAAATATTTGGCCAAAGTGAAGGATGCCGTGCGTGAGGAATTTGAAAGCCGTGGAATTTCCGGCAATGTGACCCTGAAAAAGTTCCGTGAATTGGTAAAATCGGAAAAGGCGGCCTGTGAGAAAAACGGAATTCATTTTGTACATGGAGCCGGTCGCCGCAAGCCGCCCCGGCAGCGGGCGTATGAGAAGTTTTTTACATTGCTGGAAAAGTGGGAGGGCTATGAGAAGAAGCTGTTTTTAATGGGAAACAGTCGTAACAGTTATGCCAAAACAGATCCGGATGCCACCTTTATGCATATGAAGGAAGACCATATGCGCAACGGGCAGCTCAAACCGGGCTACAATGTGCAGATTGCCGTGAACAGCGAGTACATCACAGGCGCCGCGGCTTTTTCGAACCGGACGGACAGCGGGACGCTGCGACCCTTTTTGCGCAGACTCGAACAGCAGCATGGGGAACGCTACCGGGATATTGTGGCGGACGCGGGCTATGAAAGTCTGGACAACTACCTGTATCTGGAGGGAAACGGGCAGACCAGCTTCATCAAACCCATCAACTACGAAGCACAAAAAAACAAAAAGTTCAGGCAGCAGATCGGCCGCCGGGAGAATATGCAATATGACGAACAGCAAGACTGCTATGTCTGCGCGGCCGGCAGAAAGCTTCTTTTCCATCACGAAAGTACGCAGCGGAATCGGCAGGGATATTTCCCAACGACGGCGTATTACCGGTGCGATAGCTGCGTCGGCTGCCCGTGCCGTGAAGCTTGCTGCAAGGCAAAAAGCGGCACGCCGAAAGAACTGAGAGTGAAAACGGATTTGGTTCGCCTGAGTGACGATTCCCGGAAAAACATTAAAACCGAACGTGGAATTACGCTTCGGATGAACCGCTCTATCCAGGTGGAAGGGGCCTTCGGCGTTCTGAAAAGCAACCGCAAATTCAAGCGCTTTCTTACCCGGGGCCGGGCAAACATTTCAACGGAGCTTTACCTTTTGTGCATGGGCTACAACTTGAACAAGCTCTGTGCGAAATGCAACACAGGAAGGCTAAAAACACATTTGTTTTGCCTTCAAAAAGAGTAGATTCCAGAAAAACAGAAAATGATTGATTTTTCAGCTT
>NZ_VWXL01000016.1 GCF_009746625.1 Caproicibacter fermentans
TCCGGCTTTGAGGCTATCCGGTCTTTCTGCCACTATAGCCAGTATTTTGCAGACTTCCTCTGCGGTTCTCTCCGCGACCGCGAGCCTTTTCATTTCTGAAACGCCCCGGCGCGTCGTGACCGCGGACTTCAGTCCGCTGGTGGAGATAAACGGGATCGAACCGTTGACCTCCTGCTTGCAAAGCAGGCGCTCTCCCAGCTGAGCTATACCCCCGTATTGGAAGCTATTCAACTGATTGGTTCTTTCTGTCTATCTCTGAGAAGACCGACACACAGTGTCTTTCGCCGCGCTTTGGCTTTCCGGTTTCCCGGGCCGCTTTGCCGCGAACACAAGACCTTTGTGCCGCCGGCTTTCCTCCGCACCCATTTCCGCGGCGTTCGGCGTTCTGTTTCCAGTCTGCTTCAGCGCGTCGTGCGTGCAGGCTCAGCCTGCGGGGCCTTCAAAATTAAACAACGATTGGATAATAAGTCATCCGTAACCGACCTTGGATGTTGGAACAGAATGTTTCATCTGCTCGAGTCTCCATAGAAAGGAGGTGATCCAGCCGCACCTTCCGATACGGCTACCTTGTTACGACTTCACCCCAGTCGCCAATCCTACCTTCGGCGGCGCCTTCCTTGCGGTTAGGCTACCGACTTCGGGTATTACCGGCTCCCATGGTGTGACGGGCGGTGTGTACAAGGCCCGGGAACGTATTCACCGCGGCATGATGATCCGCGATTACTAGCAATTCCAGCTTCACGCAGGCGGGTTGCAGCCTGCGATCCGAACTGAGACCGTTTTTGGGGTTTTGCTCCGCCTCGCGGCTTCGCTTCCCGTTGTTAACGGCCATTGTAGTACGTGTGTAGCCCAGGTCATAAGGGGCATGATGATTTGACGTCGTCCCCACCTTCCTCCGTTTTGTCAACGGCAGTCTGATTAGAGTGCTCTT
>NZ_VWXL01000017.1 GCF_009746625.1 Caproicibacter fermentans
GCGTAGCAACTAATCACAAGGGTTGCGCTCGTTGCGGGACTTAACCCAACATCTCACGACACGAGCTGACGACAACCATGCACCACCTGTCTCAACTTTCCCCGAAGGGCACCTAATGCATCTCTGCTTCGTTAGTTGGATGTCAAGACCTGGTAAGGTTCTTCGCGTTGCTTCGAATTAAACCACATACTCCACTGCTTGTGCGGGCCCCCGTCAATTCCTTTGAGTTTCAACCTTGCGGTCGTACTTCCCAGGTGGATTACTTATTGTGTTAACTCCGGCACGGAAGGGGTCAGACCCCCCACACCTAGTAATCATCGTTTACGGCATGGACTACCAGGGTATCTAATCCTGTTTGCTACCCATGCTTTCGTGCCTCAGCGTCAGTTAAAGCCCAGCAGGCCGCCTTCGCCACTGGTGTTCCTCCCGATCTCTACGCATTTCACCGCTACACCGGGAATTCCGCCTGCCTCTACTTCACTCAAGCACCACAGTTTCAAGTGCAATCCATAAGTTAAGCCCATGGTTTTCACACCTGACTTGCAGTGCCGCCTACGCACCCTTTACACCCAGTAAATCCGGACAACGCTTGCTCCCTACGTATTACCGCGGCTGCTGGCACGTAGTTAGCCGGAGCTTCCTCCTCAGGTACCGTCATTATCGTCCCTGAGGACAGAGGTTTACAATCCGAAAACCTTCTTCCCTCACGCGGCGTTGCTGCATCAGAGTTTCCTCCATTGTGCAATATCCCCCACTGCTGCCTCCCGTAGGAGTCTGGGCCGTGTCTCAGTCCCAATGTGGCCGTTCAGCCTCTCAGCCCGGCTACCGATCGT
>NZ_VWXL01000018.1 GCF_009746625.1 Caproicibacter fermentans
CGCAAAAGTGGAAATAAATTCAGGAGTATAGCGTCGAAATTCGACGTAATCATTCAGTTTGGAACGCCTCTTGAATCCCTTTTCGCTGAATTCCTCTTCCTGCGCCATTTGTTCAGAGGTTCCCTAAAGCTGGATCAGATCAATAAAAAACTAATCAGCTATCAGGCGTTTACTTTGGATCAGCAGTACAGCGCCTATATGGGCTCCATGACGGAAATTATTCCGGACTCCGATACCTTCCTGGTCGGCTGGGGAGGCAGGACAACCCAAAATGCTCTGTTCTCGCTGATTGATTTTCCCAATCGCAAAGTCCTGTTTGAAGCAGTCGCTCCCGTTGATGCTAATACTTACCGGGCTTACTGGTTTGCGGAGTAAACGGGAAATCAAGCGCATAGCTTGAAACAAAACAAAAGAATATAAAATAACGGCGTCCCGGCGAAGGCTTAAGCCTTTCGCCGGGACGTTTTACAAATTCATTCCGGAATGTACCTACCATCGGGAAATAGTAATCTACTTTACCAATTCCATGTCAGATCATTTTCAAACAGGTCTGGGTTTAGAGAAATAATAACGGAGTCGTAATTCCCCGAATCAATCAGGGACTTCAATTTCAGTCCGGAGGTATAGCGGAAATCGACCATGGTAATATCCGAAACCTGCGTCAAAAGAAAAGGAGTAATGGTCAACGCAAAGGAATCCTTTATGACAAGAATCTTCTTTTTAACCGGCGCGTCGTAATTTTTCATATAAGTAAGATCACGGTCTCCCCAGCCATATGCGCCGTAGGGGATGCGGTTCCAGTAATCCTTGATTCTGAGCTGTTCCATATTAAACAGATCGGGGTAAAAACTGCCCCGCCGTGTTATTGCGGCACTCGGAATATTGACACTTACATCAGTTTCGAATTTCGGGTAGATCAGAGGAAAGTCGTCAACGCCGTCAAAACAGGGACTGACCCGTTTCCCGAGACTGCCCAGAAACCACTGTTTATAGGTACGGGTTTGATAATTCCTCAGACTGAGGTAATCGCCTTTTATCGGCCAGCCGTAATTGTGCTGTAAGTAACCCGCTATTTTAGTATAGGCCCAGAAACCTGTGGTGGGCAGCCAGTGGTGATCGGTTCGGAAGAACAAAGAATAATAGTTCAGATGATCTTCCCGAATTTTTTCCCTAAGATCAAGGTATGGAACGTTATTTTTCTTCAGTATTGCTAAAAAACGATCTGCATTGCTGTTGGAAAAATCCTCCAAACCGATTGGCAATTCACTGTTTGACTCTTCAATTTTATACGGTTCTTCCACATAAAGAAAAGGTGTTTTTTTGAAGGCCAGCAACTGGTTCAGCGCAATGACTTTCGCTGCGCGGTCGGTTACGTCCCACTGTTTCACCGTTTCGGTCAAATAGCCGTTATTCAGTTTGACAACATTATTCATCATCCGGTGACCAAGCAGCTTCTGCGTTAATCCATTCAGAGAGATAAAATTATTCTTGTTAAAAAAATCTTGGTTATAATCATCTTCAAATGTCTCAACGAGAGATTTACCGCTCTTGTGCCGTTCCTGAATCGCCTTGGGGACATCCTGAAAAATCATCGGTAAATTGATCAGAAAAAACACTGCCAGAAGGAGAATGAACAGCACTGCGGTGCATTGCTTCGGAGAATATCCCCTGACTTTTTCCTCTTTCGTTTTTTTCATGATGATACTCCCTAAAAATTAAAATAGATAAACGGATTATGGGAACTCACGGCTATAAACGAAATGGAAATTAAAAACAGCGCGAGCTGCGCAAAAGACACGCCGAAACCGATAGGGCGATCCGCTGCCGGATTTTTCAGAAATTTCAGATGGTTCTTCAGATAATTGCCTATCGGTACGCAGAAAAGGACGCCGAACAATAGATAAATTCCATATTCTCGGAAGTAAAACACAGTGGAATCCGACAAGAACGGGTAGTGAGAAAAACCGAGCATCGCTTTAATGTATCTCAGTCCTGTGGTGAGCCCATTTGCCCGGAACAGCACCCAATTGAGCATCACGCAGAACATGGTAAAAGCACGGTAAATCCCTTTTGAAATAGGAGAATGCAGTTTATCCAGGATTCCCGTCAACTTCTCAAAACACAGCAGCAGAAAATAAATCAGCCCCCATGCGACAAAGTTCCAACTGGCGCCGTGCCATAAGCCCGTCAGGGCCCAAACGGCAAACAGGTTAAAAATCAACCGGCCTTTTTTAACCCGGCTGCCTCCCAACGGAATATATACGTAATCCCGAAACCATGTGCTCATAGAAATATGCCATCTGCGCCAGAAATCTTTCACAGAAGTTGCAGCGTATGGATAATTGAAGTTTTCGAGAAAATGGAAGCCGAATATTTTACCAAGGCCGATAGCCATATCGGAATAACCCGAAAAGTCGAAATAAATCTGAAGGGAATAGCACAGTGCTCCCAACCAGAGCATAACGACTGAACTTTTCTGTGCAAAACCCTGCCGGAAAGCCTCGTCAGCAACCACAGCCAGATTGTTTGCAATTAAAACTTTTTTATTGAAGCCAACCAAGAAACGAAAAACGCCTTCCGAAAAATCAGAAAACGACTCCTTTCGCTCGGTCAGCTGATGTTCAATGGTTTTGTATCTTACTATCGGTCCGGCAATCAGATGAGGGAAAAATGCAATATTAATCCCAAGAAAAACCGGATTTTTCTGGGCTGCAATATCTTTTCGGTAAATATCGACCAAATAGGAAATTGCCTGAAAAGTGTAAAAAGAAATTCCAAGCGGCAGGGCAATATTCCTGATTTCCAATGCAGTTCCCAAAAAGCGGTTTGAATTTATGACCGCAAAGTCGAAGTACTTATAATAGAGCAGAAAAGACAGATTGCAAAGAATGGCCGTTACCAATATTATTTTTTGGAGCTTTGACTTTCCGGAGAAATGTTCCACAAGAATACCGAGCAGATAGTTTAGAGCCAAAGAAACGAGCATAAGCAGGATGTTTTTCGGTTCTCCCCACGCATAGAAAAACATGCTTGCTGCAAAGAGTATGTAATTCCGGCCCCCTCGCGGACATAAGTAGTATAACACGAGAACGGCCGGCAGGAAGGCGAAGGTAAAAATCAGGCTTGAAAAAACCATATTCACTATGTCCTTTACTGTTTTCAGAATAAGGTATTCATCAGAAGAATGCTGACAGTCGTTATGAGGCAGTTGATCTTGGATCTGCGATAATTTCAAGCATGATTTTCCCGGTGTCGAAACGGAGCTGGGTCAGGATGGGTGAATTCTCATAGTCATTCCCGCAGGTTACGATAAACTGGCCTTCGCCGATACGGGACGCGGTTCCCTGGGTAAGATTCAGGAAATCGACGGGGTATTCCTTCAAGGCAGTAATTTTATGCAGCTGCTCGTCAACGGATGTTTCCAAGATACACGCGCTTTTTGTCGCCGAGCTTCCTTTGGCAGCCGGAACTGAGCGGTTTTCCAGAATGACCAGGCTGCCGTCCTGGGTCCGTGTTGCGGAAAGCTGCCGTCCGAATTTCTGTGCGTTGGAAAGGCCGAACTGGTCGGCGCTTCCGCCCAGAACCCAGAGCAGTTTGCCTGTTCTTTTATCAATTTTTACGATGGCGTCCATGCTAGAAAACGACAGGATCGGATTCCCGTCCTTCGGGTCGGTCAGCAGGCTGTTAAGCTGAGCATAGTTTACCAGTGTGCCGGATTTTCGGTATCCGGAGACTCCGTACGCCATGGTGTACAGTTCCGGGCAGCTCGTACTGTCCCATTCGAAAACGACCTTGCCGTCCTTGATTTCCTGGATTACAGCCGCCGATACGCTGGTTCCGAAAGCACTGTGGGGGACAGTAGAGGGAATGTTGTCCACGAGCTTGCCAACGTATCCGGTCACCAGATAGTGTTTGTCTCCAAGAATTTCGAAGCCGCCGGCCGACAGGGGAGAATTCCGGCTCACAATCGTATCGGGCACCAGATTTTCCACCCAGTCCACCGATTTGTAAGTCGAGTCCATCACGACGCGTGCCACAGATCCGTCGGATTTGCCCGTCGTCACAAAGTAAGAATAATAGGTTTTTCCCCCCACGTTGTCTTGCCGGAAATCGCTTGTTTTGACCCCTGCGTTCCGGTAATACAGCAGGTTTCCATCCGCGTCGGTCTTGTAAACATAGTTTCCATAAGAAAAGCAATAGGTCCGGTCGGACTTTTCTGTTTTCAGAAACCGCAGCTGACCGAATTCGGCAGGCATGGTTGCGAATTCCGTCGTCCCCTTCACCGTTCCGTATTTATCCGTGATTTTAACGGCGATGCTTTCCCCGCTGGAGATTGATTTAATGCGGATTTTTTTGCTTTCCCCGCTCTGAAACTGTTCTCCGTTGATGTACACGTAAATCCCGGAGAAGGTGGAAACGCTCACGTCGATCGGCTGTTCATCCGTTAGCATGTACAGTCCCTGAGCGTCCGTACTTCCGGATACCGGCACCTTGTAGTCGCTTCCCATAATGCGTACGTACACGGAATCCGAAGTGGTTTCGGACTGCACGATGGCCTGCGGGTTTGAGATAATGCGCCAGACCCCCCAGAGGCACACGCCGATAATACAGAAGATGATAATGGCGGGCAGTGCTGCTTTTATTCTAGCTTTCATTGTTTTCACTCCCAGATTCAACACAGATCACGGATACTCGACAAATCGCCGAAGGACCGGATATTCTTTTCATCCCAGAACGACTGGCTGCGAAAGCCCCGGTTCAGCGCGTAAAACGGCAGGCCGGATGCGGCAGCGCATTCCAGATCAGCCTCCGTATCGCCCACAACCAGTACGGCGTCCGGGTAACGAGCGGCATAAAAAGCCTTTGTCCGGACAGAATCGCCCGGAGCGACGCAATGTACTGCCTGAAAGAAAGAGCCGATCCGGAAGAAGTCGATCTGCCAGTTCAGTTCGGCTTCGCTTTTCCGGGAAGAAATCAGCACCAGACGGTACTGGCGGCACAGGTTTTCCAAAGCAGCCGTGGAATCCGGATACAGACGGTCCAGAGCAAGATATTCCCGGTCCTCGATCCGTTCCCGCCATTTTTCCGCGCATCTGTGGGCAAAAACACGGTCAAAGCCGTATGTTTTTTCCAGGCAGGCCCGGGTGCTCATACCGTCCCGCTTGTATTCCATAAACCTCTCAAGGGACGGGACCGTGTCCCCACCGGGAAGCTCCTCCCGCAGGATGTCGCGCAGCAGGACGGTATGCCGCTCGGTGCTGTCCAGCAGGGTTCCGTCGAAATCGAACAGGATGGTTTTCATTGCGTAACGACCTCGCGATAGGTCCTGACGACGTACCGTGCAGTGTCGGGCCGCCTGAGGCATTCGCTCACATCGGTTTTCAGTCCGGTCAGGATGCCGACGGCCGCACGTACCGCTTCAAAACCAACGGCGGCTGAGATGGCGCTTCCCCCGCCGGAGCGCAAATTGAAATCCGTCAGACTCCAGCGGCCGTCGGGGTCCGTCATGAACTGAATACAGAAGACTGCGGGAAGCTTGACGCTCGCAGCGATCTTTTCAACAATCTCCTGAATCTCTTCGTCAAAAAACACCCGGCACTTGGTTGAAACGCCGAGCTTTATTTCGATCCGTTCGCGGCAGACCGTATGAATTCGGACGCCGTCGTTGACGGCGTCCACGGTGATTTCCGGGGTACCGCACAGCTCCTGTAGAATCTGAGTGCCGGAGAGGGACGAAATATCCTTTCCCAGGACCGTATGGGCTCCCTTGGAACCGCAGCCGACTTTATCCTTGATGAAATATTCGCGGTCGGGCCGGATCTCCGGGAGACTGGAGATGACCTTAGGCGTTCGGACGCCGATGCGCGACAAGGTTTCCTGCAGATTTGCCTTGTTGCTCAGGGCTATTACGGTTTTCCGGGGCGGCGCTGCAGATACAACGCCCAGACGCTTCAGGTCGGGGTTGTCCGCAGGAAAAAGCAGAATATCGTCGTCGATCAGGGGGAACAGCACGTCGATCTGTTCCGACTCGAGAATTTTCAGCATGGTTTGATAGTACTCCGGTTCCCGGATGGAGGGCACGCGGATGAACTTGTCCGCAAGGATGGAGGTGTGAACGAGATAGGACGGATTGATATCGCAGACGAGCAGATCAAGCTCTTCTCCGTAACACCGCCGGATCACGTCCGCAATATGCCAGGCGGTAGCGGTTCCGCCGGCCAGAATCAGGGCCTTTTTCATATCAGTCTTCTCTCTTTACTCTGGCGTATATCTTAGCAGCCAGCTTGAAAATATAACAAAGGATTTTAGACAGAACCGTACCGATCAGGAGTAGCAGACCGCAAAAGCCGATCACAGTCTCGAATACTTGAAGAGGAGGGCTTTGAGGGCGGTCCACAAGACTGCAGAAGGAGTATAGAAACAGCAGCAGCACGGAACATACGAAAGCCCATTTGGCCCTGTAGTTGACAAAATCACCGACCGATTTCAGCATTTTCGCGGTATAGTGCGGCCAGTAGCGGAACAGGAAGCGAAGCTTGCCTGCACTGGGCATGTTCCGAAACCGGTATTTCCATTCGCGTTCGCGCACGGCGTCTCTGTACCGCTTCAGAGCCTGCTTCCTTTGTTTTGACGTTACCTCGTCCAGGTAGGGAAGAATCTCGGTTTCCGTCAGCAGAATCCAGTCGTCCAGATAGCGGAGATATGCGTCGCTGCCCCCGGTTGTGTTGCCGTGGCTGATGCCGCCGTCGCGGTGCATGTAGGTGAGGCGGTCGTAATAATAGATCTTGGCGCCGCTTCTGGTAAGTTTCAGAAAGTAGGTCCAGTCTTCAATCAGATGGTACCTCGGATCAAGGTCTCCGAACTTTTGAAATACCGTCTTTTTATAAATGGTCCCGGCGGCGGGAACAAGACACCAGTCCGTCAGCTCGGCAAACAGCTGCTTTGGCATACTTTCAAGCAGAATTTTTTTGATATGATCGTTTACCGCGAAATACCGCAGCTGCTTCAGCTCGAAGTCGTACATGCCGCACTGAGAGGACAGGACATACGCATCCTCCGGAAGGGACTCAAAGTGGGTGATCATATCGTAAATTACTTTTTTGTCGTGAAGCATGTCGTCTGCGGCCAGAAACATCAGGTATTTTCCCTGCGCATTTTCCTTAAGCCCCTTTAAATGCTTCACGGTGCCCAGATTGGTTGGGCTCTTATTAAATCGAAGATCCTGGATCTGAGGAAAATGCGTATGTATCAGTTCTCTGGCTTCCTGTAAGTAATCCTTTTCAAAATCGAATTCTTCCTCGCTGATTCGTCTGTCGGCCTTTTCCCGCTGCTTCTGCGCAGACCTTCCCGTGGCTTCTTCCAGCTCCGCAAACTTCCGTTCCGACAAAATGGAACGAACCGCCTGACAGACCAGAAAAGCACCGCGGCTATCCGTATACCCCGCGGAAGCGTCGTCGCTGACGGTAAGCTCCAGGCTGGGATATTCCTGCTCCAGCACGGAGCGAACAGAATGTACCAGAAAATGAAAGTTGTTATAGGAAATGACGATTACACTTACCAGCGGGAAATCATCCCGGAGGGACTGGTTTTCCAGAGGGTATTCTTTCAGTCTTTTTATGTGTTCCATGCTGTCCTCCTATTGAGCAGAGTGCAGAATGTTGCGGAAAAACTTGGTGGAAACGGAGATAACCCCCAGCAGAACGGACAGCGCGAACAGAAAGATCCCGAGAACGGCGAGGCCGTTCTGGATAACACCCGCGGCGGCTTCGGCGAACGCGCTGCCGAAAACCGATTCCAGAAGCCGCCGGACATCAACCAGAATGGCAAGTGAAGCGAAGATAACGCCGCAGACCATGATGTTTCGCTTGGAGCGTTCCAGAATGGAGAATGCGGGACGAACGAGCACTTCCAGAAGCGTATTCCAATAAACGCTGAAAAAGGTCAGAATGAACAGAAGCTTCTGCAAAATACCGTATTCGCTCCAGTGCAGCTGCTTCAGCCCGTCGCGGCGGTGCCTCCGTTCGCTCAGCTTTGCATTTCTATATTGCCTTTTACTGGCGAACATATTCCGGTAAGGCAGGCATTCTTTTTTGATTACGTCCGCATACTCGATCTGATGGACAGAGTAGGCGGCGTGGTTTTTCCCGTTCGAAATCCCGCCGCTGCGATAGATCACCGTCGGTTTGTCAAGAAACGTGAACGGATCCCCCTCCCGGATCATCTTCATCCAGAAGGGCCAGTCCTCAATAAGGCGATAGGTTTCGTCGGCGCCACCGTGCCCGGCCAGAAATTCCCGGTTATAAAGTGTGCTTGGAGCGGAAATCAGGCAGTACTCGGACATCATGCCGAAAAGCTCCTTCTGCCCTGCGGAGGTAATCCGATTCCAGTCGTTCTCGCAGGGATAGGTCCATTCCTGCCGTTCCAGATACATGTCGTAATTCGGGGCCCGCGCAATCACGACGTTGCTGCCGCAGCTTTCCGCCGTGCTAACCAGAAGGCTCAGGGAGGCTTGGTCATAGAACAGGTCGTCGGCAGCAATGAATTTCACATATTTGCCTCGGGCGAGACTCAGAGCATAGTTAAAGTTTTTCGACGTTCCTCCATTTTTGTCCATTCGGTGGACTGTGACGCTTTCCACGTTTTCATGTTTATGCTCCTCGATATACCGGGATATTTCTTCAGCGTCGAAATCCGACGAGCAGTCGTCGCTGATGATCAGCTGAATCCGCGGATAATCCTGCTGAAGAATGGACCTCACGCAGTCCTTGATATAACGGTAATTATTATAGGATAATATTGCTACACTTACCAAGAGCTTTTCCATAATCCCTTCCCCTATCTGTCGGGTGCTTAAGCCCCGCTTATTTTGCATCAAATTTTAATCTGAGCCAGGAATTAACGGCGCAGAGAATTCCGTTTGCCAAAAAGTACCCGGCTGCCGCCGCGCCGCACACGATGGCGGCTCCACCGCAGAGACTTTTCCAGACGCCCGGTCCGAAAGCTGCCCAAATCGCTGCAAAAAGGCATCCCGCAAGCAAAAACGGCAGCGCAAATTTCCAAGGAAGATATTTTGAATTTCCGATCGCGCCGAGAATCTTCTGGTAAAGCAGGGCGGGCAGATGTTCCAACAGATACCGGAATCTGCGGAAGCGCGGCCAGCCGGCCCAATCCAGAGCCCTGACTTCCCGCATGTGTAGAATGTCAATGGACAGTCTGCACTGAAGGACGCACCATGGGCCTCCGGTACTTTTCATTCGGGGGATTCCTTCACGGGTCAGCACTTGCCGGCATTCCTGCAAAAACGTCCGCTGCACGGTGGCAGCAGCCCCGCTTTTTTCCTGCAGGCTGGATACGCCGCCGAACCGGTACCAGACGAACACCTGCTCGCATATATGAATCGGTATCCCCATTGCGGAGGCTTTAATCCAGAAGGGCCAGTCCTCCAGATACCGGTAGGAGGTGTCGAACAGGCCGGTTTCGGAAAAAACGTCCTTCCGGAATGCGGCCGCGGGAGCAAGAATGCAGCTCCAGGGGCGCGTGCACAACAGACGGAGCATTTCATCAGGATCGGCCCCTTTCATACGAAGAATCTCATTTCCCGTCGGATAATACTGTTCCGTGTGCGTTCCGTCCCGCAGATAACAGCAGCCTCGCCCGGCTAAAATAAGGGCCGGGTGTTCCCGGAACTGCGTGGCGATCAATGAAATCGTATCGGGGGCATATAGGCGATCGTCGGCGGCCAGAATCTTGACGATTTCGCCTGACGCATTTGAGACGGCCGCATTGCAGTTGAATACGGTGCCCCCGTTTTCGCTCCGGTGGTACAGTCCAAAATTCTGAAGATTTGTTCTTTTGTGGGCATCAACATATTCTCTGATTTTTGCTGAGTCGAAGCTTCGGCTGCCGTCGTCGCAGAGCAGTAGCTCCAGATTGGGGTAATCCTGCATCAGTACGGAGTCCAGACATCCGTACAGGTCATTTTCCTGCTCATAGGATACGACGGCAACCGTCACAAGCGGAAACTGTTTTGCAGAATCCGTCATGAGGAAGCCTCCGATTCAAAGGCTGAGTGATTTTTCGTCCAGTTTTCATATGCTTCACAGACTTCCAATGCGTTTCCATCCATCACAAGAACGCCTTTTTTCAGCCAGATTGCTCGGTCACACTGAGCTTTTACCTGATTGATGTCGTGTGAAACCAGCAGCATGGTCGCGTTGTTGGATCGTAGCTGTTCCATTTTTTCGCCGCATTTTTTCTGAAACGCGGCGTCTCCTACTCCAAGAATTTCGTCAACGATCAGAATTTCCGGGTTGACCACGCTGGCCAGGGCAAATCCGAGGCGTGCAGCCATACCGGAAGAAAAATTCTTAACGGCAACATCCAAAAACGGCCTGAGTTCGGAGAAATCCACGATCTCTTCGAATTTACTTTCAACGAATTTCTGGTTGAGTCCCATAATGGCGCTGTTGAGGTAAATGTTTTCTCTTGCGGTCAGGTCGCCGTCAAAACCGGCTCCCAATTCGATCAGCGGAGCGAGAAGACCCTTCGTCCGGATTTTTCCCCTTGTAGGCTTGTAGATGCCGCTGATGCACTTTAAAATGGTGCTTTTTCCGGATCCGTTGGCTCCCACAATGCCGACGGATTCTCCCCGGCCGATCTGGAAGCTGACGTCTTTCAGCGCGACGAAAGGCTCGTAATTCAGGTTGCCTTTCAGGGCTCGAATGATATATTCCTTTATGCTGTCAATTCGTTCGTTGGCCAGATTAAAGACCATGGATACATTTTCAACTGAAATCACATTTTCCATAACCGGCTCCTAAATATAAAGGAAAAATTTTGTCTGGTTTTTATAAAATACGGTCAGCCCCACGGTCAGGCTTATGACAACGAAAGAAATGCAGACAAGGTGCAGCTTCAGGGTAGGCAGGGTTCCGTCCAAAACGAGCTGCCTCAGCATCAGCACAAAATAATAAAGCGGGTTCCAGTAGATGATCTTTTTGATGACGTCGGGAACCGCACTGATCGGATAAAAGATTGGGGTCAGATACATGAGCGCGGTGATAAACACATTGTAAAGATACAGGGCGTCCCGGAAAAAGGTGGCCAGAACGCACAGCAGCAGCCCGATGCCGAACGAAAAGAAGAAAAGGTAAAGCAGCGGCAGGGGAATCAGCAGCAAAGTCCACTGGAACCTCGTCCTCGTCACAATCAGAATCAAGAACAGCGCAACCAGAGAATACCAAAGGTTAACGAAAGAGGACATCGTTTTAGAAAGGGGCATAATGTATTTCGGAATGTAAACCTTCTTGAGAAGCCCTGCATTCGAAATGATTGAACCCATGGACATGGTGGTCGACTCCTGAAAAAAGGAAAATATAAGATTGCCGCAGATAAAATAGATCGGAAAGTTTGGAATGTCAAACCGGAACATCCCCGAAAAAACCGCCGTCATGACAGACATCATCAGCAGCGGATTCAGGATGCTCCATGCATATCCCAACAGGGAACGCTTGTATTTAACCTTGTTGTCCCGAGCAATCAACTGTCGCAGAAGCCAACGGTATTTTACCAGACCCCTGAAATAAGTGTATAAGCTGTTGATCATAAGTCCCTCGAAATTTCTCAATGAATTGGACCGCTGAGGCCGAACGGAATCCGGTAAAACTCAGCGGAAAGCGTTCATTGCCTGGATAACGTAATCGACCTGCTCGCGTGTCATCCCATAAAACATCGGAATGCTCAGCACGGTTTTCGCCAGCTTTTCGGTGATGGGGAAGGTTCCCTCCGGAATGTGGTACTGCTCAAAAGCCTTTTGCAGGTGCATGGGGATGGGATAATGAATGTTCGTTCCGATGCCGAGATCTTCGAGATAGGCGCGCAGGCGGTCTCGTTCCTCACACCGAACGACGAACAGATGCCACACGTGGTCGCCCTGCTCGACGGCTGGGAGATAGATCAGCGGATTGCGGATTTCCGCAAGATACCTGCGCGCGACGGCCTTTCTTGTTTCATTCCATACGTCAAGATGTTTCAGCTTAATCGAGAGGAAAGCTGCCTGCAGCTCATCCAGCCGGGAATTAACGCCCATGTATTCGTGGACATATTTTTTCTTCGTGCCGTAGCATCCGATTGCGCGGACGCGTTCCGCCAGCTCGGTATCGTTCGTTACGACAGCGCCGCCGTCGCCCAGACACCCCAGATTTTTGCCCGGATAAAAACTGAACGCAGCCGCGTCCCCGAGGGCACCCACGTGACGGCCCTGATAGACGACGCCGTGTGCCTGTGCCGCGTCCTCAACCACGGCGAGACCGTGTTTTTTCGCGATGGCGCAGATTTCCACCATCGGTGCGGGCTGTCCGTAGAGGTGCACTGCGATGATCGCCTTTGTACGTTCGGTAATCGCCTGTTCGATACGGCTCGGATCAATCAGAACGGTGTTTTCGTTAACTTCGACGAACTTGGGCATGGCACCCGTGTAAACGACCGCAAGAGCCGTGGCGATAAAGGTAAAAGAAGGCACAATAACTTCGTCGCCGGGGCCAATCCCCATGCCGCGCAGAATCAGTGAGATAGCGTCAAGACCGTTTCCGCACCCGACGCATTCTTTCACACCGCAGTAAGCGGCGTATTCCGCTTCGAATTTTTGGCAGTACTTCCCCTGAATAAACCAGTTTTCGGAAAGCAAGTCCTGAAACGCGCCGGTTAACTGGTCGTGGATTTCTCCATGCATAACCTCCAGGCTGACAAAAGGTACTTTCATTATCATCATTCCTTAAAGAAATTATTTGCTTCGGCTGAATATTGGCCGTAATCCCGGATGTAATCGTCCTCGATATAATACTCCGATGCGAGCACCATCAGGACGGCACCGGGGGTAAAGTCGAACATTTCCCGCCATACCATATGTCCGATAAAAAGTCCCTTCGAAGGATCGTTCAGCACAACCGTTTCTTCTTCCTGCGGGGTCTTTACGCGAATCTTTACTTCTCCGTTCAGGCACAGAAGAACCTGCTCTAGCTTCCGGTGGGAATGGAAGCCGCGCGTTACGTGTTCCGGCACCCCGGTAATATAATATACTCTTTTAATTTCGAACGGCACGTCCCGGTTTCCCTCGATGGCAACGAGATGCCCCAGTTCGCCGCTGTGGTCCTGAAATGATATCATTTTTGTGTTTGTGATCATTTTGACGCCTCTTTATGACTTTTTGAATTCAGACGGGCCAGAAGAATTTTAACAGCGGCTTTTCCGCTGAAAACGCCGTGCCTAAGGGGATAATGAAGGAAAAGCGATAAAGGACCTGTCCCCTTCAGCAGATCACAGCGATAGCGAATCCCGCGGTGGATCCCGCGTTCGAATTCACCGGCGTAGGGAAGAATCTCTTTCTCGTAGCAGAGAAGCATATCCTGCCGAAGCGAAGGCGCGAGGTACGCATTCGCGTTTTGGCTGCTGACGCCGCCCATCCCATAGCAGCAGGTCACTTCCCACAGGCAAGGGATGCCGTAACCGGCTCGTGTCAGCCTGAGCCACGCGGGCCAGTCCTCCAGCAGTCGGTAATCCGTGTCGAACCCACCCAGACATTGAAAGAAATCCCTTCGGTAAAGGGAACCTGCCGCGCTGATGAAATTAAAACGGCAGAGGGATTCGAACTGGCCTCCGTCAAACAACTTTTTGCGCCACTGCTGAGGGAACACATAATAGTCCACTTCGAAGGATGGGCCGCATATCCGGGCACGGGAGGTCACGGCCGGAGCATCCGTATGCCGGTCCGCAAATCCGACCAGCAAGCTCAGCGAAGAGGGCAAAAGAAACGTATCCCCCGGAGAAAGAAATTTAACGTAACGACTTCGGCACAGAGCAGCCGCCTGATTCAGGTGCCGAACCGTGCCTTCGTTGTTTTCATTTTGTCGGACAATATACGGGATCTTCGAGGAGGCAATTAAAGCGAGCACCGCTTCGGGAAACGGCTTCCCGGAACCGTCATCCGAAAGGACAACGGTTCCGATTCGGGCATCCTGCTCCAGAACAGAGCGGACGGTTTCCGGCAGCCGTTCGTAATTCCCGAAGCAGGGAATGACGACGTCAACATCAGTCTGCGGGACGACACTGCTGTCTATACGGTTCTCCGTATCCTCGTTCATTGGTGTCCTAAAACTCCTTAAACTCTATCGATTTATAGAATGAATCAACTAATTAATGAACTTTTTCATACCGAGACTTTCGTATTTTCCGCGTAATTCTTTCAGAAACTTCCTTGTTTTCTGGTCCATTTCCGCGGTGAGTATTCCGAGGTTATCCCGCAGCTGCGCATTGTTTTTTATTGTCGAATCAATAAGAAAGATCATTTTTTCCACAAAGTTCTCATCGTTTGGGGTCAGGACGGAATCGGGCATTCCAAGTTTGTCCATCAATCCGAAATTTTTATAATGTGTTGCGACGCTGATGACCGGTACTCCCATCCCAATCGGACAGATCTGGGCATGACCCCTCATAGCAATTACAAAATCTGCATGTTGATAATAGCCAAGTCCCCGGCTGGTATTCTCATCTTTTATCATCTCATGTAAATCCCAGGAAGCCACACGGGAATTTCCTACGGCCTCCAAAACAAGTTTTGTAATTTTAATATCCAGAAACGTATGTGGGGCAAGAACAACGGTATAGTCCAAGCCGATAAGATATTGAATGATTTTTTTAAAATTGTTTATAAACGTTTCTGTTTCGATCCCCCGCCACTTTGGGGTATCATAGGCAAGCTGTAAAATCACATATTTCCCCTTGATATCCGGCGCGGGGTGATCGCAGCCTACGAAAAAACCGGGATCCGGGACTTCCGGAAAATCAAAACCCATGGCAGCCAATTTCTCTTTTGAAGTATCGTTTCGAACGGAAAAAGACAGGGCTTTCGCTTTCAGAGCCGCAAGATTGAGTTCAATATCATTTTTCCCTGTCAATGAATCCTGACCGTAATACTGATTATATCCGAGTGCGTAAAACACAGTCGGGCATTTGAGATAATCAATCAGGCCGTTATCAAGATTAAAAAGCCAGTGTTTATTGTCTGCAGAATGGATCAGGCCGCCGCCGCCTACCAAAAGCAGATCCGCCCGATGATTCAAGGCATCGATTTCATAGCGGGTCATTGCGGTTCTGTGGATATCCATGATTTCAAATCTGCATTTTTCGAAAAAATACTTGGTAAACGCTCTTCTTACACCTAACCCAAGGGCATGATCGCCAAAATTAAAATAGCGGGCGTAAGCATGTTCCACAACAAAGGCGTCGCCCCAAACGATGCTGCGGATATCTTCCTTATAATTTGAAAGATCCTGCGGCATAACAGGATAACTTTTCAGGATCTCGTCGTTACTGGATTTGTTTTCTTCAACCTTAACTTCCAGATCAAGAAGCTGTTTTTTAATTGCATCAATCTGAATTGTTTGTTTAGCAGCCCGATCCAGCTGGTCTTCGGTAAGCTGGACGAAACGCTCTTTATCTGCGTTATTGCCGACCATATCCTCTTCCAGGTCCTTCAGTCGGCTTTCTACTCTGCCAATCTGCTCATCTAATTCGCTGAAGCCCTCCATAAAACGGTCGTAAAGAAAAATGACACCTAATATCTTGCGAAAAAAATAAATCAAACGAGATTTGAACTTGTTCCTACGATTCACTTTGTAACCCCGGTTTCTAAGGCAGCCGCCCTGGACCAGTTCGGTAATTCAACCTTACCGATCCGTATACATGAGTTCATAATATTTTTGGTATTCTCCACTGACAATGTGCTCCCACCAGGGGCGATTTTCCAGGTACCACCGGATTGTTGACTGAATCCCGTCTTCGAAACTGGTTTCCGGCAGCCAGCCCAGTTCTCCGTGAATTTTGGCGGGGTCTATGGCATACCGCCTGTCATGTCCGGCGCGGTCGCGCACGAACTTGATTTCTCCCTGATTCAGGGCCTTTATAATCAGCTGGACCACTTCAAGGTTGCTTTTCTCGTTGTGCCCGCCAATATTGTAAATTTCACCCACACGGCCTTTCCGGAGAATCAGGTCGATCGCCACGCAGTGGTCGTCCACATACAGCCAGTCCCGTACGTTTTTTCCGTCGCCGTAAACCGGAAGCGGCTTTCCGTTCAGTGCATTTGCAATCATCAGCGGAATCAGCTTTTCGGGGAACTGGTACGGGCCGTAATTGTTGGAGCAGCGCGAAACCGTGACGGGAAGCCCATAGGTGCGATTATAGGCCAGCGTCAGCAGATCGGAACTGGCCTTGGAGGCGGAATATGGGGACGATGTGTGGAGAGGCGTGTCTTCCGTAAAAAAAAGATCCGGTCTGTCAAGGGGGAGATCGCCGTAGACCTCGTCGGTGGATACCTGATGGTAGCGTGTGATGCCGTACTTCCTGCTTGCGTCCAGCATCACCTGTGTGCCCATCACGTTTGTCTGCAGAAAAATTTCCGGATTCTCAATCGACCGGTCCACATGGCTCTCTGCGGCAAAGTTGACGACGACATCCGGATGCTCGCTTTCGAATATGTCATAGACCAGCGCGCGGTCCGTTATATCGCCTTTGAAAAATTTGAACCTCGAATCATGTAGAACATCGGCCAGCGTCTCCATGTTGCCGGCGTAGGTAAGCGCGTCAATGCAGACAATGCTGTCCTCCGGATGCTTTTTCATCATATAGTGAATAAAATTTCCGCCGATAAAGCCGGCGCCGCCGGTCACTAATAAAATCATATCTCGAACTTCCCTTCCGCCACGCGCTTGAGGTGTGAGCCATACTGCGATTTTCCGTATGTATCGGCAGCCTTTAGCAGCTGAGCGCGGTCGATCCAGTTGTTCCGGAAAGCAATTTCTTCCAGGGCGGAGATCTGAATTCCCTGCCGTTCCTCAACGACTCTAACAAATTCCGAAGCCTGAGCCAGCGTATCGATGGTTCCGGTATCCAGCCAAGCGAATCCCCGGCTGAACAGTTCTACCTGAAGCGCCCCGTCCTCGAGATACATGCGGTTGATATCGGTAATCTCCAGTTCTCCCCGCGGAGACGGCTTGACCTTTTTTGCATAACTTACGATCCGCTTATCATAAAAATAAAGGCCCGTTACGGCGTAGTTGGATTTCGGCATCTTTGGTTTCTCCTCAATGGATACCACGTGCCCCTTCTGATCAAATTCAACGACTCCAAAACGTTTAGGATCATTTACATAATATCCAAATACGGTCGCTTTTCCGTTCTCGGCATCTGCGGAGGCCTTGCCCAGGGCCCGAATGAAACCGCTGCCATAAAAAATATTGTCCCCGAGAATCATGGCGCAGCAGCTGTTTCCGATAAACTCCTCTCCGAGCAGGAAAGCCTGAGCCAATCCGTCCGGGGACGGTTGAACCTTATAACTGAGATGGATTCCGTAACGGCTTCCGTCACCCAGAAGACTTTCAAAGTTTGACAAATCCTGCGGGGTGGAGATAACTAAAATATCCCGGATTCCCGCGAGCATCAGAGTGGAAAGTGGATAAAAGATCATGGGTTTATCATAAACTGGAAGAAGCTGTTTGGAAGTAACCAGTGTCAGCGGGTAAAGTCTTGTACCGCTTCCGCCGGCCAGAATGATGCCTTTCATACGAAAACTCCTTTTGAATTCCATTCGCCGGGCCAAGCTCTTTCACTATGTTTTTGAGAGAGCGTCTGACAGCGAAAGCAGACGCGATTGGGCATAATTAAATGGTATATAGCAATTATAGTACTACTTGGAAAAGAATTCAAGTACTGGAGATCATTTGGGAAGCGACTCCCATCCGGAATGGCGGCAACCATTGTATCCGGCGTACCCGAAAATGTGTCATCCTTAAACCCGATATAAACGATGCGCCCAAACCAGATTGCCAGAAAATTTCCGCCTATCGTTCTCCATCCGTTCAGCAGGGAGAGAGACTGCATGGCGATAACGTCCGTGCTTGGGAACAGCGAAGCTGCTTTTCCCCTGAGCTTCAGCGCGTTTTGAGCATTACCTGAGGGATCTCCGGAAGCAATACCCGCGGCGGCAAGCGGCTGGGCGGCTGTGATGTCAGCCGACAGAGCCAACCCGACTATTTTCCGCGCGTTCGGTACCGATGCGTCTGCTTCGTCTTTAATCGCCTTCGGGGCGGCGTCAATCACAGCCATATCCTGATTATAGTTGGTCAGAAATTCAACCGGGTCGTTTGCCACGTACTGCGACAGACTGTAATTTGCCGTATGATTCGATGTTGCCATTCAAGATACCCCCATTCTGTTTGTGCGTCCGTTTCTTAGGCTATTAAAGACCTCATAGATACAGGGGAGGCTTTTAACTGTCATGTCATGCCGATTATTTTAGGGAACCTCTGAACAAATGGCGTAAACAGAGATTTAAGCCAAGTGAGAGCAAGGGAACGCTGCAGACCGGTTGTTAGTGCCGGATTTCGATGCCCACATTACTGGATTCATCCCCACTTTTGCGGAATTGGGCGCACTTCTCCCTTGTCAGGTCTCACTGAAACTTCGACCTGCCATTGCCAGCATATAGAGATTTGCGCACGCGAACATGGCATACAGCCGGTTCTCGTTTTTCATTAAGCCTCTGTACCGGGT
>NZ_VWXL01000019.1 GCF_009746625.1 Caproicibacter fermentans
CAGCTATATTCGATATCCGTAAAAGTTTGTTGCTTTTTCATTTCTCTGCACCGCCTGTGAATTGATAGTTCTATTTTACCAGAGTTCTCCTCTCTTCGGTAGAGGGGCGGATTAAATCAGAGGTTCCCTAATCTATCAACTCGACCCTATCGTTTTCAGGGTAGTTGATATGTTTCCTCAAAGAATAAAAATGAGGGTTTCCCGACTTTAACATCCTCGGCAAAGTAGCCGTGAGCAAAGTTCAATGTCAGGAAACCCTTTATTTATCAGTGCTTTGAATAGCCTTATTTCTCCACCCGTGACATCAAGACAACACACTCGACGTGCGCGGTGCGGGGGAACAAATCCACCGGCGTGATCTGCATGGTTTTATATCCGCGCAATGCGAACCGCTTTAAATCGCGCGAAAGCGTCTCCGGGTCGCAGGAGACGTAAACCACGCGCTGGGGGGCCATCTTGCCGACGGTATCAATTAAAGATTCGTCACAGCCCTTTCGCGGCGGGTCCAGAATGACGACGTCCGGCTTTTCTCCGCGGTTCTTCAGCATGTCGGCGGCTTTTGCGGCGTCCATGCAGAGGAATTCCGCGTTTTCAATCCCATTCTCCTCCGCGTTTTGCCTGGCATCCTCCACCGCCTGCGGAATGATTTCCACTCCGATCACCTTGCCCGCGTTTTTCGCCATGGAAAGCCCGATGGTTCCCGTGCCGCAGTAAAGATCCAGAATCGTTTCGCCGCCGGTCAGGCCCGCGTACTCTGCCGCCAGACGGTAAAGGCGTTCCGCTTGCCGGCGGTTTACCTGGTAAAAAGAGAGCGGGGAAATGCGGAATTTCAGGCCGCAAAGCTCATCCGTAATGGTGTCCTGGCCCCAGATGGTCCGGCATTTGGGGCCGAGTATGACGTTGGTGCGCTCGCGGTTGCTGTTGATGACAACGCTTTTTAATCCGGGAACGTTGTTTTTCAGCAGCTCAACAAGCTCCGGTTCGTTGTGGACTCCGTTGCCGTTGACGACCACGCACGCCATGACTTCGCCTGTGGATTCCGCCAGACGGAGGAAAAAATGCCTGATGTGGCCGCGCCCTGTTTTTTCATCGTATACGTCTTCCCGGGTGCGCTTTTCCCATTCGCGGAAGGCGCCGGCTGCCGCGGAGAAAACCTGCGGCTGCAGCAGGCATTCGCCGCAGTCGATGATCCGGTGACTGTGGGAGGCGTAAAAGCCGAGGCTGATTTCTCCTCCAGGACCGCCGCCGACCGGCAGCTGCGCTTTGTTGCGGTAGTGGTCCGGATTTTCCGCGCGGACAATCGGATTCAGAATTGTGTAATGAAATCCCGCGATTCGCTCGATTGCGTCCTGAACCCGCTGCTGCTTGGCTTTGCATTCGGCTTCATACCGAACGTGCCGGTAGACGCATCCGCCGCAGCGGGAAAACTGTGGGCAGTCCACCGGAATGCGGTCCGGGGAGGATGAAAGGATTTTTTCAATCTTGCCGAACGCATAGGTTTTGGCGGTTTTTAAAATTTTAACGGAAAGACGGTCGCCTGCGGCGGCGTGCGGAACAAATACGGCAATTCCGTTATAGCGCCCGACTCCGTTGCCTTCGGCCGTATATCCGGTTATATCGAGTTCGATCATTTGATTTTTCTTGAGTTCCATTTTTCTCCGTTCTCCTTTTCCTGTTACCCGTCTAGTGTACCATTGAGCAACCGACAATACAAGGCGTACGGAAAAATGATCGGATGTGCCCGGCTGGTTCAGGAAGCATAATAGTGAATAATAACTAAAAGTGTTCGTTTTATTCCTACGTTTTATACAAAGAGTAGATTCTGTTTGGGATTCCTGGAAAGCCGTTGACAGAATGCGCCCAGGGGGGTATACTGATATCAAAGAAATGAAAGATACGAATTTAATCGATTCATTTCTTTAAGGCCTTATTTGTTTTGTGATTATAAGTCCTGTGGCAGAGTTTGCCACACCTTTTCAATACAACTCCTCCCCAAAAAGACAAAAACCGGTGAAAGCCGGTTTTTGTCTTTTTCATTTTTTGCAAGATGCTAAACAGCAAAATTCATAATGATTTTAGTTCTGTGAACGAATTCCACTTCTTACGATGCTTTGACGGAAAAAGTGGTACGATCAGGAGAGAAAGGATGGGGAATTATGGGGAAAATGTTCGAAAAAAGGTTTCCGTTTACTCTTTCTCTGACCATTTTGTTTTTGGCCGTGATTCCTACCACTGCATTTTACGCACAGGAAACTGCAAAACAGGGGAGCGCCGCAGTCAGCGCGGAGGAACACTGGTTTGGCGCCGACGCCACCGTGGAATCGGTCGGCGCGCAGTTAAAGGCTTTTGATCCGAGCATTACCGTGGTGGTGACGGACCAGGACGGAACCCCCAGAACCGGCGGCTTGCTGGAAGAAGGGGATTTCGTCATGATGTATGATGCTTCGGGAAAGCTGCGCAAGGAGTTTGTAAATATTAATCCGGACAGTCAGGAAAGCTCTTCCTCCGATTCCGCGCCGCCGGTCTCCTCACAGCCGGAAGACAGCGCGCCGTCCTCCGAACAGGCCTCGTCGCAGAGTCAGCCGGAGAGCAGCGCTCCATCCGATTTGCCCTCCGCCTCAGAGCCGTCTTCTGCGTCGAATGCCGACTCTTCCGCGCCCTCCGGACAGTCATCGGGCTCCGGGGTCTCTTCCGGGCCGGCGGATGGGTTTTTATCAGGGGATGAGAATTATTTCGATTTCAGAACACCTGTTTCGGTGGAAGAACTGGAGGATCAGCTCCTGGATGAGGGCGTGCCGGATTCCCGGCTGACGGTCAAAGCCTATAACGGCAGCATCCGGCTGGGCGGCTCCGTCTGCACGGGGGATGTTCTGACTGTTGAGAATCCGGACGGCACGGTGCAGAACCGCGTGACGGCGGTCGTTGCCGGAGATCTGACGCGCCGCGGTACCCCGGACGAAGCCTCGTGCAGAGCGCTTTACAATTATCTGACGGGCTCCGGAACACTGAGAGCCGACCTTCGCCGCGCGGCGGACCTCAACGGGGACGGAACCGTTACCACCAGCGACCTTCTGAAGCTGAAAAAGATGATTTCCGGGGAAGACTGAGGATTGACCGGGTTCGAAAAAGTAATATAATAGGAATGATCGAGAAATAAAGGAGATTATATTATGTTTGAACCCGCTGAAATCAGCAGCCTGTTTGATTTGTCCCATACGGCGGCCGCGCCGCTGCTCGCCGCGCTCCGCTATCCCTGGGAGGCACTGCCGAAAATCGGAGAATTGATCCTGCGGATCGGCGCCGGCCTGCCGGAAGAAGAATATGAGCGTCACGGTGAAGCCGTCTGGGTACACCGCACCGCGACCGTGTTTGAGTCCGCTTACCTGCATGGGCCGATAATCATCGGACCCCGGACGGAAGTGCGTCAGTGCGCGTTTCTTCGCGGAAACGCCCTGGTCGGAGCGGACTGCGTCGTCGGGAATTCGACGGAGCTTAAAAATGTGATTTTGTTCGACGGCGTCCAGGTGCCCCACTACAATTATGTGGGCGACTCCATTCTGGGGTATAAGGCGCATATGGGTGCCGGCTCCATCACCTCAAACATCAAATCAGACAAAACGGACGTGACCATCGCGACCGGGGCCGAGCGGATCGCGACGGGTCTGAGAAAGATCGGCGCCATGCTGGGCGACCGTGTGGAAATCGGCTGCAATTCGGTTCTGAATCCGGGGACCGTGATCGGCAGGGAAACCACCGTTTATCCGCTTTCCATGGTGCGCGGATTTGTGCCGCCCAACAGCATTTATAAACGCGCGGGAGAAATCGCCGTAAGAAAATAATACCATGGCCGCCGAAGGGCGGCCGTTTTCTTTTTATCATTCTGCATTTTTCTCCTTGAATCCGTTTGCCGATCCGTCTATTGTGAGGATATTACGGTTTGGAGGGATTCAAAATGAGTGATAACAAACGCGCGGCTCTGATCGGTTCGGTCTGCGGGACCGGGAAATGCTCGCTGACCGCCGCGCTGCCGGTTCTGGCCGCCGCGGGCATCGAGGTGTGCGTGGCACCGATGGCTGCGGCGTCTTCGCCGGGACCGGCGAAGGAAAAACGAATTGATTTGGGCGGCGGCCTGCCGTCTTACGCGGATCAATGGAAGAAGTTGGGCTATTCGTTCGATGCGGTGCTGTTTGAACTTCCGGAAAACGCAAAAGAAGCCGATGCGCTCGCCTCTTTCCTTCACGCGTTTCGGGAAAAGGACAATCTGATTTTGTTTGGCTCTTCCTCTTGGAACGGGAACGGCGGCAAAGACGGAATGACGCGGGAACGGGCAAAACTGGCGGAACAGTTTTGCCCGCTGGCCGATCTTGTAATTCTGCCGGCCTGCGACGCCGCTTTTCTGACGGGAGAGCGCGAGCGGGTCGGGCCGTGGAACCGCAGAACGGTGGAGGACCTGCTGCGGGGCATCTGTTCCCTGGGCGCAAAAAGCGCGGTGATGACGGGGATCTGGTTCAGTCAGGACCTGATGGGCGCGGCGGCTTACACCGCGGAAAACGGGAGCGTCAGCTATGCGTTTTCGCACCGGATCGCCGGGGAATGGCTGGGGGCGGGAGACCTGTTCTGCGCCTCTCTTCTCGCGGGGCATTTGTACGGGATGCATCTGAGCGCCGCCATGCAGCTCGCGGTCGATTTTACGGCCGACTGCATCCGCCGCACAAGGGAAAGCGGGGACGACGGAAAGTTTGGATTGAAATTTGAGGCATGTCTGCCAAAACTGATCAACCAGCTGGGAATCGTAACGCCGTAATCGACGCGTGAAAGACGCGTCCGGCCGCCGATTGGTCGCGTTTTTCGAACGAAAAATTCCGCGCGGCTTTCGACGGCCCGCGGCGCGGCCGCGATCCGGAACCCCGGTTTACTTTAAAGCCGAATGCCGCTATAATGTTTCATGAACCGAAAGGAGGTCCTTTCCTTGAATACGTTTTTAACCGCCCTTACAAGCGCGGAGTCCATCCTGCTGTTTGCGGCGCGGGTTGCCGTGGCGCTGATCAGCGGCGTCGTGGTTTTTCGCTGTTTTTCTTCCCTGCGCGTCGGGCGCAGGCGCGAGGACCCCGTCGTGGTTCTGGAAGATATGGTGACGCATGAGGTGATTCCGGTCCTGTACTGGGAAAATTCCATCGGGCGAAGCCGAAGCTGCGACATTGTTCTAAACGACGAAACCGCAAGCCGGGCCCATGCGGTGCTGTTCCGCCGGGAAAGCGGTTGGCTTGTCACGGATACCGATTCGAAGGCCGGCACATTCATCAACGGCAAAAAAGTCCGGCAGAACGCTCCGATCCTGCCCGGGGACACCGTCGCGATGGGGTCCACCGCGCTGATGCTCAAACGCACTGCGGACGTGAGCGGCCTGAAACCGTCCAAACGCCCGCGCAGGCCGGCTGCCTCCCCAGTGTCGCTGATGCTCGCGGTTACCGCCGCTCAGCTTCTGCTGGGGGCGCAGGCGTGCTTCGCGGGGGACAAGCCCGCTTTGATGCCGCTTGTTCCGCTGGGAATTCTGCTGCTGCTGGGATGGGGACTTTACTTTTTTTCCAGAAAAATACTGGGGCGCGTCAGTTTTGAGCTGGAAACCATCGCCTTTCTGAACAGCGGGATCGGAATCCTGCTGATTTCCGGCACGAATGTCAAAGAGACCTGGGTTCAGCTTGCGGCGCTTGCAGCCGGGATGGCTTTGTTCTGCGCGATGATCTGGTTTTTAGGCGACCTGGACCGCGCGATGCGGTGGCGCGTGGCGATCGGCGTGCTGGCGATTCTGCTTTTTGCCGCGAATCTGCTGCTGGGCAGGGAGTATAACGGCGCGAAAAACTGGATTGAACTCGGCCCGGTCACCATTCAGCCGTCGGAACTGATTAAAATCGCCTTTATTTTTGTCGGCGCCTCCACGCTGGACAGGCTGCAGACCGCGCGGAACCTGACGGGGTTCATCGCTTTTTCGGCGGTGTGCATGGGCGCGCTGTTCCTGATGAAAGATTTCGGCACGGCCTGCATTTTCTTTGTGACCTTTTTAATTATCGCGTTCATGCGGTCCGGCAGCTTTCGCACCATTGCGCTGATCTGTTCGGTGGCCGGGCTCGGCGCGTTCCTGATTCTGAAATTCCGGCCCTATGTCGCGCAGCGGTTTGCGGTCTGGGGGCATGTCTGGGAGCATGCGAGCGACTCGGGCTACCAGCAGACCAGAGTGCTGAGTTATTCCGCCTCCGGCGGGCTGTTCGGCGTGGGACTGGGGCGCGGCAGCCTGAAATCGGTGTTCGCGGCCCAAAGCGACCTGGTTTTCGGGATGCTCTGCGAGGAACTGGGATTGATTGTCGCGCTGATCGCGGTGCTGTCGGTCGCGGGCCTGCTGCTTTACGCGCGCTCCGACGCGACCCGGAGCCGTTCGACGCTCTATTCCATTTCCTCCTGCGCGGCGGCGGGCATGCTGTTGTTTCAGGCCTGCCTGAATATTTTCGGCGCCACGGACGTTCTTCCCCTGACCGGGGTGACGCTTCCGTTTATCAGCATGGGCGGCTCCAGCATGGTGTCCGTCTGGGGGCTTCTGGCCTTTATCAAGGCCGGGGATGAGCGGACTTATGCGGTGCGCAGGAGGAGAAAACCATGAAAACGACCGGGACGCGTTCTTTTATTCTTTATATTCTCTGCGCGGGCTTTGCCGCCGGACTTTGCGTGTTTCTTTACGGGCTGTTTGTCAACGGCGGCAACTGGGCCGTTCAGCCGTTCAACAAGCACATTTCCGGCGGGAGCTCGGTTTCCGCCGAGGGGCGTGTACTGGACCGGAGCGGCGTGGTTCTGGCCGAAAGCGAAAACGGCAAACGGGTGTACAGCAATGACGAGACCGTCCGCAGGGCGATGCTGCACGCGGTCGGGGATACGCAGGGATACATTTCCACGGGCGTTCAGTACAACTTCCGTGCGGAGCTTTCCGGCTACAATTTCGTGACGGGGCTTGCCTCCCCGACGGGACAGTCTTCCGGAAACGACCTCCGGCTTACCCTGGACAGCGGCCTGTGCAGCCTGGCCAGGCAGCAGCTTGGCAGCCGCAACGGCGCCGCGGCCCTTTACAATTACAAAACCGGGGAGATGCTCTGTATGGTCAGCACGCCCGACTATGACCCGGCAAATCCGCCGAAAGACCTGACAACCGATCAAACGGGCAAATACGACGGCGTGTTCGTCAACAAGGTGCTGTCCTCCTCGCTGACTCCCGGCTCCATTTTCAAGCTGGTGACCTCCGCCGCGGCGATTGAACAGATCAAGGACCTGGACAGCCGTACCTGGAACTGCAACGGCAGCGTCACGATCAACGGGAACAAGATCACGGATATGAGGGCGTACGGGAAACTGGATTTTAAAAACGCGCTCGCCAAATCCTCCAACGTGGCGTTTTCGCAGATTGCCATTGAGCTGGGCGCGGACACGATGACCGCAATGGCAAACGAAATGGGCTTTAACCGCACATTTGCCCTGGAGGGAATTCCGTCTGCGAAAAGCGTGTACAATGTAAACGGCGCTCAGCCGCAGGAACTCGGCTGGTCCGGCGTGGGGCAGTTCACCGACCTTGCCAACCCCTATCACATGATGATCCTGATGGGAGCGATTGCAAACGGAGGAACCTATGTGCAGCCGTATCTGGTCCAAAATGTCTCCAATTCCTTTGGATTCCGGACGGTAACCGGCTCCGCGAAAACGGGCGGGCAGCTGCTCAGCCCCGAGACCGCCGCAAAACTTACAACTTATATGCGCTATGACGTCACGTCGGATTACGGAGACGGTCTGTTCCCCGGCATGAAGGTTTCGGCGAAAACCGGGACCGGGGAAATCGGCAGCGGAAAAAAGCCGAACTGCTGGATGGTTGGATTCTCTTCCGACGAAAAGACTCCGTTCGCGTTTGCGGTTCTGGTTGAAAATCAGAATTCAAGCATTGCTTCCGCCGGGAAGCTCGCGTCCGCCTTGATGCGGGCCGCGGCAAAAATTTCATAAGTTTTTTCAGGGACTTCGGGGTGCCAACCCTTTCCGTTTGAATCCGCGAAAATTGGTGCATTTCGCCCTTTTATATCTCCGCCGGTTATGCTAAAATAAGTTGGATAAAATCTGAATGATGAATCGGATCGAAATTCAGCCGTTCAGCCGGCGGAATGGGGGAAAAAATGTCAGAAGTCATCCGTGTTTTTGTGGAAAAAAAGCCGGGGTTTGACTCGGAGGCGCGGCATCTGCGCGCGGACCTGATGGAAAACCTTGGCCTGACTTCCGTGGAAGACGTCAAAATCGTCAACCGCTACGATCTTTCCGGAATTTCAGGCAAAGAATATGAGGCGGCAAGGGACACCATCCTTTCGGAACCAAATGTTGATCTGGTGTACGAAGAGGAATATCCTTTGCCGGAGGGGTACAGAGCCTTTGCGACGGAGTATCTTCCCGGGCAGTACGATCAGAGAGCGGATTCGGCGGCCCAGTGTGTCCAGCTGCTGACGCAGGGGGAGCGGCCGCAGGTTGCGACGGCGAAACTCGTCGCGGTCAAGGGTGAATTGAATTCGGAAGCTCTTTTGAAAATTGAAAATTATCTGATCAACCCGGTTGAAAGCCGCCTTGCTTCCATGAGCAAGCCGGAAACACTCGATTCCGAGGCAAAGGTGCCTGAGGATGTCGTTCGTGTGGAAGGATTCACCTCCTGGAACGATGGGCGGCTTTTTGAATATCACCGCTCGATGGGGTTCGCCATGAGCCGCGAAGACCTTTTGTTCTGCCGCGACTATTTCCGCGACGCGGAAAAGCGGGACCCGAGTGTCACGGAACTGCGCGTGATCGATACCTACTGGAGCGACCACTGCCGCCATACGACGTTCCTGACCCGCCTGAACCGCATCACGGTGGAACGCTCCGCGCTGAGCGCGGCGATAGAGGACGCGCTCGCGGCGTACTATCACGCCCGCGACGAGGTTTACGGAAGAACCGACCGGCCGGTATCCCTGATGGACATGGCGGTCATCGGGATGAAGCTGCTGAGAAAGCGCGGCCTGATCCCCGACCTTGACGTAAGCGAAGAGATCAACGCCTGTTCGATTGAAGTGCCGGTTACGGTGGACGGGAAGGTCCAGACATGGCTGGTGCAGTTTAAAAACGAAACCCACAACCATCCGACGGAGATCGAACCGTTCGGCGGCGCGGCGACCTGCCTGGGCGGCGCGATCCGCGACCCGCTCTCCGGCAGGGCGTACGTCTATCAGGCGATGCGCGTCACCGGCTCCGGCGATCCGCGCGTGCCGTTTGAAAAGACCAGGAAGGGCAAGCTGCCGACGCGCAAGATCACGACCGGCGCGGCGCAGGGGTACAGCTCTTACGGGAATCAGATCGGCCTTGCCACGGGGCAGGTCACGGAGCTTTACGACCCCGGCTATGTTGCGAAACGCATGGAAATCGGCGCGGTGATCGGCGCGTCCCCCAAAGAAAACGTTATGCGCGGCGTTCCGGCGCCCGGTGACGTGATCGTTCTGCTGGGCGGGGCGACCGGACGCGACGGCTGCGGCGGGGCGACCGGCTCCTCCAAGGCGCACACGCAGCAGTCCATCGAGGTGTGCGGCGCGGAGGTTCAGAAGGGCAACCCGCCCACGGAGCGTAAGATCCAGCGCCTGTTCCGCGACCCGAAGGTCGCTCAAATGATCAAGCGCTGCAACGATTTCGGCGCGGGCGGCGTCAGCGTCGCGATCGGCGAGCTGGCGGACGGCCTGAGCATCGACCTTGACAAGGTCCCGAAAAAGTACGAGGGACTCGACGGAACGGAGCTTGCCATTTCGGAATCGCAGGAGCGCATGGCGGTGGTGCTGGCCCCCGGAGACACGGAAGCCTTTGTCTCCGCCGCGGCGCGGGAAAACCTCGTCGCGACCGTTGTGGCCGTCGTGAAAGAAGAGCCGAGGCTTCGCATGACATGGCGCGGAGACAAAATTGTCGATATTGCCCGATCTTTCCTGAACACGAACGGCGTTACCCAGAACGCCGACGCCCTGATTTCGGCCGTCGACCCAAAGCAGAACTACCGCGAAAGGGTTCCGGCGTGCCTTGCGGGGCTTTCGCTGGAGCAGGCGTTTGAAACGAACCTTTCCCGTTTGGAAGTTTGCGGGCAAAAGGGACTTTCCGAGCGCTTCGACGCGAGCATCGGCGCCCAGACGGTCCTGATGCCGTTCGCGGGCACCTACCAGCTGACGCCGGAAGAGGGCATGGTCGCGGGTCTGCCGGTCGCCGGTGCCAGCGACGACGCGACCGCGATGAGCTACGGCTTTATCCCGGGAATTTCCCGTTTCTCGCCGTTTCACGGCGCGGCCTACGCGGTGGTCGAGAGTCTTTCGAAGCTCGCGGCGCTCGGCGCGGACCCGCTTTCGGCGCGGCTGACCTTTCAGGAATATTTCGAACGGATGACGGACGACCCGAAAAGCTGGGGCAAACCCACCGCCGCGCTGCTCGGCGCGCTTTCCGCGCAGATCGGGCTCGGCGTTCCGTCCATCGGCGGCAAGGACAGCATGAGCGGTACGTTTGAATCCATCAGCGTTCCGCCGACTTTGGTCAGCTTCGCGGTGGCGATGACGAAAAAGAGCAAGACCGTTTCCGCGGCTTTCCAAAGGGCCGGTTCCAAGGTCTTGCTGCTTCCGCTTCCGGAGGACCCGGAGACGCTTCTGCCGAACTGGCAGAAGCTGAAGGCTTATTATGCCGCGGTGGTTCACCTTGTTCGGGGGGGCGGAGTCAGGTCCGCCTCCGTCGTAAAAGAGGGCGGCGCGGCCGCCGCCGTGGCGCGCATGTGCTTCGGCAACAAAATCGGTTTCCGCTTCAATCCGCCGGTCCTGAGCCCGCAGTGCCTGTTTGCCCCGGCTTCCGGCGCGATTCTTGTGGAACTGGACGAGGAAACGCCGGTTCGGAATCTGGCGTTTCTCACGATGGGGCATACGATAGAGCGGCCTCGGGTGGAGCTGGGAGACACGGCGCTTGACCTTGACCGGCTGATCTCCGCGTGGAGCGGTACGCTGGATAAAATATTCCCTTCAGCGGCGCCGGGTACCCCGATCCGTGATGTTCCGCTCTGCACGGAACGCGGCGCGGCGGCGCCTTCGATCAAAACGGCGAAGCCCCGCGTATTCATTCCGGTGTTCCCGGGCACGAACTGCGAATACGACAGCGCCCGCGCGTTTGAAAAGGCCGGGGCCGTACCGGAGGTTCTGGTCGTGAGGAATCTGACGCCGAATGATATTGAAGAAACCATCGAACGGATGGCGGAGGCGATTTCCCGTTCACAGATCATTATGATTCCGGGTGGCTTCTCGGGCGGCGACGAGCCGGACGGTTCGGGTAAATTCATTGCGACGACGTTCCGGAATCCGCGAATCGCGGAAGCGGTTGAGCAGATGCTTACCAAAAGAGACGGTCTGATGCTGGGAATCTGCAACGGGTTCCAGGCGCTGATTAAGCTGGGTCTTGTTCCCTACGGCAGAATTACGGCGCCGTCGGAACATGCGCCGACCCTGACCTTTAACAGCATCGGAAGGCATATCTCCCGCATGGTGTACACGCGTGTGACTTCGGTAAAATCCCCATGGTTCGCGGGGGTGAACGCGGGCGACGTGTTCGCCGTTCCGATTTCCCATGGGGAAGGCCGCTTTGTCGCGGATGAGGATGTGATGAGCGGCCTGATCGCAAACGGACAGGTCGCGACGCAGTACTGCACGCCGGACGGCGTACCGAGCGGAGCTTCCGAATGGAGTCCGAACGGCTCCGTCTGCGCGGTGGAGGGAATCACCAGCCCCGACGGGCGAATCCTTGGGAAAATGAGCCATTCGGAGCGGATGGGTGAAAATCTGTACCAAAACGTTCCGGGAAAGAAAGACCAGAAGCTGTTTGAATCCGGCGTGAACTATTTTAAATAAACAAGTATGAGAAGTCTGAAAGCTGGCGGTCGGTGTGACGGAAAATATTTTGAAGCGGACGTGGGCTGAAATCAGCCTGGACGCCGTGGAACACAATTACCGGGAGATCAAAAAGAGGCTGCGCGCTGAAACAAAGGTTTGCTGTGTGGTTAAGGCGGACGCCTACGGCCACGGCGCTGAGCGTCTTGCGGCGGAATATGAAAAGCTGGGCGCGGACTGGTTCGCGGTTTCCAATTTTGAAGAGGCGCGGCAGCTGCGCAGGGCGGGCATCAAACTGCCGATTCTGATTCTGGGTTACACGCCGCCCGAAATGGCGGAGGAGCTAGCCCGGCTGAATATTTCGCAGGCGATGGTCGGCGGCGAATACGCGGCTGCGCTGAGCGAGCGGGCCGTGAAGGCCGGGGCTTCCGTAAAGGTACATATTTCGCTGGACACCGGCATGAGCCGGGTCGGATTTTTGTATCAGCATCCGGAGCGTGACGGCGGTTCGCTGGACGAAATCGAACGCGCCTGCGCGCTGCCCGGAATCGACCCTGAGGGAGTTTTCACGCATTTCGCGGTGGCGGACGAGGGTGAAAACGGGCGTGACTATACCCGGATGCAGGCTCACAATTTCCGCGATGCAATCGAAAAGCTGAATCGGCGCGGCATATCATTCCGGATTCGTCACTGCGCCAATTCCGCGGCGATCTTCGATTATCCGGAGATGCAGATGGACATGGCGCGCCCCGGCATAATCCTCTACGGCCTGATGCCGTCCGGCTGCATCCGAAATCCCGCGCCGCTGATTCCCGTCATGCAGCTGAAAAGTGTTGTGGCGCTTGTCAAGACGGTCCCCGCCCGGACCTCGGTGAGCTACGGACGCAAATTTACCTCTCAGGAAGAGATGAAGGTGGCCACGGTGCCGGTTGGTTACGCGGACGGTTACCCGAGAAGCTTGTTTCAGTCCGCGGAGCTGCTGGTGCGCGGGCAGAGGGCAAAGATCATCGGCAGGGTCTGCATGGATCAGCTGATGCTGGACGTAACCAGAATCCCGGACGTGAAGGCGGGGGACACGGTTACGGTAATCGGCACGGACGGCGCCGCCGCCCTTCCGGTGGACGAGCTGGCTTCTCAGGCTGGAACGATCAACTATGAACTGGTTTGCGGCGTGTCCAAGCGGGTCCCGCGTGTTTTCCTGCGAAACGGTAAGACGATTGGCAGCCTTGATTATCTCAGGCGCTAAAGCACGGTCTTAAACGGGGAGAGGGGGAACGGGAATGCAAAGAAATAGAGCCGTTATGATTCTTGCATGGGCTTTTTCGGCTGCCGCGGTCGCGGCAGCGATTCACAACGCGGTTACGGGAACGGGGTCAATGGAATGCGCCGTTCTGATCACGGCTTCCCTGATTCTTCAGTTTTTATATGCGAAAAGCCTGAAACAAAACAAACCATAAAGGGCTGTTGCAAAATGAATTAGTGAGAGCGATTTCACAAAGAAACAGCCTTAAAAACAAGAGAATGCGTCTTGAAACGGCTTTTACAGGCCGGATCAAGACGCATTTTTTTACATAATTCCTGAATAGGGCTATTTTGCAACAATCTCTGTTCCACCCAAATCAGAGCGTTCTACTGCAGAAAACCAACCTTTTTCATGACCTTGCGCAGCGTTTTGCGGGCGATAACCTCCGCCTTTCGCGCGCCTTCGGCGTAACATTGTTCCAGATAGTCTTTATTCTTCATATAGTCGTCGAATTTCTCGCGGATGGGGCGAAGATGCTCCGCGACCGCCTCGCCGACCGTCGTCTTAAAGTCGCCGTAACCCTTTCCGGCAAACTCCGCCTCGATTTCCTCGTCTGTGCGTCCCGTCACGCAGGAATAGATGCCCATCAGATTGTTGACCCCGTCTTTGCCCGGGGCGCGGCGCACGCAGGCTTCGCTGTCCGTCACGGCGCGCTTGAATTTGCGCATGATATCTTCCGGGCGGTCCAGAACCGCGATGGAGGAGTTCACGTTCTCATCGGATTTACTCATCTTACGGGCGGGGTCCTGCAAAGACATGATTTTTGCGCCCGTTTCCGGAATATACCCCTCCGGCAGCTTGAACGTCTGGCCGTACAGACCGTTGAAGCGGTCGGCAATGTTGCGGGTCAGCTCGATGTGCTGCTTCTGGTCCACGCCGACCGGGACAAGGTCGGCCTGATAAAGCAGAATGTCTGCCGCCATCAGGCTTGGGTAGGTGAACAGACCGGCGTTGATGTTGTCGGGATGCTTCTGGGATTTATCCTTAAACTGCGTCATGCGCTGCAGCTCGCCGAACTGCGTGTAGCAGTTCAGAACCCACGCGAGCTGGGCGTGCTCCGGTACCTGGCTCTGAATGAAAAACGGGCTTTCCTGCGGGTCGATGCCGCAGGCGAGCAGCAGTGCGTACGCCTCAAGCGTATTGCGGCGGAATTTTGCGGGCTCCTGCCGCACCGTAATGGTGTGCAGATCCGCGAGCGCATAGATGCATTCGTATTCGTCCTGCAGCTCAATCCAGTTTTTCAGCGCGCCGAGATAATTGCCGAGTGTGATGGTGCCGCTCGGCTGAATCGCGCTGAAGATGACCTTTCTGGTGTTTTCGTTTTTTTCCGGTTCCATTAAAACTGATGCCTCCATATTGACGCTTTTACGGGATCATGTCGCTTGCGACTTCCCCTAAAAGCTGAATGCCGCGCACGAGGTTTTCGTCGGTCGGCGTGGTGTAATTGATGCGGAACGACTGGCAGGGCTTTGATTCGTCGGTCAGAAAGGCGTTGCCGGGCACGACGCAGACCTTGTGGTCAATCGCGCGTTTGACAAATTCGAGCATATCGATTCCGTTCGGCAGGGTGCACCAGAAAAACAGGCCGCCCTCGATCGGCAGATAGGTGATTTTCGGCAGAAGCCATCGATTCATCGCATCGACGGCGACCTTCGATTTTTTGCGGTATACCTCGCGCAGGCGGGCAAGATGCGCGCCAAAATCGTATTTTGTCATCAGCTCGTCGCAGAGCATTTGGCCCCAAATGTTGGTATGCACGTCCTCGCCTTGTTTGCATACGATCATTTTCTGAAGAATCGGCTTCGGTCCGACCGCGTACCCAACGCGGATGCCGGGCGCAACGACCTTGGAAAAAGTGCCGGAGTAGAGGACGATGCCCTCCGTGTCGAAGGACTTGATGGCCGGAAGGTCCTCCCCCTGAAAACGCAGGTCGCCGTAAGGGTTATCCTCCAGGATCATCACGCCGTATTTCTTTGCGAGCTCATACATTCCGTGCCGCTTTGCAAGGCTCATGGTCGCGCCGGTCGGATTCTGGAAGTTCGGGATGGTGTAGATGAATTTTACCCGCTTTTCCTCCTTTAATGCCTGTTCCAGGCCTTCCAGGCTGATTCCATCCGATTCCATCGGAACGCCGCGCAGTTTCGCCCGGTAGGAACGGTAGGTGTTCAGCGCGCCGAGAAAGCTCGGGGCTTCGCACACAATGGTGTCCTCTTCGTCGACGACGGATTTTGTAAACAGGTCCATGATCTGCTGCGCGCCGCTTGTAATGATCAGGTCGTCGCCGTCCGAACCGATTCCGGACGTTTCTTTCAAATAGGCGGCAAGATGTCCGCGCAGGGGCGTGTAACCCTCCGTCGTGCCGTACTGAAGAGCGTCGATCGGGCGCTGAGCCAGAATTCCCGCTGAAATTTCCGCGATTTCACGAACCGGAAACGCCTCCGGAGCGGGATTTCCGGCGGAGAGTGAAATAACCTGCGGATCGGCGGCATATTTGAAGATTTCCCGGATTGCAGAAGGCTTGAGTTCCAACACGCGCCTGGAAAATTGGTATTCCATAATGATCGACCTTTCTTACTGAATATTTTATTCCCTATTTTAACACAGTTTCCCTCCGGTTGCCAGATAAATCCTAATAAATGATAATATGGTTTTATCCGATTCTTTTCGCCATTATTTTACGCCATGTTATGACAATATGGTCTAAATACAAATCGTATAATAGACTTAGGTCAATTTGGGGACAAGTTGTTCCAATAAACAATGGCGGTGATAGATCCATGGCAAAGGAAAACATCCGGCGTATCCGACTTTCCGCGGCGGCGGCGGCCCCGGCACGGACGGCCGCGCGGCATCTTGCGGCTTTTACGGCGGGCATGCTTTTCGCGCGGGGGACCGTTTTCGGGCAGTACGCGCCGTTCGGCGTTGCGGCGGCGGCAGCGATGCCCTATTCGGTTCTGTGGAGCGCGATTCTTGGCAGTGCCGCGGGGTATCTTCTTCCCTCGGCCGTTACGGTCCCGGTTCACTATCTGGCCGCGCTGCTGGCTGCCGCGGCGATTCGCTGGACCCTGAACGATCTTGTGCGTTTACGCTCGCACCCCGTGTTCGCGCCGGTGGTTGCGTTTCTGCCTGTGCTGGCAACCGGGATGAGCGTGGCGCTGGTCAATGGTTCCGGAACCGCGACGACCGCCATGTACGTGGCGGAAGCCATGCTTGCGGGCGCGGCGGCGTACTTCTTCCGCCGGACGGTCTCCGTCTGGGAATCAGGCCGCAGCCCCGGTGAATGGAGTGCGCAGGAGACCACGTGCGCCGCGTTTTCTGTAGGGCTTCTAATTCTCTCCCTGTCCGGCTTGTCCGCTGGGGGAGTTTCGGCGGGCCGGGTCCTCGCGGTGCTGGCGATTCTGTTTGCCGCGCGGTACGGCGGGGTCAGCGGCGGAAGCGTTTCCGGTGTTGCGGCCGGAATCGCGTTCAGTCTTTCCACGGCGGGCCTGAATTATCTTTCCGGCGCTTACGCTCTGGGCGGGCTGATGGCCGGGCTGTTTTCGCCGGTGGGCCGGCTTGCATCCGCCTGCGCGTTTGTGGCGGCGAATACCATCGCTTCCCTTCAGGTTGGAAATCAGGCGGCGGTGGTGAGCGGCCTTTACGAGGTGATGGCGGCGACCGTCATTTATATGCTGCTCCCGGCCAAAACCGGCAGCGGCCTTGTCGGAATTTTCTCGCGAAGCGACGATTCTTCCCGTGCGGAAGGCTTGCGCCGTTCGGTGATCATGAAGCTGGATTTCGCCGCGAAGGCGCTCGGCAGCGTCTCGGAATCCGTCGAGGAGGTCTCCAAAAAGCTGCAGGTCGTTTGCTCGCCGGATATCAGCAGCGTTTACCACAAAGCTGCGGACGAGGTCTGCCGCACCTGCGGACTGAACGCCTATTGCTGGGACCGAAATTTCACCGACAGCATGAACGCTTTTAACGATCTTTCAGGAAAGCTGAAGGAAAAGGGCCAGATTCAGCGCGAGGATTTCAGCCAGCCGTTCGCTTCGCACTGCGGCCGCCTGAATCTGATTGCGGACGCCGTGAACCGCAACTACGGCGAATATGTGGTCCGCGCCGCCGCGGAGGGCCGCGCGCAGCAGGTGCGGGACGTCGTCGCGGTTCAGTTTGAAACGACGAGCAGCATGCTGGAGGAGATGGCATCCGAGCTGGAGCTGTACGACCTCTTTGACTACGCGGCGGCGCAAAAGGTGGAGGAAACGCTGCGTCTTGCCGGGATTCAGCCCTTTGACGTCAGCTGCAGAACAGATCGGTTCGGGCGCATGTCGGTTGAAATCGTATCGGGTCCGGTGGACTGCGCGCGGCTGAGCAAGGCTGAGCTGACCGAGGAGATTTCCCGCACCTGTTCCCGCACGTTCCAGCCGCCGTGCGTTACCACGGCGGGCGGAAAATGCCGGATTCAGATGACGGAGATGCCTGTCTTTCGCATCAAGTCCGGATGTGCGCAGCATGTTTGCGGAAACGGAAAACTCTGCGGTGACAGCTGGGAGATGTTCTCCGACGGCAACGGCCGTCAGATCGCCGTCCTGAGTGACGGGATGGGGACGGGAGGCAGGGCCGCCGTGGACGGAGCGATGGCCTGCGGTATTATGACGCGTCTGATCAAAGCGGGAATCGGATTCGACGCCGCGCTGAAAATCGTGAACTCGGCCCTTTTGGTGAAATCAGGCGACGAATCGCTTGCCACCATGGACATTGCCGCGTTGGATCTGTTCAACGGCCGTGCCGAGCTGTTCAAAGCCGGAGCGCCGTCCGCGATTCTGCGGCGGAACGGGCACGCGGCGGTGATCGACACCCCCAGCCTGCCGATCGGAATCCTGAACGAAACGCGGTTTGCAAAATCCTCCGAAACGCTTGCGGACGGGGATCTTCTGATTCTGATGACCGACGGGGCGCTTTCCTCCGGCGCGGAATGGATCTGTGAAGAGGCGGAGAAGTGGAACGGCCGTCTGCCGCAGGAGCTTGCGGAGGCAATCGTCTCGCGTGCGATATCAAACCGCAGGGACGGCCATGACGACGATATCACCGTTGTGGTTCAGATGCTGACAAAACTGGAGTAAATCTGAAACCGGCCCATTTTCCGTTGAATTAGGCTGCGGAACATGCTAAAATATCCAATGGAGAAAAACAGTCGGGAGGAAACAAAATGCAGACTGCCATTGGAATCCTGATGATCCTTGCCGGAATTGCCGGCGCGGTTTTTATGATGAAAAAGGCGGAGCGCAGGGCGGCTTCGGCGCCGCCGGCGGAACCGATCCGCCCGGTTCCGATTGAAGAAGCCGTCGAAGCGCTGAACCGGAAGCTGAAAGAGGATCCGGGCGCAAGGCTTCCCGTGGAGCTTTACGGCCTCGCCAGAACGGACCTTCCGGCCGTCGCACCGGTGACCGAACGCCCGGCGGCCTGCTATAAAACCGTTTCGTATTCGTGCCGTGAAAAAAGCGGCGGGCAGAGGCGGGGATTCCGGTCCGCTTCCAATCTGGAACAGACAGAAGAGTACCGGGAATCGGGCCCGGATGATTTCTATATTATGGATTCCACGTCGGATGAAAAGATCTATGTGGATCTGGAAAGCTTCGGCGACCGGGCGGAGCTGCTTTCCGCCTGCGACAGCTATGAAGAGAAAAATTCCAAATGGATGGACAGGCACCTGAAAAGCTGCCGGCGATTTTTCCCGCGGCTTGGTTCCGATATTGCCGGATACCATGTTCTGGAGTATTTTTACCATGTGAATCAGCCTTTGAACATTGCCGGGGACCTGTACCGGCATGCGAGGCGGTACCGCATCGCGGCGTCTTCCGGGAAGAAGCGTTCGCTGGTCACTTATAAATCAGAGGAACAGGCCCAAAAAGTTCTGCAAAAATCCCGCTTGACGGCGGTTGGGCTCGGCCTGATTGCCGTGGTGGTCGGCATCGGAGTGATCATCGCCGGATTCCGATAAAAAAAAGACGTAAAAATAATTTTTTGGTAATGACAGGAGCCGGATGCATGCGTCCGGCTCCTTTTTGTTGAAGTGGAATTTTTTGCTGAATCGTTTCTTTAACAAGAAAGTAAAGATTACTAATTATTTTTGATATCGATAGCTGAATTCATTGAATTTTCATTAAAATCTCATCCGATCCAAGAAAATGAAAAAAAGCAGTTGACAAAACATGATTTTAGCGTATGATTGTATTAGGACGTTAATACAGTAACAAACCGTTTTATTTTGCTCGGCTTCTGTTGACAATCATAAAATTCGCAGTATTATTTAGGTTGTTGACCGGAAATTCGCTGATTTTGGAAAGGAGTAAAATGATGAAAAAAGGGATTGCCCTTTTATTGACGCTCACATTGGCAGCGGGCGCCACGGTTCCTGCTTATGCGGAAGAAACGGCACAGTCTTCGGATCAGAAGCAAACGGTCGAGGTTACACTCGACAGCATCGAAGATATTATGTCAACCTACAACCTGAATGTAAAGACTTATCTGAACAATCTGAAAATTGCGAGAGACAATAAGGATGATTACGAAGATACCGACAACGAAGAATATTATGACAATCAATACGACGCTGCACAGGTTCAATATGATGAAAATATGAAGAACGCGGTTCTGAACGCAAAGCAAAGTTACCTGAACTACTGTGCGGACAACGACCGTTACGCGGCGGCGCAGACGAGCGCGGAAAATGCGCAGAAGGCATACAGCGCAGCTCTTTCTTCCCTTTCCTCCGGCTTTATCTCTCAGAGTGACTGCGACAGCCAGAAAGATAAATACAATCAGGCGCAGAACACGTTGACGCAGCTGGATTCGCAGCTGATAAGGGAAAGAGCCTCCCTTCGCACGCTGCTGAACCTGCCGTCCAATGTCAATATGGATATCAAACCCGTCACGGCGGATGACCTTACCCTGCAGGAGATTCCGAAGATCAATTACAGTGCGGATGTGATCGTCATGCGCGGACTGAACTCCAACATAAAGAAGGCAAAATTGGCTTACGAACTTCAGCAAAACCAAGAAGGGGATCCAGGGTATACAAAAAACACTTTGGATAATGCCTATATTGCGCTTCAGCAGACCAGAACATCGGAAGAGGCTGCGTTTCAGAAGCTTTATGATTCCATGACCAGCGCATATACGGTTTACCAGCAGGCTTTGGACCAGGTACAGCGGAAACAGGCGGAACTCACACAGGAAAGCAAAGCGCTTTCCCTCGGTTACTCCAGTCAGAAATCGGTGGACGAAAAAACCGATGAGCTGAAAACCCTGCAAAGCACGCTCGCCGACGACCGGAATACCCTGTTTACCAGTTATTTGAGCTATATAAATATGAAAAACGGATTTTCAACAGGGAGCTGAATACATGAAACTAAAACCGAAAAAGTTTAAGTTTACCAAAAAAACGGCGGCGATATTGCTGGTAGCGGTTTTGGTCCTGGGGGTTGGAGCGTACTCCTGCTCCGTGCGCGCCAAATCCAAGAACATACATACCAATATTACAACCACCAAGCTGTCAAAAACGAACCTTCAGGATACCGTGGCCGTGTCCGGGACGGTTCACAGCAACGATTCCCACAATGTGTATACGACTTTGACCTATCCGGTTAAAACCGTCAGCGTGGATGTCGGCGACAGTGTGAAAAAGGGAGACGTTCTGGCGGTTTTGGATACCGCTACATTGGAAAAGGACGTTGAACAGCAGCAGTACACGACGGACGATGCGGGTAAGAGCGCGGCGCTTGCTCTCGCGCAGGCCAAAAGAAACTATGATAACGCGCTGTACCTGAACAGCAACGGTTTGAACAACGGCGTAGTAACGGCTCAGGCCGCGCTGAAAACCGCGGCGGATAACTATAACTATCAGAAACTGCTGTATGAAAACGGTCAGATTTCCAAAACGGCGATGGAACAGGCGCAGAGTGATTATGATAAAGCGCAGAAATCGCTGACGATCGCGCAGAATCAGGCGGATCAGGATCTGAAAGCAGCAAAGGAAGCCTATGACAGCGCGGTGCTGAAGGCGGGGGACAAAAGCGCGGATGTCGGGCTGGAAAAGCTGAAAAAAAATCTTGAGGATTCCGTGATCACCGCGCCGGCGGATGGCACTGTTACGGTGAAAAGCGCGACGGTCGGGGCCGTGCCGACCGGAGTCATGTTTGTTATTGAGAATACGGGCGACCTGATCGTAGACACGCAGATCAAAGAAATGGATGCGGCGAGCGTAAAGCCGGGCGACCCCGTAACCATTCAGACCGACGCGACGGGGGATGCGAAAATCAAGGGTACGGTTACAACCATCGCTCCGGCGGCAACCGCGTCGACGGAAGGAACCGGCAACGTCACTTATGCCGCGAAGGTATCCATAGACGACCGGAATTCGTCCCTTCGCATCGGGATGAAAGCCCGTATGGACATTGTTCTTCAGGAAAAGAAAAATGTTTTTGTTGTTCCGTATGATGCCCTGCTGCAAAAGGACGACGGCAACATCATCATGGCGGCGGAAAAAACCGGCGCTCTTTATAAGGCAAAGGAAATTCCGGTCACCACGGGTCTTGAAACCGACGTCTCGGTTGAAATCTCCGGCTCCGGGCTGAAAGACGGAATGCTTATCATCGGAAACTCGGACGGGATTTCCGCGGGTGATACGATTCAGCTGGCAGGGGAGGCCCAAAAATGAGCCGGACGATCATCCAGATGAATTCAATCATTAAAAATTATTATATCGGAACACCGAATGAGCTGCATATTCTCAAAAGTATTTCTCTGGAAGTGGAGGAAGGGGACTTCATTGCCATTGTGGGGGCTTCCGGTTCCGGAAAAAGCACGCTGATGAACATGATCGGCGTGCTGGACCGCCCCACGTCGGGGGAATATATCCTGGACGGGATTTCCATCAAACGGATGAGCGACAATCAGCTGTCGGATGTCCGCAATAAAAAAATCGGGTTTGTTTTTCAGACCTTTAACCTGATTCCCCGCAACAACGCGCTGAAAAATGTGGAACTGCCGATGCTTTACGCGGGAATGGACCGTAAAAAGCGCGTGGAACGGGCGAAAGAGCTTCTGAGTCTGGTGGGGATGGGGGACCGCATGGATCACCAGCCGAACGAGCTTTCCGGAGGGCAGAAGCAGCGCGTCGCCATCGCCCGCGCGCTGGCGAACGACCCGGCCATCCTGCTGGCGGACGAACCGACGGGCGCGCTGGATTCCGAGACCGGGCGAATGGTCATGGATCTGTTCCACAAGGTGCATGAGGAAGACGGCAAGACGATCGTCCTGATTACGCACAACCCAGAGCTGGCGGAGGAAACCAACCGGGTCGTGACGCTGCGCGACGGAATGATTGTCGGCGACAGACCCGGTTCCGGAAAGGCGGCGGTGTAATGTTCCTGAAAGAAAACGTCATTCTTGCGGTCGCCGGTCTGAGGGCGAATAAAATACGCGCGTTTCTGACGATGCTCGGCATCATCATCGGCATCGGCTCGGTCATTGCGATTGTTTCCATCGGGGACGCAGTGACCAATAATGTTTCCGATACCATGGCGGGCCTGGGGGCAAACAACATTTACGTTTATGTTGCTCCGAGCGATAACGACAGCATTTACGGGCAGATGAACGGATCAGGGACGGAGAAGATGGACGACAGCGATCTGCTGACCTTTGAGCAGATTGAGCAGGTGCGCAAAAAGTTCTCCAATGAAATCAGCGATCTTGCACTTTATGAATCCGTCGGCAGCGGCAAGGCGCAGGATGGGCATAAGTACGCGAATGTAACGATTTACGGGGCAAATCCGGGATTCGGTTCGGTTGAAAATGTCGATGTTCAGAAGGGCAGATTTCTGACGGACCGCGATATCAGCGGAAACCGGAGTGTCGCGGTGGTTTCCGATAAGCTGGTTTCCAACATGTTCGGCAGTGGAACCGATCCGCTCGGCCAAAAAATCAACGTGGACACAAGCGACGGCGTGGAATCCTACACGATCGTCGGCGTGTACAAATATGTTCAGCAGGGGTTCGGCGGCGCTGCCGTCGCGGACAAGGACATCAGCACGACGCTTTACATTCCGGTCAGCGTTGCCAAGGAAACGTCGGATAACCAGAACTATTCCTCGTTTGAAATCAGGCTGAAGAATGTGAACGATACCCATGCGTTCACGGACCGGATTGAGTCCTACATGAAACGGCTGTACGCCAACAATCCCAAATACACGTGCTCGGCTTACAATATGGAGAACATGCTGTCCTCCGTGACCTCCATGATGGGGACCATTTCCATTGCGATCGCCGCGATCGCCGCGATTGCCCTGATTGTCGGCGGCATCGGCGTCATGAACATCATGTTGGTTTCCGTGACCGAGCGCACGCGGGAAATCGGCACGCGCAAGGCTCTTGGCGCGCGCAGCAGCTATATCCGGATGCAGTTTATCGTGGAGTCGGTCATCATCTGCGTCATCGGCGGGATAATCGGGATTATCACGGGAATCGGATTGGCTGCGGCGGGGGTGGCCCTGCTGAAGATGAAGCTGGTAATTTCCGTGCCGATCATTTTCATCAGCGTCGGATTTTCCATGCTGATCGGCATTTTCTTCGGATATTATCCGGCGAAAAAGGCCAGCCAGCTGGACCCGATCGAAGCGCTGCGATACGAATAAGCGGAAAAAATCCCCTTTGAAAGGGGAACTTCATACCCCGGCGGCGCCCGATTGGCTGCTTGTTGAAAAAGTCCAGCGGAAGCTGGGCTTTTTCGTTGTAATACGGCAAAACAGAAGCAGACAATAAAAGAAGTTGAAACGGGAAAAACTGCGCAGAAACGCAGTGGAATTTGTGAACACGGACTTATTGGTGCCACAAGAGCATCTGCTGTGGAAGATTGACAGCACGGTGGATTCCTTCCATTTCTATGATTTTGATAAAGAATGATACTGTGAGGACAACGGCCGGACCCAGCGTGGGTCTGGCCATTCTGTTTGAAGATTGTGTTTGCTCAACATCGGTACGAAATCCCCACTTGGGCCGGACGATTCAGTCGGATTCTTTTTGCATTCTCCAAAGGGTAGAACGGCTGATATGAAGCATGCCGGCAATTTCCTTTTGCGTATATCCCAATTTGTCGGATAAATCATGAAGCATATCCGCAGAAGCGTCCGTGACCCCGGGCGCGTAATGGTACCGGCTGAAAACATCCGCCAGCAGCCGCTTTTCCCCAATACACTCGCGGAGGATGCGCGAAAATGATTTTTCTTCTCCCTGCGCATTCAGAAAAAGAGAAAAGCGCGCGCACACATTATGAAGTTCGCGGATGTTTCCCGGCCATGAGTACATCCGGAGAAGGGAAAGGTCATCATCCGGAATCAGAACCGGTCCGGCCTCTACTTTATGATTCAAAAATTGCCGGAAAAGCAGAAGAATATCTTCCCCGCGCCTGCGCAAAGGAGGCAGTTCGAGCTCAAGCTCATTCAGCCGAAACAGCAAGTCCATACGAAACCCGTCTTTCAGCATATCCTCCGGATTTTTATTTGTCGCCGCGATCACCCGTACGTCGACGGGTATGATTTTGTCGTCTCCGATCCTCATAATCTCGTGTTCCTGCAAAACCCGCAGCAGCTTGACCTGCAGCGCCGGGGATACGCTGCCGATTTCATCGAGAAAAATGGTTCCGCCGTTAGCAAGCTCAAAAAGGCCCCGGTGCCCGCCTTTTGCGCTGCCGGTAAAAGCGCCCTCCTGATAGCCGAACAATTCGCTTTCCAGCAAATTATCCGGCAGCGCGGCACAGTTGACAGCCACAAAACTTTGCCCCGCGCGTTCGGAATAGTTGCAGATGCTCTGCGCCAAAAGTTCCTTTCCGGTGCCGGTTTCCCCGAAGATTAAAATATTGTAATTCGTTTTTGAATAAAGTTTTGCTTTATTCAGGGTCTTCTTCAGTTCCGCGCAATTTCCGAGGATATCAGAAAAATGATATTTCGAAATAAACCCGCTTTTGCTTAACAGCGCGCGCTGTTTGATCAAATAAGACATTTCTGATTTTCTGAAGTCGGAAAGGTCGGTGATCAAAGCCGTTGCGGCGGCCTCCACGGCCGGGTCTTCCGTCATCAGAATTTTGCGAAGATGCAGCTGACGGTTGTGGTACAGTACGACCGTATCCTCAACGCGTGATTTTTGCTGAAAGGTGGAGGTCAGTTTCAACTGCGGGAACAGGGTTTCAGCCTGTTTGCCCAGCGCGTCGGACGCCGTTACCCCCAGATAGTTTTCGGCGCTTGGGTTGTAATTTGTAACGGCTCCGAAGCGGTCGATACTGATGATCCCGTTCGGCGACTCTCCGATTACGGCGGCATAATACATCATATCGCTCTTTTTCTTTCTTAGCCGCTGCGCGAATATTTTGGCGGTGCGAAACGCGTTGATAATGACCTGAATGCCGGGATAAATTAACACGCCGGTTAAACCGAGCTGCGCGGCAACCTCACACGCGTACCCTCCTCCCATGATGAGAGGGCAGCCGCAGTCCCTCATCTTTTCCGGCAGATCCGTATTGCGGTTATAAATGATTTTTTTGATTTGGATTCCCAAAAAAGGTTCAAGCAGGCTGAAATCATAGTTCAGCCTGTTTTGATAGCAGGCAATGCCGATCCGGTCGGCCTTCTTCGACGCTTCCACAATATGCTGCAGATAATCCTGATACCCCACTTCAATACCCACGATTGGGATGTCATAAGAATGCGAAATGGTTTCAAAGTTCGAGCTGCCGGCAATAAAAACCTCCGTATTGTTTTTTAAAGCCAGCCGGATGCTTTTGTTTAGCTTTTGCCCCTGTGTTGAGACGCAGGTTATTTCCATCTCGGGATCGTTGAGCTGCCGGACGGCATTCAGCGCCAGTTCATGCAGCTTACCGTATGTAAAACAACAGATTCTGTATTTCTGAAACATTTGTGTCCGCTCCTTTCAACGAATCGGCCGGCTGCCCATCCTCCACAGTATAGCACAAAGATACGCAGAAGAACATCTAAATTGACTAAATTGTAACTTCATATGCTGGATACAGTTATTGAAATAGTAAAAGGTTACTGTTAAAAATATGTTTCAAAATTCCGATCGTCTGAAATTTTGAAACATATTTTTTTTCGGTGTAACGATTCTATCGTATTTTGCGAAGGGATTCATCAGATTCTCAAATCGGTCAAGCCGCCGGTGCCGGCCGCTTCCTCCGCTCCTGATAAGAATTTTCATCCCTTCCCGATGAATCTGGCATGACTTTTGCTGATTCAGGAGGTTGTTCGGGTACAACGTTCCCGAAAACGGCATGTCCTAACGAAAGGATGAAGGAAAAATGGAGTATGAAGGACTACTGAAAGGTTGCAAAGTCCTCGACCTTACCAGAGTGCTGGCAGGCCCTTACTGCGCAATGCTTCTGGCCGACATGGGTGCCGACGTCACCAAAATTGAAATACCCGGGAAAGGCGACGACTCCCGTGCCAACGCGCCCATGGTTCAGAGCAACGGGCTGAAAGAAAGCGCGTATTACATGAACCTGAACCGGAACAAACGCGGAATGACTTTAAACCTGAAAAGCCAGGACGGCAAGGATATTTTCAAACAACTCGTAAAGCAAAGCGATATTGTTCTGGAAAATTACCGTCCCGGCGTCATGGAGCACCTCGGACTGGGCTACGACGAGCTGCGGCAGATCAACCCCGGAATCATCTACGGCTGCGTCTCCGGATTCGGGCACTACGGCCCTTACAGCCAGCGCGCCGGGTACGATATTGTGGGGCAGGCGATGTCCGGCCTGATGAGCACTACCGGATGGCCCGGAGGCCCCCCCACCAGGACCGGGACCGCCATTGCCGACGTAGTCGGCGGTTTAAACTGCGCCATCGGCGTTCTTGCCGCATATTCGCATAAACTGCAGACGGGGGAAGGTGAAAAAGTCGACATCTCGCTGGTGGACGGCATGGTTTCCGCGCTTGAAATCATCAACATGATCTATTTGGTTCAGGAAAGAGTTCCCACCCGGATCGGCAACCGTTATGAAGCCGTATACCCCTACGACACGTTTCGCGCAAAGGGGGAAGATCAGTACGTCGTGATCGCTGCCGGCAACGACAAGCTGTTCGGGCTGCTGGCCGGTGTAATGGGCCGGCCCGAGCTTACGGAAGACCCCCGCTTCCGCACAAATATTCTCCGCGTCCAAAATCACGAAGCGCTGAAACCGATCGTAGAAGCATGGACCGCTCAGTACACGATTGATGAAATTGTCGACATGCTTCTGAAAGTCGGATGCCCGGCGGCGCCGATCAACACCATAGACCGCGTGGTCAAGGATCCCCACATTTCCGGCGCGCGAAAAATGTTCGTGGAATGCAACCATCCAATCGGCAAGTTGACAATTACCGGCAACCAGATTAAACTGACCAACCACCCCATTGAAGAATTCCGCCCCGCGCCTCTGCTCGGCCAGCAAACCATGGAAATTCTGGGCGAAAAGCTGGGTCTCAGCGATAGCCGGATCAATGAATTGAAAGCGAAAGGAGCTCTGTAAGGAGGTGATTACGATGAAAAAAATCGACGTGATAGAGGTCGGTCCCCGCGACGGTTTTCAAAACCTGCCCGATTATCTGCCCGTTTCGGACAAGCTGACCGTCATCGACAGTCTGGTGCAATCGGGCGTAAAACACATGCAGATTACATCTTTTGTCAATCCCAAAGCGATTCCCCAGATGAAAGACGCCGGTGAAGTCGCCCGCGCCTGCCTCCGGAAATACCCGGAGCTTGATTTGTTCGCGCTCATCCCGAATTTCAGGGGCGCGCAGTCCGCCCGGGAAGCCGGAATAAAAAAGGTAACCAACGTGATTTCGCTGAGCGTCAGTCATAATAAAGCAAATATCAACCGGACACATGACGAATCGTTTGCAGAACTGGCAAAAATCAAGGAGTCTTTTCCGGAGCTCGACGTTTGTCTGGACGTCGCGACGGCGTTCGGCTGCCCGTTTGAGGGAAAGTTTCGCAGGGTGGAGCCGCTTCTCGGTTTCCTGCAGCGCGCCTGGGGCCTTGGAGTTACAACGTTCAATCTGTGCGACACCGTCGGTTTGGCGGATCCGGCACAGGTTCGCCTTTTTCTGAAAGCGGTTAAAGAGAAATTCCCCGCCGCCAGGGTGGAAATCCACATTCACGACACGCGGAACATGGGGCTTGTCAATACCCTTGCCGCCGTGGAATCCGGAATAGACGGAGTGCAGGCAACGCTCGGCGGTCTGGGCGGCTGCCCGTTCGCTCCCGGTGCGTCGGGGAATACGGCCACGGAGGACCTTGTTCTGATGCTGAACGAGATGGGATATGAAACCGGGATTTCCTTTGAGAAAATTCTTGCGGCGGCAAAGGCGGAATATCAGATGATTCCAAACGGAATTTACAGCGGCCATAATATCCGAATCAAAAGCGGCTTGTGTTGCTAAAAATATGTTTCATAAATTTTTATGTAAGAAATAATGAAACATAACTCAATAAATCCGCCCTGCTGACATGACCTGTATTAGCGTATTTTATCTATAATTTTCTTAATGTATCTGCATTTTTTGACGATTTGTATGTAAATGGCATAGATTTTGCTATTATACTAAATCAGTGGCCTGTTCACTGCTGCAAAACCGGGTTTCGCGCTTTGACCGATTTGCAGGCATTTGTAAAGGCGCAAATAATTAGAACAGGAGTTTGTATTATGAAAAGGAAACTTGCACTGTTTTTAACCTTTGCACTTCTCACAACTTCCCTGCTGAGTGCCTGCGGCGGCTCCGGGGCGTCAACGCAGACCGCCTCAAATCCGGGCGGCGCCGCATCCTCCGCGTCGGGGGGTGACGCTTCAAAGGACCCAGCGGTTACATTCAAGGTTAACAATACTCATTCCGGGGAAGGCGTCCAGGACACCACGATGGACCTGCTGATTAAATTGTGCGACCAGTACTCCGGCGGCACGATAAAAGGAACAAAAATCGCAGGCGGCAGCCTGGGCGGAGAACGTGAAATGACGGAAATGGTCCAGCTCGGAACCCTGGATGTCGGCCTGATCGCGGACATGGGAATCGATTCGTCAATCGGCGGACTCGGCTGGGCATGGCTTCCGTTTATGATTACCTCTTACGATCAGGTTGACAAATATTATATCAACGGATGGATCGGGCAGGAGCTGACCAAAGAGATGGCCGCGAAGGGAATTGTTCGTGTGGCGGCTACGGAAAATGAATTCCGCGAATGCGGTACCGTATCGCGCCCGATTCAATCCATGGACGACTTTAAGGGCCTGAAAATCCGCGTGCCGGAAGTTGACGCGTGCCAGGACTTCTACAAGGCCTGCGGTGCGATTCCCGCCGCGATCAGCACCAGCGAAACCCTCGCGGCGCTCGAGCAAAAAACCGTGGACGGCGTTGACAACTCGGTTTACAATCTGAAATCCATGGGCGTTCTTGACGACATTAAATATGTGACTATGCTAAATTACATGTATTCCGGCGCGTCCATTGTATGCAGCCAGTCCTTCTGGGACAAAATGACCCCCGCGCAGCAGGCCGCATTTACAAAGGCCGCGACGGAAGCCGGCGCGAGCTTCCGCAAATCCATGCGCGCCGACACTCAAACCATTATAAAGAACGGTAAATTCAAGACCTACGAAGTGAAAGAAGATTCCCAATTCTATAAAGATCTGAAGAAAGTTGCGGTAAACCTGTGGTCCACCTATAACAACAAGTTCGATTCCTCCATCATGGAAAAAATCAATAAGGATTTTGGCGTTTAAGCCGGAATCTCGCCGATTCAAACGTTTGTGAAAGGAAAACAAAGCAGCGGCGGATTCCAAAATTGAATCAATCCGTCTGCTGCTGTTTTCTTTAAAAACCGTTTTTAAATCCATTTGGGATGTGAGGGTACTTGATATGCAGAAAAAAAGCGCCGAAAAAACCTTCCGTAAAATTGAACACGGCATCGTCGCCGTGGAGAACATCTTTCTGGTTGTTTCGCTGGTCGCCATGGTCGGCAGCATTGCGATTCAGGTCGTCTGCCGTTATCTTCTGATGATTTCCTCCCCTTGGTGCGAAGAGCTCGCGCGGTATCTTTTTGTGGCTCTGACATTTATCGGGGCCGCCCGCGCGTTTGCGACCAAGGAGCACATCGGAATCGACCTTGTGGACACGATCGCCGAGAAAAAATGCAAAAATCCTCAAAAGGTGATCGCGCTGTTTAATAAGCTTGCGATTCTGATTACGTTCCTCTTTATCGTTTTGTTCTCTTATCTTTATTTTGACTATCTTCAAAGCATCGCAGTGCACCCGCAGGTTTCTGCGAGCATGCACATCAACATGCTGATTCCGATGAGCAGTATTCTGATCGGCAGCATTCTGATGGCCTACCACGATATTTGCCGTCTCTTTTATTCCTATCAAACAAATGATGAAGCAACGGAGAGTGCTTGATTAAAGGAGGATAAAAACAATGAGCCCATTGGCATTACTCGGTATTTTTCTGCTGTTCTTCCTTGGTCTGGCCATGTGCTTCAAAGTTCCGGTCGGGTATTCTATCGGCATGGCAACGCTGGCCGTACTGTTCTTCGACGGCTTAAGCAGTAAAATTCTCTGCACGGTCGCCTTTTCCGGTCTGGACAGCTTTCCGCTGCTTGCCGTTCCGCTGTTTATTTTTGCGGGCGCAATCATGCAATACAGCGGCATCGCGGCCGCGCTGATTGAATTGATCGATTCCCTGGTGGGGCGCCTGCGCGGTTCCCTGGGCGCCGTAACCATTCTGACTTCTGCGGCGTTCGGCGTTTTGACCGGCTCCTGCCTCGCGACCATCAGCTGTGTGGGCGGCATCATGGTCCCGGAAATGAAGAAAAAGGGGTACTCGGCCAGCTACTGTGCGGCGCTGGCTGCCGCGGCAAGCTTTCTGGGAATTTTAATTCCGCCGTCCGTACCGGGAATCATGTATGGTTTGTGCGCCTCGGTCAGTATTTCTCAGGTATGGATGAGCACCGTCGGACCCGCTCTTATCTGCATCGTCGCCTTTATGGGAATCAACTACTTTGTGCAGGGGCGCAGGGAAGAAAAAAGCACGGTCCGGATTACTTTTCCCCTTTACATAAAAAACGTCGGAACGGCTTTTCTGAGCTCCATTCCCGCGCTGATTATGCCCGTGATTATTTTCGGAGGAATCTACGGCGGCATTTTTACCGCTACCGAAGCCGGTGCCGTCGCTGTCGTTTACGGAATGATCTTTTTCCTGTATAAAAAGATATTTCATAAAAACGACTTGACTTCCAAATTCCTCGGTCTAACCTTAAATGCGGCGATCTCAACCGCGGCTATTTGTATTCTGATCGATTTTTCCAACTGTTCCGGCCGCGTCATCTCCATGATCGGCATTGCGGAAGCGATCAAAGTTTTTGTCACCGCCCATATTGCGAGCGGCGCCGTCTTCCTGATCTTTGCCAATGTCATTTTCCTGATTGCCGGAATGCTGATCGATATTAACGCCGCGATCCTGCTCATCGTTCCGCTTCTGCTGCCTACCGCAACGGCAATGGGAATCAACCCGATCCACTTCGGCGCCATTATTCTTGTCAACCTGAGCGTTGGATTCATAACGCCTCCCTTCTGCAGCTCCGTATTCATGGCCCAGAAAATTTCCGGCGCGCGGTATGTGGATATTGTAAAAGATGTTATGCCCTTTGTTATCGCCAGCCTGGTCGTCGTATTGCTGACCACCTATATCCCTGCAATTTCCACTTTCATTCCGAACCTGCTGGCATAAACAAACTTTCCTTTCCAATCACCTCACTTTGGCCTTAACGCAAAAGAAAAATGGAATCGCTCCGGAGAGAGCGGTTCCACTTTTCTTTATTTCAGACTTCTGCGTTCAAAGGCGTTTTTGATCTTCAGCTCATCGCGGTATTTCGCAACCGTTCTGCGTGATAGGTTAACTCCCGATCCCTTCAGTTTTTCCGCAAGCGCGCTGTCGCTAAGCGGTCTGGCAGCGTCTTCCTCCCGAATCAGCCTGACAATCATTTCCTTGACCGCGTGGCTGCTCATCGTTTCTCCGCAGGACGCCACGCCGGCGCTGAAAAAGTCCTTAAACAGACGCGTGCCAGCGGGCGACTGAAGATATTTTTCCCGAATTGCCCGGCTGACGGTCGATTCATGAAGCTTCAGCTCGCTCGACACCATGCTGAGATTCAGCGGCGCCAAAGGACCTCTGCCCTCGAAATACTCTTTCTGCCTGTCGAGGACCACGCGCGTCACTCTAAGAAGGGTGTTGCGCCTTTGCTCAACGCTTTTCACAATAAACTGCGCCCGCCGGATTTTTTCTTTCAGGTACTCCGTCGTGCCCGGATCTTTCGAATGGTGATACAGAGCTTCATACATTCTGCTGACGCCGACGGATCCGATCCACCGGTCATTGAGCGTAATCTCCCAGGAGTCTTCCTGCCGGTCGATTAAGACGTCCGGTATGATGTAAGCCGGATTCTCCGGGCATCCAAACCCGCTGCCAGGGCGCGGGTTCAGGGTGTGAAGGACCGCAACGTATTCTTTCACCTCTTTGATCGGAAGAGAAAGCTGCCGTGCTAGTTTATGATAATGGCCATAGGCGACCTCAGGCAGGTGATTTTCTACGATCGAAGCAAGATTGCGGTCCCAAAGGCCTTTTGCCTCCAGCTGGAGCAGCAGGCACTCGCAAAGGCTGCCGGCCCCCACTCCGGCGGGCTCCATGCACTGAACCGCGTCAATGCATTTTCGCACCTGATCCGGGCTGCAGTTTGTAAGGGAACTGATTTCGTCCGCCGAAACCGTGAGATAGCCGTCCTCATCCAGAAGGTCGATGATATACTGAATCAACTGGATTTCCCGTTTTGTATACATACGCAGCCTGATCTGGGATTTCAGTGATTCCTGCAAAGAAATCGTTTGGTCTTCTTTCCGTGCAGGCTCCCGCTCCTCATCGTCCCATTCAATGCTCTCGGGGCCGTGTCCCTGACGGCAAAACCAATCGCCGACCGAACGGATCTTCTCCTCTTCCGAACCGCCTTCCAGCTCCAGCACGGGATTTTCCATTTGCTCGCGCTGCAAAAAATCATACAATTCGCTGTTGTTCATCATCAGAATCTTCAGCGACTGAGTCTGCAGGAGCGACAACGTTTGCTTCTGGCTGATTTCCTGCAGTAAGTCCATCCCAAATTCCTCCCCGCTTTCATCTCTCAAGTTCAATATAGCAGCAATTTGCCGTATCATAATAACAATTCGGAAAATGAGAGCAAAGCCGGTTCGAAGCAAGCATCAAATTCATGGAAAATTAGGATTAAAAGCCATATGCCGAGGATCAAACATATGGTTATCCGGTGAAAGGCCGCGGCCGCTGATCAAATGACATTCGAGCTTCCATCAAGTCCCCGTCACTGAAAACGCAGGTTGTTCGGGCACGAAATGCCGCCGACAGCCTGCTTTTTCATATCCGCCGGCGGATGCTTCCCGAACGGGCGTAAGCCTTTAAACGAGCGAAAGTTCAATGTCAGCCTGTTCGATGAAGCTTTTCCAGTCGGAGGACAGTCCGCTGTCGGTGATAATCATATCCATTTCATTGAGCTGAGCAAAATAAGCCGGGCTTACCTTGCCGAACTTGCTGGAATCCGTAATCAGGATTTTTGTCTGCGCGGACTGGATGACCGTGCGCTTGTTTGGGACCTCGTAATTGTTCGCGCAGGTTATTCCCAGCTTTTCATGGACGCCGGTGGCTGAAATAAACGCCTTGGTCGCCCGGATTTCCCCGATCAGCTCAATGGATTGGGGGGATTCGAACAGCTGCTCGGTCGGGTGGTAATACCCGCCTGGAAAAATCAGCTTGGTCAGCGTTTTATTGATGAGGCAGGAGAGCACGTTGTAATTGTAGCAGAGCACCGTAATATCCATGTCTTCCGGCATGTACCGCGCGAGCTTGTCCGCGGTGGAGCCGGAGTCGATGATGACCACGTCGCCCGGTTCAATCAGGGTTGCCGCAAATTTCCCGATCCGGTCCTTTTCTTCGTTTTGCTGTATTTTTGCCGAATACAGCTCGTAATTCGAAACGGTGTTCTCGACGACGCTGTTTCGACGATAGGTTGCGCTTCCATAGCTGCGGTCCACAATGGCTTCGCTTTTCAGCGTGTCGAGATCGCGGCGGATGGTCATTTCGGAAACGCCGAGAAGCTCGGCCAGCCGCCGGACCGACACGGTTTCATTTTCTTTTAAAATCGCGACTAATTGATTGAGCCGTTTACTTCGGTTTTTCATGTCCACATACCCAAGTTTCTTTACTTACAGCAATTCCAGTTGAATTGTAGAAGTTACTTATGTCCCTCCCCCGCATTCGGCGGGGAGGGACATGTCCATAGTTGCAATCTAAATTGGAAATGCTGTAACGTTATAAATTGATACTATCATTATACCAAATTTCTGAAAGAAATCAACCGATTTCCATTTTTTTGATTGATGTCCACCTGATCAAACATGTATATGTTCGTTTTAATCTAAATTTTGTTACATATATGTTCGACTTTTAATAAATTGTTTGATACTGTTGTAAAAAGCAACATATTTTAAAGAACTATCTCGATAATAACAACGAAATTGTTTTTTTGTATTGACTTAGTGTTCGATTCAGCTCATAATTGTGTTCGAATGCAGGGCATATCACACAGGAAGTGATCTTAAAACTTATAAAATTTTGGCGTTTCATTAAATCGGACCGCCGCCGGAAAGGATGGAAAAAAATGAACGCAGCGGAAAAAAAGAAGCTTCAGATCCTTGCCTGCAAGGTGAGGCTAGGCGCAATCGAAGGGGTATATCGCGCCAAATCGGGACATCCGGGCGGAAGTCTGTCGGCCGCCGACCTTTTTACATACCTGTATTTCAGGGAGATGAGGGTGGACCCGGCGAATCCGGGGGATGAAAACCGGGACCGCTTTGTACTGTCCAAGGGACACAGCGCGCCGGGCTTGTATGCGGCGCTTGCCTTAAAGGGATATTTCCCGATGGAGGAGATCAGTCGGCTGCGCCGCATCGGGGCCATGCTCCAGGGGCATCCGGATATGAAGGGGACGCCGGGCGTAGACATGAGCACCGGTTCTTTGGGGCAGGGCTTTTCCGCAGCCTGCGGCATGGCGCTTGCCGGCAAGATGGACCGCAGGGACTACCGCGTTTTCACCCTGCTGGGGGACGGGGAGATTGAAGAGGGCGAAATCTGGGAGGCCGCAATGTTTGCCGCCCACCACCGGCTGGATCATCTCTGTGTGATTGTGGATAACAACGGACTGCAGATTGACGGCTCCGTTGAGGAAGTCGCCGGGCCGGCTCCGATTGACGAGAAATTCCGCGCCTTCGGCTTCGACGTTCAAACGATCGACGGTCACAGTTTCGACGAGATCGAAAAGGCGCTGAATCACGCAAAAACCGTCAGGGGAAACCCCTGCGCCATCCTCGCAAAGACGGTAAAAGGAAAGGGCGTATCTTTTATGGAAAACCAGGCCGGCTGGCACGGAAAAGCCCCGAACGACGAACAGTATGCGGTGGCCAGGAATGATCTGAACAAGATACTGCGCAGACTGGAGGCGGAATAATATGGCGGAAAAGGTGAAAAAGGCGACCAGAGAAAGCTACGGAGAGGCGCTGAGGGAGCTGGCGGAAGAATATCCGCGTGTGGTCGTTCTGGACGCGGATTTGGCGGAAGCGACCAAGACGGCGCTCTTCAGGGACGCATATCCGGAGCGTTTTATCGACTGCGGCATCGCGGAATGCAATATGGTCGGTGTGGCGGCCGGCCTGGCCTCCTGCGGTAAAATTCCGTTTGCCACCTCTTTCGCGATGTTTTCCGCGGGCCGCGCTTATGAACAGGTGCGCAACTCCGTCGGCTATCCGAGGCTGAATGTAAAAATCGTCGGTTCCCACGCGGGCGTTTCCGTCGGGGAAGACGGAGCAACTCACCAGTGCTGTGAAGACATCGCCCTGATGCGCACCGTGCCGGGGATGGTCGTTCTCAACCCTGCCGACCACTACGAGATGAAGGCGGCGGTGAAAGCGGCCGTTGAGTGGAAAGGCCCGGTTTATATCCGCCTGGGAAGGCTCGCGGTGGAGAGCTTCAACAATTCGGACGGCTACAGTTTCGAGCTTGGCAAAGGCATCACGCTGCGGGACGGCAAAGATCTTACGATTATCGCCACCGGACTGATGGTGTCGCGCGCGCTGGAAGCGGTGAAAAATTTGGAGAGACAGGGCGTTGACGCCAGACTGATCAACATCCATACGATCAAGCCGATTGACAGGGAACTGGTCGTACGGGCGGCGAGGGAAACCGGAAAAATCATCACGGTGGAAGAGCACAGCGTGATCGGCGGACTGGGAGACGCGGTTTGCGGCGTTCTTTCCGGGGAATGCCCGGTGCGGGTCGTTAAAATCGGGGTGAACGACCAATATGGTCACTCCGGCCCGGCGCAGGACCTCCTCGACGAATTCGGGCTCAATGCCGACCACATTGCGGAAACCGCGCGGAAGGTTATGGAACGGTCGTAACGGGCCGGATGCGCCGGAGCCTGAAACCCGGCCGCATCATCCCTGACGGAATATCTGAAATGACGGAAAAGGAGCTATGGAGTATGAATCGGAATACGGTCGTGATCGGCTGCGACAATGCCGCAGTGGAGTTAAAAAAGACGATTGCCGGCTATCTGGAGGAAAAAGGCTGCCGGGTGGAAAATGTCGGCTGCGACGAATCCGGCGACCCAACCAATTACCCGACCGTTGCAAAGCGGCTCTGCCGGAAGATCATCGACAGCGGTTACAACAAACGCGGGATTTTGATTTGCGGCACGGGGATCGGCATGGCAATGTGCGCGAACAAGTTCAGGGGAATTCGCGCCGCCGTCTGCCACGACGCCTATTCCGCGGAGCGCGCCGCGCTGAGCAACAACGCAAACGTCCTCTGCATGGGGGCCCGAGTCATCGGACCGGAGCTTGCGAAAAAAATCGTGGACGAGTGGCTTCCGCTGGAATTCAAGGGAGGCCGTTCCACCGTCAAACTGGAGGAAATCTCCGGGATTGAAGCTGAAAATTTCCGGTAGCTGCTGATCATAACAGAAAGGGGCTTTTCATGGACCGCAGGAAAAAGATTTATTTGGGCACCAACACCAAGATGTACAAGACCACGGCGCAGACTGTGGCGTTTTTAAAAAGGCTGAACCAGTTGACGAAGGATATTTCACGCGACAGGATGGAGCTCTTTGTCATCCCTTCCTATCCGTCCCTCGCGGCTGCGCGGGAAAGCGTTCCGAGACAGAGCGTTTCCCTGGGCGCGCAGAACATGGCGTGGGAAGAGGAGGGGCAGTTCACCGGGGAGATTTCTCCGCTGATGCTTCAGGAAGCCGGCGTGGATCTCGTCATGGTCGGACATTCCGAGCGCCGCCATGTGTTCCGTGAAACGAATGAAGAAGAAAACAAAAAGGTTTTATGCGCTCTGAAGGCCGGGCTTTCCCCGCTGCTCTGCGTTGGGGAGACCGCCGGCGAAAAGGGGTTCGGAATCGCAGAGGAAGTGATCCGCACCCAGCTGAAGATCGGCCTGTACGGCGTCATGCCCTGCGAGGCGAGAAAAATCCGGATCGCCTACGAGCCGGTATGGGCCATTGGGGTGAACGGCGAGCCCGCCTCCAAGGAATATGCCGATCAGATCCACACGGTGATTCGCAGGACGCTGACAGAGCTGTTCGGCGCCGAGGCCGGCGGGGATGTTCCCGTTCTTTACGGCGGAAGCGTAAACCCGCAAAATGCAGAGGAATTGATTTGGATGCCGGGGATCGACGGGCTGTTCATCGGCCGCAGCGCATGGGACGCGGACAACTTCAACGCCGTCATCCGCAAGGTGCTGCCGGTGTTCGAAGAAAAACGCGCGGGGGAGGGTGCCGAATGAAGCCGTCCCAGCTTTACGCGCTGAATGAGTCCATCCGCGATCTGGATTACGTTCTTGCCGCCTACTATCTTGAGCTGCCGAAGGAAGCCGACGTGGTGGAAAAGGCGGCGGGAATGGCAATGGGCCAGACGATCGGCACCTGGGTCCCGGTTCCGGGAATTACGGACGAAATGAGGGAAAAGCATATGGGGAAAGTGGTCAATATCATTGACCTTCCCCCGTGCGACCTTTCCACTCAGGTGCAAACGGAGACGGCCGCCTACCTGATTCAGCTCGCATATCCGGTGTCCAATTTCGGGGCGCAGTTTCCGCAGATGCTGGTGACGCTGCTCGGGAACGACGCTTCCACTTCCGCTCAGGTGAAGCTGGTGGATCTGCAGCTTCCGAGAAGCTTTGTCGGGGAGTTCCGGGGGCCTCGGTTCGGGATCGAGGGTCTGCGCAGGCTGACCGGGGAGCCGGAGCGCCCGCTGCTTTTGAACATGATCAAACCCTGCACCGGTTTTACGCCGGACGTGGGAGCGAAGATTTTTTACGAGACGGCTCTGGGCGGCGTTGACTTCATCAAGGACGACGAGCTGCTCGGCAATCCGGAATTCTGCCCTGCGGCGCAGCGGGTGAAAGCGTATGGGAAAGCCTCTGACGCAGCGTATGAAAAAACCGGGCACCGCGCGATTTACATCTGCAATGTGACGGACCGCGCGGACCGCGTGCTTGACAACGCGAAGCGCTGTGTCGAGGCCGGCGCGAAAGCCGTCATGGTCAGCTATGCCGCGGTCGGCTACAGCGTGGTACGCGCGCTTTCGGAAAGCGTGGGGGTACCGGTTCTGGCTCATTATGCGGGCAGCGGACCGCTGTTCGAGGGCGTTGCCAGCGGTCTTTCGTCCCCGTTTGTCACCGGGCTGTTTCCAAGAATGGCCGGCGCGGATCTGATCATGATGAATACTCCGTACGGCGGATACCCGCTGAAATACCAGAAATATATTCAGGCGGCGCATCAGATGTCCCTGCCGTATTATCATTTGAAACCTTCCATGCCGATTGCGGGCGGCGGCGTGCACCCGGGCATTGTCGAACGCTATGTGAAGGATCTGGGGACTGATATGATTCTCGGCGCGGGCGGTTCCGTTCAGGGGCATCCGATGGGGGCGGCCGCCGGCGCGCGGGCCATGCGCCAGGCAATTGATGCCGCGATGGCGCGCGTCCCTGTGGAGGATGCCGCGAGGGAGCACGAGGAGCTGCGCGCCGCGCTGGAACGATTCGGGCGCGACGGGTAGACGCGTTTCAAGAACCTGCCGGCCGGTTGCCCCTACGGGCCGGAGGACAACACGAAAACTGATCGAGGTGTGTGAATTGCAGCAATATGACATGATCATTATCGGCGGCGGGATAACCGGCTGCGCCATCGCGCGGGAGCTTTCCAAATACCGGCTGAAGGTCGCTTTATGCGAAGCATCCGCCGATGTTGCGGCGGGTACGACCAAAGCGAACGGCGGCCTGATCCATGCCGGAGACGATCCTGTGCCCGGAACCCTGAAAGCGCTTTTAAACAGCAAGGGGTGCCTGATGTACCCCGTTCTTTCCGAAAAGCTGGGGTTCCGTTTTCAGAAAAAGGGCTCGATGGTGGTCGGCTTCGACGAAAAGGATCTCGCCGTTTTAAAGAAGCTGCTGGAACGCGGCCGGCTGAACGGAGCTCCGGACCTGGAGCTGATCGGCGGAGACCGCATCTTCGACCTGGAACCGGAGACAAACCGGAAGGCGAAATATGCTCTTTATACCCCGCACACGGGAATGGTGGACCCGTTTGAAGTCGCGATTGCTTTCTGCGAGAACGCGGTCGCCAACGGCGTTCGGCTGTATCTTTCCTCCCCTGTTACGGCGATCCGCAGAGCGGAGGGCGGTGGGTTCCTGGTTACTATCCCGAAAGGGGAGATTGCCGGCAGGTATGTTCTTAACTGCGCCGGCGTGCACGCGGACGACGTGGCGCGGCTGGCCGGCGCGGATGAATTCACCATTCGCGCGCGCCACGGCGACCTGCTGGTGATGGACAAAAACTGTGGGATCCGCGATGTGATGACGCTGTATCCGGTGCCAAAGCCCGAATCAAAGGGCGTCGTCCTCATGAATTCCGTTTCCGGGAATATCCTGGTCGGCTCCACGGCGGTCATGATGGAAAAAGACGACGTCGCGAGCTACCGCGATGGGATCGAAGAGCTGATTTCCAGCGCGAACCGGCTGATCGAGAAGCTGGATACCCGCAAAGTGATCCGCACGTTTGCGGGCAACCGCGCCGTTGTCGTGGGAAACAACAACGACTTTTACATTCGGCCCTCCCAAAAAGTTGAAGGGCTGTTCCATATTGCCGGAATCCAGTCCCCGGGGGTGGCTTCCTCCCCTGCGATCGCGGCCTATGCGGTTCAAATGCTTAAGGCTTACGGCGTGCCGATGGTTGAAAAGGACGACTTTATCGACACACGCACTCCGCCGGTCGATTTCAGCACGCTCACCGCGGAGGAACAGGATGAGCTGATCCATAAAAACCCGGCATATGGCCGGATCGTCTGCCGCTGTGAGTGCGTGACCGAGGGGGAAATCGTCGACGCCCTGCGCCGAAACCCCAGACCGACGACGGTGGACGCCGTCAAACGCCGCACCAGGGCGGGAATGGGACGCTGCCAGGGCGGCTTCTGCCAGCAGAAGGTTCTCGGCATCATGGCGAGGGAACTGGGGCTCAGCCCGACTGAGATCAGTCTCGGCGGGGCGGATTCTCAGATCGTTTACTCCAAGCTGAAGGAGGGCTGCTGATATGAATAAGCTGCAATTTGACGTTGTGGTGATCGGGGGCGGGCCCGCCGGCATGGGGGCGGCGCTGAAGGCGCAGGAAAACGGCGCGAGCGTCGCTTTAGTCGAGCGAAACCCGCGCCTGGGCGGAATCCTGCTGCAGTGTATCCACAGCGGGTTCGGTCTGAGGCTTTTTAAGAAAGAGCTGACCGGGCCGGAGTACGCACAGCGTTTTATCAACCGGCTGAAGGATACGGGTGTGAAAGTTTTTCTTTCCACCATGGTACTGAGAATCACTCCCGACAGGGAAGTGGTCTGCATGAACGAGACGGGAATTACCGTGATCCACGCGAAAGCCGTTGTGCTCGCAATGGGCTGCCGCGAACGCACCCGGGGGGAAATCAAGATTCCAGGCGACCGCTGCGCCGGCGTTATGACTGCCGGCCAGGCCCAGCACTATATCAACATCGACAATTTCTGCCCCGGCCGTCGGTTTGTCATTCTCGGCTCCGGGGATATCGGGCTCATCATGGCGCGCCGCCTGAGTCTGGAGGGGATGAAAGTAGAGGGCGTTTATGAGCTGATGCCGTATCCGAACGGCCTTGTCCGGAATCTCAAAAACTGCCTGGAGGACTTTGGTATTCCGCTGCATCTCTCCACCACCGTGTCCCGCGTCATCGGCAAGAACGGCCGCGTTTCCGCGGTCGAGGTGACAAAAGTGGACGACAGACAGCGGCCTTTGGAGGGAACGTCTGAAATCGTGCCGTGCGACACGCTTCTTCTTTCCGTCGGCCTGGTCCCGGAAAACGAACTGTCTCTCGGCGCCGGAGTCAGGCTCAATCCCCGCACGAACGGCGCGGCGGTGGACGACAGCCTGCAGACCAGCGTCCCCGGCGTCTTTTCCTGCGGCAACGTTCTGCACGTGCACGACCTGGCGGATAACGTCACAATGGAGGCGGAACGCGCGGGAGAATCCGCGGCCGCTTATGCAAAGGGCGTTCGGGGCGAAAGTACGGCGGACCTGAAAATCCACTGCGAGGAACCGATCGGCTATACGGTTCCTTCGGTCATTCGCTCGCGCGAAAAGACCTCCGTCATGTTCCGCGTGCGGCGTCCCTGCGACCGTGCGCGCCTGACGGTTATATCCGCCGGAGAAGTTTTGCTGCGGGGCAAACCGCGCCGATACATCCCGAGCATTATGGAAGAGCTGATCCTGACGCCCGCTGTTTTGCAAAAGGCCGAAGGCGAGATCACTATGAAAATCGAATCCGTATGAGGAGGAATCCTGGATGGACACCAGAAAACTTGTGTGCACGGTCTGCCCGAACAGCTGCGGCATAACCGTTGAGTTAAACGAAAAAGCGGAAGCGGTCCGGGTTTTGGGGAACAAATGCCCGCGCGGCGAGGCTTTTGCCAGACAGGAAATCACCTGCCCCGTACGGGTGATCACCAGTACGGCGCTGCTTCGCTGCGAAGACGGAAGGGAAGCTCTGCTTCCGGTGCGTTCCTCCGAGGCGTTCGCGCTGAGCAAGCACGCGCGGGCCATGGAGCTGCTCCGGCATGTTACGGTGCGCTCCCCGGTCAGGATGGGCGACATAATCATCCGCAATTTGCTGGATACGGGCGTTGACCTGATTGCCTCATGCGATTCCTGATTTCAGCGCTTTCATCACCGGCATTTGGGCTGGTTATCATTCTTGGCGTCACTTTTCTTATTTACGCCGTCTGCCGGGCCCGCTTGTTCCGGCGCGGCGTCGTAGATGCGGCAGCCGTATTTTTGAAGAGAGGTGTGCCATTCCTGAGAAAGAGGCCGGTCGGTGATAATTGCGCTCAGGCAGTCGTACCCGCAGATGGTGATGAACGATGCCTGATTGAATTTTGTATAGTCCGCGACCAGGTAGCATTCTTTGCTGCGCTGAAGGATGGTTTTACGTATCTGAGCCAGGTCGTCGTTGGAATCCGTAACGCCCTGGTCGATGGAAAGCGTACGGCAGGAAAAGAAAGATTTATCCACATAATACTCGTTCAGGGCTTTCTGCGCTTTGCTGCCGTAGAAAGCAAGCTCTTTGAGGGAGAAAAACCCGCCGATGCCGATCAGGCGGATGTTCTCCTTTTTGGAAAGAAGATTGATAATGGGCAAAGAGTTTGTAATCAGCGTGAGCCTCATGTCCTCTACGGCCTTTGCAATTGCGAAAGTGGTCGTTGAATGATCCAGAAAAACAACGTCGCCGTTTTGGATGAGGCTCCTGCATTTTTCGGCGATAATGCCTTTTTCCTTTAGGTAGACGGTGGAACGAATGCTGTAGTCAATCAGATTTTCAACGCCTGTCTGTACGAAGGCTCCGCCGTAGGAACGCAGCAAGACTCCCTCCGATTCCAGACTTCTGAGATCGCGCCGGATCGTTTCGTCCGTTACGGAGAACAGTTTGGCAAGCTCCGAAACCGTGGCGCTTTTCTTTTCCAGAATCAGATCTTTAATTTTCTGTTTGCGTGTAACCGATAACATCGGGCAGGACTCCTTTCCTGATTGCGGCGGATTCCGAAATGCGCTGCCGCCGCTTTTCAACGCTTTTTTTAGTTTGTGGGCAATGGCTTCCCGGGGTTCACCGGATTGTTCGGCTCTTAACGCTGCACCCTCCTTTCCAACTGAAAATTCCACGGGCCGGCAGTCCGAAAAAAACAAGAATTCAATATAAAACAACATAACAACAAAATTGCTTATAACAATTATATAATATATATCCTATAAATGCAAATATTTTTTGGGAAATTACGTAATATTTGCCTAAATATGATTGACACTCCAACATAATAATGGTATAATCCATCATAAATCCAAATAATGACGAGATAAACAAAAATGCAGAATGGGGCGATAAAATGTTTGTCCAAAATAACTATCCCACCGATGAGCAAGCAAAATTGGATATCGTCAAATATGGACGCGGATTGTTTCAACACGGTTATGTGGTATCAAATGACGGGAACATTTCGGTGAAGGTATCGGAAAATGAAATCTGGTGCACCCCGACGGATGTATCCAAGGGAGATATGAACCCCGATATCATGGTGAAGCTCGATTTGGACGGAAACATCATAGAAGGGCATGAAACGCCGTCTTCCGAAGTGAAGATGCATCTGCGTGTTTATCAGGAGAATCCGGACGTCATGGCGGTTGTGCACGCCCATCCCATCTATGCGACGACATTTGCGATTGCGGGCGTTGCGCTGGATGAGCCGACGCTCATGGAAGCGCTGATGCAGCTTGGCAGCGTGCCGGTGGCAAAATATGCAAAGCCCGGTGTGGACGAAGTCCCCGAAAGCATCGCGCCTTTCTGTAAGGATTACAACGCCGTTCTTCTTTCCAATCACGGGGCGCTGACCTGGGGGGATTCCATTTCCACGGCATACCGCCGCATGGAGGTTTTGGAGGATTATGCAAGGATTACGTTTAACCTTCATCTTCTTGGAAAAGCCCGCTATCTGACGGAGGAGCAGCTGGCGGGGCTGGATGAGCGCCGGCGGGCCGGCGGCTTTACCACCGGACTGCTGCCGCGTGGGGTCAGCCGACCGCAGAACGCGTCGGATGTTCTTCCGAGAACAGCTGACCTCGGACCGCTTTAAAAGTACAGAGAAAAGGGGATACGGTTATGTTAAGCAGGAATTTAATCCGTTTGAATCTTGATGTAAAAAGCAAAGAAGAGGCAATCCGCATACTGGCCGAAGATTTTGTGGAGGCCGGCGTTGTCAAAGAGAGCTTTGTGGATGCGGTGCTGGAGCGCGAACAAGAGTCGCCGACGGCGCTTCCGGCCGTCGCTTATGATGTTGCCATTCCCCATACCGTGAGCGCTCACGTGATTACCCCGGCGATGAACGTCGCCGTGCTGAAGCACCCGGTGGAATTTCAGCAGATGGGGTCTCCCGACGTCACGCTTCATCCCCAGGTGCTGTTTATGCTTGCCATCAGCGACCCGAAAGATCAGCTTTCACTGCTTCGCCGCATTATGAAAATGCTGCAGAACAAGGATCTGCTCAATCAGATCCGCGCCGCAAAAAGCGAAGATGAAATTTATGGTTTGCTCAAACCCGTCATTGAAGTCTGACCGCTTTTCATGGATTAATATCAAAGCCGCGGCCGAGGTATTAACATAGATTTTATCTAAAAAAGGAGTGTGTGTTTATGGCAACAAGAATCAAGATTTTATCAATCTGTGGCTCGGGGGTGGTGACCTCGAACATGGTAGCCGGCAAACTCAAGGATCTGTTTGCGGAAAAGGGCTACGACGCGGAAACGGTCGAAGCCAATTCCAGCGAGGTTGAAGGCTGCTGCAGCCGGGAGCACTTCGACCTGATCGCGTATGCAAGCCCGATCAGCAACAACTGCGGCGTGCCAGCTTTCAACGCGATCGGCTTGATTACCGGAATGGGCGAAGACGAATTTATGGAGGAGGCGATTGAAGCACTGCATAAGGCCGGGAAATAACCGGATTGAGCTTTGGTAGCTGCGGAGGTTGTACGGGAAAAGGGGCATATCGGCTTCTTATTCCGAAATGAAATTGGGAGGATTCACAATGTTTTTTACAGCGATTAAAACCTTCTTCGATACATTTGGACCCGTCGTATTTGTACCGGTCGTCATCTTTATCATTGCGGTTATCCTGAAGGTTCCGGTCAAAAAGGCTTTTATGTCCGGCTTGTCCGCCGGCGTCGGCCTGGAGGGATTTAACCTTGTGATCGGCGCTTACAGCCCTATCATCACGCCGATCATCAATCAGCTGGTTAAGGATACCGGCATTCACCTGAATATCCTTGACATGGGCTGGCAGACCACTTCGATCATCGCATATTCCACAAACATCGGTATGATCTACCTGGTTGTGGCGATCGTACTCCAAACCGTGCTGTTTCTGACGCATTATACCAATGTATTCCAAGCCGGCGACCTTTGGAACAACTACTCCTACATGGCTTGGGGGTCCTGCTTGTTCCTGCTGACAAAGAATTTTGCGCTTTCCCTTTCCTGCATGATCATGCAGCAGCTTTTCACCCTCTGCTTTACAGAGGTGATTGAAGAAAGATGGTCCAAATACTATCGTTATCCAAGCTGCACCATCGCTTCCCTACATACCGCGACCGTCGGCGTTTATGCGGTCGGCATGAACTGGGTCCTGAACCGTCTGGGTCTCTACAAGGTGAAAGCGGACCCGGAAAGCTTCCGGAAGCGCTTCGGCTTTTTGGGCGAACCCATGACGCTGGGATTTCTGCTTGGGCTGTTTATCGGCGTCATCGGGAACATAAAGCATCTGGGAGAACTCGCATCCTGGGGCACGATTCTCGTCTGCGGTGTCGCCACCGCCTCCGTCATGGCGGTTTTTCCGAAGATTTCGGGCATTTTCGCCGGTTCCTTCGGGCCTATCACAGAGGCTTCCAAAAAATCCGTGAAAGGAACCAAGGGAGAATGGTACCTGGCCGTCAACGACGCCTGCGGATACGGCGAAACCGCAACGCTGATTTCCGGAATTGTTCTGATGCCGATCGTACTGATCATTTCCTTTATTCTTCCAGGAAACCAGACGCTCCCCATGCTTGATCTGGTTGCAATCCCATACGTCATCCAGCCCTGCGTTGCCTGTTCAAACGGCAATATGCTCAAATCCATTATCTCCGGCGGCATTTACTGCGTTTTGTTTTTGTATTGCTGCACCATGACCGGCAGCGCGTTCACCGATGTGGCCAAGAGCGTCGGCACCATCGAAATCCAGGCCGGCGTAATGATGATCACAAGTTTTATCATACTTGGTCAGCCGGTCGGCGCAATTATCTTTATGGCGTTCCTTTCGAAGAATCCGATCGCGATCGGGGCGGTCGTAGCCGTGTATATTTTCTCTTACATTTTTGTACGCAAGAATCGCGCCAAGATTCACGCCTGGATCGAAAAAGAAGCGGTGAACCCCGGCCATATAAACGACAGTGCCGCCACCGTGCCCGCGCAAAGCTGAACATCCCGCTTTTCATGCAGCGGCATTCGGCCTTGCCGCTGCGGCAGCCGTTCGGTCGACAGCTATGTTAACGTTCCGAGGGAAAAAGGGGCGCCGCACTGTTTCGGCGGTGCGATTTCCCCTTTCCCTTTTTTGAAATGATGAAAAGCCGTCTGGAAGCTTTCCAAAGTCAAGGAGGAGTTTGAATTGGTATGTCAGGGAAATCCGGTGTCCGAAGGAATCGCGATCGGCAAGGTCATGCGATATGAGCCGTTTGTTCCTGTGGTCGACAATACGGCGATTGCCGGGGAAAAGATACCGGCGGCCTTGAGCCGTTATGAGGAAGCGCGCAGCGGCGCGAAGCAGGAACTGGAGGAATTGCGGCTTCGCCTTGAGCAGGAAGACCCGCAAAAAGCCAAGATCATCAAGGCCCATATGGATATCCTGTTTGACGTGGCCATGGAGGAGGAAATCCGCGACGGGATTGCCGGAGGAAAAAGCGCGGAGGCAGCGGCGGACCAGATTTTTCGAAAATACGCCAGGATCATTGGAAGATCCGCGGATGAAAGGATTCGGGAGCGCGCTTCGGACCTGGAGGACGTCAGATGCCGCCTGCTCAGGAACTGCATGGGAATTCCGGAACGGAATCTGGCGTTCCTCGCGGAACCGGCGGTGGTCGTAGCAAAGGATCTCTTTCCGTCGGATACCGCGTCCATGGACCGCCGGAAGGTGCTCGCCATTGTCACGGAGGTCGGCGGCCCCACTTCGCATACCGCGATTCTCGCACGCAGTTATGGAATTCCGGCTTTACTGGGTGTAAAGGATGCGCTTTCGCTGCTGCAGAGCGGTCAATCCGTCATCGTAGACGCCGTGGACGGCAAACTGATTGTCAACCCTGCCGGCGAGGAGGAAAAAGCGTATCGCAGAAAGGCGGCCGAGTTTCGGCGCCAGGCGGAAGAGACGAAAAAATATCTGGACGGCGACTCCTTTACAAAGGACGGCGTAAAAATTGAGGTTGAGCTGAATATCGGTTCCGCCAACGCACAGGAAATCGACGCAATTCGGCACACAAACGGCGTGGGCCTCTTTCGCTCCGAATTTCTGTATCTGGGAAGAGAGACTCTTCCCACGGAGGAGGAACAATATAAAATATACCGCAGGGTTCTGATGCAGGCGGGAGACGCCCCCGTGATTCTGCGAACCTTGGATATCGGCGGTGACAAGAAACTTGAATGCCTGCAGCTTCCGAAGGAGGAGAATCCGTTCCTCGGCAACCGCGCCCTCAGACTTTGTCTGGAGCGCCGCGATATTTTTAAGACCCAGCTTCGCGCGGCGCTCCGCGCCGGTACCGTCGGAAATTTGTGGCTGATGTTTCCGATGGTGGGCAGCATGGACGACATCCGAAAGGCCAAGGGGGTTGTCAGGGAAGTACAGCGGGATTTGGATTGTGAAAAGATTGAATATAACAGGGAAATTAAAATCGGCATCATGATTGAAATTCCCGCCATCGCCCTGATCGCGGATCTGGCCGCCAAAGAAGTCGATTTTGCGAGCATCGGCACGAACGACCTTTGCCAGTATACCACGGCGGCGGACCGGCTGAACCAGAATGTCGCACAATATTATCAGAGCTACCACCCGGCGCTGTTCCGGCTGATACGCGATACGGTGCGGCAGTTCGACAGGGCCGGGAAACCGATTTCCGTCTGCGGTGAATTGGGGGGCGACGGTCTCGCCATGCCGGTCCTTCTCGGCTTCGGCATGCGGCGTGTCAGCATGGGATTATCGGCGGTCGCGCGCGCGAAAAGGATCATTTCCCGCCTGGATCTGGCGCAGGCGCGGGACATGGCGGACCGGGTCTGTCAAATGGAAACGGCGGGAGAGGTGGAAGCGTATCTCAGAGATGCGCTGAAAGATATTGTATAAGAGATAAGGAGACACGACGATGTATTCGAAGAAAACCGTTATTGCAAACCCGACCGGGCTTCACGCGCGCCCGGCATCCGACTTTATCGCGGCGGCAGGAAAATTCTCCTCCAAGATCAGAATTTCCCGCGTTGCCGGGGACCCGGAAGAAGATGCGGCGAATGCCAAGAGCATTATCAGCTTGCTTTCCTTGGGGCTTGCCCAGGGAGAGGAAGTAGAGGTCTTTGCGGATGGGGCGGATGAAAAACAGGCGGTGGACGATCTGGTCGCGCTCATCGATTCCAAATTCGGGGAATCATCCGCAGGATGAACGGCCGTTGCAAACAGGGGAGGGATGGCTGATATGGAGCCGATCGCTTATCAATTCAAATTGACGATGAATGATTACAGGGAAATGGTTTTCTTCTCCACTTTTTCGTTTCGCAAAGGGCAGAACATCGCTGTCTTAATCGCCTGGATCGCGGGCTCCTCCGCCTTTTTGCTTGATTTGGCCGGGATCATCGAGCTGACGGAAACGATCCACCTTTGCGCTCTGATGGTGGCCGTTACCATGCCGATGCTCTTTGTAAGCGCTTTGCTCCGTGTCCGCCGGTTTAAGCGGGACGGATCCGCTTACCGCAAAAGGGCGCATACGGTATTGCTGGCAAAAGACGGGATGCAGTACCGGGAAAGCGGAAACTACCATACCGGAAAGGACAACTGGGACGACATCGCTTACGCCTTCGAGACGAGTCATCTTTTTATGATCTTCCGGACGCAGAACGACGCGGTCCTGCTTCCCAAAAGAGGCGTGCCGGAAGATTTGACTGAAAAAACCCGCGTTTGTCTGAAGGAGCATCTCGGCGTTCGTTTTAAAATACATTGCAGGGCCGGGTCTAAGAATTGGAAACGGACTGGAAAATCCGGCGCAGCCATGTAACTTTTTGCGATAAAATGATTTAAAAAGGCAAACGGACTCCTGACGGCAAGAGCCCGCTTGTTTTTTTAAGCTGTTTAAAATCTCAGGAAGAACGGTTTTTCGCGTGCTTTTTGGCAGGGAAGAGGGAGAGAACCCCTGTATGGGTCCGCAGCGGACGACCGTTCAGCGAACAATGCCTCTTAATTTTTGCAGACGCGGAAAAGGGTTTCCGCGTTTTCTTTTGCCAAATTTAAAATATCCTGCGGACTTTCGCCTCGGATTTCAGCGATTTTTTCCGCGACGAAAGGGATCAGCGAGGAATCGTTGCGCTTGCCGCGGTACGGGACCGGCGCGAGATAGGGACAGTCGGTTTCCAGCAGCAGGCGGTCGCGCGGCAGGCTCTTTACCACCTCGACCGGAACGCGGGCGTTCTTAAACGTGACGGAACCGCCGACGCCGAGATACATCCCGAGCCGAACGGCTTCGGACGCCATTTCCACGCTGCCCGAAAAGCAGTGGATGACCCCGGTCGGGCGGTGGCGGCGCAGCAGCTCCATGGTGTCGCCGTGCGCGTCGCGGTCATGCACGATCACCGGCAGGCGGAGCTTGTTTGCCAGAAGAATCTGCTTTTCGAAAATATCGCGCTGCACGTCTCTGGGGGCGTTTTCCTCAAAGTGATAGTCAAGGCCGATTTCCCCGACCGCAACAATGTGCGAATCGGCGAGCAGCTCTTCCAGCTGTGCCTGCCAATCGGCGGGAACGTCTTTGGCGCATTCCGGATGAATGCCCGCCGCCGCCGAAAAATAGCCGTACCGCCCCGCAAGTGAAATTGCTTTTCGGGAAGAGACAAGGTCCGCGCCGCAGTCGACCACATGGCAGACGCCCCGCTCCGGGAGCGAAGCGAGCAGTTCGTCCCGGTCGGCGTCGAACGCTTCGTCGTCGTAATGCGCGTGGCTGTCGAAAATATTGGAGTAATTCATATGACCTCCATCAAAGATTTCTTTAGTGCGTTGAGGTGCATGGGATAAAAGCCGTTCCTGTTCCGTGAAAGCATCTCTTTGCACTTTTGGCGTGTGGCCCATCGCATATTGGCGGTTTCGTTTGTTTCCGTCGGTAAAGTTCCTCTGCTTGGCACACGAATGTCTGCAAAACAAGAAATGTCCGCCATCCGCCGAAAGATTTTGTGTGGAAAAAAACCGGGAGAATCCAAAGACTCTCCCGGTGAAAAACGCGTATCCGCAGGTTACCGGATCTTGCTGCCGGCGGGAACACCGTCGACAAAGACCACCCGGACATCGTCCTCGCCGGCGTCGGCGGCAAGGATCATTCCCTGGCTTTCCACGCCGCAGAGCTTGGCTGGCTTCAGATTTGAAACCACAACGACCGTGTGCCCGATCAGGTCTTCCGGCTTGTACCACTGCGAAATGCCGGAGGCGACCGTGCGTCCGCCCATGCCGTCATCCAGCGTCAGCTTTAAAAGCTTTTTGGAACGCTTGATCGGTTCGCAGGCCGTTACTTTTGCCGCACGCAGATTCACTTTCGCGAAATCTTCGATTCCGATCTGTGCGATTCCCTCGGGCTGATCCTCCGCTTTCGTTTCCTGCGCGGCTTTTGCGTTTGCCGGGTCGGCAGGATTCGGAATCAGCTTGTTCAGTTCCTCAATCTCTTTGTCCACATCGATGCGGGGGAAGAGGGTCGCCCCTTTTTTAACGACTGCATCGGTTGTAAATACGCCCCAGCTTCCTGCTGATTCATAGGTTACCGTATCGCCGGAAATGCCGAGCTGCTCCTGAATTTTCGGAGAAGTTTCCGGTAAAAACGGAGTGAGCAGAACGGATATGATGCGGAGCGACTCGCACAGATTGTAAAGAACCGCCGCAAGGCGAGCCTTTTGACTTTCGTCTTTGCCCAGCGCCCAGGGCGCCGTTTCGTCGATATATTTGTTCGTGCGCGAAATCAGCTTCCAGATTTCCGCGAGCGCGTTCGAGAACTGGTATTTATTGATCGCCTCGTCGCACTTGCCGCGCAGGGAAAGCGCCATGGCCTTCAGCTCTTCGTCGAGCGGGGCCGCTTCGCGTTCCGCGGGGATCTTCCCGCCGAAATACTTTTCCGCCATCGCGGTCGTGCGGGAAAGCAGGTTCCCCAGGTCGTTCGCAAGGTCGGAGTTGATGCGGCTGATCAGCGCTTCGTTCGTAAACAGGCCGTCGGCGCCGAACGGGATTTCCCGCAGCAGGAAATAGCGGATCGCGTCCACGCCGTAACGGGAGCAGAGAATCATCGGGTCGACCACGTTGCCCTTGCTTTTGCTCATTTTGCTTCCGTCGCCGAACAGAAGCCAGCCGTGGCCGTAAACCTGCTTCGGCAGAGGAAGGTCGAGCGCCATCAGCATTGCCGGCCAGATGATGGTGTGGAACCGGACGATTTCCTTGCCGACGAACTGCACATCCGCGGGCCAATATTTTCGGTAAGCGGAATCGTCGTCCGAGTTGTACCCGAGCGCGGTGATATAGTTGGTCAGCGCGTCCAGCCAGACGTATACCACGTGCTTCGGGTCAAAGGTGACCGGGATGCCCCAGGAAAAGCTGGTGCGGGAGACGCACAGGTCCTCAAGGCCCTGCTTGATAAAGCTGATCATTTCATTTTTGCGGCTTTCCGGCTGGATGAAATCAGGGTGTTCCTCATAGTATTTCAGGAGCGGTTCGGCAAAATTGGACAGGCGGAAGAAATAGGCCTCCTCGCTGACGATTTTCACTTCGCGGCCGCAGTCGGGACACTTGCCGTCTTTGAGCTGCGTCTCGGTCCAGAAAGCCTCGCAGTCCGTGCAGTACCAGCCCTTGTATTCACCCTTGTAAATGTGCCCGCGGTCGTACAGATCCTTGAAAATCTTCTGAACGGCCTTCACGTGGTACTCATCCGTCGTGCGGATAAAGCGGTCGTTTGAGATGTTCAGCAGTTTCCACAGATCTTTAAAAACCTGCGCCATGCGGTCCACATATTGTTTTGGCGTGACGCCTTCCTGCTCCGCTTTTTGTTCAATCTTTAAACCGTGTTCGTCCGTCCCGGTTAAAAACATCACGTCGTACCCCTGCATTCGCTTGTAGCGCGCGATGGCGTCGCTGGCCAGCGTGCAGTAGCTGTGTCCGATATGGGGCTTGCCGGACGGGTAATAGATGGGCGTCGTGATGTAAAAGGTCTTTTTCTCCATTTTTTCAGCCTCCGGGAACTTAATTTTTATTATTATACCATTCTGTGCCATAAAATAAAAGCAATTTCACTTCTTACGGAAAAACGGCGGGTTTCCCCGCCGTCACAAGCCGTTGATCGCGGCGCGCGACCGCAAAAATCAGGTTCCGTCCGAGCTGCTTTCGGACGAGCTGTTTTCGCCGTAGAGAAATTGCCGCAGAACGGTGCAGTTCTTTTCCAGATTGACCGAAACCACTTTCCCGATTCCTTTCACGGAAACGCTGTCGTCAAAGGTATTGGGAGCGGGAATCTGCTGAGTTTCAATTTTGTAGCCGGAAAGCGACGCGCCGACGGACGCAAGGTACAAAAGCTGGCTGTCGCTCAGGTTCGTTTTTACATAATTTAAATAATCGTAAATCAGTTTGTTGGCGTCGATGAGGTTCATGGATTTCATTTTTTGGATCATAAGCTCCACGACCTGCCTCTGCCGCCCCGTGCGGCCGTAGTCGTCATGACCGAATTCGTCGGTCGCGTGGCGGATGCGGGCGTAATAAAGGCAGAGTTTTCCGTTTAGATGGTGGGTGATGGTTTTTTCGCCGGCGGAGGGGTAGGACAGATGGCTTCCCATATTTGCATTCTCCGCCTGGCAGGCCGCTTTGGACATCGGCACGTCCAGCCCGCCCATTTTGTCAATCACGGCGACGAAGTTATTGAAATCGACCGAAATATACTGGTCGATATTGATTCGGTAATTGTTTTCCAGCGTCTGCATGGTCAGGGCGACTCCGCCGTTCGCGTAGGCGACGTTGAGCTTGTTTTTCCCGACGGTCGGAATTTCCAGGTAGGAGTCCCGCAGAAAAGACACCAGCCGGATGCTTTTGGATTTGCTGTCGATGGACATCAGCATGTTGGTGTCCGACCGGCCGTCGGAGCCATCCTCGTTCTCATCCACGCCGAGCAGCAGGATGTTCATGACGCTGTTGTCAGACTTTACGTTCCAGGCCGGGGCGCCGCTCGGCAGCTGCACATAATTCGCCAGCTGCGAGCTGGTTACGTCGGAACGGTCCAGGCGGGAGGAGAGAATGTGGAAATAAATAAATCCGCCGCCGACCGCGGCCAGCGCGACAACGAGGAGCAGAGTGAATAATTTTTTCAGGCAGCCGCCCTTTTTCCGCCGCTTTTTGGCTTGTGTGCCGCGGCGTTTGGGGGAATTGCTGTAGATATCCCGGTCGACCACATTGTAGCGATCGATTTCCTGCGTGTCCCAGGAAACATTTCGGCGCGCCGACGGTCTGCCCGCGGCGTTTCGGCTGGCGCCGGAGCCGGCACGGCGGACGGGACTTCCCATGTTTTGTCTGTTCATACTGCACCTCGCGTTCATTTCAATCAAGCCTACTTATTGTATTGCAAAGAGGAGGGCTTGTCAACGCGGAGCGTTTTCGGCGGCTTTATGAAATTCCTGTGAAGATCGGGCAAAACACTGTATTTTCAATCCGCCGTTTGCTATAATAAAACGAATGGGACGAATGGGAGGGATTGCCATGAAGCATCAGCCGGCGCCGGGAAAACCGCATGCGCTGTTTGTCCGGATTCTTGCCGGAGTCTGCGCGGTTTTGATCGCTGCCTCCGCTTTTTTTCTGGCGTTTTTTTCCTGAAGACCGGTCGTCGCGGCAATGCGGCGGACTTTTTGTTTTATCAGCCGGAGACTCCCAAATTTTGAACATACAGAGGTATCTTTGAATGGATCAGCTGGTTACCACATTGATCAATGCCCTGCGGGGCATTCCCGCTGAACTGATTGTGTTTCTTATTTCTCTTTTGCCGCTGCTGGAGCTCAGGGGCGGCATCCTTGCGGCGGGTTTGCTGCACGTCGGAATGATCCGTGCGTTTTTTATTTGTCTGGCCGGCACGCTGCTGCCCGTCCCTTTTATCCTCCTTTTTTTCCGAAAAATTCTGGACTGGCTGCGCAACACGCGCTTTGTCCGTCTGGTGCGCCGGCTGGAGGACAAGATGAACCGCAAAAGCAAACAGATTGAAAAATACAAGACGTTCGGCCTGCTGCTGTTTGTCGCGATTCCGCTGCCCGGCACCGGCGCGTGGACAGGCTCCGCCGCCGCCGCCCTGATCGGCATGAAGTTCCGGCACGCGCTGATTTCCGTGGTGCTTGGCTGCGTCGTCGCGGATGTGATTATGTGCCTGCTCGCCTACGGCGTTTTGGGCTCGATTCTGTAGGAAAGGAGGGACCCCCATGCAAAAAGCGGATCTTGCGGTTGTCGGGGGAGGGGCCTCCGGCATGGCCGCGGCTTTGGCTGCCGCGCGGGCCGGAGGGCGCGGGACGAGCGTCGCGGTGCTGGAAAAGAACGACCGTGTCGGAAAAAAGCTGCTGCTGACCGGCAACGGCCGCTGCAACCTGACCAACCGCTGCGCGGGAGAAAGCTCCCACTACCACGGGGACGCGGCGGCGCATCGGATTCTGAAAGACTTTTCGCCGGAACAGGCGCTTTTGCTGTTTCAAAAGCTGGGCCTGCTCTGCCGTGAACTGGACGGCGGACGGATTTATCCATACAGTCTGCAGGCGGCGTCCGTTTTGAACGTTCTGCGAAGAAATCTGGACCGCTGCGGTGTTGAGACCGTCTGCGGCTTTGATGTGAAAAGCGTTCGGAAATCAGGCGGCGGATTTTTGGTCTCTTCTCCGCAGGGAGAGTTTTTTGCCCGGCGGGTGATTCTTGCGGCGGGCGGTGCGGCCTGCCCTCGCTCCGGTTCGGACGGCGGCGGCGCCGTGCTGGTGAAAACACTGGGCCACACCGTCGGGCCCCTTTTCCCGTCTTTGGTTCAGATCAAAACGGACCCGGCGCGGGTGCGCCCTTTAAAAGGGGTTCGCTGCCCGGCTGCCGTTTCGTTCCGCGCGGAAGGCAAAATCCTGCGCGCATCCGTCGGGGAAGTCCAGTTTACGGAAGACGCGCTTTCCGGCATCTGTATTTTTGAGCTTTCCCGGTGTGTCGGCGAGGTTCGAAATCCGAAGAATGCGGAAATCCTGCTTGATTTGTTTCCGGAGCATTCGCCGGAAAAGCTGAAAGAGCTGTTGCGGACAGCCTCGGTCGGCGCGGGCGACTGGACCGTTTCGCAGCTTCTGGAGGGCTTCCTGCCCAAAGCGCTGACAATCGAGCTGTCGAAATACGCGCTGGGCGGCGCGTCGACGCCGACCGGCCGGCTTTCGGACGAAACGCTGGACCGGCTGGTTTCGGCGGCGAAAGGCTATGCCTTCCCGGTCAGGGGGACGCTTTCGTGGGACCACGCGCAGGTAACGGCGGGCGGCGTTCCTCTTTCGGAACTGACGGAGCGACTGGAATCGAAAAAGTGCGGGGGACTGTATCTGTGCGGCGAGCTGCTGGATGTCGACGGCGACTGCGGGGGCTATAATCTGCACTGGGCCTGGGCCAGCGGTGTAACCGCCGGAAGGGCCGCCGCAGAATCTTTAAAAGGAGGGTGACGGCAGTTGGAAGGCGAACTCATGATTGACGTACTGATGTTTGTGTTTACGGGGCTGATCCTGCTGGTCGGCTGGCTTGTACGGGACCATCACTCCGGGTACCCGGATACGTTCTGCGGGTATCATGTGGGAGGCATCGCCGCGAAGAGCGGGGAGGCTTGGGAAGATGCGAACCGCTGGTGCGGCGGCGCATTTTTGAAATGCGGGTCGGCCTTCCTCTTTCTGGACGCAGCCGCGGCGCTGACGTTCCGGGTGATGCGGGCGGAGGAGCGGCTTCCGGGCCTTCCCGTCAGCTATCTGATGGCGGCGATATTGGTCCCGACGGCACTGTCCATCGTTTGGACGGAGCGGCGGCTCAAGCAGAAATACAACCCTGACGGCACGTTGAAATAAGGAGAACCTGCGATGAACTGTGCTTATTATGTTGTGGACGCGTTTACGGACCGCGTTTTTCGGGGGAATCCCGCCGGGGTCTGTGTCCTGAGTGAATTTCCGGAGCGGAAGCTCATGCAGAGCATTGCGGCGGAAAACAATCTGTCCGAAACCGCGTTCGTGGTTCGGCGGAACGGGTTTTATGGGAGGCGGCGCAGCATCCGCGCGGGGCGGTTTGCTTGACTGCGAACTGTGCGGGGAGCGTGTGAAAATCGGCGGCAGGGCCGTTTTATACCTGACAGGAGAGATATTAATTTGATTTATCGCATTTCAGAACTTCGTTTGGAGTTGGGCGGGTCGGAGAATGAACTGAAAGCGCAGGCAGCGAAGCGTTTGCGCGTTTCAACAGAAGAAATCCGCTCGATGAGCCTGTGTAAAAAATCCGTAGACGCGCGCAAAAAGAGCGACGTCCATTTCATCTGCACCGTGGAGGCCGACTGTCCGTCGGCCCGAATGCCAAAAGACCGGCGTGTGACAAAGGCCGAACCGTACCGGTACCGTCTGCCGGCTTGTCGTCCTCTGGAACAGCGGCCCGTGGTGGTTGGATTCGGTCCCGCCGGAATGTTTGCCGCGCTGATTCTAGCGCAGGCGGGGCAGCGGCCCGTTGTGCTGGAACGCGGTTCCCGCGTGGAGGAACGGCAGAAGCAGGTTTCCGCTTTCTGGAACAGCGGAATTTTAAATCCGGAGTGCAACGTCCAGTTCGGCGAGGGCGGCGCGGGAACCTTTTCCGACGGAAAGCTGAACACCGGCACGAAGGACCCGCGGATCCGCAAGGTGCTGGAGGAATTTGTCGGCGCGGGTGCCCCGCCGGAAATCCTGTATGAAGCGAAGCCGCATATCGGCACCGATCGGCTGCCGCAGACGGTTCGTGGAATCCGGCAGAAGATTCTCTCCCTAGGCGGCGAAATCCGGTTTGACACACAGATGACCGCTCTGCTGAAAAGGGACGGCCGTGTTTCCGGCGTGGAATTCCGAACAAAGGGCGGCGCGCCGGAGCGGATGGAGACCGGCCGTGTCGTGCTGGCGGTCGGGCACAGCGCGCGGGATACGTTTGAAGAACTGCTCGCCGCCGGTGTCCCGATGGAGCCGAAGCCTTTCGCCGTGGGCGCGCGGATCGAACACCCGCAGAGTCTGATCGACTCCGCGCAGTACGGGGCTGCCGCGGGGCACCCGGCGCTGGGGGCGGCGGATTACAAATTGGCGGTTCATCTGGAAAACGGGCGGGGCGTATACACGTTCTGCATGTGTCCGGGCGGCCAGGTCGTTGCGGCGGCCAGTGAGGGCGGCCGCCTGGTGACAAACGGGATGAGCCGTTTTGCCCGCGACGGGCAAAACGCCAACGCCGCCCTGCTGGTCGGAGTTACCCCAGCGGATTTCGAAGGGGAAGGCCCGCTTGCGGGGGTACAATTTCAGCGCATGCTGGAGGAGGCCGCGTTCCGGCTGGGCGGCGGCGAATACCGCGCCCCCGTTCAGCGGGTGGAGGATTTTCTGGAGCGCCGTGCTTCTTCCCGGCTTGGAGACATTGTTCCGACTTGTCGCCCGGGAGTGACACCCTGCTCCCTGGACAGCTGTCTGCCGCCTTTTCTTGCGGACTCCATGCGCGAAGGAATCCGGCGAATGGACGCCCTTCTGCACGGCTTTGCCATGCCGGACGCGGTTTTGACGGCGGTGGAAAGCCGTTCTTCGTCCCCGGTGCGCATCCTGCGCGGGGACGACGGGCAGTCGCCCGTCCTTTCCGGCTTGTATCCCTGCGGGGAAGGCGCGGGCTACGCGGGCGGCATCGTTTCCGCTGCGGTGGACGGAATCAGATGCGCGGAGCGGGTGCTCGGCGGATAACACAGCAATGGGACTTGCGGAAAAAGGTCGGCGGGGAAATTTCCCCGCCGACCTTTATGCTTTTTCCGGTTCGCCCGGCAGATTCCGGATTCTGCCCATGATCATTTCATCCACGTAGGTCCCGTTCCGGATGGCGGCTTTCCGCTTTGTGCCCTCCACCTCAAACCCCATCTTTTTGTAGAGGCGGATCGCCCGGTCGTTGTCCGTGTAAACGCCGAGCTCGACCCGCACCAGCATCAGCCAGTTGTCCGCCACATCCAGAACGGTTTTCATCAGAGCTTCGCCGATCCCCTGATTCTGATAATCCCTATGTACCATAATGCCAAGCCCGGCGGAGTGGCGCAGCCGCGGGTTTGCGCTGATGTTCAGACCCGCCATGCCGATTATTTTTTCTGTTCCGTTAACCTCCGTTACGGCGACGAATTCATGGCTGTTCGGACCCATTGCCGCAATAAAATCCTCTGTCTTTTGAATCCGTTCGGACGGAAGAGCAAGCATGTTGTAAAAAACCTCCGGCATTCTGCGCATTTCGTTGATTCCCTCGGCGTCTTCCTTCCTTACGGGCCTGATTTCAAAATTCCGCATAAAAATTCCTCCGTTTTATTGCAAAAAGCCCGACAAAATCAGGCTTTTAGTAAACTTACAAACCATTCCGCCTCCGGCATTGGGGCCGAGGGGAAGCAGACGGAATTTTCCGCGGCGTTTTCAATCGCGGAAAAATAGCACAGCGCCAGCGCCATGGAGTCGCCCTGACGGATTTCTCCTATTTTCTGCCCGGCTCTGACAGTCGGGACAAGTTTTTTCGCAAAGTCCATTTCCCGGACCGTTTTCTTCATTTCCTCCGTCAGGTAATCGGCATAGAGAGCCTGCTTCGCAAGCAAAAAGACCTTGGCCGTCGCGGGGGAAACCGCGAAATAAGACAGCGCGCTTTCTGCAATTTGGCGGAAAACTTCAATCGGGCTCAGGGAAAGGCGAAGGTATTCCTCCATCATCCGGATGCCGTCGAGCGCGGTTTTCAGGTGTTCCAAATAGAGCTGTTCCTTTGTGTCGTAATAGTGGAACAGCAATCCGGAGCTGATTCCCAGCGCGCGGGAAATTTCGCGCGTGCTGGTTCCCGTGTAGCCGTGCCGGATAAAGAGGTCCAGACTTTTGTCCAAAATCTCTCGGCGCCTGCCTTCTTTCTGCTTTTGCCGCAGGGTCATTCGCATAGTCCTCCTTCCGGGGTTGGAGATCTTCTTAATATTTGAAACAGCATAGCAGATTTAACAAATCCTGTCAATCCCGGATATTTCTTCAAAATCCTGTGATTTTGAATGACAAATCGAAGATAATTGCAAATTCCTCTTTCTATTAAAAAAAGACTATGCTACAATAATCTTTAAAAAAGAGAAGACGGGAAGTGTTCTTCGTGGAGTTTTCCAAACGGATGCGCCACTTTGAAACCGGTGTTTTTTCCGCGCTGGCGCAAAGGAAACAGGAAAAGCTTGCAAAGGGAGAAGCGGTGGTCGATTTCAGCATCGGGTCGCCGAATATTCCACCGGCTCAGCACATTATTGACGCCCTGGCAGAGGGAGTCAAAGACAGAAGCAAGTACGAATATGCCATTACCGACAGTTCGGAATTGCGGCGGGCCGTCTGCGTCTGGTACCGCAGAAGATACGGGGTGGAGCTGGACGCGGAAACGGAGGTTGTGTCGCTGCTGGGTTCGCAGGACGGGCTGGCGCATCTCTCGCTTGCCGTTGTGGACCCGGGCGACCTTGTGCTGGTGCCGGACCCCGGGTACCCGATTTTCGGGGACGGGCCGCTTCTGGCGGGCGCCGAGCTGTACCGCATGCCGCAGGAAGAGAAAAACGGGTGGATCATCGACCTGAAAGCCGTGCCGGAGCAGATCGCCCGCCGCGCCAGGTTCATGATCGTTTCCTATCCGAACAATCCCGTGACCAGCATCGCGCCGCCTTCCTTTTACCGGGAGCTGGTGGATTTCGCGAAGACCTATGAGATTATTGTTTTGCACGACAATGCGTACAGCGAGCTGGCGTTCGACGGGGCAAAGTGCGGCAGCTTTTTGCAGACTGCCGGAGCGAAGGATGTCGGAATCGAATTTAACTCGCTTTCCAAAACCTATGGTCTGGCCGGAGCCAGAATCGGCTTTGCTCTTGGCAACCGGGAAGTGATTTCAGCCCTGAAAGCGCTGAAATCCAACTTGGACTACGGGATGTTCCTTCCGATACAAAAAGCCGCGGCGGCGGCCTTGACCGGACCGCAGGACTGTGTGGAGCAGACGCGCGCGGCTTACGAGCAAAGAAGGAATGTGCTGGTGGAGGGATTGAACGCGATTGGCTGGAACATAAAAAAACCTGCGGCGACCATGTTTGTCTGGGCAAAGATTCCTTTGCCTTACACCGACAGCGTCGTGTTCGTAAAAGAACTTTTTCAAAAGACCGGAGTCCTGGTAACGCCCGGTTCGGCGTTTGGGCCGTCCGGCGAGGGATATGTCCGCATGGCGCTGGTACGGAGCGAAGAAGAGATGCGTGAAGCGATCCGTGCGATCGAACAGAGCGGAATCCTGAAGAATTCCTGATTCAGAAGACAAATCAAAACGGCCGGAGCAACCGCTTCGGCCGTTTTTTGTCTAGGGGCGAATGACGAGCCCCAGATAACGGGAAAGCTCGCACGCCTGCAAAGTAGTGACGACGGCGCCGCGCAGCTCCGGGCCGGAAACCGCGAGACCGTCGATCTCATCGCTGGTCAAATCGATTCCGGCAAGCGGCGTGTGCAGAAACTCGGCTTTTTGCAGGCCGCAGTTTGAAAACGTAACGCCTTTCAGCGCGCAGTCCTCCAGATCCCCGCTCTCCATCCCGCAGTCCAGAAATCTCGTTTGTTTCAGCTTCGAGCTTGCCAGACTGACCCAGTCCGCCTTGCATCCCCGAAACACAACGTGTTCCCACAGCGTGCGGGAAAAATCCGCGCCGACCAGTTTGCAGTTTTTAAACTCGACGCGGCGGAACAGGCTTTCGGACAGGGTCGCGTTTGAAAAATCACACGATTCGAATACAACGTCGATAAAAGACAGCTTTTCCGCCCGGCACCCCGTGAAGCGGCAGCCTGAAAACCGGCACTCGCGAAAATCGACGCCGGCAAATTCGGTGCCCGCGGCGGATTGCCCGGAAAAGTACAATCCGGAACAGGCCGATTCTTCCAGAGAGGCCATTAAGATCATCTGTGCCATATTTTCCGCGGCGGTTGTCGAGTCCGGCAAATTCGGGGAATCCGGTTTCATTTCTAAAGCTTCCTTTCCTGATAGAACTTGTTTCAGTTTAGCAGAAGCCATCGGCAGTGTAAAGAGCACTCGATCATAAATTGCCGCTGATAGCTCATACTAAGCGGTGAAAAGGGAGGGATGCTTTTTGTTTCCCGAAAAAGTTTATTACGAACCGGACGCGCTGTCCTATGACTTGGGGAAAATGCTGAGGGAAAAGTTCGGCGGGTCGCCGTGGATTCCGATCGAAAGCCATAATAAAATAGACGAGCTGAGAACACAGCCGAATTCCGCGTTCAGGGATCTGAAACGGCTTTTGATCGTCGGGGTCAGGAAAACGCATCGATACGTCCCGAATACCAAAACCTCCGATTTTCTGGTTCCGTACACATCCTCCGGGTGCAGCGCGTCCTGCCTGTACTGCTATCTGGTTTGCAATTACAATAAATGCGCGTACCTGCGCCTCTTTGTCAACCGGGAGGAAATGCTGGACAAACTGGAAAAAACAGCCCGGAAGTCGGAACGCGAGCTTACGTTTGAAATCGGAAGCAACAGCGACCTTGTGCTGGAAAACACAATCACGCATAATCTGGAGTGGACCATAGAGCGATTTGCCTCTCAGGAAAAGGGCTTCCTTACTTTCCCGACAAAATTCAATATGGTCGGGCCTCTTTTGCCGCTTGAACACCGCGGACGGGTGGTGTTCCGGATGAGCGTGAATCCGCAGGAAATCATTCGGACGATTGAGCTGGGAACTTCACCGCTGGAACAGCGCGTGGAAGCTCTGAACCAAATGGCTGAAGCGGGATACCGCGTCGGAATGCTGATCGCGCCGATTCTCCTGGTTGAAAACTGGAAGCCGCAGTATCTGGAGCTTCTGGATTTTCTGGAAGCGAAACTTTCCGACCGGGTGAAGCGCAGCGTTGGGATTGAAGTGATTTTTATGACTTACAGCTATGTTCACCGCGCCATCAATTCCGAGGCGTTTCCCAAGGGCTCCGACCTGTATGACCCCGAGAGGATGACGGGACGGGGCAGAGGAAAGTACTGTTATCGTCCGGACGTCAGAAACGAAGCGGAAGCTTTTTTAAGGCGGGAAATAGAGAAGCGGTTCGGGGCAAAGTCGATCCTTTATATTGTTTGAAGCTTCCGATCCGGTTAGACCGGTTTGAAAAACCGGGACGTTATTTCAGGAATCTCGAACGGGAATTCTCAAAATATCTCGAAAAGGGATTGACAATCTCAAATGATTTGGTATAATAAATCTTGCTGTTGCAAACAAGATTTTGCGGAATTGTGTAAAGGTAGCACGACAGACTCTGACTCTGTTTGTGAGGGTTCGAATCCTTCTTCCGCAGCCAGGCTCCATTTTCGGGGCCGTTTTTCGAGGTGTGGCTCAGCTTGGTAGAGCGCTACGTTCGGGACGTAGAGGCCGCTGGTTCGAATCCAGTCACCTCGACCAACTATGAAAATGAGGGCAAAGCTAAATGCTTTTGCCCTTGTTATCATAAAATCAAGTGTTCAGCTCGTGAGCATTTGATTTTATGATAACCTCCCACCTTGAAACCGGCAGGAGATTACCACAAACTTATATATTACAAAATTGCATTAGGAACATCGTGTTCCCAGCCTTTCATTCGTCGAGGCCTGCCCAATGCGGTGAGGCGTTCAAGGCAGAAGTATCATTATCACTTACCGGGATCATCGCACGACATGCAGTTAGTCGCAACAGCGCCTGTGTCTGCTTTGCGTTTTCTGGTGTTTCCGCCCCCGGCAAGAAACGTTTTTGTAATTTCCCCAATCGGTGAGAACGGTTGGTAGAAATATTTTCAAAGTGCGCCAACCTCGCGCAACTGGCTTTTTAAGGTCAGAGACAAGAGGTACACAGTGCTTTTCACTGTGGATTGTGTTTAGTGGAAAAAGAAAGCCTGCACCCTCAGTAGCCAATAAGGGTACAGACTTGAATCTATCCGAAAAACGCGGTATAATAAACCACGCATAATCGGCATTCACAAGTCATATGGGTCTTAGGTACCCTTATGGCGCATGGGGACTAATCATTGTCGAGATGGTTAATCCTCTGTGGATGCTGTTTTTTTGTCCACATACAGGAATTATATACCAGCTTTCGGAAAAAAGCAAGTCTAAATTTCAGAGCAAAAAATGAATTAAATCCAATTCCGCTTTTTACTCTTTCTTTTAATCTCATTTATGTATCTATTATTTTTATGTGTTGATCTTTGGTACTTTTTTAAAAAATATAATACGGAGCTGAAAGATAAACTCTTCAAATTGATCAATTATATCTTCAAAGCTATCTGATAACCATTCTAAAATATTGGGCAGCCAAAACGCAATTACGCCGGCTCCTAAAATACCAGCACTGAATAGTTTTTCTCCCGTGTAAGCAAACCTGTCGTGTATAATAATATAGGCTAGGCCAATAGCACCTCCTACTGCGATAATCCACGATAAAAGCCGCGAAATTTGAGTCATCAAGTTTAGCATTAATAGTACAACTTTTAATATTGGAATGAGCGGTGCTAAAATTATACGAACTAAAACCAATAAGAATTTAGTAATAAGATTATGTCGCATAAATCTTAGCTTTACATATGTTTGGTGTGCTTCTACCTGTTTCCCATGTTCATGGATCATTTTTTCAATATGTCTCAATTTTTCAGCATAAGACCCTCCATATGAATCTTCTGAATTCTCGTCAAAAGCTTCATCTTCCGCACTATCTGAACATTCAACATTTGTAGTGTTGAAGTTTTTATTACTTTCATCATATTCTTTCCGTTTACTTGTATCATTTAATGTCTCATATGCCTCTTGAATCAATCTAAAAAAAGCCGCAGCATTTGGAGCATCATTAACATCTGGATGATATTTTTTTGCTAATGCTCTATAAGATGCCTTTATCTGCTCTTGTGTAGCATTTTCATCAATTCCTAAGATTTCGTAGTAATCCATAATTAGCTCTCCCTTTGCTACTATGTATATTACGACAATTTTAGCACTATATTTAGTAATTAGCAATATGATAAAAGCGGAACCGGTTCCGCTTTTTGCCATGCAGACTATTTGCATGGCTTTTTTTATTTCCCCTAAAATTCCCATTGATATTTCAGAACACTTGTTCTATACTAATACAAGAACATGTGTTTGGGAGTGGAAATTTGGAACGGGTCATTCTTCACAGCGACTGCAACAGCTTTTATGCCTCCGTGGAATGCCTGCACCGACCGGAGATCAGGGAAAAGCCGGTCGCGGTCGGCGGCGACGTCGAGCAGCGGCACGGGATTATCCTGACGAAAAACCAGATCGCGAAACGGTATCATGTCAAGACCGGAGAAGCCCTTTGGCAGGCAAGGCAGAAATGCCCGGATCTTGTCATTGTGCCGCCGAACTACGAACTGTATATGCGCTTTTCGCAAATGGCCCGCCGGATTTATCGGGACTATACCGATCTTGTCGAGCCGTTCGGTTTGGATGAGGCCTGGCTGGATGTGACCGCTGATTCCCGGGGCCGCGACGGGATGACGATTGCGGAAGAGATCCGCGGCCGGATCAAAAACGAGTTGGGGATCACCGTGAGCATCGGGGTATCGTATAACAAAATCTTTGCGAAGCTCGGCAGCGACTACAAAAAGCCCGATGCGATTACCCGGGTAGGAAAGGATAATTACCGTGAGATCGCGTGGCCCCTCCCTTGCTCCGACCTTTTGTACGTCGGCAGAGCGACGAAACGAAAGCTGGAGCGTTACGGAATCCACACGATCGGAGATTTGGCCAACACGCCGGAGCGAACGCTGCGCGGCTGGTTCGGCAAATGGGGTGAGGTTCTTTCTTGCTTTGCGAACGGCCTGGACTGCTCCCCTGTGGCGCGGTACGGCAATCAGCCGACGGTCAAATCCGTCGGCAACAGTACAACTACTCCCCGTGATCTCAAGAACGACGAGGACGTCAAGATCATCCTCTATGTGCTGGCCGGCAGCGTCGCGCGCCGCCTGCGGGAACAGGGCTTCAAGGGGAGGACGGTCTGTATCAGTGTCCGGGACAATCAGCTGTTCAGCTTCACCCGACAGCATACGCTGGGTTCCTACACCAATATCACCTCCGAGATTTCCGACGCGGGCCTTGGATTGTTCCGAAAGCATTACCGATGGGAACGGCCGATCCGGAGCATCGGAATCAGCATGGCGGATTTAGTACCGGATACGGTTCCGTCCCAGGCCAACCTGTACCGGGATGAGGCAGGCCGGGAACGGCTGGAGCATCTGGACCGCGCGGTGGACTGGCTGAAGAACAGGTTCGGGAGTTTTGCGGTGCAGCCCGCGGTTCTGCTGACGGACCGGCAGCTCTCCGGCTTTGATCCGAAGAAGGACCACACGATTCATCCGGTCGGTTACTTTTAAGGGGGGATCTGAATGTCCTGTAAACGATATGTCGATGTGATCGCCCGCTTTTACGAGGACGGCAGGCTGCTCCCTCTCGCGATCTGGTGGGCGGACGGAGTGATGTATGAAATCGACCGGGTGCTGGATGTGCGCCCCGCCGCGTCGCTCAAGGCAGGCGGCGCAGGAATCCGTTACACCTGCCGGATTCAGGGTCGGGAAAAGTACCTCTGGCGGGAGCAGGACCGGTGGTTTGTCGAAGCAAAACAAAACGCGGGGTGAAAAAACATGTGCGGCAGATACGTTCTGTTCAGCGACCCGGATCTGAAAGAGATCCGTTTCTCCATGCAGGATGTTCACGACCGGATGCCGATTGTTCTTGACGGAAATGGAAGAAACCGATGGCTGGAAGACGCGCAGAGCGCCATGGAGCTGCTGAACCGGGTGCCGCCTGAGCTGGCGAGAGTCCCGGTGTAAAGACGAATAGAAAAGAGTAACGGACGCTTCCGGGATAAAAGCCGGAGGCGTCCGTTTTTATGAAAAGCGGAACTGGTTCCGCTTTTTTATGTTTTTCTTAGCATATTTCATTGAATTTACTGTTTTGAGAGAATATAATGGTGGAAGAAAGTATTTGCTGGAGCCGCTAACTATCCTTGACCCTTCGTGTTATAGCAATAATGCGAAGTTAGGCTATAAGCGGATTTTAACAATTATAGGAGTTCGACCAGCAAGCGACGGTGGCACTGCCACGTTCTTAATTCAACTGTTTTTGACACAACATAAATCGTATAGTATCTTTACGTTTTTGGTGGGACTAAATTTCTATGGAGGCGGAAGAAATTGGATTATACCAAAATTAATAAATACATTACAACGCAACTAGGGGAAAACAAAGCATATATTTTTTTAATGAAAGTAAAAGATTTGCTACCTATTTATTATGTTGCGGTTAGAGGTCGCGACGACGTTCCTGGTGCTGTACAGCGTGTTTTAAGTAAAAGGCGGATTGCTTCCATCAAGAGTTTCATTTTAGAAGGAAATATGTTTTTTAATAGTTTCATCATAAACTGGGTTAATCAAAACTATCCTGTATATATCGAAAATAATAGTCTGCTGATTCCGCAAATTTCAGCTGGTGCCCAGGTTATTGATGGTCAACATCGTTTAGAAGGATTAAAACAAGCTTGTGAAGAACGCCCGGAAATTGGTGAACAGTCCATAATAGTTATATTAACTCAAAATCTAACAACTCCTGAAGCAGCACGCATTTTTTTGAACATAAACACAGAGCAAAAACCAGTTCCTGCTAGTCTTGTATATGATCTGTTTGGTGAAGTGAAAGATAAAAATTATTATATTGTTCGCGCAACAGATATTGCAACAAAACTTCATGAAGATCCAGCATCCCCATATTATCAATGCATAAAATTACCAGGTTCTTCACAAGGCGTTGGAAAAGTTGACTTATCAGCAATGGTCAATGCATTAAAGCAATTCACTACTGACCAGGGGATTTTTAATGAATACAATATTAGTGATTTTGAATCACAATATAAAGTTATCAGCAACTTTTTCAATGTACTTCGTTCTTACTATGAGAAGGAGGGTTCCTGGCTAAAAAGCAGTAATCCATTTATGGCCAATTCAGGATGCTATGCTGGGATAGAGTTCTTATGCAAAGACCTCATTCCAAAATGCGCTGAAAGGAAGTCATTTGAGCAGGCGACAATACAGAAGTTAGTACCACTGGATAAAACAGACTTACTTTATAAGGACGAGTTAAAAAACAAGCAAGGTAGAGAACAAAGAAATATTGTTTATCAATATTTGAAATCTGTTTTACTAAAGGATGTGCCTATGCAAGGTGAGTATAAGTTTTAATAGAAACCGAGCTCAAGTCCTATTTGAGCGATTCATTGGCGTATCATCACCTGAGGAATTAAAAGAAAACCGCAATAATTTCAAGTGTCATGTTCTATCAAGTGACGAGGCAACATTGCTAAAAGATGCACTTGATAAAGATGCCGTCGATTTCTTTTACAATGGGATATTAAGTTTTTCTGAAGGTATTGACGCTGTATTTCAGAAACGATTTTCATGGGCCACAGTAGAATTATATTATTCAGTTTATTATCTCATCAGAGCATCTCTAGCAACAAAGAATATTGCTATTCTAAGGTGCTTCAGTATGTATCGTTTGCCTGCACGAGCCGGTGAAAAGCCATATGGAACCGGAAATAAGAAGTATAATACAACCCATGAGGGGACTATAAATCATTATCAAGATGTTTTTTCGCTTTCAGATAAACTATTATCAAATAATATTGAAGACAACGATGCATATGAGTGGATGATGAATGCACGAGAAATAGTAAACTATAGATGCACATCATTTTTGGAACCGGATTGTTTGGAGATATGGGATTATTTTTCTCAATGTGTTAATGATGGAACTTTAGCGACTACTTTATCCAATTTAGAAAAAGATCCTTATGTAATGTGTTTTCAAGAGGAATATGCTGTTGTTGCAATCCCTATTAAACGAATGCAAGAAACAATAGCCGATATGGTAACGTATGGACTAATAGGGAATTTAGAAGATCAGCGTGAACTATTTGCAAAATCTGTTATTGACTATGACAGACGTTCCTTATCTATACTTTCACAGGTTTTTACTTAAGAGTTAGGATGCAATATGTGAATTAGTAGTTATTGCAGGATTTGATAATAATTAATGTTTCATATGAATACAATTAATATCAATAAAGCCAGTAGATTGGAAGGGAGATTTTAGCATGAATGTTCAAAATCTTCCGAGCACAGGAGATCGGCTATTTTTAATGCACAGGGAAGTAATTGTGACTAATGTTTATCCCATATTTAGACTCGTTAAGATCCACTATTTAAAAGAGTCATTTGAGTTTTTTGTGGATGTCAGTGCAGTGACCACAGAGCCCAATTATACAAATTCTATATCAATAGAAATACTTACGTGAGGAGGAATAGTGGTGAGCAACATTTTGACCCTTATTGATGGATACATGACCGGGGACGCATGGGAAGAGCTATGTGTACAATGCTACCGAATGCGGTACCAGAGTGATCATTATACTTCTATTCCAGCGGTACAGAGTGGCGATGCAGGAATAGAAGGATTCACTCGAAGCGGAGTTGTTCATCAATGCTATTGCCCAGAACGTGATTATTCAGACAACGAGCTTTATACTCATTTGAGGGACAAACTAACAACGGATATTGATAAGCTAATGAAAAACGCAGACAGATTTAACCAGCTTGGAGTTCCCCCCGTAGTTGAATGGCATTTAGATATCCCTGAGTATCGTGACTCTCGAATTTTAATCCATGCTAAAACCAAGCAACAAGAGGTACTTACTGCCAAAAAAGGCGCGCCTTCCAAATATAAACATATTGCTAATAATTTTCAAATTATCATTAAGATTGCTGATGACTTCACACCGGAAATCAGCCGAATAATTAGGACGAATCTTACCAATATGAAACTTAATCTTGCTATTCAACATACTGACGACTGGACAACCTGTGATTCTCAAAAAGTTAAGAACATCCGTCGTAAAATTAAAGCTGTCATGCATATTAATGACGACTCAAACCAAGCGCTAAATTCAGTAGTTAACATATATATCGGTTTCTATATAAGTGGCATAGAAACTATGAACCGATTACGTGTTGGATTTCCTGAAATTTATGGAGATGTATTCGAGCTTGAGCAGAGCTATAAAAGAGATGTTTCCATCAAGACACTTATGAACACAGACCACACAATGAATAAAACGGTTTTTGATGGTATACTAGACGAGTTTCAAGCTAAATTGGAACATGACTTTTCCCAAATGCTTACAATTGCTTCAATTGGTGAGCTAAAGCAGGATATGGTTGCAAGTTGGCTCGCTGATTGTTCTATGGAGTTTAGGAGTGAATAATTATGGAAAACAATCCCCTACTACCAACTGATATTGTATTTAACGCAAAGCCGGATGCTGTGCCATATAACTATCGGATTAGTTACAAGGTCTCTCAACTTTGTCTTATTATGCGTATATGTGGTTGGGGAGATACCTGTTCATTAATTAAGCTACATATGATATCATTTGCATTAATATCGCATGATAACATGGTCAAACTCATTAAATTTGCTACTGGAACTGGTATTGCGCCCATAGTGCGTTTTGACCCAGCTGTGAACAAAGCACTTACATTTGCTATTGCATATGGCTTTGTTGAGCAACAAAAAGCTGGAAGCTATAAACTAACTAAACGTGGCAGGCAACTCGCCGATCAAATAAGGCTTGTTAGTAATCTTATGACTACAGAGATAGACGATTTAACTACCCTCGCGAAGAAACTCACTGAATCCAAGGTTGGAGAACTCGTGGATATGTGGAGGGACAGATGTGCTGAAAATTAACAGGCTGCGAGTAGAAATAAACACAGCAAACGGCATTTTTGGAATTGACAAAACTTTTTACAGTGGATTGAATTTTATAGCAAGTCTTGAAAACACTTGTGGCAAAAGCTCTATTCTTGCAGCCATCTACTATTGCCTTGGCCTTGAACAAATTCTAGGAGGTGTTGGCGGAATAGGGAGCAAAGTACTAACGTCGGCTTTCAAAAGCACTATTGATGATAATGGAAAATCGTGGAATGTCACTGAATCGGGAGCTTACCTCGAAATTACAAATGGCAACGAGGTAGTAACTATTTATAGGAATATAAAGGCTGAAAATAAAGACAATCGTTTGGTAACAGTTTATTATGGCACCTACGATGAAATTGGTGATTCTAAAACTCAATCAGCAGATTATTATGTTAATATCCAATATGCAGCAACTGGCCAAAAAGGATTTCATACATTTTTGGAAAACTTCCTCCATCTAGAACTTCCACTTGTTCGATCTTCGGACGGTAATGAGCGTAAACTATACCTGCAAATTATTTTCGCATCCATGTTTATTGAACAAAAACATGGATGGTCAGATATTCTGTCAGGTATGCCAATATTTGGTATACGCGAATCCAAGAAACGAGTCATAGAGTTTATTCTCGGGCTTGATACACTTAAAAACGAGAAAGAACGGGATAGGTTAAATGCGGTTAAGTCACAAATTGAATACGAATGGAAACAACTGGTCTCTCAAATACAACGGACAGTATACGCTGAAACCTGCAATATTCTGAATCTTCCTATGTGTCCCAGAGTCCTGACAGAAAAAGATTGTTCACGAATAACTATTACTACAAACAGCACAAACGAAATTTCCGAAGAAATTGACCAACTCCAAAAAGAATATGCTGGATTACGCCAACTAAAGCCTAAGGTCCTTGATAACTTTGAAGCACTTAATAAAGAACTCTCAGCGACGGAAATGGTTATCCCCGAAATTGAGGCGGATGTGCATACCATTGCGAAAAGGCTTGCTAGTGTAAGCCAAGCTGTTGTAAGGTTGAAATCTGATTTGGAAATCGTAAACTCGGACATACGCAATAATGAAGATGCTGCGCGGTTGCAAAAATTCGGTTCTGAAGCCACTGATGGTGAATTGTTTGTAGACATCTGCCCCACTTGTAAACAGCATATTCAAGACAATTTGTTGTTGCCAGGCGCAGAAGCCGGTTTTATGGGTATTGAAGAAAACATCCGTCATCTCAAAGAGCAGAGGAAGATGCTTGAGTTTTCTCTGAATAGTCGTAAGAATACTTATGATGGACTTCAGCGTAACAAACAGCAACTTGAATCTAGACTTCAAACTCTTCGACGTTTAGCACAAACACTTCGCTCTGATCTTAACACTACAACAGATTCAGAAGCTTCGGAAACTATCATGCTAAAAAGAATAGAAAAATCTAGTCGCATTGAGCATCTGCAAAAATTGCAAAGTGTTGTTGCCTCCATGATTGGACAGCTTCAAGGGCTTTCAAAGCAATGGAACATTTATCTCGATCAAAAGGCGAAATTACCAAGCCATGCTATTTCTGATTCGGACAACGAAAAGATTGAACTACTAAAGACACGCTTTAATAATAACTTGAAACGTTACCATTACAGTAGTCTATCAAGTTTTAATGGCATTGATATTTCAAGAGAATCGCTACTGCCAACCATCGACGGTTTTGATATGAAGTTTGACTCATCAGCAAGTGATGGTATTAGAGTGATATGGGCGTTTACTATGGCACTTTTGCAAGTGTCCATTGAAAAGAACGGAAATCATCCTTGCTTAGTTATTTTTGACGAACCTGCACAGCAAAGCATTGTACCTGATGATATGGAAAGCTTCATAAAATCTGCTGCTGAGCTAGGAAAATCATGTCAAATTATAACGGCTATTACACTCAATAGCCAAGAACTGATTGGGATTATTAATGGACTTAATAATGATTCATACCATAAGATTAATATTTCAGGAAAAGCATTCAAATTGCTTAGTTAATAAATGACATTAAAGTCTAGCACGAGGAACGAGATTAAGAGAGTACACGACGTAAATACGGACAAGAAGTACTTAGGTAGCAAGGATAACCGCCATTGATGCCTACAATTTTATTCTCACAAGAAGCAAATGAACCCTACGCCGTAATTATTGGAAATGCTAATGAATCAAAGACCATATACGAATAATCCAACGAGTGAACGATTACGAAAATGTTTATAAGATTGGTCGTGATCATATATGAAAATTATATTAAGTCGCAAAGGGTTTGACTCTGCTAATGGGGGTTGTGCAAGCCCAATTTTAGAAGATGGTACATTACTTTCAATGCCAATTCCAGTAGATGCTGAATCACCTTGTAAATACGAAGATCTTTATTACAATGGAGTGAGTTATTTAAGTTTATTAAGTCAAATTAAACACAATTTCACTGATAGATATTGTCATTTAGATCCTGATATTCGAAAGGATTGTATGAAGCGTTCTTCAAATTGGCAACCTTTATTTGGGCAATGTGGAGCTGCACAGACTCATTTACGAAATAATAATGTTGGAAGCGGAGATATTTTTTTATTCTTTGGACTATTCAGAAGAACAATAAAGCATAGTGATGGTACTTTGCATTTTACTGGACCCAATATGCAAATTATATTTGGTTACTTTCAAATAGGTGATGTTATCGAAGGCGAAAAAATAAAACAGTACCATTGGCATCCTCATTCGCGTCCAGCCTATTATAAAAAAGTAAATAATTGCTTATATGTGCCATCTAACACCTTGATTTTTAATCAATCACTGCCTGGATGTGGAATATTATCTTATGATAATAAAAGGGTCTTGACAAAACCGCAATATGCAGAAACAAGATGGAATTTACCTGAGTTTTTCAAAGAAGTTTCTATTACATATCACAATAAAGAAAGTTTCCATGCTAATTATTTTCAGTCAGTAAGCAGAGGTCAAGAATTTATTGTAAGCGAAGACATCCGTGTAACACAATGGGCGAAAAATATTATATGTGATTAGGCTCTTTACTTGAATTGGAGCATATTAGATTCGAATATTGGAGGAAACAATCTCGCTTCTTTGGAAAAGGTCTCGGCACTGCCAGTAAAGCGCGTGTTCCCGGCACATCACACCTTGGACATTCAGCCTGAAATTCTGACCCGGATGCGCGACGCTTTCCGGCAGTTCCAAGCCGAAGGAAAACTACATCACAGCAGCGGGACATTTGCTTACGGCGATTGGGCCGTATGTCTGTAAAATAAAAGAGGTTTGAATGGATTTAAGCTTCGCATAAGCGGAATACTGAGTCGTCTTTACCCTATCCTGAACTTCGCATAATGTTTTGATGCGTTTTGAGAGTGGTTCGATTAAAATCGAGATTTGGAGAATCGTTATTATGATTGAAATCGTATTTAGCGACAGTGCATGTGGAAGTCTTAAAGCGGCACAGCATTTTGGGGAAGGAAAATATCAATGTGGTGGTATTGGCGTTATAGTTACCCACAGAGATGGAAGCACACCAACCCGTAAAGAGTTGAAAGCCGCTCAAAAGGAAGCAGAGAAAAGGGCTCGTATCGCCTGGGAAAATGCTACCCCATTGGGTGGGAATGCAGCAGATATCTATGGATTTAATTTGGCGCAAAGCATTGGTGATATTTCGGAAAATCAACCCGGTATAAAACGGAAGCAAACCTTGGAACGCTTATACAGAACTTTTCCGGATGACATCGGACGTCAGGCAGTCCGGAAAATCTTTGAAAAGGTAAATGAAAATCTGAAAACAGTTCAGGAACGCTCAACAATAGGGGAATCCATCCGGATCTGGTACAGTAATCAGCCCGACGAAATATGTGGACTCTATTGGTTCTTGAAACAGCTAAATCAGTGGAAAGTGTATGGACCCGTTTCTGTTATCAAACTTCCGGAATGGGAGATTGACGAGAATAATAATATTGTACAGAAAAGCAGTTGGGGTGAAGTGGCTCCCGAAGAATGGCATCGGTACGTTTCTCTGCAAAAGCCTATATCGCCGCTATTGATACAGAACTGCGCAGCTTATTGGAAGGAACTTCAGGGAGAGAACGCCCCTTTGCGGGCTTTATTGAATGGGAAGTTGGTCAGTGCAGCAGAAACACTTTATGATGACTATATTCTACGTGAAATTGCAGCAGAAAGCGACGAATTTCAGGAAGCAATGGTTGTTGGGCGGATCATTGGAAAATATCGACTTGGCATTGGTGATTCCTGGATCGCTTTTCGTATAGAAGAGATGATCAAGGAAGGAAAGCTTGAGGCTATATCTGCCGTTCCCGAAGATATGCCATTCTATCATCGGATGCTAAAGAAATGCACACGTTGATTAGAATACCATGTTCTCTCCCCTTTACTTTGAACTTCGCATAAGCGGAATAATGAGCAGCCTGAACAAACTCAGATTGTTTGTAAGATATGACAGAATGGCGAAAAATGCGATTGTGAAAGCCAAGAAAGGAGAATCAAGAAATGTCTAAGAAGGCTTCAAAATTTCAAGAAAAATATATGGCTATGATTTATCGAGGTAAGGAAATATTTAAACCGCTTAACACCGGTGTGATTGATGAACACGTGAAGTGCGTCAGAGAGTTTATCGCCAACATCTTCTTCTATACGAAGAATGGACAGACGATCATGATTGATGCCGGATATAATTATGAACGGCTGAAAGAGAAGATGGAGTGGCTGGATCTGGATTCGGCGAATATTAAAGATATTCTGGTGACCCATCAGGACACCGATCACATTGGCGCGATCGAAGCTGACAGTAATCAGTTGTTTAAGGATGCAACGATCTATATCGGAGAAATCGAAAATAAATATTTGACCGGTGAAGTACGCCGCAAAGTGATTTTCCACTTGTATAAGCTTCCGCAGGTAACAATTAATAATAGGAAGATTCTTCTTAAGGACGGACAGGTTTTCACCATCGGAGATATTAAGGTAGAAGCTTTTCTGGTCCCGGGACATACATGGGGTCATATGGTTTATCTTATCGATGATACATATCTTTTTTCCGGCGATACCATCTGGTTCGGTGCAGACGGAGGATATAGCTTTATTAATGCTCTTGCTGAGGATATTGAATTGGAGAAGAGATCTCTGGCGATGCTTGAGAAAAAGTTGAGGGAAAGGCATTTGAACCCGATCATCATCACGGGACACACCGGATATTCGGATGATATCAATTTTTCTTTTGCCCATCGTGATGAGGTATGCAACAGTATGAAAAAACAGAAGCCACATGATCCGGATGCACCATATGATGGCTATGATGAGAGTGATGATACGGAAGAGAAGACAAGGACGATCCAATTAAAAAAAGCCAATCGCGTATAGATTTGAAAGGAAAGAGTCTATATGGACGAAGAGGATTTATCCTAATGAATATAGGGTGGCTGTCCTTAACTAGCTCAAAAACAGATACAGCAACGATAAAGCAGCAGCCGAGGCAAACAGCCACGATACTGAAAAAATTCGCCTGAGAAAGTTGGAGTATGAACAGGTTATGAGCCGTAATGGGCAACCTGAATATGAATTGCCATTATGTTGGCACTTCGAAAAATTAATGTGACAGTTAAGTTTCCAGTCTGTTTTTTAGTCAGCATAGCTTGTTTAGATGCTACATATAAGCGGAATCGAATATCTGTAATCTCAATTTTCATTTATACTATATAAGCACAAACATTCGCCATATATCGGTGGAGTTTGTGCTTATTTCAAAGTCTTTCTTACTTTTATTAAGATTTGGTTTATTATGCCTCGGATAGATTGGTGCGGTCAATTATTAAGCGATTTGCGGCAAATTGGGCTTGAGAAAGCCATTATGTTGCGACAATAGTCTTATTCATTTTTGGGCGATATGACCGGTGATGGATTTATTTTCGACCGGCGTTGTAGGTCACCACTATGCTTAGCAGGAGGGACACATCGTATGCTTGAAATAGCTGTCTGTGATGATGATAAAAATGAAATTGACCTCCTTAAAGCCATGATTTATCAGCATTGTCATGAGATTTGTATGCAAGTTATAATATCTACATATCAAGATGGACATGATCTGATTAATAGTACAAAAAAATTTCATGCTATTTTTCTTGACATACAGATGGACACAATGAATGGGATCGAAACAGCTAAAGTACTTAGAAAAACAGATAAACAGGTTAAGATTATATTTGTAACGAATTATAATAATTATCAGTGTGAAGCATTTTCAGTTAGAGCTTTTGGATATGTAATTAAACCAGTTTCATTTAAGCAAGTCTCTGAACAACTAAATGATGTGATTGAATACTCAACAAAAGGGACAGATAAGACAATATTTACTTTTAGTACAGACAAAGGGTTTCGAACCTGTGAAGCCGATAAAATATTTTACTTTGAATCTGCAAATCATAAAATTAGGATGGTTTATGATAATGATATCTTTATCTTAACGGATAGTATCATAAATGTTTATAATAAACTAAAACCATATGGATTTTCAATGCCACATAAAAGTTTTGTAATTAATCTATTACACATCTCAAAAATACAGGGTTATGATGTTTTGATGACGAACGGCTCAATCATACCAATGTCTCAAAAAAGAGCCGTTGAGTTCAAATCGGAATTTCATTCGTATTTAAAGCTCAATTTTAATTTGATTCAAAAGCGGTGATTTGAAATGTTATCTTTTTTTCTAAATGCTGTTCCATACTGTTTATCTTGTAGCGTAGGAACATTCATTGTTTTCGACTTCATGAAGAGCATGTATAGTAAAAAATATAATAAGTTTATCTACATAATTGCTAAGATCGTATTTGGAATTTTATGGTTTTTGATTTGTTTGTTTAAATACCCCATCCTAAATTTTGTATTTCTTTTATTGTTTTCAATAATTATTGGTTTTTCACTTTACAATAATAATAATCTTAAAAAAGTGTTGCAGATCACTCTATTGATTTTGCTTTATGCTGGTTTGGATGCCTTGATCTCTATTATTATCTCTCTCATTACAGGGAGCTCTATTCCATTGTATGACAAAGATCCCATTTTACTATTTTTGGATGTATTTCTGCTTCAAATTATAATGCTTTTATTTTATAAATTTATAGTAATCTTATTAAAAAAACAAGAAAACTATTTTGTATACATGAGGCAATTTGCAATTCTGGTATTATTTTTGATTATTAATGTAGTCGTCATTTATTTTTTAACCCTTATGGCGGCCAATAGTGAGCTGGATCAAAAAAGTATTCATTATATTATGATGTTGATGACTTTGCTATCATCTATTTTAAACTTGAGTGTAATTTATTTTTTTGAGTTTATATCAAAATCCACTTTACTTCAAAAAAGAATAGAACTAATGCAGCAAAAAGTTGATATGCAATATAATTATTATCAGCAACTCGAAATCGAATATAACAAATCTCAAAAAATAATGCATGATGTAAAGAATCATATAGAAATAATTAACCAACTTTACCAGTCTAAACATTTCGATAAGGGCTTAGAATATACGTCGAAATTAAATAGTATTATAGATGAATTGGGTTTAAAGTTCAATTGTAATAACAAAATTCTAAATATAATCGTTAATGAAAATATAAAAAAATGTGAATTGAATGAGATTAAATTTTCATATTCTGTCGAGAACTTAGACCTATCTTTTATTGATGATATGGATATAACTGCTATTTTTGCCAATTTATTTGACAATGCTGTTGAAGCTTGCCAAAAGGTCAATGAAAATGATCGTAAAATAGAACTTCGTCTTTATAAATTTAACAACATGCTTATAGTCAATTTGTTAAACTCCTATGCCGATCCTATAATAAAACGGAATGAGAGATTTCTGTCTAATAAAATGGGTCACAAAGCAATAGGACTATCTAATGTTAAGCAAGCTATAGATAAATATGATGGAGATATAAATATTGATATTGATCAAAATAAATTCTCTGTAAGCATAATGTTTCCCATACAAAATTAAAATGATTCTAGAATTATATTGCTGATTTGTAAATAAACATGTATTTGGGGAGAGAAATCTGTAAGTTGCGTCAAAGATATTGATTTTTTATAATGTCGAAATATAATAGAAAATATCAATTTATGAGAGGTGTTTTAAAATGAAAGGTCAAAAAGTCAACGCCAAAACAAAAATCCTGGAAGTTGTAGCTAAACTTGCATACAGTGAGGCAAGCAAGTCCGCGAATACCTCTTGTCCACTCTTTGCATATCAGGCGAAACTTCCAACAAGGGTGCAGAAACTCAGGAAATTCTAATGCTGAAAAAGGTATCAAATTGGGTGGTTAAGGTATTACTTAAGGGCGGTCTTTTATCTCCGGAAGATTATGAAATATATCTTTATGGAGTGGAGACCGCTCTTCTCCAGAGTATTCATATCCTAACAATGCTGGTTGTTGGATTTTGTTTAGATGCCAAACTTGAAACATTGACGTTTATTGTATTCTATTCGATAATAAGGATTTATGCCGGAGGGTTTCACGCAACAACAAAACTTTGTTGCTACTTCATATCTTGGATCATGATCAGCTCTGCAATCCTTATCGTTAAACTTCTTCCGATCTCTATTATGCCGACATTTTCTATTGGAATTTATTCTTTATCGCTAATCATTGTCTTTGTACTATCACCAGTTGGCAATAAAAATAAGCCTTTAGATTTATTGGAAATACATCATTATAAGACTATAGTAAGAAAATTATTACTTGCTGAATTATTCATCTCAGTATTTGTGTACTTTGCATCTGTTAGAATTTTTTGTGTTATAAGCATCAGTCTGGCTTTTGTTGCTTTAATGCTGATATTGGGTACTGTGCAAAACTCAAAATCACATAAACCCTCAGTTTCAATTACATTCTTTCATAATAAGCCAGCAGACTAATCTACCGGCATCTTATAAAGTGAGGGGATCATATTGTTGTATTACAGCGAGATTACCAACAATGAAGTCTCAGAGCCTGAAGCCATCAAACAAATTGTAGATCTTTGTGATCGCTGGTATCAAATAGCCAAACCTTCACAAAGTTTAGAAAACTATATGCGGAATCATCCAGAACTCCTTCAAATTGACTCTTGGAATTGTTTTAGAAAGATCGGGTAAAGTTGACGAGTATCCTTACCGACCCACTTGGCCTCACCATCAATCCATGCGTCAGGATCTAGACTGACACGTGGATTATTTTTTGGGACAATTTTTGCGCCACGAGAGTTTAGCACGAATTCAAATTTTACATTATGCTAACGATTTGCATCTCGATCTCGGCAAATTTTGAGAGACAGAGAGATGAAAAGCGGAACCGGTTCCGCTTTTATCTCTCTTCTCTTGATGGATGTTTTACATGAGACTTATCTGTTTGTTCATCTGCCTGTCTTCTGGCTTGCGTGATGATCCGGTCAAATAATGGTCGCTGAATTTCCGGATGTTGTATACGCTCAATTTGAATCACCTTGTAAACTTCCTGATGCAGTATGTACTTGTTGTCGTTGCGTGGAAAGAAGGAGCATGGGATAAGAATATCGTTTTGAGAATCTTTTGGAGTAAGGAACAGATGCAAATAGACATCATCCTGCTTTCGGTATAACAGCATAGTTGCATGAATCAGCGAATGAGCTTTATTCTGATTGAATTTTAAAATAATTTCATTATTGAGCAGTGTTTCCAACTCGGAAAAGTAATAGATTCTGTCGCGAATGGCTTCAAAAAAAGCGCTTTTGCTAATCGTATCATATGTGATTTCACCGTTTAAAATCCTCTGAAAAACATTCCCTTTATTTTTATTGTTAAGCACAGGAATATCACGAAGCTTACTTAACCCAATCAGGTGAAAAAAATGCCCCGTTTCGAAGAAGACAGAAACGCGTATTGTATGCTCTCTTTTTCTGGCTGTAATTACATAATCCGACCCCGTTAGTTTTTGAAAAGCTACTGCACTCGCTTGTAACAAATCCATCTGGCTTTCCTCCTAAAAAACAGTAGCGCCCTGGTTACCCAGAGCGCTACCTGTGCGTATTTTTCTTTCGGCATAGCCTATTCAGGTTTTGGTTCAATACACAAACCGTAAAATAGACCTCCGCGAAACACTCCCCTGACCGAGCCTTCCGCATCGACGGTCAAGGTGAACATCACATCCACCTTACGCTATTATTATACTCTCCAGCTCAATTTATGTCAACGACAATCGAAGTTCTCATAGGCGGGTCTGGTAGAAACCATCGGGCCGTCCGACGTTCCGAAGAGCCAAACCGTATCGCCAACGTTCAGCTCGTTTTTGCTCATCCATTCGAGCTGAACGTGAATGCTGCTCCTGTAAACAAGAAGCACCTTTTTTACGTCCGGAAACTGTTCAGGCCGGTATTTCCGGAAGATCAGCCGGTTATCTGTTTCTTCGCGGATGACTTGGCCGTGGTTCGGCTGGATCGCAAAGTGTTTCCAAAAGGTCTTGGGAATATAGATCAAGTTCCCTTTGAATATTTTGATTGGAATGCCTAGAACACGGCTCTGACGGCACTGTTGCGGTGTTGACGGTATTACACGAATCTGCAAGCCTTGTTCAGTAGCTGACAGAAACGCATAACGACCAATTTCCGCATGGTTCTGTTTTGCCCAGCGCGTCGGAAGATTGAATCTGCCAATCGTAACCTGTTTCTGCTCTGCCGCAGGAATCTGCGCGCCGACCGGAAAGATGGAGATGGTTTCCGAACCGATAATTGCCTGAACCGGCCCGTTTTCCGGAATTCCGTATCTCCTGCAAAGCCCCTGATCCAGTACGACTCGATGCCGAGCCGAAATCAGGATCGGCAGACCGATGATTTTTTCACTTGTATCCATTTGTTTTCTCCTGTCAGGATAATTTTCAGTTTTTTTAACTTGAGAGAATAAGCCTGATTTTGCATATACAAAGCGCATTCGCATATTTTCTATTCCAGTTTTGCAGAGTGACTTTTGAATCCTGCAAGTTTTGAAACAGTTCTATGATACCACTTAGCTAGCTTAGAGAGAGGTTTTATATCCCTTAAGTTAACCGTAGCTTTCTTTCTGGACTTAGTTCTTGGGGTGTCACTGATGAAATGAGGGAGGGTGTCACCGATGCGCAAAAAAGGTGTTTTCAGCGTTGTAGAATCGAAAAGGCCTTTCTTGAAGATTACAGGAAGAGAAGATTGTGCCGATGCGGTCGGAGCCTGTGAAGAGGATAAATCTTCTGAATCGGTTTGTACGGCTACTTCAGGCTGCTCCTGTGCTTCTGTGTGAGCGCCATTTAGCAAATAGAGGTTAACACTGGTACCGTTGTTTCCAAAAGCCTCCTTGCGGGTCTGATGATAGACTATGAGCAAACCGGCGTTGCTCAGCGCTTTAACAGCACGCCAAACAGAAGAAACGCTGATTCCGCAGTCTGATGCGATTTCCTTTTTTGATGGCATACATTTCCCGCCCCTGCCCGCTCGCAGCGTCAGATAGGAATAGACTTTGATTTCGCTGGCGGTCAGACGATGCTGGAAAAGATTCAGACGACAGGGAAACAGACGCGGGTTCGCCGAAGTCCTTTTCTTTTCTTTCGTGTCGGATGGTATGCTATTGGGTTGCGGCGATATTGCATCACATGGTGACAGTTTCAGCTGGGGATTTTCGATCAGGATATAGTAGTTTGAGGTCTGCCTGCCGCGTTCATCGAATCTGTGACGGATTTCCAGCAATCCCTTTTGGCAAAGTGTTCGCAGCGCTCGTACTACAGAAGAAGTGCTTATATGGCAGAGTCTGGCGATGCTGTTCTTTCCATAATGGCTTTCGTTTGTCAAAACATTGTTAACCTTGCAAAGAAAGTTATATACGATGGCCGTGGAGTTGGATAGGCCGAGCAGTTCGGTGTTGCACAGGTAGAATGGTTCCATTTGTTTTCCTCCCTCAAGATATAAAAAAGGCACAGGGAAGCTAATCCCCTGTACCGTTTATTGAGCGTCTATTGCTAATTTGGCTGAGTTTTTAATGGTTTAAGAAGCGGGTGCGGGTTGGGGTTTTCCAGTCTCGCAGAAACAGACGCTATATTGCTATTCCTACTTGTTTCGCTTTTGAAACGTTTTGTCGGATGTAAACGGAGTGTTCCGGCTCCGGCAGCTTTCCCTCCAGGTTTTTGCGGAAGTTCTTCAGGACGTCATTCCAATCGTTGAGAAACGGCTTATGCATTGTGACGGCGTAAGCGGAGCCATACCGATCCATGATCTTTTCCGTACCGTTCCGGCCTGCGTTGATGTCATGCCCGAACGCCTTGCTGTCGTTGTTCAGGCCGATCACAATACTGTGAATTTCAGGATGTTCCCGTAGATACCGGTCGAGGGACTGCATGGCTGCGGCTCCGCCAAGGGAAATCATTGGGCACGAGATCCGTTCGCTGCCGGTGATTTTACAAAGTATCCGATAACTCATCGCTTCAATCGGACTCTCGAATACGCAGACGGTTTCGTTGCCGGCAGCTCCCTCTAAAACAAAGGGATAACTCTTATCGGAACCGGTGACGTCAACCTTTACGGGTTTGCCGGAGGAATTCATCGACCGCATGGAAGCGTAACGGGGAATACCGTCTTTGTCGTACCCGACCATGACCAGGTTTTGGAACATCCGAATCTGACCCGTTTTCAGCAGCTCCTGAACCGTACCAGGTGAAAGAGATTCCTGTGTGTGAAACGGTGATCCCGCAGTGCCGTTATTGACCGTTTCTTTCATACGGGGCAGCCTCGAAAATTCATCTTTGAATTTCTCTTTGACCGCATACCGGACCGTCCCATCCTTTGCATAGCCAACGATCCGGAGTTTGTTGTATGTAATGCCCTGAAAAATCTTATGTTGTTCCACCATGTCTTTCACGAATCCGGAATCAAAGCCGCGTTCTTTCACCAGGTACGCAAATAGATTCCGAAAATTGCCGGAGCGTTCCGGAAGAATAAAATCCTGCTTTCCTTCCGGCGGCGGGAGCTTCATATTTTGGACCGGTTCGGCCGGAGCAGGGAGATCGATAGTTCCGGCCAGAATGCAGACGGCCTCTTTGTAGCTCTTACCCTCATAGTTCTGAATAAAATCCAGGGCGTGGGGCGCATGGCCGTTCGTGTCCGTAATTCCCTGAGAATTCCAGTACCACCTGCCGTCCAAAGTAAAAACTGTCAACGCCGGAACTTTTTTGACCCAAAACGCCGGTCGGAAATGACCCATATCGCCGGTTACATGAGCGCCAGTCACAGTACCGCCGGAATGTCCACCGGCGGTACTGTCTGAACGCCAGCTTTGA
>NZ_VWXL01000002.1 GCF_009746625.1 Caproicibacter fermentans
CAGACGGCCCCGACGGCCTCGCCGGTCAAAGCGGGCGAGAAGCTATCCGCGTCCGTATTGACGGGAGGCGTCGCGGCGGCGAACGGCAAGCAAATATCCGGCACATTCGCGTGGGCGCATCCGGATACGGCGGTTACGGCCTCCGGAAGCTACGAGGTGATTTTCACGCCGACGGATACGGCGGATTACAATACGGTCGGCGGCATTCCGGTGGCGGTGACGGTATCCGGGGGAAAAATAACGCCGGCTATCCAGACGGCCCCGACGGCCTCGCCGGTCAAAGCGGGCGAGAAGCTATCCGCGTCCGTATTGACGGGAGGCGTCGCGGCGGCGAACGGCAAGCAAATATCCGGCACATTCGCGTGGGCGCATCCGGATATGACGGTAACGGCCTCCGGAAGCTACGAGGTGATTTTCACGCCGACGGATACGGCGGATTACAATACGGTCGGCGGCATTCTGGTGGCGGTGACGGTCGCGGCGGCACCGTCATCCGGAAGCCATTCTTCAAGTGCTTCCGTTCCTTCTCTGCCCTCTTCGCTGACGGATGTCCCGACGCATATCACCGTTTACCTTTCGGACGTAACCTTCCCGTCGTGGGTGACGGGCGTTTCGCTTTCCGTTACCCCGGAAACCGCCTCCGGCGCTCCGACGGGGACTCCGGGAGGCGCGGCCGACCCGCAGGGCGCGGCGGCTTGCAGCCTTGCCTTATCAGACGCGGCCCTTAACGTCATTGGAACGCCGCTTCTCTTGAACATCAGGCTGCTGGACCGAAGCGGAAACCCTGTTTCCTTTACCGGCAGCGCCACGGTCAGGATTCCGCTTCCCGCGGACCTGCGCGGCACGCCGCGCGTATTCCGGTACGAATCAAACGGTACGCTGACAGACATGAACGCGGCCGTGGAAAACGGCTTCCTCGTATTCCAGACCACCCATTTCAGCGATTACGTCGTCGCGGGCACGGGCGATTCGATCACGCTGGACACAAAGGATTATTCGATGCCCGTCGGCGGCAAGTACCAAATCGGCGTGAAGCTGACCGGTACGAAAGCCGCGGCGGTAAAATTCCACTCGACAAACGATAAAGTCGCAACCGTTGCAAAGCTGAAAAACGGCAATTATCAAGTCACCGGAAACGGCCTTGGCACGGCATATATCATGTTCGACGTGTACGACAATAAAAACAAACTCCTGACCCACGCGTCCGTACGGGTGGACGTGAAAACGGGAATCCGGCCGAGGGGCGATTCCACCAGGCAGATCGGCGTGTTTTAGCCGGAAGGCGAACAAAATCCCTTTATTAATGGCGGCATCTTGTTAGAATCCTGTCAGAGGCGTCCGCTATCATATGAAACAAGGAAATTATCGCAGGGCAGCAAACCAATTTCCTTGAAATGCGAGGAGAGAAGAGCAACATGAGCAGAAATACGGTCGGTCAAAAAGCGCTTTCTTTCTTACTGTGTTTTGCGCTGGTGTGCAGCATTTTTTCGCTGGACACCGTAGGCGTTTACGCAGATCAGCCGACTATGGACGAATCCCATCTTCACGACAGCCAGATTGTTCTGGACCTTGACAGCGGCAGTATCATGTTTACTGCATACGATTATAATGCATATACGTTTGGTGATGGCATTTATCATTGTTTTGATTCGAATGCTACCATTATCATTCGTCAGAGCAGCACAAACTCTACCACGAATACGATTATGGACGTTGGTACCCCGTATCCCGTAAACCTGGCGCTGGACGGCGTAAACATTGATGTTTCCAATGTAACGGACCCTCTTTCGAAGACCAACGACATCTCCAACACAGCGAAGCACTGCGCGCTCTGCCTGTCGGATTTTTATGGCCACCATGATTATCCTGCGGTGAATCTGACGCTGAAAGACAGCAACTACCTAAAAAGCGGCAGCTGTTTTGCCGGGTTGCAGGTAGACGGCGGACAGACGTTGAATATTGACGGCAACGGCAGCCTGACAGCGACCGGCGGTTTGGGCGCGGCGGGAATCGGCGGCGGTGCAAACATTGATCAAGAGAATTTATTTCAAAAGTATGGCTATGGATGCGGCACCATTAAGATTCACGGCGGCACGGTGACCGCGAACGGCGGTACTGAGGGTGCTTTTCATGGTTCGAGTGAAGACATATTCGGCGGAGCGGGGATCGGCGGCGGCGGGCGCTATTCGGGCGGCGGTTCCGGCGGAACCGTTTCCATCAGCGGCGGGACGGTCACGGCGATCGGAAGCACCGCTTTAGCCAATTCTGGTGGATCCCACACCTTACTCCGCAGTGCGGGAATCGGCGGCGCCGGAGGAATCGACACAGGCGGAAGCGGCGGCACCATCACCATTTCCGGCGGCACTGTGACCGCGAAAAGCGGAGGCGCAGCAATGGAATATCTGTCCAACGCCCCGAAGAATGATAATTTTGGCAATTATGGCCTTCAATACGGCGGCTCGATTTCTCAGGGCGGGCAAACTTACCACATCTATTACAAATATATTAACGGTTTCGGCTATTTGTATCATGCCACTTGGGAAAACGGCAGTATGGACAATATTTTACAAGTTCCGACCGACGGGGCGGCCATTGGCAGCGGAGGAATCCCCTACAACAATATGCAGAATAGTGAATATTCTTCCCATACCGACAGTGGAAACGGCGGCACAATCACAATATCCGGCGGCACGGTTACCGCGGAAAGCACCGAAACGACCGACAACATTCTCGGAGGCGCAGACATCGGAAACAGCGTAAGCGTGACGGTCAGCGCGGGCGCAACATGGAAACTATATAACGATCAGGGCTGCCAAACTGAAATTTCCAATAAAACCGTGGATTTGAAAGAGGGCGACAATACCGCCTATATCAAAGTAACCGCACAGGATGGAACGACGACAAAAACGTATACCATGAAAATCACGCGCGCGGCCTCTTCCGCCTGTGATATTACCGGCTTTACGAGCCCATCCGGCGCGGCGGTAAGCGGCGCGGACGTCACGGCCTCGGTCGGCAGCGGCACGGCCAGCTTGCCCGTAAGCGTGACGGTCAGCGCGGGCGCAACATGGAAACTATATAACGATCAGGGCTGCCAAACTGAAATTTCCAATAAAATCGTGAGTTTGAACGTGGGCGTCAATACGGTTTATGTCAAAGTTACCGCACAGGACGGAACAACGGCAAAAACGTATACCATGAAAATCACGCGCGCGGCCTCTTCGTCTTCCTCGTCCTCATCGGGAAGCCATTCTTCAAGTACTTCCACTCCATCCCTGCCATCCACTTTGACAGACGCTTTCACCGGCGCGCAGGCTGATCTTTCCGGCGCAACGTTCCCGCCCAGCGTAACCGGTGCTTCGCTTTCTGTTACTCCGGAAACGTCAACCGGCGCTCCCCAAGAGGTTTCGGGAGGCACGGCCGACCCGCAGGGTGCGGCTGTTTACAAATATGCCATATCAGACACAGCTTTGAACATCATCGGCACCCCGCTCCTTTACAACATCAAGCTGCTTGATCAAAGTGGAAACTCGGCTTCCTTCACCGGCAGCGTTACAGTACAGATTCCGCTTCCGGCGGGAATTCACGGCACGCCGCATGTGTTCCGCTATGAGGAATCAACCGGCACGTTTACCGATCTCGGCGCAACAGTGCAGGACGGATACCTTGTTTTCAGTACCAACCATTTCAGCTATTACGTCGTTGCGGGGACCGGCAACTCAATCACACTGGACACGAAGAACTATCAGATGCCCGTCGGAGGAAAGTATCAGATTGGCGTAAAGCTGACCGGAAGCAAGGCAATGACCGTAAAAGTTTATTCAACAAGCGATAAAACCGCAACCGTTGCAAAGCTGAAAAACGGCAATTATCAAGTCACCGGAAACGGCCTTGGCACGGCGTACATCATGTTCGACGTGTACGACAATAAAAACAAACTCCTGACCCACGCGTCGGTAAGGGTCGATGTAAAAACCGGAATCCGGCCGAGGGGCGATTCCACCAGACAGATCGGGATATTCTGATGGCTCTCTATCGAAAAATTTTAAAGGAGAAAGAAAATTGCCAGAGAGAGATTTTCCAACTTTAAAGGAAGCTAGCAAGATTAAAGCACCACAGCGGAAAAAAATGAAAGGTCGGGTGAAGTACGAAAAAAAACCGATATACCGGAGTTATCAATTTGTGCCTGATTTGCTTTATCCCACAGCAATACAGCAACCACCGGCTGGTGCAGCGCAAGACACTGCACCTCAGGCGAAACAAGAAATATTGTTTCCACAGCAAGCACAACGAATAACAGTGCTGCCGCAACCCCAGCAAGCACTTGAAATCAATTTTGAAATTCAACCTCAATATAATGATTTAAGTCAATTTCTAAAATCCGAAACCAATGTCCCGTTTTTCGTCATTGATTTGAATAAAAGCATAGCTAAAAGCGATGATGGCAAAAATAGTATTATCATAGTAACATATGGGAATGAGAATAGCGAGATAGAAGCTGCAATTTTTCTGAGAAAAGTCATGTCAGAAAATAACTATGTAACAAGCAGTGACCTATTAAGTGAATTAGATTCCTGTACTTGTGCATTTATTCCCCACCCACCTGCATTATTTTATTCCGATAAGGCCTTTATTGATCGTACGGCTAAACATGAAATGGGACACAGTAATCAACCTAAACAATTAGGCGAAGCTGAATTTGATGAAGTGTATAAATTGAACAGATCACAAGTATTCCTGATGGATTTACACAATATTCTTTTGACAGAAAACTCTTACCTCAAAGATTTATTACCCGATGACGAAGATTTGTGGAAAGAATATTTAAGAATTACATGTGACAATGGTATTAAATACGTAAGATTAACTTACAAAAAACAATTAGAATTTAGATCAGACACAAAATCAAGATATGGTAAATTTAAGGAATTATTTAAAAAAATGCCAGAAAAAATATCGCCTCTTTTTAAAGGAATTTTTGAAGGAATGAGTCGAACATTAGCAGAAATTTCCGAACTTGAAGAGCAACATAAAATTAAGTCAGTTGAAATTTTCCAAAATAGGAAATGGGTGCAATTGCCATCTAGTCAAACAACTGCGGTTGTGCTGGAATATATGTTGACATTCATTAATGATACTATAAAAAGTATACGGACGAACGCAAAAGATGAGCAAAATAATGAATTTGTGCGACAATTTATTGCCGATTTCGAAAAATTAAATCTGAGTTAAAGATGCCGATTACTATTAAAAAAGCGAGAAATTTCGTCCCTCCTTCTCCGCCTCATTCCTGAGCGCTTCCGTCATCAACTCATCCGTAACCCGCCCGCCCCGCGCTTTCGCGGCCATGCGGGCCAGCCGCGCGGCGGCGTGGATCGTCGCCGGGGAAAGCTCCAGTTCCCGCGCGTATGTCTTCAAGTCTAAATCGGAGCAATCCCCCGGGAACGCCTGTTTCCACAGCAGAAGCCGCTGCGCCTCGTCCGGCATGGAAAAGCGCGCCAGAACCGTAATGCGGCGCAGAAACGCCTCGTCGAAGTTTTTGAACAGATTCGTGGCCAAGAGAACCGTCCCGCCGTACTGCTCGATGCTTTGCAGCAGGTAAGACGTTTCCACGTTCGCGTAGCGGTCGTTGGAGGAGCTTACCTCCGTGCGGCGGGAAAACAGCGCGTCGGCCTCGTCGAAAAACAGGATGCAGCTCCGCTCCTTCGCCGCCTCAAAGATTTCCGCCAGGCGCTTTTCCGTTTCGCCGATGTATTTGTCCAGCACGCGGGAAAGGTCGATTTTCAGCAGTTCCAGCCCCAGTTTATTTGCGATGGCGGAGGCGGCCATCGTCTTTCCGGTTCCGGATGGGCCGTAAAGCAGGCCGATCACGCCCTTGTTTTCGCCGGAATCCCCCCGCTTTTCCGCTTCGCGGTTGGATTCGATGCAGCCGCAGAGCAGCTCCAGCCGATTCCTCGTTTCGTCCGTGACAATCAGATCGTCCATTTTCGCGCCGCTTTCCACATTCAGGGCGCCGGAAATCTCTTTTTCCTGCGCGCGCACCGCAAAAGCAAAGTCCCCGCCGCCGATCTTCCCGCGTCCCTCCCGGCGGCAATGCTCTTCGGCGGCAAGCCACGCGGTTTCGATCTGCCGGAAGGTCATCCGGAAGTAATCCGGCGCTTCCGACGGTTCGATTCCGTACTTCCCGCAGAAATAACTTTGCGCGGTTTCATAATCTTTTCCGTTCAGAAAGCCGGTGGTCAGATGCAAAACCGTTTTTCCCTCAATTTCCGGCGCGGGGCAGTCTTCCCGGTCGCTGAGGATCAGGCACGGAATTCCCCGGTCCGGGAGCTGCCGGAACAGAGCTTGCGCTTCTTTCGCGCAATCCGGACCATATCCGCATACGCACAGCACGCTGTTGGAAAGCACCGCGTCCAGCGCGCATTCACAGGAACGCGCGAAAAGCTCCGCTTCGTCCGGCTCTCCTCCGCACTGGTAAAACAGGCACGGGCGCTCCGTTCTTGCGGCGGCGCGGCGGGCAAAGATCCTTTTTCCGTTTCCCGCGCGGCCGGTTACATAGAGAAGAATATTTTCCCCGCGCATCATTTTTCGAAGCGCGTTTTCGGCGGATTCCAGCAATTCATTCCGAACCGGCAGAAAATCGTCGGCATGATCTTGAAACAGGCGGCGGTTCCGGCCATCCTGCACGTTCCCGTTCAGCAAAAACCGAAGCACGTTCCTTCGCAGCAGCAGCGGGGTGAACAGAAGCGGCTGAACCGCGTCGCTTCCCTTTTCCAGGCAGAACAGGTAACGCAGGACGGAGTGTTCCGCATCGGCGGCGTTCAGACCCTCGTCGATCCTGCCTTCCGAAGAAAATTGGGAATAGACGCCGCAGGCAAAGTCGAAATTCGGCACGGGAGTTCCCGTCAGGCTCTGGACGCTGTTGCGCAGGCCGCCGTCCAGTTCGCAGCACAGGGCAAGGACGACACAGAACCACCCGCATCCCTCCAGCGCAAGCGCTTCCCTCAGCGCGGGCAAGGTCAGATACGGCTCCGAAGACTGTTCACGTTCCCTGATTTCACGGACCGCTTCGGCGATCCGGCTCCGAACCGGTTCCGGATTGTCGGAATCCATCAGAGACACGCATTGCTTGCATATCCCGATGGCATCCATTAGGTTCTGCCAGTTAGAATGGTACCCGTCCCGTGCCGCCATAAAAAAATCCCCCTTTTGGTTTGGCCCGATCTTTGCTTTCATTATAGAAGATTCATCCTGCTATTTCAATCGACAGTTTTCCGTAAAATGCTGTTATAAAACGTAAATTTCACGAGGTAACCTATGGAGAACGAATTTTTTCAGCGAAACAGATATGAAAAGGGCATGCTTCTGACCGCCGAGGATCAGGAGCAGCAGCAGGCGTACCATGTGGAAAAGCGCAGGCTGCTGAACCGTTTGGCCATAGGATCCGGAGTCGTAAACGGCTTTTCGCTGGGAACGGACGACGATGGGACGGTGCTGACGATCGGCGCCGGCCTTGCGCTGGATTTCGCCGGGCGTGAAATTTATCTTCCGCGGACAGTCCGAAAAAAAGCGGACGAATTACTTCCGTCAACAGATCATTTTGAAGGGTGGCTCCGAATTTATGTCCGGTATGACGAATCGGCCGTGGGCGAAGCGGCTGTTTTACCCCTGCCGGACGGAAGCCACCCTGTTATTCCGAACCGGATTCAGGAATCCCTGCAAATAGCCTCCGCGCTCGAAGTTCCGGCTGACGGCGTTGAGCTTGCGGAAGTGCGGATTGCGCCGCGGGACGGGCTGCCCGTGATCGCGGACCTGAATCCCTGCAGCCGCACGTTCCGGCCCGCTCTGTTTTCCGTGAAGGACGAAACGAAGACTGCGGCGAGCGGGGTACTGTCGGTCAACCTTGACCGCATTCCGGACTATGAAGGTGCTTTTTATTCCCGGGAGGTATCCCACGGCTTAGGGCCGGGCGCGAATATCTCCGTCATAACAGCCGTGTTGGACGGCGACGGGGATTCCGGCTGCGTAATCAGCGGGAATTCGGAGCTGTTCGGCTGCCCCCTGCGAACGGCGGTCAAACTGTTCCCGGAGCGCGGGAGCTTCATTGCCGTGGTGCGGCCGCATTCCGTTCAGAACGGGCTGCTGCGTCTGCGTTGGTACGCGCGGAAAATGGAGGACGGGGGAGAGACGCCTGAGGAAGAAGAACCGATCCCAAACGAAAAAAGCAAGCCCGAAAATCAGGAAGCGGAGCCGGCTGAATCCGCTTTTCCCGAAAGCGCGGAGTTCCTTTTGAATCCATCGGTCGCGTTTCTGCGCAGAGGGCAGACCGTAAAATATACGCCGATTTTTCACAACGGTATTTCCGGGAGGGACTGCCGGTTCCGGGTTGCGGATCCTGACGGAGGAACCATCGACGCGGACGGAATCTATATGGCGCCCGACCGGGCCGGCGTTTTTGAAATCGCCGCGAGCATCGACGGCCTGCCGGAAATTTCGGCAAACGCCCTTGCCTGTGTCCTCTCGGAGGAAGAGACATGAAAAAACTGCTGAAAGCGCTCTGGAAAAAAATTGTTGCGTACCCGACCTCGTGGAAGGATTATGTCACCGTCGGAAGATGGATGATTTATAAAAAGCTGCTGATCATCGTTTCCGTTCTGATCCCGGTTTTGGCAGTGGCGCTGATTTGCTTTTTCAGCCGCCAGCCGGCCGGCGCGGTACCGGTTTTCCGTGAATCGGATGCGAAGCTGAAGCTCTATTCGGGGCAGGCGGTCGTACTGATGAATCAGGGAAATCAAAAAATCTATGCGGGGCAGGTTGCCTGCGGAAAATATTCCGGCAGCGGGCAGCTTTATTCCCCGTCGGACGGGACGCTGATTTATTCCGGCGATTTTTCCGAAGGGAAATACTCCGGCCAGGGAAGCCTGTACATCGGAAAACAGCTCCTATATGAAGGCGGTTTTCTGAACGGCTTATATAACGGAAACGGCACTTTATATTCCGGAAGCAATGTCCTTTTTTCCGGTCAGTTTGCGAATGGCGCTTACGATGGAACCGGAACGCTGTACGAAGGAAAAAACATTTTGTATTCCGGACAGTTTGCGGGCGGGGCTTACAGCGGGAAAGGAACTCTGTACGCGAACAGTGTCAAAGTATATGAGGGCGGATTTGAAAACGGCCTCTACAGCGGTCAGGGTTCCCTTTACACGCAGGGCAAGCTGATTTATACCGGCGGCTTTGCGCAGGGGAAACGGGACGGGCAGGGAATTCAGACCACGCCGGATGGCGTTAAGATTTATGAAGGCGCCTTCCGTAACGACTGTTACGACGGAGAGGGAAAATTATATTCCGGCGGCGGCGCCCGCCTTCAGTTCGAGGGCAATTTCATTCAGGGAAAGCCCGGCCCCAGCGGTTCCATTTACAATGCGAGGGGCCAGCTCCTGTACAGCGGCGCCGTATATGAAGGCTCCGTGGATTATCTGAGCCTGTTGGGAATTCCGGTTTCCACGCTGCGGACGGAAGTAAAAGAAGTGCCCGATATTTATTATGGTTCCGGTTTCGTCGGGTATCTCTATCAGGAACTGGGCTTTGCGTTTATTACAAAGTACGATTACTCAACGGATTCTTCGCAATCCGGACCAGCAATGAAAAACACATTATCCATTTCTACGTCTTCTGAAATAGTAAGCGAAGCAGACAGCAGTTTGTTCGCCAAGCCGGAGGATAATCTGGTAGTTAATACCCTGCTGGTTGAAGAGCGGTTCTTTTCTTTGCAAATGCCGGAAAACGAATCTCCGTCCGCTGTGAAAAACAATATTACCGGGTTCGAGGAACTGATGGAATCCCGGCTTGCCCGTATTCCGCATTCTTCCTTCCGGCAAAGCTATCAGCCCAGGACCACCATCCGGGGAGACCATCTTTTTGAAGCGTTGAATCTTCCAGAAGCTGCCCAATTCACTGGAAAAAGCTTTGACAAGGACGGAGTCACCTATTTTTATCGAACAAGCGACTGCACAAAAGACGGCGTACCGTGGGTCATCTTCTGTGAAAAAGACAAGAAAAACGAATAGGAGGAGAGCGATATGGCCGGATACGGCATTATTGCGGACATAAGCAAATATCTGCTGGACACCGTGCGAAATTCTGTCTGCCCGAATCTGATTCAAAGCCGGGAACAGATCTCCTTTGGGTCGCCGAATTCGGAAAACCAGACGGCGCTGCTTTGCGTTTATCTGTACGGGATTCAGGATCATTACGATTATTTCCCGCGGGACGCGGCGTCTCTGCTGCAGTCCTCGTCCCGGAAAACGGCAAAAGCACTTTCCCTTCAGTACATCCTGTTTTTCAGCCGACACGCGCAGATGCCGCTGGACGCTCTGACCGGGCAGCGGGTGTTCGGCAGGCTGATCCAACAATTCTCTGTCGGCCCGACGATCGACATCGCAGGGATCCACGCGGAAGCGGACAGAGAGGATCTTCCGGCAGAGATTGCGTTTTCCAAATTGGACTCACACCAACGTCAGGAGCTTTGGAACGGCTTTTCCGAGCCGCTGCGCCCCGCAATCTATCTGCAAATCGGACCAGTCCTTCTGGCGGGAGAATCGGAAAGCCTGAACCGCGTCGGCGAGTTTAGCGGAGAAGTGGAAAACGTATGAAACTTGTATTTTCCTGTGCGCTCGTGCTGCACCGTCCGTTCGATTCCGCCCCTCCGGAATCAGAGCCGGAATTTCGGATGGATGGGCGCGTTCTGAATCCGTTTCCGAAACCGGGCGGAATTTATGTTTTCGTCGATCTGCCGCCCGGTGCGGTATCTATCCGATGCCCCGGATACCAAAATGCAGCGGCGGATGTTGAGACCGGACAGGTCAGGCACATCTGCCTTTATCCGGACAGCCGGTACAACCCGCCTGTGGGGTGGCAGATTGTAACCGCAAAAGCCAAGCCCGGAGGCATCAGCTGGATTCGGGACAATTCCTGCGAGATACGGCTGCTTACAAATGAACGGGAAAAGCAAACGGTATGCTTATATGCCCGCCCTGGATTTATCGGGGGAAGTCTTCTCTTCTCCCGTGATAACGTGCGGGAGCAGGCCTTAATCTTAGAAAAGCAGCCGCCCAATCGCTATTTTCTCAGCGAGCTGAAGGGAGACTACACCGGCGGGACGGCCTGCAGGATTTATCCCGGAAGAGGGGACGACAGCGGGAACTGCCGCCTGATTATTCCCCAAAACATGGATTTTTCCAGTTTGATTGTAGAGGAGGGGTAATGTGGGACAGGGGGGCGTAAACGGCGCGCTGCTGCAATGCACGTTCGGCATGGTACCGTCCGTACTGGCGGTTTTGCCGGGAAGCCGTGTTTTTTGCGGCGGCATGCCCGCGGCAAATATCATGGATAATAAACCGCTCATCAACATCTGCCCGTTCGGGATGTGCACCTGCCCCTCCAACCCGACGGTGGCCGCGGCGACGGCAGCGGCTTTGGGGGTCCCGACTCCGGCTCCGTGCATACCGGTTACCATTTCACCCTGGGTGCCCGGTAATCCAACTCTTTTGTTTGGCGGGTTTCCGGCACTGACGCAGGAAAGCAAACTGATTTGTTCCTACGGTGGAATCATCACCATCAGTACGGCGGGTCAATCTTCCGTCGAATATTAATTTCAAAAATTGAAAGGAGAGAGCTTTGCGGGAAGTGACCCCGTTAAAGACGAGGAATAATGGCTGAATATTTATCACCGGGAGTCTATGTGGAAGAATTCGATTCGGGGATCAAACCGATGGACGGGGTCAGCACCAGTACGGTGGGTTTCGTGGGCATGACCGCCAGAGGACCGCTGACCGGCGTTCCGCAGTTTGTGGGTAGCTTCGCGGAATTCCAGCGCATTTTCGGCGGATACCTGCCGAAGGGAATCTATGGGCAGCGCCGTTTCCTGCCGATGGCGGTGGAGCAGTTTTTCGCCAACGGCGGCTCGCGGTGCTTTGTGATGCGCCTTTTGGATGGAACCGGCGCGCAGGCTTCCGCGGCCGATCTCGGTACCCTGAAAATCACGGCGTCCAGCGTAGGGGCCTGGGGTGATTCCATTCGGGTATCGTGCAAAAGAAGTCCTGTCAACGACAAACTCTGCAATTTGCTCGTATCCAGCCCCGAATTTGAAGAATCCTACGAAAATGTCTCAATGGACCCGAAATCGGACGGCTATCTTGTCCGCCTGTTGGAAAAATCGCTTCTCGTTAGGGCGGAATACACCCCAGCGGAAGAGGTGCCGGATTTGTATTCTCTCTTTCCGGACAGTGAAGAAGACAAGAAAAACGGGAATTGGGTTACCGTACCTTTGACCGGCGGGTGCGACTGCGCAAAGGGAGAAAATCCCGCTGACAAGATCAACGCGGCTGTTCTGAAGGGGACGGATGACGGCCCGAACCGACGCAGCGGACTCTGTGCCATGAAAGATGTTGCGGAGGTCAGCATTTTGGTCTGCCCGGGAGCAACCGACCCGGCGGAGGTACAGGAGATCGTAACGCACTGCGCGGAAATGGAAAACCGCGTCTGTATTCTGGATATGCCGTCCGGTATGAATCAAGTGACCGACCTGCAACAGTACCGCGCACAGTTTGACAGTTCCTTTGCAGCGATGTACCACCCTTGGGTTCAGGTCTTTGAAACGCTGGAAAAGAAATCGGTCTATATGCCGCCCTCCGGGACCATGGCGGGCGTTTACGCGCGCACCGATACGGAGCGCGGGGTTCATAAAGCGCCGGCTAATGAGGTCCTTCGGAACTGCACCGGGCTGGAAACCGTATTCGGAAAACCGGAGCAGGACATGCTGAATCCGGTCGGGGTCAACCTGATCAGGAATATTCAGGGCCTTGGCATCCGTGTATGGGGTGCGCGCACCTGCTCCAGCGATCCAAGCTGGAAATACGTCAACGTGCGAAGACTGTTTATCTATATTGAGGAGACGATACGCCGGAATACAGGCTGGGCCGTGTTTGAACCGAACGATCAGCTTCTTTGGACTAAAGTGCGCGGCAGCATCGCCTCATTTCTCGGCACACTCTGGCGAAACGGCGCGCTGATGGGGGCGACGGAAGCGGAGGCCTACTTTGTCAATATCGGAAAAGGCAGCACCATGACGCAGGACGATATTCTGAACGGCCGACTGGTCTGTGTAATCGGCGTGGCGCCTGTGCGCCCGGCTGAATTTGTCATCTTCCGAATCACTCAGATTATGGAACAGAATGGTTAAAGGGGGAATGAAGAATGGCATATCCGTTTAAAAAATACAATTACGCCGTGCTGATCGACGGCTTTAAGCAGGCCGGTTTTTCCGAAGTCAGCGCCGCGGATGTCGAGGTACAGCATATCGAGTACCGGGAGGGAAACCAGAAAACCATGTCGTTGCAGATGATTCCCGGTATGGTGAAGTACTCCAATGTAACACTGAAATGGGGTTCTTCGGACAGCAAGGAATTTTCCGACTGGATCGCAAAGACAGCGGGCGGCGACGTAACGCAGAAAAAGGTTACCATACAACTGATGGACGAAAAGAACTCCACGGTTAAAGCGGAGTGGACGCTTGAGAACGCCTGGCCGACCAAATACACGGCGCCGGATTTCAAGGCGTCGCAAAATGAAAACGCGTATGAAAGCGTTGAGCTCTGCCATGAAGGGCTGAGCCGCACAAAGTAAGGAGTGACCGAATATGTCTCTGATGACGGAATACGAATTTACGCTGCCGGACGGCTATGTGGACGAGTCCGGAACCCTTCACCGGGACGGCGTGATGCGCCTTGCCACGGCGGCGGACGAAATTCTGCCCATGAAGGATTACCGCGTGCAGCAGAACCCGTCTTACCTGACCATTCTGATCCTCAGCAGGGTTATTGTCCGGCTGGGTACCCTGAAGGAGGTCGGCACCGACGTGGTGGAGCGCCTTTTCGCGCGGGACCTAGCCTTCCTGAACGATATGTATCAGCGCCTGAACGGGCTGGAAGACCGGACGGTTTCTGCGGTATGCCCGCAGTGCGGAGAAAAGTTTGAGATACCGCTAAATTTTACACGGGAGGAATAAGCGTTTACCCGGAACGGGAGCTATACCGGGAAATTACGTTTATTGCCTACTACCTTCACTGGACGGCCGACGAAATTCTGGTTCTGCCCCACGAGGAACGGCGCCGCTTCTGCCGCGAGATCTCCGACCTTCACGACAGTATGGCGGGACGCCCGAAAAATCCCTTTGAAGTCAACTGAATGGAGTGGAGGAAACGATGGGAAAAACATTGACCGACCGACTTTTACTCGGCTTTAATTTTATCGTAGACACGGAATCAGGAGTTTTTCGCGCGTCCAAAGTCAGCAGCATTGAGCAATCGCTCAATCTGGAGGCTTTTCCGGAAGGCGGCGTGAACGGCTATGCCCACGCGCTGATCCGGCCTCAAAGCGAACTGAAAAAGCTGATCTTTGAAAGGGGCTGCTGCGAAGAATACCTGGACCGAAAAATGAGCCGCCTGCTTGGCGTAAGGCAGCAGCAGCTCATGACCATCTGTATCTACGACCGCTCTCAGACCAAAATTCTCAAGACATACCGTGTGAACGGGTGGATGGTCAGCAAATGGAAGGTTTCCGACCTTGACGCGGCTGGCGGCGGCATCCTTCTGGAAACGGTCGAAGTGGTTTATGATACGCTCACGTGTGAGGATTCTGAATGAAACCGAATATTCTGGTGATCAGGTCGGGCACGATTGCCCTGAAGCCGCTGATTCAGCCGCTTTTCTGCCGCGTGGGGAAAAATTTCAGCGGAGCCCGTATGTCCTTGCTAAATCCAGCGCGGGGACCCGAATCCCATATCAAAAGAGTTACATCCAATATTACGAATAACCTGAAAACCGTCAATCATATTTCCGTCAGGGTAATGATCCGGCAAAATGCCCGGATGAAAGAAAACCGGGCGGGCGCAGTTTGGGGCAGCGTCGGTGCCGCGGCCCAAGCGATCATCGACGGAGAATTGCAGCGAGAAATCGACCGGGAGCTCACGCTGATGGAACGCGGGGAAAACATCGGTTCCAACCAGAGGCGGCTGAATCGGATGAGGGCATATCTGAATGCGAAACCGTACCATGTGATCCGGAGCTTTTACGCCGTTCACATGCACAATCCGACCCGTGCGGAATCGGCTTCGGAAACTGCGGGGGAACCGTTTTATACGGATATCGTCCGGGAAAAATCCGTTCGGGATACCCGTTCGGTCAGTGAGATCCATCTGGACGCGGAAAGCGCTGCGCAGCCGCAGCCGGACGACTGCCGGGGTGTGGACGCGAAAAAAATTGCCGGGCAGGTTCTGGAGCAGGTGGAAAAGCGTATGCGGCTGGATCAGGAACGAAGGGGTATTTGGCTCTAGATCGGAAAAATGGAACTTAGGACAAAGGGGGCGCTGCCGTGGAGAAGGCCGTTATCGCGGCGTATGACCCGAAGAGCAGAAAAGTTCAAGGCGATTTTCTAAACGTGCAATTCAATCCAAATACTTATTCCGTTTCGCAGACAAATACGTTTCAGAAGAACTCAAGGCTAACTTCCGGGCAGATGGCCGACGACGCATTCCTGCAAAGCGGGCCTGCGACTCTGTCAGTCGAGCTGTTGTTTGACACGTTCGTATATGGAGCGGCGGAATCTTCACAAAAAGACGTTCGCGACCAATATCGGCTTTTGCGCGGCTTTACTAAGATTGAACCCGATTTGCATTCGCCCCCTCACGTTCGTTTCTCATGGGGGAAGGTTTCCTTTGTCGGCGACATTTTGTCAATACAGGAAACATTTACCATGTTTGCCGAAAACGGAACTCCGGTTCGCGCGAAAGTTGCGCTCAGTATCCAGGGCTGCAACGACGAAGACCTCGTCGCCGGTTTCAACAACTCCCCGGACAGAACGAGGGCAAAGGTTGTCTGTCAGGGCGATACCCTGTGGTCGCTTTCGAATCAGGCCTACGGTTCGCCGGAGCTTTGGAGAACCATCGCAAAGGCCAACGGCATCGAGAATCCGAGAAAACTTTCCCCCGCCGTTACCCTGACCATCCCCGCCATGCCCGGCGGAAAGGAATGAATCCATGGCGCAGTATACATACGAACAGCTGGAAGCCAAATACAACGGCTGGCGGGCCCCGACCGCTAAGGTTTCCATGAACGGGAGTCCGCTTTCCGCCGCAGCCTGGCGGATCGAATCGGTGGAGTGCGTCACGGGGACCGAGCTTTCCGCCGGAATCTGTTCCGTGACGCTCGGCGGAGTTTACGACCGCAAAAACTCACGGTTCCTGTGCGAAGACGAATGGCCCCTCGGCTCCATCGTGGAAGTGGAACTCGGCTACATTGTAACCGAATCGGTTTTCAAGGGTTACCTTTACCGGCTGGAATACGAGCTTGGAGAAGAAGACCCGCCGCGGATGATCCTGCTGTGTATGGATGTCAAAGGGGCCATGATGGGAAACGGCCGACTTGGTTTAACGGGGGGGCTGACCTACCGGCAGGCGATCCGGAGCTTTTTTTCAGGAGAAAACGCCCGCGGCTACAATGTGCTCTGCGGTTCCCCGGAAACGGACGGCCTTCCTGAACTGGACAATCCTATCCCGTTTTCTCCGGCGCAGACGGACGATTACCGCTTTCTGTGCGGCACGGCCCAAAGGTTCGGTCTGGAGTTCTTCGTCTGCAAGGGAAAGCTGCTCTTACGAAAAAAGCCCGACTCCGCCCCGGTTCTTCTGGAGCTTTCTTCCGACCGGGGAATCAAACGGTTCCACGCCGCCCTGAGTTCCGCCGGATATATCAAATCGGTTACGGTACGGGGCGGCTCCGACGACGAAAGGGACGGCGAGAAAAAACGCGCGCTGGGCAAGGCGGAGAACACGCAGTCGATTGCTGCGGAGAGCAGCGACGCCGGCCGCCTGATCGGGCAGCGTTCCGCGGAGTTTTTTTCCTCTGCCGGCGATGACAAAGCGGCGCAGGAACTGGCCGAGGCGCAAATGAGGCGAAGGCGTGAAATGGCAAGCGAAATATCCGTCCGTTTGACCGGCCTGCCCGAACTTCTGCCGGGTTTTTCCGTCAGCCTGACCCGGTTCAGCCCAAAACTGGACGGGAACCTGTATCTGACCTCGGTGATTCATCGTATGGACGAAACGCAGTTCACGACAACGATTACGGGAAGGATGGAATAAAAATGGACCCGTTTGCTCCGGAAAGCGAAAAAATTTACGAATTTTTGCCGGCGACCGTTCTGGCGAACAATGACGAAGACCATAAGGGGCTGCTCAAGGTGGAACTCATTTGCGAGGGAACCGGCAGGGCCGTTCTGGACGGGGTTAAAGTCGTCGTTCCGTTTTCGGGCGACGCTTACGGGATCTGCGCGCTGCCGGAAATCGGCGAACAGGTGGTGGTCGGCTTTCTGAACGGTTCCTTCGACAGGCCTTTCGTGCTGGGAAGCCTCTGTACGGTAAAGGACCGCATGCTTTCAGATTCGTATCACGAAACCAACGCGTACAAGCGGATCGTAACCGCCGGAGGAAACTTAATTGAAATCTCCGACGAAAAGGGCGAAGAGAGCATTTCGGTAAAAACGCCGAAAAAAATCTCGATGATCTTTTCGGAGAAGGATGGAACCGCCGCAATTTCAGCGGGTGAAAATCAGGTAAAAATCAGCGACGCGGACGGTACGGCGGAAATCAGTGCAAAAGAAAAGATTTTACTGAAAACCGGCGGTTCGTCCGTGATGATGGGTTCGGATGGAGGAATTACCGTAAACGGTGAGAATCTGCAGTGGAAGGCAAGCGCCATTTCGGCTAAAAGCAGCGGGGAACTGACGGTTCAGGGGACGAAAACGTCGCTTTCCGGTTCCATGGTGGAAATCAGTTCGCAGGGAATTATGACCATCAAGGGCAGCATAACCAAGATCAATTAATCGGTGAAAGGCATTTCTATGGAGAATGGATTTTTAGGCAGAGGCTTCCCGTTTCCGCTTCGAATAGCCGACGGGGAAATCGAGCCGGAAAATGGGGAAGCAAAGATCAGGCAGGCAATCTATGTGATTCTGATGACGCGTCAGGGGGAGCGGCCGATGCTACCGGAATTCGGAAGCCGCCTGTGGGATTATGTGTTCGATCTGCCCGGCGAAACCTGCCGCCATCTACTTTGCAGCGAGATCGTCCAGGCAGTCTGCCGCTGGGAGCATCGGGTGGATCATGTGAGCGCGGCTGTCGACGATTCTGAGCTTTCGAGGGGAAAGGTTATTCTCACGGTTTCCTATACCGTACGCGCCACCAACCGTCCGGACAATCTCGTCTTTCCATTTTATCTGGAAGAGGGGGGTGGAAGATGAAAGAGAAGGGGGAAATGCCTCTTATCGTTTCAGAATCGCGTGAAGAGCTTTTGGCCGAAGTGAAAAAATCCGCCGGGGATTCGGGGATCACGTTTTCCGACCCAAAGGGCCTCGCCAATACGCTTTTTACGCTTTATTCGTATTTTTGGTCAGAAACGGCGGAACGCCTGAACCGGACCCCGGAAAAGCACCGCATCGCCTTTCTGAATTGTCTTCAGGCCGCTCATTTTCCCGCGCAGGTGGCCAATACTTTTGTCGTTTTTCAGGTGGTGAAAGGATATGGCTGCCCAGTCAAAATTCCGGAAGGGACCGTGCTGACCGCTGTGCCCGAGGACGGCGGGGAATCGGTAGGATTCCGAACCAAATGGAATTTCTGGGTTGTGCCGTCGTCGATCCGGGATATCCTTTGGGCTGATTGTGCTGCCGATACGGCTTGCCGCGTGTATTCGGACGTGCGGGACCCGTCGCCCGAAGCGTTCGAGCCATGGTGCGGGGCAAAACCGGACGGGCGCCACCGGTTCGACATGGCCTTTCGCAACGTATTGGGCGGCGAAGGGGAAAATCTGGACGTCGCTCTTTCTATGAATGTCCGCCTGCGAGATCCACCTTTGCCCGCCGGGGCGCTCGCCGACCCTGTGCGGTTCCGCTGGAGCCTGACGGATTGGTCCCCGGAGCCGGACGGCGCTTTGGGGAAATCCGTGCGCGTGATACCGAAAGAAAACGGCGGACTGATCCTTTCCGCGGATGGGTTCCGCAGCAAAGAGCCGCTGGCCTGCTTAAGTCTGGAGCTGCTGGACGGAGCCGCCCGCGATTTGTCCTTTGAACAGATCGAGATATGCGCGGAAAAGAGCGGACTGAGCCCGGACGCCGTGGTGATGGGAGACTGTGAATTGGACGGGAACCGGTTTTATCCGTTCCGGCCGATTCTTCATCCGTTCGAAGAATGCGGCGTGTTCTGCGGCGAGGCGCTTTCCAAACACGGCGCGGAAATCACCCTGAGTTTCCGGCTGTCCGTTGAAACGACGGAGGAGCACCCGCAGCGGAGGGAAGAAACGGTCAACTACAAATGGATCATGCGTAAGCCCTTACCGAAGCCGAAAGAAGAAATCCAGGAAGCTTTCGCATCCTCGGTGAAATGGGAGTACTGGAACGGAAAATCCTTCCGCGCCGTATCCGGGAAATGCGGGCCGGCGGACGACTTTTCAAAAGACGGGGAGCTGCGGCTCGTTTTCGACTGCCCGGATGATATCAGCTTGGGGGAGTATGGAGGCAGGAAGGGATATTTCCTGCGCCTGAGCTGCGGGGAATGCAGGGAGCTGTATCGGCTGCCGCGCCGCGTCCATACGCCGTGTATTCAGAACGCGCGGTTTTCTTATCGCTTTTTAAGCCCGCTGCGTCCGGAACGTTTTCGCACCGTTAATTTCGGCGACCGGGCCGAGCTGCCCGCGGATTTTCCGGTTCGGCCTTTTTCCGCGCCGCCCTGCCGGTCGAAATCCCTGTTCCTCGGACTGGACTGGCTTTCCGGCAATCTTCGTGTTCAGATGTGCGCGGCATTGGACGAGCCGCAGGAGGCGGACGAAAAGCTGACGATGGAAATCCTCGGCGAAACCGGATGGGTCAAAATGGCCGTCGACGACGAAACGGGCGGACTGCGGCGCAGCGGGCTGATTTCTTTCCTTACCCCTCCATCGGTTCAAAAAAGATCTCTGTTCGGCGCGGAGCGATACTGGATCCGGATGACTCCACCGGCGAATTCCGAGGGGCTGAAGATCAAAGGATTTTATCTGAACGCACAACGGGTCGAAAACAGGGTCCGGCACCGCAGGGGTGTCCCGCTCCAAAACCTGCCGAAAAGCGGAATTCTTCAGCTCCCCCACGGCAATCTGATCAAAACGTGGGTGTTTGTGAAATCCGCCGACGACGGGAAATGGGAGCTTTGGAAAGAATTCCTGCCGGGCTGTGAATTCCGGCAGGGCCTGTACAAAATCGACCACAGCAGCGGAAGAATCTATTTTCCTCCGCAGATATTTTATCGGGCTTCGACGCCGGACGACGTGATCTTCATCGTTTACGACACGGGAGACGGGAAACGGGCCAACGTCGCAGCTGGTGCAATCAATAAAATGAGGAAGGAAATTCCCTACATTGCATCCATACGGAATCCATTTCCAGTGCTGGATGGTTACGACAGCGAAAAAGACGAAGAACTGGCGTCCCGCGCTGAAAATCTGCTTTACACCCACGGCCATGCGGTTACGGAGAAGGATTACGAGCTTATGGCCCTCGACCTTTGCCCTGAAATATACCGGGCGCGCTGCATCGGCGGAACGCCGGTCCGGCTGGCGGTACTGCTGGATGTTCCGGACAGCCGTGTCGTTTTTCCGAGAATCTGCCGCACGCTGCTCCCTTTTTTTAGAGCCTGCGGAGCTGCGCGGACGGCCGGAACGCAAATCGAAATTTTGCGGGCTGTTTCGGTACCGATGGGGTGCAGCCTGAACGTTCGCGCAAAGGATCAGCCGATCGGCGAAGAAATTGAAACGCTGGAAGAAAAGCTTACCGCCTTTTTCGATCCAATCGGCGGCGGCTTGCGCGGCGACGGCTGGGAAATCGGACGTCTTCCGACCTTCGACCAGATCCTGTCGTTTCTGGAGGAAGGTTTCCCTAGGCTGCAGATTTCGGACCTGTCGGCGGCCGTTTTAAAAAACGGCCGTACCACCGATCTTCAAGAAATCACGCCGGGTCCGTTTGACGTTCCCGGCCCCGTCAAAATAAAGGTGGAGATTTCAGCATGATGGAACTTCCTGTTTTGGATGATAAAAAATACCGCAGGCTTTTTGAGGAGGCCGTCGCCCGAATTCCTCTCCTGACGGACAAGTGGACGGATTTCAATCCGCAGGACACCGGAATCATGCTTTTAGAGCTGCTGGCCGCAATGACGGAAATTCAGATCTATTATCTTGATCAGACCGGAGACCGCTTTCTGAACGCCTACTTCAATTTAGTCGCCCCGGGCACCAAAGGAAAACCGGTTCCGCAGCGCAGTGCGGAATTTGTGCGGGAATTCCAGCAGGTAAAAAGCGCAGTGACTTTCCGGGATTATGAAATGCTGGCCCTGAGTTCTTCGCCGCGGCCCGAAAAGGCACGCGCGGAACAGACCGGCGGCATGCTGCGCCTGACCGTCTTTCGGAAAGGACGACTGACATCGGAAGAACTCGGCCGGATCTATCAGGAAATCAAGCCTCACTGCCTTCTGACGACGCGCCTGGAAATCCGGCAGGCGCTGTTGGCGCCATTAAATGTTTCCTGCATGGTTCGGCTTGACGCTGACACGGGGCGTTCACAAGCCTGCCGGGCAAAAATAATAGACATTTTCACCGGTGCCGCCGAGAGAAAAAGGATCGGCGAACGCCCGGACACCGGCGGAATCCGCATGGAAATACTGTCCGTTCCGGCGGTCAGGGAAATTGAACGCCTGTCGATTCAATACAAAGGAACGGATCTGGATAAAATCAGGGAAACAAAGAATCTTTGTTTTGAAATCGAATCGATAAGGCTTGAGCTTTTTACTTAACGGAGGACAATCGGTATGTACAATATAGAAGAACGTCCTTTTTTTGACCATCTGCCGGATCTTTACAAGGACGATCCGCTGCTGGACCGCCTAACGGCTGTTTTTGAGGAGCCTTATCTGAAGCTGGAGAAAATCATTGACCGACTTCCGGAAATGCTGTACGACCCGGATCAAACACCGGAGCCGTTTCTGAATTTTGTGGGAGAGCTCGTCGGACTTCGAAATGGATACGGTCAGTTTTCCCCGGAACAAATGCGGGAATTGATTCCCGTTGCGTGCTGGCTCCAGGGCTGGAAGGGAACCCGGACAGCCATGGAGAAGCTTTTGCGAATTTATTTGAAGAATTTTTGCGGAGATCCCGTTCCCTTTCGAATCGTTGAATATGAAAACTGGAACGGCGATCATTCCAAAGAAGTTTTGGTTCGTTATTCCGGTCTGTACGGCGGCGAGCATGACGTAACCGTATTGTTTTTGCCCGAACCGGCTTTGCAGTCCGCGGAAGTACAAAACCGCCTGATTATGCTGCTGAAAGACTATACACCTGCCGCTGCCCGCTTAAACGCGGTATTTATCGAAACGAAAATGGCGCTGGACACTTCTTATCTTGGATATAACGTTCTTTAAATTTGATTCTCAATGCGATACCGGACCGTAGAGCGTGGATGAGTTCAGTGTATAGCCGCAGCTGAGAACGAATACCTCTTCGACCAAAAAGATAAAATCCGCGTTTCCCGGCCGACTTCGCTATTTTCCATGAATAATAGGAAATGATTTTTAGGAAAAGGATTAAGAGGAAAAGAAAAGCAACGTGAGCGGAAATTACGATCAGTCAAAAAATCGATTCCTTTATTGTTCTGTGATGGGAGGTTTACGGATTGCTCCATTCGAGCAAGGGATTGCAAAAGGGGAAAAAATTTATTATAATATATAAAATACTTTTGCAAAAGTAACTTAAATATGGAGAACAGCTATGAAGGAATTAAAAGTACCTGTAACCGAAAGGCGCAGGCTGACCAGAAACAGTATTTACAGTTTCATCTATGAATCCGAGTCCCCTCCGTCAAAGCATGAAATCGCGCAAAAACTCGGGCTGAGTCTGCCGACCGTGCACCAGAATATCACGGAACTGTTAAACGCCGGACTCATTCAGGTCGGAAAGGTGCAGAAATCGACGGGCGGCAGGAGAGCAATCGGCTATTCCATCGTCAGCGATATCAAATTTGCAGTGGGTATCTCCATTACAGCGGATAAAGTGCATTTTCTGGCCTCCGATCTGAAGCAAAGCGAACTTGCCTATAAACAAATTGCGATCGGTTCCCTGAAAATGAATGAAATTGGAGCGCGGGTCGCAGGGGATTTGGAGACCTTTCTGAACGAGAACAGGCTGGACCGCAGCCGGATGTTGGGCGTAGGCATTACGCTTCCGGCTGTTTTGGACGAAGAAAAGGACGAGGTAAAGCTGTCGCCCACCATGCAGATGCGGAATATCAGCCTGAGCACCATCCGGGAGCCGATCCCCTACACCACCTATATTGAAAATGACGGGACCAGCGGCGGATTTGCGGAGTGGTTCGGGTCGCGGAACACGGTGGGCAACAATATCGCCTACCTTTATCTGGAGAACGGGGTCGGCGGCGCGGTGTTAATCAACGGTGCGCAGTATTACGGGAAAAACAGAAGAAGCGGCGAATTCGGCCACATGTGTGTGGAGCCGGGCGGACTGCTGTGCAGCTGCGGAAAACGGGGATGCCTGGAGGCCTACTGCTCCGCCCTTCGCATCAGCACGAAAATAGGTGTTTCGATTGAGGAGTTTTTCGACGGGCTCAAACAGGGAAACCGGGAATACCGGCTTTTATGGGAAGATCTTTTGGAACATCTGGCGATCGGGATCAACAATATTCATATGATGCTGGACTGCGACGTCGTTCTGGGCGGATTCCTTTCCCAGTACCTGGAACCGTACCTGCCGGAACTGAAACGCATGGTGGAGCAAAAGGATACCTTTGAGGATGGCTCGGAGTATTTACGGCTCGGCCGGTACCCGCGAAAGGCAAATATGATGGGTGTTGCATGGTGCTATATCAAGAAATATATCGAAAGTGTCTGACTTGTATTTGTCCCAAATCAGCAAAATAAACATTGGGGATAATGACTAAAAATAGAAAACTGCACAGAAATATATTGACTTTACCGCCTGATTGTTATATGATTTAGACACTTAAATAAATATCATTTATAAAAGTAAGTAAATTACTTTATTTGGAAAATCCGGTCCGCTCTTTCACGGAAGGCCGGCGCAGGGCAGGCCCTTAATCCCTTTCATTCTTTTCACTTGATTTTTTCTTCGCCGTTATGTTTATGTTTTTAATCTGACGCGTAATAGGAGGGTATCCAGCAGGTTCAGGACTCAGACGAGGTGTTTTGCCTCTTCGGGCTTTTGTAATCAATGAATCAGGAAAAATGTAAGGAGGAAAGTATTGATGAAAAAACTAATTGCAGCTGTATTGGCCTGTATGATGACGGCATCGATGGTGGCCTGCAGCAATGGATCCGCCGGGGGCCAAAGTTCGGCGGCGGCACCAAGTTCCGAAGCCGCTCAAGACGCGGCGGGTTCGGCGGCGTCCGCCCCGGCGGCCGGCGGAAAGAAAGTCGGTATTTCCATGCCGACAAAATCTCTGGAGCGCTGGAACCGCGACGGTTCTTACCTGGAAGACCAGTTCGAGGGAAAGGGCTGCAGCGTGGAGCTTACCTATTCCGACAACAAAATCGACCAGCAGGTAAAGGATATCGAGAATCTGATTGCCGATAAAGTTGACCTTCTTGTTGTGGCGGCCATCGACGGCGATTCCCTCTCCAATGTTCTGAATACCGCCAAGAGCGCGAATATCCCGGTCATTTCCTACGACCGTCTGATCATGAACACCGACGCGATCAGTTACTATGTGTCGTTCGACAACTTCAAGGTTGGTCAGCTGCAGGGGCAGTTCGTGGTCGACCAGCTGGGCCTGAAGCCGGACGACAAGTCCAAGAGCTACAACATCGAATTCACCGCGGGCGATCCGGCCGACAACAACGCGACCTACTTCTTTAACGGCGCCATGGATCTCCTGAAGCCGTACATAGACGCCGGAATTCTGAAGATTCCTTCCGGCCAGAAAACGTTCCAGCAGGTTGCGACGCAGTCCTGGGATACCAAGAACGCGATGAACCGCATGCAGAACATTCTGGGTTCCTATTATTCCAACGGCAAGACCACGCTGGATGTTGCTCTTTGCTCCAATGACTCCACCGCGCTGGGCGTCACGCAGGCAATCGGCTCCGACTATATGGGCAGCAACACCCCGATCATCACCGGCCAGGACGGCGACGAAGCAAACCTTGCGAATATCATTGACGGCAAACAGTCCATGACGGTCTACAAGGCTGTTGCGAACGAAGCGGTTGCCACGCTTGATATCGGCATGGCGATGCTGAACGGCCAAAAGCCGGACGAAAGCCTGATTAAGTCCTCGGGCTGGAAGTTCGACTGCTCCTATGACACGAAGTCCTACGACAACAAAAAAGGCATTATTCCTTCCTATCTGCTTGTCCCGACTGTCGTTACCAAAGACAACATCCAGAAAGAGCTTGTCGACACCGGTTACTACACGATGGATGGCAAATATCCGAAGGCAAAGAAATAATACGAACGGCTTGTACGGGCGGGGTTATTCAGCCCCGCCCGCTCTTCATTTATAAAAGCAGAGATGAAAATACACAGTCAGGGGGGCATTGACTTGCCAGACAATATTTTAGTTATGCAGAGCATCACAAAATTGTATCCCGGTGTCAAGGCATTGGATAATGTGAATCTGGAAGTGCAGCGCGGTGAGATTCATGCACTGGTCGGAGAAAACGGCGCCGGCAAATCAACCCTGATGAATGTTTTAAGCGGAACCATTCCATTCGGCGAATATGAGGGGAAAATTCTCTTTAATGGGTCGGAGTGCCAGTTTAAACGCATTCATGACAGTGAAAAGCTTGGCATCGTTATCATCCATCAGGAATTGGCTTTGATCCCGGAGCTTTCCATTGGCGAGAATATGTTTCTCGGAAATGAGCGCAACGGAAAGCTCGGTATCGATTGGAACGAGACATACAGTCAGGCGACGAAACATCTGGAAGAGGTGGGACTGAAAGACAAGGCCACAACCCTGATTAAAGACATTGGGACCGGAAAACAGCAGTTGGTTGAAATTGCGAAGGCGCTTTCCAAAAACGTAAAGCTGCTGATTTTGGATGAGCCGACTTCCTCCCTGAATGAAGAAGACTCAAAAATGCTTTTGGATATGCTGTTGCAGTTTAAAAAGCAGGGCATGACTTCCATTATCATCTCACATAAACTGTCCGAAGTTGCTTATGTGGCCGACCGGATTACCGTGCTCCGCGACGGAGCGACGATTGAGACCATCGACAATGAGGACCGTACCATTGATGAGGACCGGATTATTAAAGGAATGGTCGGACGCGAGCTGACAAACCGGTTCCCCGCCAGAGAGCACAAGGTCAGCGAGGAAATCGGACTGGAAGTAAAGAACTGGGTCGTTCATCATCCGATTTATACGGAGAAGCAGGTGGTAAACGGCGTCAGCTTCCATGTACATAAGGGCGAGATCGTAGGGTTTTCCGGATTGCAGGGCGCTGGCCGTACCGAGCTTGCCATGTCGCTGTTCGGCAAGAGCTATGGCAGCGGCATTTCTGGCCGGGAATATCTGAACGGCAAAGAGGTGCACCTGAAAACCGAGGAGGACGCCATCGAGCACGGCCTCGCGTACGTAACCGAGGACCGGAAGACCAACGGGCTGGTTTTAATCGACACGATTGCGAAGAACACCACAATGGCGCGGCTCAAAAAGGTGTGTGACAAACACGGCGTTATTGATGTCGGCATGGAGAACCATGTTGCGGAAAAGTATGTAAAAGTAATGAATATAAAGACACCGACCGTGCAGCAGCTGGTCGGGAATCTGTCGGGCGGAAATCAGCAAAAGGTATTGCTTTCCAAGTGGATGTTTGCGGACCCGGATGTTCTGATTCTGGATGAACCGACCCGCGGCATCGATGTCGGCGCAAAGTACGAGATTTACTGTATCATGAACGATATGGTTGCGCAGGGAAAATCGGTAGTAATGATTTCCTCTGAACTGCCGGAACTTCTGGGGATGTGCGACAGAATTTACGTGATGAACGAAGGCTCCCTGGTTGCCGAAATGAGCCGCGATGAAGCGACGCAGGAAAAGATCATGGGAGCCATTCTCCACTCCGATAAAAAGGGCATTTCAGAGGAACAAAAGGAAGCGTAGGAGGCAGAAGCATGACAAAGGCATCTTCAATTATTAAAAAGTACACGATGACCATCGCTCTGGTTGTGGTCTTCATTTTCTTCACGGTATTAACGAACGGCAGACTGGTCTACGCCCAGAATATTTCCAATCTGCTTCTGCAGAACGCTTATGTTCTGGTTATGGCATGCGGCATGCTGCTGTGCATTCTGACCGGCGGAAACGTTGATCTTTCGGTCGGCGCCACGCTTTGCCTTGTGGGCGCCGTCGCGGCGCAGCTGATGGACCAAAACTCCATGGGAGCGCTGCCAACGATTCTGATTGCCATGCTGATTGCGGCTGTGATCGGCATCTGGCAGGGCTTCTGGATCGGTTATATCCACATCCCCCCGTTTATTGCGACTCTGGCGGGTATGTTCCTGTTCCGCGGGCTCGGCCGTGTCGTCCTGGCCTCCAAAACCGTCAACATTCAGAATGAAGCGTTCCTCAATACCTTTATTTCCTATATTGACGTTCCCGGTATGGACACCAAGTCTTTTCATGTTTCGGCGTTGATTGTCGGCGTGGCGGTAGCGGTCCTGCTGACCGTGCTGATGCTTTCCGGCCGGGCCAAAAAGGTAAAAAAGAACTATGCGGCTGATTCTCTGGTCACCACGCTGGTCAAGGTCATCATTATCGATGCCCTGATTATCGCATACTGCTGGAAGCTCGCCAACTATAAAGGCATTCCGGTTATGCTTCTCTGGATTCTTCTGGTGGTTCTGATCTTTGCGTTCATTACGATGAAAACCGCTTTCGGCCGTTATTTCTACGCGGTGGGCGGCAATGAAAAGGCCGCAAAACTGTCCGGTATTGACCCGAGGCGCGTCTATTTCTGGGCTTACTTCCTCATGAGCGTATTGGCGGGCTTTTCCGGCTTGCTGGTGGCGGCCCGCATCGGTTCCGTCGACGGCAACATGGGCAACTCTTACGAAATGGACGCAATCGCGGCCTGCTTTATCGGCGGAGCATCTGCTTACGGCGGTTCCGGTACTGTTTCCGGCATTATGATCGGTGCGATTCTGCTCGGCGTTATGAATCAGGGCATGTCGATCTACGGACTTCCGGACGAATGGCAGTATGTTGTGAAAGGCGCTGTTCTTCTTGCGGCCGTTATCTTCGATGTCGTTTCGAACCATAAGGTAGGGAAGCAGTAAGGCTGATTGCGTTTCGCGATTCGGCGGGGAAATCCGTCAGAGGGATTCGCTGCGGGCGCGCCGCACTGCGGGCGGTTTTCACAAAAGAAATTGTTGGAAACAGCACCCGAAGCGCGGCGCGCACCGTCCGCTGAAGGCGGTTCCCGTTTCGGAATGCGAAAATGGAATTTCGTCGCCCGCTCGGGAGCGAGTGAAAAGCGGGAGGAAAACAAATGCAGGTTCAATCAGAGGAACTTCGTACAAAGAAAAAGAATGCCGGAATCAAGCTGACTCTTCGCATTCTGGTTGCGCTCTATATTCTGTATCTGACGAAAGGAATCGTCTTTGCGCAGGTGAAGCACACAAGCTCCCTGCCGCTCTTGGTTACCGTGCTTGCGAGTGTTGTTTTCTTTCTGGCTGCCATTGCGTTCGGACTCTATGCATGGCGGGAATATAAAAATTCGCTTACCGTGCGGGGAAGCGGACAGGGACCAGGGTCCCCGGGGGACGGCGGCAAGAATCTTTCCGACTCGATTGACCGGAAGTAAATTGTGTTTTGTGAACGCCGATCCTATGCCCGGAAGGGCTTGATCGGCGTATTCTTTCTAATCGTTCAGAAAGGAGTCGATCTGCTGAAGCGCGGCCCCGACCGCGCTCGCTTTGTCTTTGAATTTACTGAAATGAAGATAGTCAGGCTCGCCGCAGAAGGAATGAAGCGCTTGAAGTTTTTCCATAAGTATGCCGGAGTATTTTTCCAGATAGCGGTCAATTTCGCCGCCGATAATAATTTCGGCATCGAAAATGGTGCGGATGTTGTTGATCCCCGTGGCGAGATAGTCCAGATAAATATCCCATTTCTGCTTGCAGTACTGGTTTCCCGTTTCAAGCGCCGCGAAGAAATCATCCACGTCTTCAAAATTCGGTTCCGTTAAAACCTTTGTGGAACAGTACGCCTCCAGACAACCATTTTTCCCGCAGTTACAGGGCAGCCCGTTCTGCACAATCGTCATATGGCCGAATTCTCCGGAGTAGCCGTTGATGCCGTTATAAAGCTTGTTGTCAATGATAATGGCCCCGCCGACGCCTTTGTTGACGGAAAGGAAGACGGCGCTTTCCACTTCATCCATTTGCCAGATTTCGGCGAGACCGGCCAGATTTGCTTCATTGTTGACCATGACGGGAAAGGGGATTTGCTTTTTCAGACTGTCGATCGGAAGGTCCTTTACGTGCAGAGTGGGACTGTATTCCAGAAGATCGGCTTTCGAATTTACCAGCCCGGGCACGGCAATGCCGACCCCGAGGAGCTTGTTGAGATCCACGTGATTTTCCCGCAGAAAGAGGTCTAGCTCTTCGGCCATGGCCCTGAAATATTTCTCGTCATTCCGGAACGGTTCACGGATTTTTTTATAGAACAGGATACTCTCTCCGAGGTCAATTACCACAAAGCGGAGATGGTTCTGCGTGACTTCGATCCCGCAGGAGAGCCGCGCGCCGTAGTCCAGTGAGTTGACGAACGGTTTTCTTCCGCCGGAAGATTTCAGTGTTCCTGATTTCGTGACCAGGCCGCGTTTTTCCAGGTCCTTCAGAATGAGGGATACCGTCGGCATGCTCAAGCTGAGAGAATCGGCGATGTTTTGCTTGGTTGCCCCGTTGTTGGAGTAGAGAAAATTCATGATTCTGTTCTTGTTTACATCTCTTACCTGAAGATTATTCAAACTTAACACACCTTTTTCCAAAGTTTGCTGGAAACCTTACTGCGTTTTCCGATAGAATTCTTTTGTAAAAATCATAACACGTATCTTTTTTATATTTTATATCCGGACGAATTTTTACAGGTTTTATATAAGTCTTTTATTTTAGTGAGGGTTTTATTCTTTCATGTAGTAGACAGGGTGAAAATAGAATGTTATCATACTTTATGAAAAGTATTTTTTAAAAGTTGTAATTAAATTTAATATTTAAGGATAGTGAAAATCATGAGTGACACAATCGCGGTTCAATCCATCCGGGACGATGCCTTTCGAAAATACGGCAGAGTCGTTTCCGGGCTCAACTGCGCCCAGCTTCTGAGCAGGCTGAAGAAGACCCCTTGCCCGCCGGATGCAACGGTTTATGTGGCTTCCGACCCGGAACTGGAAAAGCTGGATATTTTTGGTGAGCTTCAGAACCGGGAATTCGGCGGACTTCCGATCGAGCTGGGCTATTGCAACGGCAGCAATGATAAGCTCAACGCTCTGGAATATCATCGGAGTTCCGAGATCAATATCGCGGGAACGGAGCTCATCCTTCTGCTTGGCTGTCTGCAGGATGTAAGCACGGCGTTTACCTATGATACCGGACGGGTGGAAGCGTTCCTCGTTCCGGCTGGAACCGCGGTTGAATTGTATGCGACGACGCTGCACTTTGCCCCGTGCAGCACATCAACGGAGGGCTTCCGGGACGCGATCATTCTTCCGCGCGGCACGAACCTTCCGCTGGAAGCAAAACCGGCGGCACAGGGAGAGGACGCACTGCTGTTTGCCAAAAACAAGTGGATGATTGCACATCCGGAGTCCGGTCTGCAGGCGGACGGAGCTTTCGTGGGCCTTCAGGGCAAAAATACTAGGGTGTAACGGGGGAAATACGATGTCTGAAAAATGTGTCCTTGGAATCGACGTTGGAACTTCCGGATGCAAAATCCTTGCTCTGGACGATTGCGGAGTGATTCTGGGTTCCGTCACGGAGGAGTACCCCTGCTATGCGCCTCAGCAGGGATGGTCGGAACAGGACCCTGAGGATTGGTGGAACGGTACTGCGGCGGGAATCCGCAAAATCATTCCGCGGCTGAACGGGAAAACGGTCTGTGCCGTGGGCCTTTCGGGGCAGATGCACGGCATGGTGGCGCTGGACCATGAAAATCATGCGGTTCGGCGAGCAATTCTGTGGAACGATCAGCGAACCGAAAAGCAGTGCGACGAGATCACGAAACTGGCGGGGGGACCGGATGCTCTTCTGGCCGAGACCAATAACAGGATGCTTACGGGGTACACCGGCGGGAAAATCCTATGGATGAAGGAAAACGAGCCCGAGAACTATCAAAAGACCGTACATATCGTTAACCCGAAGGACTATATTCGGCTGAAGCTGACGGGGGAGCTTAAAACGGATGTTTCCGATGCTTCCGGTACGGGTTTCTTCTGTGTGAGGGAGCGCCGGTGGTCCGACGATCTGATCCGGAAAACAGGCCTTGATCCGACAATGTTCGTGGAGGCGGTGGAATCGACGGCTGTTTCCGGCTATGTAACGAAAGGCGCTGCGGATGTCACCGGCCTGTCTGCCGGAATTCCCGTCGGGGGAGGCGGCGGCGACGCCGTTATCTCAACAACCGGCCTTGGCCTCGCAAAATCCGGCCGGGTCGGGGTGACGGTCGGAACCTCCGGCGTCGTCGCCATGGGGCTTGCTTCGTTTCTTCCGAATCCCAACGGGATGCTTCAGGTTTTCTGCGGGAATGAACCCGGATCGTTCAGTGCGATGGGTGTGACCCTTGCGGCGGCCGGTTCCTACCAGTGGTTCCGGAATTCTCTTGGTCAGGATGAAATACGGAGGGAGAAAGAGGAGGGCAAAAGCGCGTTCGCTCTGCTGGATGGCGAGGCGGCTTCCGTTCCTCCGTGCAGTGAAGGAATGTTTTTCCTGCCGTACCTTTCCGGTGAGCGCGCGCCTCTGAACGACCCTTTCGCCCGCGGCGCGTTCCTAGGAGTAACCTCCCGCCACGGCAAGGGGCATTTTGCCCGCGCGGTTCTGGAGGGCGTCGCGTTTTCGCTGCGTCAGGTCTACGAACTGATGAGTGCGAAAGACGCAAGCGAGATTGTCATCGCCGGGGGCGGTGGGGCAAGTCCGCTCTGGCGTCAGATTTTCGCGGATGTTTTTCATCTTCCCGTGAGAACCGTGTACGGCAGCGCGGAGGGCGGCTCTTTCGGCGCCGCTCTGGCGGCCGGCGTAACCGCCGGTATCTGGGGAAGCCTGGAGGAAACCGTGCCTCTGATCCGTTCGGAAAGCATGACGGCGCCGATTTCCGCAAATGTCGCATGCTATGAGGAACATTATGCGAAGTACGTCAAATTCTATGATGCTCTGAAATGGAGCTTTCATTAACAAAGGAGTGTTTTTGAAATGACGAATATCCCTGAAGTAAAGCTTGGAATTATCGCAGTAAGCCGCGACTGCTTTATCATCTCGCTTTCCGAAAAGAGAAGAAAAGCGATTGTGGATTCCTATACGGCGAACTACGGCGCCATTTACGAAGCGAAAACAACAGTGGAAAACGAGCGGGATATGCTGAAAGCCGTTGAGGAAGTCAAGGCGGCCGGCTGCAATGCCCTGGTGGTGTTTTTAGGCAATTTCGGCCCCGAAACGCCCGAAACCCTGATCGCCAAATACTTTGACGGTCCGGTCATGTACGTTGCTGCCGCGGAAGAAACGGGAAAAGACCTGATTAACGGCAGAGGCGACGCCTATTGCGGCATGCTCAACTGTTCCTATAACCTCGGCTTGCGCCACCTTACGGCGGTTATTCCGGAGTACCCGGTCGGTACGGCGGATGATCTAGCGGGGAGCATTGCGAAATTTGTCCCGGCGGCTCGCGCGCTGATCGGCGTAAAGTCGCTCAAAATTATCACGTTCGGTCCCCGTCCGCAGGATTTCTTTGCCTGCAACGCGCCGATTCAGCCGCTTTACGACCTCGGCGTTGAAGTACAGGAAAATTCGGAGCTCGATCTTCTGGTTGCCTACCGCGCTCACAAGGACGATTCCCGCATCCCCGGAGTTGTGGCTGATATGGCCGCGGAGCTCGGCGTGGACGGGAACCATTACCCGGATCTTCTGCCGCGCATGGCGCAGTTTGAACTCACCCTGCTCGACTGGGCGAAGGATAATTTGGGCTCGAGAAAATATGTGGCCTTCGCGGACAAATGCTGGCCGGCTTTCCCGAAGGAATTCGGGTTTGAGCCCTGCTACGTGAACAGCCGTCTGACCTCCCGCGGAATTCCTGTGGCCTGTGAAGTGGATCTCTACGGCGCTTTGAGCGAATACATCGGAGCCTGCGTGACGGAAGACGCCGTCACTCTGCTGGATATCAACAACAGCGTGCCAAATGACCTTTATGAATCCGATGTCGCCGGGAAGTATCCCTATACGCTGAAGGATACCTTCATGGGCTTCCACTGCGGCAACACTCCGTTCTGCAAGCTTTCCAAAGGCGCGGCGGTCAAATATCAGCTGATCCAGAACCGTCTGCTTGAAAACGGAGGAACACCCGATTTTACCCGCGGCACGCTGGAGGGCGACATCGCCCCCGGAGAGATCACGTTTTTCCGCCTGCAGGGCAGCGCGGAAGGCAGGCTGACCTCGTACATCGCGCAGGGAGAGGTTCTTCCTGTTGCCACCCGCTCCTTCGGCGGAATCGGCATTTTCGCCATTCCGGAAATGGGCCGATTTTACCGCCATGTTCTGATTGAACGGCATTTCCCGCATCACGGCGCCGTGGCCTTTGCCCACGCGGGCAGCGCGCTGTTTACGGTGTTCCGCGCGCTCGGCGTCCCGGAGATCGCTTTCAATCAGCCGAAGGGATTGCTTTATAAAACCGAAAATCCGTTTGAATAAAAAGGCTGCCGCTCTGGTCTCCGCCTCGGGGACATGAACGGCGGAACCTGAGATTGCCCTATCGCTCTTCAAAATAATGTTGCCCCTGATTTATCGGATGCGCTCTTTGCGTTCCGCCGAGTCGGGGACAACGGCTTTTTTGCCTTTCCGCGAGGGGGCTGCTGCGACACAGCCAAAGAGAAGCGTGAAAGAGCAGAAGTTCAAACCCGCAGGAATACCGGGCTGCTTTTCTACTGGCTCAGCTTTCGGGGTTCAGGTCAAAATACAAGCATAACACTGCTTACAGCAATTCCGCTTTAATTGCCAAGACGTATTCCTCCCCCGCCGAAGGCGGGGGAGGAATACAAACACAGTGCAAAATTAACTGGAAATGCTGTAGAAAGGCAAGTGAAAATTACTTCACTATTTCATTTTTATGATAAAGCGTTTCTTCAAACTTTCTTGCCGCGATGCTTAAAAAACGCCGGTCATCCCGCACCAGGCAGATGGCTCGTTTCGGAATTGTTTCCGCCAGGGAAATGCGGAAGATGTCGCCTCGTGCAAGCGAATCTTTTGCCAGATCTTCCGGTAAAAATCCGATTCCAAGGTTGTTCTTTATCAAGGGCAGCACCTGATCGGTTGTGGCCGCCTCGGTGTCGGGCTGAAGGGTTAATCCGTGTTCCAGAAACAATTGGTTATAGAACTCAAAAGTCATTGTATTCTTTTCCAGACAGATCAGCGGATATTTTTCCAATTCCCGCAAGTGAATGTTTTTTCCCGCGAGGAAAGCGAATTGAGGTCCTCCAACCAGAACTTCTTCAAAATATTTCAAAGGAATTTCCCGCAGTGTCCTGTCAACGCCGGTCGGCGTAGTTACCACGGCAAGATCAACAAGACCGTTTTTCAGCGCGGCCACGGCCTGAGGCGTGGACTGGTTCGAGATCCGGATCCGTATTCCGGGAAACGATTGGTGAAAACTGCTCAACTTTTCCAGCAAAAGGCCATACAGGGCCGTTTCACTTGCGCCGATGGAAAGAATCCCGCTTTGCAGGTTTTTGTCACCCGCTAATTCTTCTTCCCCTGTTCGAATCTGTTCGTAGGCAATGGCGATATGCGCATACAGACGTTCTCCCTCTGGAGTCAGCGTCACGCCCCGATTTGTCCGAAAAAAAAGTTTGCACCCCAGCTCACTTTCCAGATGGTTCATGCCGCGGGTGATGTTCGGCTGGCTGTTCAGCAAAATATTCGCGGCTTTTGTAAAGCTCTGGTATCGGGCGACGTAATAGAAAATCCGATAGTAGTCATAATTTGCACTCATCTTTCGCTCCTGATATATCAAATCATTATAGTCGGTATGTCGAATATACTTTTCACATTTTTTTGTGCTTCCAGTATAATGGAGTCGTTGCAAAAGTACAAGTAAATTTTTAAGAAGAGAATGGAGCAACGAAGCAATGAATTTGTTGGAAGCACTCATGATCCTGTGTTTTGGGCTTTCATGGCCCATTTCCATCTACCGTTCCTATACAGCCAGAACCGCGAAAGGAAAAAGCCTTTTCTTTGAGGTCTTCTTATGGATCGGCTATGTATTTGGGATCATACGGGAATTTATGCAGTTCTCGTCAGGAGAAGGATTGGACTTCCTTTTCTATTTGGGCTGGATTTTCTATTTTCTTAATATCGCTGAAATTACGATTGATATGGTGCTGTATGTTCGCAATGTCAGGCTGGATAGGGAACGGGAAACAAAGCTGGAAAATGAAGTTGCAAAAGAAGAAAATGCGATAGACTAATCATTTTGGCGGAGGAGCCGCAAATATTGATCTTATGGTAAGGGAGCGCATCGATTGTGGGAAAACAACGCTATGTGGTAACGATCAGCCACCAGCTCGGATGTGGAGGAGCGTACATCGGGCAAAAACTTTCAGAAGAATTTAACATCCCATTTGTGGACCGCGACATTTTGAAACAGGTAGCCGATGAGCTTCATCTGGCGGAAGAGGATTTGGAGCACCGCGACGGACGACTGTCTTCCGTGTGGGAGAAGCTTACGCAACAGTTGTATACCGTACCGGCTGCAGGATGGATTCCGCAGTATCACCCAAGCGATAAGGAACTGTTCTACCTGGAGTCGGAATATATTCTCAAAATTGCCGAGAAGACTTCGGCGGTAATTTTAGGGCGGGCGGGACGATATGTTCTGAGAGAGAGCCCGAGACATGTGAAGATTTTTGTTACGGCTGAATTGCCGGAACGCATTGAGCGCGTTGCTTCCCTGTTTCAGATTTCCAAAGAGGCGGCAAAAGAAAAGATCGAAGAGAACGATCGGCAGAGGATCGCTTACAATCGAGCGTTCACTAAGTCCGATCGCCTTGATGTCCGTCTTTATGATCTGGCAGTCAATACGTCATCTTTGGGACTGGACTGCGCCGCACATATGGCGTCAGAGTGCATCCACGCCAAATTGGCTATATAGGACGCCCTCGGTCTGCCAATCCGGGCAACTCAGGAACTGCTATGCACATATGGAAAAGCGCGGTTCCCGGTATCTTCAATTCTCCAATTTCAACGCCGTCGAGTACGTCTGTCATGGAAATCCGGTTTTTGCCGCTCACCTCGCAATGAAACGTGCAAAATCCATGAGGCAAGAACTAAAACAGAATGAAGGTAGATACGCCTCTGATGTCATGCTGGCATCAGAGGCGACGCTGTTTTTAAGTAATGGTTTGTTGCATTCAATACGAATAAAAATTCAAGGCAAGCGGCCTGAAAACACGTACGGCTACCTTCTGTTTGAATTGACAGTTTTTTCTTCCTGCTGTACAATTTAAGAAGAAAACACTGCCAATCAAGTCATGTAGGTTACGAACGGGATTATCCGCAGAATTGTGCAAAACGCGGCTCTATGAGGCGGAAGAATTTGACCTTGAAGAGGGGCATATTTTATTGCGCGGCGCCCAAGCTTTAGACAAGTCCATCACAAAAGGAATTAGATCTATTTAATATCAGTAATAATATTATTATATAAGAGGTGAAAAACTTGCCAAACCAAACGGAAATTGAAAAATTGTTGAAAAATAGAAATATAAAAAGGACAAGAACAAGAATTCTTGTCCTTGAAATTTTGAAAGATTCATCACCAAAAACAGTTGATGAAATTTTTTCTGCTTTATATCAAAATAATGCTAAACTCAGTTTATCTACTGTTTATCGGACTTGCGAAACGCTGACAGGAAAGGGCATCCTGTTAAAAATGAATTTAACGGATGACGGTGTGGCCAGATATGAGTACATGAAGTCTGAACACACCCATCATGCGATTTGCCTCGGCTGTAATAAAATCATGCCAATTGATGACTGTCCTTACGGTCAATTTGATCTGATCATGAAATCAAAATATGGATTCAACGTAAAAAGTCACCACATTGAGATCTATGGATATTGTAAGGAATGCAGTCAAAAGGATGAAAAAAAGTAATATATCGCTCATTTCCGCCTAAGACAGGCGAGGAAAACGCCGCATTTTTTACGATGTTTTAATTTTTACTTGTGATGCTATTCTTCTGACTAAAATGACAACCACAAGTACAACTACTGAAACAAGGGCTGTAAATCCCCCGGGCGCAACGTTTAAATCGTATGAAATAAATAGTCCGGATAAAATGTCTACAACGCTGAACACGATGGAAAAAGCAAGGGTCAATTTAAAACCTTTCCCGAGCTGCAGCGCAGTAGCCACCGGAAGAGCAATCATGGAACTTAAAACAAGGACGCCAACAATACGGATGGAGACTGAAATCGCCGATGCAACAAGGATTGAAAACACATAGTTAATCAATTTAACTTTTACACCCGCTATTTTAGCGGCTTCTTCATCATACGCAATATAGAGCATTTGATTGTAAAGAAAAATGAGTGTTAATACGGATATCATACTGAGAACAAGTACGGTGATCATGTCAAACTCAGTAACAGTCAGAACGCTTCCGAACAAAAAGGAATCCGCGTTGGCGTGAAGCTTTCCGGAACTGATGATTGTAATGGCAATGCCCACGCTGAGGGACAGCACGATCGTTAAAATCAAATCGGTATACTTTTTTAAATAAGTTCGCAGAAATTCAATCAAAGCGCCGCAGATCGAAGTAAAGATAAAAGCGCCCAGGACCGGGCTCTGATCACATAATAATCCGATTGTGATACCGGCAAGGGACGCATGCGATAAAGTATCTCCTATCATGGAATACCGCCGGAGTACCAGAAAAATTCCGATGCATGGACAAAGTATGGAAATGAAAACAGATACAAATAGAGCGTTTTGCATGAAACTATAGTTTAACATTCTAGAGAATCCTTCCTATTGTTCGTTCTTTAAGAATTCAGCCGTATATTTTTCGGGCGTGCAAAGGTGGCCTTTCCCGCCGCTCAGATGATAAATAAGCGTAGAATTTGAAATGGCAGCATCAAGATTGTGTTCGACTGAGACAATCGTGATGCCGTTTTTTTTATTGATTTCTTTCAGAAAACGATAGACTTCCTTTTGACTGCCGATGTCCACACCTGTAGACGGTTCATCTAAAATGAGCAGGTCCGGTTTTCCCATCAACGCCCGTGCAATAAATATTTTCTGGCATTGCCCTCCCGAAAGTGTTCCCATCAAAGAATCCATAAAGGGATTCATTCCGACTCTGTCTAAGACTTCAAGGATTGCCTCTTTATTTTTGATTTTTAAGAGTCTTCTGTAGGCATTGAGCATTTCATAAACCGTTATAGGAAAATTAGCGTTTGAAAAATCATTTTTTTGAGGCACATAACCAATATGGTCTGCATTTGTAACGATGGTGCCTTTTGTCGGTTTTAATAATTTCAAAATTAGTTTCATAAGTGTGCTTTTGCCGCAGCCGTTTTCACCTAATATCGAGATGTAGTCGCCATCTTTAATCTCAAAATCAATTCCATCCAGTATATAGGGCGCCGAAACGGTATAGGAAAAGTATAATCCTTTCGCCTGAATCGTTAAAAACACCGTCCTTTTAATTTAATGTAATTTTTTCCTTGACAAAGTAACTGTAATAAGATTATTATAAATGCAAATGATAATCATTTGCAAGTAAAACTTGGAGGTTGAGCAAAAATGTTAAAAAAAACTGTTGCCTTGTTATTAAGTTTGTTTATCATTCCGGCCTTTTCCGCCTGCGGCAGTACGAATAACAAGATCGCCGCAAGCAGTACCGCCGGTCAGGTAAGCACTGCTTTAAGCAAAAAGGTAAAAGTATCTGTAACGTTCAACGCAATGAAAGAATTTACAGAAGCTGTCGGTAAAGAGAAAGTGGAAATTTCGACCATTATACCGGACGGCACGGAACCGCACGATTTTGAGCCGAAAGCGAAGGATCTTACCGGGCTAAGCTCCGCGCAAGTTTTTGTATACAGCGGGTTTGGCATGGAATCTTGGGCGGATAAAGCAATTGAAGCGGCCGATAATAAAAATCTGGTTGCGGTGGAAGCTTCCAAAGGAGCGACACCGATCCAAAATACAGATACCGATGAAATCAAGGAGCACGGGCAATATGATCCCCATATTTGGATCAGTCTGAAAGGCGCTGAAACAGAGGCAAAGAACATCCGCGATGGATTAGTTAAGGCAGATCCGTCATCCGCAGACTACTTTAAGCAAAACTGTGACAGTTTCATTTCGCAGTTGGAAAGTTTGTATTCAGAATACAACACCAAATTTCACGACGCCAAAAACAGGAGCTTTGTGACCGGTCATGCCGCTTTTGCCTATTTATGCAGGGATTTTGGATTAAAGCAAAACAGCGTTGAAGACGTATTTGCAGAGGGGGAACCCAGTGCGCAGAAATTGGCTGGACTGGTGGATTACTGTAAGAAGAACAACGTAAAAACAATTTTTGTTGAGGATATGGTCAGTCCTGCCGTTTCTCAAACACTTGCCAATCAGATCGGCGCAAAGGTGGAACAGATTTATACCATTGAAAGCGGGGAAGATCATAAGACCTACCTGGAACGAATGAAGTCAAATCTGAATGAAATATATGACAGCCTCAGCCGGTAAAACAACCGACATTATCTTAAAAAATAGAAGAGTGCCGTAAGTGTGTGCTATGCTTTCGGTTCTCTTTTTGTATTTTCTGGCTTGATCATTCAGGCAGTGATCGTCATATCCTGTTTTAAGAGGACATAGATTATTGAAAAAGGATGTGACAAAAATGAAGATCAGTCAAGGGAAGGCTGCTTGGATCGTTCTATTGTTTTCCATTTTATTTCTATGGGTAGGCAATCGATATGCATCCGCACATGCGTTGCATATCACGATTTCCGGGTATGAGTCGGAGATGAACGATCAGCTTTTTGCAAAAGTCACGAGAATTGATTCCGTCACACCAAGCCAGACGGATTCCAGCACCAATGTTGTAAAATTCACTTGTATCATTACATCGGGCGATAAAAAAGGAACATCTGTTTATGCCACCCAATATGCATACAAAAATAATGCGGCTATGCCGCCGCAGGTCAGTCCAAACGATAAAGTCGTTCTTGGCAAGCTGTCCGATGGCAGTTCCACAGAATACACGTTTGAAAATTATGACAGAATCGAACAGGTCTTTTGGCTGTCGCTTGTCTTTGTCGGTCTGATTGTCGTTTTCGGCGGGAAGAGAGGATTGAAAACCGTTCTGTCGCTGGCACTGACTTGTTTCGCAATTTTCTTCGTGTTTGTTCCGTGTATCATGGCCGGATTCAACATCTTCGCTTCGACAGTTGTCATTTGTATCTATATCATAGCCGTATCCTATATTCTTACAGGCGGAATCAACCAAAAAAGTCTGTCGGCCGCAATCGGCTGTTCGGGCGGCGTTGCGTTTTCAGGAGCCGTTTACATCGTTATGGAACGGATTATGAAATTGACCGGTTATTATAATGATCAAACGTCCCTGTTGGAACAGACATTCACACAGTGTCCTTTGGACTTAAAAGCAATTGTTTTTGCGATGGTTACCGTCGGCGCCTTGGGTGCAACCATGGACGTTGCAATGTCGATTGCGTCCTCGTTGGAAGAAATTCAAAAAAGCAAAAGCAACATGAGAAAAATCGAGATTATCCAGTCTGGATTCAATATCGGGAAAGACATCATGGGTACCATGACCAACACGCTGATCCTTGCCTATATCGGAAGCAGCCTGATCATGGTATTGATCTATGCCGCTTCTAACTACCCGATCCTTCAACTGCTCAACAAAGAGGAAATTATCGTTGAAATTCTTCAATCTTTGATAGGGAGCCTTGGCATGCTGTTCACGATTCCGTTTACCACAGTGATATCGGCCTGGTTAATCCGGAAATCCGTCGGTCAACGGCCTGAAGAAGCGAAAACGTTTCCCCATGTTTCCCAATCCCAGCAAAAAAAGAATCTAAGGATACACACCTTCAACGACGAAGGTCGTTAATAAGTGAAATAAATATAAGCCTTTTGTGCTTTTTCCGCTTTTTCTATTTTGGTAATATAGCATACGGGCATTCTCTGATTCATATAATTCTCAATTTTAATTTTACCTGTGACCCATACCCACTCGTTTTCCTTGTATTTTAAAACCCCGTCTCCCCTGCACAGAATACCGCATGGCTGCAAATCCGCGGTGCAGCAGACCATAGCATACCGTACAGGAACGATTTCGTTTTTCGCAAACTCTTTCATCCGAAAGACCTGCCCCTTGAATTTTAATGTTTTTCCGTTATATTTATCCATATCCTGATTGATATCCTGATACCAACGGGCAAATTGTTCGTCCTGCACCGTTATGACGCCGCTGCCGTCTTCCTTTGGAAGAGAAGGGGCGGAAGACGCTTCGGCCCCGATATCATCCGAAGAAGCACTGTCCGCAATAATGGTCCCTTTATCCTGTGACGAGGTTCCGGTCGAAATTGTCGCCGTCCCGGCGGCGGGCGCGTTCCCAAACGAAATTGCGCTGCTCTGAACGGCTCCCGCAGGAATCAGAAGGGCAAATAAAATCGGTATGAAAAACAGAAGGTATCTGCCGGGTTCCGGGTTATGTTTTGGGGTGAGCGCGGACGGCAGCAGCATGATAGAAATAATCAGCAAGGCGATTGCGGCAAACCAAAGATATCCATTGATGCGTGGATGCACATAATCGGTTGTTCTGCCGGAAATTAATGCGTAAAAAAACAGGATGGACAACAAAAAACAGAGGATCGTCTCCAAAAGTACTTCCGAATTTATTTTATGTTTCATAATGCCCTTCCTTTCTGCAGCAGGGAAAGAAGCAGAAAAATCAAAAGGCCGGTGACAAAAAGAGTTCCCGCAAGACGCGACACGAATTTCTTTTTAAAGCTGGCGCTCAGCATGAATAAATTGGACAAATCCAGCATAGGACCCATAACTATAAAAGCGAGCACGGCAACAGGCGGAAACACGTTCAAAAAGCTTCTGCCGATAAACGCATTTGAGGTAGAACAAACCGACATAAAAAATGCCGCTAAAAGCATCAGGAAAATCGGCACAATCATAACCCCGCCCGCACTCTGAAACAGGGAGGCCGGCAGTGCCTGCTGAAGGGTGGCGCATAAAAGGGAACCGATAATAATATAGCGGCCCATACCGAGAAACTCCTGCCCCGCGGTCATAAAAACGGCCTCCAGCTTGCCTGCTTTCCCGGAATGGCGGGGGACGCAGCCACCTGACCCGCAGGAACATGCCACAGCAGATCCGCCGAACAGAACAAGTGACGCCTTCTGATGCGTCAAACCCAGAATTGAACCGGCAATCAGAGAAATGAGGATGCCGAAGCCGATTCTGCAGAGCACGTACTGCGGCTGACCGGGGAAAGCATATAGGGTGGATAAAATTGTAACGGGGTTTACCGCCGGAGCCGCAAGCATAAAGACCATCGCTTCCGGCAACGGCACGCCTTTTTGCGCCAGCCTCGATGCGATCGGCACGATGCCGCAATCGCAGACCGGAAAGAAAAATCCGAGAATTACCGCAAGAGGGAATCCAAGCCATTTGTGTGCGGCAAACAGCCTGACCAGTGTCTCATCGGGAATGAATACCTGCAGCAGGGCGGAGACGAATGCCCCGATCAGCAGGAACGGCACCGCTTGCATCAAAATGCCGATAAAAACCATATTAACGCTCTGGACCGACGCATAAAGCTGTGCCGGGTTAAAAATCACCGTCGTTAACAGCAGAAACATACAAACCAGCGAAGCGGAAGCAATCAGCAGAAAGATCCGGTGGTGAAGTCTGTCTTCTCTGAATGTTTCAGGGTCGAACAGCTTTTTGAAAAAAGAATCCGCCGGTTCCACGCTAAAGAAAATGGAAGCGGAACGGTTCAGGCTGCGAACCGTATTTCTCAGCGTTCCCTTACCTTCCGATACGCGGTTAAAAAAAACCGCGTCGGCATTGGCGAGCTGATTGGCCATTAGCCCGCCGGTGTTTTTCATATAAAAATCAAAAGTAGAAGCATCGGCGCAAAAAAAGATCCGGTCAATTTTGCAGTTTTTAGGCATTGATATGGCGAGCAGTGTCTCAATCGGCCAAGTTCCGTTATATTCAATCAGTACCAGATCGGGATTCAATTCCAGCTTGATTTTATAGAAGAGCTCATAGCATATTTTTTCTTTCCGGTCGATTTGATCCAACAGCACGTTTTTGTTCCGTATGGCTGGCGCGCGGAATTCGACTTCTCCGTCCTCACACTGCAAAATCAGGATTTTTTTGTAATTTTCGATGTACTCCTGCTCTAAAATATGCTGAATCAGGGTCGTTTTTCCGCTCTCTAAAAATCCGCAGAACACTTCAATCCTTGTCATAAATTATACCTGAAACAGTGCGGCGAGACCCGGTTTGTCCAGATTTTCCCCGATGACGCAAATCCGTCCGGTAAAATCCGGTTGTGCTCCCTGAACATTCCTTTCACTAGGGACATAATCGAACTGACGCCAGCCGCCCTCTTTCAGTGCAACCAGCCCTTTTGCACGAAGAATATTTCCATATTTGGGCAGCGACTCCAGTGCTGATTCCAGAAGGTCGCGGGAAAAAAGATTCGGCGTCTCCACACTCCAGACTTGAAAAGTCTCGTCTGCGTGATGATGATGTTCCGGCAGCTCATCATTCTTTATCAGCAGCGGAATGCCGTTTTCGGCAAGCTGCAGCATCCGGTCTGCAGAAATCTGTTCCCAAGGCGTTGTGAGAATCGCGGCTTTCGGATTGTGTTCGCGGATACTTTGCTCCACCTCCTGCAGCCGATCCAATTCGACATTCTGCGTTCGGCTCAGGAAAATTGTTTTTGCGTTTTCAATCTGGTCGAAAAAGAATTCGGAAAAATTTTTGGCATACATTTTGTATTTCAGAGCATTGACAACCGTGATGCAAAAACTGACTTCCCCTCTTTCTCTCAAAGCAATTCTGCGGCAGGCAGGGAGAATTTCCGATAGCTTCCCCACGCCGGAAGGCTCAATTAGAATTCTGTCCGGCTTATATTTGCGGATAACTTCTCTCAGTGCGTCACTGAAATCTCCCGCAAGGGTACAGCAGATGCAGCCGGAATTGATTTCCTGTACCCGAATCCCGGTCTGTTTGAAAAGCTTGCCGTCTATACCGACTTCACCGAATTCATTTTCTATCAGCACAACTTTTTCATTCGGTATGGTGCCTTTCAACAGTTTTTGTATTAAAGTGGTTTTGCCGGCTCCCAGAAATCCTGAGATGACGCCGATTTTTGTATCCATATGTCCCTCCAAGTCAATGATGGGCTTTTATGATCCGAGTTATATGCAAATGCAATTCATTGTCATCTAGTAAATTTAACACTTTTCCCTCTTGGTGTCAAACTATTGTTTCAATATGATATCAAGACAATTTTGTAAATTATTCGATGGATCAGATTGCAATGGTTTTCATTAAATACAATTTGCTTTCAGACATGCCAAACGATTATGGGAAAGATTGTGCTGAATGGTATAAAATTTTTAATCAATATAATAAATAAATCATGATATGACTTCTTTAGCACAAAACAGAACTCCACAAATTGATCTGCTTCCTGATTTTCTTTGTGGGGGGTATTTTCAATCTCTTTTTCTCCGCGACACTTCATGGACTGCTGACGAAAAATGACACGACTGGCAATCCTGCCGTTTGGCAACTGCATCGTTGGACTTTTTACCAGTCGTCAGCATTTGATGCTTTTTCTGTGTTTGCAGGAATTTATTCTGATTTTGGTACTCTTATTTTATCTTACAAATTTACGGCCTTATCAGTCAAATTTGGACACGATTACGCCGGATATCAAAACTCCGAAGGCGGTCGGGCAGTTCCAGCACGGCTCGGAGCGGTGGCTGACGGATAAGGAAAAGGACAAAGCCTTCGGCAGCTTTGTCCTTGACCCCGACAACCCGCAGATTAAAAAGCTGATTCGGACGGGATATGATAATCTGGAATATTTGAAGGATAAAAGTGCAAAAAGCGAATCTGAGGATTCAGCCATCAGCAAAGAGCAGTCTTAGTCCAATTGCATTTTCGCTTTACCCTCTATCAACGCAATCTTTTCGGAATGGGACAACTTTTTTAAAGATACTTCCCGTTTGAGAGCTTCACTTTTTGTGGAAAAGTTTTCCTGATAAACCAACGTAACCGGCAGGCGGGAGCGGGTATATTTCGCACCTTTCCCGCGATTATGTACGGCAGCGCGGCGGGGCGGATCCGTTGTATAGCCACTGTAGATCGTGCCGTCCGAACAGCGCAGCATATATGCGTAATATTTACTTGCTTTAACGCTTTTCATTTTGAATTTACGGTCCTCCGGACAAAACGTACTGTTGATATTTGCCGTCCGCCATTTTCAGATAAATGATGGGTGGCACTAATTCGTTTTTGGGCTCCGTGGCATATAATTTTTTATCTGTTTGGTTATCCGGAGCGCTAATCGAATATTTTCTTATCAATGGAACCCGATTAGGCATACTCAATGGATTCCATGCTCCGAAGGCGTATCGGTTTCTGACCAGAATGCCATAACAAGGATGAGAGCTAATAAAAAATCGGCAGAAACAGTTTTTTTAGATTTTTTTCATGATCCACCTCTTTATAGATTTCAATCAGTACAAATCTTCCACCGCGTAAATATAATTTTCAGATGAGTCTTAGATCAAGTAGATCGTATTAAGACTGTCTTTCTTATAAGAATAATATTTGTATTGTGTTTTGAAACCAGGCATGTCCTCTCCCACCTGGTTATTACGTAGTGACAATCAGACTTTCCAGTTCCACTTCCAATTTTCCAATACTGGAGTTTGTCTGGGATTCCATTGATTCAAGGCAATGTACGGCGTCATGAACCTGGCTTTGCACATGTGAAACGCTTTCCTGTGACTGGTTGATTTTCGATTGCATGAACCAGTCCGCAATCAGTCCGTCAAAGAAAAAATCTGCGAATTTAGCAAAGCCGTCCGTTTCAATGCGAATGTCGGAATTGATCCGGACATCGGCTAACTCAGCGTGAAATTGCCGCAGAAGCCGCTGCGCATTTTCAGTTTCCGTTTTGGCATCGTCAATATGCGAGTGCTTTGCAAGGTCCGAAATAAGCCCTCCGCCAAGGAGATCCCAAGTTCCCCACCCTTCGGCGCTGGAGAGACTGTTTTGAACCCGGTTAAGACTATCCAATGCATCACGACCGGCGGATATGGCTTCTTTGATTTCTTTCAGGTTTATTTTTTCACTGTTTATTTGGTTTGTCAGTTCCAGAATCCTCTGGGCGGCTTTACCGCCGTTTTTCATGATCTGTTCTTTCTTTTCGACATAAAGAGCGTCGAAATCGTGCTGGCAATTTATATAATTCTGCCGTTCCGCGGAGAGCTTCGAAATCTGACATTTGATATCTTCCAAATCTCTGACGGCCTGATCGTATTTTAATCTTGCAGAGAGAGCTTCTTTCCGTTCTTTTTCAACACGTTCTTCCAGCTTTCCAAACAGGGAATAAAAAATGGATGTAATACTTTTATCCTCAATTTTAGCAACATCATAGTTTTCTTTTCCCAAAACGGCTTTGAGCTCAGCAACTTTGTGGTTTATCTGAGATTGTTGTTTTTGCAGATTCTGAAGCATAGCATCAATCTTACGCAACCGTGCAATCCCTTGTTGGGCCAGCCGTATTTTATCGTTTATCACGGAATCCACTTTTTACACCTACTTCGTATCGTTCTTACCCAAACGGGTTCGGGCCAATATTAAAGCGATAAATCTATTTCATTTTATCATAAACTTCTATCTTGCTCAATGATAATTAGGTTGAAATGGAAAAACAACCGTTCGAAGGAAACATCTACAACGAAGAAGAATTGGAAAAGCTGTTCCAGGTTGTCAAGGGAACGCTGATTGAACTGGCGGTTCTTCTGGGTGCGTTCTATGGACTGCGAAGAAGCGAGATTGTTGGGCTGAAATGGGATTCCGTTGATTTTGTCCAGAAAACATTTACGATTCGGCATACCGTTACGGAAGTCAGCATCGACGGCAAATTTCTGACGATTGCGCGCGACCGCACCAAAACGAAATCCAGTTGCAGAACATTGCCGCTTGTTGCTCCATTTGAAAAGGTACTGCAAGAGTTGAGGCAGAAGCAGGAAAGAAATCAAAAATTATGCGGCAGCTCCTACTGTAAAAAATATCTTGATTACATTTATGTGAACGAGATTGGAGAGCAGATCAAGCCGGCGTATATTACGGATCATTTCCCTCGCGTGCTGGAGCAAAATCACATGCGCAGAATTCGTTTTCACGATCTCCGCCACAGCTGCGCGAGTTTGCTGTACGCTCATGGAGTGAGCCTCAAGGAAATACAGGAGTGGCTGGGGCATAGCAATATCGGCACAACCGCCAATATCGATACCTATTTAAGTTTCGATTCGAAGGTTTCCTCCGCCAACGCAATCCTGAATGTTTTTCCCGGTGCTCCATCCCTTACACATCCCTTACAAAAAAAGGCGGTAAATTCCACGGATTCCGTAAATTCAGCGAAGCGCAAAAAAGCAAAAAAAGTCTCCAAACCCGCATGAATACTGGGCTTGGAGAAGTTCCGTTCTGGTGCCGCCAGCCGGACTTGAACCGGCAAGGAATCACTTCCGAAGGATTTTAAGTCGATTCATCCATTAAAGACTGAACGGGGTCTTGATGATTTCTAAAGAAGATAGAGACACTGCAAACCCAGTCAGAATCAGGGTTTGCAGCTTTTTTATATAAAACGATCCGGCTAACCTTGTTTTCTAAAAATACAAGTTTTGCATTTTCATTTTACAAATTAAGGGATAATTAAGGGATGCTCGCTAAACTGTGGTATGTATGAATCAAGCGGCATTTTACCTAAATCCCGTGATTGTATTCAGCCATCATCTGCCATTGACAAATTGTAATTGAAGCCGATGACTGTAAAACCAAACGCAGGAAATACTGCGAAGTGTTCTGAGCCTTTATTCTTCACCTATTCTTACAGGCATTGGATGCTCCAGCCAAAGAAATTGGCAAAGGAATATCTGATTTAATCAATGTGTTATTTACCCCTATTCAAGCAGCAGTAATTTTTCGTAATGCGTGGCTGGATGATTTCAAAGAGAAGATAAATAGAAAGTTCAATCAAATTCCAACCGTACGACAAATATCTCCGCCATTGAATGTAATAGGCCCGGCATTGGATGCTAGTCGCTATTATCTCGAAGAAGAGCAGATGAGAGAAATGTTTGCTAATCTGGTTGCGCATTCTTGTGATTCCCAAATGCTTTCTGCTGTGCATCCTTCGTTTGTTAACATACTTACTCAGCTGTCTCCTTTGGATGCCAAAATTCTTATGCTATTTAGGCCTAAACAAGAAATGAAAATAGGCCTTTCTATATCAACCAATGAAAATTCTAATCCTACTCCAGAATTAAGTGGAACAGGAATATATTCATTCCCAGAAACATACCTTCCGATAGTCAATTATTTATTGGCAAAAAATAATACTCGTAGAATGATCTACAGCAATATAGTTTCTGTACCAGCATGTGAAGAATGGGAAGCTATTTCAGCATCCATAGTTAACTTGGTAAGGTTAGGCTTAATTGAAATTAAATATACGCAAGCGCTTGCTGATGATAAGTACACCTCTTTCTATGATAATCAAGCATATAAAAAATTAGCTGAGTATATTGCTCCAGGAAGTCCGGGCAGCGGATTTTCCATTTCAACAGTAAGGGGCAATATGCTTATACATGGCGAATTTGATAAAATCGTATTAGAGAAGGGATTCGTCCGCCTAACACAGATGGGTTTTAACTTTACAAAAGTATGTATGATTGAGTCCGAATTAATATCTGACCGATAGATTTATTCCACAAATCATCTTTTGTTCGTAGAACAAAAATAAGTCCGGGAATCCGTTTTCAGATTCCCGGACTGTTAATGTTACGGGCTATATCCGCTGTATCTCATTACGGAGCATCTGCTTGATTTTATCGTTCATGGTTTCACTGCTGGTGGTACTAAAATGAATCGTCACTCTGTACGTGGTTTTGACGCGATGATGAGCAGTATGTGATTTAGTTTGACATTGAGTTTCTAAAATTTTTGCAAAATCAGGAATATATTGGTGAAATACGTACAGGGGCGTGATATACTATAAAAGAATGAAGGATAATATGTAATTATCATCGGGAGAATTGTATGAAAAACAGCAACTGTGTAGGTCTTAATCGACGCAACGAATTAGCGGAACGGATGATTCGGAGTTATCTGGATGGATATGCAGAAAAAGTCGTATTGGTGACAGGTCCGTCTGGAAGCGGGAAACGATATGTGATCAACAGGGTGATTAAAGGACTAGAGCAACGGGGTATACATCCAGTCAATGCTTATATTAATCGCGGAGACGTATTCGTTTCTCCTGGTAGAACATTTCAACACCCACGCATAAGCGAAATATCGTTTTCAATCGGGACTCCTGTTATAAATTTGGGTTTTGGAGTTGGACTGCAAGATTGCAATAATCAATATCAGCAATTAAGAAAAATTCTCCGGAAGCGGTTGCATTCAAATACGTTATTCTGCGTGGAAAATTTTTCTGATGCAGATAGTACTATAAAGCTCTTTATCCGACTAATCATAGAAAACATCATCAATCTGGAAACTGAATTCAATAAAAAAATATTTTTGATACTAACAGACACAAGATCAGATTTTTTTGATCGACATGTCTTTGATCAGTTGTCATCGATTGAAAATATTAATATGGAGCCTTATAGCGAAAAAGATATCATTGCATATTTACAAAAAGAACACTTCTCCCTTACTATTACAGAGAATTTTCAAAAAAAAATCGCACAAATACAAAAGATCAGCGGTGGTAATCTTGCCTTGGTTGATTTTCTGTTTGCTGATATTCAGCTACAAAATAGCGAATATTTTGATGCGTTGGAAAAAGTTGTACACTATCGTTTGGATCAATTAAAATCCAATGGTCGAAAGAGTGATGTTGCCGAATCTGATATGGAAGACATCATTATGTCCTCTGCTCTTTCCTTGGAAAAATTTACATCAATTGAAATATCAGAAATAACAAATAAAGATAATAATGTTGTTTCTAATAGCTTAGATATTGCAAAACATGAGATTTTTATAGATAAGGATCAAAATTGCTTTTATGAATTTCACTGCCCTGAAATTCAGTCTATTTTAAGAAAAGAAGAAATCAGTGAACGAAAAGAGCGTTTATTATACTATTATCGATATTATACAGAGACAGAGCAAGATAATTATTACTTTCGCGGGTATTATCTAACGCTTTTTGCGGGAAAGCTTACATCACAAGCCTTTACTTTATTATGTCTAGCCTACATTTTTTCCCAACGATTATTAGGGAACCTCTGAACAAATGGCGCAGGAAGAGGAATTCAGAGAAAAGGGATTCAAGAGGCGTTCCAAACTGAATGATTACGTCGAATTTCAACGCTATACTCCTGAATTTATTTCCACTTTTGCGGAAATGGGCGCACTTCTCCCTTGTCAGGTCTCACTGAAACTTC